>JBCCBQ010000004.1:0-370042 GCA_039033955.1 Pseudomonadota bacterium
AGCCTCGGTCGGCGGAGGTGGTGGTGGTGGTGGAGGCGGCAATGGAGTAGGTGAAGGGCTCATCGATACAGGAGGCGATGCTGGCGATCCTCCGCCCCCTCCTGAACACCCGGCAAGAATCAGTGTGCTGGTAAGTAGCGCTTGTTTCCACATATCGTTCTCCAATTCGTTATCGTAAATTTACGAATATTCGTAAGAGATTTCAAGTCCTATTTCCGAAATTTCGTTACAACGCTGCTGAAAAATGCGAACGAAAAATGATCACTTTCTCAAAACACTCTCAAAACAATTGATCGGCCAATTCGGCAAAACTACTGTAGTTGTTGAGAATTTCGGTTGCCGAACCCCTTCGACTCTCTTACATGGCCAAAAAGGGAGCTGCCTCCATGAAAATCCGCCAGGCGATGACCTTCGATGACGTGCTACTTCAGCCCGGTCCAAGCGAGGTTTTGCCCGCCGATGTCAACATCGCGACAAATCTCACCAAGTCCATTCCGCTAAACATTCCGCTTATGTCTGCGGCCATGGACACTGTCACCGAAGCTCGTCTCGCCATTGCCATGGCTCAAGTCGGCGGTATCGGTGTCATCCATCGCAACCTCTCTGTGGAGGAGCAGGCTGGCGAAGTCGCTCAGGTGAAAAAGTATGAGAGCGGTGTGGTGATGAACCCCTACACAATCTCTCCAACCGCGACGTTGTCGGACTTACGGGAACTGAAGGAACGCTACGGTTTTTCTGGCATTCCTGTAGTCGAAGCGGACGGCAAACTCGTCGGCATCGTGACCAATCGCGACGTTCGATTTGCTGAAAACGAGACCCAGCCCGTATCGGAGCTGATGACGCGCAAGCTTGTCACCATCAAGGAAGACACGCCGAATGACGAGGCTCGCAGACTGCTCCACCAAAATCGCATCGAGCGGCTAATTATCGTTGATGATGATGACCGGTGCATCGGCCTTCTGACCGTAAAAGACATGGACAAGGCGCAGCTCAATCCCAACGCCGCAAAAGATGTGCAGGGCCGCCTTCGAGTTGCGGCGGCATCGACGGTGGGCGATGAGGGGTTGGAGCGCACCGCTGCCCTCATTGAGGCAGGAGCAGATGCGGTCGTAATCGACACCGCCCACGGCCACTCCATCGCGGTTGCAAGGGCCGTTGAGGCAGCGAAGAAACTCTCCAACTCTGTGCAGATTATTGCAGGGAATGTAGCGACAGGAGATGCAACCAAAGCGCTCATCGATGCTGGCGCTGACGCGGTCAAAGTCGGCATTGGGCCAGGTTCGATCTGTACAACGCGGATTGTCGCCGGAGTCGGAGTGCCACAGCTAACGGCCATCGAAGACTGCGCGAATGCGGCGTCCTCGACCAACACACCCATAATCGCCGATGGTGGGATCAAGTTCTCTGGCGATTTCGCAAAGGCATTGGCAGCGGGTGCATCGACCGCGATGATGGGGTCAATGTTTGCCGGAACCGAAGAGTCTCCTGGCGAAGTTTTCTTGTATCAGGGCCGGTCTTATAAGTCCTATCGCGGCATGGGATCGCTCGGCGCTATGGCCCGCGGATCCGCTGACCGATATTTCCAGAAAGAGGCGAGTTCTGAAAAGCTGGTACCGGAAGGGATTGAAGGTCAGGTGCCGTTTAAAGGACCACTCGGCCCGATTGTTCACCAGATGGTTGGCGGACTGCGGGCGGCTATGGGGTATGTCGGTGCAAAGACGATTGCCGAACTGCACGAGAAAGCCGAATTCCTTCAGATTACCGGCGCGGGCCTCCGTGAAAGCCATGTCCACGACGTCACCATGACGCGCGAGGCACCTAACTACTCGATCCCACGCGGCTGACAGGGCGACCACATCCAATAAGTATTGGCGCGAATAGTGCCAATAGATGGACCTTTTGGCTTCAAAGGACTAAGCTTATGCTGCCTCAAAAAATATGAGGAGGGAGCTCAGCTATGAAATGCTATGTGTTGACCGCGGCATCACTGATGGCGTTCGCCGCATGTGGAGAGGGAGCACCGGCTGGCTCCGAAAACACAGGGGTCGAAGTAAACAGCGACGCAGCCACTGAGACGACGGACCGATCTGTCCGCACAGTGTCAAACCCCGATCGCAATGCCTATTTCGGTGACCTGCACATCCACACGCGAAACTCATTCGACGCATATATCTTCAATGTGCGTCGAACCGCTGATGACGCCTATCGTTTCGCAAAAGGCGAAACCATTAAGCACCCCTCAGGCTTCGATATGACCATCGCGGGCGGCCCCCTGGATTTCTACGCTGTTACAGATCATGCGGCCTATTTGGGCATCCTGCCGGAGATGGATACCGAGGGCACACGTCTGTCTGAGTCTCCTCGTGCGCGAGACATGTTCTCTTCAAATCCGGAAGCCATAACCGCCGCCTTCCAGGGCGTTGGCGCATCCGTTCGCTCTGGGGAGCCGCTGGAGGATATCTACGATCAAGGCGTCATGAATAGCGCCTGGGCAGAGAATGTTGCGGCTGCCGAGGCGCACAATGAGCCTGGCGTTTTCACCACTTTCTCAGCCTACGAGTACACGTCAGTCACCACGAATGAAGAAGACGGCACATTCGGAGGCGGAAATCTGCACCGCAACGTATTCTTTCGAGGGGCAGCGCCCGACCGCCTATTCTCAACGCTCGATTCGACCAATCCGGAGGATCTCTGGGACTGGATGGACGAGCAGCGCGCGCTCGGCTTCGAAGCGGTTGCCATACCTCATAATTCTAATGTGTCCGATGGCCAGATGTTCCGTCTGGAAACTTATAATGGCGATCCGCTTACGTCAGAATATGCAGCCCAGCGCATGCTGAACGAGCCGCTGGTTGAAATCACGCAAGTGAAGGGCACTTCGGAAACTCACCCCGATCTTTCACCGAATGACGAGTGGGCCGACTTTGAACTCTACGACAAGCTTCTTGCCTCGTACGATGTTTCGAAGACCGAGGGGAGTTTTGTGCGCGAGGCCTACCGAAACGGTCTGAAACTGCAGGCCGAAGAAGGCTTTGATCCTTTCCGCTTCGGTCTAGTGGCGGCGTCGGACAGCCACGTTGTCGGCGGGTCTTACAATGAGAACGATTTCTGGTCGAAGGTCGGGATCGTGGATGGGACAGCGGTGTCCCGTGGATCTGTACCTTTTCTTGGAACATCTGGTTGGGATGACCAGCCCCAAAATCAGATCGTGCGCAATGCCACCGAGTGGTTCTCCCGTTGGAGCGCCTCCGGCCTCACCGGTGTATGGGCAGAGGAGAACACGCGCGAGGCTATATTCGATGCGTTTCGCCGTAAGGAAACCTTCGCAACCACGGGCCCGCGCATGCGTGTTCGTTTTTTCGGTGGATTCGGCTTCGATGACGTGCTGATCGACGATCCGGAACTGGTCTCAAAAGCCTACGCCGACGGCGTTCCGATGGGCGGTGATCTGATCGGTGACGGCGATGCTCCGGCATTCGTGGTTTGGGCGCAACGTGATGCAAATGGCGGCGCGTTACAGCGAGCTCAGGTGGTGAAGGTCACGGCCACGGGCGAACAGGTCTTTGATGTGGCCTGCCATACAGGCGCGCCGTCCGCCGACACCTATCGATGCGCAGATAATGGCGCAGCCGTCGATATGGAGACCTGTACACCAACGGGCGAGGGTGCTGCCGAACTCAAGACCCTTTGGCGTGATCCCACATTCGATCCAGCAGTGAGGGCGACCTATTACGTTCGCGTCCTCGAAAATCCATCCTGCCGTTGGAGTACCTGGGATGCCCTGCGGGCCGGCACGCCCCCGCGTCCAGATGTCCCCCAGACTTTGCAGGAGCGGGCCTATACTTCTCCAATCTGGTACATTCCTTCAGGCGAATAAATGCGCGCACTTCTAAGGGAGCCCTTGCTCCATTTCATATTGGCGGCAGCTCTACTGTTTGCCGTGTTCAGCCTTTGGCAAAGCCGGCAGGCCGACATCGACAGCACCATTGTCGTCCCCGCAGCGGAGATGGAGCGCCTTGCCGCGCTATACACGGCGGAGGCGGGCGCATTGCCACGCCCTGAAGATATGCGCGGTCTGGTCGCCGATTATGTGCGCAGGGAGGCCCTCGCCCGCGAAGCGCGCCGCCTCGGTCTTGATCAACACGATCTTGTTGTGGACCGGCGGCTCGAACAGAAGATGGCATTCATGGTCGCTGATCTTGTCGACCTGCCTGAGCCCGACGAGGCAACACTAGAAGCGTGGTTTGAAACCAATTCCAGAAGATTTGAAACGCCAGAGCGGGTGACCTTCGAGCACATATATTTTCGGGACGCTGAGGATCCTCGCATCGAAACCGCCGTCGCCCAACTTGCTGCTGTTGATGGAGATGGTTGGAAAGAGATCGGTGACCCGTTCATGCTGCAGAGGGAATATGGCGACTTTCCCATGAGAGAAGTTGCGCGCTTGTTTGGCGTCGAGTTTGCCCGTTCGATGTCTGAACTCTCCCCCGGAGTGCCATGGCAGGGACCGGTTCAATCAGCCTTGGGAGTTCACTTCGTCCGTCTCGCACGTCGGGATGAGGCAACGCTACCGGACTTCTCCGACGTTCGATCAAGCGTCCTTGCTGACTGGCAGGATGAAACACGGCGACAACTGAACGAGGATGCTATTCAGGATATTGTCGACCAATACACGGTGATTATCGGAGGCGCGGAGTAGTGCGTTCAGTTGTGCGGGTGCTCGTTAGCTTCGCAGCCATTCTCTGTGCCGCGATGCCAGCCTTGGCCCACGAGGTTCGTCCTGCCTATCTCGAACTCCTTGAGACCGAGGCCGACCAGCATTCCGTGGTTTGGAAACAACCCATCACCGGGGATCGTCGACTGAGAATTGATCCAATTCTACCCGACGCTTGCGAACCGGAGGACGAGCGCACATCGACATCAGGGAACGCGATCATCCGGCGGTGGTCGGTGAACTGCGACCTCACATCAGGCGTGATCAGCGTTGAAGGCCTCGACCGTACGCTGACGGATGTATTTGTGCGAATTACTGACCAGGCGGGCGAAACCCGTTCGGCGGTACTGCGGCCCGCCTCGCCAGAACTTGATCTCGCCGGCCCCGTTGCAGCAGCGACAGCTGCATATTTTCAGATCGGGGTCGAGCATATCTGGTTTGGCTGGGACCATTTGCTCTTCGTGCTCGGCATTTTGCTACTGGTCGAGAGGCGTCAGCTTTTGGGAACTGTCACGGCCTTTACGGTCGCACACTCGGTCACACTGGGACTATCCGCTCTCGGCGGGGTCACTTTGCCCGGCCCACCTGTCGAGATCGTCATCGCTCTCAGCATTTCGCTGCTCGGCCTCGAAGCCTTGCACAAACAATGGGGCAGAGCGACCATTGCCGCCCGCAAACCGTGGCTGATTGCTGGCCTCTTCGGGCTTATTCACGGGTTTGGGTTTGCGGGGGCGCTCGCGGAGATTGGCTTACCAAAACAGTCAGAAGTTCTGGCGCTTCTACTGTTCAATCTTGGTGTTGAAGCCGGCCAGCTTGCGATCATCGCTGCTGTGCTGGGCGCAATATGGATATCAGCGAAGGCAAAACTGAACGTCGACAGCAATGCCTTCGCAGTGCGCTTCGCCAGCGCCTACATGCTCGGCATCATTGGCACGTACTGGGCGATCGAGCGAAGCGTTGCGACGTTCTTCGCTTAGTCTCTCAAGCGTTCTCGCGCAGATACATAGACCTTATCGGCCGCGCAAAGACACGCCGCACCATCGGCTCGAAGAACTCTAACGGCTCGGACTCGTAATCTGGATCAAATGCTGCCTGGTCATACTGATGGCAAAACTCAGCTGTATACTGATAATAGGGATGATCCTGAAATTGCTCGCGCATGTCGCGGTCGAGCCCTAAATGATGGAAAAAGTAATAGCCCTGGAACATACCATGATTGGCCACCATCCAGAGGTTCTTTTCCGATACGAATGGTTTCAGGATCGCAGCTGCCACATCTGGATGATTGTGTGATCCAAGCATGTCTCCGATGTCGTGCAGAAGTGCGCAGACAACGTATTCCTCATCGCGTCCATCCCGATGTGCCCGCGTGGCCGTCTGTAGAGAGTGGGTTAGTCGGTCGACTGGAAAGCCACCATAATCGCCATCCAGAAGTTTCAGGTGCGCCAACACCCGATCGGGAAGCTGCCTGTTAAACTCCGCCGCATGGGTCGCAATTATAGTCCAGTCTTCCTTTGTGCCTTCGGTCATTGCCGAGAATTTGGCGCGAGCGTTTCCATCTGCAGCCATGCCTGATCTCCTCCTATATTTTGGTAGAGCTTACCACGGCATCAAAAATGTTGGTACGCCAAAGATCGAAAGCCTCAGAACGACATACGCCACGAAGCCTGCGGGTCCGAACATCAGTGTTAGGAACAGGCATGGAATAACCAGCCAGGCCGCCACATCAGCTGCATTTGCATCGAGCAAAATGAGTGTCCCGACCAGAAGGTCGAAAACAAGGATATGCGTCCAGGACGCAAACGCCGCCCGGCGGTTCTGAAGCAAACCGATAACTCCGGGCAGAGAGAAGAAACTCTTCACGCTGATCGCTGGAGAGTCGGGGTCGAGCCGGCCACCAAATGCCAGAGCACTGACATAAACCAACCCGATTGCAAGAACGCAGATATAGGCTCCGATAAGCGCCTGTGACCAGAAAACCGCGACCAGAAGCGAGAGCCAGCCTGCTTGAACGAATAGGCCTTGGATATTGTAGAGCCGCTTCAGACCGCCAGGGATCGAAGTGCCGACCATTATAGCCCCAAGACCATCTTCGCCATGATGTTCCGCTGGATCTCGTTAGACCCGGCATAGATCGATGTTTTCCGATAGTTGAAATAGGTCGGTGCGACCGGTGCCGCATAGTCCGGAGTTGGCAGATCGTAATTTGTGCCATCGCGGAGATGCGCCCAGGTGTCTTCAACAAACGGCACGCCATATGCGCCCACGGTCTCGAGCATCAGCTCCGTTATGGCTTGTTGCGCTTCAGACCCTGCACATTTCAACATCGAGCTTTCCGGCCCAACGGCCTCGCCCGCAGCCAGGGCGGAAAAGATGCGCAGCTCGGTAGCGTTCAAGGCTTCGATACGGATCTCGAGCTCTGCAAACTTACGCGCAACATCCGGGTCTTCTATTACGGGCCGTCCATTGGACTGTTCAAGGCCAGCGAGTTTTCTCGCTTTTGCCAGCGCGTTTTTCAGCCCCGGCGCATAGGCGTTACCGCGCTCGAACTGGAGCAGGTATTTGGCGTAGGTCCACCCCTTGTTCTCTTCACCGATCAGCGCATCATCAATCTTCACACGGACATCTTCGAAGAAGACCTGATTGATTTCCTGTTGACCATCGACAGGTCCATCAATCGTCGGCAGAGCCGATACCGTGATGCCCGGAAGGTCCATTGGAAATATAATAAAGCTGATGCCTTCCTGTGGCTTTCCTTCCTTGGACGTGCGTACGAGACAGAACATCCAGTCCGCCCATTGGGCATGTGTCGTCCAGATCTTGGAGCCATTGAGAACGTACTCATCGCCGTCCCGAACTGCACTCATCTGCAAGGATGCGAGATCCGATCCGGACCCGGGTTCAGAATAGCCCTGGCACCACCACACGTCGGTAGAAAGAATAGGCGGGAGATGTTGCTGCTTCTGTGCGTCATTGCCAAAGGCCATGATGACGGGTGCCACCATCGACAGTCCCATTGGCGATGTTTGCGGGGTGCCTGCTGACGCCATCTCCATATGAAAAATATATTTCTGACCGGCGGTGAATCCCGCGCCGCCAAACTCTTTAGGCCAGTTTGGCGCGATCCAGCCGCGCTCATGGAGACGCTTTTGCCAGGTGACCATGCCTTCCTTGTCGAGATAGCCGTTCTTCGACATGGCCTGCTTCGCACGCAGGTCCTGCGTGTAATTCTCTTCTATCCAGCCACGCACTTCTGCTTGAAACGCGCGATCTTCATCGGTGAAGGCAAGGTCCATATCAGCCGTTCCTATTCAACAATATCCAGGACTTCCATGCTTGGCGCGCCGCCAAGGCAGGCACCGAGCTTTGGCTGTGCCGCGAGGAAGTAGTCCGTCTTGCCGTGTGCATCGAGCGCATCTTGAGAGGCGTACTGTTCCAACACCGTGTAAGTGGTTTCGCTCTTTTTAGACTTGAACAATTGATACCAGACGCAGCCCGGCTCGTTGGCTTTCACCTGTGCCATCAAGTCTTTGAAAACGTCTTCGAATTCAGACTGCTTACCGTCCTGAACTTCGAGTGTCACAACCAAACCAATCATGCCGTATCTCCCTACAATATTTAGTGCACTTTATGGGACCTATCAATTTCAGCAAGCCATGACGTGGCGAGACGCCAACACGTGGCTCCGCCGAATATCTGTGGAATTGACTGCCGCGATCGATTATTCTGCTGCTGATTGAATTCGGTGGGACGAAATGGACGCTCAGACCCGGACGGACGGATCGCCGCTTATGGAGCAGCTACCCACATTAAGAGCTGCTTATTCAGATCGCGTCGCGCTGCTTATGGCCAGGCTATCGGCCGCTGCTTATCAACGCTTCGAAAGCGAAGGAGAGGAGGGCTTGCGCGCCGAAGTCGCTGAGCTCGGGTTTCGGGTCACGAGAGTATTTTTCGACCCACCTAAAAGGTCATGGTTTCGCCGAAACCTCGGAACGGAGGCGTATTTCTGTGAGAATGATCAGATGGCCGTCCTCGTCTTTCGTGGATCGAATGCGGGCACGGACTGGATCACCAATATTAACATCTTCAAAAAGAGGATCCCGACCGGGCGGTATGATGGCGAAGAGCAATTTGTGAAGGTCCACGCCGGCTTCTTCCGCGCTTTCGAGCAGCATTGGTCGGCGATACAGGTGGAAGTCGATCGGGTGATCGTTGAGTCCACCAGGAAGCCGATCTTTATCACCGGTCATTCCTTGGGCGGAGCATTGGCCCAGCTCGCAACAGCCGCTTTCTCCTGCGATCAAATCGCGGCCTGCTACTCGTTTGGCTCTCCGCGTGCCGGAGGAAAATCCTTGGACTTGTTTGTGAAGCCGCCGCACTATCGCGTGACGAACCAGTCCGACACCGTCCCCTTTATGCCCGCCTACATTCTCGGCTACCGTCATGCTGGTGATGCCCGCTCACTTGTCGAAAAACCTCCGACATTGAGGCGACACTCGCGCGGGATATTCCATCAATGGATCATCGTCCTTTTGATGTTGCCTTTATTGCCAATCAACTTGATTACGCTGAATAGAGTTCGGGCTAATACATTGATCAGACACCATAATATAAAAACGTACGTCCGCAGACTAGAAGAGTTGGTTCAGCGGAGATCGTCCCTTGAGAACACGGTGTTTGCTCAGCGCAGCGACGCGCCGCCGTCTACCGACCGCCTCGCCTAGATCGGATCGTAGGGAAAAACGCCCGTGGTTGCCTCAAGGCCAAACATGTTCGCCTTCATCGCTGGCAATCCCTGATCAATAAGGGTTTCGGGGGTCCAGCCTTCAAGGCGTGCAACCGATTTCACTGGTCGTGGCTGATCGAACAAGACGACTTCGTTGCCTCTGACTGCGAAGATCTGCCCGGACACATCCGAGGCTCCGTCCGCACAAAGAGTAACGGCGAGCTGCGCGACCTGATCGGCGCGCATACCGTTCTTCATACGCTCTACTCTCTCTGCCCCGGCCTCATCTTTTACCGGGATCGAAGCGATCATCCGTGTCCAAGCAAATGGTGCGATGATGTTTGAACGGATGTTTTTCCGCGCACCTTCCATGGCGACAATCCGCGACAAGCCCATGATTCCGAGTTTTGCAGCTGCGTAATTCGCCTGTCCGATATTCCCAATCAGACCAGAGGTCGATGTGAACATCACATAAAACCCGCGCTCCTTCTCACGGAAGTGCTCTACGCTCGCGCGCATAACGTTGAAACTACCATGCAGATGCACATCGATCACGCTTTTCCAGTCGTCTTCGGACATCTTGTGAAACATGCCGTCGCGAAGAATACCCGCCGGATTGATGATCCCGTGCAGGTCGCCATAGGTGTCCATGGCCTGCTCAACCATGCCTTCTACGGCTTTGAGGTCAGTGACACTGTCCGAGTTTGAAACAGCCTCGCCCCCGGCGGACCGTATCTCTTCAGCCACTTGCTCCGCCGGGCCCGCATCACCTGCATCTCCGCCAGCGAGGCCGCCACCAAGATCGTTGACCACAACCTTCGCGCCTTCGCGACCTGCAAGAAGCGCCGCTTCCTTGCCGATGCCATTGCCGCCGCCGGTAACAAGAATGACTTTTCCGTCGAGAACACCCATCAATCGTCTCCCTATATGTGTTTGCGCGCCGACGATAAGGCGCGTTCACCGGATGAAAAGAGCCCAGCGAAAATTTCCTGTCCAGAATTTGGGGCTGGGAATACGTTGGAACTTGCGCTACGCGCCTGCGGCCATGATCGAAATCGTTCCAGAATCCCCTGCAATCCATGCCGATGCCATTGAGAGTCTTTTTGATCGTACCTTTGGCCCCGGGCACTTTGCGAAAACGGCTGAAAGGCTGCGTGAGTTCAGCGCATCACTGCCAGATATCAATCGGATAGCTTTGGACGGAGACAGAATTGTTGCCGTGACACGCGCATGGCCCATTCAGATAGAGCACGGCGGACAAGCGATCTTTATCGGCCCTGTCGCCGTTGATCCTGAATATCGCGGTGATCGGCTGGGTGCTGCCGTAACGAGTGAAGTGCTCGACGCTGGACGTCGGGCAGGCTGGTCGCTCGCGCTGTTGATAGGTGCGCCGGACTACTTCAGCCACTGCGGCTTCAAAGTCGTAGATCATGACCGGTTCAAATTGCCCGGACCTCAAGATTACAATCGGGTAATGCTTTGTGAATTCAGCGAAAATGCGAAGAGTTATAGAGGTGCAGTTTACGCGGCTATCCCCGGCTAATCCTGTGGACAGAGCAGCGCAGCGCAGTCTAGGGTCCCCGCCAGTGATTTAATCGACGCGCTAGGGCTCATGAACCTTCGTCTCCTCACGCGCATAGAAGGGCATCTGTGGGGATGGATGTCGCTCGCAATGCGCTACCCCTGGCGTATGATCGCCGCATTGCTCGTGCTGGCGTGCATCGGAACGATGCTGGCTGTTACGGGTCTGGGCGTGAACTCCGACACGTCCCAGATGGTCTCTTCAAAACTCGGCTATCGGCAGGCACAGCTGGATTTCGAACGTGCCTTCCCGGACGAAGAAACGCGTATCGCCCTCGTCGTCCGCGCCCGAAGTGAAGATGAGGCCGATGCTTTTTCCATAAAGGTGGCGGAGGTTCTACGCGAGCGGACAGATGTGGTTTCGGATGTGTTTGCGGCCAGCGTTGATCCGTTCCTTGTCCAGAACGGACTTCTATTCCTTGAATCCGACGAACTGGACGAGCTTCTCGGGAACATTACAGCTGCCGGTCCCATTCTGAAGCGTCTTGGCCGAACGCCAACAATGGATCGTCTCTACCTCGCCTTGGCCGATGCGTTGGAGCCGATCGATGAGGGCGAGCCAATACCGGAGGCCCTTCAGCGCGCCATGACGAGTATGGCGCAAACCATTGAGCAGCGTCTTGCAGGCACTCCCGAGCCTTTGTCCTGGCAGGACATTTTTCACACGCCAGATGATGCCGATGACATTCACCAGAGGGTCATCTCGATTTCTCCTGTGCTTGACATGTCGAGCCTTCAGCCTGCGCGTCCCGCAGTTCTGGCGATCGACGAAGCCATCGCGGAGGTGGTCGATGAAGGGCTCTACGAGGTCTCCGCCTCGATAACCGGAAACGCGGTGCTCAGAACCGAAGAGCTTGCGAGCGTCACCGAAGGAATCGGTCTCTCCTTATCGCTCTCATTCCTTTTCATTATCGTGCTTCTGATGATCGCTCTGCGGTCGGCTGTGCTTGTCTTCACGTCGTTGGCGGCACTCGTCATCACCATCCTGATCACAGCCGGCTTCGCTGCGCTGATGTTCGACGCGCTAAACCTTGTCTCCGTCGCTTTCACAGTTCTGCTCGTGGGCCTTGGCATAGATTTCATGATCCACCTCGCCATGCATGTGCAGGAAGAGCGCACGCACGGCAGACACTGCCGCGCCGCCATCTTTAAATCCAACCGTCTTATCGGCAGCGCGCTTGCGCTTTGCGCACCGACCTCCGCCATCGCGTTTTTCGCCTTTGCCCCCACCAATTTTACCGGAATGACCCAGCTGGGGGTGGTTTCCGGTTTTGGTGTTCTGGTCGCATTTGCCGTTTCCGTCACGTTGCTGCCCGCCGTTTTCGCCTTGCTGCCGCCGAACTCAGGCATACGCCGCCGCGATGGCCTGAAAAATGTGATCATTCCGAAGCTGAACTATTCGGGCAGAATACGCACCGTGGTCGCTCTGGTGACGATCGGCACCGGCCTCGGCGCATTGACACTCATGCCGCAGGTTCGGTTCGACGCCGACCCAATGTCTTTGCGCGATCCCGATGCACCCTCGGTTCGCGCATTTGATTTGCTGTTCGAAGGTGAAGGATCGCAGCCCTATAACCTGTCACTGCTCGTGAATGATCAAGCACAGGCCGACGAGATCATTCCGCAACTGGAAAACCTCGACGTTGTCAAAGAGGTCATCGGGCCCGCGGATCTCGTACCGGACGACCAGTTCGAAAAACTCGATCTCATTGATTGGGCGTCGATTGGGCTTAGCCTCGTCTTCGCAGACGAAGACAATATTCCGGACAGCATTATCTCGGGTGCAAGAGAACGCCTCGACGGTCAGTTCGAGCGACTGGACGATGATGCCCGGGATAGGTTGGCCGCCGCGATCGCGGCACTTGATACTGCCGTAGCGTCTGACCCGGACATACTCACCTCAGTGGAGGGAGACATATTCCGTTACTGGGCTATGCAATACGACCGGCTTCGCGATCAGATATATCCAAGCGAGGTTACCTATGATGATCTGCCAAGAAGTCTGGCAACGCGCTTCCGAGCCGAGGATGGCCGGCTGAGATTGCAAATTGAACCTGCCATGGATCTGCGCGAACAGGATGCCCGCATAGAATTTGTCGATCAGGTTCGGGATATTGCGCCAGCCGCAACAGGGTCGGCGCGAAGCGTCCTCGAGTCTGGACGGGTGATATCAGAATCCATGATTATCGCCTGCGTGATTGCCTGGATTGCCGTCGCGATCCTCTTGGCAACCATTCTCCGCGATGCCCTCCTGGTCAGTGTGATTCTCTTCTCACTGGTCTTGGCGGCGACACTGACATCGGCCACGGCTGTGCTTCTGAACCTTCCGTTCAATTTTGCCAATATCATCGCAATACCGCTGCTTGTCGGGGTAGGAGCCGATAGTGGTATTCACTTGGGCATCCGCGCCAGGAGAGGCGATACCGCGGCTGCCGTATACGAAACATCTACCCCCAGAGCCGTATTTTTCAGTGCAATTACAACGATCTGCTCGTTTGGAACATTGATCCTCTCAGCACATCGAGGCGTTGCAAGCATGGGCATATTGCTCACGCTTGCCATCGGATTCACCCTGATTTGCACGATTTTGGTCCAGCCTTGGCTCTTGGACGTGCTCTCCCGGCGAAAAGTCGCAACTGCATAAGGCCTTAGAGATACTGCAGAAAAACAACGCGCCGTTATTTTCCTTTAAGGTTGGCTGCTGCATAGTCCTATAAATCCTGCTCCCGGAAGAGAGCGAGTATTAGGAGTCGCGTTTTGAAAAGATTCTCCGTTGGTAGCGTGCGATGTCTTGCAGCCGCGTTGCTGGCCACGCCTGTGGCATTGGCAGCATGGCCCGTAACAGCACAGCCTATAGAGGTATTCGCAGCGTCAGCCGAAGTCAGCACTGGTGATCTGCCGTCTGAGTTCGTGATGACGCTCGTTGATGATTTCAAGACGCTCGCGACCTCTAGCAATGAAGGCGATGAGGCGCGGCGCGAGGGTTTTCAAAGTGTGCTGTCTGAGGACATGGCACTCGGACGAATGAAGTCATTCATCCTGTCCCGGGAACAGCGGAAGAACGCTAGCGAAGAGCATGTCGATCAGTACAATACGCTCTTCGATGACTATATCACGGCAGCATATGCGAGCGAGATCGATGAGCTTGTGTCCCGTACAATAGAGATCAACGATGTCATTGTTCGCAGACCGGGTGACTTCATAGTCCGGTCCAAACTGTTCGGTGATGACGGTGAGCAGCGTGCGGGAATCGATTGGCGGGTCCTTGAAGTCAGCGGCGACCTTCGGCTCGTAGACGTCATGGTAGACGGCCTGTCTTTCAATGTGGAACGCAGGGCGCAATTTACGTCGATCATTCAGAATGAGGGATTCGATGCCCTTATCGCCCATATGAATGACCAAATCGCCGGTGACACCGGCACACCGGAATAGAGGCCCGGCGTAAGGGTCAGCAGACTTTAAGCGGACGGTCGTTCTTCGACATCCGATGAATCGACGCGCCCGAGCAGGTTCTGCAGTTGCGCGAGGGCGTCCTCGACATCGCTCTTCACAAGGGGAAGCTCGACTGCGTAGAAGTCCTTTTCTTTCCTGGACAGCGTCTGCCGACCTGATGGCCGCTCACACTCTGCCAGCAGGGTTTCAGCGGTAAGCTGAAGAAACTCCATACATTGTGCGATCGACTTAACATGCTGATCGAATTCAGTGAGCTGCATCCATTGAGCCCCAGGAACCTTCAGCGGGATAATTTTCCTGTCCATATGCTTAACATACAATTCAAAAGTGAAAATAAAAGGATAATCTTGCTACTTCTGAAAGAAAATATCGTGTATCGAGGGAATTTGAGGCAATCGTTTCAGATCTGCATCGAAAATCGTTGCCGGATGCGGCCCGCCACCAACGCCGATTTAGTCGACCGAACCCCAAACTGATTGCAGGCTGCTTGCAATGGATGCCATCGCACCTGACGTCTTCTTGTCGACGCCATAGGCCACAACAGCTGAGCCTGAGAGCGCCGTTTCCATATCAGGCTTAACCGGCCATCTCGCACCGGCAATTGCGCCATCGGAGAGATCGGAGAGATAGGCTCCGAATTCCAGCTCTCTTTCGTCGAAGAAAAGCGGTAGCCAAAGGACGATAATGGCATTGGACCAGCGGTTTAGAGCCTTCGGAGCCCATTCAGCCAATGCGTCCATATCCCGTTCTGTCTCATAGCTCGGATCAACGAAGATACACAGCCGTTCACCTCGCCGTGGCTGCAGTTTAAGCGCGCCGCGATACCCATCTGCTTTCTTGATCTGAACTCTTGGGTCATCACCAAGAGCTTCGGTCAGGGCCGTGTGCTCCGCCGGATGCATCTCAAACAGCACCATGCGATCGCCGGCGCGCAGACGAGACGCCACGATGTCTGGTGATCCGGGATAGGCCGCCTTACCTCTCGAATGCACAAGGTCCAGCCATGGGACGAGGGGCTTCGGAGCCGGTTGGGTGAGCATGGCCAGAACGCCTGAATCTGCTTCACCGGTTTTCCGCGCCTGTTCGCCTGACAGGTCATAACGGCCACGCCCGGCATGCGTTTCGATGTAGAGAAGACAGGATGGCTCGGCTGTCAGACCACTCAGGATCGTATGCAGCACTGCATGCTTGAGCACATCCGCCCGGTTCCCTGCATGATATCCGTGCTGATAGGATAGCATCTGTTCGGCCTCCTATCGCCGACAAGCGCTAATTCGCGGGTCTCGATGCGTCCCGGATAGCTTTGAACTCGTTCCCTTCATACCATTCTGGCCAATCGTCTGAGATCGCGATTCGCTTGCCAATTTCGAAGAGCGCTGTGACGTCCTCAACGGTTCCGGAAAGGTCCCAAGTCTCATCATATTCGTCGGCAGGCTTGTGATATCGTTCGCGCGTGTAATTCGTCGCGGTGGCCTGACCGGCCGGGAACCCGCCATCGATCTTGTCCTGACCGCCATCAGCGTAGAGCATGGGAACGCCTTTCTTCGCGAAGGACACATGGTCAGAGCGATAGAAGTAGCCAGCCGCAGGGTTTAGATCCGGAACGATCACGCGGTCCTGGGATTTCAGGATATCTGTCAATATGTCTTCCAATTCCGACGCCCCATACCCCACAACAACCATGTCCCGCGTCCGGCCGATGGGCAGCATGGCGTCAATATTAATCCCGGCAGCGATCTGGCTCAGAGGCACGGTCGGATTCTCGGCATAGAAAGCCGATCCCAAAAGTCCGGATTCTTCCAGCGTCACCGCAACGAAGAGAACAGATCGATCGAGATCTTCAGTGATCAGCGCCTCACCGATATCCAGCACCGCCGAGACACCGGTCGCATTATCTACTGCGCCATTGAAGATCAGATCGACGGATGGGTCTGTTTCGTCGCTTCTTTTGTTTCCGAGATGATCCCAATGCCCGGTGTAAAGTACATATTCATCGGGCCGCGTCTTGCCTGGGATCACACCGATCACATTGTTGCTTTCCCGCGTTTGCATGGACTGATTGATGGTTGCCGTTGCTGTGAGACTGCCCATGGGAACAGGCTTGAACCCCTGAACCCGGGCGGCGCGTTTTTGCTCGCTGAAATCGAGACCGGCCTCTGCAAATAGGCGGTCTGCTATACTTGAGCTAATCCAGGCTTCTAGGATGGTCCTGTCTTCACCGGCATTGTTGCGGACAAGATCGGCCTGCGGTCCTGACCATGAGTTGGCAACCACGTCCCAACCGTAAGAGGCCGGAAGCGTCTCGTGGACGACAATTGCGCCTGTGGCCCCCTGTCGCGCAGCCTCCTCGAATTTGTATGTCCAGCGACCATAATAGGTCATGGCTGCGCCTTTGAAGAGACCCCCGTCCGGGTTTGCAAATCCTGGATCGTTGACCAGCATCACAACCGTTTTGCCTGCAACGTCGAGGTCAGCATAATCGTCCCAGCCATACTCCGGTGCGACAACGCCATAGCCGACAAAAACGAGCTCTGAGTCTGCAAAGCTCAGCGTGTCCTCGGTCTGTCGCTTTGACCAGATCACAGCTTGGCGTCCGAGCGTCATCTCCATAGGCTCGGAGGCACCGTTGAAGGTGAGGCCGGATGCGGCCTCGTCCAATGTAAGTTCGACCATTCCAACAGGCTGCAGATAGCTGTCGCCAAATCCGGGCTCAATGCCGATACGTTCCATCTCGGCCGCAATCCATCTGGCGGATGCCTCGCCCGCTTCGCTGCCGGGCGCACGTCCCTCGAATGTATCGTCAGCAAGGATAGCAACACGTTGCGCGATATCTTCCGCTGTGATGGCGGCTGTGGTTCCAACGGGTAACGGCATGAGCAGGGCGTCACTGGAGTGCGTCTGGGCAGGGTTCGTTACTGAACCGCCTGTTTCGTCAACGGGTGAGGAAGACCCGCCATCTCCGCAGGCTGCGACAAGAGCAAGCGCGCTAAGCGCGATCAAAGAGCGAAGCATAAGTGACCTGTTGCTATGTGATTTGATGAACAAAGGTGTTGCACGGCCCATCAGACGCATCAAGTTCTTGTCTGATATTGATTTTAGGGTGTGTCACCAGATGAATCTTGAAACAGGACAGACCCTGGATGACCTCGTCTCCGACATCAGAAGCTGTACGCTTTGTGCCGGCGAAATGCCACGTAATCCGCGTCCAGTGCTTCGGGCCAAGCGCTCCGCTCGCATTCTTATTGCCAGCCAGGCACCGGGCAACAAGGCGGCCAATAGCGGCATTCCCTTCAGCGATCCGTCTGGTGTCAGATTGCGTGACTGGATGGGGGTCGACGAAGAGACGTTTTACGATGATACCAAATGCGCCATCGTGCCCATGGGGTTCTGCTTTCCCGGCTACGACAAAAACGGAGGCGACATGCCTCCCATGAAGCGATGCGCAAGAGTTTGGCGCGCCTCACTCCTCGAACAGTTGCAAAGCGTTGAATTGACACTTGTCATCGGTATGTATGCCATGTCCTGGCACTTGAAGGACCGCCGCGCCCGAACACTTACTGAAACCGTGCGCAATTGGCGTGAGTTCGCCGCCGAGGGCATTTTCGCCCTGCCACATCCGTCGTGGCGTAACACAGCCTGGCTGAAGAGGAATCCATGGTTCGAGCAGGAAACGCTTCCCGTCCTAAAACAAGCTATATCGCAGGTCTTGTCGGACTAGCCGCTATAATGTTCTGGCTGGTGGGGTGCACGGCGACGCGCGGACATCAAACTGCCTTGAGACTGGAGGAGGCCCCCGTGCCAGGATTTCTGCCTGAGAAAGAAACGTTCGTCAGCTTCGATGGAGCTGAGCTTGGCCTGACCGTCTGGGAAGCGGACGGAACAGACGACCCAGAGCATGTCGTTGTCGGGGTTCACGGGATGAATGACTACGCAGCCGCGTTTGAGTATGCAGCGCCATGGTGGGCAGAGCGGGGCGTCACAACCTATGCCTATGATCAACGTGGCTTCGGCAGGTCGGTGGGCAGGGGGCGTTGGCCGCAGGAAGATCTAATGCGGGATGATCTGCGCGAAGCGGTCCGGCTCGCCAATGCCAGACATCCAAACGCAACCATCACAGTGGTCGGTATATCAATGGGCGGGGCAGTCGCTATGACTGCATTCGGATCCGACAATCCGCCTTCTGGCGTCGATCGATTGATCCTGTCCGGACCCGGATTGCGCGGGTGGGGCGGTCTTCCGGTCCATCATAGGGCAAGCCTCTGGGCGTCCACAAAGATCCGTCCAGCATGGGTCGTGGTGCCCCCGAAATTCGCGGTCGATCAAATCGTGCCTTCGGACAACACGGAAATGCTCATCAAACGCGGGCAGGACCCGCTCAACCTCTTCGAGAACCGCATCGATCAGGTCTATGGTGTGGTTTCTGTGATGGAGAATGGCCATAAGTCGGCAGCGCGCCTGCCTGAGAATACGCTCATGCTCTATGGCGCACGCGACGATATTATCCCTAAGAATTTCATGAAGCGAACGGCTCCAACGCTGCCAAAGCATGTCCGCACTGCCTACTATGAAAACGGTTATCATATGCTCATGCGTGACCTGCAGGCTGAGACCGTTTGGGCCGATCAGTTGAGCTTCATGCTCGATCCGGAGGCCTCACTCCCATCAGGTGCGCCGACAATCCCGTGGGCTCCGTAGAAGATCGTTGAGGGCAAATCCGACCCTGTCCTCTTGTCTTCGTAGCAAAAACATGACACGCGCACCCGGTCATTTGGCACGTATTTCCAAGGGGCCAGTTTAATGTTCGATCACGCATCCTTCGACGACCATGAAGGCGTCCATCTGTTCCATGATGCTGACAGCGGACTAAGGGCAATCATCGCAATCCATTCGACGGCGCTCGGCCCGGCGGCAGGAGGATGCCGCATGTGGGACTACAAGTCTGGTGCGGACATGTTCTCAGACGTGCTCCGTCTCTCGCAGGGAATGAGCTACAAGAACGCCATGGCGGGACTACCACTGGGCGGAGGAAAGGCCGTTATTTGGGGTGATCCCCACACGGATAAGTCACCGGACCTGTTTCGCGCCTTTGGCCGCGCGATTGAAAGCTTGCACGGCAAATATTGGACAGCCGAAGACGTCGGCCTCAGTCCCGGCGATCTGGCCGTTGCTACGGAAGAGACGAAATACGTCGCCGGTTTGGAATCCGGTGATGCCGCAAGCGGTGATCCAAGCCCCATAACGGCTCTGGGTGTTTATCGCGGCATTCTTGAATGCTCAAAACGCGCTTTCGATACAGATGACCTGAACGGTAAACGGGTGGCCGTGCAGGGGGTGGGAAGCGTTGGCGGTGGGGTTTGTCTGCACCTCGCTAAAGCTGGTGCCGATCTTGTAATCTCGGACGTTCACGAAGAAACACTTTCTGAGATCGCGTCTCTAACGGGCGCGACCATTGTTTCTCCGGACGAAATCTATGATCAGCAAGCGGACATTTTTTCACCGAACGCCCTTGGCGCGATCGTGAATGAAAAGACACTCGGCCGATTGAAAGCGAAAGTCATTGCAGGTGGTGCCAACAATCAGTTGGCCACCGACTCCATGGGCGCAGCGGCGCGCGAAGCTGGTGTGCTCTATGCGCCCGACTATGTCATCAACGGGGGCGGCATCATCAATGTCGCCGCCGAGATCTCCGGCAACTACTCCCGCGATTGGGTCGATGAGAAACTCGACACGCTGATGAACACCCTCGGCGGAATTCTCGATCAGAGCCTATCGCAGTCGCGCCCGACCAATCAAATCGCCGACGAGGTTGCCCGCCAGAAAATCGGACGGGCATAGGCGCGAGCACGACCGCTAGCCGGTTTTGCGGCGTGACCACCAACCTCGGCGTTTTGGTTTAGACGTTTCGGCGGGTGCGTCTTCGATCTTCGTTTCGACAGGCTCCGGCGCTTCAACCACGGGAGCAGCAGGCGCTTCGCCAGGCTCACTTACCGATGTGTCAGTATCCACAGATACGACCTCAGCTTCGATTGCCGGTTCCGTATCCATGCCCACATCGCTAGCGTCCGGATCTGGTTTTGGTGCATCGACACTCTCGGCGCTTTCTGCACTTTCCTCGATATTCGCCTCCGGTGCGGTCTCTGAAGTTTCTTGCCTGTCTCGGCGACCGCGTCTTCGGCCACGCGAGCGACGTCGGCGACCTTTCGGCTCTTTCTCGGGTGTTTCACCTTCCTCGGTCGGACCCTCTTCATCCCGAGTCGCATCAAGTCCGTCTTCCAGAACTTCACCTGCCATGAGTGACAGACCATCCAGATGTGCGCCGCCATCCTCAGGGGGCAGGTCCTTGCCTACCGGCGGTTTGGAGTCGATTGGAGGGAGGGCAAGCGCAGCAGCTGTCGCCTCTGCAGCGGCCTTCGCTGTCTCGCTCTCGCCATCTCGACGCCGTCTTCGACCACCGCGTCGGCCTCTGCGTCTCCGGCGGCGTGGTTCGCCATCACCGGCTTCGCTTTCGCCATCTTCCTGAACAGTCTCGTCTCCGCCGGAAGCTGCTTCCGAAGCGGCATCCTCTTCAGCGACCTGCGCCGCAAAAGCTTCGTCGTCCGGATCTCCTTCGACCACAGGTTTGGACTTCCGCCGCCGTTTTGCTTTCGGATCTTTTTCAGCCTCGATCTTAAAATCGCCCGGTAGCAAGTCGTCAGAGGATGAAATTGATATCGCCAATCCTGCTTCTTCTTCGATGGCGAGAAACGCTTCCTTCTTGTTGTTCAGAAGATAGATCGCGACGTCTCCGGGGGCTTCCACCTTGAGAGATTTCAGCCCGCCGCCAGCCGCCCGAGCCTCGATCGCGCGGAGGAGCTGCAGTGCTGCCGATGAGAGGGAGCGCTGCCGCCCAGTACCATTACAGGTAGCGCAAGTCGTCGAACTTGATTCAAGAACACCTGTCCGCCGTCTCTGCCTCGAGATCTCCATCAAGCCAAACTGCGAAATCCGCCCGTGCTGAACCCGCGCTCGGTCGAGTTTGAGGCAATCCTTCAATTTCTTCTCGACCTGGCGGATATTTTTATTCTCCTCCATATCGATGAAATCGATCACGATCAGGCCAGCAAGATCCCGCAGGCGCATTTGCCGACAGGCTTCCTCTGCGGCTTCAACATTCGTATTCGTGGCGGTCTGCTCGATATTTCGGCCCCGTGTGGCCTTGCCGGAGTTCACGTCGATGGCGACAAGTGCCTCGGTCTGATTGATGACGAGATATCCACCAGACTTCAGCTGCACGACGGGCGAAAAGATCGAGTTGAGCTGCTCTTCGACGTTTTTGGCCACGAACAGCGGTGACTGGTCTTTCCACTGCTTCACTTTTTTGGCCTGGCTAGGCATCAGTAGTTTGGCGAGATCCTTGGCTTCGCGATACGCCTGAGGACCCTGCACGAGCACCTCATTGATATCTTTGTCGTATAGATCCCGCATCGCCCGGTGGACGAGATTACCTTCTTCGTTGATCAGCGTGGGCGCAATGGAATTGAGGGTCAGGTCTCTGATCTTGTCCCAGAGCTTCTGAAGATACTCAAAGTCCCGCTTGATATCGGTTTTTGTTCGCTTTGCGCCTGCGGTTCTGACGATAAGGCCCATGCCCTGGGGCACATCAAGGCTCTTCGTGATCGTCTTAAGCCGCCGACGATCAGATGCGCTGGAGATCTTGCGCGAAATCCCGCCGCCCCGCGGCGTATTCGGCATGAGGACGCAGTAGCGGCCGGCAAGAGAAAGATATGTGGTCAGCGCCGCGCCCTTATTGCCGCGCTCTTCCTTCACCACCTGGACCAGCATCACCTGGCGGCGGCGGATAACTTCCTGAACCTTGTATCGACGAGACGGGTGCGTCCGCCTTGAGGGCTTTTTCTTCACAGATGCAGCGGTTTCGCTCTCGCTTGACGTATCTTCGTCGTCCTCTTCATCGGTGGTGCCTTCCTCGACTTCACTCGATTCAGCATCGGCAAGTGCCTCATCCTCCTCATCGACATCATCACTGTCTTCGGCGAGATCGACTTCGTCGTCGTCTTCTTCCGCGGCTGCGGCAGCAATTTCAGCCTCTTCGCGGAGCAGCGCTTCGCGATCTTCCTGGGGAAGCTGATAATAGTCTGGATGAATTTCGCTGAAGGCGAGGAAGCCGTGGCGATTTCCGCCATATTCAATAAATGCCGCCTGGAGCGAGGGCTCCACTCGGGTCACTTTGGCTAAATATATGTTTCCTCTTAGTTGTTGTTTGCCTTCAGCTTCGAAATCAAAATCATCGACACGACCATCCGTCGCGAGTGCCACTCGGGTCTCTTCGGGGTGGACCGCATCGATCAGCATTAGTTTGCTCATCAAAGGGAACCTTTACATAGATGCCGGCGAGTTTGCGCATAAACGGCGCAAAACTGCGTCGCGCGGCGATATTTGTGGTGGCAGATAGCGCAAACACAGCCTCGAACGCCGCGGGGGTGGCGGCGAAACGGTCTAAAAGTCTGCTTGTCACTAGAGCCATTGTCTTTCCGGTTTCCGACGGTGCGCGGCGAAAAGTCTGCCCGGCAGCACTGTGGGAGTATCTCGTGCGCGGCTCGAATACCGCGATGAAGTGTGTGTGCCCAATATTTGACGCTTTGGGAAGCGCAAAATGATAAAGAAAAGCGGTTTCCGCAGAAACTTGCGGTAAATCCCGGGTTAATACTCTTTGTGCAATCAAGGCCAGTGAAGCATGAGCCTTATAAAGGGGTTGAAACAGCAATATGAACTGGGTTTTGCGACAGCTAATTCCGGTCTTATGCCTTGTATTTTCAGGTGTTTCCCACGCTGATATTCACGACGTCAAAGTGCTTGGCGACGGCGTGAACACGCGCATTGTCATAGCCGCAGATAGTGAAATCAGTCACCAGGAGTTCGTAACAAGCGGCAGCGGGGCATCCCTCGTCATTGACGTGGCCAATAAGCCTTGGATTGGAAGTGACCGGGTTTACCAGCCGATTGGTGGCGTGACATCCTATAACTGGGTCAATGGACAGCTTGTTTTCTGGCTGGACGGACCGATGCTCATCTCCCGTACCCTCGATTTGCCCCCCTATGGTGCGCGGACCAGCCATCGCCTGATCATTGACCTTATCTCGGTTTCCCAAAACAGATTCGAACGTGTCGCCCGCCAAGATATGCAACGCCTTGCCAGCCTGGAATCGGAGCGCCGGTTGGCGCTTGCCGAAGGTCCGCGTAGGGTCGCTGCAGGCGGCGAACAGTACGTCATTGTCGTTGATCCTGGCCATGGCGGCCGCGATCCCGGCGCAAGTCACCACGGGGCCGTCGAACGCGCTATCGTGCTCAGCGCGGCCAAACGACTGAAAACCATTCTCGGGGCAAACCCCCGCTACGACGTGAAACTGACCCGCGAAGATGACCGGTTCATTGAACTCGAAGATCGTGTCACACTGGCGCGTGAGTGGGATGCAGACCTGTTCATCTCCTTGCATGCCGACGCGGCAGCAAAACCCGAAATCCAGGGAGCCACCGTCTACACATTATCCGCGAAAGGCGAGAAGCGCGTTGACCGCATGGCTGAGCTCTACAATTGGGAGTTGCCCATTGAGACCGGGGAAGCGCCCGATGAAGTCGCGGGCATCCTTGAAGATTTTCTCAAGCGGGAGACCAAAACCAATTCCGAGGCGTTCGCGGCAATGCTGATCCCGGAGCTTGCCGAAGCTGGACCAATTCTGCGCAATACACACAGAAATGAGAATTTCTTCGTACTGCTCGCGCCAGATGTACCCGCCGTACTGCTTGAAATGGGCTTCCTGACCAATCGGGACGACGCCCGCAGGCTTTCAACATCCGAAGGACAGCGCCGTGTTATGGTCGCGGTGGCCGACGCCATCGACAAATACTTCGACCAGCGCGAGGTTCTTCTTGCCCAGAATTAATGGTTTTCGGCATTTTCGAGGTGCAGAAACGCCTTAGTCTGGTCGAAAACCTGTGGCACCGCTGCGAGTCAGATAAAATACGGGCTGAATTAGACGAGATCGCATAATGACGGAAACCGCGCCGACCGGCTTCAAACTCATGACCTGGGCGAACTTACGCCGCGCACTCATAGCAATGGTGATCCTCGGTGTGATAGGTGCGCTCTGCATTGTCATGCTCTTCATGGCCTGGTCGAGAGATCTCCCAGCCCACGAAACACTCGCCGAGTATGAACCACCCATTACATCGCGCGTTCATGCCGGTGACGGGGCGCTGATTGCCGAGTTTGCCCAGCAGCACCGTGTCTTTGTGCCCTACGACTCTATCCCGACCCACGTCGTGCAGGCCTTTGTGTCAGCGGAAGACAAAACCTTCTTCGAGCATGGCGGTCTCGACTACAAAGGCATCCTTCGAGGTGCGGTGAACTCTCTGAGGAACAAAATCACGGGGTCAGGCGGACTGCAGGGCGGTTCAACGATCACCCAACAGGTCGCAAAGAACATGCTCCTGACCCGCGACCAGACGATCGTCCGCAAAGCCAAAGAGGCGGTCATCGCGCGCCGCATGGAGCGGGCGTTCACCAAAGAAGAGATCATGGAGCTATATCTCAACGAGATTTATCTCGGAGGTCAGTCCTACGGTGTTGGCTCAGCCGCGCTCCGCTATTTCGGCAAGTCCCTGCCGGAACTGAACCTCGCTGAAGCGGCCACGCTTGCCTCACTTGCCAAAGCTCCCGGAACGGTAAACCCTTATCGGCGGCCGGAGCGTCTCGTTCGCCGTCGGGGATACGTCCTCGGGCGCATGGTCGAGGATGGTTATATCTCTCGTGACGATGCCGATGCTGCCCAGGCACTGCCCCTTGAAACCGTCAATCGCTTGAAGGGTGAGGAATATGCGGCTGCCGCATATTTCGTTGAAGAGCTACGCCGGGAACTGGTCGAGACCTATGGCGAGGACGCTCTATACAAAGGCGGGCTCTCGGTTCGCTCCACCATCGATACCAAATTGCAACTCGCTGCTCAGGAAGCCGTTCAGAACGGCCTCGAAGCCTATGACCGCCGCCATCCGTATCGCGGCCCGATTGCGCGCATCGAGTCGGTCGGCCAGACAGCTGAAGAGGAGCTTGAAGCCCTCAAGCTTCCCGGCGGGTCCGGCACCTGGGAGGCGGCGCTTGTAACCCGCATCTCCGACGATGGCGCAAAGCTCATGCTCGAGGACGGTAATTTTATCGATCTGCCGCCCGAAGACGTAACTTGGGCAACCGAGACCTATGAGCGCGAGGATGGCAGTTTCGGCTTGCGCCGCGGCGATGTTGTGCTCGCCGAGTTTGCCCGCCAGACCGTCAAAGCAGAAGAGTCCGTCTCACCGACAAGCCGCGAGGGAGACACACAGGATGCTGCCGAGCCACCTGTCCCTGTAGAGCCACTGTCCGTGCCTGTTGGTCAGGCAACCTTGCGCCAGATCCCGGAAGTGGAGGGCGCACTCATCGCGCTTGATCCCCATACAGGCCGTGTCCTTGCCATGGCGGGTGGGTATTCCTTCTGGCGAAGCCAGTTCAATCGCGTCACACAAGCCGAGCGTCAGCCGGGATCCAGCTTCAAGCCGTTTGTCTACGCTGCCGCTCTCGAAAATGGATACACCCCGGCGTCCAAAGTGTTGGACGCACCCTTTGTCGACTTCGATGTCGAAGCAGATGATTTCTGGGCTCCCGGCAACTATGCCGACGGACGTTTTTATGGCCTGACGACCATGCGGGTTGGCCTAGAGCAATCGCGGAACCTGATGACCGTGCGCATGGCCCAGGACATCGGCCTCGAACCCGTCGTTGAACTCGCTGAGCGCATGGGCGCCTATGAGAGCCTCCCCCCATATATTGCGATGTCGCTCGGAGCAGGCGAAACGACTCTATGGAGCATGTCCAAGGCCTATGCCGCCTTCGTAAATGGCGGCCGTGAAGTGACACCGACCCTCCTCGACCGCGTGCAGGACCGCCATGGTCAGACCCTATTCAAACACGACCAGCGTGATTGTTCGTCCTGTGTCAGCGACGAGTGGAACGGTGAGGGACCACCCATCTTTCCCGACGAGCGCGAAAGGGTTCTTGATCCTGTCACAGCCTATCAGGTCGTCCACATGCTGGAAGGCGTGGTCGAGCGGGGCACAGGTCGCCGCGCACTGCGTGTCGGCAAACCGCTCGCGGGCAAGACCGGCACCACCAATGACTATGTCGACGCGCTTTTCATGGGCTTCTCACCAGATCTCGTAGTGGGTGTCTGGGTAGGTTTCGACACGCCGAAGACACTAGGCGATGGTGAAGCCGGTGGCTCCGTGGCTGCGCCGATCTTCACCGAATTCATGGAAGCGGCCCTTGTTGAAAAGCCGGCCCTACCTTTCCGCATTCCGCCCGGTGTCCGGCTGGTCGAAATCGATGCAGAAACAGGAGGCCTGCCGACCGGCCTCACGACCAAGCGCATAACCGAAGCCTTCCGCCCCGGGACGGAACCCGGTGTTGAGTTCCAGGACGAGTCGACAAGCCTGTTCGGTTATGGCGATGGCAGCCTGTTCGGAACAAGCAGCGCTGATCCGGAAGAACCAGCTGAAACGGGTGACCCGCTCATTGGCGAGGACGGCATCGAAGGTGAAGAAGAATTCGCTCTTCAAGAGCAAGTCGAGGAGGCCGAGGAGTTCGACCCAACCCAGTTCTGACACCATCAGAATGCGTCTGGCTTGACCCAGAAGATCAAATCGCCGAACACCCTGCATCCAGGCAATAAGAGTGCGAAAGCATGTCCCAGGACATTGAAAATCTAATGGCCCAGATCAAGCAGTCGGCCGAACTGCTGAGGAGGCGTCTTTGACTGGGATGTCGCGACCAAACGCCTGGCGGAGCTGAACGCGCTCTCCGAAAGTCCTGATTTCTGGAACGACGCCGAAACCGCACAAGCCATGATGCGGGAGCGCACCCGCATTGCCGACGGCATCGATGTTGTCGAAGCGCTTGAACGGGAAGCCGCAGATGCGGAGGAACTGATCGAACTTGCCGAGATGGAAGGTGACACTGACCTCATCGAGGAAGTGAAAGCCAGCCTGTCCAAAGCAGCCGAACGCGGAGCGCGAGCGGAACTGGAAGCGCTGCTATCCGGAGAGGCCGATGGCAACGACACCTACATTCAGATCAATGCCGGGGCAGGAGGCACAGAGAGTCAGGACTGGGCAGGTATGCTGAGGCGTATGTACGTTCGATGGGCCGATGCTAGGGGCTTCAAGGTTGAAGAGATCGATGCCCATGACGGCGACGAGGCAGGCATCAAATCCGCTACACTATTGTTCAAGGGAGAAAACGCCTTTGGCTGGCTAAAGTCCGAAAGCGGTGTCCACCGGCTCGTCCGGATTTCCCCGTTCGATTCCAATGCACGTCGCCATACGAGTTTTGCCAGCGTCTGGATTTACCCTGTCGTTGACGAGACGATCAATATTGAGGTCAACAAGTCGGAGGTTCGCGAAGATACCTACCGCGCATCGGGTGCCGGCGGACAACACGTCAACAAAACCGACTCCGCTGTTCGCCTGACCCATGAGCCGACCGGCATCGTCGTGGCTTGCCAGAATGGCCGTTCCCAACACCAGAACCGAGCGACGGCTTGGGAAATGCTCCGCTCGCGTCTTTATGAGCAGGAGCTGCAGAAGAAGATGGAAGCGCAAAGAGAAAGTCACGAAGCCAAGACAGAAATTGGCTGGGGTCACCAGATTCGATCTTATGTCCTTCAGCCGTATCAGCTGGTGAAAGATCTCAGAACAGAAGTTGAAACCTCCGACACGGGCGGTGTGCTTGATGGCGACATAGACATGTTTCTCAGCGCGTCCCTATCGCACGCTATAGGAAGCGAAGCCGCGGACTAGTCCGCGGCTTAAAATCTGCCCAAAATGTCTATTGAGACAATTTCGTCCGCTAGCTGACGATCAGCCGAACCCGCTCTTCGCTTTTCCAGATGAGGATTTATCGTCTGCCGGCGGCGTAGATGGCGCAGGTGCCGAGGTCGCTGGGCTGGACGCGGCAGGGGCCGGTGCAGCTGTCGCCACCGAGTTGCCCATCGATTTCAATGGATCGTCGGCGTGCTTTACCTGGCCTTCGAAAACAGCATTCGACTGAATGGCGAGCGTTGCGTGGACGATGTCGCCTTCAACACGGCTGCCCGTTTCAAGTTCCACCTTGCGTGCACGAATGGAGCCAATGACTTTGCCACGAACAGTGACCGCCTGAGCAATCACCTCTCCCTGAATGGAGCCGGTCTGGCCGATGGTAAGGGACGACCCCTGCACGTCGCCCTCAATAACGCCGTCGATCTGCATTTCGCCTTGAGACGTCACAGATCCCTTGATGACCATGTCTGCGGAAATGATTGAAGGTGCGGCGCGCGTACCCGGCTTCGAATTCGCTGGACGTATTGCGTTCTGCGCCGGAGGTGTTTCCGACTTTGTGGGTTCGTTGCCTTTAGCCTTCGTAAACATGTCGACCTGCTTTCAAAAATCTACGTGGATCGTAGGGTTTCCCCTGAAATATCACTTCAAAATGGAGATGGGGTCCTGTTGAGCGCCCGCTCGATCCCATCAAGCCAACCTTATCTCCAACGTCGACTATATCACCTCTATTAACCGTAATCGAATGCAAATGCGCATACCGTGAACGAAAACCGTGGCCATGATCGATTTCCACCAACCGGCCATAACCACTCTTGCGTCCTGCAAAGACGACCTCTCCTGGCCCGGACGCGTTTATCGGAGCTTTGTAGTAGGCCGCCATATCAATTCCGCTATGCCAGGCTGACCGGCGGCTGAAAGGATCGGCGCGAAGCCCATAAGGCGATGTAAGGCGGAGTTCGACGCTCGATGGGCGGGCGAGTGGTAGCCTCGAAACCATCGTTTCGTAATTGCGTGTTTCTTCCAGACGAGCGGCAACCTGCACAATGCGTTCGGCGAACAGGCGATCACTCGGATCACTTATATCTGATGAGCTGAGCGCGAGCATATCTACAAGCGGTCCACCCACGGCAGTGTCGTCACCGCCGATGCGGTTCAGTCCGACACCGGTCAGCTGAAGGACACCCCGAGCACGCTCTGCGCGTTCAACGGCGAGGGTCTCTGCATCGTCGAGAAAACTCGTTTGGTTGCTGCGCAGACGCTCAAGCCGAGCGCGTACGCCAACGACGTCGATCGCTGAAGCCGTCTTGATCACATCCCGTGACTGCCGCGGGTCTGCTTCATCGATAGAAGCCTCAACCAGCATCGCTGCGCCATTCCCGCGAAGCGCGCTGACTTCCAGTTCTTCGCTGCCATTCAACTCGTCGAGAATAATCTTCAGATTTTCGTGGCGCTCTTCAAAGCCCACCGTGGCGCGCTGAAATGCGTCGGTGCGTTCCTCAAGTAGAGACTTGTTCAGAGCTTCCTGGGCACGAAGCTGCTGAACCCAGCGCTCAAGCCGAGCCACTTCCTGACCACCGCCGGCACCATAGGCACCACTGCTCGGTGCAAGGAGGATCATAACGGTTGCGTAAAGACACCAGCCTGCGACGGCCAATCCGCCAAGAGCCATGATAGATTGTTGCCACGGAGAAACGGAGATGTAGTTCACCGTTCCGGCGCTGCGGTGGTAGATTTGTCTTTCGGGAAAAATGCGCTCGAATGTTGATCGAATTCGGGTACGCCACTTCGCCATAATTTGTTCACCTACTCACTGGCCTAATGCCCAAGCGCCACAATGTGTTTTTGCAACGCCTCTCCCAAAGACCCACTATGAAATTTGTAACCTGAACGTCTGGCGTTTTGGAACCCTAAAAAGCAGGTTCGTGTGTTAAAAATACCGCTGTGAAATGAATTATTCATTAAAGTCACCTGATTCGTTTCGCACACGGATTGAATTTTCCCGTCATCCAAGCGTTTCCGCGGCTGTCTTCAGCACATCCTCGGAGTGCCCGGCGACTTTCACTTTAGGCCAGACATGGCGCACGACCCCGTCCGAATCGATCAGAAAAGTCGCTCGCTGGATGCCCATGAATTTACGGCCATACATGTTCTTTTCCACCCACACCCTATAGACCTGACAGACCTCAGTGGTCTCGTCGGATGCAAGCCGGATGCCGAGCTCATGTTTGGCGATGAACTTGTCATGGCTCGCAGGGCTGTCCTTGGAGATCCCGATAACGGTGATCCCGGCAGCCTTGTACTTAGCCGCATCTTCGGTGAAAGCGATGGCCTGCTTGGTGCATCCACTCGTATCGTCTTTCGGGTAGAAGTAGACGACGACTGGCGTCCCTCGAAGATCCGACAGTTTGATGCGTGCGTCCCCATCGGCGGGCAAATCAAATTCAGGTGCCGTTGTGCCAGGCTCTGGCAGTGTGGTCATGACTATGATCCTGTGTGCTAACGATTGTGTAGTATTGAGACCGATATATATCGTCGGTTCTGTTTGTGGAGGGTAATGCTTGGCCCGACGAACCGCCCTGGCTGTTATCCTCAAGATCCTGGCGGGTCTGCTTGTCCTTTTGGGTCTGGCAGCGCTTGCAATCTTCATCCGGCTATCCTCGGGGCCAATCGAGGTCGCTATGTTTCGCGATGACGTGGCGAGGAACGTTTCCAACGCACGTGGAGGTCGCGGCGTCGAGGTCGGCGAGGTCACCTTGGAGTGGCTTCGTAGCGAGCGGCGCGTTGTCTTCGTGGCAAGCGATCTGATTCTGCTCGACGATGCAGGGGTGCCAGCCGCGAAGGCGGGCCGGGCAGAGTTGCTCGTCAACACAGCCGGTATTCTGTCCGGCGAACTGCAGCCGATCGGTCTTGCTCTGTCCGACGGACGCGTCGAAATCCGTCGAACCGATACAGGTTGGGTTGTCGCGGGCGACCCGGTCGGTACGATCAATACGCTCAGAGATGAAGCGTCTGTCGAGCCTCCACCAACCATGCGCGCGCTCGTCGACCGGGCGAACGACGCGCTCGTCGACATTTTCGCAATCCTCCGGGACAATGCTGCGGCTGCAAGTCTTGAGACGATCCGCTTTGAAGACGTTGAAATAGAGATCAGCGATGAGGTGCGGGGCACCACTGCTTTGCTATCCGGAGCAGTGGGTGAACTAGTCCGCAGCAATGATGGACTGAGCGCTATCGTTTCGGGGGAAAGCGATTTTGGTGAAGACGGTCCAGGGCAGTTCACCGCGTCGGCTTCCCTGCCGTCCGACTATTCATCATTGTCTGCGTCATTCGCTTTGGATGACTGGTCCGTCGCATCAGTGGCAGACTGGATCCCCGGCCCGCCTGTCGAAGCCGAAGACATCCCGGCAAACCTGGCTCTGGACTTTGTGCTAACCGAGGAAGCCGGACTGACAGGGATCACAACGGAAATCGAAATTGGCAGCGGAACGATCACGCTGGCTGATCGTTCCATTCCTATTACGGGGCTCACGATCAACGGCCAGTATGATCTTGCGCCTGATCGTCTGGTGCTTGATGTTCCACAACTTGAATTCGGCCCCATCTCAACGAGCGCTCGGCTCGAGATGGAAACACTGCTGCGCAGCGATGGCCCAAGAGCCTTCACCTTCGAAGCGCCTGAGATGGTTCTAGACCTCCAGCCAGTATTCTCAGCCCCATGGCCAGCCCGCCGCTTCCGCGTCGCCGGGACGTTTTGGCCCCGCGACCTTCGCCTCGCTGTTGAACGTCTTAGCCTATCGACCGGAGAAGCGAACTTGATCGCCAATGGCGACCTGACATTTCTGCGGGATCTTGAGCCGGGCGATATGCCCGTGCAGCTGAAAGCCGCCGCCGAAATGTCCGGTGCCTTATCTCACACTGAGTTCCTGAAGTTCTGGCCCGTTCGTCAGGCTGCCGGTGCGCGTAACTATGTCAGCAACAATGTCCTCGCTGGCATGGTCACCGATGCGGCTTTTGTCTTCGATTTCAAGCGTCGGTCTCGCGCCAAAGGGTACTTCGAAGAGGATGCCATCGATGGGACCTTCTCGGTGACGGGCGTGGATGTTCGTCCGCTCAGCGATGTTCCTCCAATTGTTAAAGCGGACATGACCGGCCGAATAACCGGCAACTCGACACGGCTGGATTTTAGGGGAGGCCGGCTGGGACTTTGGCAGCTCGACAGCGGATATGTTCACTATCCGCAGCTAAGCCCACCGGGAGCAGACATGATGGTCGGCTTATCTGGAAGGGGCCCCGCCAGGAACATCGTGCAGATTATCTCCGACAGCCGTCTGCAGCTGCAGGAGCGCACAGGCTTTGATCCCGCCACTGTTACAGGCGAGGCGACACTAGACTTTGAGCTGACCCGCCCCGCACTGCCGGATGTTCCTGCATCGGAGTATCGGTACAATGGCAAGGGACAGGTCAGTGATGCTGGCATAGCGGGCATCGCCGCCGGTTACGATCTTGTCGACAGTGATGCGAGAGTTGAGCTCGATCAAAATGGTATTCGGATATTCGGCTTCGGAAACATTTCTGGTGTTCCGCTCCAATATGACTGGCGAAATGGATTCACCAGCGAGGCCGGTCCTGGCCGACTTCAAGCCTCCGGACTGCTCACGCCATCAGGGCTCAATGAATTGGGCGTGCCCGCCCGCGCTTACTTCTCCGGAGAAGCTCCCATCGAACTGCAAGCCGAACTGGACGGCAGCACTCTGCAGGACGTCAACGCCACCATCGATTTCACCGATGCGCGGCTGGATGTCTCCGAAGTTGGGTGGATCAAGACACCCGGCAATGCTGCAAACCTGTCACTCGAATTTTCCCAGGGTGACAACGACACCACCGATTTTCTGGCAGACTTCCAGGCCGAAAACGCCAAGCTAACAGCCGATATTGCTATTGAACGTAGTGGCCGCCTCGTCAGCCTCGACGTGGACCGAGCCTTCCTCGATGGCAGTGCCGACTTAGCTGGCACGGCACGCCGCGACGAAGATGGTGGCCTCGTATTTAGACTCCAGGGCGCATTCCTCGATCTTTCGGAAGTAGTCACCAGCATGCCTCAGGTTGGGGGCGGTGGATCATCCATGGCGGCGAGTTTTGGCAATATCGATCTTGCGGCCGAGATTGATCAACTCCGCCTCCGCGATGGCTTCGATATGCTCGGCGCGAAAATGTCTTTGACCTCGACTGCCGAAGGTTTGCGCACAGCAGAGGCCGTCGGCGTCACGCAAACCGGGGCACCATTGAGCGCCGCTTTTGATGCTAGTGGGCTAGGCGATCCGGCGTTTCGCGTCACCAGCGGCGACGCGAGCTTCCTCGCCAGCGTCTTTTTCGGATTTGACTCCCTCGAAGACGGAGATCTTGAAATTGCCGGCACCTTCGCGCGCGGAGATCTCCCCACACAGATTCGTATCGGCATCACCGATGGCCGCCTTAAGGACGCACCGCTCCTGACCCAAATTCTGTCTCTCGCCTCGATCCGCGGTATGTCCGACACACTATCCGGTGACGGTGTCTTGTTTACCGATATCGATATCCCGCTCGCCATAGCCGGTGGGCGATACAACATCGTTGGCGCAAAGGCGTCCGGTCCCGCGCTCGGCTTTACGGCCAATGGTTGGGTCAACACCGATACCGGAGGCATTGATATTGACGGCGTACTCGTCCCAAGTTTCGGGATTAACTCCGCTCTTGGCGGTATCCCTCTGATCGGTGATCTGTTCGTAAGCCGCGACGGCGAGGGCGTGATCTCGCTTCGCTACGGCGTCAAAGGTACCCTTGAGCGCGCGCAGATATCCGTGAATCCATTGTCCGCTGTGACTCCAGGCGTCCTCCGCCGGATTTTTGAAGATCCGGAGAATGAAGACTTCCTCGAAGACATTGAAGACGAGACAGCTAACGCAAACGAATGAGCGCGTGGCGCTTCTTCCCGGCAGAAAGCTTGATCGCGCCATCCTCATTCAGATCGGCGGCCGTCATCGTGGCGTTTTGATCGCGGATCACTTCGTCATTCAGGCGCGCGGCACCTTGTTTGATCATCCGCCGGGCATCACCGTTTGATTTGGTCAGCCCCGCCAGCGTGAAGGCTGCTGCAACCAGATATCCATGATTCAGCTCTGAGCCGTCGATCTCCGCTGTGGGCAGGGCATCCGCAGAACCACCATCGGCAAAAACTTTCGCAGCCGCCGCTTCCGCCGCCTGTGCCGCATCGGCCCCATGAAGAAGCGTCGTTGCTTCATTGGCCAGGCGGATCTTTGCCGTGTTTATGTCCGCGCCTTCAAGCGCTTCCAGCTGGTCGATCTCCGCCAGAGGAAGTTCCGTAAACAGACGAAGGAACCGTCCCACATCAGCATCTTCGGTATTTCTCCAGAACTGCCAGTACTCGTAGGGTGTTCGCCTCTCAGCGTTCAGCCAGACAGCACCGTCCGCCGTCTTGCCCATCTTGCCACCCGATGCCGTGGTAATGAGCGGGCAGGTGAGTCCATAGGCCTCTTTCCCGTCGGCCTTGTGGATCAGGTCCGAGCCACCGACAATGTTCCCCCACTGGTCAGAGCCACCCATTTGCAGGAAGCAATTATAGGATCGCGACAGCTCCAGAAAATCATAGGACTGAAGCAGCAAATAGTTGAATTCTAAAAATGTGTAGGGCTGCTCATTGCGCAGTCTCCGCGCCACCGTGTCCTGCTTCACCATTGTGTTGATGGTGAAGAACTTCCCGATATCCCGAAGCATGTCGACATAGCCGAGCTGTGACAGCCAATCATCATTATTGACCATCACGGCGTCGGTTGGACCATCACCAAACGTCAGAAACGGCTCGAACGCCTTGCGGATGCCCGCAATGTTCTCTGCGATCTGCTCATTGGTCAGGAGGGGTCGTGATTTCTCTTTGTCCGTCGGGTCGCCGACCTTTGTCGTACCGCCGCCCATTAGGACGATCGGCTTGCCGCCAGCCTTTTGAAAGTGGCGGAGCATCATAATGCCCATGAGCGAGCCAACATGCAGGCTATCCGCCGTCGCATCGAATCCGATATAGGCGACATGCTTGCCTGTCTTGCAGTAAGCATCCAGTTCAGCTGGATGCGTCACTTGCTTAAGGAAGCCGCGCGCGTCTAGCGTGCGCATGAAGTCTGATGTGTAGTCGCTCATCTCGTGTCTCCGGGGCGGCGTCTGCTAACATGGGAGGACGCGGTTTTGAACAGCAAAACTGAAGCCTTCGAACCGGTATGGGCCGTCGGCTTCATGACCGGAACCTCCGTTGATGCCGTCGATGCAGCCATGCTGCTGACCGATGGTGAGGAAGTCTTTGAGTTCGGACCAGTAGCTGAAATTCCGTACTCAGACGAAGATAGGGAGGTCATTCACGCCGCTGTCCAAGCCGCGCGCGACTGGAACTGGCAGGGGCCTGCGCCGCAAGATGCCTTTGACTCAGCCAAAGCTGTCGCCGTTCAGCGCCACCGCGACGCTCTGGACGGGCTTCTCGCGGATTGGAGCGGTCCACCTCCTGCTATTATTGGCATTCATGGACAGACAGTCCTTCACCGTCGCCCGACCGAAAATAAAATCGGCGCAACGCTTCAGATCATTGACGCGGCGGCGATGCGGGCGGCTCTCGGGCTGCCAATTGCCTATGACTTCCGCACCGCTGACGTCGAAGCGGGTGGCGAGGGCGCACCCCTTGCCCCCATTTATCATCACGCGCTTCTGAACCGAACGAAGCTCAACCGCACAGCCATCCTGAACCTCGGCGGCGTCGCCAATATCACAGCGCTCGATAAGGATGGCGGGTTGATCGCTTTCGATTGCGGACCAGCGAACGGCCCGATTGACGAGTGGGTGACGGCCCATGGTCGAGGCAGCCATGATGTTGGCGGTCGACTGGCCGCAGCGGGACAGATCGATGAGGACCGTCTCGCAGCCACTCTAGCTCATCCATACTTTGCAGAACCACCGCCGAAATCCCTCGACCGTTACGACTTTAGCGCCAAGCTCGCGGACGGCTTATCCATTGAAGACGGTGCCGCAACCCTGACGCAGCTCTGTGCCCGGTCCGTCGCGCGCGGCATTGAAATCATGGAGGCTGATATGGAGCGTCTTATCCTCTGCGGCGGCGGACGACACAATCCGACTCTGGTGTCTGCCATAGGTCGCTGCGCGAAGTGCGACGTACAACTCGCCGAGGAGGTTGGTCTGCGCGGAGATTCCCTAGAAGCAGAAGCCTTCGCGTTTCTCGCAGTACGCACGCTTAGGAAATTGCCGATTTCGTTCCCGTCCACCACGGGCGTCCCGCAGCCTCTAGCTGGCGGACGAATTTTAAAGCCGCAGCCGTCATGAGAAAGCAATACCATTTTAGGCCGAGCCAGAATGGCTTTTTCGCCTGGGATGTGGATCGCCTTGTGAAGCTCGCCGCCGCGCTGCCCGTTGAAACCGTCCCTCTTTCACAGATCGCAGAGATAGACGAGCCCTATTGGTTTTATACCGGTGACGAACCGACTTGCAGGGTCCTTTCCGAACACTTTCAGCTCATGACAGAGGCTGATCTCAGCTACCCGATTATTCTGTGCGCAGAGGGGCGGGTCATGGACGGCATGCATCGCGTGACAAAGGCTCTTGCTGCCGGACAAGCTGACATCCAGTGCGTTCGGTTCAGGGAGACTCCCGGCGCCGATTTTACCGATGTGCAGCCGAAGGACGTGTTCGCTCTTATAGACTGAATAGGCTGAACGCTGGCCACGCCCCGTCGAATCGATGGGAAGCGCAGCCACCGCTCACGGGGCCAAAGAAGAGATCGGGCCGCGGCCCTCTGCTGAAGTCTACCGGTCTCCGATGGGCACAAACGCTCGCTTCGCTGCGCCGGTATAGATCTGACGCGGACGCCCAATGCGTTGCGTCGGATCCTCGATCATCTCATTGAGTTGAGAGAGCCAGCCAACGGTCCGGCCGAGCGCAAAGAGCACGGTGAACATTTCTGTCGGAAACCCGATGATGTCCATCGCAATGCCGGAGTAGAAATCAACATTCGGATAGAGCTTCTTCTCGACAAAATACTCATCCTCAAGGGCAATCCGTTCAAGCTCGACAGCGACTTTCAGAAGATTGGAGTCGGCAATGTCGAGCTCTTCCATCAGCTCATGCACCGTTGCCTGCATTACGCGGGCCCGTGGATCGTAATTCTTGTAAACCCTGTGGCCAAAGCCCATAAGACGGAATGGGTCGTCCTTGTCTTTGGCGCGCCTGATGAATTCGGGGATCCGATCAACCGTACCGATTTCGTTCAGCATGTTGAGGCATGCCTCATTGGCACCGCCATGGCTTGGTCCCCAGAGGCTTGCAATCCCGGCGGCAACGGCAGCGAACGGGTGAGCGCCAGAGGAGCCGGCCAGACGAACTGTAGATGTCGACGCATTCTGTTCGTGATCGGCCTGCAGGATCATCAGTCGGTCCATGGCGCGTGCAACGACCGGGTTCACCACGTACTTCTCTGCCGGGACCGAGAAACACATCTGCAGGAAGTTCTCCGCATATGAGAGATTATTCTGTGGGTGCACGAAGGGCTGGCCGATGGAGTATTTGTAGGCCCGCGCTGCAAGCGTAGACATTTTCGCGATCAGGCGATGGGCTGAGAGATCACGCTCTTCGGGATCCATTATGTCCATCGCGTCCGGATAGAAAGCAGCGAGCGCGCCAACGGTCCCGGTCATCATCGCCATCGGGTGGCTGTCTCGCCGGAAGCCGTCAAAGAACCGGTCCATTTGCGTGTGCAGCATGGTGTGCATCGTGATCGACGACCGGAAATCGTTGAACTCGCCCTGGGTTGGCAGTTCGCCATAGAGCAGGAGATAGGCAACTTCGAGAAAGCCGGACTTGTTCGCCAGCTCGTCAATCGGATATCCACGATGGAGAAGAATGCCCTCTTCGCCATTGATGAAGGTGATCTGGCTTTCGCATGACCCAGTAGACGTAAAACCAGGATCTAGGGTGAAGACATTGGCTTGAGCGTAAAGAGACTTGATGTCGATAACGTCTGGGCCGTCGGTTCCACTATAAATCGGTAAGGTCACGGTCTTGCCGTCTACTTCAAGTTTCGCTTCACCCTTTTTGACAATCTTATTTTCCATAACCTGCCTAAATCCTGATCCGTCCATTTCACCTATCACCCGTTTACGAGGACACGTCCTCGGAATTCAATTGATCGTCTATGCGCGCGAGACTTTCTTCCCGGCCAAGCCAAGCCAGCACCTGATTGATATCCGGAGCAGGCAAATTGCCGGTGAGGGCCGCGCGCAAAGGAGGGCCTATCTGGCCCATCGAAACCTCGTATTTCTCGCTGAAGGCTTCAAGCGTCAGCTTAAGCGTATCTGCGGCCCAGGGCTCCGTTCCTGCGATGTCGTCGCGCAGCTGGGCCAATCGGTCAAGTCCTTCGCCTCGAAGTGATTTCCGCGCTTTTTTGTTCAAGGACAGCGGCCGGGATGTCGTCAGGAAGCCAAATGCTTCGGCGAGCGCTGGAATTGTGTCTCCCCGATCACGCATTTCGTCCGTGGCCACTAGGATTCTGGCGTCTATCTCTGGTGTCACTACCATCGTTTTGGAAAGCTCAGAAATCACCAGAGAGACGAGATCCTCGACCGGTCTTCCCTTTATATAATGGGCATTGGTCGCGGAGAGTTTATCGAAGTCGAGCCGGGCGGGAGCTTTTCCGATGCCGGAAAGGTCGAAAACCTCGGCTGCCTCTGCCATGGAAAACAGCTCCATATCCCCGTGAGCCCAGCCAAGCCGTGTCAGGTAATTGCATACCGCTTCCGGCAAATACCCCATATTGCGATAGTCGCCGACGCTCTGGGCTCCGTGACGTTTGGAGAGTTTAGCGCCATCGGGACCGTGGATCAGCGGCACGTGAGCAAATGCGGGAACGTCCCAACCGAGCGCTTCATATATTGGTTTTTGGCGAAATGCATTTCGGAGATGATCATCGCCGCGAATGATGTGCGTCACACCCATATCATGGTCGTCCACCACCACGGCCAGCATGTAGGTTGGCGTGCCGTCGGCCCGCAAGAGGATCAAATCATCAATTTCGCCCGCTTCAATGCTGATCTCGCCCTGGACCTCATCTTTTATCGTCAGCTTGCCGCTATCCGGAGCCCGAAGCCGCACGGTGAACAGCGCATCCGCCGCTGGGGCCGGCGCGCCGTCCCGCCAGGGCGACCGATAGGGCGCGAGAGCTTCGTCAGCCTCTGACTGCAGAGCTGCGCGTTCGGCGTCGCTCAGGCCTTCAGCCTTCGCCGCTTTGCGTTTCTCCTCGCCGAGGTCCCGGCGGGCCTGCAACTCTTCCGGTGTCGCATAACAGCGGAACGCCTTGCCGGCCGCGATCATGGCTTCGGCGCACTCTACGTGGCGGCCTGCGCGCGTCGCTTGATAGGTCGGCGGTTCGTCAGCGGTGATCCCAAGCCAGTCCAATCCATCCAGAATAGCCGCAACAGCTTCCGGCGTTGAACGTTTTTTATCGGTATCTTCAACCCTTAAGAGAAAACGTCCGCCGTGGCGTCTGGCATAAAGGAGACTGAAGAGAGCGGTGCGCGCGCCGCCAATATGCAACATACCGGTGGGTGAGGGGGCAAAACGGGTCGTTACGGACATATAAGCTCGGACATGCTGCAGGTGCGTAATCGTGCGCCTGACAGGCTTGAACACTCTGTTCTGCCTGAAAGCAACCCCGCCGAGCCCTCCAGCCCTGTCATTGCGCCGGGCGAGGGCTCTGTCTTCCTGATTGCGCTGTCAATTTGTCTTGGTGCGCTGGTATATCTCCATCTTCCGTGGGAGCCTGAAGCCATTCACGTTGTGGCAGCTTTCGCGGTCGTTGCTGCAATGACCATAGCGGTCCACCGCCTCACCGCACCTATACTGGTCAGAGCAGTGACACTTATCCTCTTCGGCGCGTTCTTGGGCCTTGCCGCCGGCAAACTTCGCGCAGCCACTTCAGGCACCGCCGTAATCCCGGAGCTCACCGGACCGGTGATGGTCGAGGGGTGGATTTCCAATATCGAGCCGGCTTCAACGGGTGTCCGCCTTCGTATTCACCCCCATGCCATTGCCCGCTTCGATAGCACGCGGCTGCCGAAGGAAATCCGTCTGACCCACCGCCTCGATCTCCGAGTCTCATCCGGTCGTTTTGTCCGCTGCTGGGCAGTGCTTCGCCCTCCACCCGGACCCTCTATTCCAGGTGACTACGATTTCCGCCGCGCGGCCTGGTTCGATGGACTTGGCGGCGTTGGATATGTTCAGGGCAGGTGCCGCGGTGGTGTGCTGGGCGCACCGAACAACGTTCGCCAACGCTTCGAGCTTTATGTTGCCGCCAAACGTCGCCAGCTTGCCAGCTTCGTCAACGCGGTGGCGGGCGAACGGGCAGGTGGGTTCGCGGCGGCCCTTGTCTCGGGCGACCGCTCCTTTATGCCCCAGTCGGACCAGACAGCACTCCGCGCGTCGGGCCTCGCCCATTTGCTCGCCATATCGGGGCTCCATCTGGGCATCGTCGGAGGGCTCATCTATTTCATTGTCCGGCGCGGCCTCGCCCTGATCGAGCCGCTCAGTATCCGTTATCCCATTCAGAAAGCCGCCGCGCTCGCAGCTATCCTCGTGACCGCCGTCTACCTCATCCTATCCGGTGCCAGCGTCTCCACCCAGCGCGCCTTTATAATGTCGACCGTCTTCTTCGGCGCGATCCTCTTCGATCGCCCGGCACTCAGTCTCCGGTCCTTTTCGATCGCACTCATGGCTGTTGCCCTAATGAAACCGGAAAGCGTGGTCTCCCCCGGATTCCAGATGTCCTTCGCTGCCACCGGTGTCCTCATCGCCATCTATGAAGCCTGGAACCGCTCGCGCCCTTACCGGGAGCGCACCCTGTTCGGTCGCTTGCGCTTCGGAGCGACGTCGCTCGCGGTGACCTCCGTAGCGGCCTCGACCGCCACAGCACCCTTTGCTTTCTTCCACTTTGAGCGCCTCGCCCCGCTCGGCCTTGCTGCGAATCTGATTGCCATGCCGATTGTTAGCCTCGCCAGCGTTCCCGCAGCGGGCCTAGCCATTATCCTTGCGCCGTTTGGCCTGTCGGAGTGGGGCCTTCGCGCCTTCGGGGCGTCCCTCGAACTCATCTTGGCCGTCGCCCACAGAGCTGCAGATGAGGGTGCGAGCCTTGCTCACCCGATCAAGGCCATGCCGCCCAACGTGCTCATCTGCTTCGCCGCCACCCTTGCCCTGTTTGTCATTCTGCAAGGCTGGGCTCGCATCGCCGCCACCGCATTCGCCGGAACGGCTGCCACCGTTCTCTGGCTCTCGACACCTCTCCCGTCGGTCTACTGGTCACCGTCGGGCGAAGTCTATCTGAACACTGAGGGTCCGAGCTATTCGATGATACCCTTCCTGGATGCTGACGCCCTCGGGCCTTTGCGTTTCGACGACGCAAAGCCAATCGATTCCTGCGTCCGCGAGCGTTGCCTTTACGAGTTGGAGGATAAGAAGACTGTCCTGCTCCTGGCAACCGAAGCCAACATCACCTGCGCCGACATCGCATCCATCGACATCGTTCTCTCCGCAGACGCGCTTCCATGCCCGAATGTCATCGCCTGGGAGCAGATCGAGAAGCACGGTGGTGCGGAAATTCGCCTGACCGACACCGGTCGGCGCATTACTCTTCCGCCGCGATGTAGCGCACGGCCTTGGCGGCTGTGCAAATAGCCATCTCTAAAAAGGGTTCAGCGTATACCCGTCCTGCTGGAGCAACGCGTGCGCGGTCATGGCCGACAGTGACATATGCACACCTGGCAAAAGCTCACTCGCTTCAACACTGTGATACTTTGCGCTCTGCCCGCAAACGTAAATCTCCACACCATTGGCCATCAGCTTCTCGATCAAGTCGCGGTTCGGGTTCGCTTGACCTGAGTCCTCGCCATAGTGCGCATCGGTCGAAACATCATGCACAGCTTTTCCATGCACGACGAAAGCAAGCTTCATGTTCTCTGGCGGAACGCCCGCTTCGGCGTGCATGTTCAGGAACCGCGCGCCCGAAACGAGGGACCTGTTCAGCTTGCCAATCTCCGCTTGCCCATAGAGATCGAAACTGACTTTGAATTCTGTATCTGCCGGAAGCGGGTCGCGATCCGGCACAATGGCCACGAGGCCGTATTCTTCAATCACGGGACCAAGGTGAAACCCGTCAGGCTGTGCGCTGGTAGTTGGGATGGCCGCGACCAGGAGTGCGGCGAGTATGGCTGTCCGAAGGGGCATGGGAAAGGCTCCTTATTTGGTAAGATCACTGAACCCTAGGCCAGATTCAAGATCATTTGAACGTCCTCTTTTGGTCGGAGGTCGGGCGTTAGATTTAGTCGATATGGTCGAAGACGAGGCGCTGATCATCACAAGTGATCTTCGTCGCGATCAGCACCGGCTTTTCTCCAATTGGTTTCCCAGCCATTGTTGTAGCTGTTTCCGCATATGATGATTGAGCTCGTAAGCTGCACTTCGCACCGATTTCTAAGGCGCTTGGATCCTGATCGCTGCAGAAAAGATAGATCGAAACCTCTCTGCCGTTATTCGTACGAAGACGTACTTCGGTAAGGGTAAAAAGAATCCCGCATTGCGGCACTCCTTCAGAAACAGACAGCAAAACAGCATCGTTTGTTTGCCACTCAGTGCTAGGAGGAAGTGAGAAGCTCGGTGCGCAACCGCTAACAGCAAGGTACGCACACAGAGTAGTGGTGAATCTCAATAGCAGTGATACGCTAAACTCGAGCATCGCTTCTTTACATGGATGCTTAAGCCAACGGTTTCTACTCTGCCTGTAACGTCCCATCTACGGTCGGTCTTTTCGAGCCAAATTTCCGCTTCGCGAACACCCATCAACCCTATATGCCTATGATGAGTCAGCAGTGTTTTTAGGAGATGAAAATGGCCTCAATCGCGATTGTTGTTCATTCTGGATATGGTCACACAGCCAAAGTGGCCGAACATGTTGAGAAGGGGGCAGCGTCCACCGGAGCAACGGTCACAATTCACAAGGCCGAGGACTTCCCCGATGGCGACACCGGTGCCTGGGACGCGCTGGAAGCGTCGGACGCGATCATCTTTGGATCCCCCACCTATATGGGGTCGGTCAGCGCCACCATGGCGACATTTCTCCAGGCGACCTCAAAGGTCTGGTTTACCGAGAAATGGAAAAATAAAATCGCGGCCGGCTTCACAAACTCCGGCTCCTTGGCCGGCGACAAAAACGAAACACTTCAGCGGTTCGCAACGCTCGCCGCGCAACACGGTATGATCTGGGTGAGCTTCGGTATGAAAGCCGGCTTCGCAGCCTCTGGTGACGATTATGACACCGCGCAGAACCGGGCAGGTCACTATCTTGGTCTCGGCACCCGGGCGCTCACCGATTTGCCAGCAGAGGAAGCGCCAGACCCGGCTGACCTTCAGACGGCGGAGCTGTTTGGCCGCCGGGTCGCTGAGGCAACGGCCCGCTGGGTTCGGGGAGGGGAGCAGGCTTAGGTCCGTTTGCCAGACACCAAGATGACATCCCGCATCAGAGATCCCATGGAGGATTGATCTTTATATTAGTGCAGTCTAATATTAGATAAATCTAAAATGAAGGATGGCGGGTTGATGGACTATGGAAATGCGTTCGGAATCGAGACCTACGAAACCGGTGATACAACCATTGAAGGACAACCGGCCCGCTGCGTTTCCGGGTCTCGGGTTTACGATACGACGGTCGATGATCTGTGGGACGCGCTCACGAACCCAGAGCGTCTCCCGCGTTGGTTCCTTCCCATCAGCGGTGACCTGAAAGCGGGCGGCCACTACCAACTTGAAGGCCATGCTGGCGGCAAGATCATCACCTGCGATCCGCCTCAAAAATTCCACGCCACATGGGAATATGGAGATGATATCAGTTGGGTGACGGTAAGCGTCGAAACCGTTTCAGACAAAACACGTTTGACCCTGGAGCATGTGATGCTCAAGGATGAGAAAAGCGAAGCGCACTGGCAAAAATATGGCCCCGGCGCCACCGGTGTCGGCTGGGATCTTGCCTTTCTCGCACTCGATTATGTCCTGTCTCATGACGGCGTCGCCATCGATCCAGATGAGAATAATGCCTGGCTGTCATCCGATGCAGGCAAGGCATTCATGCGCAAATCCGCTAAGCGATGGGGCGAGGCGCACACTGCTGCCGGCGAAGCTCCGGCAACGGCACATGCCATGGCTGAGAACACAGCCAGCTTCTATACGGGCGAATAATGCACGCGTTTGATGTTCTGGGCGACCCAGTCCGCCGCCGCGTGCTGGAGCTCTTGGCGGGACAGGACCTGTCCTCTGGTGACGTCGTAAGCGTCGTGACCAAAGAGTTCGGCATCAGCCAGTCTGCCGTGTCGCAGCATCTGAAAGTCCTGCGAAATAATGGGTTTGCAACGGTTACAGTCGATGGTGCACGACGCGTATACGCTCTTGATACGGAAGGCCTGCAGGAAGTGGACGCCTGGCTGGCGATGTTTCGGCAATTCTGGGCTCCGAAATTCGAAGCCTTGGCCACCGAAGTCGCGCGCGGCAAACGCCAGAGATCAAAGAGAAAGAAGTAAGCAGCGACTGAGGACGCTTCAGACATCAACGATGTGATGGCCGCTTTGGATCAGAGGGAGACGAGAGCTGGGAGTCCGACATTAACCAAATCGGTTACTGAACTGAACACAGATGGACCACGCACTTCTTAAAAAGGGCGGTTTACCTGTCCAAAATCAATTGAGACCGGCAAACAGAATTTATAAAACTAAAGGTTAGCGGAAAACTTACCCTTAATAATGTACGTAGGCGTAGCGTTTACACCAAGTTCGCGAATAAGTGCTTTATGACGCGACAAAATTTCGATGGCCTCGTCCGTATCCTCTATGTCTGGTTCGCGATTGCTAATGAAATATTTGGTGCGATCATAATTCCCGAGATCAAAAATATAATCGTTAACAGATTCCAAAGAAGTGGCCTCTGACTTTGGCCCCAGTATTGGGGTTTCAACATAGTATATATATTCGATGTTGTTGCTTCTGGCATAGTCCTCATAAAGCCCCTGTGCAGTAGCACAGTAGGGGCAGTTGAAGTCGCTAAATACAATCAACTTATTAGTGAAATCGTTTACTGATTCCGCTGTTTTGTACTTATTTTGGCTAACATCAAAATATACTATCAGCTTTAGCTTTGAGAATGATTTCTCGAGTTCGGCGGCAGAAGCATTTGGTAATTTTGCGCCTGATTGCAGTAGCGATTTGTAGCGCAGGTCCAATACTAGTACACTAATGATAATAGATATGGTGGCGGAGACAGCAACTATTGCTGCTCTATCAAAGAATGACTGCATTTCGAAGGATCAGTTGCATCTCCGAGCACAGTCAGCATAATATCTATGGCAATTTGATTCGCATCCCTGAAAGGGGTAATCCTGACATCTGGCTAAGCAAGCGGTCCGGTTATTGGCGCAATTAGCAATGCAATTTTGTCCCGATGCCGAACCTGAGCTTGACGCAGAAAATGCAACCCCAGCCAACACAACTACAGAAGCAGCACAAACTACGATTTTTTTCATGTTTTAGTCCCCACATTGCTAAAGTTAGTTAATAATAAGCAGGTAGCTCGGCTTAAATAGCCAGTCAACACACCATCCCATAAAAGCTAGGTTCTCAGTGTCACAACGCTTGAAAACGAACAAAGGAACTTGTTGCCCCTAGCTAACATCCGCAATGCCGCCGAAAGCAGGTCAAACCCTACCCGCACCCCTCAGTTTTCACCACGCGCTTCGTCGAGGCTGGATACTTTTCGAGTAACGCCGCGTCCCGTGTCGGCCTCGGTGAGAACCCGCCGCCGCAATTCGGGCAGATGCCTGCGAGCACACCCTCGGCGCAGCCAAAGCAAAACGTGCACTCAAAGGAGCAGATTACAGCTTCGCCGCTATCCGGCGGTAGATCCTTATCGCAGCATTCGCAGCTCGGGCGCATTTCCAGCATCAAGGTCTCCTCTTGCGAGCAATCCGGACGCAAGATTAGCCCATAAACACTGGGAAATCTCCCCAAATTCTGCCCTTTAACCGGACGCATCCGGACATCTGGTGACAAATTCCGGACGGATAGTAGGGTGGATAGATCGAAAAGTGCTGGTGGATTATGCGACACCCCAATTGCAATCTGTCCACGGGATAAATGTTTGGTTGAGGCATCGCGTATGAAACTTCGGGTCTTGATACGGCAAATTCATAACTGGTCGTCCATTGTGGTGGCCTTGCCTTTGATCGTGATGATCGGGGCTGGCATCGTCCTGATGTTGAAGAAGGAAATTGCCTGGATACAGCCGCCGACCGAGCGCGGCATTGAGGCAGGCGCACCAACGCTCTCCCTCGATGAGATGTTTGATGCGGCGACATCGATCGAGGCTGCAGGCTTTCAGACCTGGGACGATATCGACCGGATAGATGTGCGCCCGGGCAAAGGCGTCGCCAAGTTTCGCGGCGAGAACAATTGGGAAGTTCAAGTCGATACGACGAACGGCGAGGTGCTGCACGCCGCATTCCGCCGATCCGACATTATCGAAAGCATTCATGATGGCAGCTTTTTCGCCTCATGGACGAAGCTTTTCCTGTTTTTGCCCGCAGGGCTTGTTCTGTTCGGCCTGTGGGGGACGGGTCTCTACCTATTTGCCTTGCCCCATTTCAAAAAGTGGCAGAAACAAAGGGCAAAACGTGCGGCATCTGTCGAGGCTGCCGAGTAAGTTCGCCCGTATTCGGGCCAGGGGCTGAGGAGATTTCCATGATGAAACGCCTGTTCGGAGCAATTCTTGTCGCGGCGCTCGTTCTGTCGCCAGCGATCACGGCGCAGCCTGTCGACGGATCGCTGTTCGCCGGCATGAAGGCGCGCTTGGTTGGCCCGGCCACCATGAGCGGGCGCATCGCGGCAGTGGATTCCGTGGCCAGCAACCCGAACTTTATCGTGGCCGGGGCCTCAACAGGCGGCGTCTGGATCTCCGAAAATGGCGGGCTCAACTGGACACCGGTGTTCGATGATCAGCCGGTTGCTTCGATTGGGGCCGTGGCAATCAACCAGCAGAACCCGGACATTATCTGGGTTGGCACGGGCGAGGGGAATGTCCGCAATTCCACCTCTGTTGGTGGCGGCGTCTACAAATCCCTCGATGGCGGCAAGACCTGGAACTATGTGGGCCTCCGCGAAAGCGAGCGTATCCACCGCATCGCCCTGCACCCGACAGATCCAGACATCGCCTACATCGCAGCGCTTGGGCCCCTCTGGGGCGATGGGGAAACACGCGGTGTCTTCCGTACGGAGGATGGCGGTGAGACCTGGGAGAAGGTCCTCTATGTCGATGAGCGCACCGGCGCGACAGACATCCGCATGGTGCCCGGCAATCCACAGAAGCTCTTCGCTGGTATGTGGGAATTCCGCCGCCAGCCTTACTTTTTCAAGTCCGGCGGACCGGGGTCAGGCGTCTACATGTCCCTCGACGGCGGCGATACGTGGAAACAGCTTACCGAGGAAGATGGCCTGCCGAAGGGTGAGCTTGGCCGGTCTGCTTTCGCGATTTCTCCGGCAAATCCCGATCGCATCTATGCGCTGATCGAAGCTGAGGAGAGCGCCCTTGCTCGGTCTGACGATGGCGGCGCGAGCTGGAGCCTCGTCAACACTGATTTCGACATCAATGACAGGCCGTTCTACTACGGCGATATCTCCGTTGATCCGGTGAACCCGAACCTCGTCTATCGCATCGGCAGCCGCGTGAAAGTGTCCGAGGATGGCGGGAAGACGTTTGAGTATATGCCGGCGATCGATTGCTGCGCGGCCTCGAACACAATCCACATCGACACCCACGCCTGGTGGATCAATCCGAATGATCCAAAGCATATGATCGACGGCAATGATGGCGGTATCGCGATCACCCGCGATGGCGGGGAGACGTGGCGCTATATCCGCAACCTGCCACTCGCCCAATTCTACCACATCTCCGTGGACAATGAGGTGCCTTACAATATCCTAGGCGGACTCCAGGACAATGGCTCCTGGCGCGGCCCCTCCGAAGTGTTCGAGAATGGGGGCATACGAAACTTCCACTGGCAGGAAGTCGCCTTTGGGGACGGCTTCGACACGATCGCAGACCCGAAGAACAATCGTCGCGGCTACGCCATGAGCCAGGGCGGGGTATTATACCGTTGGGATCTTGATGTTGGAGAGAGCCGCCTCATCAAGCCCGACCGCGTAGATGGTGTCGATCTCCGCTATAACTGGAATTCGGGTTTTGCTCAGGATCCGTTTGATACGTCCACGATCTATCTTGGTAGCCAGTTCGTGCACAAATCAACCGATCGCGGCCTGATCTGGGAGGTGATCAGCGGTGATCTCACCACGAACAATCCCGACACGCAGACCTTCACACAAAGTGGTGGGCTGACGCCAGACGTAACAGCTGCAGAAAACTACAACTCGATCACCATGATCGTGCCGAGCCGAATTGAACAAGGCGTCATCTGGGTTGGCACCGACGATGGTCGCGTTCACATCACCCGTGATGGCGGAGCGAGCTGGTCGAGCGTGGAAGGCCGTGTGCGCGGCGGGCCAGATAATCCATGGATCTCGACAATTTTTGCATCACCTCACGATGCGTCCGTGGCCTATGTAACACTCGATAATCACCGCAACGGTGACATGGGCACCTATGCCTATCGCGTCAGTAATTATGGCCGAACGTGGGAGTCAATCACGACAGATGATGTGAGTGGCTATGCCGCCTCCATCCTTCAGGACGCAGAAGATCCGAACCTGCTCTTTCTAGGGACGGAGTTCGGTCTCCATGTCAGCCTAGATGGCGGTCGCAGCTGGACCAAATGGACCGAAGGTGTTCCGACCGTTCAGATTGCCGATATCGTTCAGCAAACACGTGAAAGTGATGTGATTCTCGGCACCCATGGCCGCGCCGCCTTTGTGATCGAGGACGTGTCTGCCCTGCGCGGACTGTCTGCGAACGCATTCAATCAACGCTTCCAGCTGCTCGATATTTCGGATGCCCAACAGTACCGGCCATCGCAGACGCCATCGAGCCGTTTCCCTGGCAGCGGCGAGTTTCGTGCTGACAATGCACCTTATGGAGCGATGATCACGTTTGTTGCAAGCGGTGACGATCTTCCCCACCCGGATGAGGTGGCTGAGCGTGAACGGAAGATCGCCGCACGGACGGCAAACAGTTCAGATGATGAGACGGACGAAAAACCGGAAACACCGAAGCTCACCATCGAAATCCGCGACGCATCAGGCGCACTTATCCGCACGTTTAAATCGGATGTCCACCAGGGCATCAACCGCGTCATGTGGGACCTTTCAAGAGACGGTCTGATGCCTGTTGCTGCAGACGACGCACCAAAGGATGGTACTTTGCCAGCGGGCCGTCAGGTACTGCCCGGCACCTATCAGGTCTCGGTTAGCTTCGAGGGGGCGCAAGCATCGGGTGAAGCCACGGTCAAGCCCGATCCGCGTAGTCCATATTCCGCTGAAGCCCACGCTAAAAATGATGTCTTCCGTGGAGAGATTGAGGCCCTCCGTGGACGCATGAATACGGCGCTCCTGCAGATCAATGCTGCCCGGCGCGACATCGCCAGCATTGAGACTCTGATCTCCGAGAAGAAGCGACTGCAGTCCATTGCGGCAGACGATAAGGCTCATCCCTTGAATGTCCTTGCCAAACAGGCGGGCGAGCTGAAATCTTCGCTCGATAAGTCCGAAGAACTGTTCCGTGTACCAGACCAGACCAAAGGTATTGTCTTTGACGAAGACAAAGCCTCAAGCCGCCTTGGTTTTGCTGAGTTCTATGCCGGGTCATCTTTTGATCGACCGTCCGCAGCAGCGCGGGCGGAGTTCGCTGCAGCAAAAACCACCCTTGATGCGGCTATCGCCGATCTCAACACGGTCCTGGCGCGCGATCTCGTCGCATTCAGAACTGCGATGCTGGAAGAGGAAATTGATCTTCTCGACCAGTCACCTGTGACGGAGTGATACCCTTGGATCAGTTCAAAGGAAAAACAGCGCTCGTCACGGGCGCGGGCGATGGCATCGGTGAAATGCTCGCCAAAGGGCTGGCTGGCCTCGGCATGTCCGTGGGCATTCTGGATATCCGCGAAGACGCGGCCTGTCGCGTCGCCACTGAAATCGGCGGAGATGCATTTGCCCTCACAGCCGACGTTAGCGATCGTGACGCCCTGGCTACTGCGGCGGAGGCCGTCAAAGACCGGGGTAATGGCCTCTCTCTATTGTGGATCAATGCCGGGGCGGGTGTCGGTGCCAATTTGATAGAAGGCAAACCCGCGGTGATCGAGTGGGCCTATTCGGTGAACGTCCTCGGCGTCATATGGACAGCCCAGGCCTTCATGCCGCTGATGCGGGAAACTGAAGGCCCGCGCCATCTCGGCGTTACCGCGTCTACAGCAAGCCTTCGCGATCCCGATATGCCGCTAACACTCTATGGAGCCACGAAGCAGGCGGCCTTCGCTGTTGCCGAAGGGCTTCGAAACGAGGTCGCTGAGGAGGGAATCGGTACGACCGTCCTCTGCCCGGGCTTGCTCAATACCAAGATCTGGGACGGAGCCCGCGCCCGGCCGGACCGCTTTGGCGGCCCGCGTTCGATGGACCCGTCAATCTCCAAACGCTGGGATGAGGCCAAGACCCCTGATGTCATGTGGCCCCATATTGAAGCGAAGATCGCTGCGGGCGGGGGCTATCTCGTCTGCAATACAGAGGGGGCTGTCCGTGACGTGAATGCGGCAAGGGCAAAACAGATCACTGACGCCTTTGTCGATGTCTAGGGAGGACACCAAATGAAACGCGGACTTCAAATCGCCTTGGGCGTGCTGTCGCTCATCCCACTCTTTTTTGCCGGTCTCGGTATCGCCAATGGCGCAGGTTACTTCTTGCCGGACGGAGCCCCTGCCGCCCTCGACAATCAGCTTAGATATCTCTCGACAATCTACTTGATCGTCACATTCACCATCTGGTGGGTGATCCCGAACATTGAGCAACACAAGGTTCCCGTGCGGATCATTGCAGGTGTGATCTTCCTCGGTGGGCTTGCCCGGCTCCTGTCGCATCTCACAGTTGGCCCTGGTCAGCCGGAGCAGTTCGCCGGTATGATCCTGGAGATCGCTGCGATCCTCTTCATTCCATGGCAGGCTGCCGTGGCGAAGAAGGCGGGTCTAGCTTAGCCCCGCCTAGCGATCACCTTCTGCTTCATCGCGCAGTTTCTGTTCGGCTTCTTCGAGGCGGCGGTCGAGATAGGTCTCGCAGGCCTCTTCCATTTCTTCCAGCTTGTTCTGGTAGAAATGGTTCGCGCCGGAAATCACACCGCGTTCGATAACTTCGCCGGTCTGCACCCGCACTTTTGAGAGCGCCCGCTCCACATCCTGCGGCGCGCAGACCTGATCATTGTCACCGCAAAGAATCAGACCCGACGCCGGGCAAGGCGCGAGGAAGGACAGGTCATAATGGTTGGCCGGTGGGGAGAGCGCGAGGAAGCCGTCAATCTCCGGGCGACGCATCAGTAGCTGCAGCGTGATCCAGGCACCGAAGGAGTATCCCGCCACCCAGACATAGCGTGGGCTCTCATTCAGGGACTCGATATAGTCGAGAATGAACGCGGCATCGGAAAGCTCACCAACGCCTGCATCATACTGGCCCTGCGACCGGCCTACGCCGCGAGAGTTATAGCGCAGCACGCCAAATCCCTTCCGCTCGAACATCTTGTAGAGCGTGATCGCGACCGGGTCCTGCATCGTGCCGCCAGCGCGTGGGTGCGCGTGAAGGATCAGCGCCAGCGGCGCACCTTCCATAGGCGGCTCAGTGTAACGCGCTTCAATACGGCCTGCCGGCCCCGGAATAATCAGTTCTGCCATGTGTGGTCACCCTCGCCTGATCGCTTCTGCGAAATCTCGAAGACGCGGACATAGGAGATATGGCGGGCAAAATGCAAGTTTTTGTGCAGTTGCTCGCGACACCGTGTAGCCCTGTAAATGCCGGCGTGCCTGCGCTACATGCGTTTCGATGATCTACGCTGACTATAACGCAACAGCTCCGCTGCGCCCCGAGGCCCGCGACGCCATGCTCGCGGCCATGGAGGTGCAGGCCAATCCGTCCTCGGTTCACGGGGCGGGCAGAGCCGCGCGCAAAGTGCTGGAAAAGGCAAGGGCGCAAATCGGCAATGCTATAGGCGGAGCGGCAAAAGACGTGGTTTTCACGAGCGGCGGCACTGAGGCGAATGCCCTCGCGCTCCATGGGGCCGTGCGTGCGCTAGATGGCAAAGCAACGCTCTACGTATCGGCCATAGAGCATGAAGCAGTAACCCAAAATGCCGGGCTCGTCGGCGTGCCGGTTCGATCCGTTCCGGTCACGCCAAACGGCACAATCGATCTCGATGCGCTGAAATCGCTGCTCGACACCCATAGCGAGGCTAACGGCACACCGATCCTTGCCCTTATGCAGGCAAACAACGAGACAGGGGTAGTACAGCCGGTCGCCGAAGCCGCAGCGATTGTTCGCGGCGTTGGCGGTCTCGTTCATTGCGACGCGGTCCAGGCGCTCGGCAAGATCCAGGTCAACGCGCTCCTTCTAGGGGCGGACTACATCGCCCTGTCCGCCCATAAATGCGGGGGACCGCAAGGTGTTGGCGCGCTCTGGGTTCGGGCGGGCGCACCCTTGAAACCTGTCCAGCTCGGCGGTGGGCAGGAGCGCAGCCTTCGTTCTGGCACTGAAAACCTCGTTGGCGTAGCCGGTTTCGGAGCCGCCGCTGAGGCAAGCATTGAAAAACTCGATGCATTCTCAAAGCTCTCCGCCCTGCGTGATGCGATGGAAGATAGGTTGATATCTGAAGGCGGTGTGACCGTTTTCGGCCGCGATACAGAGCGGCTTCCCAACACGTCCTCCTTCGGTCTGGAAGGGTTCAATTCTGAAACTCAGGTGATGGCGATGGACCTCGCTGGCGTCTGCGTTAGCGCCGGCGCGGCGTGTTCCTCCGGCAAAGTGTCGCGATCACTGGTTTTGGGCGCGATGGGCATTGATGATAGTCTTGCATCATCGGCCATCCGCACCAGTTATGGTTGGAAGAGTGACGAAAAGGATTTTGCGGCAACCGCCGAGGCGTGGTTAAAAGCCCGAGAGCGCGCAAATCTTTCGAGGAAAGCGTAATATGGATTGCTGTACCGGCATCAATGAGCACGACGAAGACTGCAAGGAATCGAAGCCTAAAGAGGGCATCGACAAGGGCACCGTCGACGCCGCAAAAGCGCTGGAGTCTGAGAACTACTCCGCCGGGTTCGTCACAGAGATTGAGCAGGATTTCGCCCCGAAAGGCCTGAACGAAGACATTGTTCGCTTCATCTCTGCCAAGAAAGAAGAGCCGGAATGGATGCTCGACTGGCGTCTGAAAGCCTTTGAGCGCTGGCAGACCATGGAAGAACCGACCTGGGCCATGGTGAACTATCCTAAGATCGACTACCAGGACGCCTATTACTATGCCGAGCCCAAGGGCGGCGCAAAGTACGAATCGATCGACGACGTCCCAGAAGAGATTCTGAAGGATTTCGAGAAACTCGGCATTCCCCTTCGCGAGGCCGAAGTTCTCCTCGGCGTCAAAGGCGCGGCAGAAACCGCTGCCGAAGCCCGCGAAAAGCCCCGCGTCGCCGTGGATGCTGTCTTCGATAGCGTCTCCGTCGCCACAACCTTCCAGGAAGAGCTCAAGAAAGCCGGCGTCATTTTCATGTCGATTTCCGAGGCCGTCCGTGAGCATCCGGAGCTTGTCCAGAAATATCTCGGCTCCGTCGTCCCCCAATCGGACAATTTCTTCGCGACGCTGAATTGCGCCGTCTTCTCCGACGGGACCTTCGTCTATGTCCCGCCGGGCGTGCGCTGCCCCATGGAGCTCTCCACGTATTTCCGCATGAACGCTGAAGGCACCGGCCAGTTCGAGCGTACCCTCATCATCGCCGACAAGGGCTCCTACGTCTCATATCTTGAGGGCTGCACCGCCCCCATGCGCGACGAAAACCAGCTCCACGCCGCCGTCGTTGAACTCGTGGCGCTGGAAGACGCCGAGATCAAATACTCGACCGTCCAGAACTGGTGGCCGGGCGATGAAGACGGCAAGGGCGGCGTCTACAACTTCGTAACAAAGCGCGGCGACTGCCGCGGCGCGCGCTCCAAAATCTCCTGGACCCAGGTCGAGACCGGTTCAGCCGTCACCTGGAAGTACCCATCCTGCATTCTCCGCGGCGATGACAGCGTCGGTGAGTTCTACTCAATCGCCGTCACCAATGGCCGCCAGCAGGCCGACACCGGCACCAAGATGATCCACCTCGGCGAGCGCACCTCGTCTCGCATCATCTCCAAGGGCATTTCCGCCGGCAAATCGAACTCGACCTATCGCGGCCTCGTCTCGGTGAACAAGAAGGCAGAGAAGGCGCGGAACTTCACCCAATGTGACTCGCTCCTCATCGGCGACCGCTGCGGCGCGCACACCGTGCCCTATGTCGAGAACCGCCGCGCCGATGCGCAGCTTGAGCATGAGGCCACGACCACCAAGCTCTCCGAAGACCAGATGTTCTATGCCCGCCAGCGCGGCCTCGACGAAGAGAAGGCCGTTGCGCTGCTCGTCAACGGCTTCGTCCGCGACGTGCTGCAGGAACTGCCCATGGAATTCGCCGTCGAAGCGCAGAAGCTGCTCGAAGTGAGCCTTGAGGGCAGTGTGGGGTAAGGTTATGTGGAAAGCTTATCTTTGAGATATGGTTCAAGCCAACCAGGATAGTCGTTGAAAAAACCCAATTCTTCGAACAACTCTATATCGCTCTGATTAGCTTGATAGGCTAAACGTATTTGGATCGCATCCAGCTCCCCATTACTTAACTGATCGCGAAATAGTTGGGCGTAAAAAGCGTAGTCAATATTGTTATGCGCGGCATTGACCGAAGCTAAGTTATTTCGCGCATTGTTGATATAACCCGCAATTCTCCAAACTATACGGAAATAGTGATCAAAATCTGCTGATCGACGCCCAATGCCTCGTTCGTAAGATGTCACTATGTTTCCTTTGTATGGGCCGTTTTTATTGTGCGAGTGAGCGACTTGTTTTGCTGCCAATTCGAAAAGGTCCGTACCAGTGAGTACGTGGTTTCCAGTGCCCTCATCAATGGTGTTTACAACGCTTCGCCTCATGTCGGACATCCGAAAGAAAGTCGCCTCGAAGTTCTCTTTCGCCAGAGCATCGGCAGAACGTTTGAACTCCTTTCTCGACTCCTTCAGTTCGACACGTTGAAGCCGTACTGTAACGATTACCGCGATAAACGTCAGAAACGTCAGGACTGGGTTTAGAAGTCCGCCAACAAAGTCGCCAAAAGCTCCGGCAGCAGTGCGATCAATCGAGCTGTGAACGTCGAAATCTGGAACAAGTCCGATTACCAGAACCGCGATGGAAATTGCTGCGCCACCTGAAAGCAATCTGGCGAGCGTCTTGTCCGAACTGATTTGCTCGAGAAACTTGGATATTTTTTCATCTTCCATCCCGGTTTACATACTTCGAGTCGCAAATTGGCAATATGCACCTGAAGGCAAATAATGTGCGGGGATGGAAGCGTCGGGTAAGAAGCCCTTACCCATCGCGGAGTCTAAGAAGCCTCGTCGCTCTCGCACCCAATCCGCGTCGCATGTAGTTTGAAGGTCGGCTGCCAATCCGCTTCTTCGTCGTCCCGCGAATACGAAATCCGTGACCAGTTATCCTCGTCTTCAACGAAGAATTCGGCGCGGAAACCCGGTCGCTCCGGCGTCACCTGCCACATGGTCAGCACGTCGTCGATCACTTTCGCGCGCAGATCCGTCACCTGATGACCCGTAGTGTCGATCCACATCATATCCCACTCGCCAGCCTCTTTGTCATACATCCTGACATTGATGCCGCGAAACGCATCTGGGTCTTGAGCCGGGTCCGGATTGTACCATTCGTCGACAATAGCCATGCCGCCGAGCCCGTAGTAACCGTTCCAGCGGGCAGTGGAGCCCGGCATTGGCGGGCTCCAGTCTTCTCCAAGCCATTGATGAAGGCTGACAGTGTAGTCACCCACCAGAAACTCGAATTGCGCCAACTCCTCCGGAGCGCTCGCATGTGCCTCGCCATAATCGCACGTCGCGGGAGCAACAGGTTGCGCTGCTGCAACTCCCACAGTCAGCGCAGAGACCGCGGTCGCGATACCAAAGCGCTCAAAAGTTCGTAAAATCTGTGTTCGGAACGCCATGGGAACAGGTCTTTCTTTTGGCGGTTAGTGCCTCAAACGAAGCGGATGTCTGAATGAAGGGTACGCCGGTCCTTCGGAAACACAAGACGGCTCTGCCTTGCGGGAGGAAGGCGAGATCAATCTATCCGACCGATCTTGTCGCCGCCCCATAATCTCCTAATGCACTCGGATGATCCCATTTTTCCCATCGCGATCGAGCAGATCGGCCTCGCGGTGGTCAGCCTCATCGGCTGGACCGGTGTGCATATCGCGGAGCACCTCCCCTCGAAATGGAAGCTGAGAAAGGCGCGCACACGGCTCAAAGCGCTCGAAACGCTCATTCGGCGGCTGATCATGTTGATGGCACTCAAGCTCGATCTTGAGCCAGCGAAGCCGCACGCGGCTTCCTCAAAGTCTGAAGACACAACCACCCCGGACATCATAGACGGTGTCGAGACTGTCGAGTTCCCACGGGCTCGCAGCGCAAGCTTATCGCTGGTGCCAAAGCTGATCGATTTCTCTGAACGCCCGGACCTATCGCATCTGCCGCGAAACACGACGCCGACCCACGTCGCGGCAAGGCGTTTCAGCCGCCGCATCATCGCGCTACAGAAGGTGCTCGACGCGCCGGAGGTCCATGCCAAACGCCTCGCGCGGCACCTATCAAAGCTTCGCAAATCCGGCGAACCGAAGCCGCTTCTGATGCCAGCCGCAATGCCCGCTGGTCTCTCGCCTGAGATCGGACTGTTACACGGCGGGCTTGCCCATCAGCTGCGGGACGCGCTTAAAGGGTGGGCTTCGGAGTGTCCGGAGATTGATCCGGGGGATCAAGCTCAGCGGAGAAGGCCCCGGCAGGGGCCGTGACAGCGTAGGACAGCTCCTGATCTATCCGCATTTTTCTTTGCCTCCGCATCGCTCGCGCTCACATGACGCGGGCTCAAGGCCACGTTATCGCTCCAGCTCACTGCCTTGAGCGCGTTTCATGGACACGCGCAGCGTGGCCGGAAACCAAACTCAAATAGACTAATAAGGGTCCCGATCAAACGCTGCAGGTCCAACGAGCGCGAGAAACATCACCCAGCAGGCCGTTAAAAAATCGGCCTTCTCCGGCGTCTCGGACTCCATTTCGTCCGGCGGCCAATCGTCCGGGGTTGGATGAGCGCGGACGGGGCCGTTTAAACCGGTGATCTTTTCACGCACAGCTTTCAGCGCCGCGCGGTTGCGATCCTGCTCGGCATGTACATGTCGTCTGATCCGTTGTTTCAGCGCCATGCGGCGCATAACTGGATCTGGCATATCGGCCTCCCCAGGCTTACGGCCTCGCTTAGCAAGACCGATGCCAGGAATGGCGGCGTTAGTCGGCCTGATCCTCGCGCATGTTCCAGATCGGCGTCTGCAAAACCATAAAGGCAATAACCACGGTCATTCCGAGAGACGGCACAATGGCGATCTTTTGGGGACCGAACATATCGGTAAGGAAGCCCATCAAAGCCGCACCAAACGGCGCACCCGCCATGAATCCCAGTTGGTAAATGGAGAGAACCCGGGCGAGCTGTTCTTTAGGTGCCGCTTTCTGAACAATGGACCGACTCATCGCGATTGAGATTCCCGCCGCAAGTCCCCAGCCAAAGACGATTGCGAGAAACCCTTCATGGGGAACATCGCGGACCATGATCAGTATAATGATGCTGCCGAGGAACTGCGCGCTCAGCAGGAGACGGCCCGGATACTTGATGTTTCGGAAGACCGACAGCACGACAGAAGAGAGAAATGCCCCGAGCCAGAACGTCACGAACATGTCCCGGATACCGTCCGAGCCGAGACCATATAGATCTCTGTTCACGATTGGCAGCACGACCAGAAACGAGCCGATAACGAAGAACCCAACGCCAAACATCAGGATTGTCATCGCCGAGAGCGTCGGACTTTGCCTGACCGCGACGAACCCATCCTTGATGTCGCCAAATGTCGCCCCGAGCCCAGAGCGGCCAGTGACCACTTGCCTGCCTCTGGCAAGATAAAGGGCGAAAGCGGCCCCGAGCGTAAGGACAATTCCCTGTACCGCAACCAGCCGCCAGGCATCAATCGGGCCGATACCAAATCCGCCGAGCCAACTCGGCATCATCGTCTGTTTGTCTGCATAACCACCAAGGATAAGACCTGCGATCTGAGCGGCGAATTGCGCAAGCGTAGCAAAAGCAACGCCTTGCTGGAGCGTAATGCCGGAACCGATGCGGGATCGTCGCTCGATCACTTCATTGAGGATTGCGTCCCTTGCCGGCATCATGAACGCGCCGACAGTTCCGATTGCGAGCCCGTAGAGGATCATGAACGCGTAGGCGAGATTGCCGGTCATCACGATAATAGCGAGGGCAAAGGCAGGAATGCCCGCAAGCACATGCAGCGAGACCAAAAGCGGTTTTCCCGCCATTCGCTCAGCAACAACCCCGCCAAGTAACAGAAAGATCACCGATGGAGCCGATAGGGCCATATTCGCGAGGCCGAGCTCCAGCCCATCCAACCCCAATCTGTTGGTGATAAGATAGGGAAACAAAACCATCTGCAGCCCGAAGGCGATGAACCAACTGGACTGGACCAAAAGATAGGCCGGCAACTCTATGTTCACATTGCGCTTAAGTCGGCGTGCCAAGAGCGATCTCGCTGCGGGCAATAGCGTACTGCCGGCGTCGAGGGCGGTCGAAACGCCGGATACGGGTGCCCGTCGGTCGCTCGTTTGTTGCTCAGGGTCATTGGCCTGGCGGTCATTGGCGTCAGAAGCCGGCCCTTCGGTCATGCATGCAACTCACTCAGCGTTTGCCAAGCCTATAGGGGAGTGCTCAGCATGTGCAACTGCGGCGACGCGTTCTTCCTCGATTGCTTTCCTGATCTAGGTCAAGCTATTGTAATGTTCATTGGGAGCGCATGGAGTAGATTATGCAGGCTGTTCGCCACCTTGCGAGCTGGGGGCTTTCGCTCTTTCTGATAGCAATGTTTCTACAGGCGACCATCCATCCGCTGCCGAATCCCCCGGTTGGATCTGTCAAACTGTTCGATCTGCCGGGTGAAAATATTGTGTTTCAAACCCTTGCGACCCAGTCCGGCTACGCGATTTTCGAGCCAACAGGCCGAGTGTTCACGGCTGTTTTGGAGTTGCTGGCTGCCTTGTTTTTACTGTTCCCACTGACACGGCGATTTGGCGCGTTTCTTTCATTTCTGATACTTGCCGGAGCGCTCGCTTTGCATCTCTCGCCGTGGCTAGGACGTGAAATCCCTGTGTCGCTCGATCCGTCAAATACAGCGACAGATGGCGGGCTCTTGTTCACACTTGCCATCGCAATGACCGTTGCGAGCGTTCTCATCATGGTGGCGCATCCGCGACGTCGTCGATACTGACCAATCTAAAAAGCTAATATCCACCGACTGTTAACCCCGCGCTGCAAGACTCTCCCTCTATCAAAGGGACAGCTATGACCGAGGTAGATTTTTCACGAGATTCCCAGATGGGACGAGCCAGATTGGCGCTATTGCGCCGCCTGATCGATACCGTTGCGCTCCCAGCTTCTGCGATTGCTCCCCAGGAGCGCGCGCTCGCCGGTGATATCCTACTCGATATGATGTTTCATACGGACGATGAAGCGCGCCGACTTTGTGCCGAACGTCTGAAAGATACGGTTGAAGCACCACGGCGGCTAATGCGTTATCTCGCCCAGTGCTCGATTGACATTGCGCGTCTGCTTCTTGAGGAGAACACCTCTTACAACCCCTCTGACCTTGTTGACATCATCCGATCAACGACGATCGAGCATCGGCTGGTTATTGCCGCCCGTCGTAGCGTCAGTGTTATGGAGGCCGAGGCACTCATCGAACTGGAAGAACCCCAGGTCATCCGTGATATGCTGAACAATCCAGGGGCTCAGATCCCCGAGGTAGCGATGGACAAGATCGTTATGCTCTCACGGAAAATCGAAGATATTTGCGGTTTGCTGGTGAATCGGGAAGAGCTCGCACCAGCACAAGCCATGGCTATGTTCTGGTGGTCTGATGGTCATACGCGAAAGCTGATTCTGACCAAATATGCTGCAGATCGAAAGATGCTCATCGAGCGTTGCTCGGACGTGTTTGAGATCATGAACGAGGAAAACTGGTCTGATCCGGTTGCCCGTAAGGCCATTCAAACCATCGAGCGTCGCCAGAGGAACAGAGCGGCGATCGAGCGAAGTAAATATGACACGCTTGAAGAGGCAATCGAGATAGCCTCTGAAAGTGGCATGTCACCAAGCCTAGCGTCTGAGATCGGCTACATTGCAGGCATGAAGCCTATTAGCGTTGCCAAAGTTATTAGCGATCTTGGTGGAGAAGGGCTGGCGGTCCTCTGCAAAGCAACTGGACTGAGGCGGCAGCACTTAAGAGCGCTTTGGCGGTCACTGCGTCGCCCGGAAACGCTCGACGACGGCCAAGAGCATCCTCAACTCACCTATGTGGTTGAGATCTATGACACGCTGAGTGTCGCCAAAGCCCAGACTGTTCTTCGCTATTGGAACTGGTCGCTCACCGGAACGGGCCTTAGCGGAGATTCAAGCGGGACCGATGAAGGTGAAGTTGCTGAAGAACTCTTCTCCACAGAGAAGCGCACTGCCTCCTTGGTCTTCGGGACGTAGCTCAGCTTCTCGGCCGAAGCAAAAGGTCTCAAACTCGCAGCTTCACCAGACGGTTTCCTTTGAAAACAGAATCCACTACTCCTTAAGTCCGGGAGAATACTCGGCGCTTTTAAAGGGGTCCGGAGGGTTTGATTTACGCAATAGGACTCGTTGTTGGTCTGGTCGCTTTCTGGCTCGGAATGTCGGGCCATTACACGCCTTTGTTGCTGTCTTTGGGGACAATCTCGGTCATGCTGTCGGTGATATTGGCCGCGCGGCTGGATATCCTTGATCGCGAAGGTGCTCCATATTTTCGGTTTGCTGGCGTGCTTATCTATCTGCCCTGGCTGATTGTGGAGATCATCAAGTCAAACTTTATTGTTGCTCGCGCATGCCTGAGAGCGAATCTCGATATCTCGCCAGTCTTGGTAAAAGTCCGAACCCAATGCGAGAGTGATCTCGCCAAGACCCTTTTTGCTAACTCGATTACTCTGACACCCGGAACAGTGACGGTCGCAGTTGAAGAGAGGCGCCTCCTCGTTCACGCCCTTTATGAGCAAAATGCGCAGCCGGAAGCCTTCGTTGAAATGGACCAGCGGTCGCTGGCAGCCATCGATGGCCAGAAAGCGGCGACATGATCGGTGTATCTGTTCTCTTTCTCTGTGTAGGAACTGCGTTGATCCTCAGCCGGGCCCTTCGAGGTCCAACACTTTATGATCGTGTGTTGGCGGTGAACTCTTTTGGTACCAAGATTGTCCTCCTTCTAGGCGTGCTCGGATTCTTCATGGGTCGGCCTGATTTTCTCGATATCGCGATCCTTTATGCCCTTATCAATTTCGTTGCGACGATCGCTGTCCTGAAGTTCGTTCGCTATCGTTCATTCCAGGTGACACTTGTTAAGCGGAACCCTCAGAACGGGGGGCAAGGACAGTGAACGATCTCGTCCAGGATTTCCTTTTCCACTGGCATAGCATCCGTCCGATATTTGGAGCGGCATTTTGCTTGCTGGGTGGGTTTCTCGCCCTCGTGGGCGCCATTGGCGTTCTGCGATTTCCGGATTTCTACACACGCCTCCATGCTGCAAGCGTAACAGATACTGGGGCGGTACTTTCGCTTGTGGTCGGTATGTCTCTTCTCAGCCCTACAGGCTTTATTTTTATCAAGGTGCTCGCGATCGGGGTATTTCTATTTGTAACGGGGCCGGCGGCTTCGCATGCGGTCGCCAATGCTGCCCACACTGCGAATCTAGAACCGCTCACAGGTAAGTTCGACCAACACGATGAAGCAGAAGAAGGACCAGAGTCTTGAACACGGGAATGTCTCTTATCAGTGTTGGATTTCTGGGTATGCTGTTTGTAATTGCCGTCGCGATTATCCGCATGCGGAGCCTATTTGCCATAGTTATGCTGTCGGGAACCTATTCCCTAGTTTCAGCTGCGTGGTTCGTAGCGCTTGACGCTGTCGATGTGGCCTTCACTGAAGCCGCGGTTGGCGCAGGCATCTCAACCGCGCTTATGCTCGGCGCAATGCTTCTGACGTCACGCACGGCGAAGGTCGAGCGCCGTTTAACGAATGTTGCGTCACTCTTGGTCTGCATCGCAACCGGAGCGGTATTGATCTATGCGACTATAGACTTGCCGGCGCTAGGATCGGTTGCGTCTCCCGCGAATGCTTATGTTGGCGCGGAATATCTCGCTCGGACGGAGTCCGAGATCGGTGTGCCTAATGTCGTCACAGCAGTGCTCGCAAGCTATCGCGGCTTCGATACGCTGGGCGAGACGGCGGTTGTCTTCGCGGCGAGCATAGCTGTCGCGCTCCTGCTCGGCTTCGGAGAGCGGTCATTGTCTTCCAAAGGAAACTCCAAACGCGGAGGTGGTTCATGACCGATCGCCACGTTATCCTCCGCGTCGTCTCGAAATTCCTGATCCCGATCATTGTCGTCTATGCGTTTTACGTGCAGTTCCACGGCGATTACGGTCCGGGCGGCGGCTTTCAAGCGGGCGTTATACTGGCGGTCGCCGTTATCCTTTACGCTCTGGTTTTCGGTGTTCCGGCAGCCCTTGAAGCAATTCCTGCAGTTTTTGCCCGCGGCGTCGCATCAGTCGGTTTGCTTCTTTACGCCGGTGTCGGTTTGTGGGCGATGCTCAACGGCGGCGATTATCTCGATTATGACTTCCTTGTCGAAGAAGAAGAGGGAGGTCATGCGGGTCAGCATTTGGGCATCCTCCTGATCGAGTTGGGCGTTCTCTTCACCGTTGCCGGAGCGATGGTGACGATCTTCTATGCGTTCGCGGGACGGGTCGCCGAAATCCGGGACGAGGACTGGTAAGCCAATGGTCGAATTCATTCTCGGCCGTGCCAATTACTGGGCGATCATCGCGCTGATGATGGTGGGATTGTACATCACCTATCAGTCCACAAATCTCATCAAGCGCCTGGTCGGTCTATCGGTTTTCCAAACGTCGGTTTTTCTATTCTACATCACACTCGGCAAGGTGGCGGGCGGCACTGCACCGATCCTCTATGGCAAGGATGCCTATGGTCACGGCGGTGGCCATGGAGCGGAACACCAAAGTGACCATGAGGCTGAGGGCACAAGTGCCACCAGCCATGATCTTGATGCGCGTGCGCCGGATAACTCAGTATTTGCGGAAGACCAAAGCGTAACAGAGGGGATCGTTCAGCTTGCTGACGAGACGGTTCAAGGGGTGGCGGCCTTAGAGGCACCTGATATCGCTCATTCCGCCGAACCCGACGTTGCTCTCGCTGGGGCTGAGCAGCTCGAGCTAACTGGGCTTCAGGAGGTCTACTCCAATCCGCTGCCGCACGTTTTGATCCTTACCGCTATTGTTGTTGGCGTCGCGACGCTGTCCGTTGGCCTCGCAATCGTTGTGCGGATACGGGAGAGCTACGGCACAATCGAAAGCGACGAAGTGCGCGAGAAAGACATCGCGATCGCAGATGCACAGGATGCGGATGACCCAGTTGTCGCCGGAGGCGCGTAATGATTGAGGCGCTACTGGCTGCATCCCCGGAATTCGTGCTTCGCCATGCGCCAGCTCTTCTGGTGGTGACACCGCTTATGCTCGCGGGCATTTGCAGCTTCATGCCAACAGGCCGGGCAGGGTGGATTCTGTCAATTGTCGCAACCGCAGCGTCTACCCTTTGTGCGCTTGTTCTTCTAGGTCAGGTTCAGACGGTGCCCGGAGGGATCATATCCTATGCCCTTGGCGGCTGGGTTCCCCCCATCGGCATCGAGTTTCGCGTCGATGCCCTGAACATTCTCTTTCTTCTGCTCGTCACGGCATTCGGTTTTCTGGCTGCTGTGTTCTCATGGCCAACAGTTGCTGCGGAGGTTCGTCAGGAAAAGAGAGCGTTATTCTACGCCGCTTATATGATTTGCTTCACTGGTCTCGCTGGTGTGGTGATCACGGGCGATGCCTTCAATCTCTTCGTATTCTTGGAGATCAGTTCGATTGCCACTTACGTACTTGTGGCGCTTGGAGGAAACCGCGACCGGCGAGCGTTCCCGGCGGCATTCAATTATCTTATCATGGGAACCATAGGGGCGACCTTCTTCGTTATTGGCGTGGGGTTCCTCTACGCCGCGACCGGCACACTCAACATGGCCGACATCGCTGCTCAGCTGACGGAAATGGGATCAAACCGCGTTGTTCAGGCGGCCTTCGCGTTCATTGCTGTTGGGCTTGGTATCAAAGCCGCGGCGTGGCCACTGCACCTGTGGCTGCCGAATGCTTACGCCTACGCTCCGAGCTTCGTGACCATGTTTCTGTCGGCGACCGCTACCAAGGTTGCCATCTACGCATTGATACGTTTCTTGTTCACTGTCTTCAGTACCGAGATTTTTGAACCCGGTCGGGATTTCGTGTTCCTCTTCGCACCTCTCGCGATGATCGGAATGGTTGCCTGTTCCTTCCAGGCGATCTTTCAGAATGATGTTCGGCGCATGTTGGCCTATTCATCAGTGGCGCAAGTTGGATACATTTTGCTCGGCATCTCAATCGGAACGGCTGCCGGTCTGTCTGCCGGATTGTTCCACCTCGTGAGTCATGCGCTTCTGAAAGGTGCCTTGTTCATGGCCGTCGCGGGTATAGTCCTCACATATCAAGGGACGCGGATTAGCGACTTCGCCGGTCTCGGACGCGCAGCTCCTCTCACCATGACGGCATTTGCAATTGCAGGTTTTTCGCTCATCGGAATGCCATTAACAGCGGGCTTTCAGTCAAAATGGCTTCTTCTACAGGCCATGCTGGATCGCGGCTGGGGCTTTGCAGCCGCGGTCATTGTTGCCGCAAGTATTCTCGCGGTCATCTATGTCGGACGTGTCCTGCAGGCCGTGTTCTTCCAGCCACCGGCGAACCCGCGGAAAGTGCGCCAGGAAGCACCGCTCATTCTGCTCGTCCCACTTTGGGTTCTCAGCATCGCCACGCTTTGGTTCGGTGTGCAGTCAGATGCGCTGTTGTCACTGACTGACTTCGCAGCGACCGCGACCCTTTCGATGAATGAGGTGCAGCCATGACCCCGGAGACGCTGCTCCTTGTTATTCTTGTCATTCCCGTTGTCACCGCAATCGCAATTTTCCTCCTCGACTCGGTTCCGGACCTGCGGGAGGCAGCGACGCTGTTCGGAGCGATCGGCCTTTTTGCAAGTGTGATCTTGCTCGTTACTGGCATGGATGGTGGTGAGAGACCGTCGCTTTATCTTGGACGGGCGGCCCCCGGATTAGATTTCGCGTTCAAGCTCGAACCTCTCGGCGCTTTGTTTGCCTTGGTGGCGAGCGGCCTTTGGATCGTGAACTCGCTTTATTCGATTGGTTACATGCGCGGCAACCGAGAGCGAAATCAGACACGCTTCTATATGTGCTTTGCCATTGCATTGCTGGGAGCCATGGGAGTGGCAGCAGCGGGTAACCTGTTCACGCTATTCATCTTCTACGAAATCCTCACAATCTCCACCTATCCGCTCGTTGCCCACAAGGGTGATGCAAACGCCCAGCGAGGCGCGCAGATCTACCTCCTGACCCTGCTCGGAACGTCCATCGGCCTTTTGCTGATGGCCATAGTCGGCACGTCGACCATCGCCGGCTCGCTGGATTTTGTTCCCGGAGGCCTTCTCGCAGGCAAGGTCGATCCGTTTGTTGGTAGCGTCCTGCTGCTGCTCTTCGCTTTTGGTATCGGTAAGGCAGCACTGATGCCGTTTCACTTCTGGCTACCTAACGCGATGGTCGCACCGACGCCCGTCTCAGCGCTCCTCCATGCTGTGGCCGTAGTGAAGGCAGGGGTCTTCACGATATTGAAGGTCGCCGCCTACATTTTCGGCATTGATCTTCTGAACGACTTACCCGCGACGGATTGGGTTCTTGCAGTTGCCTGCTTCACAATCATTGCGTCATCCCTGATCGCGATCACGAAGGATAACCTAAAAGCCCGACTGGCCTATTCGACTGTTGGGCAGCTCGCTTATGTGACAGCCGGAGCCATGCTAGCGACCGAGGCTGGCTTTCTTGGCGGAGGTCTGCAGATCGCTGCCCACGCAATGGGCAAGATCACGCTTTTCATGTGTGCGGGGGCCATTTATGTCGCCACTGGACTAACCGATATTTCCGACATGCGGGGGCTTGGCAAGCGAATGCCATGGGTCTTTGGTGCATTCTTTGTTGCGTCACTATCTATCATCGGAATCCCTCCGCTGGCCGGCGGGTGGCCGAAGTTCCAGCTCTTTCTTGGGGCCGTCGAGGCAGAACATGCTTATGTCGCATGGGTCTTACTGATCTCATCCCTGTTGAATATTGCGTATCTCTTGCCGATCCCAATTCTTGCCCTGTTTCCTCCAAAAGGGACGCCGGAACCCGCGCCCTACAAACGTCCCGAGGGTGCCCCGCGTCTGGTTGTCATCGCTCCTGTTATTACCGCCGCGGGGACGTTGGTACTCTTTTTTGCGATGGGGGCCCTCGCCAGATTCATCTTACCCATTACGGGGGTTGCCTAACGCATGTCTGACAATAGCCAGAACGATATCACCGATAGGACAAGTCATTTGGCAAAGGGGCTTTTTGGTTGGGTGGAAGCCAAGGCGACTGGCCAGCTGATCTTCTGGGGGCTTGCTGCGCTTTCTGTCATACTGATCGCGCTCGACATCGATTTTATTTTTGAGCGTCACTACAAGGAAGAAATTGAGGGCATTACGGGATTCTACGCCTTGTATGGCTTCCTCGCCTTTTCCTTCGTCGTTCTGATGGGCTGGCCGCTCGGTCGATTGCTCCGGCGGGACGAGAATTTCTACGGCGACGAGGGCGACGAGGAGGGAGAGCAGTGATCGATTTCGCAGCGATCAATCCCGGACTCCTGTTAATCCTCGGAGGGTGTCTGTCAGCGCTGTCGCCACAACAGCGGATACGGCAAATCCTCGCTATCGGAACACCACTTGCCGCAGGTGTGATGTTGCTGTCGGCTCCCCATGAAATCGACCTGGCCTCCCTATCTACAATGGGGTTGGATCTGGTTTTTTACCGTGTTGACAGTCTGAATTTCATCTTCGGTCTGGCTTTCCTGATCGCAGCTGTGCTGAACGGGATTTACGCGCTCCATCAGGACGACCGTGTGCAGGACTCAGCCGCGTTGATCTATGCCGGAGCCGCAGTGTCCGCGACGTTCGTTGGCGACTTCATGAGCCTGTTCCTGTTCTGGGAACTCACCGCGGTTTCCTCTGTGTTTCTCATTCTTCAGACGGGGACACGCGCGGCTTATGGCGCAGCGATGCGATATCTCGGAGTGCAGGTGCTGTCCGGCGTACTCCTGCTCTTCGGGGCAGCGCAGCTTTATGCTGCCACTGGCAGCGTTGCCCTTCGTGAGCTGACCCTCGGCACCGATCCCGGCACCTGGCTCCTCATGTTCGCGTTTGGCATCAAGGCGGCGTTTCCACTCCTCCATAATTGGCTGCAGGACAGTTATCCAAAAGCGACAATTGTCGGTGCGGTTGTGCTGTCAGCGTTCACGACCAAGCTTGCGGTCTACGTCCTCGCCCGTGTGTTCCCGGGAGAAACACTGCTTATGTGGATCGGGGCGGTGATGACCGTTTTCCCAGTGTTTTTCGCCGTTATCGAAAACGATCTCAGAAAGGTGCTTGCCTACAGCCTCAACAATCAGGTTGGCTTTATGGTGTGCGCTATTGGCATCGGAACGCCACTCGCGATCAATGGAGCGGCGGCCCATGCTTTTGCCCATATCATCTATAAGGCGCTCTTGTTCATGAGCATGGGAGCGGTGCTGTATCGGACAGGGACAAGCAAGGCGACCGAGCTTGGCGGGCTCTATAAGTCAATGCCACTCACGGCGCTGTTTTGTATCGTTGGTGCAGCCTCGATCTCCGCTTTTCCGCTATTCTCAGGCTTTGTGGCGAAGTCGCTCACGATGAGTGCCGTTCTGGAGCAGCACCAGGTGCTTGTCTGGGCGATGCTACTCTTCGCATCTGCCGGTGTTCTGGAGCATTCCGGCATCAAGATCCCATACTTCGCATTCTTCAGCCATGACAGCGGAAAGCGCGTTGAAGAAGCACCGTTCAATATGTTGCTGGCAATGGGGATTGCGGCACTCATCTGCGTTCTAGTCGGATTGCCGGCGATCGGCGGGCTAGGCTTCGGTCTCCTATATTCGTGGTTGCCATACCCTGAGTTCGCACTTGCCTATCAGCCATATACCGCAGATCACATACTCACGCAGATGCAGCTCTTGGTTCTAGCGGCGTTCGCGTTTGTGCTGCTGAAGCGGTTTACATTGTATCCACCGGAGAAGCGCGGGCTGATCCTGGATACTGATTGGATCTACCGCCGGTTTGGAGCCTCCATTGCCGGTTGGACAGGTGCTGTTTGGGCCAAATCAAGCCCTGTGTTCATGAATGCGTCGGCCGTACTTTGGACCCGCACATTCCGACGTCTGGAGGCTGCTTTCAGTCCCCAAGGTATCCTCGCGAGAGGCGCGCTGACCGGAAGCATGGCCGTTTGGACGGCTGGCCTTCTCGGCGTAATTCTGTTCCTGTCCTTCTTTGGGGGCACTTGAACACAAAGGCCATATCTACTGCTTTTGCTCCGTCATATATTGAATATTACTATGGCGAAGCTGTCCTCTGCTGTGTACGGTATAGTAAAGCAGCAATAAAAGGGACAATGAGGGGTCAGCTATGGCAATGGATGAGCGCAGCCAGAACGGTGCGCAAAGTACAGAGCTTATCGAACTTACGGCGCAGATAGTTTCCGCCTATGTGGGACAGAATACAGTCGACAGCGGCGAACTACCCAGCTTGATTAGAAAAGTTCACCAATCACTGGATGAACTCGGCCAGAGCAACGGTAAGGGTGATACTCAGAAGCCGGCCGTCCCAATAAAGAAGTCCATTACAAATGATTATCTTGTCTGTCTTGAAGACGGCGAGAAGTTCAGATCGCTCCGTCGACATCTTCGATCCAAGTACGATATGTCGCCCGAAGACTATCGTGAAAAATGGGGGCTGCCTCATGATTATCCCATGGTGGCACCAAGTTATGCGAAGCAACGTTCAGAGCTCGCAAAGAAGATGGGTCTAGGGCAATCCAAGAAATCTTGAGCATTATTTCGGTTTCGATTCGTTCTATTTTCGAAATGAAATTTTTTGGTAACTAAGGTTAATTTTTGCTTGATCTCTACTGCGAAATCGGGTGACCACTGATTCTCGAATCAGTTGCTGGGGAGGGGCGCATGAGTTTAAGCGATGGAAAATCGCGTCTTACAGAACGTCAGGAAAACCTTGTTTCGTACTGGAAGTCGAAGTGTATTCAGGAGCAATGGCCTCGTCGGCAAGATATCAATCCGGGCGATGTTCTGAATGCGCTGTCGAGTATTTCGCTGGTCCAGCGGAGTGATGACGGCTTTCGGTTTCGCTTAACCGGATCAAGTCTCACCGCGCTGTTTGGCGGAGATCTCGCCGGCCAGTTCATTCGTGATATCGATACAGAAGTGGAGGAGGCGGGAAGCGCTTCCATGGAAATTGCGCTCGAAACCGGACGGCCGGTTTATGGCAGCCGTAAGTTTGGAACGCAGTGGCACATCTGGTTGAGATTGCCGCTACTGACGGAAGTCGGTGAACCACTTCTCGTCTTATGCGTCGACGAAATTGTTCAAGCTGATCCGGATATGCCTGAAAAGCCCTCGTCATATGCTCGTCGGGAGTACGGCCAGGCGGCATGAGGAAACCTTAGCTGGCATATCCGCAGGTAAGTAGTCGCAGAACGACTGCGCGCAAAGCGTGCAAATCAGCATCTCCAGATAGTATTCATATCGCTTTGTTTCAGGGCGCATATGTCAGTAGGTCGCTCTATCCCCGTTTTGCCCACGTCCGATAAATGCCTAATTTGGCGATTGCCGGGACCACTTATACGATTTTAGATTGTGGATATAGGAAAATTATCCTACACCTTATGGTGCTGATCTAGTCTGCGAAGTCATGCAGGCGAGTGGAGCTATGTTGGTGTTTGAGAAGAGTGAACTGGATGCTGCCCATGCGCGGCTCGCCGCTAGCCTCGTTGCATATGGATTAAGTCAATCGTCGAACGCAATTCTTAAGGCGGGACGTGGGACGGCAGAGGCAGCATTTGCGCGACAGATTGCCATGTACATCTTGTATGTAGGAATGGGCTTGAGCCTGACGCGTGTCGCCGCCGCATTCGGGCGTGACCGAACGACTGTTTCCCATGCGTGTCATCAAATCGAGAATCGGAGGGAAAATCCTGACTTCGATGACTGGCTGGAGAGTCTCGAAGCGTCGCTCGTAGACGCCGCCAAACTGTATCCTACAGCGTGGAATGCGGCCTGATGGTATCAGAGAGCCGGTGTGTGAGGGCCCTGGTAAAGGGTGGAGTGGCTGTAGAGCGGCCCGAGGGATTCGCGATTTACAGGACAGCAGATGCCCGCCGGGGGGTCGTGGCTATCCTTAGCCGGGCATCATTTCAGGAGCTCCTAGATGGAGATTGTGTGGAGCAGCGCGGGGACAGATACACCTGGAGAGCCGGCTGTTTACCGAAACCTGCCACAAAGCCCAATCAGCCTGGCACCGTGACTGTGTCTGCTCGGAACCGGCCACGGACCTTGATTGAAAAAGCGTTGGCTCGGTGTAACAACGAGGAGGAGGTTCTTCGACTCACCGAAGCTATACGCCGGTTTGTAACGGATATAACAGCCGCTGAGAGTGGCCAGGTGGTAACGATGAACTGGGACATGATCCCGAAGGGTAGATCGTCTGCCCGTTCAGGCATAGGGCCAGGTCAATCACAATTGTCCGTTTTGGCGCGCCAGAGGGTGACCGCTCTAAGCACAGCCATAGACCGCACCTCGTTCGACTTGCTGGTGGCGCTTCTGTGTCATGACGTGTCCGAGAGACGATTGGCCGTTGACTTTGGCCATGCCGTCAGAAGCTTACCTGCGAAAGTGCATCGCTACTTAACCAATCTGGCCGACACTTATGATCGTTACGTTCCGAACAGGTGAGCCTTAGCTCGCGGTCGCCGCATCAAGCCGCGAGGCGTCATCGTGAATGCGTGCGATCATCGATGCGAGACCGTTTGATCGCTGTGCCGTCAGAGCACCAGAGATACCGATCTCCTCAAGAAAAGTCGTCACATCGAAAGATAGAATCTCGTCGACCCGTTGTCCGGAGAACAGTCTTGTCAAAATGGAGATCAATCCAGAAACGATCATGGCATCCGATTCCGCGCGTATGGCTAGTCGGCCACCGGACTCAGGTGTTGTGATCAGCCAGACCTGGGAGGCACAACCGCGGACACGCGTGTCTTCTATGCGCTCGTGAGCCTCTAGAGGCGGGTTGCCTTTGCCAAGATCGATAATGTGGGCATACCGATCTTCCCAGTCGTCTAGAAAGTCGAACTCGTCGCGAATGTCTTTAGCGTTATCTACCAGGCTCATATCAGCGATTTGGGGCATTGGGGGTTAAATTGAAACCCCCAACTGCCAAAATCTGTAAGCGGGCAAAATCTTTGCGAGATCAGTTGCTTACGCGGCTAATGCAATCACCAACATCCTGAAGCGCGTGCTGGCTGATGCAGTAAGGAAGTTCATACTGCCTGTAAGAAGCCGCAACACACTGCTGGAGGTTCAGCTGAGAGCGACGAATGCACGAAGATGTTTCCGTATCAGCCATCGCCGATGAAATGTGCCCTGCTGTTTGATTGTCGACGCCGATGACACGATAGGCCGCCAAAGTTGCAATGCGATCCGCGACTTGTTCACGGCCAAGCTTCACATCATGACGGCGCGCGGTGAGGCTTGGATTGCGGAGGCTCGGAAAGCGTATTCCTGCGGCAGTATCCATCGTCCCATCCCAGAGCGATGGTGCGCCGCTGCCACCAGCCTGGCTGAGAGCGTTGTCGATAGATGGTGACTGGAATGCCGACACAACAGCCGCATCCGGAGCGCGACCTGATTTCGACGTTGTTTCAATACTGGCTGCAATTCGGTTTGCATTACCAATACGCGCTTTTGCCCAGCCAGTTCCCTGAAGCGTGTATGCCTGCTCTTTGACATATGCAGCAGCACTGGAAAGGCGACGGCTGTCTGCTTGGGTTGCTGCAAGGGCGGACGAAATTGCTCCCTGACCGCCATCGAGAGTGCGGGCGTAGGAAACGTCGTTGCGCATTCCGGTCATAACGCGGTCACGCCCGTAGAAGCCTTCGATGTCTCGAACGGCTGCTCGGAATTCAGGACTTTGCGCCGCAACCATTGCAGAATAAGCCAGCCATCCAGTGGACAACTGACCAGCATTTTGTCCGCCGAGGTTTGTGAGCGCGCTATCGATATCGGAAGCCGATGAAAGTGGCTTTTCGCGTAAGCCGCTCACATCGTTCTGATACGTCCCATAGACCGCAGCAGCTCTGGAGATTCTGTCCATTCGAGCACTCGATGATCGCTCGCTTACGCCCTGATCTGGCACTGTGTTTGCATCATCTGCGAGGGCTGTCTGAGACAGCGCAAAGGCGTAGACGGCGGCTGTAAGGAGGTGCCGGGGTTTGCTCATTGCCATGCTCCGATTAATCTAATTCCAACGTTGACCTAAATTTCCCGAACGGGAAACTGTTTCATGTGCGAAAACTTGCCTTGAACTGTATCTTTTACGCATTGAGCAAAAATGATCGCTACAGAACCTCAAATCTTTGTTAAGAGTTTCGGCGGAATCGATGAAATGCGAATTAAAATTGCGCAATGTACATGGCCGATCCTACTGGTTGGCGCTGCGATCTGGTCATTAATTTTAGGTGCTCAGCCGATACCTGTGCTGCTCGCTTATTTTATCAGTGTGCTGCCGTTTTTAGCTTGGCTGGCCATTACGTTGGCAGGCGCGCCGATCAAGCAGTCGGGTGCCAACCTTATTGCTATTCTATGGATTGTTGTGAGCTTTGCGAGCATTGCCTTGAGCGGTGGTGCTCTGTCGCCTCTAACTGTCTTTCTAGCCCTCGGCCCTGCAAGTCTTCTAAGCTTTGGGCGGCCTCGAGAAGCCTTGGAGTCCGCCGCCCTTGGAACAGTAGGTTACTTTTCAGCAATCCTCGTCGGGTTTGCCGGTTGGGCCGAAAGTGCTCCCGAATCGTGGACGCTGATGAGGCTGCCTTGGGCGTCAGTCGCACTTTTTCAGCTCGCCGTGTTTGTTTGGGCTTGCAGACCAGAATTAGAAACAGCGGAGCAGCGCCCGAGTTCCGAGAGCGACGCCCTCGCGGCCCTGAGCAATTGGAGCCTGCCAATGCTACTGGTAGAGGCATCTGATCTCGGCCGCATTCGCCAGATTGTGGGACCGCAAGATGAGCTGTGGCCAGAGCTGAAAATTGGTCAGCCCGTCGACCACCTTTTGCCGGGTGACGGTTCAAATCGGATCGACGCACCGAACGGTGTTTCTTTTAGAATTTCGGAGCGCCTACTGTATGATCGAAAGAGGTGGATAGCGCTCCTGCAGATCGGCGGAGCAAACGACGACGCAGTGAATAGCGACAACGAAGCTATCAGACAGGAGCTGAACGCTGTCAAAGAAGCGCTCGCGGAGCGAACCGCCTTCTTCGCCGGTCTGGGGCACGATCTGAAAACACCGCTAAACGCAATTCTCGGATTTGCTGATCTTATGAAAGCCGAGGTTCGAGGGCCTATGCCGGAAGCGTATAAGGACTATCCCGCGATCATCCATGAAAGTGGTCAGGATTTGATGCTGTTGGTCGAAGATATTCTCGACCTTGCTAAATCCGAGGCCAATTCCCACCGGCTGGAACTCGAGCCAGTTGATCTGGTGTCCAGCGCTGCGTCGGTAATTCGCCAGTTGGAAGATCAGGCGGCGCGAGCTGGTGTAAAGCTCGTTCAGACTGGCGATCCTGAGGCCTGGGCCGAAGCGGACCCACGGGCCGTTAGACAGATCTGGCAGAACCTCGTTTCAAATGCGGTAAAGTATTCAACGGAAGGAGACGAGGTTACACTGACAGCGGGACGGTTGGCTGACACGGTGTTCTTGTCTGTCACGGATAAGGGTGCCGGAATGACTCAAGAAGATCTCGATCGCGTCGCGACACCGTTTGCTCAGGGTGCAAACTCAAAGGGTCGCGCCGGCACGGGATTAGGGTTGGCAGTCGTCCAGCGTTTCGCTGAACTTCACGGCGGCCGCGTTATCATCGATACGGCACCCGGCAAGGGCACGCGGGTCAGGGTGACATTGCCCGCCGCTTCCAGCGATGCTGTTTCACCTTTTGAAGACGCCGCCCAGTAACTGGCCGTCAAAATAAGCCGGCGGCGCATTCAGGACATTGACCTCCTCCAAGGGTGCGTCGAACATACGGAAGATCAGACACGGGGCAGACGCATGAACAGAATTGGCCTGATTGCGGGCGTGGTGCTCGCTGCGGCAGCTTTGGGGTGGTGGGCGATTGGTTCCGATTGGCGCAGGCTCATCGTGAGCGCACCAACCGACGCTGACATACTCTTCTGGAATCTAAACCAGCGTGACGCAGCATTTCGGATGATGGATCGCGTACCGTTTTTGATTGATGCCCGAGAGGTGCCTGCGGGCCCCAATGTACGAGTGCTTGAAGATGGGCCTCCTCTCACCTTCGAATTTGATATGGAGGCATACCTAGAGAACAATCGCACCTCTGCCTTGGTTATCTTGCAAGACGGAAAAATTCGCTATGAAGCTTATGGGCTGGATTTCTCGGAGAGCGGTCGTTGGACGAGTTTTTCCGTCGCAAAATCACTGACCTCGACACTAGTGGGGGCCGCAATAAAGGACGGACACATAGGCAGTCTGGATGACAAGGTGTCAGACTACATCAGCGGTCTCAGCGGATCAGCCTATGACGATGTTACAATTGAACAGCTCCTGACAATGTCCTCCGGGGTAGCTTGGGACGAAGATTATGAGGACCCGACATCAGACGTCGCCAAATTCAATTCACATGTCGCAGACGACGGGCTTTCAAATCTTGTCAGTTATATGAAGGACCTGCCGAGGGCGCATCCGCCGGGAGAGGTTTGGAACTATTCGACTGGCGAAACGAATATGATCGGTGTTCTGGTGCAGGAGGCAACCGGACGTCCGCTGTCTGAGTACATGTCTGAAAAAATCTGGCAGCCCTACGGGATGCAGCAGGATGCTTCCTGGCTTTTGAACGATGACGGCACTGAAATCAGCGGCTGCTGTATACAGGCAGCTGCGCGCGATTTCGCAAGATTTGGCCAGTTCATTTTGGACGGAGCGGCCATTGATGGCGAGAGCATCGTTCCTGAGGGATGGCTGGAGAACGCAACAACGGCACGGATCCGTTACAGCGAAAGCGATGAAGGTTACGGATATCAATGGTGGACCTTTGACGATGGCACTTTCGCGGCCTATGGGATTTTTGGCCAAGCCATCTTTATCGACCCTGAACGTCAGCTCGTAATCGCTTCCAGCAGCAGTTGGAAAAGTGCTTTAGGACGACGAGATGGTGAGGACCCCGCGCAGGGCGAGTTTCATAGAGCCGTTATGACCGCCGTTGATGCAGAACGAACTAGAGCTGTAAACTAGGTCACCGGTTGTCGGTTGTAACCAATGACCGAGTCGCTAAATCACGGCCATGAACGATTTGATTGATTTCCCCATTGATACAAGTGCTTGGCCAGACTGGGCACAGGCGATGGCTCCGGATGCCTGGCCGACCCTTCTGGGCGTAGTTCTTGTCGTACTCGCTTATATTTTGGGATATCTGACCAAGCGCTTGTTCCGCGCAATTGGCCGTAGGTACTACGAAAGTGACGAAGCGTTTGTCGGCTCTAGCTGGGACCTCGCCGCTCCAGTCATTCAACTGCTTGTATTCCTGCTCGCTGTTACTGCAGGTGCAGACGTCATCGGTTTCCCCTTCGCCAGCAGTCTTGCGGACTACTGGCCGAAGGCCATTGCGGGAATTGTAATAATTGCTGCGGCGGTTTTGCTCGCCACGTGGATCAACAACTCACTGCGCTCAGTCGGCAGACGGGCTCACGGGAAGAACCGGGTTGATGACACGCTAATCGCTTTTGCTGCGTCGATTATCCGCTACGTGGTTCTTGGCATCGCAATCCTAATGGCAATGATACAGTTTGGGTTCGCGCCAGGGTCGTTGATCGCTATTGTGGGTGCCGTCGGCTTGGCGATTGCGCTGGCTTTGCAGGACACATTAAAAGCCGTGGCTGCGGGCTTCATGATAGCAGCATTTCGCCCATTTCGCATCGGTGACTGGGTGCAGGTTGGAGGCCATGAGGGCGAGGTGTCTGATATTACGCCATTCAACACATCTATCATTCAGATGGACAACAAGGTCGTTATTCTTTCAAACGATCAGGTCTTGGGCACGGCGATAGTCAACCACACAAAACTGGCACGCCGCCGCCTCGATCTTTATTTCGATGTTCACTACGACACCGATCTCGATCATGCGATAGATGTCCTTACTTCAATTGCGAAAGATCACCCGAAGGTCCTCGACAAAGACCAAATCTGGGTGGGCGTTCAAAGCCTGGGCGACTGGTCCATATCGCTGCGCTTCCGCGCTTGGATACCAACCAAAGAGTTTGTGCCTGTTCGAGCGGACATAACAAAGACCGTGAAACAGACATTCGATAAGGAGGGTATTGAAATTCCATATCCTCACCAGGTCGAGTTCATCAGGGAAGTACCAAACTCCAAGGTCGTGCCGGATATGTCGACGTGATCGAGCCGCGTTTACCGACTTCCGTTTGGGTTGATGCTCTTGTCCGCCGTGCCGAAGTCGGTGGAGCGTCGGCTTTTGTTGTTCAGAAGGGGGATCGCGAGCGCGGCGACGTGCTTGTGAAGGTCGCGCGCCTAGACGGAACGGCGAACGTCTATACGCCTGCCATGGACATGGATGGCAGCCGCATTTTTCTTGATCTTGTGGTTCAAGGAGTGGGCCCCGATGAGGATGGGATAGATCAGTATGTTGCGCGCGCACGGGAGCGGGACGCAGATATGTGGGTCATTGAGATTGAGGATCGGGGCGGTCGCCACTTTCTTACCGAAAAGGTAAAGGCCGATTAGGTTTTTCTTTACTCCCGTCTCCGACAGTCATGGTTAACAACCAGCCTTTTTGGGGGACTGATCATGCTTTTCCTTCTGAATACATCGATTGTAGAAATCGACGCGCCCGAACTGCACCTTGCCAAGAATTGGAAGCGCATTGGCTGCGGAGAGCCTTCGGCGATGCGCGCGAGCGATGCTGTGGACTTCTCAATTATGGTCGTGAACAACCATTTCGCCGAAGGTATGGAGCTGGACGAAACAACCGCAATTGACCTTGCCTCGCTCATTATCTCGAAGACGGGCGCGAACGCAGCACTTTTCTCGGGCAGTTCCTCGGCACGCCTGAATGTGCTCGCCGAGCCGGTCCTACAAGGCCTTCAACGCGAACTCGGCAAGGGTTCCAGCGATACAGTGGATGCGCTTTGGGCTAGCGCTGCTTGACCATCGCTCTTCCGTTTACTGGCAAAGTGAATTAGGGCCGTGGCCTGATAGATCAGGTAAGTTACATGTCCCCAGCCGAAGAAGCGGCGCGTCGGCGCACGTTTGCAATCATATCTCATCCAGATGCTGGCAAGACCACGCTGACCGAAAATCTCTTGCTTGCGGGCGGAGCGATCCGGCTTGCAGGGCAGGTTGCCGCTCGCGGTGAACGCCGCCGGACCCAATCAGATTGGATGAAGATTGAACGCGACCGAGGCATTTCGGTGTCCGCATCGGTGATGACCTTTGAGCATGAGGACCTCGTTTTCAATCTGCTTGACACTCCAGGTCACGAAGATTTTTCCGAGGACACCTATCGAACGCTGACTGCCGCCGACAGCGCCGTCATGGTTTTGGATGCCGCCAAGGGAATTGAGCCTCAGACACTGAAGCTGTTCGAAGTTTGTCGGATGCGGGACATCCCAATTTTGACGTTCATAAACAAGATGGACCGGGAGGCCGAGGATCCTTTCGCCTTGCTCGATGAAATCGCGGACAAACTTCAACTGGAGACAGCTCCGCTCTACTGGCCCGCTGCGAGCGGCAACCGCTTTGCTGGCATGCTCGATCTTCGGTCCGATGAGCTCTGTGTGTATCAGAAGGCCTCAGCTGACGAGGAATTGCGGGTGGGTCCGGCCGAACGCATCTCATCGGGAGGAAACTCGATTGCATCGGTAATGGACGAGAGCGTATTCGAAGAGATGTCCGAGGGAGCCGAGCTCGCCAAAGAGGCTTTGCCGGATGTTGACCGGCAAGCCTATCTCGAAGGTCACATGACGCCGGTTGTATTCGGGTCGGCACTTCGTCATTTCGGTGTCGCCGAACTGCTCTCGGCATTGACCGAGTTTGCTCCTGGTCCGAGGCCTCAAACGGCAAAGCGCAAAGGCGAAGAAATTACGCTCAATGCCAGTGATAAGGCTGTTTCCGGTTTTGTGTTCAAGATCCAGGCAAATATGGATCCGAACCATCGGGATCGCGTTGCATTTCTTCGCTTGTGCTCTGGTGAGTTCAAGCGCGGCATGCGCCTGAAGACATCTGAAGGCAAGCAGATCAATGTGCACAACCCCCTGATGTTTCTCGCCCAGGATCGGGAGATTGCCGAGACGGCCTATGCCGGGGATGTGATTGGGGTGCCGAACCACGGCCAACTACGCGTTGGTGATGGGCTTTCTGAGTCGGGTGACCTACAGTTTGCGGGTATCCCAAATTTCGCACCAGAGATACTGCGGCGTGCGAGGGTGAAAGACCCAATGAAACAGAAGCACCTCAAGAAGGCGCTTGAAAGTCTGGCCGAAGAGGGCGTGACCCAGCTGTTCCGACCATCGATCGGATCTGATCTTATTGTCGGGGCCGTGGGCGCTTTGCAAATCGATGTTATGGCGGAGCGCGTGGCGGCCGAATATGGGCTAGAGGTCGACTTCGAGACGGCCCCTTATAATGTCGCGCGTTGGCTCGCGAGTGATGACGACGGTGCCGTCGACAATTTTATGGACAATAACAAGTCTGCGACAGGCACAGATCTCGACGGTGCCCCGGTATACTTGGGCAAGAATGCCTGGGATGCCGGCTACGCAGCCGAGAAAAATCCTAAAATCCGCTTCACCACCACTAAGGAGCGCGCGGCCTAGCGCCTATGGCAGTCTTGAGCGCGTTGCTGGCGCAGGACGGTCAAAAACGCCGAGAATGGAAACATTGGCGTTAGCACTCGTAATCGTGGGGCGCAGCGTGGGGATGGCAACGCCAGCTCTCGTGCCGCCAAGCAGCTCGCCACCGTCTTTTTCATCGGTTGGCGCATTCCCGTAGTCGGACAAGTGGGGAGATAGTCCAGAAATCATTAGAGCGTTTTCTTCGCGCTTGCCGATGGTGTTCTTGAGTTCACATCGCGCAAGTCCAAGGCCTTCTGTTTCTCGTTGAAAGCTCCAGGCTTTGCAGGCTCCGTCGAACCCGCAGGAACTTGCGCATTCAGCAGCATGCTCAGCTGAAACGACGCTATAGGTACCGCCATAGCGATATGTTTTCTGCTCGTAGGAGTAACCGTCGTCTTCAGCGATTGCTGAGCCGGCGAGAGCGACCGTGGCCGCAATAAGGATAGATGCACGCATAGGATACTCCACAGATTTGAAGAGAGTTTAGTTAGCATCTGTTAAGGAAGGGTTTTTTCAGAGACACATGCCCGCGTTTTTGGGCCGCGATCGTTCCCCTTATTTGGCGGGCTGCCATTGTTGCACCAATTAGGCTCTTTGCGGTGTGCGTATTGCGTTTTTCGCATATTCGCCACGCGAAGCTGACAGAGTTCGGCAGACCGAGTTCGGCGATGGCCGAGCTGCACCTTTCTGCCAGGCGCGCTGCATCGGTATAAGCTGTTCGTCGGAGGCTGAAACCGATTGTCGTCCAATCGAGTCGTGCAGCAAGGTCTGTTTGCCGGAGCAAGGTCTGCAGGCGCTTTGTAATGGTCAGCAAGCATCGGCGCGCTGTCGCATTCTCATCGCCGCGGGAATTGATGGTCAATGTCATGAACGCAAGCGGCAGAAAAACGCTGTGAGATTCCGTCATTTGCTGTTGGAGGTGATGCTCCAGGAAGTCGCGAGTGAACAATCCAGTCAGTTTGTCATGAACCTTTGGCTCATCGGACTGGTCCGGTGTCATCGGTTTGGAAGAGTGATGCCTGAAAATTTGCCAGACCAAGTCTTCTGCAACGCTATCGAGTGACCGGTCCCCATCAAAGATTTCAGTCGCTTGTGACAAGATGATATTGTCTTCGGCGCAGATCTGGGTGTCGTCGTGGCGGACAACAAATAGCGGGCGAGAAAGGCTGGAGACCGTGTTCGCCGAAAGTATACTTTCCGCTACCGTATTATCTCCGGTTTCATCGAGGCTAATCAAAACAGCTGAGAAATCTTTTTTTGCGAGATAATCCAGAGCGGTTGGGACCGTGAAGGCCGCGACGACATCAATATTGTTGGCTTTTAGACTCGCTTGCAAGGCCAGAAAACGAACCGAACTTCCGCCAACAACCAAAAGGCTGGGACGTGTTTGTTTGAGCGCTTTTGGCGCAGTACCGGTCAGAGATTGCACGCTTGCAAGCCGCAGCGCAGCTTCACGCTCCGTGTTCGCACATCGGTAGTAGGCGGCGAGTTTTCCTGGCAATAAACCGAGTTCCGTCTCATCGGACAGCAGAATAGCGTCGTCCAACCGAGCCGGGATATCAGGACCGATCAGCACGAACGGCCTGCGCACGCATTGCAAAGCTTGCTGGTAAACCAATTTGATATGCTCCGGCGACGCCGAGCGGAGATCAATCAGGATAGGTTCGAACTCGCTCGGTTCTTCCCTAACGTCACAAGGCACAAGGCCAATAGATTTGAGCCGCGCTCTTAGCATTTCGAGCCGCGGGCTTTCCGCCGCCAATTCAATGGCTGGGGTCATGAAATTTGCACCGCCCATGCAATTCAACCGCCTATTTTCACAATGTAAGGGTTTTCTTTGAGCAGAGCCGTCTTAATGTCCGGTTTAATTTGAACAACGGTGACCGGACAGGCGAACACCGTTGAGTATTGGGAGGCTGGCCATGGCTAAAGGGCCACTTGCGGGAATAAAGATTGTCGAGTTTGCAGGCATTGGGCCGGGCCCATTTTGCGGAATGCTACTTTCTGATCAGGGTGCTGACGTGGTCAGGATAGATCGTCCGGGTAACCGTCCAGGCAATCCGACAGATGTGAACAGCCGAGGTCGGCGTTCTATTTCCTTGGATCTAAAGAGCGAGGAGGGACTTGAGACGGCCCTAAAAGTCATCGCGGCAGCCGACGGACTCATTGAAGGATACCGCCCGGGGGTCATGGAGCGATTGGGACTTGGCCCCGATGTAGCAATGGAGCGAAATCCAAAGCTTGTTTACGGACGAATGACGGGCTGGGGGCAGACAGGGACTCTTGCCCATGCCGCGGGTCATGATCTCAATTACATCGCGCTTACCGGCGCACTGCATGCAATGGGTCACAAAGATCGCAGGCCAAGCCCTCCGCTCAATCTCGTTGGAGATTATGGCGGCGGCGCGCTTTATCTCGCCTTCGGGATTTGTGCCGGGATTATCAGCGCGCGGACTACGGGAAAAGGCCAGGTCATTGATTGTGCAATGACAGACGGTGCAGCATCGTTGGCGTCTATGTTTTACGGCATGCGGGCAGCCGGTATCTGGACGGACGATCGCGAAGCCAACCTCCTGGATGGTGGCGCACACTTCTATGACACGTACGAATGCGCTGATGGTAAGTGGGTGTCGATCGGATCGATTGAGCCGCAGTTTTATGCGCTTCTCATTGAGAAAGTCGGGTTAAATGATCCAGAGTTCAGCGCCCAAATGGACAAGTCTAAATGGCCGGAGCTGAAAGCGAAAATCGGTAACATCATTGGGTCAAAGAGCCGGGATGAATGGTGTGAACTGATGGAGGGAACTGATGTTTGCTTTGCACCCGTCCTCTCAATGGCTGAGGCTCCAGAGCATCCGCACAATAAGGCGCGAGAGACATTCGTAACGCAGTCCGGCGTGGTTCAGCCGGCACCCGCGCCAAGGTTCCTCGGAACGCCTGGTGAGATTCAAGGCCCGCCGCCAGGCATTGGGCAGCATACGGATGAGATTCTGTCCGACTGGGGAATAGCGTAATTCATGAGCGCACTTCCCGGGACGACCGGACGTCGCAGACTCTATCTGATGCGGCACGGTTTCGTCGACTACACGTCTAAGGAAGTTGTTGAGTCGATGGACCCAAGCAGGGCCCGTCTGACCCAAAGAGGACAAGAAGAGGCGAAAGCAGCCGGTGCCGCCCTAGCCGAAGTCAACTTCGATCTCGCTTTGCATTCTGGACTTCCAAGAACAATGGAAACTGCAGATATCGTCCTTTCTCAGCACCCAGAGGACATTGTGCTGGAGGAGGACAAACGGTTCGAGGAGCTTCGTAGCGGGAAATACATCCACTTTGAGAGCCCACAACAGCTCGCGGCTACGATGACGTTTCAAATTGAGCAGGCCGGGGAAGCCGGCGCGACGTTTCTGGAAGGTGGAGAGAAGTTCGCCAACGCCATGTCCCGTATTGAGGACGGCCTTATCGATTTGCTCGCAAGGCCAGGATGGGCAACTGCATTGCTGGTGGCACATGAGATGGTCAACCGACTGATCATGGCCTGGGTTGTCAAAGCTCCTCTCGGCTCTGCTGCCGGATTTGAGCAGGATACTGGGTGCATCAATATCGTTGACTTCGACCTGACCCCTAGCGCGAACGGGCAGGGCTCGACGATAGAGCGGGCCGTTATTAAGGCGGTGAACCTTACTCCGGCGAATTATCTCAAGAATGGCATGAACCTACGCAGTCTCGAGGCGATTTTTACTCGACCGGACTAGAGGCTCTAAAGACATATTAATTCGGCGGACGCTGCCTGCCCTGTTGCCGCCGATCTCTACGCTGTCCTCGCCTCGCCAGACTCTCCATAATCCTTTCGCGCGTTTCAGGGGATACGTCACTCAATCGTCGCGCCAGACCCGATTGTATCTGCGTCTTCAGTTCAGCTTCTGCTTCGGAGAGAGCAGCAAAGGCAGCCACCGCTCTCACTTCGTCATAGGGATCACTGCGAAGTGCACTCCCAACCTCTGCGCGCGCCTGCGCGACCCGCTGCCTGAGCGGTGCAGCGTCCTGCCAGCTACGTCGAAGGTCTCGTCGGATAGATTGTCGATCTTCGTCTGGCGCAGACGCCATAAGGGCTCTGGCCATTGTCCTCTCAGCGGAGGCGTTCGGTCCGCGTACCTGTTGATCGGTTGGCTGGGGTGCAGACGGGCGCAGCGCAGCCCCGGCGAACATCCCTAAAAGAAGCAGATTCACGCCAATCGAAAGAGCGAGGCCAATCAGAAGAGTGCGTGAAGAGGTCATCCGTCCGTCTCTTCAGAAAAAACAGAAAAATCCGCATCGAAGAGTGCATAGGTTAGAGCGACTTCCGATGGATCATAGTCGCCATTTTCGGAAATCGGCATCGTATACCCAACGGCCATTCCCAAGGCGAGGCAAGCAGTCGCGAAGCCGCTGGCCCATAAGGGAAGACGCCACGTTGAAAAATCGAGACTGCTTCGCGATCTAGCCTGCTCCTCCGTTGGAGCAGAAGCAATAATGTTGTCGATTAGGCCCTTTGGCAGTTCCGCACTGGGGAGCGCACCTAGCTCATCATCCATTAGCTGCGCTTCGGCAATGGCGTTGGAAAACCGCTCGGGGTGGGCCTCTAGCAACGTCTCCGCTGCACTTCGCTCGTCTTCCGGCCAGTTGAGGGGCGATGCACCATAGGCCGCCAATATTTCAAGCAAGCGGTTGTCTGTCATGTTGCTCATGTCAGGTCTCCTGCTTGTTCATGGAGAATACTCCGTAACTGGCGTCTCCCTCTAGAAAGCAGGCTTTCCAGAGCCTCGACGCTAATCTCTAGAATCTCCGCTGCCATTCTGTTTGTGTACCCCTCCAGTGCGCACAGGGATAGAGCGGCTTGCTGCCGCTCCGGCAGCTGAGCAAGTGCATCACGGACCTTTGTAATACTCTGCTGGCGCTCGAGCTGTCCTTGCGGTCCAGGGGTTTCATCAACCATATCGGGAGGTTCGGCCATCACATGTTCCCGGCGTTTTCGCAGTCGATCATAGCAAAGGTTGAGCGCGACGCGATGAAGCCAGGTGGAAAGCTGAGCGTTTGGTTTCCATTTTGGCAAAGCCTTCCAAGCTCTAAGGAACGTCTCCTGCACGACTTCTTCGGCGTCTTCCTGTGATCTGAGCATACGGTAAGCCAACGCATTGAGTGGTGCCGTGTTGCGGACAACAATCGCGCGTATGGCCGCCGGATCTCCTCCAGCGGCCCGTTTGATTTGATCGGCTTCCCGGTCAACTGCCATCCGCACTAAGGGAGGCTGCTTTTCCGACAGGCACAAGCCTCTCACGACAGAGTTTAAGACTGCGCCGGTCACGTTCACTATCCTGCATCTGGCGCATCGGCTGACGGGCCGCGACGGCGACGCTTTGGCCGATTGGCACGCGCTTCTTCTGCCTCTGCCTGCGTTATTACGCCGTCGCCATCTGCATCAGTACGTTCGAAACGCCGATTTCCAGGGACCGCGAATTCCTCCGCATCGATGAAGCCGTCATCATTTGTGTCCAGGCGAGAGAACATTCGACCCTGCTTTTCCGACCGACGACGCTCTTTCTCCGACGCCCGGAATTCTGTCAGTTCCTCTGATGATAGAACGCCGTCTCCATTGGTGTCAGCGCTGGCAAAACTTTCGGCACGGCGGGCATCGGACTCAGCCTTACTGATGGCACCGTCACCGTCAGTGTCGAGTTCTACAATGTGTTCCGACCACCGATCTCCTTGGGCGGCGGGTGGCTGGGCGATGGCGACACCAAGTGTAAACCCCGCAGCTGACAGGGCCGTAAGGCTTGCGATAAGACTGGCACGTTTCATTGGGAGAACTCCTTTTTTTCGTCTGCAATGTGAGGTTAAACGAGGACAGTCACGCAATCCGTCGCTGTCATGCTGCGAAAATTCATAATTTGGGCAGCATTGGTCTCATAATCCCTCGGATTCAGCGCATTTCCGCCTTTCGCTCGCCGCCACAATCCTTGTAGGACGAGGCTATGGACAGACTTATCGTTAAAGGCGGCACTCCGCTTGCTGGCACAATTGCTATTTCCGGAGCCAAAAACTCGGCTCTTAAACTCATGGCAGCCTGCTTGCTGACTGATCAGCCGCTTGCGCTCACCAATATGCCGAACCTTGCTGACACCAGGTTTTTGGCCCAGCTGCTGGCATCGCTAGGTGTTGAGGTATATTGGCCGAAAGGGTCGGCGGACTGCCACTTGAATGCGGCCGAACTCACATCAACCATCGCCCCTTACGATCAGGTGCGTAAAATGCGGGCAAGCTTCAATGTGCTAGGACCGCTTCTCGCGCGGGTTGGCCATGCAACAGTTTCCCTTCCGGGCGGATGCGCGATTGGGGCGCGTCCGGTAGACCTGCATTTGAAAGCGTTCGAAGCAATGGGCGCGGACCTGCTGATTGAGGAAGGCTATGTGAAGGCAGCCGCCATCTGGGGGCTGACCGGCGCGCATATCGTTTTCCCATTTCCATCCGTCGGCGCAACCGAGCATGCGATGCTTGCGGCCACGCTCGCCAAAGGTGAAACGGTTCTGGAGAATGCTGCGCGTGAGCCTGAAATAGCAGATCTCGCTGATTGCCTGATGATGATGGGTGCCAAAATCGAAGGGGCGGGCACCGCGACAATTCGAATCCAGGGAGTCGAAAAACTGAATGGCGGAACCTATCCGGTGATGGCCGACCGAATAGAGGCTGGCACATACGCGATGGCAGCAGCCGGTGCCGGGGGAGTCGTGACCTTAGAAGGTGCGCCTGTAAAAGCGTTAGGTGCCTTGATCGATTCCCTTCGTCAGGCTGGTGTAGAAGTCGAGAGCAACGAAAATAGTCTTCGGATAGCGCGGAACGGGTCGCGATTGAGAGCCGTAGATATCGACACCAGGCCCCATCCCGGATTCCCTACTGACCTGCAGGCACAGTTCATGGCGCTGATGGCAGCAGCGGAAGGCACATCGGTGATACGCGAGAACATCTTCGAAAACCGCTTCATGCATGCTCCCGAGCTTTCGAGGCTAGGTGCTGATATTACGGTTCGCGGCAAAGAGGCCGTTGTCAAAGGCGTGGACGCTCTGAAAGGCGCTCCGGTCATGGCAACGGATTTGCGGGCGTCTGTCTCATTGGTCATAGCCGGACTGGTTGCCCATGGCGAAACAGAGATAAACCGCATATATCACCTCGACAGAGGCTTTGAACGGCTGGAAGAGAAACTGCAAAGCTGCGGCGCGGATATCAAGCGGGTCGGGGCAGAAGACGAATAAGGGCGACCCCGATGACCGATCCAAAACCGCTGCGGCTGATGGCGGAGGATGCCAACGACCTCAAGATCATATCGGCGGCATTGCAAGATTCTGTATCGAAGGTAGGGAGCTTTCGATATCAAGCGAAACGACGCCGATTTTCGCTGGAGATTAATCGGTTCCGTTGGGAGGATGTCGCCAAAGATGGCGGCAAACCGGCACGCGCAAGAGCCATATTTGGCGTTGACGGAGTGAAGTCGGTTCGGTCGCGCGGCCTTACAAAGTCTGATCCAGAGCTGATTATTTCCTTCCTGGCCGCTGAGTTCGTTCCGGATGACGAACCGCCAGGAGGCACGCTCAAGCTTTTGTTTGCCGGGGACGGGGAAATCGAATTGAATATCGAGTGTCTCGACGTGACGCTGCTCGATTCCGATACCGTATGGACCACGCGCAACACGCCAGATCACGAAAGTCGACGAGGTGGGAGATGAGCAGGCGGTTCAGCACGTCTGATCGCGGGTTCGACGATGACTTTCGTGCGTTCATGGCTGAACCGAGAGGGGGCAGCAACGCAGACATATCCGATTCTGTGCGCACCATAATCGATGATGTTCGGCGTCGCGGCGGAGAGGCCGTCGCTGAACTAACCGCGAAGTTCGATAGACTGACTCTCGACCCGGCTTTGTTGATCTCTGACAATGTCGATTTGCATCGTCTGGCCCACGCGTGCCCCGATGACTTGAAAGAAGCGATCAACTTCGCCCACGGGCGGATTTCCGCCTACCACGAGAAACAGCGTCCAGAGGATCAGACCTTTGTCGATAACGCAGGGATCAAGCTTGGTTGGCGATGGAGCCCTGTGGATAGCGTCGGTATTTATGTGCCGGGCGGGCGAGCGAGCTACCCAAGTTCTGTGTTGATGAACTCGGTGCCAGCGAAGCTCGCTGGCGTCGAAAGGATTGTGATGACAGCGCCTGCTCCGGGCGGGGAGTTATCACCGGCAGTCGCCTATGCGGCCCTCAGGGGTGGTGTAGATGAGTATTACCCGATTGGTGGTGCTCAAGCAGTTGCAGCGCTTGCCTTTGGAGCGGGTCGATTAAATCCCGTTGACAAGATTGTGGGCCCTGGAAATGCATGGGTTGCCGAAGCGAAGCGGCAAGTGTTTGGAACGGTAGGTATTGATACAATCGCAGGCCCCTCTGAAATCTGCGTTATTGCGGATTCTATGAACGATCCAGACTGGATTGCCGCCGACTTGCTCAGTCAGTCGGAGCATGACCCATCCTCACAGTCTATACTCATCACCTTCGATGATGATTTCGCCAATGCGGTCGAGAAGGCCGTTCATTTACAACTAAAATCTCTTTCGACAGAAGATGTGGCAGCTGCCGCTTGGGCCAGTCATGGAGCAATCATTGTGACCAACACGCTTGAGGAAGCCATGGATGTGTCGAATATTGTTGCGCCGGAACACCTTGAGCTTGCCATTGACGACCCAGAATCGGCGTTGCCACTAGTGCGCCATGCAGGTGCTGTTTTCCTCGGTCGGTGGTTGCCCGAAGTGCTCGGAGATTACGTTACTGGGTCAAATCACGTGCTTCCGACATCGCGCGCTGCAAGGTTTTCATCAGGGCTCGGATTATATGACTTCTTGAAACGCACCTCCATTCAAGGAGCGGGACCGGAGGGGTTCGCAAGTCTTGCTCCTGCTGCCGTCCGCCTTGGAGAAGCGGAGGGTCTACCGGGTCATGTTCGCTCACTTACCATCAGATCCAACGCTTCATTGACCTCCGATGACGGATGATCGCCTGATATCCGTTGAGATCGACCAGGACAGCCTCGCTGCCCACGGTCCAGACGTCGAGCATGAGCGCCGTGTCGCTATTTTCGACCTGATCGAGAAGAATGTCTTCAAGCTAATTGGTCATGATGCTGGCGGACCCTACGCGCTTTTTCTCGCCGAAGCTGACAGAAAACTGGTGTTTCATATCCGGTCCGAAGCGGGCGAGAATATCTATACATACATCTTCTCACTCTCGCCATTCCGCGGTGTTATTCGGGACTACTTCATGATCTGTGAGAGTTATTATGACGCGATCCGCGGCTCAACGCCGATGCAAATCGAGGCCATCGATATGGCTCGAAGGGGCATTCACAATGAGGGATCCGAGCTGTTGCGCGAGCGGCTTCAGGACAAGATTGAAGTAGACGTGGAGACATCCCGTCGGCTCTTCACGCTAATCTGTGCGCTGCACTCGGCAGTGAAAGGGCCGACGGGGTAAGTTCTTTTTTCAAGCAGGCTCGTCGACTTTCAGAGCACCGCGATTGATCTGGTCGCGCTCAATACTCTCGAACAAAGCCTTGAAGTTCCCTTCGCCGAATCCGTCGTCACCTTTTCGCTGGATGAATTCAAAGAACACTGGTCCAAGCCGGGTTTCCGAGAAGATTTGCAGTAGCAGCCGTGGTTGTCCGCCTTCGGTTGTTCCGTCCAGCAGCAGACCGCGTGCTTTCAGGCCTTCTGTGTTCTCGCCGTGCCCCGGCAGCCGATCTTCCAGCATCTCGTAATATGTCTCTGGCGGAGCTGTCATGAAGGGCACGCCTAGCTTTTGTAGCCGGTCCCAGCAGGTGTAGAGATCAGAGCAGTTGAAGGCGATGTGCTGAATGCCCTCGCCGCCGAAGTCCCGAAGGTATTCCTCGATCTGCCCTTTGCCGCCTTCGCCCTCTTCGTTGAGCGGGATACGGATCTTTCCGTCTGGTGCGGTCAAAGCTTTCGAGGTGAGGCCAGTGTATTCGCCCTTGATATCGAAGAAGCGGATTTCCTTGAAGTTGAAGAGGCGCTCATAATAGTCAGCCCAGTAGGCCATGCGTCCGCCATACACATTGTGGGTAAGGTGGTCGATGACTTCAAATCCAGCGCCCACCGGGTTCCGGTCCACGCCTTCAAGATATTCAAAGTCGATGTCGTAGATCGAAAGCTCGTCGCCATAGCGATCGATTAGGTAGACGATGGCACCACCAATCCCTTTGATAGCAGGAAGGCGAAGTTCCATCGGCCCGGTTTCCATTTCGACGGGTTCCGCACCCTGAGCGAGCAAATGAGCATAAGCGCCGAGGGCATCCCGCACCCGAAAGCCCATACCGCAGGCGCTTGGACCATGTTCGCGGGCAAAGAACCACGCTGGAGACCCGACTTCATAGTTGGCGATGAGATTGATATCGCCTTGTCGCCATAGCTGAACATCCTTCGAACGATGCTTGGCGATCAGAACGAACCCCATGCTCTCGAAAACGGGTTCCAGAACACCTTTCTCAGGGGCCGAGAATTCAATAAATTCAAAGCCGTCAAGGCCAGCGGGATTCTCAAAAAGATCAGCCATATCATTCACCGAGATTGATTAAACAAGTTTCGTATGTAACTAGTTGTGACAGACAACATATGTTGTATTCTGACGCAACCAAAAAATGAGCGGGCGAGCGAAAGATGACCCAGTCACTAAAATCAAAGGCACTTAGGCTCAGCGATTACTTGCCCTATCGCCTGTCCGTTCTTTCAAACACGATCTCTCGGAAAATCGCTGAAACCTACGAAGCGGAGTTCGGTATCTCCATGCGACAATGGCGGGTGATGGCCATTCTCGGGGAGTGTCCCGGGCTCAATGCGACAGACATTTCCGAGCGAGCTGCGATGGACAAAGTCGCAGTGAGTCGGGCCGTTTCATCATTGATAGAGATGAATGTCTTGAGACGGGAGGCCACACAAAGCGACGGACGCCGATCATGTCTGTATCTCACCGAGCGAGGAGAGGCTGTGTATGCCCGAATCGTCCCGATGGCTGCGCGTTATGAAGACGAGCTCACAGCTGCGATGGATGGCGAAGACGTCAAGAAGCTCCTCGACTTGTTAGATGCTTGCGCCTCAGTGGTCGCACCAGATCGGCAACTCTGGTAAGCCTTAAATCGGCAAGACCTTGAGAATATCTACTCGGCAGCTGTTGGTCGCGCTGACGTCGCTGGCCATACTCTCATCTTTGCAGGTGGCGGAGAAGGTATCATTTCGGTCTCGTCTAGCGCAGCTATCGCGCGGTCGCGGTCTTCCTGGCTGAACGCTCCAGTCGTGAGGCAAAACTCAACGAAATTGTTGTCGGGATCTTTCGTATAAACCGAGTGGCACCAATTGTGGTCGAGTTCGAGAACGTCGTGACCGGCATCATTCCAACGTTCGCGCCAAGCGTTCAAATCATCTACCGACTCTACGTTAAATGAGAAGTGGTAAGTACCTTCGGGCGTCTTGGCGGCTTTGTTTATGTCGAATTCGATCTTGTCTTGCTGCGCCGTCTCATGCAGCTCCCAAAATGCGATGAACTTGGTGTCATCACCTGCCATGCGATAAAAGAAATGCTTACCCCACCCGCCGCTCGGAATGGGTGCGACCTCGACCTTCACCAGCTCAAATCCCATTACACCTTCGTAGAACTGGTGAGTCTCCGACATATCTTTCGTTGCAAGTGCCAGGTGATGATAGGCCATTAGAGCGTCTCCCAATACGTAACAGTCTAAGCGTTTAAGACATCCACTTTAAAGCCAGATTAGTCTCAAAATTACCGTTACGACAATCAACTTCGGTGCCGAGCTTGGCGACCGCCTGTGGCAAAATTTGCTCTTAATCACGGAAAAATGCACGTGAAAGGAGAGTAAATTCTATGTAATATTGCCTTGGGTTGCAATTTTGTCGTTACGTTTTGGGATCAGACTAAGTATAGTTATCGTCAAGAAGGGTTAGGCGAGTTTCGCTATATGGTCTCGAGGGTGGACGCTCTCATCGACGCCGCATATGCAACGGCGCTCGATTTTCGCGTCGGAAAGTCTTTTGCAGCTGCTTATGCAGCATTGTCTGAGCAGGATGATGATTTGGACAGCCTTGCTGGCCACATCGCGCGTGCGCGGAAAATCGCTGCTTCAAGACAAAGTTCTGCGCGCGTCGAGCTCCCGAATGTAACATTGTGTTTGCAAGATGGTCTGGTGGCATCGAGCCCATTTGATTGGGACCGGTTGTTGTCAAACACCCTCAGAATACATGTGCCGGGTCATGCTGACCTAGTCGATCCAGATTCGTGGAGAAGCGTGGCGTTATGGAGCGACAAAACACTTCCCGGAAATGAAACGGAGGCCGTTTTTGCCTCCTTTGTTCTCAAAGACCAAAAACGTCAGAACACGATATTGAGGCGAGCGCGCCCATTTGCGCAAAACCCACCAAAAATACGGATGGTCTTTCCATCAGCCATGGGCACGAGTGCCGACAAGGATACGTCGATCCTCCAGCGCATGCTTGGCCTGACAGCCCGTCAGGCGGAAATCGCTCAGCGCGTCGCGAATGGGCAAAGCGCCGGCGAGATCGCAGGCGAAATGGGTATTCGCGTGTACACGGTCAGGGACCACATAAAAGCCATCTATGAACGTACCGAACTCAACAAGCAGACCGATCTTGCTGTTCTCGTGGGTGAACTCAACATGATGGCGAGCACTCTGCGGGAGCCCGAGGACAGCTCGGCGGCTATGCACCGTCGCATGACAAACTTCTTCTGGACCAAAGACGGTCGGCGCGTTTGCTTCAGTGACTGTGGGGATCCGAACGGGCGTGTTGTGCTGAAAATGCACTCATCTTTCGGTGGGCGTTGGGTCTGGGAGCCCACTGCGCAAACCCTGTATAATTATGGCATTCGCCTGCTTATCGTCGAGCGGCCAGGAGTTGGCATGACGGAAGCCGCTGTCGGTGATCGGCAGGCTACGATCGTGTCTGATGCTGTTGCTTTGTTGGACCACCTCCGCGTCGGCAAGGTATTTGGAGCGGCAACATCTGGCGGAACATTTGAACTCGCCAATACGATCGGCGCTCATCCAGACAGGTTCTCGGGTGCCGTGTTTATTTCGCCGAGAGCATTCGATGTCGACGTTGATGAGAACGACTATGTAAGCCAGGTTGCTTCGCTGCCGCTGGAGGCCGGAGCACTGGTGATGGAGTCTTTTGCCGCGAGCCAAACGGAGGAAAGCTGGCGTGCCGGTGTGAATATGGTCCTGGAAGCTAATCCTGTTGATCTCCGATTCTTGGAAGACGAGGCTCTAATGGACATGCACATCCGGCAGCAAAAAAGCGTTATCCGAAATGGCTACGAAGGTCAGTTGCTTGAATGGAAATCATTTGGGCAATGTCGACGACCGCCTGAGCTGCCTGATTTGCCTTATGCGGTTGTCGTAGGCGACTCAGATAATATCGCCAACATATCCAAGGGTGTGGAAGACTGGTCGTCCTTCCTGGACATCGAACCGGTATCCGTTGAAGGAGCTGGACACCTCATATTCCTGACCCACACGCTAGATGTCGTTGCGGCCGCGGGTTTGGTGTCCAAAAGCTGACAAGAGCCGGTCTTTGTTGCATCCAAAACTAAAGTGGCATGCATCTTTATCAAAACAACGAATTGAGCTGCTTGCTCACTAGCTTCGGAGATCCCAATGGAGGCTTTTCTAGCTCTCACTGTTCCATTTGCCACAATCGGCTTTTTGTCATGGCTTATTCTGCATTTTGGAAATCAGCGCCGTCTGGCCGCGCATGAAACCGTAAGACTGGCCATGGACAAGGGTCAGGAATTGTCGCCAGAGCTGATTGATAAGCTCTCACTAGTATCCGACCCGAGAACCAGTGACCTGCGACGCGGCGTAATTCTCGTGAGCATCGGAGCTGCATTAGGTATATTTGGGATTATCATGGCCGAGACCGATGCGGACGCGCGAGCAGCACTTCAAGGCTTGGCCCTATTTCCTGGGATACTCGGGGTCGCATATCTAGGTCTTTGGCGGTTCGCACATGGCCGCAGACCTAATTAGTTTTCCTGTGACCGCGCCCACCGCGCAAAGGGCAGCCGACCCTGATCTGGCTGCGTCGGCCGCAGATGGCGATACTGCGGCATTCGAAGAGCTGGTCAGACGGTATCAAGCAGTCGTGCGCGGCATGCTTACTCGTCTAACCGGCAATATGGCCGACGCCGACGATGTCGCTCAGGCGACTTTCCTGAAAGCTTGGTCGAAGATATCGACCTATGGTGGCGGCCAGTTTCGCAGTTGGATCTGCATGATCGCGTATCGAGAGTTTCTACAAGATGTGCGACAAAAGAAGTCGCGGCGAGATCTGATCGAGAAGTTGACTCAGGAGGGGCAGGTTACGGCAATTCCTGGCGCGACAGGTCTGCCGCACGATCTGGATCGTGCCCTCGCACGATTGCCCGATAGTCAAAGGATTGCGGTAATTCTCTGCGCCGGGGCTGGGCTCAGTCATAGCGAAGTTGCCACAGCGACGGGCTGGCCTTTGGGAACGGTCAAATCCAACGTTCTAAGAGGAAGGTCCATGCTGAGGGAGTTGTTGGAGGACTACGGTGCTGCATGACATCAGTGAACGGGTAGTGAGTTATGGTCAAACAAGATTTTGAGGCGCATCTGGAGCAACTGTTCAGGGACGTCGAAAGCGTTTTTGAAGATGATTCAGAACGGTTCGCCGCTCAAGTTGCGAAAAGCATAAGGTTTCGAAAGTGGCAGCGGAGAATTGTGCTTTCAATCTTTGCCATGTTTGGCGGTGTGCTTGCCGCTTTTCAGTTGCCGGCAATGTTCGAACTCCTTGAGAACGTTGTCGGCTTGGACGGTGAAATCCGCGCAGTTGTTGACAACGCTCTGCTGGCACCACTGGATGTTCCGATGGAATGGTTCGCAGCGGTGCTCGTGGGAATCGCCACTTTTTTTGCAGCTTTGGCGGGCGAGCAAAGCTAAGAGCAATCCAGAACCAATGATTGCATCGGCCAGCGCAACACGCTAACAGCCCGCCATGTCTGCTCAAACTCAAATTCGGCGGAAAACTGTCCGCGATATAGCTGCTGCAAAGGACGGTACGCCGCTGGTCTGCTTGACAGCTTACTCAGCGCCGATGGCCGAGCTGCTGGATCCCCATTGCGATGTCATACTTGTCGGAGACAGCGTCGGAATGGTGGTGCATGGCTTACCGTCGACGGTAGGTGTCACACTGGAAATGATGATACTTCACGGTCAGGCGGTGATGCGCGGCTCGGAACAAGCTTTCGTCGTCGTCGATATGCCGTTTGGATCTTACGAGACCAACGCCGATCAGGCGTTTCTCAACGCCGCGAGGGTGATGCGTGAAACAGGATGCCAAGCCATCAAGATCGAAAGTGGGACTTATGCGAGTGAACAGATCGCACACCTTGTTGCCCGCGGTGTACCGGTCATGGGGCACATCGGCTTGCGACCCCAAGCTGTGAATGTTGACGGTGGTTTCAGGGCGAAGGGACGAACCCAGGAAGGCTGGGCGCGAGCACTGGACGAAGCCATCGCCGCGGATCAGGCCGGGGCATTCGCGATTGTGGTGGAAGGCGTATCTGAACAGTTAGCCGCTGAGATTACGAAGTCGGTGCGGTGTCCAACAATCGGTATCGGTGCGTCTCCAGCCTGCGACGGTCAGATTCTCGTGACTGACGATATGATTGGGATGTTTGATTGGGTTCCAAAATTTGTAAGGAAATTTGGCGGCGTACGCGATGAGATAAGCAACTCTGTGGAAAGCTATGCCGCAGCTGTTCGAGATCGATCATTTCCAGGTGAAGCGGAGACATATCGTCTAAAGCGCCCCGGAAGCTGAACAGCATTGCTGCGTTGCAGCCCCTATGCACAACAGGCTATCTAGCTAATGGAATACTCGGCCAAATGGAGTCGTCATCTTGACGGATATCTTTGAGGAAGTCGAAGAAGGCTACCGGCAGGATAAACTGGCCGAAGCGTGGAAACGTTTTGGCCCATTTGTTTGGGCAGCGGCGATACTGCTTATTGCTGCCGTCGCCTGGTTTGAATGGAGCAAGGACCAGGCTGCCAAACGCCAGTCAGCGCAGATTGAGATCCTTGAGGCGGCGAGGGCAGCTCTTGCCGAAGGGGACTATGAGATTGCTCAGGCGGACCTTCGCGATCTAGCCGCAGGCGACGACGGAGTAGCGCTGCTTGCCCAGCACTATCTTGCGGACGCGCTCTACAAAGGAAATGGTGATGCAGTTGCCGCGTCAGAGGAGTTGAAGACGGCGGCCGCGACCGACGCGCCTCTAGCAAAGCTTGCGCTCTTGAAGTCGGCCTATCTTACGGCGGACACGATGAGCCTGGAAGACCTTGAGGATTCTCTTGATGGTTTGCATCGAGAGGATGGCCCGCTTGGTATCTTGGCATTAGAATTGGTGGCTGCAAAAGCATTCGCGAGCGGGGACGTGAAGCGCGCAAGGGAAGAGTTCTCATATTTGCGTCTAGCTGCTAACGCACCGCGCGGCGTTCTCCAGCGCGCCGAGTTGGCGCTTTCGGTCATCCCGATTGTTCGCGAAGACGTGACGTTGCCCACCGAGGCGGCACCGGACCTTCCCTTCGATAACGAGGGTTCGGAGACAGAAGAGGAGGCTGAGCAATGAGACCTCGCATTGGCTCTTTAGTGGTCGTGGCTGTGAGTGTTGCTTCATTGACCGCCTGTTCAATCTTCGATTTTGGGCGGGAACGCCGCGAAGCACGGGAGGCCGAAGACAAGGCCGGACGCATCGCGCTCGCTATTGGTGATCAGCCCCTGGAGGCCGATCCGGAAATGGTCGATGTGGCCGTAATTCTCCCGGTTCCCACTCCCACAGTGGACTGGCCGCAAGCTGGTTCAAGGCCCAACAAAGTGGTGGGGCATGTCGCGGCAGCATCCAATTTTGAGGTCGACTGGCGTGTTCGCGCTGCGGATGGATCGGATCGCCAGAAAACTCTGGCGTCTCCACCAGTCGCGAGCAGCGATACGATTTTCATGGTCGACGGTGAGCAAACGGTAAAGGCCTTCGATTTGGAGACGGGCCAACGCAAATGGTCTGTTGGGCTTAAGTCCGGCTCCCGGCGAGACCGTCGCAGCTTTGGTGGCGGTGTCGCCCTCGCTGGCGATCAGATTATCGTTTCCAGTGGTTTTGGGTTCGTTGCGCTTCTTGATGCAGAGAATGGCGACGAGGTTTGGCGACGAGATCTTGGCTCTCCGGTCTCAGGAGCGCCGACAGTTAAGGACGACAATGTGCTTGTCGTCACTCAGAACAATGAGATCTTTGCACTTTCCCTTAACACCGGGGATGTTGAGTGGAGCGACCAAGCCATTGCGGAATCCGCACGGGTTCTTGGTGCGCCAAGTGTCGCGGCGATCGAAGATTTGGTCGTAGCACCGTTTTCGTCCGGCGAGGTCATCGCTTACCTTGAATCTAACGGACGACGACTCTGGACAGATGCGCTAACGCGATCCGGGCGTTTCACACCTATCTCTGCTTTGAACGATATTGCAGCTCGTCCGGTGTTAAGTGCTGGCGTGGTTTATGCTGCCAGTCAGTCAGGTATTTTTGCCGCCATTGATGGCCGAAGCGGACAGCGGATCTGGTCGCAGCCTATTGGGTCAGTCCAAGCACCGGCTCTTGTAGGCGAGTATCTATTCCTAGCGGGCGTGGATGGTCAGATTGTTTGTGTTGCATCAAACAGCGGTGCGGTAATCTGGGCGACACAGCTTCCGCGCTTCAAGAATGAGGGCAGGCGTCGTGGCCGCATCAGTTATGCTGGCCCCATTGTGGCGTCGGATCGCGTCATCGTCGCGTCGTCCGAAGGAGATCTGATTGCATTGTCGCCGCAGACAGGTGAGGAACTGACACGGATCGATCTCAAGGGGCCGGTCTTTATCGAACCGATAGCTGTTGGCGATCAACTGATTGTCTTAACCGATGAAGGGCGGCTCATATCCGTTCGGTGACGAACGAGAGATGCCGGTGAGATATGGCCCTCAGGCTTGCAATTGTCGGACGGCCGAATGTCGGTAAGTCGACCCTGTTCAACAGGCTCGTCGGCAAGAAGATTGCTCTGGTCGATGATCAGCCAGGTGTCACTCGAGATCGCAAGGAAGCCGAGGGCCGCCTCGCCGATTTACCCCTAAGCCTGATCGATACGGCGGGCTATGAAGACGTAAATGATGGCTCTCTGGAAGCCCGCATGCGTGCGCAAACTGAGATTGCCATAGCCGAAGCTGATCTTGCGCTATTCTTGATTGATGCGCGTTCAGGCGTGACACCAATGGATGAGCGCTTTGCGGAGGTTTTGCGTAAAGCGGACCTGCCCGTCGTTCTTGCTGCTAACAAATGCGAAGGCAAAGCGGGCTTGCCAGGGCTATACGATGCCTACGCGCTTGGCTTTGGAGAACCAGTCGCACTATCCGCTGAACATGGCGAAGGCATGGGCGACCTGTTCGAAGCCTTTAGAGAAGCTTTAGGGGAGGAAGGTTTTGCGGCGGCCTATTCTGTTGATGAAGAAGACGAGGATAGATTTGGCGGCGAGGACATTCTCAGCCGCCTTGAAGGGATCAATATCGACGACCCCAACCTGACCGATGAGCAACTGGCGGAGATGCTGAAAGAGGCAGGGGTTGATGATGAAGTAGTCGAGGCAGAACGCGAAACTGAAGCAAAGCCGATCCGCCTTACGATTGTTGGCAGGCCCAATGCGGGTAAGTCGACGCTGATCAATACTCTGTTGGAATCTGATCGCCTACTGACCGGTCCTGAGGCAGGTATCACGAGAGACTCGGTTTCTATTGATTGGTCCTGGAACGGACGAAATATTCGATTAGTAGATACGGCGGGTCTCCGCAAACGTGCCAAAGTGCAAGAGCGGCTCGAGCGCATGTCAACGGGCGAAACAATCCGCTCCCTGAAATATGCCGATGTGGTTGCACTTGTCATGGACGCCGACGAGGCTTTGGAGAAGCAGGATCTGCAGATTGCAGATCTCGCTCTTCGCGAGGGGCGCGCACTCGTGCTGGTAGTTTCAAAGATGGACGCCGTTAAAGATGCTGGTGAGGTCACTAAAAAACTTCGCGACAAGCTGAGCAGGCTGCTGCCGAATGCAGGTGGTGCAACCCTTGTCGCGCTTTCGGGCCTCACCGGCAGGGGGACGGACCGGTTGATGCCAGCAGTCGCTGAAGTCTATGACAACTGGTCAGCCCGGGTGAAAACCGGCGACCTGAACCGGTGGCTTCGCTATGCAGTGGAGCGTCATCCGCCGCCGATGGCCAATGGTGGGCGTATAAAGCCTCGCTACATGGCGCAGATAAAAGCGCGCCCACCGACATTTGTGCTAATGTCTTCTCGGGGCGATCAGATGCCAGAACAGTATAAACGCTATCTGGTGAATGGCATCCGCGATGCGTTTGATATGACGGGCACACCGATAAGGTTATTCGTGCGCAAAAGCGCCAATCCCTTCGCCAACAAGAAGCGCTAGGCCTTCGCCGCTTCGATTGTCTCGCGCTTCTCTTCGAGCTCCAACCACTCCATCTCTGCGGCGTCCAGCTCACTTCTGGCAGCAGCCAATCGCTCCGACTTTTTCTGGAAAAGCGACGGATCGCTCGCATAAAGATCAGGGTCGGCGAGCTCCTGCTCTAATGTGGTGATATCCTTCGTTAGGCGGGGGATCAGCTCGTCGAGTTCTTTCAAACGAAATTGATCCTTGAACGTCATTTTCGTCCGCGCGGCGGAAACATTGGTAGTTGATACTTGTGAACCAGACGACTTCTTCGACGTCGCCGTTTCAGTATTTTCAGCGCGCCGAAGCTGCTTCAGCTGATCCTGTGCATCGCTCCAGCCTCCCGCAGTCTGGATCCACTTTCCTGCACCAGCTGGACACAGACACGACGTTACTGTGTGATCGAGGAACGTGCGGTCATGGCTGACAATCATCAGTGTGCCTGCGAATTGTTCGAGCATGTCCTCCAGCAGATCAAGCGTCTGCATATCGAGATCGTTGGTAGGCTCATCCAGCACCAGGAGATCGCACTTTCTCGCCAAAGCGACTGCCAAGGTTAGCCTATTTCTCTCACCCCCAGACAAAGCTCTAACAGGCTGGCGTAGTTGATCTGACTTGAAGAGGAAATCGCGGGCATAGGCACCGACATGGCGCGGCGTCTCCTGCACCATGATGGTGTCGCCGCCATTGGGGGCGAGCGTCTCCCAGACCGTATCCTTGGCGCGTAGCGTTTCCCGCGTCTGGTCGAGATAGGTGATCTCCACGGTCTTGTTCAGCTTCACCGAGCCCGCATCCGGCGGCAACTCTTTCAGCAACAGCTTCAACAGCGTCGTCTTACCGACCCCGTTTGGCCCGATAATGCCGATCCGATCCCCCCGCAAAATGCGCACGGAAAAATCATCCGCAATCACGAGCTCACCCTTCGGCGTCTCGAAGCGTTTCGAGATACCGCGCACATCGATGATCTTCCGGCTCGCCGTGTCCGCCGTCTCCGCGCTTAAAGGCGCATTCGCCCGCGCTTCACCGAGGGCAGACCGCCGCCGCGCATGTTCGGCGCGCAGTTTCTTCAGCCGCTCCAGCCGCCCCATATTGCGCTTCCGCCGCCCGGTGACGCCGCGCGCAAGCCAGCGCTGCTCTTCTTTCAGCTGCGTCTTCATCTTGGCGAGGGCCTTCTCTTCTTCGGCTTCGATTTCGGCGGCCCAGTCATCGAAATGGGCGTAGCCCTTGGGGGATTTCATCACGATGCCCTGTCGGAGCCAGAGGGTATTTGTGGAGACCGAGGAGAGAAAGGCCCGGTCGTGAGAGACCAGCAAAACCGCGCCCTTAAAGGACTTCAGGCGGCTTTCCAGCGCGGTTATCATCGGGACATCGAGATGGTTTGTCGGCTCGTCGAGGAGGAGGATGTCCGGGTCCGCGGCAAAGGCGCGGGCGAGGGCGGCGCGGCGCTGCTGCCCGCCGGACATGGTCTTCGGATCGGCGTTTAGATCGAGCCCCATGGCCATCAGCTCGCTCTCCGCGCGGTGGCGCTCGGTCTCGAGATCGACGCGCCCAGCCTCGGCGCGCGGAGCCTCATGGTCCATCACAAAGTCAATGATCGCGGTGTATCGAGAAAGGTCCGGCTCCTGCTCCACGGTGACAATGTGCGTGCCGGGATGTAGCCACAGCGCGCCGTCATCGGGCTCCAGCCGCCCATCGACAATCTTCATCAGGGTGGACTTGCCCGCCCCGTTCCGGCCGACCAGCGCCGCGCGCTCCCCCCGCGACAGGGTGAACTCCACCCCCTCGAACAGGGGCTTGCCGCCAAAGGCGAGGCGAATGTCGGTCGCGGTGAGGATCGGTGGCTGCGCCATGGCCCGGGAGATAATACGGCGCGGCGGAAATGTCCCGGCCTAATTCAGTGTTTCGCTTGGGGCGCGGGGATAGAGAGGGGACAGACGAAACTCTGTCCACACCCGGTTTGACACCCACTTTCGGCGCGGTGGGTGTTTTAGGGGGATGAGCGCGCGCGTGGAGGGAACTCTAAGGGCGGGACAATCCCATCAGGAGACGCTCCGAGGTTATCGATAGGCAAGTCTATGCAACTCAGAGGCGACTGGCGCTGAGGCACTAAGCCTCTACTTGGTGCGAAGAACGTCGATGCTTAGTTTGCCGTCGTTTCAAGATTGAACTCTGTGACAGGTTGGCCAGCAGATTCTGGCGTCTCGAGGATTTGCCAGGTCGAACCGTCAGGACCTGTAAGTACAAAACTCTCTTCATCGAATTCGTTCTTTGTAATGGGCGTGGGCTCCAGGTCATGACCTAGTGCGAGGCTATGCACGTAAGAGACGTTTGGTGTGTACAGGGTGTGCATGGTAATCCCAAGTTCACCGAGCCTCTGGTGCTGCGAACGATCGCGAACATGCTCGGGATCGCGAGCGGAAAAGAATTTCAGCTTCCCGCAAATATTGTTTGGAGACACAAACCCGCGGTACCAGTGCGCTTCTCCCGCCTCCATGCCGAACACAGCGCGAGGACCAGCTTGCCAGTCTCCGTCAAGTACTGGATCGTTCTCAGCCTCAAACCCAAAGACCTCAACATAGTAGGCCGTCACATCTGCAAGATCGCCACTGACAATGAAGTCGTGATGTGTGAATTCACTGGTCTGAAGCGGCGCATCGGCGACCGCACCATAGCCTGGTATGCGATAGCCGTAGCGCTGGAAAAAGACGTGATTGAAGAGCTCTCCATAAACCGCCATTTCTCTAACGCCGACGCGACGATTAGAAATGGAGTACTCGCCTTCGTCTAAATCGTAGAGGTCATCGTAAACCGGCTTCGTAGGCAACCAAGGCTGACCCGCATTGCGCAGATCGTTGAACACATCGTCCAAGCGTACGATGTCGCGCGTGCGCATGACCGCCATCCGCTGACCTACAGTTTCCGGCGGTGCGTATCCAACCCCCGGCCCAAGCGGGTTTTCCCACTCAATGATCCTTAGCAGGCCATGCGTGTCGACACTGCCATTTTGCAACCGATACGATATTCCAGCGCTTTCAACGCCATACAATTGATCTGCGCTCGCAGCTGTAAGTGTCTCCTCAGTCACAACCTCAAACCCAAATTCGGCAAAGTATTCAATGAGCGGCAAGGCTTCCTCGACACCCACAACAACTTCGTACACCCCCGATATTCCGGTCTCAGGAGGATAATCTTGCGAGTTTCCTTGTGCTGAGGCCCAAACACACAAGAGCAGCAAAAAAACAATTCGCGTGACCATGGTTGCCTCCGAACAGAATTGACGTGAAGATTTGGTATATCATTTCGCAAAATAAGCGGAGGGACAATGCTGAAGGTTATTTCATTACTGGTTTTTGCGACTGCGGCGTTCATCGCTTGCGCAAACGCGGAACCAGACTTCGACCCGCTAGACTCCATGAGCCCTAAGACTGAGCGGTCGGATGCGCTAGCTTTGCCATTACAAACTGTAACACTGGCGACCGCGTCACTCGAACAAATCCGCCTATTCTACGTCGATGGCATGGGAATGACGTTAGCCGGGCCGATAGACACTTCAGAAGAGGTGCAGGCACAGCAACGAACTCTTTGGGGCGTTGCCGATGGTATCGAGTTTGATGAGTATCACCTCACGCGGCCAGATGCTTCCGTGGGCGACCGGGCCGCGATGTCGATTCGTGTCCTCGTCTTGTCGCAACCAACCCCGACAGTTCACTCCTCCTGGAACGCGAGAAGCCTTGGCGGCTTTTCGATGGGATTTCCTAACAAGAAGCAGTTGGACCTAGACGCTCATATTCGGCGACTCGGCTTCGGGGCGCTCAACGAGATTGAGGTCTATGATGTACCGCGAACGGATGGATCCATGTACACCATTCAAGAAACGATCTTCAATGGACCGGATTTTGTCCATGCCGTGGGGATCGACCGGCTCGGCATGATGCCGCTAGGTGCTGTTGATGATGCGTCGATGCTCGGCGGTCCCGGCTATTCGGCCCAGGTGATTGATGATGGCGATCATGTCCTGTCCTTCTACACAGGCGTGCTGGGTCTGGAGCTTCGCAGGGATTCCGTTTGGACAAGCGCCGGAGAAGATGGAGCCATGGCTCTGCCGAATGGGACGGAGTTTCGTTTCTCAATTCTCTTCGCGAAAGGGTATGGACCTGGCGGGCACATGCTGTTCGTCGATTTCATCAATATTGAAGGTATCGAACCGAACGCGGCCCCCCGCCTGCCAAACAGAGGCATCGGAATGTGGAGCTTTCCTGTCACCGACCTCGATGAAGTGGAACATCGTGCAAGAGAGTTTGGTGCGGAAATTATTCACGCTCCAACTCAAATCAACGACCCATTGCATGGGTCCATACGAGCGATGACCTTACTTGCACCGAATGAATTTCTAATCGAAGTGTTTGAGGAGGCAGGCGAATGATGCGATGCGCAATTGGCTTTGCTACGCTTGTTTTGGCGGCTTGCGCTTTACCGCCAGATCCTGTTGCGCCCTCAGAAGACGCACGAACGGGCGCAGTAGAAACAGGGCTTTCGGGATGGCAGGAAGCCGTTATCACCACGAAAAGCGCCGATGCTTGGGTGGATTTTTTGACGCGGCTCGCCGGATGGGAGGTCCGCGGCGAAGCACCAATCGATGATGGCCTCAAAGTCCTTTGGGGTTTGCCCGATGATGTCATCGGCCGAGAGATTCTGCTTGCCAATGTTGGAGCTGATAGCGGCTTTATTCGACTGGTGGAGCTTGAAAACATTGAGCAGGATTGGATCAGAGCAGACACACGCCCTTGGGACACGGGCGGGCATTTTGATCTGAACATGCGAGTAAAAGGCTTGCGAGCGTTAAGGGAGGAAATGCTCGTTGAAGGCTGGCAAGGCGACAGCGAGCCAGTTCAATTCACTTTTGGACCGTTTGAAGTCGTAGAGTGGATTGTTCAGGGGCCTGACGGTGTTCGCTTAGCTTTGATTGAGCGCTTGAAACCAGAGCTTGAGAACTGGCCAGACCTGAAAACTGTGAGCCGGGCTTTTAACTCCACACAGACCGTTGCTGATATTGGTGCTGCGAGAGCCTATTACGAAGACGTGCTCGGGATGCAGATATATTTAGAGCATGTGGGAGCCAGCAAAGCGGCAGGGCCAAACGTCCTTGGTCTACCCCATGATATCGCCACCCAGGTCGAACGCGAAATATATATACTTCATCCAGACGGCACTAATGACGGATCGATAGAGATATTGGCTTTTGATGGTGCGGCTGGCCTTGATCTGTCATCTCGCGCAAGTCCGCACAATATCGGCCTGTCAGTATTGCGTTTTCCCGTGAATGATCTCGATGCAACAATAGAAAAGCTTCGGGATCGGGGAGCAGTTTTCGATGGCTTGCCGGTGACAGTCGATCTCGCTGTTCTCGGGCAGACGAGCATGATTGCATTGCATTCTCCAGAGGGCGCTCGATTGGAGCTGTATGAACAGCGGCCAGAGAGGCTGAGCGTACTGCCGTAAAATCTCGAAAGCACATGGCAAGGATGGCCCAGAGCGCGACGTTGCAATCAACTCTGTCGGGGTCTGTTTCGGTGTCCGAGTTCAGCGGGTTGCTGTTTCATGGACGAGTAGTGCATTCATTATGCGTTTTCGCACTGCACCATCCTGAAAAGGAAACGACACAAAAAAATCATGGTATGACGAGTCCGGGAAGTTTTCCTTGAGCTTTTTATACCAGTTCAGACCACGCTCCATATTACCATTGAGCGTATGAGCAATTGCCGGAATTGCACTATAATGGGGGTGGACGTTCGGGGTCGACATGACCTTTTCGGCCCAGAGCACAGCCTCGGAATACTCTTCCCGGATAATGTGAGAGAACGTTCGAACCGAATACATCGCGCACAAAAACGGATCGAGTGGGCTCAGCGCCAGTGCATTGTCGATCCGTTGCTGTCCCTTTTCTCCTTGCTCCGCCAAAGTATCCGTCAGCGCAACCGAGTATAAACATTGAGCATAATTCGGCCGAACGGAAAGCGTGCGATCATACCAGCTCATGGCTTGGTCATTGTCACCCATCACGGTAAAGGCGCGTCCCATGGCATAGTTTGCATAGGGATCAAGCGGCTCAAGATCCAGACTCTTATCGGCATAGTTTCGGCAAGCTTTTGCAGAGGCCGCATAATCATTCGTGTAATGTGTGCGGGCGCTATAATATTCCGTTGAAGACAAGCCAGCATAAGCGCGCGCAAAATCGGGTTGTAGCGCAATGGCGCGTTCGAACATGTCAGCCGCTTTTGCGTTATCCTCTTTGGTGAAACAATAGAGATGCCGCAGCCCCAGATGATAAAGCGCCCATGCATCAAGGTTTTCAACGGGCTTAAGTTTCGCCAGTCGCGCCTCGCGCATGGGGATATGTATTTCAAGCGCAGCGGTGATGTGAGAAGTGATCTGTTCTCGGATCTCCTGGATGTCATCGATGGTCGACTTGAACCGCTCATTCCAGATGATGTGAGCGTTCTCTGTCTCGCCCACTTCCACCATGACGCAGATATTGTTTCCGATTATCTCAATGATGCCGGTCAGGCAGTATCTGACGCGCAAGACCTGGCCAATAGAGACAATGTCTGGATCAACCTCACGGAAGCGAAATGACGATCCGCGAGCGGTTACATGCAGCCAGGGCATGCGAGAAAGCTCTGAGATAAGCTCGTAAGGCAAGGCGTCAGCAATCGCTGCATTTGGCCCCGCAATCCCGACCAAACGGAAGGGCAGTATTGCAATACTCGGTTTGCTTGGTTCGGGGGCTTGGGCGGCCTCGTACTCGGCATCTGTACCGGTTGGCGTACTGTCAACTGGTACAGCTTTTACTGACGACTTGGTTTCGACATCTGCAATGAAACGGAAGCCCTGGCGGTGATGTGTCTTGATGAGGCGTTGCGTGCGACCATCATCTCCCAGAGCCAGCCGGGCTGAGCTGATCCTACTGTTTACAACCGAGTCGGATACAATACGTCCCTTCCAGACATGCTCATGCAATTCGTCTTTTGTAACAATGCGATAGTGGTTTGAGATCAGGAAATTGAGCAGGGTAAAAACCTGCGGTTCGATGTCGTGGGGTACGCCATTATGGCGCAGTTCCAATTGGTCGGTATCCAGCTCGAAGCCTTCGAATTGATAAATCATGTCTCCCTCACGTATCGGGAACATACATACCTCCCGACCACGCGTCCAATTTCCGCTCAAGAAGAATAAAGCCCAAAAAGCGCATTTCTGGCGAGTTTCTGGACATCTCCTGAAAGCTTTACGTCCAGCCTATGGATAACAACCGTCCATCAGCTGCCGAAATAGCTCGGCGGCGCATTATCAAATGGAGATTCATCAATGCCACTCGTTACTGTTGACATTATTAAGGACGTATTCACCCCGGCTCAAAAGCAAGACATCATTGAGCGCGTCACAAACGCGATGGTTGCCGTTGAAGGGGAAAGCCTGCGCGGTGTCACCTGGGTTCGTATCAATGAAATTGAAGAAGGCGACTGGGCCATTGGTGGCCAGTGCCTCACCGCAGCGTCTGTGCATGCCATGGCAGCGGGCGAACAGGCCGCTTGATCGGTCGCTATAGTTGATCATTCAAGGAGAGATCAATGTCGAGAACGGTTATTCTGATCTACGGAGTTCTGTCTTACTTTATTGGTGTTGCTGGGCTTGCTAGTCTCATTGCGGTTTTAGGTGGGTTTATGCCCTATGGGTATTTGTGGGGTGATACAGCCATTACTCTTAACCCCATTGTTTGGAATCTAGGGCTCATCGCTCTTTGGGGGTTTTTCCACACCTATATGGCGAGGCCCAGTTTCAAAGCGATGATCACCAAGATTATCCCCGAACCCGCTGAGCGAGCGACCTATGTTCTTGTCGCAGGCATAACCAGCATTTTATTGTCGGGCTACTGGATGAATATTCCAGGTACAATTTGGGCAATTGAGTCAAATTGGGCAGGATATTTGTTGATCGGAATCTTTTGGTTCGGCTGGGCGTTTTTATTGGCGGCGACATTCGCCATCAATCACTTTGATCTGTTTGGTTTACGGCAAGTCTACGTCCACTTTAAAAACCAACCGCGCCCACCGCTTAATTTTGTGAAGCGGGCCATGTACAAATATATTCGTCATCCCATTCAAACCGGTGTCATGATAGGCATATGGGCAACCCCGACCATGACGAATACACAGCTTATTCTCAGTATAGGATTCTCAGTTTACATATTCGTAGGGCTGCGGTTCGAAGAGCGCGACCTCGTCCGGGAACATGGCGAAGAGTATCTGAGCTACAAACGCGAAACCGGGAAGTTGTTTCCTAGAATTAGCGGACAAGCCAGTTAGCCGGGTTTTACGCGTATGTATGGATATACGGAATCAGACACCGGCGTCTTAGTAAGACGAGCTTAAGACGTTCACCCATCAGGTTTCAACCGGCAACAAAGGGTCAGCCACCACCCTTACACGCATAGCGTCCGTCACGCGCGACGCCTTCTGAATTGCGACCCTCGACGCGCCAAGGCGCGTCGAGGGCTCAGCTCTGACAGTTTCCTGGAGTGCTTGGGGTAGCGTTCCGAGAGCTCCTGCCGGAGCCTTCCTTGCTGAAATCGATCCACCGGATCGATTTCCGGGCGCGCGAAAGGGCCCCGCGGTCAAGCCGCGGGGTGATGCTTTAGGTGAGTGCTCAAATTGTCGTGCCGGAATTTCGCGAAGCGGAATGTCCGGGACCCAGGAAATTAGCGCGCGGTTTGAAGGGGCCTAGTTGGCGTCTCGGGCATAAAAGCGATAACGAACATATTTATCGTTCTTGTCGAAAGCTATGACCGCAATGACTTCGCCATTATCTGGTGTGGTGAAATTATAGTGCCACGTTTCACCCGTTGAGGTTTTTACGACGTTGCCCGTCGAGCCGACGACTTCCAAGACGTCTTCCATCGATGCCCCTCTATCGATCTGGTCCAGCGCAAGAATGTCTTGCGCCGTCGTTTTGCTCTCTGGGTGATTTTCGTCGGCCCAACTGATCGCGCCAAAGCCAATAGAGGCCCAGACGATCACTGATATCAAAAAGCGCATATCCGCCTCCATGAAAGTGCTTTTCGCTGTCACCAGAGAAGAATGCGATGTTGCCTTTGTCAAATGCAACCAATGGTGGCTGGCAAATCAAATTGAATAGGGAAGCGACCCGATTCTTGCTGTTTTGAGAATTATCCTAAGCAGTGGCTCTAAATCGCCGGTGAGGCGATCAATTTCTCGGCATTTTCGCGTGACAGGCGTATGCGTTCGGATTCGCTATTTTTCCAAAATGAATTTTGACCCGATGCGGGCAATTTCTGCGCCTAACAAGTTGAAGCAGATCTGTTTGTAAGGGGACAATACGATGGATGGGGACGAACCAATTGCGCTGGATTTCGACGTTGGTCTGATCGGGAATGGCGTTGATCTAATTATTTCCGCCGAAGACCTTGTCGCAGAGTTCGCCACAGATGCCGACACCGCGCTGGTCGCAGGCGACATCACTTTCACCACGGCCACAGTTGATGGCATGTCGGCCACCTTCGACGCCATCGGTTTCGCCTTCATGCCTGGCTCGGGCGTTGAGGGAAGCTTCTCGATCGAAACTGAGGATGCTTCTGCCTTTGCCAGCTTGGGGACGGGCGATACCGCTGAGGTCGTGGTGAATTTTGTCGTGTCCGACGGATCTAACACCGATACAGGAACTCTCACATTCTCAGTGAGCAGCACAGAGGTGTTTGCCGACGTGACGCTTAGTTATCTCGGTGCGGCGGTGACCGATGAGGAACTCACAGCCGATGTCACCTCCGGCGCGGGCAGCGAGGACGATCCGATTGCGGAAGTGGTCATCACTGGAAATGCGACGCTTGAGGAAATTCTTGACGCCGCAGATCTCACCACGCCGCTGATTTCCAGCTCTGGAGAACTGACCGGTGCCGTGCTCAGCCCGGAACTCCTTGCCTTCATAAACACCAATGGCCTGACGGTTGCGGCGGCCCTCGCAAGCGACGGTGCGGAAGCGTCCGCCACTGCTGAGGATCAGAGCCTCGCCACAGCGCTCGCATTTGGTGAAGGAGCTGATGCGGAGTCCACCGCGATTGATATGGCGTTTGCGAGTTCGACGGCTGTAGCTGCAAGCGATGCGACCGCGTTTGCCGAGAACGGATCGACATCAGATGCCACAGCCGAGTTTGATAGCTCTTCTTCAGCTAGCGCGTCTAACGTTGCTGAAGCAGTCTCGGCGGCATCGAGGAGTTCAACCTCAGTAGCAACATCCGCAAATGGCGGTGTTGCCAATGCTATGTCGAACGACGGCTCAAGCGCGTCCGCTGATGCTCAAGGAAGCGGTGTTGCGAGCTCTTCGATGGCCATCGCATTTTCCGATATTGGTTCCGTGTCGAGCGCATTTGCCGGAATCGATTCACAGGCAAACGCAGCAGCAATCGATAGCTCCGTTGCTAGCTCAAACGCCGCGAGTGCAAGTGATGCCACCTCGTTCGCAGAAGACGCCTCGGCAGCCAATGCCACAGCTGATGGAGGCAGCTCCGCGACAGCAACGGCGACGGTAGGCGCTTCGGCGTCCGGTTTTGCTGAAGCTGAGTCGACGTCCACAGCGACCGCAGATCAGCAAGCTGTTGCAAATGCGACAGCCAGTGATGCGTCAATCGCAAGTGCGAATGCTGCCCGCGGCGACGCGGAAACCAATTCCACAGCGACGGCAACGGCCGATGGCGGTTCGTCTGCGGCAGCCATTGCAGCAGACATTTCTGACGCTTCAGCCTCGGCTGAAGGAGGATCCGTTGCGACGTCGACTGCAACGCTTATGAGCGATGCAACGACGACATCGGATGGTGGCTCAATTTCCAGTGCGACCGCTGATGGGGAAAGTTCTTCAACGGCTAGCGCTTCCAACGCAAGCAACGCGGCTGCGTTTGCTGAGGCAGCGTCAACCACACTTGCAACGGCTGACGATCTTGCGGTGGCAAGCGCGACAGCAAGGCAGTCTTCCGTTGCATCGGCAGATGCGCAGCGCGGCGACATGGATATGAACTCCACGGCAAACGCTACGGCTGAAGGTGGCTCTGTTGCTACTGCATCAGCGATTGATACGTCAGATGCCGATGCAAGTTCAATCGATGGATCGGTTGCGATATCGTTCGCCACGCTACAGAGTTCCGCAACGACGACGTCGGATAATGGTTCTGTCGGAGGCGCTACGGCGGAAACAGGATCGATAGCGAGCGCAACCTCCGTGGACTTCAGCAGCGCATCCGCGCTAGCCACCGAGGGTTCAGATGCGACGGCAAACAGCAATAATCTTAGCTCGGCCACTGCAGATGCAGAAACCGAGAGCTCGGCTACGGCGAGCGCTTCCAACACGTCTGAAGGAACCGCCACGGCCGCAAATGGATCGACATCTGTCGCATCAGCCGATGACCAGGCGATTTCTCAAGCGGCAGCTGATAATTCTTCGATTGCTGCCTCAGATGCCCAGCGCGGCGATGCAGAGGCGAACTCAACCGCGAGCGCCGTCGCTGACGGTGGTTCTGTAGCTTCAGCGACTGCAGCCGATGTTTCCGACGCTGGCGCACTAGCAGAGAATGAATCGGCGGCCTCTTCCACCGCTACCAATATCAGTTCAGCAACCACCACCGCTGACAATAGCTCGGTCGCCAGTGCGACGGCAGACGATAATGCAATATCTGTTGCAACAGCAGATGATGGCAGCTCGGCGTCGGCTTTCTCTGGGGATAACTCGTCGGCGAACGCTGATAGTCTGAATGGAAGTGTCGCGAACGCTGTCGCCATAAGCGGGTCAGCTGCGTCGGCTGATGCCTCGAACACATCGGACGCGACGTCTGTTGGGACGAATGAATCGTCTGCGGAAGCAACGTCTGACGATATGAGTTCAGCATCATCTGCTGCGAATGATGCTTCAGATGCCTCCACTACGACAGTTGAGGGAAGCACCTCTGTTGCAATAGCAGAGACGGCAGCTACCTCGACGTCGACGGGCGCTGAAAACAGCGTATCCCTCGCTGCCGCAAGGAATGGTAGTGTGTCGACCAGCGTGGCAACCGGGACATCCGGAAGCACATCCTTCGTAGCGGACGACTCGAACGCGCTGTCTTTCGCTGACGCCGCATCCGCCAGTACATCCGCAGCCACAAATAGCTCTAGCGCCAGTGCCAGCGCCGACACCTCCGCCCTGTCGGTAGCGACAGCCGTGAACAACAGCGCGTCCACTGCGAATGCGACCAATATTGCTGAGGGCGTAGCGGACACCCGCATCGATGAGATCACAGTTGATGTGACAGTGGCAAAGGCCGTCACTGCTGATGACGCTATGAACGCGATCGCCAGCTATCTTTCGGGCGATGGCTCGGTCGCCCTCGATGCGCTTTCAGATTCGATCAACGCAATCGCGCCGGATTTATCAGACGGTTCGCCTGCTGAACCGGGCGCGACAGCGCGTGCGGTGGATGATAGCATCGCGAATGCCGAGGCTGAGAATGACGGTATGGCCTCTGCGATGGCTGAATCGGACAGCGAGGCGACCGCTGCAGCGGCGAATGGTTCATCCTCCGTCGCCACGGCCGAAGATCAGGCAAGCGCAACAGCTACGGCCGATAATGGATCTATTGCGGCGGCGGACGCCCAGCGCGGCGATGATGAAACCAACTCGACGGCCACTGCACTCGCCGACCTTAACTCAGCAGCGACCGCGACAGCCTTAGACACATCAGATGCAGGAGCGACGGCGCAAAACGGATCCGTGTCGTCATCGATTGCGACAAGTATAAGTTCTGCGACGGCAAATTCTGGCAATAATTCTCTCGCAAATGCGACAGCTGATAGTGGATCTGTATCGCTCGCGACCGCTGACGGCGAAAGCGCCGCGACAGCCTTCTCTGGTGACGACTCCACCACAAGTGCGAACGGTCTCAACGCAGGTATTGCGAACGCGGTCGGCATGGGTGAATCCGTGGCGAGTGCCGATGCTGCAAACACCTCTGAGGCTTCGGCTACCGCAGATGGCGGCTCAGCAGCATCAGCCACAGCGGAGGATGTGTCAGACGCGACATCCTTCGCCGCAAACGGATCCATCTCAAACGCAACAGCAACACTGTCATCCTCTGCAACAGCGTCAGCAGAGACTGGTGCGTTCGCGACATCAAATGGCAATGCAGATTCGACAGCCATCAGTAGCTCTACCGACGGAAGTAACGCGACTGCTGAAGCTGATGCATCATCGCTCGCGACCTCCGATGCAAACGTTAGCAGCTCCACAGATTCTCTCGCGACAGGTGGGTCTGTTGCATCTTCAACAGCTGATACGGCATCGGATGCCACCGCGACCGCAGACGCTTCGTCTATTGCGTCTGTCACTGCGACCAACACGAGTTCTGGAACCGCGACGGCTGACAATGCGGCCATTGCGAGCGCGACAGCAGATATGGGGTCGACGTCCGTCGCGACAGCAGATGAAGGGGGCAACGCGACAGCGCTCTCCCAGACGGATTCAAGCGCGACGGCGGACGCGCGGGCATTTCAGGTGACTGCCGGCGAAGAATCGGAAATTCCGCCGAGCGCTGTTGCCGATGATCTGGTCGATCCGGTTCAAAGTATTGTCTATTCCGGGTTTCCGGCAGGGACCGTATTCTCAGATGGAACACCGTCAGCTGACGGAACATCCGTCAGCTTTATGGGCGAGCCACCAGAGGGTTTCGCCTTTACAGCTCCCTTGGGCTTTGAGGGAGATTTCGATCTCACGATAAGAGCAACCGATGGCGATGATGTTGCCGAGGCTTTTCAGACAGTCACTGTATTTGAAGGGGCGGTCCCGGTCGAACTCTCGGTCTCTATCGCACCCGATATGATCGCAGAGAATGGCGGTTTTGCGGCCGGTACGGTGACCCGTACCGGCGATCTCGTCGGTGATCTCGTAGTGAGTCTCATGAGTGATGACGAGACCGAAGCGACCGTCCCGATGACTGCGACCATTCTCGATGGCGAGGCCACCGCCAGCTTCGATGTTACCATTTTGGATGATGAAGAAGTAGACGGTGATCAGACAGCCACGATCACGGCGAGCGCAGCTGATACGGTATCAGGCTCGGCCTCCGTCACCGTGACAGACAATGATGTGCCACCGCCTGACCCTGTTGAGCTTAGCGTTTCGATTGATCCGAACATGATTGTGGAAGATGGCGGGGTCGCCGTTGGCACCGTGAGGCGGACGGGCGATCTTGTTGGCGATCTTGTCGTGACGCTTGCGAGCGACGATGAGAGTGAAGCGACCGTGCCGATGAGCGTGACCATACTCGATGGTGAGGCCTCGGCCAGCTTCGATGTAACGATCATCGATGATACGGATGTAGATGGCGATCAGATCGCTACGATCTCAGCAAGCGCGGCAGATGCCATGTCCGGATCGGCCTCTGTAGCGGTACTCGACGACGATATGGTGATCTCGCCACCACCACCTCCGCCAGAAGATGTATTCGCCTTCACCATTGTTGACACGGACGCCGACACATTCGTCACCGAATTGGAAGACGGTGACATCATCGATCTGACGGACCTGCCGGCGGCGCTGCGAGGCATCACGGCGGACTTTATCGGGGATGGCGTTTCCGGGGACGATGACGGTTCAATACGGTTCCAGCTGTTTAATGAAGCGGGTGACCTGATCGAAGAGAGGACGGAGAACGTCCAGCCATTTGCGGTATTCGGCGACCGCGACGGTGACTTCTTTGCTGCCGACCCGGCACTTGTCGACGGTGGCTACACGCTTCGGACGACCGCTTTTTCGGGAGACCGCGGCAGCGGAGAGGAACTCGCATCTGAAACGATAAGCTTCGTTGTGCGCTCGGATGTTCCACCTCCGCCACCACCGCCGGAGAGCGAATTTGTCTTCACTGTAGTCGACACAGATGGAGATGCGTTCTTCGCAGATCTCGCCGACGGCGACACGATTGACGCGACGGATCTGCCGGCGAGCTTTCGCAGCATCACGGCTGATTTCGTGGGAGACGATCAGGCAGGTGACGATGACGGGTCAATCCGTTTTCAACTCTTCGACGAAGATGGAAACTTGGTTCATGAGCAGACGGAGAACAATCAACCTTTCGCACTCTTCAGTGATGACAGTCGTGGTAATTTCTTTGATGCCAACCCTGTCTTTAATGATGGCGAATATTCGCTGACAGTGACCGCGTTTTCTGGTGATGGAGGAGCGGGCGATGTGCTTGGCAGCGAGACCATTTCATTCACCCTTGAGACGGATGTACCGCCACCTCCGCCACCACCACCACCTCCTCCTCCGCCGCCGCAAAGCGACTTCGTCTTTACGGTTGTGGATACCGAGGCAGATGCTTTTTTCAGCGACCTCGCTGACGGCGATGTAATTGACGTCGGTGGTCTACCCGCTGCTTTTCGCACGATCACAGCAGACTTCACAGGCGACGGCGCGGGAGGGGATGATGACGGGTCAATCCGCTTCAGACTATTCTCCGAAGACGGAACCCTGATAGAGGAGCGTGTCGAGAACAATCAGCCCTTCGCTGTCTTCAGCGATGATAACGCGGGCGACTTCTTTGATGCGCCGGGCTCATTCGTGGATGGATCATATACGCTCGAAGTGACGGCGTTCAGCCAGGACAATGGTCAGGGCGCAATCCTCGGTGATGAGAGTATCAGCTTTACGCTGACCTCTGATCAGTCCGGCGAAGCAACGAGCACGGTATCATTGGCTTTGGATCCGATGTTGAGTGCTATTCTGGCTGGCAACGAGGAGCCGAGTTCAGCGGACCATTTTGAGTTCGTCGAGGCATCGATGCCGGTAACGGAAACGGTCGATGCCTTTAGCGGTTTTTCTGCCAATTCGGAAGCTGCGGCGCCGCAACCAGTTTTCTTCGCGCCTGAACCGGATGCATTCGACTTCGATGTGGCTGAGCCAGTCGTCGATATGACGGAGGATGGCTTCTTCGGAATGTAAGAACGCTCCTAAGAGCAACGCTAATCAAGTGACCGGCGTTCTTCCTCCAGGGCTGACAGTAGCCACGCCCTTGCGGCGCGCCAGCTTCTCTTGATGCTCGAGGGGGAGGTATCCATGACCTCCGCTGTTTCCTCGACTGTCAGGCCACCAAAGTAGCGGAGCTCCACAATCTCGGCACGAACAGGATCGATGCTATTAAGGCGGATGAGTGCTTCATCCAACTTTTGAAGATCCATGGCGTCACCCGCTGCGCCGTTCAATTCAGTGATCAGAGTGACACGAAAATGATCTCTCTTGTCGGCGGATTTCTTCCGCGCATAGTCGATAAGGACACGTCGCATCATCCTTGCTGCGAGCGCCATGAAGTGCGCCTTGTCCTGCCATTCAATCTTGTCGAGGGCAACCAAGCGGATAACGGCCTCGTTCACCAGATCACCGGACGAGAGGGATACATGACTTTCACGCCGGAGAAGTGCGGCGGACAAGGTGCGTAGCTCACTGTAGAGCAGCTCGAATAGTTTGTCGCGCGCCGGTTCATTTCCCGCCCGCCAGGCTTCCATAAGGGCTTTGACGTCCCCTGTGCCTTGCTCCATCGTTTCCCCCGGTTTCTAGAAACCTAGCTAAATGGCTGGCCCCGTATATGCAAATCCCACGCCTAATCTGATAGGGAGGTGTCAGCCTTAGAAAGGTATGGGATGGTTGACGTAAATCTGGAACAGCAGGCGCTGAATCTTCTGGAGAGAGCACTCGATCAGCCTTCGGTTGATCGCAGCGCGTGGATTAGGAAAGAAGCTGAAGGCAACCCGCGGCTAAGAGATCGCGTGCTCTCGCTGCTCCAGCACGATGCAAAGGCTGAGTTGGCTCTAAAAACGGGAGGAGCAATCTTTGCAGCCGAGGATGCTCCGCCGCCGGATAAAGTGGGTGCTTACGAGATCAGAAGCGTTGTTGGCCGTGGCGGAATGGGTACCGTCTATCAGGGTGTTCGCGCGGTTGGAGATTTCGATCATACCGTTGCCATCAAAGTGATCCGTACGGGGTTATTGCAGGATGAACTGACTCAGAGATTCGTCCGTGAGCGTCAGATACTGGCGGGCCTCAACCATCCAAATATTGCACGGCTTTATGACGGGGGAACACTGCCCGACGGTGCTCCATACATAGTGATGGAGTATGTGGAAGGTCTGCCAGTCACCGAATGGGCGAGGCATCGTGATCTCGGAACCGAGGAAAAACTATCGCTGATGCTTACGATTTGTGAGGCGGTCAGGTTCGCTCACCAGAACCTGATCATCCATAGAGATCTGACGCCTGCCAATGTTCTGGTAACGAATGAAGGCATCGTAAAGCTAATCGACTTCGGTATCGCGCGGCCGCATGGGGATGATGGATCGGAGGCGGTGCTGGAACATTCGGAAGTCAGGCCGAGTATGAGTTTCACACCGGGTTTTGCTGCCCCCGAAAGACTAGGCGCAGGAAGTACCAGCACGCTGACCGATATCTATTCCCTCGGATATCTCTTGCATGCGCTGATACCTTCGGAAAAGGCAGACGACGACCTTCGTGCGGTCATTGATAAGTCGACATCCATTGAGCCGGAAAACCGGTATGGTTCAGTTGATGCGCTCATGGAAGACATCTCAGCCTATCTCGCCGACAAGCCTGTTATAGCGAGAAATGGTGGTGCCCTTTATGCTCTCGGCAAACTACTAAAAAGAAGGCCCGTTGGCATAACGACTGGCATGCTGGCTCTTGCTGGTCTGGTTGGCGGCCTTATCGTGACAAGCACTCTCTATACGCGCGCAGAATTCGCTCGCCTTGCAGCGGATACGAGATTTGAAGAGGTCCGTTCGCTCTCGAACTATCTTCTGTTTGATCTCTATGATCAGCTCGACGGTGTCTCCGGCAATACAAAAGCGCTGAACGACCTTGCAGATACAGCTCGATCATATCTCGATGCGCTTAGCCAGACAGAAAGACCGGCCCGGGATGTTCGCCTGGAAGTGGCCATCGGATACAAGCGGTTGTCGGACGTTTTGGGCAACCCTGTTGCCGCGAATCTGGGGCGGCGGAGCGAGAGTGGAGAACTTCTTTCACTAGCCATTGAACAGCTGGACCAGCTCCACACAGAAGATCCGACAAGTGAAGATATCATCAGAGCACAGGCGGAAGCATATTTCTCCAAATCTGTGTTCGAATATATTGTGGAAGACGACAATGAGGCGACGCACGTCGCCGCGAACAAATCGATTGCCTTCTATGATGAGCTTGTTCGAATGGGCGCTGCGACTCTGAGCGATCAAGTTGGACGCATAGATTCTCTGATCGAGAGCGGGCTTCCCTTATCCTGGATTGGTCGACATGAAGAGGCAATCAACATTCTGGAAGCTGCCGAACAGGAGGCCTCTAAACTACTGACAGTTTCGCCAGAGGATGAAGAGACACTTGCCATCGCTGCACGTGCAAATGTCGCTCTTTCGGAGTCACTTGCCAAGTGGATCGAAGAAGAAGAGCTTGGCGAAATAGAAAGGGCTTTGCCGTCCGCTGATCGGTCGATTTCTATTTACAAGAAGCTTCTGAACCTCACCGACAACAAAGACGAATATCGTCGATCGTTATATGTGGCTTCGTTTAAGAGAGCTCTTATCTATTATGATCTGCAGCGATGGGAAGATGGATTGAGCGATCTTGATCTCGCAGAATCTCTGGCTAGGGTGCTCTCGGAGAAGGATCCAGATGACATCCGTCTCCGCCGAAATCTACTATCCGTACTCGAGCAAAAGTCGATCACTCTGGCATATGCTGGGCAGGTTCAAGATGCGTACAAATCCATTGAAGAAGCGTTGAAGGGAAAGCTAGCTCTGTCAGCTACAAATCCAGAAGATCTGGGCTACAAGCGCAACTTGGCAAGCGGACTACTGGTTGCGGCCGAATTGTATGAAGTGCTCAGAGATAACGAACTCGCATGCAAGTCATATCTCGAAGGCAAACAAATCTATGATGATATCGCTCTGGTGCAACCGCTGTCAGACTATGACAAAAACGTTGTCCTTCAGGGTGTGGACGAAAAAATCGCAGGGTGTGCGCGCTAGATATTGTCCAATAAGTCGCCAGTGCACTTATGGGTAGTTTGCACCAGCTCTGATAGTCTCCGGGAGCGCTTAAGGTCGCGTTCCGAGATGGATCCCCTGATGAGCTGCGCTCATCGGGGAAGACGCACTAAATCGGTAACGGTACTCCAAATACCAACTCCGACGACACTCGCGCAGGCAGGTGTCCGTGGTGCGATAGTTACGATCGAGCGCGCGGGTGGCTTTCGTCAGTGGACACCAGCCTTCGGAGTATCTGCGGGTAGGGGGAAGGGGGAGATAGAGAGATTGGTTCGAACGTAAGCACCGTTCAGGCTTTTCTGTCTCGTCGGAGATAAAACATTTGAAAGACAGGGCGCGTTCAGGCTGCTAGCTGCTGCATCACTCCGTTCAGGAAAGGATATTGCAGGATGCTATTTGGTCGACCCATTCTGATGACAACAGCGCTGGTTCTATTGGCAGCTTTGATAGGCGGCGTGTCGTATCTCCACCGGATCGCCCTCGTCGGCGCGGGCTATATCGCGCGCGATACGTGTGTCGAAGTGTTTCATGCTGGTCGTGACGCTGACACGATTCCGGAGATGGATTTTGCAAACCTCGATCCGCGTCTGGGATTGATCGCCTTGAAAACCGACACGGAGGCTGAGACGATCAGTGCTGGATTTGGTCCGATTGGTCGGACACTGGCAGTTCATATTCCGGGTTATGGCTGCGTGATCAAACGCGGTAAGCTCCCCGATCTTCCGGCTTTGGCTCCCATAACGGAAACCAGCATTCCAGTTGGTGATCCTGCAGCACTGGGGTTCGATGCTGAGGCTTTATCGACCGCTCTGGATGAGGAGTTCGCAGATCCCTTGCCGGAGCATCGCGCGATGCTGATCCTTCGGAAGGGACAACTGGTCGCTGAGCGATACGCGCCTGGGTTTGATGCCGATACGCCGATGGTCAGCGCGTCCATGGCGAAGAGCGTGACCGAAATGATGATCGGGGCGGCCGTTCAGGAGGGCTTGGTCAATATAGATGACCGCGCACCGGTGGAAGCATGGTCCGGTAGCGATGATCCCCGGTCTGCGATTACCTGGCGGCATCTTCTGCAGATGCAGAGCGGCCTTGAGTTCGATGAGCGGTATTTGAGCCCGTTTGCCGATGTTCCGCGTATGAATGTGCTCGAGGATTCTGCGGCGGCATTTGCGATCGATAAGCCGCTGGCCCATGAGCCCGGCGCGGAATGGAAGTATTCCACTGGCACCAGTAATATTCTCCAGCATATCCTGCGTGTCGCGCTCGAGGAGCAGGGCGTGAACTATCACACCTATGCGCGGGACAAGCTGTTCGAACCGCTTGGGATGGCCCATACGATCAATGTGCCGGACAGAGCCGGAGACTTTATTGGCGGCTCCTATACATTCGCAACGGCGCGGGAATGGGCAAAACTCGGCCAGCTGCATCTGCAGAATGGTTTATGGGATGGCGAGCAGATACTTCCCGCAGATTGGTCTGAGTTTGTCTCGACGCCCGCGCTGGACTCAGATCAGATGTATGGCGGTCAGGTTTGGCTGAACAATCCCGGTACGGATGGGAGAGAGAAGTTCCACCCGATGCTGCCTGACAGCACATATATGTTCTTTGGGTATCGCGGGCAGATCGTCGCGATCGTTCCGGAATACGAGATGGTTCTGGTTCATCTTGGCCGCACACCAACAGACCCGTCAGAAGAACAAGTGCCGATCAATGAAGCCTGGGAGAAGATAATGGCGGCGTTCGTAGAAAGACCTTCTCGGTAAGCGTTCCGACACGTTCCTCAAGCGAATGTGAACTGGGGATTGGCTTGACTTTTGGCCCGGCGCGGAGCTGCAAGGGGGCATAGTCATCTGGGGAGCTTCATCATGGAACTCACACAAAGCGGCACTATTAAAGCCGTAGCCACTCTGCTGCTGCTGGCGGCCATTTCGCAACCGATTTACACGTTGCTGTATCTGCAAGCACCGGAGGTAGACCGCCAATTTCTGTGGGGATTGGAAGCGGTATTGTTCGTGGTGCTGGCGGCATTGGCCGGCTCGGCGCTCGCTATGGCAAAACGCTACACGCTTGCTTTTTCAGCGATTGCATTCAGCGCGGTGCTGAACGTCGTGCAGGTCGGCGTGGGGCTGGTACAGTTCGGCCCGGCGCGGGATGCGTCTCAGGCGGGCGGCGAAGTTGCTATTCTGGCAGGGTCGATCTTCGCGTTCTCATTCTTTGCCTACTATGCGGCGAAGGTGTTGCTTGGGCTGGCGGCCCTCGTGGTCGGCATGGGCAAAATGGGCGAAGGCGGAAGACTGCTCGGCGGACTAACGGCGCTGGCCGGTGTTGTAGCGTTCGCGGCGAATGCGATTTTGATAATGTTTGGCCGGGACGGCTTTTTGCCATCGCCTGTGGCTGGAGCGTCCGGGGTTGTGGCGACGCTGCTACTGGCGCTCTGTCTATTCAGTTTCCGCAGCGACGACTGATCCGGCTTCAATTGATAGGTAATGTGGGCAGGGCATTCGGTGAATTTCCCGCTCTTCCGTTTCTAGCAAGCTGGATCTTGCGGTTCGTCTGACGCGCGTCGGTCAGAGAACGTCCAGAATAATATATAGCGCGCTCAAGCCGACGAGAGCGAAGAGGACCAGGCTGCGGTGTGTCATAAGAAATGGTCTTGCAGCGGTGGCTGACCCCGATCCATTGATCAATGGCAATGCATATTTCCAAGCGGCGAAGGCCGTCGCGACGATGCCCAGCCAGCCAAACAAGACCTGAATAAGAAAACGTGGCGATTCCATGCGCCAATGGTCTCCGAGCATGAATGCGGCGGCTGGCACGACGAGGACGCCAATGACGAGGCTGGCGGCAATCGCTAGTGCGACATCGACGTCGCGACCGCTTTTGCGCATAGGCCATATGGCGGCGGCGATAGAGCTGAGAGCGATAATCGCGAGTATACCAATCAGCCGGTCAGCGTATAATATTGGGCTTAGGTCACTATGCCGACTATAGCCTGATGTTGCATCCCACCAGGCGGTATCGAAGTCTTTTGCAAAACTGATCGTGTAGGGACGTCCATATTCCGTGAGCCCCTCGAATGTGCGTTCGCCGATACGCCGTAATGGGTTTCCGGACCAGGTGAGTTGACCGTTTTCGATCTCCACTCTGCCAATGTCTAATTCCGCAAAGGAAAACAGAATCTCGGAGCCACTGAAGGGCCGCCTGTTCTCCACGTAGGTGCCCGTGAATTGATCGAGGGAAGGGGCATCATCGCTCCTGTAATCAGGTAGCTGACGATATCCACGGAAAGCTTCGACAAATTGCCAGCCATTTTTCCAGCCGGAGAAGCTGAAACCGGTTTCTTCAAAGTCGCTCTTCTGCAGCGATATAAAGAGGCCTATCTGCTCATCTGGAAACAGCATCAGAATTGAGCTGAAGCCCTGCGTACGTCCGCTGTGGCCGAAAATGTTCGCCTTTCCTGTGGGCTGTAAGTCGTCTGTCAGCGTCGGTTCGAAATTCCAGAACCCAAGGCCAATACCGCCGCCCATGCCGTCGCCAGCAGATTTCTGCAGCGTTAGCGCCATATCCCAACTGGCCGAGGTTAGCAGTGCCGGGGACCGAGACAGCACGGCATTTGAAAATGCGGCCATATCTGTCGCCGAATAGAAAAACCCTCCCGAGCCCAGATAGAACGGCGATTTGTACGCGAACTGTTTATACGCGAGCGACCTGTCGCTAGTCACATAATGTTCCTTGGCGATCGTATCAGGCAATTTGCCAACGCTCTCGACATGAGCATTTTCCATTCCGAGAGGCTCAAAAATATTTTGGGCGATATAATCTCCAATCGGTAGGCCAGACACGTCTTCGACAATTACCCCAGCAATGCCCATGGCGTGATTGGAGTATGTGATTATTTCGCCCGGTGCGCGCACTTGTTTGTGAGCATATCGGCGCAGATAGCTGGGTTCAGCTTTGATGCTGCTAGGCTCGGTCATCAGCGTATTTCGGAAGCGTTCGTCGAAACCCGCCGTGTGCGTGATCAGATGGCGGATCGTTGTGCGTCCTTTCGGCGTGTCGATCTTGCCGCGCGCAAGGTGGTCATTGATGTCGTCATCGAGCGATAGGAGCCCCCGCTCGGCCAGTTGCAGAATCAAGATTGCTGTAAAGACCTTGCTCACAGAGCCGCTGCGGAAGGGCGTAGTCGCTGTTGCGCTACGTTCTTCGACTGCATCTGCAAGGCCGTAGCCTTTCGCAAGAATGACTTCGCCATTCTTCACAATGGAGATGGCGGCCGCATCGATCTCGTCATCTGAAATCGCTTGATCGAAGCGCTGGTCTGCCCAGGCTTTCACTGTTTCAGCGGTTATAGATGCTTGCCAATCTCCGCTGCGTTGAGCTGACGCGTACAGGATAGGCATTAAGCAGATGGCAAAAATGACGAGAACAACGCGAAGCAATGTGCAATTGGGTCCGGGCATGTGTTTGGCGTAATGGTTGTCCCATTACAGTCAAGCCGCCGAGTTCTGCGATGTACCTATACGCGTGCCCAATTTCGGCCGATTGAAACCAGTTCTAAAAAGTCCAGGTTCTATTGTCGCCTGAAGCTTGCATCATTCGCTGATGCCGAAACGGTGCGGGCTTCGATATCACCAAATGCCTGGGAGAGGCCGCGATAAAAAGCGATACGCTCCTCGGCGGCTGGTGACGGTTTGATGATGCCTTCGGCACCGGCAAGCGCGCGGGGGCGCTTTCCGTCCAGGCCTATCGTCATGGCGGTGGACCAGATCTCTGCAGGAAGCCCGCCGCCGGTCACCTTGTTCATGGGGCTATCATCGTCATTGCCGACCCAGACGCCGCCAACGAGCTGGGAGGTGTAACCGACGAACCAGGCGTCGCGCCAGTCCTGGGAGGTGCCGGTCTTTCCGGCCGAGGTCCAGCCATCGATCGCAGCGCGCGCACCGGTGCCGCCCTGGATGACGCGGGCGAGCATGGCGTTCATGTCTCGCGTAAGGTCTGCCGGGTAGATCGGGACGGGATCATAGTCCGGGCGCTCATAGATCATTTGGCCACGGGAATCTTCGATTTTGAGGATCATGAACGGGTCGAGGCGCTCACCGGATTTGGCAAAGACGCCATAGGCGCGAGTGAGTTCGTAGAGAGTGACTTCCTGACTGCCGAGAGCGATGGAAGGCAACGGCCGAAGCTCGGTCGTGATGCCGAAGCTGCGTGCAAGCGAAATGATGCGCTCCTCGCCGACGTCTTGCCCTAGTTGCGCGGCGACGGTGTTTAGAGATTTAGAGAAGGCTTCGGCGAGGGTAACCGGGCCAACATAGCCGTCGACATAGTTCTTGGGCTCCCAATCATCGAAGCGGACAAGTTCGTCATTGTAGACACTAAACGGGTCAATACCGGACTGGAGGGCCGCGGCGAAGACAAAAGGTTTAAATGCGGAGCCGGGTTGGCGCTTGGCTTGGGTGGCTCGGTTGAACTTGCTGGCGTCATGGTCAACGCCACCGACAAGGGCAAGGACGGCCCCGTCCGGACGCATGAGGACGGCGGCCGCTTCGGAGACGTTCAGCTCTTCGCCATTCTCTTCGATCGCCTCGACAAGGGCGGTCTGCACGCCGCGCTGAATATCAGAATCAACGGAGAGCGTTATCACAAGATCGCCCGGCGCGTCGGGTAGGATCTGATCGATCCGCTCCATCACAGTATCGAGGATGTGGCCAAACTCTGCAGCGGATTCTGACGTTTGAACCAGGCTGATCTCGGCCTCGTAGGCAGTGTCTTTCTGCGCTTCTGTGATGTAGCCCGCGTCCACCATCTCGGTCAGCACGTAAAGCTGGCGCTCGCGTGCGCCTTCGAGATTGCTGTCAAGGGCAAGGCGGGACGGTGCTTTGGGCAGGGTGGCTAGGAGGGCCGCTTCGCCGAGAGTTAGCTCGGTCGCCTCTTTGCCGAAATATTCCTCGGCAGCGGCATCAATCCCGTAGGCTCCGGAGCCGAAATAGATTCGATTGAGGTAGAGGGTGAGGATCTCCTCTTTCGACATCTGGCGTTCGAGGGCGCGCGCGAGGCGGACTTCCTGGAGCTTGCGTTTGATGGTTTGGCCGAAATCGAGCAGCAGGAATTTTACCGTTTGCTGCGTGATGGTCGATGCGCCGGACACGGTGCGGCCGGAGCGCCAGTTTGACCACGCTGCGCGGACGATGGCGGTCGTGTCTGCGCCATTGTGTTCGTAAAATCGTTTGTCTTCAGCCGCGATGAAAGATTGAACGACATGGGGCGCAAGCTCGCTCGCTTTGATGACCTGTCCATAATGCGGGCCGCGAACGGTGATAAGGTCTCCGTCATTATCGCGGAATTCGTAAGCCTGATCGCGCTTCGTCGCCCATAGGGCTTCGTTGTCCGGCAGACGCGGCATGTCTCCATACATTGCGCGGTTAAAGAAGAAAATAGCGATGAACGCCATCGCAACGAGCGTTGCAAAGCCGTAGGCACCAAACTTCAGTGTCGTGCTGTTGAGTGGAATTCTGCCGATCCGCATCGCACATGGCCTTCTCTTCACCGCCCCCCCAAGGGTGCGCGTGCCGTCTTAATAGATTGATAATCTTGTCAGGCTGATGGCGGGAATGTTTTCCGGGGATAAAGGCGTTCTTATCCCCGCAACATAGGACAAAATTCCTATTGATGGTCGTTGCTCACCCAAAATCTATCCGACCGGGATCAGTCTCGAGCTAAAACTGGCACGGTCGAAAGATACCCCATCAGCCCGCAAGACAAGGACGACGCAGATGCGACGCGATAGCGACCGTGCCCGCCGCCAGGTTCTGGCGATGAGCGAGGACGAATTGAGAGATGATATCAGACGCCTGGTCGGACTGGACCCTAGAGCCGAGCAAACCGGGCGTGTTGGAAACAATGGACCGAGTAGCTCTGCTGAGTGTCTTGAGGACACCGTTCCTGTTGAGTGCAAGGCCTGCCCAGCGCCCACCCTTTGGGCGGGACTGGCAGACATGGTTATTCATGGGCGGACGCGGCGCGGGGAAGACCCGGGCCGGCGCTGAGTTTCTACAATATGCGATGTGTCGTGGTGGGTATCGCCGCGCAGCGCTTGTCGCCCCGACATTGCACGACGCACGAGAAGTTATGATTGAAGGGCCGTCCGGTCTGATCGCGATCGCAGAGCAGGATGAAGATCGACCGACCTATCAGACGTCGCGGCGGCGGCTGCTTTGGCCGAACGGCGGTGAGGCATTTGTCTTCTCCGCTGAAGATCCGGACAGTTTGCGAGGTCCGCAATTCGACATCGCCTGGTGCGATGAGATAGCGGCCTGGTCGCGCGGTGAAGAGATGTGGGACATGCTGCAAATGGGTCTGCGCCTCGGTGAAGAGCCGAGAGCTGTGGCCACAACAACACCAAGGCCGGTCGCCTTGGTGAAGCGGCTTCTGTCCGACGAAACGACAGTGGTTACGCGATCAACGACCGCGGACAATGCGAGATATCTTGCACCTGGTTTTCTTGACGCCGTCGAGCGGCTTTATGGCGGTTCTCGCCTGGGCCGACAGGAGTTGGACGGCGAGTTGATTGACGATCCGATCGGTGCGCTTTGGACGCGTAGTGGTCTTGATACGGTTCGCGTGAGATCTGCGCCGAACCTTGATCGCGTTATTGTAGCGGTTGATCCCCCGGTGACCGAGGGACCAAAAGCCGACACATGCGGAATCATCGGAGCCGGATGTCATGCCGGTGTTGATGGATCAGAGATGGCTTATGTTATCGCGGATGCGTCCGTGCAGGGGCTTTCACCGCTGAATTGGGCGGGGCGGGTCGCGTCAGTCGCAAGAGAAATCGGAGCTGAGCGCGTCGTCGCTGAAGCAAATCAGGGCGGCGAGATGGTGCGCCACGCCTTGAATACGGCGGGATGCGATGTACCGGTCCGGCTTGTCAGGGCAAAGCTTGGTAAGCGGGCGCGGGCAACACCGGTGGCGGCTCTCTACGAGGCCGGCCGCGTTAAACATGTGGGCGTGATGCGCGCACTTGAAGATGAAATGTGCAGCTTCGGCGCGGATGGTTTTTCCGGATCGCCTGACAGGGTTGATGCCCTGGTCTGGGCGCTCTGGTCTCTTTTGCTGGAGCGGACGGAAAAGCCGCGCGTTCGCCGGTTTTAGCAAGCCGATATGGGATTAGGAGCAACACTGATGAAATTACCCTGGACACGATCCGCGGAGCGAAAATCTGTTTCGGGATTGACAGTGGCGCTATCTCAGCTCGGCGCTGCGCGATGGGGTGGGCGCGATGCCGCATCTCTCTCGCGAGACGGATATCTGCGAAACGTCATCGTTCACCGATGCGTTCGGATGGTTGCGGAGGCTGCAGCATCTGTAACTCTTGAAACATCAAGAGATGACATTCGAGCACTTCTCAATCATCCGATGCCGGAGGAATCCGGACAAGACTTGTTTGAGAGGATCTATTATCAGCTGCAGATTGCAGGAAATGCGTATATCGAAGCTATTCTTCTGGAAAATGAAGGTGTCCCGTCTGGTCTGCAGACGCTGCGACCTGATCGAATGACCGCAGACCTCGATCCCAGGGGGTGGGTGTCCGCGTGGGTGTACAAGGTGGATCGCCGCGAACGGATTATCAGGCGTACAGAGACCGGTTGGAGCCCCGTGCTCCATCTCAAACTTTTTCATCCGGGTGACGATGTTTATGGGCTTCCACCGCTTGCAGCGGCGCGTCAGGCGCTTGACCTGCATAACGCCGGAGCGGATTGGGCCAAGGCTCTGATCGACAACTCAGCGCGACCGTCTGGTGCCCTGATCTATGGTCAGGACGGTGCGCATATGACGGAAGAGCAGTTCGAGCGATTGCAGGCCGAGTTGACCGCCGCTCATACAGGGCCGGGAAATGCCGGGCGTCCTTTGCTTCTTGAAGGCGGATTGGAGTGGAAACCCATGAGCCTTTCCCCTGCCGAGATGGACTTTCTGGAGGCACGGAATGGAGCGGCGCGGGAGCTTGCATTAGCTTTTGGTGTGCCGCCTATGCTCCTAGGTATCCCAGGTGACAATACGTATGCAAACTATAGAGAGGCCAACCTCGCTTTCTGGCGGTTGACCATATTACCTCTTGTTCAGCGTACGTCTAATGCAATTGCACACTGGATCTCAGCCCGCATCGAAGACGATATCGAGCTTGTTCCACAGCTTGATCGCGTTCCGGCATTGTCAGCCGAGCGGGAGAAACTTTGGGCGAGACTCGAGGCAGCAAGCTTTGTCACCGAAATCGAGAAACGGACGCTCGCAGGCCTACCAGCGGAGGTGCCCCAATGAAGTATGACAGGCGCATAAGCTTTGCCGTCATTTTTGCGATCTTCGTTCAAACGGCCGGTGCATTTGTGTGGGCAGGTTCGGCGAGCGAGCGGTTGTCGATGGTCGAGCAGGAAATCGATTACGGGCGAACGTCAGCAGAGCGGCTCGCCCGACTGGAGGCCGAGCTAGAAGCGGTTCGTCATCAGTTAGACCGCATTGAGCGCAAAATTGAAAAGGACTGATGTGACCCATTATGGCAGTTCAACAAACAGTCAGGCCTCGGCTTATCGAGGGATATGCCGCAGTCTTTGGTGTCGAGGACGCATCCGGTGATATTGTCAGAGCAGGCGCGTTTTCGAGATCTCTACGTCGTAGCAATATCTTGCCGATGTTGCTGCAGCACCGGTCGGGTGCTGTGGCCGGGCGCTGGGTTCGGGTGCGAGAAGACGGCCGAGGTTTATACGCGCGCGGACTGATCGAGAACCAATCTGCGCTCGCTCTTGCAGTGTCTGGTTTAGACGGATTGTCCATCGGGTTTCGTCCAGTGATGTGGCATCGCCTGCCCAGCGGTGGCCGAGAGTTAACGGACGTTGAGCTGGTCGAAATTTCTCTTGTGAGCGATCCGATGCAGCAAGCCGCCAGGTTCAGCACACTGATCACCTGACGCAAAACGCCAATCAAGTAACCGCCAGCGAAGATGCTTCCCCTCGCTTCGCTGACCCGGCGGCGTGCCTCCTCAGTTTTTGGGGAGGCACGATCGGGGAAGTTGACTCAGCATAGGACTTAAAATGACCAAGGAAACGAAAATGGCGAAAGCCAGACATCAGAAAGGTAATGCGGCTGACGCGCTCGCGGCATTTGAAGCATACAAACAGACAAATGACGCTCGGCTCACGGAGATCGAGCGACGAGGACACGCTGATCCCGTGATCGACGATAAGTTGGCGCGGATCGACAAGCGTCTTGAGGCACTGTCGCTCAAATCTGCACGAGCAGAGCTCGGCGGGTCCGAAGAACCGGCGGATACGGAGCACAGCCAATCGTGGCAACGTTATTTGCGGGCGGGCGATGAAAGCGGCCTGGCACGTCTCGACGTCAAATCGCTTAGTGCCGGCACAGATGATCAAGGTGGATATGTTGCGCCGCCCGAGCTGGATCAGTTGATTGAAAGCCGACTGCTTGCGGCGAGCCCGATGCGGCAAATTGCGAGTGTGCGGCAGACGTCTGCAGGCGTCTTCAGAAAGCCGATTGGTCTTGGCGTGGAAGCCCGATGGGCTGGCGAGACCGAAGCGCGCCCTGAAACCCAGACAGACGGCTTGTCACTCGTAGAGTTTCCGGCAGGTGAACTCTATGCTCTGCCCGCGGCGACACAAACCTTGCTCGATGATGCGTTCTCCGACATCGACGCCTGGCTTGCCGACGAAGTGGAAGGTGCTTTTGCGGCGCAAGAAAGCGCAGCGTTTGTGAATGGTGACGGTATCGCGAAACCACGCGGCTTTCTCTCATATACAATTGTTGACGAGGCCACCCATGCCTGGGGACAAATTGGGTCTGTTTCCGGTGACTTCTCCGGAACCAATCCGGGCGATGGTCTGCTGGATCTGATATATGCGCCGAAATCGCAGTTTCGAGCCAATGGCAGGTTTGTCATGAACCGCCGAACCGTATCCGAGGTCCGTAAACTGAAGGATGCTGACGGTCGATATCTCTGGCAGCCAGCCCAGGGTGGAGAGACGGCAACTCTTCTCGGCTACGCTATTACCGAGATCGAAGATATGCCGGATATCGGCGCTGGAAACGCAGCGATCGCCTTCGGTGATTTTCGCCGCGGGTATCTGATCGTGGATCGCGTGGGCACACGTGTGCTTCGTGATCCGTACTCGGCCAAACCTTTCGTACTCTTCTACACAACGAAACGTGTCGGCGGTGGCGTTCAAAACTTCGACGCTATCAAGGTCATGACATTCTAGAGCCTAGAGGCTCAAAGCCCGGGACCGGCCACTAGCATCCGGCCCCGGGCATCACTTTCCAATATTCGTTTTCCACACATCGCACGGAGATAATCATGTTGCGGACGGTAATTGTACCGCCTGCAGAGGAGCCTTTGTCACTAATGGCGGCGAAGGCCTATCTGCAGGTGGGTCATGATGCAGAAGATGATCTGATAGGGACGTTGCTTGCTGGAGGGCGCGCCCATGTCGAAAACTCGTTAGATCTCGCGCTCGTAACTCAGACGGTGGAAGTTTCCATTCTGACGAGCTCGATCGATCAGGGCGGTTGCAGCTTGAAGCCCGGCCCAGTCACGCAACTCTTGTCTGTTGTGCAAGAGTCGGACGGCGGTTCATCTGACGACATTACCCATCTTTTCGAATTGCGAGGACAAACGCTTAGTCTTCGGCCAGGTGAGAGCCTTGCCGTCTTATCGGGCTGCTCCGTACTGCGTGTAAGATTCCAGGCGGGATTCGGCAGTGCATCGGACGTTCCCGAAGACCTGCAGCTTGCACTTCGATTTCTGCTTGGGCAGTCATATCGAAATCGCGACGGTCTTTTCCAGGCAGACGCGCTAACGAATATCGACGATCTGCTCGCGCCATACAGGGATGCGCGACTCTGATGGCAGATGGTGGAATTCTACCGCGAGATGCGGAACGAACGGTCGCAGATGCGCTTCTACAGGCCTTGCGAGCCGATACGGACGTGCAAGCTGTTTTTGGAGATCCAGCGCGGATCCATGAGAGCGAAACGCAAGAACCGATTTATCCCTATGCCATTTTGGAGCGGCATGAAACGCGGCCCGCAGGCTCGGCTGGTGTTTCCGGTACCGAACATATTCTGACGCTTGGAATAGCCAGCCGCTTCGGCGGTAGGCGGTACGCAAGAGAATTCATGGGCGCGATCAGAGCCGCAGTGGAGCGCGCTGAGCTCGCCATCGCGGGACAACGAGCGGTGCTTTCATACACGAGCTACGGTGACGTGTTCCGTGCGCGCGATCGCCGAACACTTCGGGGGCTGCTGCGCATACGCATTATCACCGAGGAGATTATCTAATGGCCGGACAAAGAGGGCGCGATGTCCTTCTCAAAATCGAGGGTGCACCGGATGAGTTCACTACCGTTGCAGGGATACGAAGCAAGACCTTGAGTTTTAATTCAGGTCTTGTTGACGGCACGCATACGCAAAGCCCGGATGCGTGGAGAGAGTTGATCGCTGGTGCAGGGGTTAAGTCGGCCAGAATTGGCGGCAGCGGTGTTTTCAAGGACGCTGCTTCAGATGCCCTGATTAGAGGCGCATTCTTCGACGGGCAGGTGTTGAATTGGCAGATCATCTTACCGGATTTTGGTGAGATTACGGGGCCTTTCATGATCAGCGAGTTGACCTACGCCGGTGATCACAATGGAGAGGCGACGTTCTCCATAACGCTTGAAAGCGCAGGGCAGATGACCTTCGGAGTATTGTGATGTCTGTGAATGGTGTTCGAGGTGAGGTGAGCCTGAATGTCGGGGGAAAGGCGTATCCCATTTGTCTGACACTGGGCGCGCTCGCAGAGATCGAAACTGGTTTGGGATGCGATAATCTGAAGGAACTTGATATTCGTATGCGGAATTTATCCGCATCCGATCTTGTTACCGTTCTGCGTGCGCTTCTGAGTGGAGGCGGCGCTGAAGATATCGCTGCGAATCTCAAGCAAACTGACATTCAACCCGCCACAGCGGCGACGGCGGTCGCTCAAGCGTTCAAATTAGCGCTCGCGGTCTGATGTTGCCCTGGGATCAGATGCTGCGGGCCGCGTTGCGATGCGGCGTCTCTGTCGAGAGCTTTTGGACGATGAGCCTTCTTGAGTGGAGGTGGCTGGCAGCGAGCAACGGCGATGACGCTCTGCGCGGAGCAGAACTGACCGGTCTTATGCAGGCCTTTCCGGACACTGGAGAAAACAATGGATGAATTTGAACGACAACTCGTCGATGCTGGCGATGCGTTATCAGCCCTTGCCAATGGGCCGGGCAGGGAAGCAGCAGATGCGCTTGGTGCGGCCTTTGACGACACAGGTCGGCGTATCGAGCAGGCACTTGGGAGAGCGGCTCGAAGTGGTGAGCTTGATTTTTCCCGAATGGCTGATGGCATTCTAAGGGACCTGGCAAGGGTCGCCGCCGAAGCCTTGATAACCCGTTCAGCTGGAGGCAGCGCAAGTCAAACCGTGAATTTCAATCTCGCGCTTGGGGCTGGCGCAGATGCAGAGTCCGTCATGCGCAGTCGAGGATCGATCGCTACGGCGCTGGCACGGACGGCTGCGATCGGAGGGCGCTTCATATGAGTCTAGAAAACTTCCATGACGTCCGTTTGCCGATGTCTATCGCCTTTGGAGCGCAAGGAGGCCCTGAACGCCGGACCGAGATCGTCCCGTTAGCGAGCGGCGGTGAAGCTCGAAACGCGGTCTGGTCTGGATCACGTCGGCGGTGGGAGCTTGGCGGTGCCAACACGACAATCGACAGTCTTCGAGAACTGATCTCCTTCTTTGAGGCGCGCCGCGGACCACTCCACGGATTTCGATTTCGCGATATTGTCGATGACCGAACGGCATCGGTGGGAGAAGCTATAAGCTCCGTCGATCAGGAGATTGGCGTTGGCGACGGCAACAAGACTGTCTTTGAGCTGAGCAAACGATATGGTGATACGGTACGGCGCATATGGAAACCTGTCGCCGGTTCCGTTCGCGTGGCGATTGATGGCACCGAAACGTCGGACGGGGTCGTAGTGGACATCAACCGCGGCGAAGTGCGGTTTCCCTCGCCGCCAGCAGTCGATGCGGTTGTAACGGCCGGTTTCGTATTTGATGTGCCAGTGCGCTTTGACGCTGACAGGATAGAGACCAGCCTGGACGGGTTTGGCGCAGGCCACGCTGTCCAGGTCCCGATTATCGAGCTTCTGACCTGACCATGCGACAAATAGATGATGCCTTTCGCGCCCGGCTAGCATCGGGCGTAACGACCACTTGTCTCTGTTGGCGGCTGACACGGCAGGATGGCCAGATCGTTGCCGTTACAGAACATGATCGCGTTATTACTTTCCGCGGGCTGACATACAACCCGGGTGCAGCCGTTCAAGCGAGCGAGTTTTCCTCATCCTCGGAGTTGCGCCCCGGTCAGGCCGGTGCAGCAGGCGCTCTGTCTAGCGAAGCGATTACCGATGATGATTTGATAGCGGGTCTTTGGGATAGCGCCGAGGTCGACGTTTTCCGTGTCGATTGGGAGATGCCGGAATTTGGTATTCAGATCTGGTCGGGCCGCTTTTCTGAAATTACAAGATCCGACATTGGGTTTCAGGCGGAGCTCGTCTCTCTGAAAGCCGATCTCGAGCGACCAGTTGGTCGGGTTTACTCCCGGCAGGGATTGTCCGAAGACGGCTTATCCGACGGACAGTCATTTGAGCAGTACAAGGCTGAGGGTCGTGCCGCGGAGTTTACAGGATTTCCTCATATGCCGGGGAATGATGCGATTTTGTCTGGTCCAGCAGCAACCGGTAATGACGGTGGTCGCCGGTGACGCGAGATGATGTGCTGACAGCCGCAAGGAGTTGGCTTGGCACACCTTATCAGCATCAATGCAGTCTCAAAGGTGTCGGTACTGATTGTCTCGGACTGTTGCGCGGCGTTTGGCGCGAAGTGGAGGGTGCAGAGCCTGAATTGCCGCCGCCCTACACGCCGGATTGGGCCGAAGCTCTCGGTAAGGACACCCTGACAGAGGCGGCCCGACGGCACATGGTGGAAATACCGATCGGTGATGCAAGCCTAGGCGATGTTTTCCTTTTTCGAATGGCACTCGGAAGCCCGGCAAAACACTGTGCGATCCTAAGTCGTCCACATCGTATTATTCACGCCTATTGGGGCCGCGCGGTGGTTGAGACCCGTCTTGTTCCCTGGTGGCGTCGGCGTGTTTCCGGCGCGTTTCGCTTTCCCGGTTTAGAGGACTGATTATGGCTCAGATTGCTTTGACATCTATTGGTCAAACCCTTGGATCCGCAATACTGCCGAATGGCATTGGGGCGTTCGGCCTTGGGATTTCCGGTGCAGCGCTCGGTGGCGCTGTGGGCACAATTGCCGGACGCGCGATTGATAGTGCTGTGTTTGGGCGGACGCGAGAAGGGCCGCGCATTGAGAGCATTCGACTTATGGAGTCCAGAGAGGGTGCTGGGATTCCAAATGTATATGGTCGGATGCGGGTGGGTGGTCAGGTGATCTGGGCCGCGAGGCTCAAGGAGACCAGACAGACGGAAAGTGCGGGCGGCGGGAAAGGTGGCCCGCGGATCGCAAACTTCACCTATTCAGCAAGTTTCGCTGTGGCGCTCTGTGAGGGTGAGATCAATCGCATTGGCCGCGTTTGGGCAAATGGCGAAGTGGTCGCCATCACCGACTTTGTGCACCGTGTTTACAAAGGGTCACAAGATCAGGAGCCCGATCCCCTAATCGAAGCCATCGAAGGTGCAGGCAATGTGCCAGCCTACCGGGGTACTGCCTACGTCGTTTTCGAGGATATGCCGCTTGAGGCATTTGGTAACCGCCTTCCACAATTGTCTTTTGAGGTGACACGTGAGGCTCCGCCGCGACCGGGCGAAGAAAAGTTATCGACGCGCCTCGACGGCGTGAACATAATTCCTGCGAGCGGAGAATTCGTTTACGGAACAGTGCCGGTCAATCAACATTCATTCCTCGCCACGGAAACGCTGGAGAATGTTCACGTCGCCCCGGGTGTGACAGATATGATGGCGTCGCTCGACCAGCTGGAAAGCGATCTGCCAGCTGTCCGACGCACGGCTTTGACGGTTGGCTGGTTTGGAACTGACCTTCGCGCAAGCCACTGCGAGATCAGCCCCGGAGTCGAAACGCGCGAAAAGGAAACTCGCCCCTATGATTGGCAGGTTGGCGGTCTCGACCGCAGCAATGCGCATTTGATTTCGTCCGGTGAAGACGGCGGACCGAATTATGGCGGAACACCAGCGGACCGGGCGGTTATCGAAGGTATTCGGGAGCTTGTGTCTCGCGGTCTCGACGTCACCATTTCCCCGTTCCTGTTCATGGATATTCCGGTCGGAAATGGGCTGCCTGATCCATACGGCAGCGCGGAGCAGGCACGCTTACCCTGGCGCGGTCGGGTCACCGCAACCGACCAAACGGTAGCGGCACGCAACGAGATCAGTGCTTTTCTGGGTAATGCTGGGATCGGCGATTTCGAAGTCGATGGCGATGAAATCACCTGGACGGGTGATGAGAACGACAAGGGCTTTCGCCGATTTATTCTGCACCATGCATATCTCGCGAAAGTTGCCGGCGGTGTTGAGTCGTTCCTGATCGGATCTGAGATGGTGGGCCTGACGCGTATTCGTGACGATCAAGGTGGTTTCCCGTTCGTGGACGGATTGATCTCGCTGGCAGCCGATGTTCGGGCGATTTTAGGTCCGTCCGTAAAAGTGTCCTACGCTGCGGATTGGACCGAGTACGGTGCATTTGCTCCGGGCGACGGCAGTAATGATGTTCTGTTTCCGCTCGACCCGCTTTGGGCGGACACCAACATCAATTTCATTGGCGTCGATTGGTATCCACCGACCGGCGATTGGCGTGATGGTCAGGATCACCTGGACGCCCTTGCGGGTTTCAATGGACCGGATGACCCGGATTACCTCCTTTCGCAGATGGCGGGCGGTGAAGCATTTGACTGGTTTTATGCGTCACAGGCCGACCGGGACGCACAAGTCCGTACACCAATCTCCGACACTGCACATGCCGAGCATTGGGTCTTTCGCCAGAAAGACTTGCGTGGCTGGTGGGGCGCAAACCATCATGAGCGACCCGGTGGCACACGATCCACGGTGCCAACGCTCTGGCAACCGGGTAGCAAGCCGATACGGTTGTCCGAGATCGGGTTCCCTGCCGTCGACAAAGGCGGTAACTCCCCAAATCTTTTCTTTGACCCGAAGAGCTCGGAGAGTGCGGTTCCTCCATATTCCACGGGGGAGCGTGATGATCTTCTTCAACTTGGTGCCTTGAGTGCAGCCTTGCAGTTTTGGCAGCAGCAGACTCCCGTCGAGGCAACCTATGTATGGGCATGGGACGCGAGGCCATGGCCCGTTTTTCCGTTGCGGGAAGACATCTGGTCTGACGGGGCAAACTGGCAGTTCGGGCACTGGCTCAATGGTCGGGTTGGCCTTTCCGAGCTTGGGCGTGTCATTGAGGATATCGCTCGGCGAGGGGGCGTTGAACTTGATGCAAGCGCTGTCGAAGGTGTTCTCGACGGGTATGCTCTGTCAGGAGTTTCGAGTGTTCGCGACGCCTTGGAGCCTTTATTCTCCGCTTTCGATCTCAAAATGATCGAGCGAGATGGGCGGCTGGTCGTTGAACACGCCGCTAATGCCTCGGCTCACAGTCTAGCGCGAGATAAAATAAGAGAAGGCGGGGTCAGCAGAACACGGACGCTTCTCGACAAATCGCCGGGGCGTTTGCGTCTGACCTATGTGGATAGCTCCCGCGACTATGCTCCGGGAACTGTGCATGCCAGTTTGCCAGATGCTGATCGAGGCGTGGTTATTGATGTCGGTCTGCCGATGGTTCTGACGGAGGCCCGCGCGCAAACGCTCGCGAACTACTTGCTGGCAAAGTCGGCAGAGGTTGAGGGAGCCGCAGCGGCGCTTGGTCCCGAGGGTAGTATTCTAGAAGCGGGGGATCGGATTTCCGTAGAAGGTGTCAATGGAACGTGGCAGATCATTGACGTGAATGACAGTGGCACCGTGGATTTCCGCCTTGGGAGTGTGAGCGAAACTGTATTGTCCGTCGTTCGATCTGCGGAGAGCTTGCCGCGCACCGATTTTGTGCCGTTGGCCGCCCGTCCACAGCTGCTTGTACTAGATGTGCCCCCGCTTCCAGGAGGTGAAGCGCAAGGCAATCCAGTTGTTGCGGTATTTGGATCGCCCTGGGCGCGGCCTGTTGAAGTGTTGGCCGGGCCAGCTGCGGAAAACTTGACCCGTCGCGCATTGGTCTCTGATCCTGCGGGCGTCGGTCAGCTTCTTACGCCGCTCAATGACGGCCCCCTCGGCCGCTGGGATTATGGCGGCTCACTGGAGCTAGAGATAGTTGATGAGAGTCTACCATTATTGAGTGATCTAGCAGTACTCAACGGTGCTGGGTTGATGCTGGTTGAGAATGACCAAGGATGGGAGCTCGCCGCATATCGGGACGCTGAGCTCATCTCCGAGAACCGTTACCGGCTAAGGACACTACTTCGCGGCTTGCGAGGAACGGCTATCAGATCTGCATCCCCAGGTGCGCGTTGCGTGTTGGTTGACCACCGCTTGCAGAGAGCCATCCTCGATCAAGATGAAGTCGGACTTGAATTAACTTGGCAATCGCGAGGGGCAGGCGGAACCGGCGATCCTGTCCCCTATATGTATGAAAACAAAGCCAGCTTACCATTTGCTCCTGGACACTTGCGCCGGGCAAAGACCGACGGAGCTGATCAACTGGTCTGGATCCGCCGTGCAGCCGAGATCGGCGATGGGTGGCGTGATGAAGCGTGGCCGAATACGGGGCATTTTCGTGTGCGTTTAGCGAGAAACGGTGAGACTGTTCTGACAGAGGACGTTCTGGTTCCTATCTGGCAAGTGGCGAGTGACTCCCAGCCCGGTGACGTCGTCGAGATCAGGGAGATCGGTGACGACGGGCGCATTGGGTCAGCGACCTCAATCACGCTCTGACACTCAGCGCTTCCTTTTCCTACAAACCGGCATTACTTCTGCAGTCTTATCCATGTGCGGTGGGCGACGATGTCGGATCCATACAAAATATTGGGCGTAAGCCGGTCCGCAGGCGCGGAGGAGATCCGGCGTGCTTACCGTGCGAAAGCGAAGGCACTGCATCCAGATCTGCATCCGGGAAACGACGCCAAGGCGGAACAGTTCAAGCGCGTCTCAGCCGCTTTCGACATTTTGGGAGATGACACGAAACGCTCTCAGTTCGACCGTGGCGAAATTGATGGCGACGGAAACCCAAAGGGATTCGCTGGCGGCGGATATCAAAACGCCGGTGGAGCCGGCAATTTTGGTGGTACGGGGATGGGCGGCGAGGCCTTCGAAGACATCCTCTCGGGGCTTTTCGGTGGCGGAAGAAGCCGGCGTGGTCCGGGGCCGCGCAAGGGGCGCGACATTCGATACAAGGTCGAAGTTGACTTCGCTGATGTCGTTGCCGGTGGGACTCGCCGAATGCGCATGTCGGATGGTCGATCCCTTGAGGTAAATATCCCTGCCGGTGTCGAATCCGGGCAAACTTTACGTCTTAAAAGTCAGGGCGAAGCTTCAGTTCATGGCGGGCCGCCCGGCGACGCTTTGCTGGAAATTACCGTTCGATCGGACAAGGTCTGGACCCGGGATGGCGATGATATCCGGATGAATGTTCCTGTCTCCCTAGCCACTGCAGTGCTCGGCGGAAGTGTAGATGTCGATACGCCAACAGGAACCATATCACTCAAGGTACCAGAGGGGTCTAATACGGGGGCTGTCTTGCGGCTGCGAGGCAAAGGAGTTCAGCGCGCGGGAAGACCCGGAAACCTCTATGCGCGACTGGAGATCGTTCTTGACGATCCGTCCGATGTGAATCTCCGTTCCTTTATCAAATCCCGTAGTGCTAAATGAGCCGAGTCGAAGCGATTTATTCACTAGTCGTTCAGTGATCTGGACGTAGTAAAGTCTGTTATGAATCGGAGAATTGCTCTCTTTGCGATGGCGGCGGCATTGATCGCCCAGCCGGCGACGGCCCAGAACTGGGGCCGGTCGTTCTCCGATGGTGCCCGCCAATCAAGACAGAATGGGGACATCGTGCCGTTGCGGGACGTCATTCGTCGGCTGGAACGCCAATACGGTGGGCGCTATGTGAATGCGGAACTTTTTTCCCGTTCAGGAGGGGGATCTGAATACCGGATTGACTGGATCACCCAGGATGGCCGAAAGGTCAGGTTCGTGGTTGACGCACAGTCCGGTCGAGTGATCCGTACCCAAGGAGCCTGATATCCCATGCGAATTCTTGTTGTAGAAGACAATCCTGATTTGCGCCGCCAACTGGCAGATGCCTTGTCTCAGGCAGGTTATGCTGTTGATCTCGCATCCGACGGGGAAGACGGGCATTTTCTCGGCGACACGGAACCCTATGATGCGGTCATACTCGATCTGGGGCTACCGACGATGGACGGTGTGACCATTCTTGAGCGGTGGCGTGAGGACGGGAAAGACTTTCCGGTTCTGATTCTCACTGCGCGGGATCGCTGGAGCGAGAAAGTCGCCGGATTTGATGCCGGTGCGGACGACTATCTGACAAAACCATTTGTGACCGAGGAACTTCTGGCGCGACTTCGGGCACTACTGCGCCGGGCGGCTGGTCATTCTGCAGCGGCGCTGGAATGTGGCGCGCTGCGGGTCGACACACGTTCAGCAAGGGCGACCGTCAATGGCAGCCCGATCAAGCTGACAGCCCATGAGTACCGCGTGCTTGCCTATCTCATGCACCATCAGGGGCGGGTCGTGCCTCGGACGGAGCTTGTTGAGCATATATACGATCAGGATTTCGATCGGGATTCTAACACGATCGAGGTTTTCATTGGCCGCCTCCGCAAGAAGATCGGCTCGGACCGAATTGAGACCGAGCGCGGCCTTGGATATCGGCTCGTGAATCCTGAGGGCGAGACCCACGCCGCGCTCTAGAGCCATATCGCAAATTGCAAGCGACGTATGTTAGAGAGCGACATGCTCCAGCCCGACAATCCCCGAAATCGATCTCTAGCGCGGCGCCTTATGATCAGCGCCGGGATCTCATCGATTTTGGTTCTCGCGCTGATTGTTGTGTCGCTGTCTGCCGTTTATCGCACTCAAATCCTCACCATTCTCGACAACGAGCTCGATCGCACGCTTGCAACTCTGGAACGTGCCGTTGGAACGGATGAGGCCGGCAATCTCACGTCCAACGAAGACGAGCAGCCGTCCGATCCCAGCTACACAACGCCGCTTTCGGGGCGTTATTGGGCGATGGTCTCGCTCAACGCCGAGGGCGAATATGATCGCTATGTGAATTCGGAAAGCCTTTGGGATGGAGATATTCCCTGGCCTCGGGATGTCCTTGATGAGGTCATTCAACGTCCTGGGCTCGTGTTTCGCGCCAATGGCATGGGACCCAACGGTGAACCCTTGCGAATGGCGGCCGAAACACTGCTGCTTCAGAATCGCGAAGCGCCCGTCATGCTCCTGGCTGCCTTCGATCGAACGGATACAGACCGCGGTGCCCGGCAATTCGTGTACGTGTTGATCGGAACAATGTCGGTTGTTGCCGCCGGTCTTCTGTTTGCTCTCTGGTTCGGTATTCGATCAGCTCTCCGCCCGCTTCGCCGAATTGAGGTGGACATTGCCGACATACGCGAGGGTAGGCGTCGCCAGATGACCGGTGACTATCCGTCCGAAGTGCGACCGCTCAGCGAAGAGCTTAACAAGCTTATGGAACACAATCGAGGCGTTGTGGAGCGGGCGAGGACGCATGTCGGCAATCTTGCCCACGCCTTGAAGACGCCAATTGCTATTTTGATGAATGAAGCGTCTGGTGACGGACCGTTAGACGACGTAGTGCGGCGGCAGGCCGGGTCTATGCACGACAATGTCCAGCATTATTTAAAACGGGCGCAGGCGGCTGCGCGCGCTCAAACGCTGGGTGCGAGAACCGAGCTCGGTGGGGTGATTTCGGATCTGAGCCGTCTTTTGAATAGGTTGTTTGATTCGAAGGGAATTTCGGTCACCTCGGACGAAGCGACGGGGGTCATGATCCGCGGTGAAAAGCAAGACCTCGAAGAAATGGTCGGGAACCTTATGGAGAATGGATGCAAGTGGGCGCGTAGTCGCGTTCACGTGACTGTTGAACCGGACGGAGCGAATGTCTTGATTCACGTCGATGACAACGGTGACGGGCTTGCTGAGGAGGAGCGCGAAGCAGCTCTGCAACGGGGGGTACGTCTCGATGAAGCCGCGCCAGGAACCGGTCTTGGCCTGTCGATCGTGTCTGAGCTTGCTGAGTTGCACGAGGGAAAATTGGAGCTTAATCGTGCACCGGAGCTCGGCGGACTACGCGCGACATTGAGGTTACCGAGAGCATGACTTTTCTCGTCTGGTTCTTTGGTATTGGGGCCATTCTTGCGTCATCAAGATTGGTGCGGCGTGCAGGACTTGGAGACCGAGCTGTGATCGTGGTTCTCCTCGTTTCTCTTTTGGCAACTGCCGCATATGCCCTTGTCGGAAGTCCGCATCTGAAAGATCAACCGTATCGGAAGCGAATTGCTGAGATTGAGGCGCGCGAGGCAACAACGCTAACGCTGTCAGAGAGACTTGCGGTCGCTGAGCAGCAAGTAAGAGAGTATCCCGATGCGCCTCTGCCGCACTTTATCATAGGCGAAATCATGCGGGGCCAGGGCCGCGGCTCCGATGCTGTGCGGGCATATCAGTCCGCGTTGCGGCGGGATCCTTCATTTGTACCAGCTTTGGTGTCGCTGGCAGATGTGCTGACGGTGCTCAACAGCGGGCGCGTAGGTGCGGACGCGAAACGTTTTTACTCGCGCGCCATTGCGGTTGATCCCAAGCAGGTCCACGCGGGATTTATGGCAGGGCTTGCCGACTGGCAGGCTGGAGACAGGCCCCTAGCGAGGAGCCGGTGGGCTGCTGTCAATGAGGGTCTTCGAGAGGACGCTTCTCAGGCGGCGATACTCGCATCTCTCGTGGAACAAGCAGAGGCCGGCGCGTTTGACTAAAATCCCTGCGGCAGCTGGCCATCTGGCCAGACCGGCAAAACGCCTTATACCCCTGACATGATGAGAGCGCGCACACGCAGACTTGGAATTGTTGGCATCTCAGCAGCCCTTCTTGTGGTAGCTGGCATATTAGTTGTGCTCGCCGTTCGCGATAGCGCCGACCTTTTCTGGACACCGACAAAACTTGCCGAGATCGGCGGGCCGACTCCCGGACTATCTGGAAAAGTCGGAGGTTTTGTTGCCGTGGGCTCATTAAGCTACTCGTCGCCAACCGAAATCAGTTTCAGCGTTATCGATGATGCTCACAGCATTTCCGTGATCTATGAAGGTATCGCTCCTGATTTGTTTGAAGAAGGCGCAGGTGTGGTCGCCGAAGGAAGCTTCAACGAAGTTGGCGTGTTCGTTGCTCGTCAGTTGCTGGCAAAGCATGATGAAAACTACGTACCGCGCGAACTGAGCGATGTGGAAGGCCCTTCCTCGTGATTGAAACTGGCCATATGGCGGCATTCTTGGCACTGGCCGCGAGTATCGTGCAAACTTGGTATGGCTTGCGTGGCAATCGTCCCATGGCGGCACGGATGGCGGTTTCTGCCCTTTGCATCATGGGGATATCATTCTTCTTTTTGGTGATGTCATTTGTTGCGTCGGATTTTTCGGTCGCCCTTGTCGCCCAGAACTCCCACACGCTCAAACCACTGATCTACAAAATCGCTGGTACGTGGGGGAATCACGAGGGCTCAATGGCTCTGTGGTGTCTCGTTGTCATTGGCTTCTCTGTGGCAGGAGCGCTTTGTCTAGACACCGGAAGACGGGAATTCGAGGCGCGCGCATTGGGTGTCCAGGGGGCTATCGCGACCGGTTCGTTGGCTTACTTGCTGTTTGCGTCTAATCCGTATCTGCGGCTGAACCCTGCACCACTACAGGGGCTGGGATTAAATCCTTTACTGCAGGATCCGGCGCTCGCGATCCATCCGCCACTCTTATATCTCGGATATGTAGGCTTCTCGTTCGTCTTTGCCCTAGCTGCGGCGGGTCTTATCGAAGGGCGGGTAGACCGCCAATGGGCAAAGGCCACGCGAGGGTTCGTATTGGCAGCTTGGGTTCCCTTGACGATTGGCATCGCGCTCGGTGCCTACTGGGCATATTATGAGTTGGGTTGGGGCGGATGGTGGTTCTGGGACCCGGTTGAGAACGCGTCACTGATGCCTTGGCTTCTGGGATCCGCTCTGCTGCATTCTATCATTGTTACTGAAAAACGAGGGAGCTTTGCGGCCTGGACAGTACTGCTTGCGGTGCTCGCCTTTTGCTTCTCATTGCTTGGAGCTTTTCTTGTTCGCTCCGGCGTTTTGACGTCCGTGCATGCATTTGCGGTAGATCCACTGCGGGGGAGCCTGTTGCTCGCCGGGCTACTACTATATGGCGGTGCCGCGCTGTCTCTTTTCGCATGGCGCGCGCCAGCCCTGAAGGGCGGACAAGACTGGGCATTGATGAGCCGTGAAGGTGCTTTGATGGTGAACAATCTGGTCCTGGCCGTTGCCACGCTGACCGTGCTGATAGGGACACTATTTCCGCTGCTCGCCGAGATGACAGGCCGTCAGATGTCTGTGGGTGCTCCATACTTCAACTTGACGTTTTCTCCGCTGTTAGCCGCATTGCTGATAGGTTTGCCGATCGTACAACCTTGGAGTTGGGGACGTGCCTCGTTTGAACCAAACTGGGTGCTGGCATTGATCATCGGCGGCGTCGCTGGTGCAATCGTTTTAGCGGCTTGGCTTCTCTTTGATTTGCCGATTGGAGCTGCGATTGGCGTTGCGCTGGGCTGTTGGCTTGTGTTCGGTGCGGGCAGAGAGATCGTTCGGCGCGCCATTACGCCCAAGCGCATTTTTAAATTGCCTGCCAGAGTCTGGGGCATGACCTTCGCTCATGCGGGGCTCGGTCTTTTCATCATTGGTGCGGTTGTGGAAACGGGTGCCTCCTATGAGCGGACAATTGCTCTCGGGAAGGGTGATAGTGCCGAAGTTGCTGGATGGACGCTTACGCTCGACGATGTGCGATCGGGAGAAGGTGCAAACTGGTATTCCGATGAGGGAAGACTAACAGCCACCTATGGGACGTCGACGGCCGTTTTGGAACCATCAAAGCGATACTATCCTGCAGCGCGCATGCCCACCACCGAAACGGCAATACTCAAGACGATTCGCGGCGATCTCTACACCGCGCTTGGCGATCGTCGGATTATTGATGGTAAGACGCTTTGGACGTTTCGCGTCTATTTCAATCCGTTGATCGATCTCGTTTTTCTTGGCGTAGCCTTTATGGCGCTCGGCGGCGTAATGGCCATGGCACCCCTTAGCTGGGCGAAAAAAGTTGTGCGTCCGGCCAAAAACGAGGCGGCGCGCGCCGATGTACCGGAGATTGTCGTTTGAGGTGGATTGCTCTGCTGCTCTTGCCATTTCTCATGGCGTTGGAAGAGCCTTTGCCTGATCAGGTATCAGAGGCGCGGGCTCAAAGACTTATGCAGGAAATACGATGCGTTGCCTGTGAGAACGAACCCATCTCCCAGAGTTCAGCTGAGATAGCCGGAACGATGCGCGTTCGCGTCCGCGAGATGGTGAGTGAGGGCTCCACCGACGCGGAGGTTCGGGCATGGTTCGAAAGCCGCTATGGTGAGTTCGTACTTTTTCGCCCATCTGCGCGAGGAGTATCGGGGATCGTACTTTGGATATTGCCGTTTGCAATTTTTCTGCTTGGCAGCGTCGGGATTGTCGTCCTTCGGCGCGGACGTGAGCAGCGTTCTGAGATCGTGCCGGTTGGGCCAGACGACTATGATCACGATAACGAGACCATCGGGTGACTTCCAAAATTCAAATCTTTGCTTAGGTCTGGCTGTAATCAAGTTATACCGTTGGAGATGGGCATGCGAAAATCCGTAACGTTTCAAGGGGCAAATGGACAGACGCTGTCAGGTCGTCTGGATATTCCGGATGGCGGTGCGCGCGCTTTCGCACTGTTTGCTCATTGCTTCTCATGTTCGAAGGACATTGCTGCAGCGCGACAGATCGCAGTGGCAATGAACGAGAATGGCATAGGCTTACTGCGTTTCGACTTCACCGGGCTTGGTGCGTCAGAAGGATCATTCTCCGATACGAATTTCTCCACAAATCTCGACGATTTAGAGGCTGCAGCCGCTTGGCTTGAGAACACGTATGGTGCGCCACAACTGCTTATCGGTCATTCGCTAGGCGGGGCCGCCGTTGTCGCTGTCGCCAACAGACTGCCAGCCGTCAAAGCGGTCGCAACAATTGGTGCCCCGTCTGATGCCGATCATGTCATCCATCAATTCGGGTCTCGGCTCGAGGAGATTGCCACAACGGGTGAGGCCGAGGTCGATCTGGCTGGGCGACCCTTTACGATAAAGAAGCAATTCGTTGACGATGTATCTGGAGCGAAGGTGCGGGAAGCTGCAGCTGGTCTTGGTCGCCCGCTTCTCGTGCTTCATGCTCCTCTGGATGACGTTGTCGGGCTTGAAAACGCGACGGGGTTGTTCACGAGCGCCAAGCATCCGAAGAGTTTCGTCAGTCTGGATGGGGCCGATCATCTCCTTTCAAATGGTGAGGATGCGAGATTTGCTGCGAACATCATTTCGTCCTGGTTTGGTCGCTACATTGATGAAAAAGGGTCTCCAGGTGCGACCGAGACAGTCGATGATGGCGTTCTGGTTGAAGAAACTGGCGCGGGAAAATTTCAGGCGAAAGTGGTAACCGGGCGACATAGTCTGCTCGCCGATGAACCAACCTCTGTTGGCGGTGATGACAGCGGGCCTTCACCCTATGACCTTGTTTCTGCTGGTCTTGGCGCGTGCACAACCATGACATTGCGCATGTACGCTGAACGCAAAGATTGGCCCGTGGGGAAAATCAGCGTGCATGTCTCGCATGCGAAGGATTACGCTGACGACTGTGCAAACTGCGAAGAGGGCAGCCGAATAGATATCTTCGAGCGCCGGATCTCAGTAGGTGGCGATCTTACAGCTGAACAGCACAATCGGATGATAGAGATCGCGGACAAATGCCCTGTTCATCGTACGTTGGAGTCTGTCGCGCATATTCGAACAGAACGGGGCTGAAAATCGCCATAATTCAAGCCCTTCCATAAATGAATTTTAATAACCAAATCAAATGGGTTAAGCTAAGAGAAACAGAGCGTAAGCACGCTCATCTTGAAATACGGGATTGAGAGTATGAAATCGACTAACACTTTGGGAAAGACCTTTGCAGCGGTTGTTGCGGGTGGCGCAATTGTGGGAGCTATAACGCTCGGACCGCAATGGGCACCGTCCGCCGATGCTGATCCCATATCGATTGAGGCTCCGGGTGGCGCCCCACTGAGTTTTGCCGATCTCGTTGAGCAAGTGTCTCCAGCAGTGGTGAGCATCAATGTGCGCGGAGAACAAGAAGTTGGGGATAGCGCAGGCATTGACCGGTTCCTGGAACAGTTTCGCGACATGCCAGGGTTCGAGGAGTTCATGCGTCGTCGGCGGGAAGAACTCGAAGAGGATGATGGGCGCCGGACGCGTGAAACGCGTGCTCTTGGATCAGGGTTTTTCATATCCGCATCTGGCCACGCCGTCACCAACAATCACGTAATTGCAGGTGCAAACGAGATTCAGCTGGTTATGTCCGATGGCCGCGAGTTTGAAGCGGAACTGATCGGAACGGATCCGTCTACTGATCTTGCCGTCGTGAAGGTGATCGATCCGCAAGAGGACTTTCCGTATGTCGAGTTTGAACGCAGCGACAATATGCGCGTTGGTGACTGGGTCGTCGCTGTCGGAAATCCTTTTGGCCTAGGTGGAACAGCAACTGCTGGCATCATCTCAGCCGATGGTCGTGAGCTTGGAGGAAACAGTCCCTATACTGATTTTTTGCAGATTGACGCATCTATTAATCGCGGAAATTCAGGCGGTCCAACTTTTGATCTGACAGGTCGTGTCATCGGGGTAAATACAGCTATTTTCTCTCCAACTGGTGGATCGGTCGGTATCGGTTTCGCGATCCCGGCAGATCTTGCCATCCGGATAACGGATGAATTGATTTCCAATGGACGAGTAAGTCGAGGCTGGCTGGGGGTTAGTATCCAAGACTTTACGCCCGACTTTGCTGAGTCCGTCGGCATGGAAGGCGCTCGCGGTGCAATCGTCTCAGAACTGGTAGATGATGGGCCAGCCGAAGCATCAGGCATTGAGCGCGGCGATGTCATAATTGAAGTGAATGGTGACAAGGTCATCGACGCCACGAGTGTTACACGCAAAGTCGGTAATCTGATTGCCGGGTCAAGCAATACCTTTGTGGTTCTGCGCGATGGCGACCCCGTGGAGATCAGTGTTACTGTTGGCGAGCGCCCAGAGAATCCAGGCGCTTTGACAAATACACCTGGCGCAGATGACCGCGAAGAAGAGGAAGACGAGGCCGTCGAAACTGGCCCGCTTGGGGTTGCTCTAAAGCCTCTTGATGAGGACACGCGTACGGCGCTAGGCCTCGATGACGATGAACAAGGGCTTTTGATCGTCGATGTCGATCGCGATAGCCCAGCAGCAGAAACGGGTCTTCGTCCGGGCACCGCAATTTTGGAAGTGAATGGACGGACCGTTGGATCAGTATCAGACTTTTCTAACGCTATTGAAGCTGCGCGTCGCGCCGGCAAGGAGCAGGTCCTTATAGCTGCGGTCGTCAATGGTCGGACTCAGTTCGGAACCATTGATATTTCCGAGGAAGAGTAAATCATTTGCCGGGGGGGCAAACTGACGGAGGGATAATGCGTCATGCAGGTTCTGGTAATTGAAGACGATAACGATATGGCATCCTTCATATCTAAGGTTCTCACGGAGGCAGGCCATAATGTCGATGTGGCCAATCGAGGTGACACAGGCCTGACGCTGGCTCGATCGAGGAACTTCGACGCGTTGGTTGTTGACCGCATGCTACCAGAGAAGGACGGTCTTACCCTCGTCCGAGAGTACCGAGATGGCGGCGGTCATTCCCCTGCGTTGTTCCTAACCGCTCTCAGCGAGGTTGATCATCGGGTTGAGGGACTTAAGGCCGGTGGCGACGATTATCTTTCGAAACCGTTTGCGCCAAGCGAATTGGCGGCCCGCGTGGAGGCGCTTGGTCGTCGCGGATCGAGCGAAGCACCTGTAACTCATCTAAAGGCCGGCGACCTCGAAATGGACCTTCTATCCCGCAAGGTTACGCGAGATGGGCGGAAGATTGATCTACAGCCCCGCGAGTTCCGGCTATTAGAGTATTTGATGCGCCACGCCGGTCAGGTCGTGACCCGAACAATGCTGCTGGAGAAAGTGTGGGACTATAATTTCGACCCACAGACCAATGTGATCGATGTCCATATCTCTCGTTTACGTGGAAAGATCGATAAGGACTTCGATGAAGCGCTTCTGCATACAGTGCGTGGAGCGGGGTATCGCCTGCAAGCATGATGCTTGAGAACTTCCGTCTGCCGACATTCGTCAAAACAACGACGTTCCGGCTGGCCCTTCTTCACTCCGGGCTATTTGCGGTCTTTCTCGTTGGCCTCCTGATTTATCTCTACACCTCGACGGTCGTTTATATCCGTGGAGAAGCACGCTCGAGCTTGGACGCAGAGTTGACCGAACTCGTCCAGGCGCACCGCCAGGGCGGCCTGGTCCGCCTGAATCAGTCCGTGCTTGAGCGGAGTTCCGTGCCCGGATCCCGGCAGTTCATCTATCTTCTGCAGGACGGAGAAGGCCGAAAGATATCTGGCGATTTGTCGGGCCCACCTGCGGGGGTCGAAGTTGGCGGGGCTGAAAAAATCAGTTTCACCATCGATTACCCTAAGGCCGATGGATCGATTGAGACGCGCCCAGCTGAAGGTCGCCAGGCCACGCTTGCCGATGGTAGTCTTATTTTTGTTGCCTATGATATCGATGAGTTTGTGGGGATTATTCCGCGGGTCACAAATGTGGTCTGGACGGCCGCGCCCATAGGTATTCTGATGTCGCTGATCGGGGGTATCATCGTATCGAGAACAGCGGCGCGTCGGGCCGAAGAATTGGCGAAGACGGCAGAGGGCGTTATGGCAGGCGATCTATCTCGGCGTGCGCCGCTTGCCGGTTCCGGTGATGAGTTTGATGATCTTGCCGGCCAATTGAATGCGATGCTGGCCAAGATTGAACAGCTGATGCTTTCCTCCCGTCATGTCGGCGATGCTATCGCCCATGATTTGCGCACGCCACTGACGCGACTACGAAACCGGCTGGAGAGCTCATTAGCTAGCAGCATGTCCAAGGAAGAGACCGAAGAAACGCTCGAGAACACGCTCGGCGAAGTCGATCATGTGCTCGATACGTTTAATGCGATACTTCGATTGTCACGACTTGAGGCTGGCGACAGCGGCCCCGTTGAGCGTATTGATCTCAGCGCAATCGGACATGAAATGGCAGAGCTATTCGAACCGGCTTGTGAGGATGCTGGCTTAAAGTTCTCGGCGGAGATCGGGCGAGACCTTTTTGTGAATGGGGAGAGGAGCCTTCTTGCTCACGCGCTCTCCAATCTTCTGGACAACGCCATCAAGTACACCCCAAAGCCTGGCGACATTCGGTTCGAGGTCGCCGGAGGACAAGATGATACTGTCGTTTTGAAAGTCGTCGACACAGGTCCGGGTATTCCTAGAAAGGATAGAGAGCGTGTGGTCGAGCGATTTGTGAGGCTGGAAGCCAGCCGATCACTTCAGCCAGGGTCTGGTCTTGGACTCGCGCTCGTTGACGCCGTTGCGGATCTTCATAAAGGCAGCTTCTCACTGGATGATGGTGGCGGAGCTCATCATCGACCGGGTCTTGCCGCTACACTACGCTTACCCCGCCTATGAGTTTGATTCCGCTATCGCTCGCGGAGACCCCGTCCAAGGCGCTCAACCGTGCGACATCGCATGCACCGTATCTGTCTCGGCTAATCGATAGAGAGCGGGAGACTTTCGAAGCATTCGATCAGTCGCCCCCCGAAGACATCTGGCGCGACATCATGCTGGGATTGGCAAACGCTTCTGATGTGGCGGGAACAGATAGCGTCATGCAAGATCTCAGATGCGCTAAGCGACAAGCTCATCTCGTTTTAGCGGGGGCTGATCTCTCTGGTCTCTGGTCTGTCGCAAACGTGACGCAAAAGATGACGGAGTTCGCGGATGTTGTGACGAAGGCCGCACTCCTTCATGCAGCAGCATCCATAGATTTGTCCCTAGACGGTCTATTTGTGATCGCTTTGGGAAAAATGGGTGCGAGGGAGCTGAACTACTCGTCGGACATCGACGTCGCAGCCTTTTTCGATCCAGACGTCTTTGATGGTGGAAAGCGATCCCAAGCCGATAGCGCACGGCGCATCGTTCAACAAATGGCCAGAACACTCTCCGATCAAACGGCCGACGGATATGTCTTGCGGACAGACTTAAGGCTACGACCAGATCCGTCTTCAACTCCCGTTGCGGTCTCCACGCAGATGGCCGAAGTGTACTATGAAACCGTGGGGCAAAATTGGGAGCGCATGGTCTGGATAAAGGCGCGTCCCTGCGCTGGAGATCTAAGGGCGGCTGAAAATTTTATCCGTACACTGTCACCTTTTGTCTGGCGACAGCACATGGATTATTGGGCAATCAACGATATTCACGCCATCAAGGCTATGATCAATTCAAACTCGGACGATCGAGGTTTAGAACGTCCAGGTGCTGATCTAAAACTAGGCGTTGGCGGTATCCGAGAAATCGAGTTCTTTGCCCAAACTCAGCAATTGATCATGGGCGGGCGCGATCATCGGCTTCGGGTTCCGGATACCGTTTCCGCCATCAAGCAACTGCAATCCGCAGGTCTCGTCTCATCCGAAGATGCCGACGAACTCGTATCGGCATATGGTGTTCTGCGAGCCATTGAACATCGCATCCAGATGCGCCAGGACGAGCAGACTCACACACTTCCAACAGACGATGATCGAAGAGACAACGTGGCTGCTTTATGTGGTTTGGCTAGCCTCGCAGATCTGGACACAGCTGTTCGAGAAATACGAGGCAACGTACACTCAACCTATCTGGATCTTTTTGGAACGGAAACACGTGGGCTGGATGCGGCGAAGTCTGGGAACCTTGTTTTTACCGGCGTCGATCCTGATCCCGGAACAGTCAAAACCTTAACTTCGCTGGGCTTCGGAGATCCCAAAAATATTATACAAAGGGTCGCTCACTGGCATCGGGGGAATGTGCCGGCGACAAGGTCGCCTCGAGGCCGTGAACTACTGACCGCTCTGCTACCAGGATTGCTCGCTGATATGAGCGCTACGGGGGATCCGGACGAGGCGTTCAAGCGCTTCCAGAGCTTTTTGGAGCGTCTGTCGTCGGGAGTCCAAACCTTATCGATGCTTCTGGCTGAGGAAGGGCTAAGACAGGATCTCATTGCGACACTGGCACTTGCGCCCAGACTTGCTGTCACATTGGGTCAAAGACCCCAATTGATAGAAGCTCTGCTGACAACCGATCAGTATACTGCTCTATCTGGTGATGCCGATATGGATTTTGGCGACGCGATGAACGTGGCAAGGCGGCATGTGAGAGAGGCTTCAATTCGCATTGGTCACGGATTGCTTCACGGTCACGTCGCGGCCAGGGAAGCTGGCATCGCATATAGCGATCTTGCCGATGAAGCGATCAGCGCAATGGCCGACGCCGCGGAATCTGAGACAGTACGGAAGTTCGGACCAATTCAAGGCGACTGGTGCGTTGTTGCGCTAGGTAAGCTTGGTGGGCGAGCGCTGACAGCTGGTTCTGACTTGGATTTGATGGTCATCTACGACAGCGAACATGATGAAGCGCCCGCCTGGTATACCCGCTTCACGCAGCGCTTGATCACCGCGCTGTCGGCGGAAACGGCGGAAGGGCAACTCTATGAGGTAGATATGCGCCTGCGCCCTTCTGGGCGGTCTGGGCCTGTAGCTGTTAGGTTATCGAGTTTCGAGCGATATCACCGGGATGACGCCTGGACGTGGGAACATATGGCACTCACCCGGCTTCGAGCTGTGTGCGATCGGAACGGTCTGTCTGGTAAGATAACAAAATTGACGAAGCAATTGTTGGCCGATGTACCAAGACGCGATCAACTGACAGCTGACATACTCGACATGCGGAGGCGCCTGGCGAGAGACAAACCAGGACAAGGCATTTGGGATTTGAAGCTTGGCGAAGGCGGCTTAGTAGATCTTGAATTTGTTATTCAACGGGAATTGCTGATGCTGGAAGAAGCTTGTCCCCTTACACCTCGATTGCCAGATGCGATTACAATGCTTCGTCAAAGTGGGCAGCTTTCGTCCACTGATTCAGTCGAGTTGATGCAGGCTGAGCAGGTGATTTCAGCGCTTCAGCAGATACAGCGACTTGCATTGACCGACAATGTCGACCCAACCACGATCTCTGACGGACTGAAAGACCGATTAGCGCGGGCTATCGGCGTTGCAGATTTCAGAGCTGTGGTTGAAGAGCTGCGCAGATCTAAAGCCATGGTGCAGAGACAAAGGCGAGAGCGGATCGGAACTGTCGATGGAGAAGAACTAATTGAGCTTTGATTTGTGAGCCAGCCGGCCGGCATTCGCCTCCCAGTTTTGTCCGTCGAATGGTGATATGGTCACGTCAAGACTTTCCCAATCGTCCAAACATCGCCATGTGACCGCGACACCGTCCGGATTCGACCTCGGGATATAGAAACTCTTGATGCCACAAACCGAACAAAAGAGGTGAGTAGCTGTTCCTGTATTGAAGGTATACTTCGCAAGCTGATTTTCACCACGCAGTAGCTTGAAGTGTGCTGCAGGAACAATGACGTGGATGTTTCCAGACTTTGCGCAAATGGAGCAGTTGCAATCCTCAACCTCGAACGCAACGGGTAATTCCACTTCGAAGCGGACCGCACCGCAGTGACAGCCACCAAGTCGCAGGCTCAATGTTCCTGATCTTCTATAGTATCCAACATAAGAATGGCACAGTCCGATATGACCGCGCCCGGCGGAAAGATTGCAGCAGCACCGGCGGCTCTTAGTGCTTCAAAATCCTGAGGTGGAATGACACCTCCAACGACAATGCTCGTTCTAGCGGCCCCCTCATTGCCAAGCGCTCGGCGGAGTTCTGGAACCAGCGTCAGGTGACCGGCAGCAAGAGACGATGCCGCAATAATATCCACGTCTGCAGCGAGCGCATCTGCCGCAGCTTCCTCCGGGGTTTGGAAAAGCGGACCAATAATCACTTCCCAACCTAGATCGGATAAACCTGAGGCAACGACTTTCTGTCCACGATCATGACCATCTTGGCCCATTTTCGCGATATAGATTTTTGGCTTTCGACCCTTTGTCTCAGTGAACTTTACAGCGCGCGCCTCTGCGGTTTGGCCCTTATTGGTATTCTTTACGCCGTCGCCATATACACCCTGGATCGAACGGATAGTTGCCTTGTGACGACCTGAAGCTCGCTCCACCGCCAACGAAATTTCACCCACCGTCGCCTTTGCTCTAGCTGCATCCACGCTCAGCGCAAGAAGGTTGCCTTGGTTGCTTTCGGCAGCATTGGTGATCGCGGTGAGTGAGGCCTCTACTGTACCTTCATCACGCTCCGCCTTTAGCCGAGACAGCTTGTCGAGTTGCATATTCCGAACCGCAGCATTGTCGACTTTTAGCACGGGAACGTCTTCAGGTTCCTGCAGGAGAAACTTGTTGACGCCAACAACAGTTTGTTCGCCGGAATCGATCCGGGCTTGCGTTCGCGCGGCGGCCTCCTCGATGCGTAGCTTTGGAAGCCCTTCTTCAATGGCTGCGGCCATGCCGCCAATCTTCTCAACTTCTTCGATATGCGCCATCGCTTTGATAGCTAGATCATTGGTGAGACGCTCGACATAGTATGAGCCGCCCCACGGGTCGATCGTTTGGCACGCACCAGCTTCCTGTTGAAGGAAAAGTTGTGTGTTACGCGCAATCCTAGCAGAAAAGTCCGTTGGCAGAGCAAGCGCTTCGTCAAAGCTGTTCGTGTGCAGACTTTGTGTCTGACCGCCAGTTGCTGCGATGGCTTCGAGACATGTGCGGATAACGTTGTTGTAGACATCCTGTGCCGTCAGCGACCAGCCGGATGTCTGGCTGTGTGTGCGCAGTGATAGGGATTTTTCGGACTTCGGATCGAATTGTTTCACCAGTTTCGCCCATAGGAGGCGGGCAGCGCGGAGCTTTGCCACCTCCATGAATGTGTTCATGCCGATTGCCCAGAAGAAAGACAGCCGAGGGGCAAACGCATCAATGTCGAGGCCCGCTGCCAGGCCTGCGCGGATATAATCGATACCGTCCGCGATTGTGTAGCCGAGCTCGAGGTCAGCCGTAGCTCCAGCTTCCTGCATATGGTAACCGCTGATCGAAATCGAATTGAAGCGCGGCATGTTTTGCGACGTGTACGCAAAGATATCCGAAATTATCCGCATAGAGATTTTCGGTGGATAGATATACGTATTCCGGACCATGAATTCTTTCAGAATATCGTTCTGAATTGTGCCCGATAGTTTGTCTGCCGATACGCCCTGTTCTTCGGCTGCTGTTATGTATAGTGCCATCACCGGGAGTACCGCGCCATTCATCGTCATCGAGACGCTCATCTTGTCGAGCGGAATGCCCTCGAACAGGGTGCGCATATCAAGAATTGAGTCGATGGCTACGCCAGCCATACCCACATCGCCAACAACCCTCGGATGATCAGAGTCGTATCCCCGGTGCGTCGCCAGATCGAACGCTACCGACAGCCCTTTTTGTCCCGCGGCTAGATTTCGGCGGTAGAATGCATTGGAATCTTCGGCGGTGGAGAAGCCGGCATATTGGCGGATTGTCCACGGACGCTGGGTATACATTGTGGGATAAGGTCCGCGTCCGAAGGGAGCGAGACCGGGGTAGTCGTCCAGAAAATCGAGGTCTTTTGTATCGGCACCGCTATAGGCTGCGCGCACGTCGATACCCTCAGGCGTTTGCCATACTGTTTCTGGAGGCGAGGTGTCCGCGCCATTGAGGGCCGGGGTTCCGAGATCCAGCTCGGTGAAATCGGGAAACTTGGTCATAGCGAAATCCCCAATTCAGCGTGCGCCAGTTCGAGGGCAGCCACGACATCGACGCCAACATGGATATTGCTATCTACACCGTCGGTTTCGAACTTTCCGGCGAGATACAGTCGCTGGACGCCAGCATCTTTGAGAGCCTTGGCCGCTTCCGCGCCGTCTTCGTCATAACGCGGGTCCGAGCCGCAAAGGCAGGCGATCGCGCACCCGGATGCCCGCCAAGCGGCCACGAGTTCGGAGGCGTCACTCGGTGGAACGGGCGGTTCCTTGGCTTCAATGCCTCCTGCAGCGAAGAGGTTTCGAGCGAAATCCGCCCGCGCCGTGTGCTCAGCCAGCGGACCCAGCGTTGCAATGAAGACGGAAGGGCGACTACCGGTCGCGCGCTCGCGCTTATCTGCATGGTCTCGAAGTGTCTCAAAGCTGTCTGCCAATCGGATTGGCCACAGAGGAGAGGCAAAGTCTTCGCCCTCTGCCTCCGGCAATGTCACAATCGGATCGTTATCGATTGTTTCTGCACCGCCCTTCCATCCGGAGAGATCGGCAACGGGTGCCGCGATTTCATCAAGCAGCGGAAATTCGCTTACGCCAGTGATTGGCTTTTTCCGGCGGGCGATATCCTTCGCCATTTGCTTGCGCGTCTCGGCGATGCGTCCCTGTAAGCCGTCAGCAAGGAGCGACGCCCCAAAACCGCCCTCGCTTTCAATCCTTTGAAATTCCACCCAGGCAGCCTCCGCCAGCTCGTTCGCGTGGCTTTCAATGAACCAGGCACCGCCGGCAGGGTCAGCGACACGGCCAATCTGGCTTTCTTCCTGAGCAATGATCTGGGTGTTGCGCGCTGTTCTCCGGCCGAGTTCTTCAGCGATGCCCAGCGCATCGGTGAACGGATTGAGCGTGACGATGTCTGCGCCGCCAGCACCGGCAGCAAAACATGCTGCCGTATTGCGCAGCAGGTTCACCCAAGGGTCCCGCTGAGTTAGCATGCGACGAGAACTTACGGCTTGTAGTTTCATTGCGTGCGGTTCGAGTCCAAGCGCTTCGAGACATCTCGCCCAAAGCCGTCTGGCCGCCCTGAGCTTGGCGATCTGAAGCCCGTAATTCGGACCAATTGACAATGAAAACAGTATCTTACTGGCGATATCTGATGTGTTTTGTCCGCTTGCGTCGAGACGGCGGAGCGTATCGATACCTTGGGCGATCAAGCCACCAAGTTCGAGCGCGTCAGAGCCGCCAGCCTCATGAATGGGACGGCTATCCACGCGAAGGAGATCGGCCTGCGGAAGGTCTGACTTTAGTTTATCCAATAGCGCTGCCGTGCGCTTGAAAGCGCTGTCCAGACTCTCTTCCAAGGTGCCAAGGCGGGCGAGGGCACCTAGAGGCGAGATATTGAAGGCGATCTTCTGGTGATCTGCTTTTTCTTGATTGGAGGCCCACCTTGCAAGCAATTGAACAGCTTGAAGCCCGTAACCCGCCTCTGGCCCGGCATACTCAAGCGCCAACGTTGAAATGGAGCCATCAAAGCCCTTCAGGGCGGTCTCCAGATCCGCCAGCGAAGTCACGGCACATCCAAGGTTACCGGTTGGATCGACGATCAGTTCGACCGAACTAACACCGGATTCGAGGTCGTGCAGAATCTCGGAATTAGTTTTCGTGGCGTCCGGGTGGGCGAATGTCTGGCGAATATCCCAAGGGAGATAGGAGTCCCTGACCGCGTCCGGCCCGCGCAAGTATGGCAGGTTGCCAGGCTGACCCAGGGGGTCTGTAGCAGACGGCCAATCAGCTTCTCTGTAGAGCGGTTTGACGGTTAGACCGTCTGCCGTCTGGCGTTCCAGTTTTTCTGGTCCTGCACCCTTCAGGGCCTTGTTAACAGCTTGAATCCATGCGGCTTCATCCGTGTCGGGAAACTCCGAAGATACGGTCAGTCGGTCGTCGGCCATGCGTTCCTCTTATCTTGCGGACTTAGTGGCCGGTCATTAGGAGGCGCGTCAAGTACGCGAAACGTCCAGCTGCCGCATAGTCACCCTTGCTCTTTGCAGCGCTGGGGCTAGGTGTGTGGAGATCAATCTAAGGGGAATTTGACCATGGCTTTACCGCCCGTTCTGCAAAATCTGCGCATTCCAGTGATCGGATCGCCTTTGTTCATCGTTTCTGGCCCTGAACTGGTCATCGCACAGTGCAAAGCAGGTATTGTCGGATCTTTCCCTAGTCTGAACGCGAGGCCGGATCATGTTGTCGGAGAGTGGCTCGACCGGATCACCACCGAGCTCGCTGAGCATGACGAGAAACACCCCGACCGACCGTCAGCACCGTTTGCAGTGAACCAGATCGTGCACAAATCGAATGATCGACTGATGCATGATGTGGAAATGTGCGTGAAATACAAAGCGCCGATCGTGATTACGTCGCTTGGTGCCCGCACCGAGGTAAATGACGCAATTCACTCCTATGGCGGCATCGTACTGCACGATATCATCAATATCGTCTTCGCGCACAAGGCACTGGAGAAAGGTGCCGATGGTCTCATCGCTGTAGCATCTGGAGCTGGCGGGCATGCTGGAACACTGTCGCCGTTTGCGCTGATCCAGGAGATACGCCAGTTCTTTGATGGACCGCTCGCCTTGTCAGGCTCTATTGCCACGGGCGGGGCGGTCGCTGCGGCCCAGGCCATGGGGGCAGATCTCGGCTATATCGGCTCGGCCTTCATTTCCTGCGACGAAGCCAATGCTGTTGACGGCTATAAGGACATGATCGTCGATAGCGCGTCGAAGGACATTGTTTATTCGAACCTTTTCACCGGTGTGCACGGTAACTACCTTGCGCCATCGATTGCCCAGGCCGGGCTCGACCCGAATGATCTGCCGGAGAGCGACCCATCGAAAATGAATTTCGGCTCTGGCGGCAACCAGAAATCCAAGGCCTGGAAAGACATCTGGGGTTGCGGGCAAGGGATTGGCGCGGTCGAAAAGCGTCACTCCGTAGCTGAGTATGTCGACAAGCTAGAGGCTGAATACCTGACGGCACTCAAGGGCTTTCAGGGCCAGACGTCTTACGGCCGCGCTATTGCCTGATACTGTTGGATAGGCGCGGGGATAAAGCGTCCGGATTAAACAGACAGATGTCCGGAACCGTCCGGATTACAGACGTTTTTGACCGTCTATTTCCATTGAAGACCCTTTAATTCAATGCATTAGGCGCGGATCCGAGTGTCCGGTTCGCACATTGATCACCCGCCTTCGACGACGAATGTTCGTACGGCACCTTCTGCAATGTCTTCAGGACTAAATCGTACTTTTCGCCAGGCTTTTTGAGCGAAGAGTTTTGTCTGGTCGCTGTAATTCTCATCATCCGGCTCGCCTGATTGTCCATAGGTTAGGAAGGCTTCGGCGGCCGGTCCGTTCTCATCATAACTGAGTGTCATGATGAAACTTGTGCCACCGCTCACGGGATAGCCTTTATCCGTGAGATTGCTGTACGGCTCTATCTCATTGCTCTTCGGAAAAGGGCCTGTCGTATCGTTTCCGCGTTGATCTATGAGGTTGGCGTTGCCTTCGATACCGAAGCCGCCATGCATCGGGATTCGCTTGTCGCCGCGAATGGCTATCTGGACATCGCCAAGCGGGGCGTCAATCGCGATATGGGCTTTGGATAGAATCTCGACGGCACTCTCAAGGGCTGTGAGCGCGGTGTCATCATTACCGATGCCCGACGGCGTGTTCACGGGATCATCAGCTGAGAATGGCGTGCTGAAAAGAGGTGTGTCTGTTTGCTCTGATAGAACGCGGTAGGCATAGAGCCATTCCCGGAACAGAGCTGCGCCGGTGCTTTCAATGTTCAGGTGCCCGTCATAGGCGGCAAGGGTGTCGCAAACGCGAGCATCGAACCTGTCGGTATTTGCTTCGCAGAGGGTGATAAGTTCGGCCTTGAACACATCTGCCGAGTAGCTCTCATTAGAGAGGATCGCCGTTTGGATATCCTCCATAGACCATTTGCTGTTTGTGCCATTCGATGACGGGCGCTCAAGGTGCAAGACGTTCATCCGTGTTCGGAGGCTGCGAGCGGTCTCCGTCGGGCCGTAGAGCGGTGAAAACCCGGTCAGCGGCTCGCGTGGAGAGGATAGCCAGTAACTGTCATTGGCGTTGAATACGTAATCTCTCCGTGTGATCCGTGGACGATGATCGAAGGGCGCGGTGCCGGGTATGGGCGCGCCGTCTTCAAGGAAATCATTTTCGCTCTTGCTACCATCAAGGATCGTCAATCGTCTGTCGTCATAGGCTTGCTTGATGGTGGGATTGTTGGCGTAGGACTGTTTCCAGGCCGCTATCGCTTCTTCCGACAGGTGCCCGACTGTGGAGTTATCGATATAGGTGGCGTGACCTTCGCGGCTTGTCGCGATTGTGTTGACCCAGGGCAGGGCGTTCCATTGACGGTGCGCATCAATCAGGCTGTCCATACTGTCGGCGCGACCCATGGCAAACCACTGGGCGAGCGTGTTGTCATTGTCGCGATTGGCGTCGCGCATGGCGAAGGCGCGGGTCTCGGTCCAATCCATGCCGGGGAACATAACGATTGGGCCCTGGTGGGAAAAATACATTGTGGCTGGCTGATCGGTGATCTCGCCGTCGGAGCCCTTCACCGGAATGTTGACAGCGCGGGCCTCGATGTCTCTCTGCTCGCCATCGAAATAGTATTTCATTGGGTCGCTGTCTGAGAGTGTCAGCGCGTAAGGCACGAGGCGTTGGCTGGCTGAGACGGTGTGGGACCAGCCGATATCCTTATTGAAGCCGATGAGCACGCCCGGCGTCCCGATAAGCGAAACCCCATAGGCATTGATCTCACCGGGTATGGTGAGTTGCTTTTCCCAGAACCTGTTGGAGCCGAACCATGGATAGTGCGGGTTGGCGAGCAACATCCCGCCACCGGACTCACTCCATTCACTTCCGATTGCCCACGCATTGGAGCCAAAGCCCCGCTGGGTAATCGCGTCGAGCGACGCTTTCAGAATTTTGTCATCGACGATCTTGGCGTCTTGACTAGCCGTGGGTGGTGCCGCAGCGAACAGCGCACCGCCGAGCCGGGGCAGCGTTTCGGCAGTGTACCTAGCTCGGGCGTAGATATCGCGGCTCGACAGAGGCTGGACCCAGTCTTCGCCGTGGCACCAATGGATCTCCTCGCCGGACGCTTCATATTCGGCGAGGTATTTGTTGAAGCCGGCAGCGTATCCTTCAAGCAGTCCCTGAAGCTCTTCGGACTGTTTGTCATAGCCAACCTCGTAGCGCTGCAGCAGACCCAGTCCGCGCACAGCATAGTCCGACAGGAAGTTCTCATTGTCCTCGCCAGGGCCGAGATATCGCGACAGTTCGCCTTTGGCGCGCATTGTAATGTGGGAGATGTTGCAGACATGATCGCTTGCCGCCATGTAGCCTTCGCCAAACCCGAGGCTGCCATAATCAGCGGCTACAATATGCGGGATACCAAATTCGGTTTCAGTAATTTCAGCTCGATACTTTGGCTCAGGCTCTGGTGCAGGCTGTTCAAATAGACTGACGGAATCAATCGCTGTGCAGGCTGCCAAGCTCGCCAAGCAGGCCGTTGTAGCAAGTGGTCCAAATTTTCCAGCGAGCATTCCGTGCCCTCCCTTTTTTTGAGAGGTTAGAAGATGTGCAGGATCGGCTCAACGATATGTTTGAGGAATTTTGATATCAGTCAGACGTCAAGCGTGGTTCCACCAGGCGGTATCCGAAAAAGATCTGAGATCAAGCTCATGGGTCCAGACGGAGCGATGCTGGTGGGCGAGGTGGACATAAGTGTCAGCCACTTTCTCGGGTAGGAGCAGGCCGTCGCTGGCACCGCGTGTGTCGCGAAGCTGCTGGAATAGTTCTGGCCCGAGTATTTTGCCGAGCGTGTCGGGGGCATCCACCGCTCCATCGATCAGAGCATGGGCGATATGTATTCCCTTGGGAGCATACTGAGCATTCAAGGTTTGGCAAAGCATGCGGCGACCGCCCATAGCCGCAGCATGGGAGTGTTGGCCAGCATTCCCGCGAACAGCGGCAGTGGCGGAGGTGACAATGATGGTGCCGCTGCCGCGCTCGACCATCAGAGGACAGAGTGTTTTTGCCACGCGAAAGAGCCCGAATGTGCCAAGCCGCCAACCCATTTCGAACGCTTTATAGGTTGTGTCCTCCAGGTCGCGATCGCCGATCTGCGCCCCGAGATTATAGATGACGACTTCTATGGGGCCGATATTCGCCTCGACGTGGGCGATCCGGTCTTCAATGACATTATCTTCAATGGCGTTCATCAGGAAACCGGTTGCTTCGCCGCCTGCCGATTTGATGCCGTCGACAAGGCGTTGAAGTCCTTCCTCATCACTCCGGCGGCAGAGAACCGAATGATACCCCTCAGCGGCGAAACGCGTGCCAACCGTTCCCCCGATGCCGGCACCGGCTCCAATCACAAGGCAAACAGGTTTCATAATGAAGTCCTCCAGTCGGGATAAATTTGGTTGCAATGTAAAACCAAATTTGTTGAAAGCCAATTGTTACAAAGATCAAGGAGGGCTCATGTCTGTCACCGTTGAATTCTACTATGATGTCGCGAGCCCGAATGCTTATCTTTCGAACAAGGTTCTGAACGATATTCTGGATCGCACAGGGGCTTCACTTGTCTACAAGCCTGTTCTGTTAGGAGGCATCTTCAAGGCGACGAACAATCAGGCACCGTGGATTACGTTCGCTCCCGTCAAAGCGAAGATGGCTTACAATATGTTGGAGATGGACCGCTTCATCAAAAAGCATGAGCTCACGGACTATAAGTTCAATCCGCATTTTCCGCTCAACACGTTGATGCTTAGCCGCGGCGCTGTGGCAGCTGAGATGAATGGTGAGTTGGAGGCCTACATCGACGCAGGCGAGAAGCTCGTTTGGGAGCAAGGTCTGAAAATGGACGATCCCGACGTATTCATCGAAGGCTTCACCGCGGAAGATTTAGATGGAGCGAAGCTTGCCGCCCAGACGCAGGATCAGGCCGTGAAGGATCAGCTTATCGCGAATACGAATGCTGCCGTTGAGCGCGGCATATTCGGCATTCCTACATTCTTCGTCGGGGACGAGATGTTCTTCGGTAAGGACCGTCTGCGCGATGTCGAAGAAGAGATCATTGCCCAGTCTGCCTGAGGCAAGGTGATCTAGTTGAACTGCGGGGCGACCTTCAGGTTCTTGGCCCAGCCGAGCTTCTCGAAGACGAGAAGCGTTGTGCCGTTATAATCGAAAATGCGATTGAAAAATCCCTTGCGCGGTAGGTGCAATATACTGCTCGGCTCGTCGTGATGGTGATCATGATAGGCCTCGCCGCCCGTGAGCAGTGCCATGGCGTGGTCCGCCCATTTCGGCGTCGGCAAGTGACCCAGCACATTGATGCCAAGCGTTGTGGCGTGGAACTGGATCGCACGACCAATAACAACTGAGGCGTGGATGATCCCCACGAGAACAAGCGACCCGCCAAGCGCCCAAGTGAGCAGATAAGCGGCTGCTGGGATTACCAAGTGTATGACGAGTGAAATCGAATTGTAGCGGCGCTCTAGCAAAGAAATAATCCGGTTTTCCCTCAGCCAGAGTGGCATTGGGCGCTCCATATCCTTTGGGTCTCTCCAGAGGATCCACCCAACCCAAGCCCAGCGTTTGGATTCGAAGGGGTTGTGTGGATCGCCGGGCTGGTCGGCGAAGCGATGATGTTGCGAATGATAGTTCACCCAGTCCTTTATCGACCCCTGCATGGCGAGCGCGCAATTGAATGCAACGATCAACTGGGCAGGCCATTTTAGTTCGCCAGCGCGGTGCTGCCAGATACGGTGGAGCGGGCCAATGCCGCAATTGCAAAGAAAGATCGCAAACGCGGTCACGCCGAGCCCGAGGGGCAGATAGTACCAATGGAGCGCCACATTATTCAAAACCGCGCCGAGAACGATCATGGTGATCAGCAGAGCCACACCAAGCGCTGGATAGAGAAAAGCCGAGAAAAGGCTCGCTATGCTGAATGTCTTCCAGTTTTTCGGAATGGCGATGGAGCGTGGCTGCATGGGGTGATCCTGTCTCAATATGATGACGCAAGCGTCATATTCCGTATTGAGACGCGCACCGCGCGAAGTTGCAAGTGGTTATTATTCTGAATTGTCAGTGAACACAGAAATCTGATCGATCCCGCCGCCGACTCTTAGTCCGAGTAGAGCATTTTTGAGCCCCGGCCAAAGAACCAAACGACAAACTCAACCAATGATCGCGCGATCATTGTGACGATGATACCGAAAATGGTCTGTTCGTTCACGAGGGTTCGAAACAAAACCGTTGCCTGTTCATTCAATGGTGGGTTGCGGAGATAGCCTTCCAGATAATTCGTAAAATCGCTGAGGCCGTTCACAGCGCCTGGAAAGAAGGCGAAGCCGGCGAGCATCAGCACAATGACGGTTACGAATGTCGCGGCAAGTTTTGCCGACGCTTTGCTGAAAACACCTAATAATTTTAGCATTTTTCCCTCCCCTGGGCTCCCCTTATATTGTGCAACTACTATGCCTTTGGGCCTGAATTGGTGCAAATTAACAGCGTTACTTTGCGCAGTAGACGCATAGCAGGCGAAGGGTTAGCTTTTGGTCTGCGTCGAAGGACATCTGTATGATTTGGATTTTTAGAGCGCTGATGGCGGCCGGGCTTGCGGTCGCGGTTATGTCGGTTGCTGTCGCAGCCTTGATCTTTCTCAACTTCGATCCTGCCGCTTGCGAAGGAAATTGTAGCGCCCAGACACGGTTCGTTCTGGTGACACCGGCGCTTTTGCTAAGCGCTGTGGGACTGATAACGGCTTTCGTGGCCAGCCGTCTGTCGCGGCGAACAATACTCGAGCAGCAGGCCGATCGAAAGTCCTAGTTCAGGCCAAGTTGATCCATGGCGAAAGACTTGGTGCCCGCGTAATCTGCTTTACCGTTAGGTGCGCGGGCGAGATCGTCTCGAAAGAGAACCCGTTTTGGAGCTTTGTAACGGGCAAGCGATCCCCTGACGTGATCAATCAGGATGTCTTCGGCAAGAGATGCTCCCGGTTCAGGAGACACGACCGCGGTGACGGCCTGACCCCATTTATCGTCGGGAACGCCGACCACGAGTGCGTCACGGACATCGGGATGTGTCTTTAGGGCTTCTTCGATCTCTTCCGGATAGATCTTCTCACCGCCGGAATTGATGCAGATCGAACCGCGCCCCATGAGCGTCAGCGTACCGTCTGCCTCAACGGTGCACCAATCGCCAGGTATCGCGTAGCGCACTCCGTTTATTGTCTTGAAGGTCTTCGCGGTTTTTTCCTCGTCCTTGTAATAACCGAGCGGAACCGCGCCACCCCGGGCAATGAACCCCGGCTCGCCGCTTCCGGCTTCGATCTCGCGACCGTCCTCAGAGAACACCTTACAATGCGGACCGATGGCAAACTTGGCGGTTTGTATTTCGCCCTCGGCTGTCATCACCGACATACCGAAACCAACGGACTCCGATGCCCCGAAACTATCCATCAGGGCCGCTTGGGGCAGGTGCTTCAGGAGACCCTGCTTGACCTCCATGGACCACATGACGCCGGACGAAACGATGGCGCGCACTGTCGATAGGTCATATTTGCCGGGGGCGTCGTCCAACTCATTGAGCATTGGTTTGCCAAAAGCGTCGCCGACAATGGCGAGGTTTGTGAGCGCATGTCGATCGACTTCATGCCACATCTCTTGAGCGCTGAACTTCTCGGGCGTCGGCAGGAGCGCGACGGTTCCGCCGTTCAGAAGAGCACCCATGGCGGTAAACAGTCCCGTCCCATGCATGAGCGGACAGGCCGGGCATTGTCGTGTCGTTGTTCCGAGTTCCTGGGCCGCAGAGACGTAATCATCCATTGATTGGGGCACAAAGCCGAAAATCGTCTCAAGGCCTGATTGATTCGCATCCCGCCAGATCTGATGGGTCCACATGACGCCCTTGGGCATGCCGGTTGTGCCGCCGGTGTAGAGGAAGAGCATGTCATCGCCAGATCGTTTGATGTCGAGCTTTTGGCCATCACCGGATGTGGCGAGTGTTTCGTAGTTGAAAGCACCTTTCGGAAGATCATCTCCCGACCCTGTCTCGATCCAGGCTTTCACTTTCGGCAGCCGGTGCTTTATGCGCTCGACAGTTTCGCGGAATTCCTCTCCATAAACGACAAGCGCCGAGTCGGAGTTGTCGAAGATATAGATGAGTTCATCGTCGACATATCGGTAGTTGACGTTCACATGGGTCAGGCGTGCTTTCCAGCAGGCGGCGAGGGCTTCCATATATTCAGGTCGGTTTCGGAGGTAGAAGCCGACTTTGTCGCCCGTCTCCGCACCGAGCTCCAGGAAGGCTCGCGCCAGATTATTGGACCTGGCCGTCATCTCCGGCCAACTCAGACATCTTTCTCCCTGAATCAGCGCGTCGTGATCCGGTCCGAAAGCGTCGCCAAGTGCGTCGAGCATGTCGCCGAAGTTCCAGATTGCTTTTTGCATCGCTTCCTACCCCTATCTGTTCTCTTTTCAGGAAAACGCAGAAGCGAAGTGGGCGCAATATGTTGCAGCGCTGCATCGGTCAGAAACTGGAATCACCAAAGCCGATTTTGATGCTTGTGCTCTGCCTACGATCGGACCAGTAAGTGAGTCATTCCGTATAGTATTGTGACAATCGATAAGACTCGTGTGGCTTCAACGCCACACCGTTGTTCGGATGTCGGATTTTCAACAGTTCTTTCTGAGCCGTCACGAAAGTTTCGTATCCGCGGCCTAGATGGGCGATATCTGGCGCGAGGGGTGCCGGGCTCTCAATAAAGGGAATTCACATGAAGAAGTGGTCATACCTTGGCGGCGCAGCCGCATCGGTGCTGGCAGCGGTGGCTCTAACGCCGCCCGCTATCGCACAGCAAACAACGTCGGATATTCGCGGTCAGGTGACGGATGCGAGCGGCGCTGCATTAGCAGGTGCATCGGTTACAGTCGTCGACTCTCGAACCAATCAGTCGCGGTCCTTCACGACGAACGCTAATGGTCAGTTCTCCACTCGATCGCTACCTGTTGGTGGCCCATACATCGTTACTGCGACCGCTGATGGTTTCCAAGGTCAGACAAATGACGCAGTCTTTGTGTCGGTATCCGGTGCGACCCGCTTGAATTTTGCGCTGTCTTCTGGCGACCAAGTGGCCACGCTAGACACCATTGTGGTTAGTGGCGCGCGCACACAGCTTCAGCCACTTGCCATCGGCCCCGGATCGAGTTTCGGACTTGCAGAGTTGCGAACCTTGCCATCGATCAATCGCGACCTGCGCGACACGATCAGTCTAGACCCTCGCGTGATTATCGACGAGACGAATGATGACAATATTTCGTGTCTTGGCGGCAATAACCGTTCTAACGCCTTTACAGTCGATGGCGTTCGACAGAATGACAGCTTCGGTCTGAACGCTTCCGGTTTCCCAAGCCGTAACGCCTCGCCGATCCCATTTGATTCTATCCAAGAAGTCTCGGTCGAGTTCGCACCGTTCGACGTTGAGTATGGCCAGTTTACCGGCTGTGCAATTAATGTTGTGACCCTTGCAGGTACAAACGAATTCCATGGCTCTGGTGTATTCGTTTACTCGAATGACAGCCTCTTCGGTGACTCAATTGCTGGTGATGACCTTGGTCCTCAAGACTTTGAAAACCTCAATTGGAGTGCGCAACTTTCCGGACCGATCATCAAGGACCGTCTATTCTTCGCTGTGACTTATGAAGAATTCCGCGACACCAATTTTGTTAATACTGGCCCTGAAGAACTAGGGTTCTTGAACGGTATTGATTCGACGCTTGATCAAGTTCAGCAGGTTCAAACCATTGTCGAGAATCAGTTTGGTTTTCCGTCTGGCGGCATTCCAACAACCGTAGATGAGGATAATACTCGCGTTCTCGCACGTCTTGACTGGCTGGTAACAGACCGCCATCGTGCTGAGTTCACCTACTCGTACATCGATGAGGCTTTCATCGAACCCGACACGGGTGGTTTCCAAGACGTCGACTTCACATTTTTCAACTCATTCGAGACGTCAGGCACAAGGGCCGACAGCTATTCTCTTCGCTTTTTCTCAGACTGGACAGACAACTTCTCCACCGAGGTTCGTATCTCGCGAAACGATATTCGCGATATTCAAAACCCGGTCGGTGGCGGCGAGGCTCAGGACGAAAATCCAATCCCGCGTCTCTTCGTGAATCCATTTGAGCTTGATGCCGCCGGCAATCAGGTTCCCGCACTATTCAGCGCGGATGGTGAGCTGATCAATTGCGATAACGAGCTCAACGGCTTCTGCCTGACCGAGGACGGTATTCTGGCGGCCGGACCTGGAACTTTCCGGTCAGCAAACGCGCTCGAGCAGGAAATTGATCAAATCAAGTTAAAAGCCGAGTATCTTGCTGGAAACCACACTTTGACGGCAGGATATGAACTCGACAGCTTGGATGTATTCAACCTGTTTATTCCCGAGGCTACCGGTACGATCCAGTTCGAAAGTATCGACAACTTTGCTGCCGGACAGGCCAGTACAATTACCGCAACGGGATCCTTCTCAGGCGATCCAAACGATGCTGCAGCGAACTTCTTGAGAAATATCCACTCAGTTTATGTGCAGGACAAATGGCAGGTGACACCTGAACTCACCGTGCTGCTTGGTTTGCGTTACGATTGGTATGACTCCGATGACAATCCGACTGCTAGTCAGGCTTTTGAGGATCGTTACGGCTTCTCCAATACGACCGGCTTCAACTCACTGGATGCTGTTCTGCCGCGTCTAGGTGTGACTTACGAATCTCCACTTAATTTCTTCGGTCAGACCACGTTCACCGGTGGCGTCGGTATCTTTGCTGGTGCTGATCCGTCGGTGTTCTTTTCGAACGCCTTCACCAACTTTGGCGGGAGCACAGGGTTCGGCGGAAGCTTCGGTGGAGATTGTACCCCTACCGACTTGATCATTAACCCGGCGAATGCATCGATCCCGGCGTGTATTATCGCCCAGCAACAGGCTCAGGCGGCGCTTGGTCAAGGACGAACAGACGCGATTGACCCTAATCTCGAACTACCAACGGCTGTACGTTACAATATTGGGTTCAACCACATTACCGATTTCGGTGGTGCAGCTGGTGGTTTCTTTGACGATTGGTCGATTGGCGTGGACTACATTCATACAATCAACAGAAATACGCTCGACTTTGTTGATCTAACACTGACGCCAATCGGAACAGCAACTGATGGACGCCCCATCTTTAATGCTGTTGATCCACTCAACAATCTTTGTGATGCGGTTTTCCTCGGACCGAGAGCCGGTTTCTCAGCTCCACTTGAGCAATTGTTGGAGGAGGATACAGATGCCGACGGAAATACGATCGAGACCACACCACTTGGTGCTTGTGATTCCGGCGGCGACGATCAGGATATCCTTCTCACCAATGCCGTTGGCGGTGAGGGTAACTCCGACGTCTTCTCCATCCAGGCATCCAGACGGTGGGAATATGAGGTGCCACGTCTCGGCGATGGCGCGTTCAACTTGAATGTCGGCTACGCCTACACGGACGTGACCAATGTGAACCCGAATACATCCTCAACGGCGACATCGAACTTTGAGGAAGTCGCCACGGCAACTCTGAACAATTCACAAGTCGCAACTGCAAGCAGCTTCAGCGAAAACACGGTAACTGTTTCAGCCCGTCTAGAGCAGGAGTTCTTCAGCGATTTGATTTCCGCTATTACGCTTCGGTATCGTGGTCGTTCCGGTCAAAATTTCAGTTTCGCGTTTGATAGCGGTGGCAACGATTTCGGCGACTCAGACAATGAGGACCGGAACTTGCTGTTCATCCCAGAAATCGGTGATCCAAATGTGGTCTTCGCTACGCCTGAGGATGAGGCGGGGTTCAACACATTTATCGCAGAACAAGGGCTTGAAGATCTGCGGGGGTCGATCATCGGTCGGAATACGCAACAAGATCCGTTCTTCAATGACCTAGACATCCGTCTGGAGCAGGAACTTCCAACATTCCTGAACAAGTATCTCCCGGACGCTCGAGCGCTGTTCTTTGTCGACATCGACAACTTCTTGAACCTGATCAACGACGACAGGAACGTATTCGAAGAGTTTGATCGCGGTGATGTTCTAGAGGCTGTCCCGGTTATCGACGTCACCGTAAATGACGATGGAACCTTCACATTATTCGACTTCGATGAGGACCTCCTGCTTGCAAATGGTGGCGGTCTGGACACCAACGTCAACGGTTCGATCTGGCAGGTCCAGTTCGGTTTCCGCTTCGAGTTCTAGGGCACCACAAGCTCTTCGGAGTTTTTTGAAAATGGAAAGGGCCGCGCTCGTTGCGCGGCTCTTTTCGTTTGGGCGCATGTATTGCCGGTGGGGCTCGTGAATGCTTAGTTTCATTCGCGGTTTCGAGGACATGTCATGACATCAACCGATTGGGCTCTGCCATGGTCTGCCTCATGCCTGTGTGGGCAAATCAAGATCAGGTCACCGCGCCGCCGATGGAGGACTTCGCCGCAATCGCGGAGGCGTTTAATGAGCGTGGCGTCCGGCCTTTAATGACGTCCTAACCAGATGTGCGTTCGGCCATGCTTTTCAGGTTGGCGAGAATTTTGGGCGCGTCCCGTTTTACGCTTCGAGAGATAAACCAACGCGGCACCCAGATTTTTGGCTTTGACCACGCTTCGTAGCGCAACTCCACCGACCCGTCTTGTCGGGGCGTCAGTGTCCAACTTCCTTCCTGAACCTCAAGGTCGCCGGAGACTTTGCTGATCGTGATGCTTTTAAGTGGCTCATAATCGGATCGGAACACGCTGCTAATGCGGAACGGGCCTGACCTCATATCGTGGCGGCGGTGATCCCAACCATTACCTTCCATCTCCACTTCGCAATGACGAAGTTGGGGAACGATCTGTTCCGTAGCCTCACAGTCGGTCATGACGGCCCAAATCCGTTCCGGTGCCGCATCAATAATGACTGAGCCACGAACATAATAAGGTTCACCCGGATAAGATGTGTCTCTTGTGACTTCCAGATGAATGTCATTCTGAGCCAGGGTTTGGTTCACATCATATGATTGTGCAACCGCGACCTGGGGCGGTGCAGCTAACAGAATAAGGGCCGCGATCAGATGTTGAGGACGTACCATGCTTAGTAGACGTATATCGATGCCTTAAAGTTCAAAGAGATTATCACTGTCTTTGACGAAGGTCTGTTCTCTTGGATTCAAGATGCCGTGAACTAGTTGTTTTGTTCTGGGGTAAACTGATCATGAGCACCGGAAACGTAATATGCGGCTTATCTTTCTCTTCGCCATCCTTGGTATTATCGCCGGATCAATGAGCGCCTCGGCCACCGAAGAACCGCCTCATACGGTCGTCGTCGATGATGGCAAATTTCAGATACGTTCCTATGAACCTGCCATAGTGGCGGAGGTTGAAGTTACAGGCGATATGCGACGGGCTGGCAATTCTGGTTTTCGCCCACTGGCTGACTTCATTTTCGGTAATAATACAGCCCGAACGGATATTGAGATGACCGCGCCTGTCACACGCACAGCAGCGTCCCAGAAAATCGAAATGACGGCACCTGTCACGCGTGTTGAAAATAGTGCTGATGCTTGGACCGTCACATTTTTCATGCCGGATGAATTCACGATGGACACTTTGCCGGAGCCAAATAACCCAGACGTCAGCATCCGGGAAATTCCAGGGGAAATGATCGCATCTGTTCGATTTGCCGGGCGGGGGCGCGAGAAAACATTTCGAGAGAAAGAAATCGACCTGGAAGCATGGATGAGCGAGCAGGGATATCGCGCGACCGGCCCAGCGAGATACGCCGGGTACAATGCTCCTTTTGTGCCGGGGCCGTTTCGTCGGAACGAAGTGATGATACCCGTCGAAAAAGTCGACTAGCCATTCCGATCCGTCACTTGATCCGCTCTGTTTCCTGCGCAAAGTGCAAACTATGGAGTTGAAACAGGTATTTTCTTGGACGCAGTTTGACGGTGAGCTTGCGGTCTTCGATCACGCATCGGATGTGACAGGCACAAGCATGCGGTTTGCAGTTTATCTGCCGCCGCAGGCGAAGACCGGGAAGGTCCCAGCGGTGACTTATCTATCCGGTCTTACCTGCACCTGGGAAAACGTCATGACCAAGGGCGGGCTGCAGCGCTGGGCTGCCGAACTCGGTCTCGCCATCATTGCGCCCGACACGTCTCCGCGCGGGCCGGGTGTGCCTGATGATGAGGCCTATGACTTAGGACAAGGGGCTGGCTTTTATCTGACGGCGTTGGAGGCACCTTGGTCCCGGCACTTCAAGATGGATCAATATGTCATTCATGAGCTTTGGGACGTGGTCCACAGCGCATTTCCGCTGGACCCAACGCGGCATGGTATCACCGGGCACTCCATGGGCGGGCATGGCGCAATCACACTCCATCTCAAATACCATGAGGATCGATACAAATCTTGCTCTGCCTTTTCCCCTATCACCTCGCCTGCGCAGGTGCCTTGGGGGCAAAAGGCGTTCAAAGCCTATCTTGGCGAGCCCAATGCTCATTGGGAGTTTCACGACGCAACCGAACTTGTGAAACGCTACCAGTCCGATGCGCACATATTGATCGATACGGGCGAGGCAGACGAGTTTCTTGAGACGCAATTATTGCCGGATGTATTCGCTGGAACGGCTGAGGCCCACGGGCAAGCGGTGACGAGCCGACTGCAGCCAGGCTATGACCATTCATACTATTTCGTATCGAGTTTTGCCGAGGAACACATGCGCCATCACGCCGATGCGCTGTTAAGATAATAAAATTCAAGGCAGTGTCATTGCCTTAGCCAATCGACGAAATTGTGATTAATTTGCACATCAGCGGATGCTGTAAGGGCCTTTACACTTTTAGCAACTAATGTGAAGTTTGTAGTCGTGTTGGTCTCCCATTTGCGGCTTCGTCGATGATACATCGTGCTCTTTTGCTCATCGCCTCTTTGGCAATTTCTGCGACGGCTGCAGTCGCGCAGGATGCTGCAAGTGTCGAACACTACGAGGCTGGTTCTTATATCCAAGCTGCAAGCCACGCCGAGGCTGCTGGGGGTGCCGACAACCTGGCATTCGCCGCGCGCTCACTGCTCGCCGACGCGATTGCTACGAATGAACAGCCTTCACCTGAGCGTCTTTCTGAGGCCCGCCGGCTTGCGGAAGCAGCCATTGCGATTGATCCAGATCATATTGAAGGACGTATCCAGCTGGCGATTAGCTTGTCGCTGACGGCGCGGCCCATGAGTGCGGGTGCGGCCATGCGATCGGGTCTCGGTCAACGCGCCCGCGACATTGCAAAAGATGTTCTTGAGGATGACCCGGACAACGCTTACGCCCACGCTTATCTTGCGATCTGGAACGTGGAGGTCGTCAGGCGAGGTGGCCGCATGGGCAGTGCAGTTATGGGAGCTAGCGTCCGCCGAGGCAGGCAGCATTATCAGGCCGCAATCATCGCCGATCCCGACGATGCTGCCGTTCATTGGCAATGGGCCCGTGTGCTGACAGCGCACAATGCCAAGAAATATCGTGATGAGATCGATGCAGCGTTGGCCGCAGCGCAGGCGCAGCCCACAGATACCGCCATCGAAGGGGTAATGCAGGATCGCGCGAGAACAATAGAGATCGCGCTTTCCACACGTAGCCGCGCCGAGGTCGAAGGCCTAGCTGCAGAAATGCTCTAACGGACCCTCAGATTCACGCCCACTTTTAGCGCGGTGGGTGTCTGGCGGGCATTTACGCACCGGTTTATCCCCGCCTCAATCCAACACCCTGTCCTTGGTGCCTATACTCCGCGTCATGTTGTTCGAGACACGCAGGCAGGCGCGCGACGCGCTCACCAGAATCTGGCGTTGGCCGCACTTTTCGGTGCAAGAGCTTGGCTGTCGTTGTGGCGGTCGGTTTTGCGGCGGAGCCTATTGGCACGATGAGGCGTTCCTCGATGCGTTGGAAATCATGCGCACCGATGTTGGCGCGCCATTAGTGATCACATCCGGGCATCGTTGTCCGCAGTGGAACGCTGCGGTTGGCGGTGCACCGCGGTCCCGGCACAAGACGATTGCCGTCGATATCCGGCTTGCGGGCCACAATCGACATGAACTTAAAGCAGCGGCAGAACACGCAGCGTTTTCAGGCTTCGGATTGGCGCGGACCTTCTTGCATCTGGACCGTCGAGCCCTGCCGGCAATCTGGTTTTATAAAGGAAGTGAGGCGCTATGGAAGACGTCTTAGGTGTTGCCGCCAGCGCGGCTTCCGGTGGTCTGTTCGGCCTTGTTGGCACAGCGCTCGGTCGGGTTGCGACGTTCTTCGAGCGGCGACAGGAGCAGGCCCATGAGCGGGCGCGATGGTCCCATGAAGGTGAGCTACTAAAACTACAGATGCAAGCAAATCGTGAGGAAACCGAAGCTGAAATCGCCCTCGCTGAGACAGCCGGCAGCTGGGACGGTCTTCGCGCTTCGATGATGGCGGAAGCGGCAATAGGTTCAAGCTATCCCTGGGTGAATGCCATACGCGGTCTGACGCGGCCCACACTGACTTTCATGCTCTGGGCGATTGCCGGCGTAATCTACTTCGGAGCCGATGCGGCGGGACGGGATGCGATCACCGAAACGGCGACTTTTGCGGCGACGGCGGCGACACTTTGGTGGTTTGGCGATCGCGGACCGAAGCGCGATGTCGCCCGTCCTTAGCCCGAAAACCTCGCAAAAATCGGGTGGCAGAGAGGCTGAATAACAAGTAGCAGGGAGCTTTCTATTTCGAGGGGACCGAAATGACCGATGTTTATGAGCAAGCCTATTCTCTCGCACGCGCGTGGATTGATGATCTGCCGAACGTCCCTGCCGGGGCACCGTCAACACTAGGTGAATTACGCGACTTATTCGAAGCTACCCTGCCGGAGACTGGCGAACTTCCAGAAGAGATAATACCCGATCTCGCTCACCGCGCGCGAGGGGGATTGAACGCCAATGCAAGCGGGCGTTTCTTCGGCTGGGTGATGGGTGGATCAGTTCCCTCTGCTTTGGCAGCTGATTGGCTCGTTTCTGCGTGGGATCAGAACGCTGCGATATATGCCGTGTCCCCCATTGGTGCAGTCATCGAGGAAGTTGCTGGAGCTTGGGTGAAAGATCTCTTTGATCTTCCGAGAGATGCCTCATTCGCCTTCACAACAGGCTGCCAGCTGGCGCATGTTACAGCTTTGGCCTCAGCGCGCCATGCAGTCTTGAAACGCGCTGGCTGGGATGTTGAGGAGGACGGCGTGTTCGGCGCGCCGGCCATTCGATTGATCAGTACGCATAACCGTCATGACTCGATCGACCGCGCGGCGCGATTCCTTGGGCTCGGGCGCGCTTCGATCGCCGTAGTCGAGACGGACGCGCTCGGGCGCATGGACGCCGATGCACTTCGTAGGGTTTTGGCGGACACATCAGGTCCAACCATTGTCAGTCTCAATGCGGCTGATCTCAATATCGGGGCTTTTGATAATTTCGAGACGCTGATCCCGATCGCGAAAGCCGCCGGTGCTTGGGTGCATATAGATGGCGCGTTCGGACTGTTCGCGCGTGTGAGCCGGGCAAAGGCGCATCTGGTGAAAGGCATCGAGCAAGCCGATAGTTGGTCGACGGATGGGCATAAATGGCTGAACGTGCCGTTTGATTGCGGCATTGTGATTATCCGCGACAGCCATGCACATCGGGGGGCTATGGCGCAGTCGGCAGACTACATCGACCTCGATACGGGTGGCCGCAATCAACTCGACTGGAATCTGGAGTGGTCGCGGCGCGCAAGAGCCATACCGGTGTACGCAGCACTGCGGGAGATGGGTCGATCTGGCGTCGAAGCGTTGATTGATCGCTGCTGTGCTTACTGTTCGACGCTGGTAGAGAGAATTGGTGCCTTACCAGGCGCGGAAATTGTCGTCGCGCCCGAGCTAAATCAGGGTCTTGTTCGATTCACCCGAGATGGCGCGAGTGATGAAGAAAATGCTACGTTCACGGATGAGGTGGTTGCAGCAATCAACGATACGGGCGAGGCATTCTTCTCGCCGACGATATGGAACGGCATTCGCGCCATGCGGATCAGCGTCGTCAACTGGCAGACGAACGACAGCGATGTGGACCGAGCTGTCGCCGCTACTCGCTCGGTACTGGAGGAGTTAAGACGGGCGTGATCGTCTATGGAGTGACACCCTCGGCATCAAAAACAGCCTGAAGCGTTGTGTCTACGCCTTGAGAGTAGTCGGCATAGGTCAACGGGGCGATGATATCCGGCCCGAGTGGCCCAGCTGCGACACCAAATATGATGTTCAGCCAGAAGCAATTGCTCCAGTCGGTGCAGCCATTCTCCCAGTCATGGTAGCCGGTTGTGACCCAAATACGTTGACCAGAGTTCGGGAGCTTGAGCGCTCCACCGCCCTCCGCCCAAAACTGTGCGAAATCACCGATCTCGGTGCCGACGACGACGGCTTGATCGCCGGCGGCTTCCAGAATGAAGGCATGGGTGACAATAGCGGCAGAGAACGTGCCGCCGTCGCTGAGCAAGTAGATATTGCCGCCCGGTTTCACATAGTCTCGAACGCCCTGCGCGAACTTCCGAGCTTTGGTGTAGTCTCCGCCAAATGCGGAGCGCATATCGATAACGAGGTAGTCGGCTGGGTCCGCTTTCAGCTGCTTTGCAAGGTCTGCAAGCCAGTTGGACAGATTCCGATCTTCCTGATCGAGGATGAGCCGCATACGGATATAGAAGCCATCATCTGGGAGCTGATCGATCCAGTGAAGTTGGTCCGGAAATCTACCGTAATGACTTGCCGATACACTTTCGAGTGGCAGATGTGACCACTCATTTGTGCTCTCGGTTTCCCGGCGTAACGCCGTAGCGAGGGCGGCATCATCTGGCGAAATTACGGGTGTTGGTTCGGCCTCGACGGCTAGCTCGAGGGTCTCTTCAGTGCCGTCAGCAAGCTCAAGGGTGAGTGTGACGTTGTCAGGGGATACTGCTTGTCCGATGGCGTGCATGGCTTCGGGCGACGCCAGAAAAGATGAGACATTAAATCGTAGAAATGCGTCATTTCCGCCATGATACGGCTCGAGCGCGTCCATGATGTCTTCCGGAGCGCGCCCGTCATAAGAGATCAGACGCGCGCCCATTAGGTGTTCATGATCCTCGCGCGTTCGTACGACATGCAAGCCATCGCCGAACCAGAAAAAGCGGATAGGCAAGCTGGTTAGTCCGTCAAGCATATCTCCGCGATAGAGGTTGGTATGGCCGTTTTCCGAGATGGCAGCAGCTCTTGCTAGGGCCATCGCGAACTCAGCCTGACTCATATCCGAAGCGTCTTGTTTAAGCCCTTCAACAAAAGTCAGGAACTCTGCTCTCTCCTCGTCCGAAAAGCTTCTGTCGACGTCTGGCAAGTTCAGCAGATAGTCGAGATCCTGCAGTCGTGCTTCGGTTTCGTTCATTGGCTCAGAGTAGTTTGCCGATGGGATTTTTGCTTTGAATTTCCAGAAGAACATGCCCGCGCCGATCGCGCCTGGTAGGCTCAGCAGAACGACAATACCGAATGCAATCAGAAGCTTACGTTTCAAAAATCCCTCCCAAATGCTGATTGTACGGGGCGTCATCAGCAGGACTGCACTATCCCACAGAGCTGGAGGAGCGCAAGCGAACGGGGCAAGGCCATGAAACGCTCTTCGCTGCTTGAGGGCGTGCGTATGCTTCGGCATAGTCGCGAACCATGACGATTGACCCCGCGAAACATACGTCGCCACCCGGCAAGCCCGCACAGCGTATCTTTCTGCTCGGGGCGACGGGCTCGATCGGACGTGCCGTCTATAAGGCGTTGAAGGCGCGAGGGCACAGCGTCGTCTGTTTCGTGCGACCGCAGTCAGAGAGGCCGAGTATCATTTTGGAGGCTGATATGTGCGCAGGCGATGTTGGACGGCCGGAGTCGGTCCTGGAGGATGGCCTCCAGAATGAGGCCTTCGATGCCGTTGTCTCGTGTATGGGGTCGCGAACCGGCGAGCCAAGCGATGCATGGGCTGTTGATCATGACGCGCATCTCTCCGTTTTGACCGCGGCGAAGTCGGTGGGTGTGAAGCACTTCGTTTTGTTGTCGGCGATTTGCGTTCAGAAGCCCGAGCTTGCCTTTCAGAAAGCGAAACTTGCCTTCGAAGAAACATTGATCGCATCGGGCATGACATATTCTATCGTTCGGCCAACCGCCTTCTTCAAATCCCTGTCCGGTCAGGTGGAGCGGGTCATGGCTGGAAAACCGTATATGCTGTTCGGAGATGGTAAGGCGACGGCATGCAAGCCGATAAGCGACCGGGACCTTGCCGCATATATGGCTGACTGTCTGACAGATCCGGAACTACAAAATCGTATTCTGCCAATCGGTGGACCGGGCCCGGCCGTCACACCGAGGGAGCAGGGCGAAGCCTTATTCGAAATCTTGGACCGGGAGCCTAGATTCTCTGAAGCGCCGCTCTGGCTAATGGACCTGGTGGCCGGAATTCTGACGGCGGTCAGCTGGGTTCTGCCACCACTCAGATCTAAAGCAGCATTAGCGCGTATCGGGAAATACTACGCGACCGAGTCCATGCTTGTGTGGGACCCGGTTACTGGTGCCTACGACGCTGACGCGACGCCTTCCACTGGGACGGACACACTGTTTGAACACTATGCTCAGCTGATTGATGAGGGTGGCTCCGTTGAGCGCGGCCCGCATAAAGTTTTTTAAGCATCGGCACCTTGATGCGGCGCGGTAAATTGTGTGCTTTCTCGATTGTATCAAACCGCGATGATTTGGCGGTCTTTGGCTGATTGAGGATGGTCATGGATAAACTGGCTGAGTTGCGTGCGCGTATCAGTGATTGGCATCATTCCAATGAAAACGACGTTCTGGACAGGCTGGCACGTGACGCGAACTTCGACGCAGACACACGCAAGTCGATATCGAGGGCCGCCGAAGATCTGATTGTCGATCTGAGGCAGAGCTCAGATCCGAGCCTCATGGAAGTCTTTCTCGAAGAATACGGCTTATCGACCGATGAGGGTGTAGCTCTGATGTGTCTCGCCGAAGCGCTGCTGCGTGTGCCGGATACCGATACGATTGACGCCCTCATCGAAGACAAGATTGCACCGTCATCGTGGGGTGAGCATCTCGGTCAATCGAGCTCATCGCTCGTAAATGCCTCGACGTGGGCTTTGATGCTGACCGGACGCGTGCTCGACGACGAGAAATCGACAGGGATTGCTGGCGTACTTCATGGTGCAGTGCGCCGACTAGGCGAGCCGGTTATTCGCGCAGCCGTCATGCGGGCGATGAGAGAGCTCGGAGCGCAATTTGTTCTGGGGCAGACGATTGATGAAGCCCTTGACCGTGCGAAGAGCATGGAGGCGGCGGGCTACACATATTCCTATGACATGCTGGGGGAAGCCGCCCTAACTGAGGAGGACGCCGACGGGTATTTTGATCAGTATAAAGAATCGATTCGTGCAGTTAGATCGTCAGCAACGCACGGCTCTGTGCGATCCAATCCGGGAATATCCATAAAGCTCTCGGCACTTCATCCAAGATATGAGGTAAGCCAACGCGACCGCGTGATGGGTGAGCTTGTTCCGCGCGTTTTGGAGCTTTGCCTGCTCGCTAAAGCCGGGCGGATCGGACTGAACATCGATGCAGAGGAAGCGTCCAGGCTTGATCTCTCGCTTGATGTGATCGAAGCGGTTTTCGCAGATCAACGTCTGGCTGACTGGGACGGCTTCGGTGTTGTGGTTCAGGCCTACGGAAAGCGCGCTGCACCAGTAATTGACTGGCTTTACGCCCTTTCAGAGGCCTTTGATCGCCGGATCATGGTCCGGCTGGTGAAAGGCGCGTACTGGGACAGTGAAATTAAATGGGCGCAGGCAGATGGCTTGGAGCATTTTCCGGTGTTCACTGCCAAGGCAGCAACCGATATGTCGTACATGTGCTGTGCGCGAAAGCTCCTTGGGCTGACCGACAGAATTTATCCCCAGTTCGCTACGCATAATGCGCATACGATCGCGACAGTTCTCCAATTGGCTGATGATGTTGAAGCCTTTGAGTTCCAGCGCCTCCATGGAATGGGAGAGGCGATCCATGCGGCTATTCTGAAACAACATGGCTGCGCCTCTCGAATCTATGCTCCAGTCGGCGTGCACGAGGATCTGCTGGCCTATCTCGTTCGACGTCTTCTTGAGAACGGTGCCAACTCGTCCTTTGTGAATCAGATTGTCGATGAAGACGTGCCACCTGCTTTGATAGCGGCTGACCCTTTTGAAAATCTTGAAGACTGTAAGATCGGGTGCGGGCCTGGGGTTCAACAGCCCCAGGATCTGTTTCAGCCCAGTCGGCGAAACTCGAAGGGTTGGGATCTAGCAGACGAAGCCGACCTGGAGGTGATTGAGAAAGCTCGCGTGCGCTTCGCTGATAAGGTTTATCAAGACAAGGGCGGGCCAACATCACGAACAATCCTCAGCCCGCACCAAGCGGATAATGAGGTTGGTTCCGTCCGTGAGTATTCGGAGGGTGAGGTTCGCGATCTTGTGGCACGCACGTCCTCCTGGGGCGGACTGTCCGCACGTGAACGCGCTGCGACGCTTCGTCGAGCCGCTGACCTCTATGAAGCGAGTTTCGGAGAGATCTTTGCGCTATTGGCGCGTGACGCGGGAAAGACGTTGCCAGATGCTGTGTCGGAACTTCGGGAGGCAGTCGATTTCTTGCGATATTATGCGGCGGAGGCCGAGCGACGGAGTGATCGGGAGCCCGTCGGGTTATTCGCTTGCATCTCGCCTTGGAACTTTCCGCTTGCAATATTTACGGGCCAGGTCGCGGCGGCATTGGCAGCGGGAAATGGCGTTCTCGCGAAACCCGCCGAAGCAACACCATTGATCGCTGGACTTGCCGTTCGTCTTCTTCACCAGGCCGGTGTGCCGGAAGATGTGCTGCGCCTAGTGCCCGGGGAAGGCGCAATCGTGGGCGCAGCGCTCACTTCAGATGCCCGCATCGGCGGTGTTTGCTTTACCGGTTCAACAGCAACGGCGCAGGCAATAAATCGGTCGATGGCGGAACACCTGGCTCCGGCTGCGCCGTTAATTGCGGAGACTGGTGGGCTCAACGCCATGATCGTCGATTCCACAGCACTTCCGGAGCAAGCTATCGGCGATGTTGTGGCATCGGCCTTTCAGTCTGCCGGGCAGCGTTGCTCTGCGCTCCGTGTTTTGTATTTGCAGGAAGATGTCGCTGACAAGTTTTTGCGGATGTTGTTTGGTGCCATGGACGAGCTTCGGATCGGTAATCCGTGGGAGCTGTCAACCGATATTGGACCAGTAATTGATGAGAAAGCACAAAGCGCCATCGATGCTCATATCGCAAAGGCGCGAGAAGGAGGACGCGTACTTAAGGAAATGCCGCGCCCGAAAGAAGGATCATTTGTTGGACCAACGGTAATCCGAGTTAATGGAATCGAAGATCTGGAGGAGGAGATCTTTGGCCCCGTCTTGCATGTTGCAACCTTCGACCCGGATGATCTTCTGAAGGTCGTGGCCGCGATCAATAACAGCGGATATGGACTGACATTCGGTCTCCACACGCGCATAGACGACAGGGTCGAAGACATCACGCAACATGTTCGTGTAGGAAATATATATGTGAATCGAAACCAGATCGGTGCGGTAGTGGGGTCCCAGCCCTTTGGAGGGGAAGGTCTCTCCGGGACGGGTCCAAAAGCGGGCGGGCCCATGTACCTTGATCGGTTCTATCGCGCGGATAGGGAAGGCAATGAGGGCGGGCCGTCCGGACCTGAAATAGAAAATCAAAACCTGCAGAGCGCGATCAAGGCGCTGCCGACGGTTTCGTTGAACCGATTGTCATCGGAGGATTTGCCGGGGCCAACGGGAGAATCCAATCGATTGTCCGTTCTGCCTCGCGGAAACGTTCTTTGTCTTGGTCCGGGGACAGAGCTTTCATCCCGTCAGGCGAAGATTGCGAAATCCCGAGGCTGTGTACCGCTTGAAGTAGCCGAAGGAGCAGGTCTGTTGAGCGGGCAGCTCAGCGCCGAGCTTCTAACATCGATCGAAGGTATCGATATTATCGCGTGGTGGGGTGATGACGACACGGCAAGATCGTATCGGAAGGCACTTGCTGCGCGACCGGGGAATATAGTTCCGCTGGTGACGGGCGTTGGTCTTGAAGACTATTGTGTCCGTGAACAGCATATCTGTGTGGACACAACAGCTGCTGGCGGGAATGCTTCTTTGTTGGCGGGGACTGATCCTGATGTTGCGGGCGTGGATTTACAGGTCTCAGATAATCGCGATCTGCAATCGGCCTAGGATCGCTCAAATACCCATTCTCCAGCGACCATTGTGCGATGCACTTGTCCGCGAAGTTCTCGGCCATCAAAGGGTGAGTTCGTTGATCGAGAGATCAGGTCTTCTCCATCGCACGTCCAGACCGTATCAGCATCGAAGAGGATAAGATCGGCGGGCGCGCCTTCGGTCAGGCGGCCCTGGGGCAAAGAGAAGAGGTCGGCGGGGCCGGTTGTCAAAAGCCGTATGGCTTGCAGCAGATTGAAATGGCCATGGTGAGCAAGCGTCACCATGGCCGGCAGCAATGTTTCGAGCCCCGCGGCTCCAAAACTTGCCTCTTCAAACGGAAGTCGTTTTTCCTCAGGGGGTTGAGGGTCGTGGGCTGATACGACGGCTGTAACCGAGCCGTTATTGATGGCCTCAAGGAGCGCAAGCCTTGCGGGCTCAGATCTGAACGGTGGCAGGACCTTACAGTACGTCAGATAGTCTCCGACATCCGCTTCATCAAAGAACAGGTGATGCGCTGCGACAGTGCAGTGCACATTGCTGCCACGCTGTCTCGATGCCTGTATCAGCGACAGAAGTTCCGGGGTCGAGACTTGATCGAGTAGCAGGGTTGCGCCCGCATTCTCCGCCAGCAGAATATCTCTTTGGCCGGCAACGATTTCGGCGTCGTGGCCGATGCCGGACAATCCCATTTTTGCTGAGAGCGCTCCGGCATTCATCACACCCGAACCGGCAAGCGTGGCGTCTATCGGCCTGACGGAGACCGTGGCGTCGACACTCGTCGCGTAAGCGAGAAGTCGCTTCATGACACCGGCGTTCGGAACGGCGTTCTCGCCATTAGAAAAATAGAGCGCGCCTGCCTCGCGCATCAGGCCGAGTTCGGCCATAGCATCACCATTGAGTCCTTGGGTGAGCGCACCTATTGGGCAGATCCGGTTGCGGCCTCTCGCGGCCCCGCGGCGGGCGATAAACTCAACCAGCGCTATGTCATCAATGACGGGGTCTGTATCCGGCATTATCGCCATTGTGGTAATGCCGCCGGCCACTGCCGCGGCACTGGCCGTCGCGATCGTCTCGCGGTGTTCTTCGCCGGGCTCACCTGTCTTGACGCGTAGGTCGATAAGGCCTGGAGCCAGGCAAAGGCCCTTGGCGTCAAGCGTTTCAGCAGAATTGGGTGAGCTGAGATTTTGTCCCACAGCTTCGATTTTGTCGCCGACGATCAGAATATCACCTGGTTCGTCCCGGTCGGTCGCAGGATCAATGATGCGGGCGCCGCGAATAAGAGTCGTGGTCATGACGTGCTCCCCGCAAGTAGATGAAGCACGGCCTCGCGAACGGCCACACCCATCTCCACTTGCTCGGTGATCACCGACTGATCGCCATCTGCAATGGCGCTCTCGATTTCAATACCGCGGTTCATGGGGCCGGGATGCATCACAAGAGCGTCGTCCTTTGCGCGCGCAAGGCGTTCGGCAGTGAGGCCGTAGAAGCGGAAGTACTCGCGCCGGCTCGGTAAATATGCGCCATCCATGCGCTCGAGCTGCAGGCGAAGCATCATCACGACGTCGGCATCCTCTAAGGCACCGTCAAAATCAGCTGTGGCCAGATCGGCACCCCAGGTGTCAGTCCCGGATGGCATAAGTGTTTTTGGAGCGACGAGGCGAACCTTGGCACCCAGTGCGGTCAAAGCGAGTGTTGTTGAGCGGGCAACGCGGGAGTGCGAAATGTCGCCGCAAATTACGATGGTCAGGCCTTCAACCTTACCCTTGTTGCGGCGAATTGTGAGCACGTCGAGGAGCGCCTGCGTCGGATGCTCATGAGTGCCGTCGCCAGCGTTGATAACGGCGCAATCAACCTTTCGGCTGAGGAGTTTGACGCCCCCTGAGGAGGAGTGACGGATCACCAGGGCATCTGGCCGCATAGCGTTCAAAGTGACGGCTGTATCAATAAGCGTCTCGCCCTTTTTCACTGAGGACGACGCCACGGGCATATTGATGACATCGGCCCCAAGGCGTTTCGCCGCGATTTCAAAGCTGGACTGGGTCCTCGTTGAATTCTCGAAGAACAGATTGACCACGCTCTTACCTTCGAGGACGGCGTTCGGACGTTTGGCCTCTCGGGTAAGATTGGCGTAATCTTCCGCGAGGTCGAGTAGAAGGTTTATGTCTTTGGCGGAAAGCCCGTCGATTCCGAGCAGATGTCGGTGTGGAAAATTGCGCAGATGGTCAGCAGCCGGCATGAGCCCCGTATCCTGATTTTGCGCGGTTTAGGCGCAAACCCGGATTCGAGCAATACTTTGTGTTTGCAGCTGGATGTTAGGCGGCAGCTTTGGCACGTGCCGAATTCGACTCCTTGAGCCTGCTCTCAACTTTCTCGAGTGCGGCGCGGCAGTGTCGTTGATAGCGTTTACCGTTCACTTTCAGGTCCATGATCAACAAACCTCTTCTTGGAAGAGGGAACCAACGGTCAATATCGAGCCCGCAGCGCAAAAGATCCGGGACGGGGATCGTGTTCAGGAAGGTGATATGGTTCAGGAGCGACAAACAAACGGCAGTCATATGGAGAAACCGTTTGTCCTGATCCATCATCGATGTGAGATCGACAGAATAGACATCGGTTTTTTGAAGTTTCCCGGTCAAGAATAATTGGGTGAGAAAAAACGCGCCGGCGGCGGGCAGGAAGAAAACGGCGGACCGCGGCGTTATCGATAGGATTCGCCCACCCTCAGACAGAAACGGCACCTCCGGGCGGTCCCGGCGCATGACATAACCGGTACAATTCACGATGATGCTGCCAGCAGGAATTGAGCGGGTCTCTCCGTTCCGCAGGACAAGTTGAGGACCGCCGTCGGTATCAACCACATCCTTTAGGTAGTCCCCAATGATATCGGACACATAGTGAGCTGCGGTATCGAGTTCCTCTTGCGATAGGTATGCGAAGAGGTGGCCGAGCCCGCTGTCATTCAGGCTGATGGCATAGGTGTCGTGGAAGTAGTCGTAGGCCTCTTTTTCATTCGTTCCGTCGAACTTCATAGCGACGTTTCGGAATGACCGGACGAAGAGGTCGCCATCTGTCCAGCGGCTCAGACCTTTCGGATGCGCACTTTCACGCTTGGTGAATGAAACCCCTTTGCCATTAATGAGGATCGTTTTTCGCTTGGGTGCAACTTTGGCCAACCACCCCAGAGTGTCGATGCCGGTTTTCCCGCCACCGACAATGTATATCGGTGCGTTGCTCTCCGAATATATGTGTTGGCTCAGGGCTTCGGGCGTAGTGGAAACAACGGCGGAGCTGGTGAGGTCGAGTGCTTCGGTGATCGGGATGTCCGAAGCGGACGCGTCGATGAATTGTTCAGCTTCAATTTGGATGGCCTCGCCGCCTTCATCGAGTGGCTGGCAAGTGATGATGACGCCGTCGTCCGTTTCTTCGGCACTGGTCATCTCGTGGTGATAGAACTCGCTAACATCAATGCGTTGCTTTAGGCGCTCAGCGCAACTTCGAAGATGCTCGTTTACTTCAGCGCCGGTAGGAAGATAGGCGGGTGGACGTTTTGGCTCCCAGGCGAGGTTGCCAACCGTAAACATGCGATGGGGCTGGTGCAGCCGAACATGCTCGTATGTGTTGTTCCACATTCCGCCTGGACCGCTATTGCGATCGACGAGAATGACCTTGTCAGTGCGTTTCAGCTTGTCGGCAGCTACGAAAAGCGCGTTCAACCCGGATAGACCGGCACCCACAATGCAGAGCTTGCATTTCAAGCCATCTGACATGGTTTCTTCCCTCTGTGCATAATGAACATGCTTGAGGTGGACGTAGTTGAAAAGCAAGTAATGGCAACAGTGAGGGGAAATTCAGAGGGCTATGCTCTCTTCAAGGCCTCATCATCTGGAGCGTCAGCTTTCACCTTTAGCTCGGTGTTGTCGGTTTGGCTTGAAGCAAGAAAGGCCGCCACGTCCCGTGCGGCAATCACCGGTGCATAATGAAGGCCTTGTGCAAACCTACACCCCATAGCTTTCAGCATATTGTGTTGGTCTTCGGTTTCAACACCTTCCGCCACGACCTGGATGCCGAGTGCTCTGGCAAGCTGTAGAGACGCGTTAACGATCAACGCGTTGCTGTCATCAAAGAGGTTCTCGACAAAAAAGCGATCAATCTTCAGGGTCTCGATAGGAAGTGCCTGGAGATAGCTGAGCGACGAGTAGCCACGCCCGAAATCATCCATAGTGATTGAAACGCCCATAGCATTCAGATGACGAAGTGTGCTGGCGGTCTTGTCAGGATCTGCGATCAGGACGGACTCAGTGATCTCGAGTTCAAGACGCTGAGGTGGGAGTTTCGCAGCTTCGAGCGCCAAGCGGACATTGTCCACATAGTCCGAGCGCCCAAGCTGTATGGGTGATACGTTCACCGCGACGGATATTGGAGCCTCGCCTTCGATTGTCTGCCAGCTCGCAGCATCCCGGCAGGCTTTTCGCAAGATCTGTTCCCCCAGTTCGTCGATCAATCCGCATTCTTCTGCGATAGATATGAAGTCACTCGCGGGGACGTCACCGAGCTCCTCATCGTGCCAGCGGGCGAGCGCTTCGAGCGCGATCGGTTTTCTAGTGCGAACATCAATTTTTGGCTGATAGTGCGGGTGAACATCACCATTGCGAAGAGCAAGGTGAAGCCGCTCTCTCACCCGAAGTCGCTTGCGGTGCTGATCCTCCATCGCCTGGCGATATTCGCAGTTTCTGTTGCGGCCGAGTCGCTTGGCGGCGTAGAGCGCGAGGTCTGCACGTGTAAGCAGATCCTCCGCCATTAATGCATCCTCGGGGAAGCGTGCGCGTCCAACAGAGCAGGAGACGTTGAGCTTCAATTCGCCAATTTCGAATGCGTCCGAGAACGCGGCGACGATCATGTCGCCCGATAACGAGGGACGCTGATTGCCGGCCAGAACAAGAAACTCGTCCCCTCCAAGGCGGGCGATCATGTGATCATCACCGACAAGTTTGCGAAGCCGTTTGGAGGCCTCGATCAGCAGGGCGTCGCCGGTGGAATGGCCGTAGGCATCGTTGATGTCTTTGAACTTATCGAGGTCGAGCAGAAAGACGTCGCAAGTGTCGCGGTCCGAGTTGAGGCTTTGAAGCTTCTCATTGGCCGCCAGACGATTGCTGAGACCCGTCAATCCGTCGATCCGTGCTGCCTCGGTCGTCCGCTGGAGAAGGCGTCGGAGGGCTGCATCGATCCGGTAGTGGTGGGCGACCATAGCGGCTGTTGTGAACGTTAGGGAGGCCGAGACGATGGCCAGCATCATCGCCCTGGAGATCAGTTCGGCCGGGTCAATGTCGCCCTGAGGGCCAAATTGCAGCATGACAATGATGGCCAAGACGTTCGCAACACCTGCGAGAATAATATCTCGGACGCCCAGAAGAAGGCCTGAGCCGACAGGCAGAAGAAGCAGGAGATAGCTCGTGTGATGTGCGATGCCGCCGGAAACAACAAGATCAGCCCACAAACTGGCTGATGCAGCTGCAATCCATATCTGGGCGTGGCGATTTACATGAAAATGACGTTTTGCAAGTCGCAGGCTAACGGCAAAGGCGGCAATGGCGAGGAGGCCGAATGCGAAATGGATGACGCCGTCCCAAACGCCTTCGACAAACAGCTCGATCGTGCTCACGACAGCCGTAATCGCGATCGCCAGAACGTTGCCGGTGATCAGTCGCCTGCGCTGCGTCGCCTCGACCGAAGAGATCTGCTCATCATCTTCGGGTCGAAACGAACTGGTTATGTCCAGAAGTCCAAATGCCACTTACTATTCCACCCAACTTACGCATCTCCGTAGCTGAAACGAGCGAAGTTTCCATTTAGTGGGAGTTTGGAACTCGCTGTTTTTGTAAAGGTTTTAGAAACATGTGGGCTGGAAATCGAGGCGTGTTTGTCCGCCTGAACGATCTCGCTTTGCCAATTTTCTGCTGGGGCCGGTGCGTTCGCTAACCGCTGGAGTTCGCCAAACGATCGATGGCCGTTTGCAAGATGACTGCTGCGGCAGAGGCGTCGATAAGTTCGGCGCGGCGCGCGCGGGAGAGGTCTGCCTCTAACATGGCGCGTTCTGCTTGTGCCGACGACATCCGCTCGTCCTGCAGAGCGACAGGAATATCACGAAAATTCAACACGTTTCGCGCAAAGGCACGGGCAGATTGGGCGCGAGGGCCTTCTGTTGCATCCATATTGAGGGGTAACCCGATGACAAGACCGACCGCAGCGCGCGTATCAAACTCGTCAAAAAGAGCATCAAGATCCGCGCTCAACTTTGAGCGGTTGATAGTTTTAACCGGTGAGGCAATGAGACGGAGCGCGTCGCACGCCGCAATACCCAGGGTTTTCGACCCGGGGTCGATACCGATTAGCGGGCCAGTTTCCGGTAGGTCTATGAGGTCAACAAGCGCCATAGCGCCTCATATCTGTTTCGGTGCTTGATCGCCAGCGCTGGCCAGCGTATCGCGGGGAAACCGAATTATGGAGACCTCGATATGAGCGTCACGAAGGACGATGTGAAGAAGGTTGCGCGACTGTCGCGTATCGCCGTGGACGACAGTCGGCTTGAAGGGTTGGCGGGTGAATTGAATGGCATTCTCAATTGGATCGAGCAGTTGAATGAAGTCGATATTGACGGAGTTGAACCGATGACATCCGTCGTCGAGGCTAGCCTTCCGATGCGTGAAGATAAGGTGACAGACGGCGACAAGGTCGATGACGTACTCGCAAATGCGCCGAAGTCCGAAGACGGATTCTTCATCGTGCCGCGGTCTGTGGAATAGGGGAAGATCATGTCAGACCTGACCCAACTCACGCTCGCGAGCGCCCTCGACGGGCTTGAAAACAAGACTTTTTCATCTCGCGAGCTCACGGAAGCTTTTATTGCTGCTGTGGAGGCGGCGAACCCGCAGTTAAACGCATATGTGGTTCAGACGCCTGAAAAGGCGCTTGAAATGGCCGATGCCTCTGATGAGAGACGCGCTGGGGGAAAGGCAGGAAAGCTTGATGGCGCGCCACTCGGCATTAAGGACCTTTACTGCACGAGGGGTGTGCGCACCACGGCGTGTTCTGCGATCCTCGGCGAATTCACGCCAACCTATGAATCAACGGTGACCCAGAACCTCTGGGATGAAGGTGCCGTGATGCTCGGCAAGCTCAATATGGACGAGTTTGCCATGGGCTCGTCGAATGAGACCTCTGCGTTTGGATCCGTAGCAAACCCATGGCGTCGCAATGATGGCGCGAACGCGACATTGACACCTGGTGGGTCCTCCGGCGGATCCGCCGCGGCCGTTGCAGCAGACCTTTGCCTAGGGGCGACGGCGTCCGACACGGGCGGATCGATACGCCAGCCCGCAGCGTTCACCGGCACCGTCGGCATCAAGCCGACCTATGGCCGCGCGAGCCGCTACGGCATGGTGGCTTTCGCATCCTCACTTGACCAAGCAGGACCGATTGCGAAGTCGGTCGAAGATGCTGCCATCCTTCTGGAAGTCATGTGTTCCCACGACAAGAAAGACTCCACTTCATTGCCCGTCGATACACCCGACTGGCGAGCCGATGTGAGCAAACCCATCGGTGGAATGAAAATCGGTATACCGAAGGAGTACCGTATTGATGGTATGCCGGAAGAGATCGAAGCGCTTTGGCAACAAGGTATTGAGTGGTTGAAGGCTGAGGGAGCGGAGATTATCGATGTCTCTCTTCCGCATACAAAGTACGCTCTGCCGGCCTATTATATTGTTGCTCCGGCGGAGGCGTCGTCGAACCTCGCCCGGTATGATGGCATGCGCTATGGTGCGCGTGTAAGCGGCGACGATCTCACCGACACGTATCAAAGCACAAGAGCCGACGGATTTGGCGCTGAAGTACAACGCCGCCTGATGATCGGCACGTATGTGTTATCGTCGGGGTATTATGATGCTTACTACCTCCGTGCCCAGAAAGTACGCACAAAGATCTTGCAAGACTTCCAGACTGTATTTTCCGATGTCGATGCGCTGCTGACACCCGCAACCCCGAGCGCGGCGTTCGCCTATGGCGAACGATCCGACGATCCTGTGGCGATGTATTTGAATGATGTTTTTACGGTGACCGCGAACCTTGCCGGCTTGCCGGGCATCTCTGTACCGGCAGCGCTCGACGGGCAGGGCCTGCCGCTCGGGCTTCAAGTTATCGGTAAGGCGCTCGACGAAGCGGCCTGTTTTCGTGTCGGTGCAGCGATCGAGCGTGCGGCTGGATTCACTGCAAAGCCGGGCAGATGGTGGTAACCTTCACTGCCTTTCGCTAAATTATGGCTATGAGCGATCAAAAACCAGATATGGAAGACTTCTGGACCCTGCCGAAGACCGGGCCGAGGATCACGCTGCTGAATTCCGCGTGGACCTGGACGGGTGTCGTTTATCTGCTCATCTTTATCACCGCCTGGACGACGGCAATGCAGGGCGGCGTTCAGCTTCTCGGCGGTTGGAAAGGACCGGCGATCCTGGCCGCGCTGATCTATCCTGCCTTCCGCGTCGGGTCGCTGATCTCCCGATACTTTAAGAAACGGACGCCAGATCGATCAGAAGCCGGGTCGGAAACCGGAACCCGCACGGGAAAAACGCCCCAGCCAGGGTCGATTGAGGCCCGCATGGCGGAGCGTCGCGCCCGGGTGGCAAAAGCCAAGGAAGAAGGGCGACTTTAGCCGCATTCGCTGTCGCTGCTTTCGGGGCAATATCTAAGCATTGGCACCTGCCAAATCCCGCGCTATCAGAGCGCAATCGATACGAAATGAGTGAGCCCGATGAGCGCATCCGACACGCAAACCAGAACACCCTATCGCCTCGCCGGAGCAACCGGTGATTGGGAAATCGTTATGGGGCTCGAGGTTCACGCTCAGGTCGCTTCGAATGCGAAGCTCTTTTCCGGGGCTGCGACGGCCTATGGCTCGGACCCAAATACCAATGTCTCGCTCGTCGATGCGGCGATGCCGGGCATGCTGCCGGTGATCAACCGGAAATGCGTTGAGCAGGCGGTGAAGACGGGGCTCGGATTGAAAGCTGAGATCAACAAATACTCCCGTTTTGACCGGAAGAACTACTTCTATCCGGACCTACCCCAGGGCTATCAGATTTCGCAATTTGCCCATCCGATTGTCGGCGAAGGTGAGATCGAGGTGGATGTTGAGCCCGCCCATGGTGGCGAGGCCTACTCGATCACGGTTGGCATTGAGCGGCTGCACCTCGAACAGGACGCTGGCAAGTCGATCCACGATATGTCTCCGACGGAGACCTATGTCGATCTAAACCGCTCCGGCGTTGCGCTGATGGAGATCGTGTCGAAGCCGCATATCCGCTCGCCATTGGAGGCGGCGGCCTATGTGCGGAAGCTTCGTTCGATTGTGGTCGCGCTTGGCACCTGCGATGGCGATATGGAGAAGGGCAATCTCCGCGCCGATGTGAATGTCTCGGTTTGCCGCCCCGGCGACTATGAAAAGTTCCGCGAGACGGGCGACTTCTCACACCTCGGCACGCGGTGCGAAATTAAGAACATGAACTCCTTCCGCTTCATCCAGCAGGCGGCGGAGTACGAAGCTATGCGCCAGATCGAGATCATCGAGGGCGGCGGCGAGGTCGATCAGGAAACCCGGCTCTTCGATGCCGATAAAGGCGAGACGCGGTCCATGCGGTCGAAGGAAGATGCCCACGACTATCGCTACTTCCCTGACCCGGATCTTCTACCGCTGGAGTTTGATCAGGCCTTTATTGATGAAATCAAGGCGAACCTACCGGAGCTCCCCGATGAGAAGCGCGCGCGGTTCATGGCCGATTACAGCCTGAAAGCTTATGATGCGGGCGTGTTGTCGGCTGACGCCGAGAAGGCAGATTTCTTTGAGGCCGTGGCCGAGGGGCGCGACCCGAAACTCGCGGCAAACTGGGTGAGCCAGGAGCTTTTCGGATATCTCAATAAAGAAGGTCTGGAACTGGCCGACAGCCCCGTTTCCGCCGACCAGCTCGGCGGGCTGATCGATCTCATCAGTGATCAGACGATTTCAGGCAAGATCGCCAAACAAGTCTTTGCAAAGATGATCGAGGGTGGCGGCGACCCTGCTGAGATCGTTGAGCGCGAAGGCCTGAAGCAGGTGACCGATACCGGCGCGATAGAAAAGGTCGTCGACGAGATCATGGCTGCGAACCCGGAACAGGTCGAGCAGGTACAAGCCCAGAAAGCCGAAGGCCACGCGAAACCGAAGGCGCTTGGCTGGTTCGTTGGGCAAGTCATGCGCGCTTCCGGTGGCAAAGCCAACCCGCAAGCCGTGAATGAGATTTTAAAGCAAAAGCTCGGGCTTTAGGCGTCGGGCTTCGGATCTGCATTTGGTTTGGTGGCTACGCTAGAGCAAACTCAAAGGCCATTTTACCGAAGTGACGACCTCATTCGGTTCTTGGCTGAATATATCCGGCAGATGACTGCTAAGTAGCAGCTATCCGCCCTTAATGACCTTAATAATAAGCTTGGTGTGTCGCTATTACCAGCCCGCAACGTTGAATCGCGTATCACCGCAAATACCGCTTTCTTGTTCAAATGCGGTATCAACAATCTGTGCCAACGAGAAAGCGTCACTGGTATTCGACGATGCGGTAAGCGCGCTCGCCATATCGATGCCTGCGACTGGGTGATGCCTGCTGTACTGCCCGCGGTTCCGAGGGAGATCAGCAATAGCGACACCACCGAGGGACACGACTTCGCCGCTACCAACATCAAACGTGAAGGATCGGTCAGACAGGCAATATGTGACATTCACGTCTGGTCGCCCACCAAGTGCTATATCCTCGGCGAAGTAGTGAACTTCGCTCAGAGTGTAAGTGCCGCTCGGCAGATTGATCGTGCGCGTGTGATAATCATCGAAACTTTGGACCTTGTCCTGACCACGATAAGATCTGCCAATACCAACAGTGTAGGTTCGTTCTTCAACATCCGCCCTCGGGATCAACTCGCCTGATGGTGTTTTATCAATCGCTGCAAAAACCAATTCGACATTGATGACGCGGGTCGGGTCGGGCGAGGTGGAGCTGAGCGCGGGGCGCAGAATGACTGTTCCTGCGTCCGGCCTACTATTCAAACCATTACCCACTGTCACAACACCGTTTTCGGTTTGCTGATCTGTGTCTTGGGTAGCGTTTGCTTCGACGGCTCCCAGCAAAAGAACAACAGGTGCTATAAGCATGGACATGATCATATTGCTTCTCCAAGTTTTAAATTTGCAAAATACAACGTTCTGGCGAATTGGTAAACTATGAGCGCAAGTAAATTCTTTTGAGGCCGCGACGACACGCCATTTCGCACATGTCAGATGCTTAGTCTGGTCCTGCTCAAAGGCGATCATGAGCTGCTTTGTCCAGCGACACACAAACGTTAGTTGCATGTGTGGTATGCATGTTTTTTGGTGCGTCGAGGTTCGATCACATGGCGGGAGTGTCCGATGCTAGATCATTCAACACCGGGTGCGGAGGAGGTGCTGCGCGCCAAGAACTGGCTACCGGAGGAGCGGCAGGTTGTCAGCACAGAGATTGCCGGGGCGGGCAATATGAACCTCGTCGAACGAGTGCGCCTCGATGATGGCGTATCGCTGATCCTGAAACGGGCAAGGGGTTGGGTCGAGAAGTATCCTGAGATTCCGGCACCTATAGAGCGTGCTGGTGTCGAAGCGGCTTTTTACGAATGCGTTGGCCCGACCGACGCCGGGAAGGCGATGCCGAGGCATCTGGCGTTTGATCCGTCCGACGCGACCAATTTGCTTCAGGATCTGGGTCAAGGCAGGGACGGCATGTTCGTCTATGGCGGGGCGGAGCTTCCGTTGGAGCAGTTGATGGCGGTCGCGGACTGGACGGCCAGTCTACACGGGATCGAGGTAACCGGGGCCATGAAGACGCGGTTTGCCAATCAGGCGATGCGTGAGCTGAACGCCCTGCACATCTTTGAGTTTCCTCTGGACCCGAACAATGAGTTTCCCCTCGATGACATCACGCCCGGCTTGCAGGCCGTCGGTGATACGCTGAAGCACGATGCGGCCTTTGTGGAGGCTGTGCGTGGTGCGGGTGCGCGATATCTGGCGGCGTCGCCGGGTTTGGGTGACGTTTTGCTGCATGGGGATCTTTATCCCGGGAGCTGGCTAACGACGGATGAGGGTCTGTTCGTAATCGACCCAGAGTTCTGCTGGATCGGTCCGGCAGAGTGGGATGTTGGTGTACTGATGGCACATCTGCATGTGAGCGGTCAGCCTACGGAATGGGGCACGAAACTGATTGCGCGGTATGGCCGCCCATTGAACCAGACGCTGCTGAACCAGATCACCGGGATCGAGATCATGCGTCGGCTGATCGGCGTGGCGCAATTGCCTCTGGAACTGGACCTATCCGCGAAGACGGCATTGCTTGAGACAGCGCGTGCGCTTGTGGTGGGAGAGGTTGCGTGAGCGAGACACGGCGTCGGGTCTGGATCGATACTGATCCTGCGATCATCTCCGGTAATGGCGAGGTCGATGATGGCTATGCGCTCCTGCAGGCGCTGAGATCGCCTGAGCTGGACGTGGTTGGCGTGTCGGCGGTGTTCGGAAATACGGATATCGAGAACACGTATCCGATGGCGCAGGAAATCCTGAAGCGGGCGGCCCGGGAGGACGTGTCGGTTTATAAAGGACATGGCGCGCGAGGGGATCGCGGGTCGAATGAGGCGACCGAGGCGATGCTGGCCGCGCTCGATAAATCTCCGCTAACAATCATTGCGCTGGGGCCACTGACCAATGTCGCCGCGGCGCTCGGGCAGACAGGCGCTGAGCTCTACCATGTGGAGGATGTTGTGTTTGTCGGCGGCCGCCGGGTCGGCCTTGTGTTTCGGGCGACGCCGGATCAGGAGGAACCGTTCCGTGATCTGAACTTTGAGCTCGATCCCGAGGCGGCAGATGAGCTCTTGAAGCTAAACGTGCCGATGACGCTCGCCGGATGGGAAGTCAGCTCGGTCATGTGGCTGACAAACGAAGACCTGGAGACGTTGCGCCGGGATAGCGATGCGGCGGCGGAGTGGCTGGCGGATCAATCCCAAGCCTGGCTCGACAATTGGGTCGCGAATTTCAAGGCACCGGGCTTCACACCGTTTGATACGCTGGCCGTGGGCTGGCTGCTACGACCGGAACTTTTCGAGGCGCAGCAATTGCCTGCGGAGGTGGTGTTTACGCCGGAGCGGCCTCTTTTCCATGCGGACAAGACGATCGATGGCCGCCACGTGACGTATTTGCCTTCGGTGGACAATGACCGGTTCCGGGAAGATCTGATAGCGCGCCTGCTGCGGCATCCGAAACTTTAGATCGCCGCAGCGGTGATATTGCTTGCTGTGCAGTAATGTGTGCCCCTTCCAATTGGGAACATGCAAAGGCGGGCTACGGCATGAAACTATATGGATCGAGGGTGTCCTACTATACCGGCAAGCTGGAGGCGTATCTTCGATACAAGGGTATTCAGTACACGCTGCATGGCATGCCCTATGAAAAGGCCGATGAACTGAAGGAGAAAGTCGGGGCGGTGCAGATGCCGATCGTTGATAGAGGCGACGGGCGATGGATGTCTGACACCACGCCCATTCTGTTCGAACTCGAGAAGGAAAACCCGGACAATCCTATACTTCCGGATGATCCAGTTGTGGGGTTCATCGCCAAGTTAATCGAAGACTATGCCGATGAGTGGCTCTGGCGCGCTGCTATGCATTATCGCTGGAGCTATCCTTATAGCAGGGAGTTGATATCGAACATTCTGGTCGACGAAATCAGCACGCCGGTGCCTTTGCCGCGCTTCATCATTCGGCGCATGATCCGCCGGCGACAGATCAAGTTCTTCACGAAGAGGGATGGAGTTAGCGCAGCGACACGCCACCATATCGAGCAGGGCTACCTCAATGCGCTCGATTGCATGAGTGCTATTCTGGAGCACCGCCCCTTTATACTTGGAACAAAGCCGTCGCTTGCGGACTTCGGACTGATGGCTCCAATGTTTCGGCATTTCAGTCAGGACCCTGACCCGGAGGAGATCATGCGGACGCGCGCGCCGCTCGTCTATGAGTGGGTCGCGCGGATGTGGACAGCGAGGCAGGGGCAGGACGGTATATTTGTTCGTGAGATCACGGACGAAATGGAGCCGCTCTTAAAGGAGATCTGTCAGACCCATCTGCGACAGCTGACATCCAATGCGGAAGCGTATGCGAAAAACCAGACGACCTTCGAAATGACGGTTCAGGGGTGCGATTATAGTGACATGCCAGTCTCACGATATCGCGTATATTGCCTTGAGTGTTTGCGCGCGAGCTTCGGTGCGCTTGATGCCGACGCGCAGGAAAAAGTGCGTAATCTACTATCGTACCCGGAGGCCGAGATCCTTTGGTCGGGCGCATTTGAGGCTGTGTCGGGTTACAACAGTGACGGACATTTGCCCTACGGCCACGCCATCAACGTCTACGGTGAGGGCACCCCCTAAGCGAGATCAACCGAAGATGCCGCGGCGCTTTAGGCGGCGTTCGCAGTCGTTGAGTTGGACTTGAAAGCGGTCCGCATCAGAGGCCACGCCATTGGCGATGCGTATAAGGCCAGAATTGCCGCGCCACGTACCCCGTGAAAATCCACCGGGGCCCTCATGGTAGGCAAGGTATTGTGAGCGAGCATCGTTTACGGAGGTGCCGGTTTGACGGGCGGCGCGGGAGACATACCAGCCGACGAAGTCGACGGAGTCGGAGAAGTCCGAACGGGAGGCCCCGCGATTGCCAGTAGAGGACTGATACTCCTCCCATGTGCTGTCGAGGGCTTGAGCATAGCCGCGGGCAGAGGAGGGACGTTTGCCGCGGGCGAGCCCAAAGAAGCGGCGGCGACCCCGCGGTGGACGCGCATCTTTATCAAATGCTGATTCCTGCTTGATGATCGCCATCTGTAGGACAATCGGCACGCCCCACTCTTTCTGGGCGCGGGCCGAGGCGCGGTACCAGCTTTTCCGGTTGTCGAAGATATCGCAGATGTCGACCTGTTCAGAGGCCGTCGGCGGTGTTGTTGAGCAGGCAGCAAGGGTGACCGATGTGAACAGAGATAAGAGAAAGATGCGCATACGTTTTCCATGCCAAGGTGTTTCCCCGTTCGCAAAACACTTTTTCGCTCGCTGACCGAACTTTAATCCGCCTCCGGGACGTGGAGGGTGAGAAGGTCGATGCGCGGGGCCATGTTAAAACGAAGCGGCAACCCGATCATGCCCGTGCCGGATGTAACGTAGACTAGTCGATCTCCCTCGGCCGATGGATAGACATGAAGGCCGTGATCGAATGGATAAGCGGCAGGAATGACCTGGTTGATCAAACCGGGAATGCGAACCTGCCCACCGTGAGTATGACCGGCCAGCATCAGATCGTATTCGACGCCCTGCGGCACATGCAGAGCCGTATCAGGGTTGTGAGTGAGGAGGATCATCGGCCTGTCGGCGAGATCGTTGGAGAAGCTGAAATCCTGTTTCTGTTCCCAGAGGTCCGACGCTCCCGCGACAATCAGTGATTGCCCTGCGAGCTCAACTTCAAGAGCCAGATTCTCTACCATAACAACGCCGAGATCTGTCAGGGCGGCATAAAGCTCCTCGGTGTGGATTGGGCCCGGAAAACCGACATCGTGATTACCAAGGACTGCATAGACGGGCATCGAAAGCTCGCCCAGCGGCGCAAGAGTGGCGGGAATTCGTTCAGGCGCGAGATGGTATAGAAAATCTCCTGCGATAAAGACGGCGTCGGGCTGCTCGCGTTGCAACCTATCGACGATGCGACCCATAGAGATCGCATTGCCGAAGATGCCGAGATGGGTGTCGGCAAACAACGCGATCTGGATAGACGGATCGCTCTCGGTCGCGCCGGAGAGACTAAGCTCGACCCGCTCGGTCAAGAGCATGCGCGGCTCGACGAACCGAGCATAGGCAAGTGTGCTGATAGCAATCAGCGCCAAGATAGCGATCCCGCGACTGAGCCCGGAGCGTTTCCAGATCAGATAGATGAGCAAGGCAGCGGCGGGCCAGTAGATGTGACTAGCCCAGAACAGGAACACCTTCATGGAATTGCGGTCTTTATGGCTTAGCGCGCTCCTTCACCGGAGCCACCAGTCTCGAGCGCGGCTTGTGCGGCGGCGGTCTTGGCCGCGCGGGCGAGTTGGACGAACTCCGCGCGGTATCCAAACTCGTCTGGTCCCTTGGCCGAGTTGGCGAGGCCGATGATCTCGTCCCAGCCGAAACTGTCGGACATGTAGGGATCTGTCCGGAGCATCTGACCGTAGGCGGCGACGGCGGTAGAGAAGCGGACGGTTTCATTGGCATCACGAAGGGAGGTGAGGCGCGCGCTCGCCATAATCGGCTCTGTCACAAGGGTTGAGTCCGACTCTCCTGGACGTTTGTAGCGAAGTTTCAGGAACGCCATCTCCTCGGTGATGCCGACAGCGGGCTCCTCTACGGCATAGCGACTGGGATCAATCTGGCGTGCGTCAGATCCGACGGGTGTGATCTCATAGATTGCGGTGACGCTCGCGCCCGCGCCAATGTCACCGGCATCGACCTTGTCATTGTTGAAGTCTTCGCGGTTCAGAATGCGAGTTTCGTATCCGATGAGGCGGTATTCGGCGACGGCTGCGGGATTGAACTCGACCTGGATCTTCACGTCATCGGCGATGGGGAAGAGGTTCGAGGACAGATCATCATCCATCCATTTGCGGGCCTCCGCGAGTGTGTCGATATAGCCGGCGGTTCCGTTGCCGGCCTGGGCGATGGTCTGCATCAGTTGATCATTATAGTTGCCGCGACCGAACCCCATGACGGAGAGGTAAACACCGCTTTCGCGCTTGCGGGTGACAAAGTCTTCGAGGCGTTCGTCCTGAGTGATGCCGACATTGAAGTCGCCATCGGTAACCATCATGATGCGGTTGACGCCGTCTTCCTTGAAGCTTTGTTCTGCAAGGGCATAAGCGCGGCGGAGACCTTCACCGCCGGCCGTTGAGCCGCCGGCGGAGAGATTGTCGAGCGCGCCGAGAATCTTAGTTTTCTGGTCTCCTGATGTTGGCTCAAGGACCGTTCCAGCGGCGCTCGCATAAACCACCATGGAGATCGTGTCGTTCTCGTCCATCTGATCGACGAGGAGTTTTAACGCCTTGCGTGCAAGGGGGAGCTTGTCGGGGCTGTTCATGGAGCCGGATACGTCGACCAACAGAGTCAGGTTCAGCGGCGGACGCTCTTCCGGCACGAGATTGTAGCCCTGCACACCAATGTGGATCAGATCGCGGCCATCCGCCCAAGGGGACGGCGTAACGGTGACGTGAGTCGCGAAGGGATGGCCGCCAGCCTCTGGCCGGGGATAGGTGTAGTCGAAATAGTTGATCAGCTCCTCGATGCGAATGGCATCTGCCGGCGGCAGAACACCGTCATTCAGATAGCCGCGGGCGACGGCGTATGACGCTGTATCGACATCGATGGAGAATGTGGAGACGGGCTCCTCACTGACCAGTTTGACGGGATTGATGTCAACGTCTTCGTAGCGTTCGCGGTCGGCGGGCTCTCCCTGAATGAGTGGAGACGGCGGCGGTGGAGGCGCGGGGACGCCTGCAGCGTCGGCTAGAGCTAATGCTTGCGGTGCTTGCCGAACGCGATTGTCAACTTTGTTTGCTGTGACGGTAATCCTGTCGAACGTCGGCTCCGCCTCTTCTACGATCGCTTCGGCAGGGGCCACGTCGGCCTCCGTTCGCTCGGTTTCCTGCGATTGACAGGCCGCTAGAACTCCGGCTGCGACAAGCGCGATTACAAATCCCTGATATTTCATTGCGTCCACCTCAACTGATCCGGCGGCACGTTCGAATGAGACCGTGCCGAAAGTATGACCAGTTTGTCATGAAGTGGTGGCGGATATGTTCCAAGAAAAAGGCCGGAGCAAGAAGCTCCGGCCCTACTCAGCTAGCGCGAGGTGGCGCAACTAGCACTTATAATACATGTCGAATTCGACTGGGTGCGGGTGAAGCTGCAGACGCTCGACCTCTTCCATCTTCAGTTCGATGTAAGCGTCTATCTGGTCGTCATCCATGACATTGCCCTTCTTCAGGAACTCACGGTCGCCGTCGAGCGCCTCAAGGGCTTCACGCAGGCTGCCGCAAACCTGCGGGATCGAATTCGCTTCTTCCGGCGGGAGGTCGTAGAGGTCCTTGTCCATCGCATCGCCGGGATCGATTTTGTTCTCGATGCCGTCGAGGCCAGCCATCAGGAGGCCAGCGAAGGCGAGGTATGGATTTGCTGTTGGGTCCGGGAAGCGGGTTTCGATACGCTTCGCATTCGGGCTGCTGCCGAAAGGAATACGGATCGAAGCCGACCGGTTGCGAGCAGAGTAGGCCAGCATAACGGGCGCTTCAAAGCCCGGCACAAGACGCTTGTATGAGTTCGTCGACGCATTGGTCAGCGCATTCAGCGCGCGGGCATGTTTGATGATGCCGCCAATGTAATGCAGGCAAGTATCCGATAGGTCAGCATACTTGTTGCCCGCAAAAGCTGGTTTGCCGCCGGACCAGATGGACTGGTGGACGTGCATGCCGGAGCCGTTGTCGTTGAAGTATGGCTTCGGCATAAAAGTGGCCGTCTTGCCATAGGTCGCTGCCACATTGTGGATCACATACTTATAGAGCTGAAGGTTATCGGCCATCTTGGTGAGAGTGTTGAACTTCATACCAAGCTCATGCTGGGCAGGGGCCACCTCATGGTGGTGCTTTTCTGGCTCAAGGCCGATCTCGCCCATAATGGTGAGCATTTCGGAGCGCATGTCCTGCTCGGAGTCGACCGGCGGGACCGGGAAGTAACCGCCCTTTGGACCTGGCCGGTGACCCATATTGCCCATCTCGTACTCACGGCCAGTATTCGCCGGAAGTTCGGTTGAGTCGAAGCTGTAGCCAGTGACGTGGGGCTCGGTGTTCCAGCGCACATCGTCAAAGACGAAGAACTCAGCTTCAGGGCCGAAATAAGCCGTATCGCCAACGCCCGACGACTGGAGATAAGCCTCAGCTTTCTTGGCTGTGGTTCGTGGATCCCGGCCATAGGGCTGGCCAGTTATCGGATCGAGAATATCGCAGAAGATCGCGAGGGTGGTTTGCTGATAGAAGGGATCAACAATCGCCGTTGACGTATCCGGCATTAGGGTCATGTCGGACTCGTTGATGGCCTTCCAGCCAGCAACAGAAGAGCCGTCGAACATCTGGCCGTCAGCGAAGAAGTCCTCATCGACCATCAAAGTGTCGAAGGTGACGTGCTGCATCTTTCCGCGCGGATCCGTAAATCGCAGATCGACGAACTTGACGTCTTTGTCTTTGATTAGCTTGTGAATGTCGTCTGACACGGTGTGTGCCCTCCATCTTTTCGTTTGTGATTGGTTTGAGATGCGCTTGAGCGCCGGGGTTATAGAGCTTGGGCTCCTCGCTCACTTGTTCGGATGCGGATAATCTCTGCCACGTCCGAAATGAAGATCTTGCCATCGCCAATCTTGCCGGTTTGGGCGGCTTTCAAGATGGCGTCGACGGCCTGCTCTGCCATATCGTCGTCGACGATAATTTCAACTTTCAGCTTCGGTAAAAAATCGACGACGTATTCGGCCCCTCGATAGAGCTCGGTATGACCTCTCTGACGGCCAAAACCCTTGGCCTCGATGATCGTCATGCCTTGAAGGCCGACCTCGTGCAGCGCTTCTTTGACATCGTCCAATTTGAAAGGTTTGATGACGGCTTCGATCTTTTTCATAATTTGAGCCCCAAACATGATTAATTTGTTTGTGCACTAACCCGCCCTGAGCGGTCTGGCGACTCGATTCTTTGGCGGGCTTCTGTGATGTGAAGAGTGGTGACCGAAAAACTGGCGCAGCCGCTCAATTTTTAATCAAATAAATCTTCTTGAAAAAAGGTGACGCAGGCGTCATCTTTTGATATACAACTTTTCAATCTGTTGTGTCTTGGAGATCCGAAGCGATGCACCGATCCGAACTAAACATAGACCCTTCCCGTGTGAAACCGCGGGTTCGTCCCATTAAAGCATTGAAACACATGCGGACTTTGATTGCGGATAAGGAAGACACTGAGCAGGTATTCCATATTATCGAGGCTCTCGGCGGAGATTCGCTACGAAGGAATCTCTACAAATTCGCTGAGTCGGAAGAGGGCGAAGCGGCACTGAAAGAACGCGTTTATTTGCCGCCGCTTCTCGACGACCATGTTTGGCTCAGAGACTTACCAGAGAACACGGTGGGCGCGGCTTATCTAAGGTTCATGGAGCGCGAAGGTTTGTCTGCGCAAGGGCTCGTCGACGAGAGCATGAAGATGGATGCGCGCAAGAAGAAGTATGACGACGACCTAGAGTGGTATGGCAATCGTACCCGGGACACGCACGATCTGTATCATGTTCTCACAGGTTATGGTCGGGACGCGCTTGGCGAGGCATCACTTCTCGCTTTCACGCATGGCCAGATGCCAAATCGGGGCGTGAACTTCATTTCTTATGTCGGCATTCGAGAAATGAAAAAGCATCTGCCTCGCGAGGCCAACGTCGCTGAATGTTATCGCGAAGGTAAACGCAACGGTCGTGCCGCTAAGTCGATTTCAGCCCAGAACATTATCGAGCTGCTCAAGGAGCCGATAGACGAGGCTCGGGCCCGGTTGAACATCGCTAAACCGGTTGCCTACAAAAATGCGCTGAAAGTGTTCGATGAAGCAGGCATGGTGGCGACTGAAATTCAAGTTGCCGCAGAGTGATCTTTCTAGTCCGCCACGGCGAAGCCGCGGCGGGTTGGGGTGAGCACCCCGATCCCGGATTGAGTGAGCTTGGCCGCGATCAAGCCGAAAGCGCCGCACTAGAGCTGATGGCGCTTGGGGCTCACCAATCAATTACCAGTCCAATGCAAAGGTGCCGCGAAACCTCCGCAGCGTTCGAAGATTTGTCGGGTGTAAAGGCGTCGGTCAAAACGGCAATGTCCGAGATCGAAACGCCGGACGACGTCGATGATCGCGTAGCCTGGCTCCGTAGGGTGACGGCCGGCGAATGGTCAGCGGAGCTTCTAGACTGGCGAAGACATGCATTTGAGACAGTAAATGGCCTGCTAGACGGCACGGCGGTGTTTAGTCACTTCGTAGCTATCAATGCGATCATTGGGGAAATACTTGACGATCCGAAGGTGCTCATTTTCAAGCCCGGTCACTGTTCCATCACGCGGCTTGAGCGCGGAGTTGATGGAAATCTGACGGTTGCGAGACTCGGTGGTGAGGCGGAAACGCGGGTGCTCTGAAGCCAGGGCTTGTCGCAAGCCACAGTGTGGTTTATGCCCCCCGCTCCAGTGCGGGTGTGGCGGAATTGGTAGACGCACCAGATTTAGGTTCTGGCGCCGCGAGGCGTGGAGGTTCAAGTCCTCTCACCCGCACCATCAATCTAACGATTTCCCTGTATTCATCTGCGTCGCCATAAACACAGTAGAAGGCGCGTGGACACGGGCGCGGGGGTATGACATAAGCCGCGCTTTCAAAGACAATTTCAGGGTCGATATACCTGTGGATAACGGGGCCGACGCTCGTAGATAAGAAGACGAAACCTATGGAAGTTACCGAAACCAAAGTCGAGGGCTTGAGCCGCACCTTCAAGGTGACCGTGCCAGCCTCGGAACTTCAGGCAAAGCTCGAAACCCGCATTGAGGAAATCCGCCCTCAAATGCGCCTCAAGGGATTCCGTCCGGGCAAGGTACCTGCCGCCCATGTGAAGAAGATGTTCGGTAAGTCCATTATGGGTGAACTCGTTGAGGGGCTGATCGGCGAGGCCAACCAGAAAGCCCTTACCGACGCTGAGATCCGTCCGGCATCGCAGCCGGATGTTCAGTTCGAAGGCGAGATGGAGAACGTGCTTGATGGCGGCGCGGATCTTTCCTACGAGTTCAGTGTCGATGTCATGCCTGATTTCGAGCCGACGGACATCAAGGTAATCGAAGTCGAGCGACCGGTTGCTGCTGTTAGCGATGAGGACGTGGATGCGGAGCTTGGTCTGTTGGCCGAGCAGAACAAAAAGTTCGAAGCGCGCGGCAAGACGGCGAAAGCACGCGATGGCGATGCCGTTGTGATTGATTTTGTCGGCAAAATCGACGGCGAGGCGTTTGAAGGCGGAACCGCAGAAGAACAGGCCGTGGAGATCGGTGCCGGCCGTTTTATTCCGGGCTTCGAGGAGCAGCTTGTTGGGGTAAAGGCTGGCGACGAGACAGAGCTGAACGTCACCTTTCCGGAGGACTACCCATCGGAAAACCTTAAAGGCAAAGACGCTGTCTTCGAAGTGAAGGTCGGCGAGGTTCGCGAGCCGAAGACCCCCGAAGTCGATGAGGAATTTGCCAAGAATTTCGGTTTCGAGAAGCTCGATGAGTTAAAGGACATGGTTCGCCAGCAGATTGAAGGACGCCACAGTGGTGCGTCCCGTCAAAAAGCAAAACGCGCACTCCTCGACGTTCTGGATGAAAAACACGACTTCGATCTTCCGCCGAAGATGGTCGATCAGGAATTCGATCAAATCTGGCAGCAGCTGATGCAGGAAAAAGAGGCCGGTAATCTTGATGAAGAGGACCAGGGCAAGTCGGACGATGAGCTAAAGGACGATTACCGCAAAATCGCCGAACGCCGCGTGCGCCTGGGGCTAGTGTTGGCGGAGATCGGTCGCGTGGCGGATGTTCAGATCACCGAGCAGGAAGTCCAGCAGGCCGTGATCGCTGAGGCGCGCCGGTTCCCGGGGCAAGAGCGTGAAGTGATCGAGATGTTCCAGAAGAACCCAAGCATTCTGGCTCAGATCCGGGCACCTATCTATGAAGAGAAGGTCGTCGACCACATTCTTGAGGTTGCTAAAGTCACGGACAAAGATGTGTCGAAAGACGACCTCTTCGCCGAGATGGAAGAGTAATTACGATAATGGTTGCCGGTTGAACGCCATTCAGCCGGCATCTCTCTCCTTGTAGACCTGCTGAAACGTTTCGCAGTCCCCATCATAGGGCGTGTCTGACCCGTGGGTAACGATCCATAGGTCTTCTTCTAGTGCTAAGGTAAAATGGTTCACGCCGCATCCTCTGATCTCATCATCGAGTGAGATCACAAACGGAGCCCATACCGAGGCGAGATTACCGAATTGGCGGACCTCCACTTCGAATATCTGCTCGTCGGCCTGTCCGGACTCTAGCGTGTCTATCCAGCTTGCCCAATCTTCAAATGGTAGATCGCGCACGCCCTCTGATGTGGCGCGTTCAAGAGTTGCGCCCGTGCGAACACGATTGCGTACGGCATCGCCGTCACCAGCTCGCATGGCGTCGAATAGAGCGGCGATCGTATCTTCAGGTGCTTCAGATTGAGCAACCGCCGAGTTGGCGATCAAGGGTAAAGCGAGGATCGCAAGCAAGTGTTTTCCAGCCATGTCGATCCTCCAGAGTGGTCAGGTGTACCCGAGTAGTTTCATCCCGGGGGCGCAGGCCGCTTCGAGCGCTGCAATCTCGTCAGCCGGCAGAGACTTCCACTTCGGCTCATTCTTACGGGGCAGAGTAGCCGCATTTTCAAGCCACGGCTCTTTCGGAAGGCCTGGCGCGGCGAAGTCGAGAAAGTCGGAGAGGGTATCGCGCGGACGCTCGACCAGATCGGTGTAGGTCATTGTATGGATGCGCGATGGGTCGATGACGGAAAGATCCTTAAGTCCCTGCTCAATCATCGCAGACCAGAAACGACCCGTCTCGATAGGGCTTGGCTCCATGTCCAGAAAGCGTTCCGTTGGCATGATCGACGAAATGGCCGGAGCAAACGTGTTGACGAGTAGGCTGTCGGAATAACGGAAAGGCGTCTTGAGAAGATCGACGCCGATCAGCTTCAAGCGCTGCCACGTGTGGAGAAACACGCGAAGCGGCATGAAATTGCGGATCGACATGGCGACCTCGCGACCGTCACGGTGGATATGAACGAATTTGGCATTTGGCCAGAGGCGATCGATTTGTTTCACCATAGTGATCGAGTTGCCGGAGCGTTCGATCCACATCTTCTTGCCCTGGCGATCCTTCAACCAGTCAAACCAGAACTGATAATGCTCGCCCATCGAGGCCTGCGGCCTTGCTTTTATGATCGGTTCCATCTCCCGATAGAGAGCGTCTGGCTCTCGTGAGAGGTGAGGGAGCGTCATGTAAAGGCAAGCCGGCAGGTCTTCCATCGTCCAGGGGCTGTGGTCCCCGAACTCATAGGTAAACTCGACAGGACTGCGGGTTGGATTGATGGCTTTGCGAAGCACCGGCGACGCATTGTTCAAATGACGCCAGAATCTTGGGCCGTCCATTTGTCTGTGGACAAATCCTTCCGTCGAGAAGGACACGAAGACTTCTGACAGGCTCAATATATCCGGATGCAGGTTGATCAGGTTCGACATAAGCGTCGAGCCACAACGGCCGGTACCAACGATGAATACAGGGGTTTGGGCAGTCATGGCCGGGCCAGAAATATCCTGTTTGAGTATGGATTAGGCCGGTGGAATGCAGCAATCCGCGTCGAAATGGAAGCGAAGAACTGGAATGGGTGGGCAAGCGACGTAGACAAATCATAGGTCGCGGGCCATATGCCTCCTATAACTGACACACTTACCGCAAGAGAATTGCCATGACAGATGCACCCCGTGGCTTCAATTATGTCCCATACGTTGTCGAGCAGACGAGTAGGGGACAACAAGGTTATGATATCTACTCGCGCCTACTTAAGGAGCGGATTGTTTTTATCACCGGGCCGATAGATGACGGCGTCGCTACAACCGTGACCGCGCAGCTCCTTTACCTGGAGTCGGAAAACCCAAAAAAAGACATCGCGATGTACATCAATTCGCCCGGAGGTTACGTGACATCCGGTCTCGCGATCTACGATACGATGCAATACATCCGTTGCCCTGTTGCGACCGCCTGCATCGGGCAGGCGGCGAGCATGGGATCACTACTGCTAGCAGCAGGGGCAGAGGGTATGCGTACGGCACTTCCAAACGCCCGGGTGATGGTGCACCAGCCATCGGGCGGATATCAGGGCGTGGCGACCGATATCGAACTTCATGCGCAGGAGATCATTGATCTGAAGCGCCGGCTCAATGAAATCTATGTGAAGCATACCGGCCAGAAGTTCGAAGCAATCGAGAAAAAGCTGGACCGGGATACCTTCATGACCGCTGAAGAAGCTCAGGAATTCGGCATTGTAGATAAGGTTTATGAAAAGCGCGCTTTGATAGAGGAATAAAGGTAAATCTATGTGGCGCAGGGCTTGCGTGAGGGTAGAGCAAGCCTATGATTGAGTTAAGACCGGTGATTTGCGGGCGTAAGCCTTGTGTTAAGTGTTATCCGGCATTGAGGTTGGAATGAGTAAGCAGAACGGCTCCGGCGATTCAAAAAACACCCTCTACTGTTCCTTTTGCGGGAAGAGTCAGCATGAGGTGAAGAAGCTGATTGCTGGCCCGACTGTGTTCATTTGCGATGAGTGCGTCGAACTCTGCATGGATATTATTCGCGAAGAGAACAAAACCGCTATGGTTTCCTCTTCGGAAGGCGTGCCGACGCCGCAGGAAATCTGCGATGTACTCGACGATTACGTCATCTCGCAGGAGTATGCGAAGCGCATTCTCTCAGTGGCCGTTCACAACCACTATAAGCGCCTATCTCACGCATCAAAAAGCGACGCCGTCGAGCTCGCAAAATCGAATATTCTGCTCATCGGCCCGACCGGTTGCGGTAAAACGCTACTGGCCCAAACGCTTGCTCGTATCATCGACGTACCGTTCACGATGGCGGACGCGACCACGCTTACAGAGGCAGGATACGTTGGTGAGGACGTTGAGAACATCGTTCTGAAGCTGCTTCAGGCTGCGGATTACAATGTTGAACGGGCGCAGCGCGGCATTGTTTACATCGACGAGATCGACAAAATCTCGCGGAAATCCGACAATCCGTCCATCACTCGAGATGTGAGCGGTGAGGGCGTACAGCAAGCGCTTCTGAAGATCATGGAAGGCACAGTTGCTGCGGTTCCTCCTCAGGGTGGACGTAAGCACCCGCAGCAGGAATTCCTCCAAGTCGACACCACCAACATTCTGTTCATCTGCGGCGGTGCGTTTGCCGGGCTCGATAAGATCATTTCCTCACGCGGAGAAGGTGCAAGCATCGGTTTCGGTGCGGACGTGCAGGACCCCGAAGATCGTCAGACTGGTGAAATTCTTCGCGATGTGGAGCCGGAAGATCTGCAAAAATTCGGCCTTATCCCCGAGTTCATTGGTCGCTTACCTGTGATCGCAACGCTTGAGGATTTGGAAGAGGATGCGCTCGTCTCTATCCTGACCGAGCCAAAGAACGCACTTCTGAAGCAGTATCAACGCCTGTTTGATATGGAAGACGTGCAGCTGACCTTTACCGAGGAAGCTCTTAACGCGGTGGCTCGTAGGGCCATTGAGCGTAAAACGGGTGCACGTGGTCTCCGTTCGATCATGGAGTCCATTCTCTTGGACACAATGTTCGAATTGCCAAACTTGCGCGGTGTCTCGGAGGTGGTGGTCAATGGCGAGGTTGTCGAAGGCAATGCCACACCGCTCTATGTCCACGCTGAGCAGGCCCAAACGGAAGAAGCGTCCTAACTGCCTGTTTCCTGTAACGCGCTAGGGCTGTTTGAGCTGAATTCAACAGATATTCGCGGCTTGAAGCGAAGCTGTTACATCGCCACATAGTTAAATCATGCTAAGGTCGCTGCGTTCTGCGGGGCCTGCAAACCGGTGTTGGCTTATTCAGAGCAGCGCCAGAAGAGAGTCGAATACATATGACCAAAACACTCCCAGTACTGCCCCTCCGAGATATCGTTGTTTTTCCCGAGATGGTTGCGCCACTTTTCGTCGGTCGTGACAAGTCTGTCCGAGCCCTCGAAATGGTCGAGGAAGGTGAAAATGAAATCATGCTGGTGGCGCAGCGAGATCCTTCCGTTGATGATCCAGGCAGCGACGATCTCTATCCGGTTGGAACGATTGCCTCGATCCTTCAGCTTCTGAAACTGCCCGATGGCACTGTGAAAGTGCTCGTAGAGGGCCAATCCCGTGCCCGCCTCGCACAACTCAACGACCGCGGCGGCTATTTTGATGCCGACGTGACGCCTATCGAGTCAGAGCAAGCTGACGCCACCGACGTAAAGCCGCTGATGCGGGCTGTGATCGACCAGTTCGAAAACTACGTGAAGCTCAATCGGAAGATCCAGCCAGATTCTGTGGCCACCATTTCCAAAGTCACGGATCCCGGCAAACTCGCCGACACGGTTGCCGCCCAGCTGTCGATCAAACTCTCTGACAAGCAGGACCTGCTTGAAGTCACGAGCGAAAAAGAGCGCTTGGAAAAAGTCTTCTCACAAATGGAAGGCGAAATGGGCATGCTCCAAATGGAGCGTAAGATCAAAAACCGCGTAAAGCGGCAGATGGAGAAGACCCAGCGCGAATACTATCTGAACGAGCAGATGAAGGCGATCCAGCGAGAGCTCGGCGAACAGGACGGTGGAGAGCGTGACGAGCTGGCTGAACTTGAGCAGAAGCTTCGCGACACGCCGCTCTCTGAGGAAGCGCGGACCAAAGCCGATGGCGAGATGCGCAAACTCCGTCAGATGAGCCCAATGTCGGCTGAGTCTACCGTCGTTCGGAATTATCTCGATTGGCTGGTGTCCCTGCCGTGGGGTGAGCGTAAGCAAATCTCGACAGATCTCGACGAGGCTGAGCGCATTCTCGACGCCGATCACTATGGTCTTGAGAAAGTGAAAGAGCGGATCTTGGAGTATCTCGCCGTTCAGAAGCGGACAGAGAAGATGAAAGGTCCGATCCTCTGTCTCGTTGGCCCTCCAGGCGTGGGGAAGACCTCTCTCGGTAAATCAATCGCTCGCGCAACCGGTCGTGACTTCGTCCGTGTCGCCCTTGGCGGCGTGCGTGACGAAAGCGAAATCCGCGGTCACCGGCGTACCTATATCGGCTCGATGCCGGGCCGCGTCATTCAGTCAATGAAGAAGGCTAAGACGGGCAATCCGCTGTTCTTACTGGATGAGATTGACAAGCTCGGCATGGACTATCGCGGCGATCCGGCGTCGGCGCTTCTTGAGGTGCTCGATCCGGAACAGAATTCGACATTCAACGATCACTATCTCGAAGTCGATTATGATCTGTCCGATGTGATGTTCATCACGACAGCGAACTCACTCAACATGCCTCAGCCACTTCTTGACCGGATGGAACTGATCCGTATTGCTGGCTATACAGAGGACGAGAAGCTTCAGATTGCCGTTCGGCATCTAATCCCCAAGATCCGCAAGGATCATGGCCTCGCCGAGACAGAATGGATTGTCGGAGAGGACGCCATTCGCGACCTTGTTCGATACTACACCCGAGAGGCTGGCGTTCGGAGTCTCGAGCGTGAGATTGCGCGCCTTGCTCGCAAATCTGTTCGTAAGATCGCCCAGGACGGTGCCTCGTCCCAGGAAATCAGCTCAGAGAATATTGCCGACTTCGCTGGCGTACGGAAGTTCCGTTATGGCCTTGCCGACAGCGAAAACCAGCTTGGTGCGGTAACCGGTCTCGCTTGGACTGAAACTGGCGGCGACCTTCTGACTATTGAGGCCGTGCAGATGCCCGGTCGTGGTGGCATGAAGGTGACCGGGAATCTGCGCGATGTCATGAAGGAATCGATCCAGGCCGCGAACTCGCTGGTGCGGGCGCGTGCTGTCTCTCTCGGTATCAAGCCGAGCACTTTCAACACGACAGATATCCACGTCCACGTGCCAGAAGGAGCAACCCCCAAGGATGGTCCGTCAGCGGGTATCGCCATGACAACTGCGATTGTGTCTCTTCTGACCGGCAACCCTGTCTGGAAAGACGTTGCCATGACGGGTGAAGTCACCCTCCGGGGTCGCGTTCTGCCGATCGGTGGTCTCAAGGAGAAGCTACTTGCTGCGCTCCGCGGCGGTATCAAGACCGTTCTAATCCCGGCAGACAATGAAAAGGATCTCGCCGACATTCCAGACAATGTGAAGGACGGTCTGGAGATTGTGCCGGTGTCGGACATTATGGAGGTCTTTGCGCGCGCGCTAACGCGACCTCTCGTGCCGATCGAATGGTCCGAGGAGGACGAGGCAGCTCTTCAGGCGACACTCGCCGGCACGGGCCGCTCAGGGTCGGAACATGGCGGATCACAGCCAAGTGTGACCAGTGGCAGCCGGCACTGATCCCTCGATACGATAGTGATCACTTCAAGAAGGGCCCGTTTCGTACGGGCCCTTTTTCGTTTCGTCGAAGATATGCAGTCGGGTCCAAATTTTTCGTTGGATGTTCGCGCCGCTTGGCGTATTAGGAGCGCTTCGGGCGGTTAGCTCAGCTGGTAGAGCATCTCGTTTACACCGAGAGGGTCAGCGGTTCGAACCCGTTACCGCCCACCATATCTTTCACGGACTTAGCACGCTTTCTGAGGCTGAGTTTCCAGTTTTGAGCTCCTCAGCCTCACTCCTCCCTATTTCAAAATATCTGGTGATGTAAGATCAGCCGTCTTCGCCTCTTGAACCTCACGCATGAGCCGAAGCAGATTGCCGCTCCATATCTTCTCGATGTCTTCGGCGCTATACCCAGCATCAGTCAGCGCTTCGGTAATTTTCGGTACGTCTGAGACGTCGACCATGCCCTCGACGCCGCCTCCGCCATCCCAGTCAGCACCTATTCCGACATGATCAACACCGACCAATTCTATCGTATACAGCAAGTGCTCTAGATATTTCTCGAAGCTGGAGCGTGGAGCCGGGAACTGGTCATCAATAGCGCGACGCCCGGCGCGGTAAGTTTTCATTTCTTCGTCTGACCTCGGATCAAAGAAGCCCCCAAACTCTGTCGTAAATGCGTCTAGAGCTGCTTGTCGTTCAGGCGATGTTTCTAGAGCTTCGAGATAACCGCCAAAGGCGTTGACATGAACGACGCCTCCTTTGTTTGCGAGTTCAATAAGGAGGTCGTCGGGGACGTTTCTCGCATGCTCAAATACGCCATCAGGACCGCTATGAGATAAGATAACTGGCGTTGACGAGACGTCCATCATGTCGCGCAGCGCATCATCGGAGGCATGCGAAGCATCAACGATCATCCCTAGTCGATTTGCCTCCCGGACGAGATCTTTGCCTATCTCACTAAGTCCGCCATGCAAGGGATCATCTGTTGAGCTATCGGCGAACTGATTACTATCGAAATGTACCAGTCCAAGCATGCGCAATCCGCCGACATAGAATACTTCGAGCAGTGAGATATCCTCGCCCAAGGGGTAGGCATTTTCCATACTTTGGAACACGACAACTTTGCCGTCTTCGTGAATGCGCTCTGCATCCTCGGCATCAAATGCAAGCGCAATGGAATCTGAGTATTTTGATGCCAGTTCGCGGATAGACATTTGTCGAAGAAGTGCCGATGTCCTGGCCTTTATATACGATGCATCGTCAAGTGGCCCTGGGGCTGTGTAGATCACCCAGAAGCCACCATCCAGTGCGCCTTCCTTCAGCCTTGGCAGATCGACATTTGTGCGATCAGTTTCAAACGACCCACGTTCAGAGAAGTCGTATCCTTCGCGATGAAACAATGCTGGCGTGTCGAGATGTGCATCGAGCGTAAGGAGCCCTTGGTGGATCGCGGTACTGTCAGTAACAGTCACGTCTTCGGCGTTCGCCGCGCTATCCGAACCTATCAAAGCGGTAGAGCATGCAGAACTAAAGATTATTAGAGCTCCGGCCAAACTCGATCGAACCATAGTGTCTCTCCATTTTGTGCACCCTCAAGATAACGAAGGTGCGTTGATAGGCAATTGCTACATGCTAATGCGATCGCTTTCCTTCGAAGATCAAGAGCGTCGAAGTTTCGGCTTTCCGACATTTCGATAGAATGCTCTTATGCCGCAAACCATTCGCAAGGAGCACGTCCGAGATGAGAACCACGCTATTGTCCCATGCAGCTATAGCCATCTGTTTCGCAGCCAGCCCGCTAGCGCTCGCGCAACCCGAGCTTGGTCCGATGTGGGACGAAAGTGTTCAGGCGGGCGAGCAAGCAAATGATCTGGAAGCAGTGGAATGGGATCTCACGCGGCTTTACCCCACCGTCGAAGCTTGGGATGCGGCGCGGTTGGAACTTCTCGAACGGATTGCACCAATCGCTGAGGCGCAGGAGGGATTCGAGCCAAGCGCCGCATCAATTGCTGACCTGTTCGATCAAACATCGGATATCGCGCGAGAAGCCTTACGCGTGTCGACATACGCGTTTCTGGATGCCGATACAGATCTGCGCGATGGTGAAAAGCTCGCCCGCCGTGGGCAAGCACAATCTATGTTTGCCACGTTTGGGGAGGCTGCCGCTTGGGTCAGCCCTATGATCCAAGATGTTGGCGAGACACAGATCGAGGCGTGGATTGCTGGTGAGCCGCGCTTGCAGAAGCACGCATTTGATCTTCGTGAAACGCTAAGAATGACGCCGCACACGCTCACTTCGGAAGGAGAAGCGATTATGGCGGCGGCCAGCGTCGCCCTTGGTGGAGCGCAGCGCATCTACACTCTGTTAAAAAACTCAGATATTCCGTGGCCGACCGTCACTTTGAGCACGGGTGAAGAACTGCGCCTTGACGCAGCAGGCTATGTTAAAGGACGCGCTGTTGAAAACCGAGAGGACCGCGAGAAGGTCTTCAACGCCTTTTTCGAAACTCATAAACAGTTCGAAAGCTCGCTTGGCGAAGCTCTCGGGAGCCATGTTCAAAGGCAGGTCTTTGATGCCTCGCAACGCAATTATGACTCTGCTCTGGAAGCAGCTCTCGCTGACGATAATATTCCGCGTGAGGTCTACAACACCCTCCTCACTGAGGTGAATGCTGCTCTTCCGACTTTGCATCGATATTTTGAACTGCGAGCGCGCATTCTCGGTATCGAAGAGTTTGCTTTTCACGATATCTATCCAGATCTCGTCGAAACTGACCAAGTCTTTGACTTGGAGCGGTCGGCGCAGATTGCGGCATCCGCGTCCGAACCGTTTGGCGAAAAATATGTGCAGTCTCTCTGCCGGGCTATGACAGGTGGGTGGACCCACGCCTATCCAAGCCAGGGGAAACGCAGCGGTGCCTACATGTCTGGCAGCGTGTACGATCTCGGCCCCTTTGTGCTGCTCAATCATCAAGACACGTACAATAGCGCATCGACGTTCGTGCATGAGTGGGGGCATGCCATGCACACAATCTTGGCAAACGAGGCCCAACCTTTTGAGACAGCAAGATACTCTATTTTCATCGCCGAAACGGCAGCGATTACGAAAGAAGTTCTCGCGCAAGAGAAATTACTAGACGCAGCTGAGACGGATGCTGAGCGCTTATTTTATCTTGGATATGCCCTTGAACAAATGCGAGGCACTTACTTTCGGCAAACACAGTTCGCTGAGTTTGAGGCGGCAATTCATGCGGCAGTCGAAGCCGGAGAAAGCCTTACGGGCGCTCGGATGACAGAGATTTATACTGATATCTTCAATCGGTATTACGGCGTCGAAGAGGGCGTAACTGTTGTGCCGGACGTCTATAATCTGGAATGGGCTTATATTCCGCACTTCTTCTTTGACTTCTATGTCTACCAATATTCCACATCGCTCGCCGCTGCGGTCTTCTTCGCCGATAAGATTCGGGCGGGAGATGAGGAGGGCATCGCGCTCTATCTAGAAATGCTGGAGGCTGGCGGTTCAGCCCATCCATACGATCTGAAAGTCAAGGCTGGGTTAGATATGGCGAGCGCAGCACCATACCGCGCCGTAGAGGCGAGGATGAACCGCATAATGGATGAAATAGAGGCGATTCTGGATCGTCAGGACACGGGCACTGCGCCACCAGCCCTGCAAACGAAGGCGCTCTCAAATCCATGTATGCCCGGTGAGAGTTAGATTTGCGAAGCTGCTGATCCACTAAGTACTGTAGAGGATCAATTTGGGGATGGACCGGGTTGGGGCCCTTGCCATGACCGGTGTCGGCCTCGAAACAGTTGCCTATCAAGCGTCAAAGCTGGGTCGGATTTGGTGCATCGCCATAGACGTCTTTAGGATCGAACGTTTTTTCCGCTTCGGTGAAAACGAGACGAGTAGGTTCATCCGAAGGCCCACCGGTCTCGACGCTTCTATAGAAGCAAGACCGGTAGCCAACATGACAACTGGCTCCCGAACCAGCAACGCGAACGCGAAGCCAGACGGCATCTTGGTCGTCGTCGATACGCATTTCCAGGATCGTCTGAGTTAACCCGCTGGTGGCCCCCTTGTGCCAGAGCTGATTCCGACTTCGGCTCCAGTAGTGGGCCTCTCCGGTTGTAACTGATCGCTCCAGCGCTTCACGATTCATATAGCCGAGCATGAGTACTTCGCCGGTATCAGCTTCGGTGGTCACGCAGGCAATCAGGCCATTCGCGTCAAACTTTGGGGCTAAAACGGATCCTTCTTCGACTTGCTCTATTGAAGTGCGTTCGGCAAATCGCTTTGAGGGATTGGGGTTGGTCGTTGCGGCACTCACTGGCGTAGCTCCATAAGTCTGCAGTATTGGTTGAGGGTTAGCACACGATGCACCAATATTACTTATTGATTACCCGGCCAACTGTTATATTATAACATATGCGCCGCTCAGGACTGCAAGCGGTCGTTATGCATGATCTCGTCCGAGTGGTGTTTACTTCCCTCTGATGTCTTAAGCGATAACACAAATCGGACAGAGGACTATTGCCAACCCTCTCTCACTGGAATGGGTATGTGGACTTAAGATGAACAAGTTTCATGGTGAAGATGGCCGAGAGCTCAAAAAAAAATTCTGAACGGCTTCCCATTTCGATTCTGAGCGGGTTTTTAGGTTCCGGAAAAACAACGGTGCTGAACCATCTGATGGGTCAACCAGAACTGAGCCGTACTTTAGTGATCATCAATGAATTTGGTGAGGTTGGGCTGGACCATGACCTCATGGTCCACAGCACGGACGACGTCGTTGTCGAGATGTCAAACGGTTGTCTTTGCTGCACTCTGAGGCGCGATCTCGCCAAAACGTTGCGCGAAGCTCCTTGGCGGTTCGCGCGGGGTGGGGAGTTGTGGTTCGACCGCGTCATTATCGAAACCACGGGTATCGCTGACCCTGCACCCATTCTCAATACACTTATGACCGATCCAAAGATCTCTGGTTTGTATCGACTGGATGGGGTCGTGGTAACGGTTGACGCTGCAAACGGGTTGGCGACCCTCGACAGCGAAATAGACGCAGTCAAACAGGCCGCGGTCGCGGATCGTTTGCTCATTACCAAAACCGATCTCGTAGACAGCATTTCTTCGAGCAAATTGCAGGACCGACTGCGAGCTCTAAACCCTTCGGCAAAACAGGACATTGCAAGGCGAGGTGTCGTTGATGCGGGATCGCTCTTTGATATCGGTCTCTACGATCTGAAGACAAAGAGCCTCAACGTGCAGAACTGGATCAGCGCGGAGACGAATGCCAGCGCACCGGATCGAGCAGAGACATTTGGCGACCGCGCGCGGCTAAAACGGCATGCCGCTGAAATCCGATCTGTTTGCTTGACAATAGATGAGCCAATTGACCGCCAACGCCTTGATGTTTGGTTTGAAGCTTTACGCCGTTTCGATGGAGCGGATTTGCTGCGCATGAAGGGTATCGTCAGTGTTACAGGTTCCGATGGTCCACTTGTCATTCATGGGGTCCAACACGTTTTCCACCCCGTCGCCACCCTACAGTATTGGCCAAGTGAGGATCGTCGTTCACGGATCGTCTTCATCACGCGGAACATTGATGAGGCCTCGCTGCACGATACGCTCAAAGTACTAACCGGCACGGAGACCGCGCGACCAGAGGTTTCAGCCGATACGTCAGGTGCGAGTGAATTCGTCGAGTTAGAGGGACGAAGATGACGCTCCTGTTGACCAATACCCTGACCCGCACGAAGGAAGCCTTTGAACCGGCCAACCCTGATCTCATAACGATGTATGTGTGTGGGCCGACAGTTTACAACTATGCCCATATCGGCAACGCTAGGCCCGCCGTTGTATTCGATGTTCTGTATCGCCTATTGAAGCGGCGCTATGGGCGCGTCGTCTACGCGCGCAACTTCACGGATGTCGATGACAAGATCAACGCGGCAGCGAAAGACGCTGGGCAGCCGATCTCCAACATTACAGAGCGGTTCATTGAGGCTTATCACGCCGATATGGCGGCGCTCGGTGTGTTGACGCCTGATCTTGAGCCGCGCGTTACAGAACATATTCCCGAAATCATAGGCATGGTGGAACGGTTGATCGAACGGGGAAACGCCTATGCCGTGGATGGGCATGTCCTGTTCCATGTCCCCTCATTCTCAGATTACGGCGCTCTGTCTGGCCGCAGTCGCGATGATATGCTCGCTGGCGCGCGGGTGGAAGTCGCGCCCTACAAGCGAGATCCGGCTGACTTTGTTCTCTGGAAACCTTCCACACCAGACCTTCCAGGCTGGGATAGTCCTTGGGGACGGGGGCGGCCCGGTTGGCATATCGAATGCTCGGCTATGATCGAGCAAGGGCTTGGCAAAACGATTGATATTCATGGCGGTGGCCAGGATCTGATTTTTCCACACCATGAGAACGAGATCGCTCAGGGCACCTGCGCCCATGACGGTGAGCTCTACTGTCGGCACTGGGTGCACAATGGCTTTGTCATAGCGGATGGGCGGAAAATGTCCAAATCCCTCGGCAATGTTCTTCTTGTTCGAGATCTTCTCAATGACGCGCCGGGCGAAGCTATCCGCCTTGCGCTTCTAGGTGCCCACTATCGTCAACCGCTCGATTGGAGTACGGAGGGACTGGCGCAAGCGAAACGCACCCTCGACCGCCTCTACAAGACGCTCCTCGATTTGAATGATGTTCCGGATGAGGACGGCCATACCGACCTGCTTGATGGCTTTCAATCAGCCTTAGAAGATGATCTCAACTTTCCTGCAGCGATCGCAGAGCTTTTCCAGTTAGCTAAGGCTGCTCGTCGGGTGACCAGCATGGCTGATCGCACCGAGTATAAGGCAGCCTTACGTCAAGCCGGTAGTTTGCTTGGGCTCTTGCGAGAGGATGCAGAAGATTGGTTCGAAAATCCTTCGAGCCAAACCGAGGATATGGATAAGATTCAGCGATTAGTCGAAGCGCGCCAGGCAGCTCGATTGGAGCGAGACTACGCTAGCGCCGATCGGATCCGCAAAGAGCTTGCGGACCTAGGTGTTACTGTTGAAGATAGCGCAGACGGTCCGATCTGGCGTAGGACAGGCTAGTTTTCGACTTTTGGAACCGCCACAATTATCCGGGCAATGTTCTCTATATCGGTTTCGCCAGTTTTAGAGGTACAAAATGCACATCGCATTCGATCCTGCGTCGCCAATTGATGACGAAGCGACATTTGAGGAATTTGTAAAACTAGATATCCGAGCAGGGACCATCCTGAGTGCGTCTCCCCTGAAGAAAGCAAGAAAGCCTGCCTACGTTCTCGAAATTGACTTTGGCTCTGGTATCGGTGTTCTGAAATCGTCCGCGCAAATCACTCAAAAATATTCCGCTGAGGGGCTAATTAGCCGTCAAGTTCTGGCAGTCGTCAATTTTCCACCCAGACAAATTGGGAATGTTATAAGCGATGTACTGGTACTTGGATGTGCGGATGAAAATGGTGAAATCACCTTGGTCGTGCCGGATCAAGCGCTCCCAAATGGCGCGCGATTGAGCTAGCTGGTTTTCAATTACTGCCACGGCTTTAGATGATTGAGCACCCAGCCAATCATTGGAAGTGAAACCTTGCCAATGTGCAGGACTAATACTGTTCATAGATGCTCAGGAGCATGGAATCGATTTGATCTCTTGCAGACGGTGCTTCTAACGGGCGGTCATTCACAATGATGGAAAATGCGAGGGTTCTGCCACTGCGGGCCTGCATATAGCCCGACAACGCATCCACGTGGTTCAGTGTTCCCGTTTTGGCGAAGACTTTTCCCTCGAGCTCGGAGCCGCGGAATCTATATCTCAGAGTTCCGGTCGACCCGCCACTCACTGGCAAACTCGCCTTAAAGGCCTCGCCCCAATCTGTCGCGGCAGCATAGCGTAGAAGGCTTGTTATCGTGGCCGGTGTCGCGCGGTTATAGTTGGAGAGGCCTGACCCGTCAGCAAGGTCATAAAACTCCCTCGTTATTCCAACAGTCTCCAGGAAGTCCTGGATCTCCAACAAACCACAGAAAGAGGAGCCCCTACCATTTATACGGCCAAGCTGACGAAGCATCATCTCCGCATACAGATTTTGGCTCTCACGGTTAATCTCCGTCACAATTTCCTGGATAGGCGCTGGCGGAAGTGAGGCGATGATTATCCTTGTCGTCTCAGCGACCGGGGCGTGTCCGCACCGAAGCGGAGCTGACGCATCATCAGGACTTACCGGTTGTGGCTCATCAGCATATTGAAGGGGGCGATGCTGGGCTTTGACTTCGCCCGACACGAATACACCCTTAGCCTCTAACGCTCTCTTGAAGTACCACGCTGCTAAGTGAGCCGGGTCGTCCACGCCCAGATCGATGGTCAAGGACCGTGATCCTCTGGGCAGTTCACCATAGAGCCGCGCGTTTCGCTCTCCGACCCGCCGTTCAAGCCGAAGAGCCACGGGTAGGCCTTCCTCGCTGGTCGTTGCCTCATTGTGAACGTCAAAATAGCTTTGCCCAGTATCCAGCCACCTGGCGTGTACGGGCGTTTCAACTTTACCAGATGGAGTGACTCGCAAGGGTAGAACATTGTCATTGATCGCGAGTGACGAAATCGATGTTCCATGCCCAAATTTGAGATCATCCCAGCTCCAGCCCAATGGCCGACGTTGGTCTGCAAACCACCGGTCGTCGCCGATAATGTCGCCCACTTCTGTGAAACCCGCTTTTACGACCTCTGCTGCGAGTGTCTCGATACATTTCACCTCGCAATCGGCACCAAACCCAATTGTCGGATCACCACGACCCTCCAACACAATGTTTGGCGGTCCATCCTCTTTTGTTTCCAACAAAACACGCAATCCCGAGTCTAAGTCGGACAATTCGGATTCAGCAGCCAAGGCTGCCGCGGTTACGAACAGCTTGGCGTTTGAAGCGGGCATAAATCGCTCATCGGCTTTGTGTGCGACAAGTACGTTTCCATCCAGGTCAGTCACTGAGATCCCGTAGCGGAATCCAGAGAGTTCAGGATGAACGGACACCGTTCCCAAGTCTTCGCTGTGAGCTGGTAGCGCCACGGAAACAATAAGAGCGGCCCCAACAAAGACCGCACACAAACGGTCTGCGGTGAAGCGGTGATGACATATCCAATAGTCTGCTGAGCGTTTGAGTGAAGAAAGGAATTTCATGGTTCGACAATCCTCTATGCCTGACATCAAGCAGTGGTCGCCACTGGAATGTCCAGAGCAAGCAAGTGCGTTATCGGTTCTAAAGCAAGCTAAATCCGCATTCATTCGCCGAGCAGGTTGAGCCGGGATTCCAAGTTCACAATAATCAAACTACATCTATAGAAGAACAAACGATAGTTGCCTCTATGAGCAGCGGCTCTCGGTGAGACAGCTTTGCAGCTAACGTATAGTCACTGCCTGGAGCCCTGATCTGCAACTAAGGCTCAAGTATTAGAGAACGCTTAGGTCTTGGCAGACATGCTACGGCGTCTCTCTGCTAGTGCTATAATCCCCACGCGGATGATCGATAAGGCTGGAGAAGAAGATCGCGTTCATGAGTAGCTTCTCGGTACCGGCATATGTGCCGCGGAAGACCGGATTATCAGCCATGAGTATCACTGCACCTTGCTTCATGCGCCGGGCGACCACCGAAGGACTGCCGCCGATCTCTTCCAATCGACGCTCGGATGCATATCCCGTTAGTAGAGGCTCGTCCGCATATTGGACAGGAACAGCGTAAGGATTGCCCTCGGGGCGCGTCAGCGTGAAGCTTACATTACGGTGAACTGGTAGATCGCGATCCGAGAAGCCAAAGCCTAGCGGGTGGGTTATGTCGAGATCAGTCGCGAAAATCGCACCGCCGATCACATGCTCGGCATCGCGCAAGTTCAACTCTGCAAAATTCAACCGCTCCTGCTCGACCTCGGGTCCGGCCTGAGCATCCTCGCGCACTTCGTCTCCCTTTGGTTCTCCCTGTTCGTGGTTTTGAATGACGCCCTGTGCCCACAGCGCTGACTCGCGGGTTGCGACCAATGTGCCTCCTGCCTCGACCCAGCCAAGCACGACGTCCGTCAACATCTCATCCAGAATGTCTTCCGCCGGCTCTCCTGGCGACACATCTGCGCCAACCAGAATAAGATGTGTGTAGTCCTGCCAGTTGAGAGACCCCAGGCGGCTTTTCTCTACCAAGGTAACGGGCATGCGGTGCTGGTGATCCAGTGTCCACCAGACTTCACCGACATCATAGCGCAACAATCCCCCGTCATATGCGAGGACAATGCGCGGTTCTTTCAAGGCGCGGAAAATGTTTGTCGCGCCGAGGTCTCGGCCAGTTATGGGCGTTAAACCCGACGTCGCTGCAAAAACGGGTACGCCGTCTTCGGCCGCGATGATCTCCATGATCGCATGAATATCTTCGCGCGAGGTTTCCTGGCGGGCCAAGGGTACAAAGATTGCGCCTCGTCCCAGCTCAATATTGCCGGACGTGGTCGCTACAGCGCTTTCCTCCATGGCGGCGCGCACGAGCAGGTCTTCAGCGAGGATGCGGTTTAGCGCGCGCGGCGCATAAGTGTGGGACCAGTCGAAAACATAACCATAGGGCGCTTGGTCTGGTGCAGGGGCCGACTGAAACGTGCCGTCAGCCTGCGCTCCAGCAGAAGCGTCACGAGATAACCGGCCACTTACCTGTGCGTAATCAAGGTCATAGGCGAGCGGGAGGGTCCAGCCCGATACGTCGTAAAAGATGTTCTCTTCGAACTCGGTGAAGCGCTCGAAGATGCTGCGGATCATACGACTGTTGGTTTGCGCCATAGACACATAGTAGCTGCCGCCCTGCGAATAGGTCCGCCCGTCTACGGTCACATCGGCGTTCAGCCGGCTCACCTCAATATCATGCATGCGCAAGAGGCGTACAAATCGGGCTGCGCGCTCTGGATCACCTTCGGCGGTGAACACCCAGCCGCCGTCGCTCTGACGCGCATTCTCTGCGAAGAAGTCGCGCTGATAAGCGGTGATTTCGGAACGCAGATCTAGCGAGCCCTGTATGGTTGTCAGCGCGGTGCGGAAGTGCGTGCGCACATTGTCGGCTGTCTCAACGAGGCCACGCTCGGTTTGTACTGATCCGCCTCGCGCTGCGCCAGCCTCGAACAAAATGCCAAGCGAGCCGTTGATCTGAGGATAGGTCGAGCCCTTACCGATATAGAAATTGTCGAAGCCCTCTTCGGTCGAATAGAGCCGTGCCTCACTATCGAGAAATGCAGCGTGGCGCTGCCCGATGCCAAGCGTCAGCTCTCTGGCGCGTTCTGGAATAAGAGGGTTGCGGCGCAATTCCTCGCCCGGGTGGAAATAGTAAGGACTCTCAGATCCCATCTCGTGGTAATCCGCTGAGACCATGGGCTTCCATTCATGCCACTTGGCGATCCAAGCTTGGCTTTCAGGTTGAGTGAGCAGCAGCCATTGCCGGTTTAAGTCCATCCAGTAGTGATTGGTACGCGCTTCAATCCACATCGCGTGCGCGGCGTCATTTATATCAGTATTGTCGCCATACGACCAAAATGTTTCGACATGGTCGATGCGCCGGGCATGACCGTCGGGGTTGAACACTACGGTGAAAATCATAACCGCATTGTCCAATTGATCAGCAAGTGCAGGACTTTGACCGGCGGCATAGTGGTAAAGTAGCGGGATCGCCGCATCCATGGACGACGTTTCGGCTCCGTGGACACCGAAATTGATCCAAAGCACCATAGGCGCAGCGTCGGGTGCCGCCCGGCCTGCCAGGCGTTCCAGGTGTGTCTGCCGGATCGTTTCAAGATTCCCGTGATTATCGGGGCTTGTAACGGTGAAGGTCAGTATCGGTCGGCGCTCATGGGAATAGCCAATAGTTTCTACACTGATACGATCGGAGAGCTCCGCCAGACCGCTCAGATAGCCGATCATATCGCTGAAGCGCACTGGGCGTTCACCGATTTCATATCCGGCTTGGCTCTCGAAGGTGGGGACCGTCTCATCATAGGTCACACCCTCAACTTGAAAGTAGTCAATTGGCTTCGCTGAAGCCGGCAACCCGATTAACAGAACGAGAATAGTGAGAATGACAAAGGTATAGCGCAGCATATGGGCCCCTCAGAGGTTTAAGCGTCGTTCAGCACCTAAACGAGGCGCGTGTACGGTCAAGTGTCATCAACTAACTGGCGACTAAGTTGATAAGTCCTGCGCTTTTGAGTTTTAGAGAGAGGGCCTTGGACACATAGGTATCTTGTGGGCGCTAGTGTTAACTTCGAAAGCATGATGATCAGGGCTTCGTCGCCCATCGATTCCGCATGTATGGTATTCCTCCAGACGCTCTACAACTCTGAGCTCGAGAGAAGACATCGACGACTCAACTTGGATCGCCGTGCTCGGTGTGCATCCTTTTCCAAACTGATGGGGAGACGCCAAACCTTCGTTGGAAGACGATCGAAAGCTGGCTTGGACTTGGATAACCAATCTCTGCGGCCACCGTCTTAAGTGGAACGTCTGAGGATATTAGGATTTTTGCGCGCTCCAGTCTCAGGCTTTCGACGAAAGCAGCTGGTGTTGAGCCAATCTCCCTAGCGAATTTGCGTTGGAAAGTTCGAGAGCTTTGACCCACACGTTCGGCCAGCTTCGCAACCGGGAGTTCGATTGCCAGATTGGCTTTCACCCAATTGATCAGCTCACCATAAGGCGATGCTGCGCCACATTGCATTTCGAGAGAATGGGAGAACTGCGATTGGTGTCCGGGCCGCCTGAGATAAACGACGAGTTGCTTTGCAACCATGGCTGAAATGTTGGCACCGAAGTCTTCCTCAACCATAGCCAAAGCCATATCGATACCGGACGTTACACCTGCCGACGTCCAGAGTTCGTCGTCTATGACGTAGAGCGCGTCTGGATCAACCTCGGTAGTTTCGAACTGGTCACGGAACTGATCGATCGCCGACCAGTGTGTTGTGGCCCGCCGACCTGACAGGAGTTCCCATGCCGCGATCACGAATGCCCCAGAGCAGACAGAGCCCCACCGTCGTGCGCCAGATGCAGCCCTGATGAACCAGTCTCTTGTCGAGCTATCGGTAGTCAGAGCTTGAGTGCCGATCTCGTCGTGGCCCGCAACGAGGAGCGTATCGATCTTGTCAGCGCTGGTTTGGCAAATAGAACTGGAGTGGAGGTCGACGCCCGAGATGGTCCCAATCAAACCGCCCGCCGGAGACACCACCTCGATATTGTAAGACGCTCCGTCATCCAGAGCCTTCGTCGCTGCTGCGAAAACCGAGGCCGGGCCGGTAACATCCAACGCTTGGACGCGGTGGTTCGCTAAAATCACTATACGTCTCGTCATTGGCGCGAATATACATGAATTTGTCATTTACGCCAGACGGGTGGTTCGGCAGATTGGTCGAGTTCAATGGAGACCGAACCATGACCCAAAAGCCCTACAAAATTGCCTTCCTGATCTACCCGGAAATGACGCAACTGGACTTTACTGGCCCTGCCGAAGTGCTCGGCCTTATGCCGGACGCGGAGATCGTGTTGGTCTGGAAATCACTGGACCCTGTTCGGAGTGAAAACGGAATTTCCTTCCTGCCCCATGCCTCTACGTCTGATGACGCGCGTTACGATATGATCTGCGTTCCAGGCGGCGTGGCATGCACCGACTTGATGACCGATGAGGAGGTCTTGGGCTGGCTACGGATGCAAGCCGAAACTGCAGAATATATTACGAGCGTCTGTACTGGCTCTCTCATCTTAGCGGCGGCAGGTCTGCTTAACGGTTATAATGCCGGATGCCACTGGGCCTGGGCTGAGCACCTGAAGAAATTCGGAGCGAAGCCCACCCGCGAACGCGTTGTGACAGACCGAAACAGGATTACGGCAGGCGGCGTAACGGCAGGAATCGATTTCGGGTTCAAGATTGTTGAACGGCGCTTCGGCCGAGATCTTGCGGAGGCCTTCCAACTCGGTATCGAATATGATCCAGAACCTTTTTCGGGAGGCGTTCCGGAGACGGCGCGCGCCGAGATAGTAGAAATGGTTAAAGCGAATGCAGCTGCCAGCCACGCAGATCGTTTGGCAGCGATTGACGCATCCGCTGCCGCGATGAAGCTCTAATCATCTATACCGTCAGCTTCGAACATGAATTGGTCCATCCCGCTTCTGCCAGAGGCGTGTAAGCGGACATGCTGTTCTGTCGTCTAGATGCAGGTTAACGGTAATTGCTGATATCCGTGACCCTAGTGCAGTGCATTTGACGGATGCTGCGGCTAAAAACGCAGTATGACGAATTCATATCTCATCCTTGGCGGAGCTCGATCGGGCAAGAGCCGTCGCGCCCTTCGCCTCGCGGAAGAAATCGGTGCACGGCGAGTATTTATTGCGACGGCTGAAGCACTTGACGATGAAATGGCAGCGCGAATTGAACGTCATAAAGCCGAGCGAGTTCGGGGATGGATGACGACTGAAGCACCATTAGACCTTGTCGGAGCTTTGCAAGAAGAAGGTCGTGAACGCGATGTCTTTCTCATTGACTGTCTGACACTGTGGCTCTCAAACCTCATGCACCACGGATATGATATCGATGCGCAGACTGAGCGGCTCTGCGCGGTGATTGAAACCTCGTCCGTCCCGGTCATACTTGTTTCGAATGAAGTCGGGCTCGGCTTGGTTCCAGAGACACCGCTTGGCAGAGAGTTTCGCGACGCCCAAGGACGGCTTAATCAGGCCGTCGCCTCTGTCTGCGAACGGGTCGAATTCGTCGCCGCTGGATTGCCAATCCAGCTTAAAGGATAAGTGCCGCCTCTAGCCGTTCGAGGGCGGTTTGAGTTGCGGGTAAACCGATCCTCAAATGTCTCGTCGACCAGTCGAAGCGGCGCACATAAACGCCGGCCTGGGCCAGGCGTTCGAAAACACCATGTGCGTCCGCCGTTTCGACGAAACGGAACAAGTCGGTTCCGCCAACTAGCCCGAGGCCTGCACCCTCAAGACTCTCATCAAGCCGCGCTGCTCCGGACTTAAGACTTGTTCGTGAAGAGCTTTGCCATCGGGTATCAGCATAGGCACGGGTGCCGATTTCCAGCGCCGCCCCTGAAACGGGCCACACACCAAGGCGCGCCGCCATTGCATCGCGAATGGAGGCGGGCGCAATCAACGCGCCTAGTCTCACGCCCGCCAAGCCGAAGAATTTTCCGAAGGACCGTAGGATAATCAGCCCATCGCTTCCCGCCAGCGGGGCGAGGCTTAAGCCGGGATCAAGATCGGCGTATGCTTCATCGATGATCAACCAGCCGCGCCGCGCGGCGAGCTTATCGCGGGCATGGTTCAGCGCGTCCACCGAGAAGGTATGACCATCGGGATTATTGGGGTTGCAAACAATAACGACGTCCGTCTCGTCTGCCATTTCGAGCGGATTAGTCGTGTTAACAATCGTCACCCCAGCTCGTTTCCACGAAACAGCATGATCGCCATAGCTCGGTGCTAAAAGCGTGACGCGTTTTGCAGAAATGACATCCGGCAGAAGACGAATAAGAAGTTCACTCCCAGGCGCGAGCAATAGGGTCTCGGGTGGTGCGCCGATCGCAGCCGCCATCGCCCGTTGACAGGCGCTGTAGGCCGCCCTCGTCGGTAGACGGTTGAGAGCTTCTTCAGTGACCTCAGTGTGTGGATAGGCCCACGGGTTGATTCCGGTCGAGAGGTCGATCCAGGGCTTCGGCGCTTCTGGGAAAGCCTCGCGCATTCGGTCCAGCGCACCTCCGTGGCGGAGATCCTCGTTCAACTTGCATTCCCCCACACAAGAGCTGAGGCGATCAGGGCGAGCAACATTGCGGCCAGACCCATCGCTCGCATGTAAAGCCCAAGTCCAGCGTTGATATCGCTTGGCGTCGGGTCACGCCCAACTTCATTTAGCCAGGGCTCGTTGTTCTTCTCACCGCCATAGGTGCGGGGCCCGGACAGGCGCACATTCAGCGCACCGGCCATCGCCGCTTCGGGCCAGCCAGCGTTCGGCGACCGATGGCGGCGAGCGTCCGTGATCATGATGCGGAAACCTCGAACCCCAAAGCCTGCGGCGGCGATCAAACCCCCAGTTATCCGTGCGGGAATAAGATTGGCGATATCGTCGAGCCGGGCCGCAAAGCCGCCAAACGCGCCGCACCGTTCGTTTCTGTGGCCGATCATGGAATCTAGCGTGTTGACGGCCTTGTAAGCGGCGAGTCCTGGAAGGCCGAGTATCGCGCCCCAGAAAATCGGTGCGATGACCCCGTCCGAGGCGTTCTCCGCAAGGCTTTCAAGGCTTGCGCGGGCGAGACCTGACTCGTCAAGCAGGTCCGGATCGCGCCCTACAATCATCGAAACAGCTTTGCGGGCGCTATCCACATCACCCGCAGCCATAGGGCGCGCGACGGCGGCGATATGCGCATACAGGCTCCGTGAGGCGATCAGGCTTGAGGCGACAAGCGCCTCGATCATCAACCCGGCGAGCGTGTTGGGCAAGAAGGTTGAAATCCCGATGGCGACGCCGGTCGTTGTAGCAACTATTATCAGTGTCGTGATCACTCCGGCGAGATAGCGCAATTGGTGTGGCCATGTTTGCCGGTTTAGCGTCTTTTCGAATGCAGAGATGAGTGCGCCTACCCACACAACAGGATGCCGTATCCGCTTATAAAGCCAGTCTGGCCAACCGATTACGACTTCCAAGCCCCATGCGAGCAACATGAGTGCTGGCGCGTTCATGGGGCGGCAGGGTTCCAACCCGGCGGTTGGGCGAGTGCAAGCAGCGCATCGACATCAACCGCTGCTTCAACACCGTCTGCCACTGCATCAATCGCGTTCTCGACTGCGGCCTGGAAGTTGAGTTCGGTGTCGCCGTCTATGCCTGCATCTTTCAACCAGGCACTGCGAAAGGCGTCGCCCGTGAACGCGCCATGGATGTACGTTCCTTGAATTCTACCATTCAAGCTGGTCGCGCCGTCCGGCTTGCCGTCGATGCGTGCGAAAGGATGTGTGGTGTCGGGACCGTCCGTACACCCCATATGTATCTCATAGCCGGTGATCGGTTCGCTTGAGCGGACGCTGATGCCCTTGATCGACGCGACACGCTTTTCTTGCGTCATTGTGGTGTCGACCTCCAGAAGACCAAGACCTTCTGCAATCCCGGGAGTTCCATCGACGCCATGAGGGTCGGAGATTTTGCGTCCCAGCATCTGATATCCGCCGCAGATGCCCAAGATACGGCCTCCGGCGCGCGCATGGGAAATGATATCGTGGTCCCAACCTTGGGCGCGTAGAAAAGCGAGATCGCCAAGCGTCGATTTTGTCCCGAATAGGGTGATCATATCAGCATCGCGCGGCAGCGGTCGGCCGGGCGGTATCCATTGGAAGTCTACGTTCGGCTCCATTTTCAGCGGATCGGCATCATCGAAATTTGCGATCCGCGACAGCATGGGGGCTGCGACCTTGAGTTTACCGGACTCCGGGTTCGCGACGCGGCTCAAGACAACAGCGTCTTCCGCGGGCAGGCGTGCAGTGGCCGGCAGCCAAGGGATCACGCCGAAACACGGCCAGCCTGTGCGGGTTTCGATTTCCGTTACCCCATCATCAAAGAGGCGCGGGTCGCCTCTGAATTTGTTAACGAGAAAGCCACCAATCATGGCAGCGTCCTCAGGAGTGATGACGGTCTTCGTGCCAACGATACTGGCGATAACGCCGCCGCGCTCAATGTCGCCGATTAGGCAGACCGGCACGCCGGCGCGGCGGGCGAACCCCATATTGGCGATATCGCGGGCGCGGAGATTGATCTCGGCGGGGCTCCCAGCACCCTCAACCAAGATTAAATCATGTTTTGCCACCAAGCGAGTAAAGCTCTCCATGACCGCGCCCATCAGCCGGTCGCGCCCCGCCATGTAGTCCGCTGCTTCAACGGCTCGAACCGCTTTGCCGTGTATGACGACTTGCGAGGTTCGATCCGTTTGCGGTTTCAGGAGGACGGGGTTCATATCGGTCTGTGGATCAAGGCCGGCGGCTTGGGCTTGCAGCGCCTGGGCGCGTCCGATCTCGCCGCCCGAGGGGCATACAGCCGCATTGTTCGACATGTTTTGCGGTTTGAATGGTGCAACGCTGAGGCCCCGCCGGCGGGCGATACGGCAAAGCGCCGCCGTCAGCACGGATTTTCCGACATCCGAGCCTGTACCCTGCAGCATAAGCGCTTTGGCGCTCACAGAGGTCCGTCCATGTTTACGGTAAGACCATCAAGCCGAGCGCGGACGGCATAGACCGTTTCCAGCCGCTCGGCGGTGAGGGTCTCGGACGGGATGCCATCAGCGATGATACGCCCATCTTTCATCCAGATAAGTCGCGAGGCATAGCGCGCGGCCATCTGGATATCGTGGAGCACGACAAGCGCTCCACCGCCTTTGGCGACATACTCCGCGATGAGATCGAGAATGCGAAACTGGTGGCGCGGATCAAGCGCTGCTGTCGGTTCATCAGCGATGAGCAGCGGCGCTTCCGCGGCGAACGCGCGTGCGCAATGCATGCGAGCGAGTTCACCTCCTGAAAGCGTGTCGGCGTTGCGGTCCGCGAGGGCCGTCAGATCGCAGGCGATGATCGCTCGATCGACAGCCTCTGCATCTGTGGTTCCGAGCCGTCCAAGCGCCGCGCCATGGGCGAACCGGCCAAGGGCGACGACATCACGAACCGTATTCGGCCAAGCGAGTGGACGGATTTGCGGAAGATAGGCGAGGCGACGTGCACGTGTGGCTGGAATTAAGTCATTGGTGTCGTCGCCGCCAAGGCGTGCAGAACCCGAGGTCGGCGTTTCCAACCCCAAGCTCGCGCGAAGCAGGCTCGTTTTGCCGGCACCATTGGGGCCAAGCAAAGCGACGAATTCACCGGGTTTCAGCGACCAGCTCGCTGCTTCCACGAGCACAGCGTCCTTTGCTTTCAAGGTTAGATCGGTCGCGACAAGCTCAGTCATGGACGGCCCGCCTTCGCATGGCGATCCAGACAAATACCGGGGCACCGATAATCGCTGCAACGACCCCGAGCTTCAACTCGTTGTCCGTCGGGATAATGCGTACGCCAATGTCTGCGACGACCAGAATGAACCCGGCGAGGAGTGCTGACGGAACAAGTGATCGCGCCGGGTCGTGACCGACAAAAGGTCGAATGAGATGCGGTGCGACAATACCGACAAAGCCGATAACGCCTGCAAGCGCCACAGAGGCGCCTGTTGCAAGTCCGGCTCCGAGGACCGTGGCGATGCGTTGCCGAGTGAGGTTAAGGCCGACGCCGCTTGCTGCCTCCTCGCCAAGTGTGAGCGCAGATAATCCACGTCCGGTGAATAGAAGAATTGCTGCCCCTATGGTCAGAAAGGGCAGGGCAAGGATGATCTCATCAAAGCTCCGATTAGCGACCGAGCCCAACATCCAATTGACCATGTCCGATAGGGAGAACGGATTGGGGGCGAGGTTCATTAGGAGGCTCATCACGGCCCCGGAGAAACTGGAGAGGCCGACGCCGATGAGTATCAGAGTAACTACCGACAGCTGTCGAACTGCTGCTAGCGCGAGTATCGTGGTTGCAGCGAGCGCGCCAAGAATAGCCGCGATGGGCATGATCCATGGGCTGAGGCTCACGAGACCATAATAGAGAGAAAACGTCGCCGCTAACGAAGCGCTGGCGGAAACGCCGAGTACGCCCGGCTCGGCGAGGGGGTTGCGCAATAGGCCTTGAAGCGCGGCACCGCTTAGACCAAGAGCTGCGCCTACCAAGAACGCCGCGAGCGCCCGCGGCAATCTGATCGACCAAATAACCAGCCGGTCGCCAACTTCTGCGCCGCCGAATAATGCCGCAAGCACGCGATCAGGTGCCAGAGGGGTCGACCCCAAGAGGCATGCCACAAAGACCGCGATCGCGCAGAGCGCGGCAAGACCGGGCGTTAGCCAGCGTGCCGCGTTGAACTTGGTGCTTTGTGACGTCGCGCTCATTGTTCAGCGCCTTCCGCCAAGGCTTCGATGGCGTCCAGGATGAACCAACCGCCACAGGCGGTCCATGCCCCCTGTAGCGGCACGGTCCCCGGTTCTGCCAGTTGCGCTCTTGCAACGGGGTGCCGAGAGGCGCTCCATGCATCGGGATGATTGGTGAGCGTCTCAAAAAAAGCCGCGGCGACGAGATCAGGCTGCTCATAAGCGAGCCGTTCGAGTGGGAGTGATCCCCATCCGGGACGCTGTTGGAAATTCGTAAGCCCGGCGGCCCTCAGCATTTCATGGACGAGCGAACCCGGTCCTGTCGTGAAGCCTGCAGGGGTCATGTATAGCGCGACATCGCCCGTCTTTCTGGCGCGGACGGCTGCAAGACGCGTTCTGAATTCGTCTACCAGCGCTTCGCCGCGTTGGGCGTGACCAAGCCCATCCGCCACATGCTGGATCAGGTTTGGGATTGATCCCATCTCTTCGCTATCGACATTTGATGCCCAACCGACCTGCAGGACGGGAACGCCAGCACGTTCAAAGAACGCTGCAGCGTTCGGGCCACCGCCATAACTGCGAACCACAAGATCGGGTTTTAGGATGAGGATATCTTCCGCGATGGGACGGACTGTCGGCACGCCGACAGCCGTTTCTCGCATGTATGAAAAGTCTTTCACTGCGTCGGGTGAGATGGCGAGGATCTGCTCCCGATCGGCAAGTTTCAGGACATATTGGTCTGCACAAAAATCAAGACTGACGATCCTCCGAGGTCGATCGGCAATCTCATCGACCTCCGTGCCGCCTTGGTCGCCGGCTCCACACGCCGAGATAAACAGGCTGGCAGCAAAACACATGCTTGCCGCCAGCAATCCGAGCATGTTGACCGATTGTCTCATCAGAACCTTGCGCGTATGCCTCCAAAGGCTGAGATGTCTGCAGCGTTAAACCCACTGTTATCTTCATATTCGGTATCGGTGACGTTATCGATACGCGCGAAGACTGTTATGATGTCGGTCAAAGCGTAATCCGCCCGCAGATTCAGCACAACGAATTCGTCAAGTGGGTCACCGAAACTCTCAGTCTCATCTCCATTGACAATCAACTGAGCACCAACATTTAGCTTATCAGTCGCTGCCCAACTCAGGTCGAAAGTGCCGCGATGCTCTGGGCGATTATCTAATTGTATGCCCGTCGCGGCATCCACTGCTTCCAGATATGTGTAGTTCGCTTCGAACTGAATGCTCTCTAAAGGCCGAGCGCTCAGAGTGACTTCGACGCCTTCAATGTCGACTTCGTCTACATTGAAGAAGGCAGGCGCAAAGGCCGGGAGAACGAACTCAAAAGCGATGAGATTATCAATATCGGATTGGAAATAAGTAACTCCGAAGACCGTATCGAAGAAGGGAACTGCCTGTTGAACGCCGATATCCCACCCTGTTGACGTCTCAGGGACAAGCGAAGGATCGAGCGCGGCAGTCAAAATCGCATCCAGATTGTTTGCATTGGCACCGAGTTGCCCTGGCGAGGGCGCACGAAAGCCCTCAGAATAACTGCCGCGTAGGATCGTTCCCGTCTGATCTATTCGAATGTTCCCAGCCGCGTTGGCGGTGGTGGAGTCACCAAACTCGGAGTTGGCGTCATGACGTACGCCAGCAGTCAGATCGATCCAGTCCGTCGGCTGAACACGGACGAGGCCATAACCCGAGGTCTGATTAACCTCTTCGGCGAAGGAGACGAAGGCGATAGGTACGCTCGCTTCGGCTTCTTCGCGTTCTGCCCCTACAATGACATCGAGCCAGTCCGTCGCCTGAAGTGCACCTTGATATTCGTAAGAGAGGCGCTCACCCTCTTGTAGGAAGGTCACTTCACTTGGAATACCATCGCCTTCATCGCCGCCCTCATCGTTCAGATTGATCGAGTCCAGGGTAGAATAGGTGATTCCAAACCGGTTACTTAAGCGACCACCGAGCGCCTCATGTGTTGCGAAAGCAGCGACATTCAACTCGTCCGTATTCGATACGGCGAAGTCCGTGGGAAAGCCGTCAAATTCGAGTTCGCTGTCTGAGTAACGCACCACCCCGTCTAGAGTAAGTGAATCATGTGGTTTGAACGCGACACGTGACGATACGGTGAGGTTCTCAAAGCCGTCATTCTCGTCGTTGTCGCTTGCAGCTGAAAATCCGTCCGTGGTCACGCCGCTGACCGTAAGGCGGCCATTCGCTTTCTCGTTACCACCGAGAACTGTAGCATGTCCGCGAAACGTGCCGAACGATCCGCCCTCCAGGCTTGCCGAGCCACCGAGACCCTCAGCTCCAGACCTGGTGACGATGTTGATCACCCCGCCAATGGCGTCAGAGCCATAAATGGTGGACTGGGCACCTCGGATCACTTCGATCCGCTCCACATCACTTGTGTCGAAATTTGCGAAATTGAAACCACCGCTCGTCGAAGCCAAATTGTTCAATACGATGCCATCCTGCACGACCAGGGTCGTGTTGCTGGGTGCACCGCGTAAAAAGACTGTGGATGTCGTCCCAATCGGGCCTGACCGTGAGGTTTGGACACCTGGCACCAGCGCTAGCGTATCAAATATCTGAACCTGCTGACGTGCTTCAATGTCTTCTGCAGTTATTACCGTAACCGACTGCCCCAACTGATCGAGCGGCGTTTGAAATCGCGTACCGGTGACGATGATCGTATCAAGGCGTTCATCAGCTTCATCGACCGCCGAACCGGGATCTTCTCCGGTTTGGGCATTTGCAATCGGTCCAATAACAGTCGGAATACCAAATGAAAAAACAACGGCACTAAGAAGTGCGGACTTATAGCTCATAGGGTTTCCCCTCCAGCGCCTTGCCGCCCGGTGGTATGGCGCGCTTCAAAACGACGTCACTGGCCCCATGAGAAAAGATCCCATGCGGGCGGCCAGGCCTATTCAATTGCCGTTTCTTAGGAGAGGCCAAAGCCTTCCCGCCCGCTGAGAACTCTTCCCGGCCTCCGGGCGAACGACGCGATGGCAGGTTTCCTGGCTCGCTGGTCTATGCTTCTGGCCGCCTTCCCAGAGCAACATACTCTAGTGACATAGTGGCCATCAGCTCTCAGCTGACAGTTGCGGGTACAGCGCCGGATTTTCACCGGTTTCCCTCTTAGCCCCGACCATGAGGCACCATCTAAGTTCAGCTACTGCTGCCAGATTTCCGAAATGTCAATTGATGCAAACACCCATACGGCTTGGTGATTTGCCTCAGAAGTCGATGCCGCGCTGCGCCTTGATACCCGCTTTAAACGGATGCTTCACTTCGCGCATTTCGCTAACAAGATCAGCATAATCGCAAAGTTCGCGCTTCGCATCGCGACCCGTGAGAACTACACTGGTGCGGTTTGATCGTCCTTTAAGCGTCTCGATCACAGCCTCGACGCTGAGATAGTCATAGCGAAGCGCGATATTGATTTCATCGAGCACGACCAGGTCATAACTACCGCTCTTCATCATATCCCCAGCTTGGGCGAAGGCAGCTTCAGCAGCGGCGATATCCCGGTCCTTATCCTGGGTATCCCAGGTAAAGCCTTCGCCCATAGTATGCCAGTCGACTGTATTGAAGGCATCGACCGATGCGAGCTTTTCGAAGAATTGCCGCTCGCCAGTGATCCACTTGCCCTTAATGAACTGAACAACGCCAACCTTTTGACCCCATCCGAGAGCTCGAATGATGACACCGAAAGCCGAGCTCGACTTGCCCTTTCCATCGCCTGTGTGGACCAACACAAGGCCGCGACCTGGATCGTGCGCTTCGGCTGTTTTGCGCTTCTGCTCGGCCTGAAGCTTTTCCATTTCAGACTTATGTGTGTCGGCGTCTATCATAATGTTGATCCCTGTTCTGGTGGGAGGGTGACGAAGCCGCCAAAAGCGATCTTCGCATTGAAGTGCTTTGCAGTGTCGCCCGTCGCGAGTGCGGCTCGTATGACGCCTGCGTGGGTGACAATCAACGTCGTTTGACCGCTCGTGCGCCAATCTGCGAGCGCGGCTAGCGCGCGGGCCCGCAGCATTGCAACGCTTTCCCCGCCATGGGGGCGGGCATTTAGGAAATCCGCCGCCCAAGCGTCCAGCTCAGCTCTCGAAATATCGGACCAAGCCATCCCTTCCCATGATCCAAAGTCCATTTCGGCAAGCCTTGGATCTTCCTCAACAATTAGCTCAAGTCGCTCTGCCAGAACATCCGCAAGCTTTCGGCAGCGACGAAGCGGACTTGATACAATGCGTACAAATTGCGTTGGTGCGGAGATGAGTGCGACGGCTGCCTTTGCGGCTTCGTCTTCAAATTGAGCCGACACATCCAAGTCTGTTCGCCCGTAGCAAACTCCAGGAGCGATGTCCGGTGTGGTATGACGAACAAGCGTCAGAGTTCCCATTAGTGAGCCCACGCGACAAGCCCCAGGTAAAACCCGATCTCACTTGCCTGTTGAACGGCTCCGAGCGTGTCACCCGTATAACCGCCGAGCTTTGGTTCAAAGAAAAGCCGCATCAGGACGTGACCTGCTAGAAGCCCGAAAAGCGCCCAGAGGAACCCCGCCGCAGGCTGGGCCGCGCACCACGCGGCGACGATCACGCCGCCGGTGGCAAGAGCGATAGTGAGGCTTAGCAACGATATGGCACCCGCAACAGGTTTTCCGGTTCCTTCGTCTCGGACGTAACGGCTCGTTGCAATGACGATGACGCTCGAAAGACGCGAGAGACCATGACCAGCGATCAGACCTGCAACGATCAAGCCGGGGGTAAGGGCGAGCAGGGCTGCAGCTTTTAGCGCCAATGCGAAAACGAGCGCTGTTGTTCCATAGGTTCCGAGCCGAGAATCCTTCATGATTTCAAGTGATTTTTCGCGGGTCAGACCACCACCGATCCCATCGAAGGTGTCGGCGAGACCGTCTTCATGGAAAGCGCCGGTCACAATGAGGCCCACAGCGATCGCCAGCAGAATGGAGATGATCAGTGGGAAGACCAGTTGTGCGCCCATGAAAACAAGCGCTGAAATACCGCCGACAAGGGTTCCAACAAGCGGATAATAACGGACCGACGCAGCCATGCGGTCCGACGTATAGAGCGTGGTCGTTGAGACCGGGAGCCGTGTCAAAAACTGTATCGCTAGAAGTAATGACGCGCTTTCCGCTTTGAGGGCGCTTTTTATCATTGTTCGCGGGCTGTTTCGGGGGCAACGGGTCCGCTGACGTCTGCACTTTGAAAACTCGCCATATCGCTCAGCATCGCCGCTGCTGCTTTGATGAGCGGAAACGCAAGGAGCGCGCCCGTGCCTTCGCCGAGCCGCATGTCGAGATCAAGAAGCGGGTGGGCACCCAACGCGTCTAGTAGTTTCTGATGACCGCTCTCCGCAGAACGATGTGCATAAACAAAGCTCGCCCCGGCAGGAGGCACCAATTCACGCGCACACAATGCGGCGGCGCTGGCGATAAAGCCGTCGACCACCACGATGCGCCGCGCTCCTGCTGCGCCTATCATCGCGCCAGCCATCATCGCTATTTCGAATCCGCCATACTCAATGAGCGCAGATCGCGCCTCCAGCTGTTGGGGTGTTCGCTCTGCTGCTTGCTCAAGGAGGGCGCGTTTGCGTTCGAGGCCCTCGTCATCAATCCCTGTTCCGCGACCGACGAGGTCGGCAACAGGTATTCCCATAATTTTCGCGATAACCAATGAGGCCGATGATGTATTTCCGATCCCCATTTCGCCAAAACACGCAACATCCGCCTCGAGGCCCGAGCCCAGCGAGTGGCCAGCTTCAATTGCACGATCAAGTTCTCCGCCTGTCATCGCAGCCACCTCGATAGCGTTGTTCGTGCCGGGCGCGATGCGCTGGTCGATGAGTTGGTGGTGTTCAATCCGCGAACCCGCAACCCCCGAATCTATGACCTGAATTTTGGCACCGACGGCTCGCGCGAACACGTTCGCCGCCGCACCACCGTCGAGGAAGTTCAACACCATTTGTCTTGTAACCGCCTGGGGGAAGGCCGAAACACCCGCTGCCGCCATTCCATGGTCCCCGGCGAAAATCGTTAGGGAACATGTTTCCGCGCGCGGTTTCAGCGTCTTTTGCACGCGGGCGATCTGCGCCGCGAGCGTCTCGATGCGCCCGAGAGAGCCGACAGGCTTTGTCTTTCCATCAATCGCGGAGGACAACTGCGATTCAAACTCTTTGTCTGTCATACACATTGCCCATAAAGCCAATGCTATATTTGGCAAGGAAACGAATGATTGGTCTTCGCCTTCTTTATCTTAATGTCCACAGCGTTCGCTTGTCGTTGGCGAACTCACGATCTCGTTGATCGCAGCAAAATCATAGGGCCTGACAGAGATTTTTTGCCTCGCTGCATAATTTCGTTCCCACGACGTTTTAGCCGACCAAATCCAATTCCCTTCATCCGTCTAGTGAGCTTTCTTAGCCGCAAACGAACTTCCTTTTTCAAGTTGCAAAGGAACTCTCACCAAATTTGATGAGACGGAATTCCAACGGCCGCTTGACATATGTTACGTCAGTAACATAAACGTCTATAGATGTCACATCTCAGTAAATCTGAACTTGTAATTCTAAAAGTTTTGTGGGCGGAGGCACCGTTGTCCGCCCGAGAGATCCAGGAGAAAGTTGGGCCGGAACTAGATTGGTCGTTTTCAACCACTCGAACGACGCTATCACGTATGACGGACAAATCTCTGCTAAAAGTGGATACGAAGCACCGTGTTCGTGTTTACGCCCCAGTTGACAGTAAAGCCCGCACATTGTCAGGCGTAATGCGCGAGTTCTTCGATACATTTTTTGAGATGAAAGGCCCGCTTCCCACAGCAGCGTTTCACGACAGTGAAATGCTGTCTGAAGAAGAGTGGTTGGAGTTAGATCGCCTTCTCAATGAGGGCGATGAAGATGATTGAGGCCCTGATCCTTGTACATCTATGGAGCCTTGTCGTCGCGGGATGCGCGTGGGCTTTACAACGCGATGGCGGCGGACGGATTGGCGCGCGCTTTCCCGCGCCCAATATTTGGCTGACATTGATTGCCTTGTGCTTCGTGCCTGGGGCTTTGTTCTTAATGCCGCTCGGTAACGCGATAAGTCTTCCCGAGATAGAGATATTCGAGCTTATTCCGGCGCAAGTTGGCGAAAGTTCGGCAGTAAATCCGAGACCCTTTAATTACTTACTCGCATATATATTCAGTAGCCTTTTGCTTATTATCCATACATTGTGGCGGTGGTCGCGTTTGCAACGCTTACCCCTTAACCCAACAATTGAGCCGGGCGTCTACACCACAACGTCCGACATACCTCCGCTGACGCTTTCCTGGCCACGTCGAGCTGTGGTTATTCCTCGCGGATTTGAGGATCAAGCCGCACTAATACGACATGAACGCGCTCATTTGCGTCAGTACGACTCGGAACTCACGCTTCTTCTTCTAATATTGCGAGACGCAATGCTGCGCAGTCCCGGCGTCAGCTATCTTGTCCGGCAATGGCGTCTCGCTATTGAGCTTCGCGCGGACTATGCAGCGACAAACATGCTCGCCGCGTCGCAACGCAAAGACTACGCAAAGCTCCTGCTGAGTTTTCAGCAACCAAATGAAGTAAGTGGAGGAACTCTGCCATGTCCTACCGCTGGGCTTAGCTCCAAGCGTCACCGTAATGTCAAAATGAGGCTAACCGAAATCATGGAGAATGAACCAGTCGAACGAAAGCGACATTGGAACACGGCGCTACTCCTAACATTCATAGCGGCAAGCGGCATTGGCCTTATGAGTGCTGCGGCCACAGCCAGTAGTGGAAAGGGCAATGCGCACGATTATGTCATTGTCGACTACATCAAGAAAACACCTTTGCAATTACCCGCCAGTTGCCCTGGTCTTGAGAGCAATCTGAAGGCGCGCGGTATTAACTTCGAAGAGGTCGATATCCAGGTCGGCGATCAGCTTTTCACCCGACATAAAATGACCTTAGGCACGGTCGTTGTTGGTCACGATGTTCGTCGGGATGGAAGCAATTATAATTCGCGCGTTCTTTCCTCCACCCATCCGTGTTTCGAAGCTGAAGCGAAGGCCGCCATAGCGAGTAGCCTAACCCAACCACAGGAATCCGAAATCAAAAACGTTGCGGCAAAGCTACATTTTTCTATTTCGGCAGAAACGCCTGAAGAGCTGAACGATAAACTGAGGAGCTACCTTCGGTGAGATGAAAAGCTGATAGCCCACAAAGCAAGAAAAGGACCATCAATCCTCTGGGTGCCTAAATCGAGAGTATAATCAGTAAGCGGAAGTTAAGTGTCATGCACAATATAAGCCTATCGATCTTAACGCGAACTATGATCTGCGCCATTCTAGCAATTACAGCCGCTGCCCCAGCCAATGCGCGACAAGAGTTCAGCATCCAGTCTGAAAGCACCGACGACACTAGGGAAATTATCGTTCATCTGCCGACGGATTACGATCCGGATCGCGATGAAGGATACCCTGTCATCTATATGCTGGACGCAGGCTCAAAGGACAAATTGACGGCGGAAATAGCCAGCTATTACTACTGGGGCGATTTAATGCCCGAGCTAATCGTGGTTGGTCTCAAAAATGTTAACCGTGGGCTAGATTTCCTTCCGCATTATTACGATGTCGAGAATAATGATGGCGAGCAAGTGTATGGCAATGGTGATAAACTATTAGCGTATATCGAAAACGAACTCATTCCTTTTGTAGACAATCAGTTCAATACGAATGGCGATAATTCCTTTTCCGGACATTCATGGGGCGGACAGTTTCTGACGTATGCGCTGAGTCAGTCGCCGGGTCTATTTGATGCTTATTTTATAACTAGTCCCTCATTTGGAAGCGCTGGGGAGTGGAGCCAGAAAACGTTTGATGCGCTGGAACTAGCTCTCAAACGGGACTACGAATTCCCGGACCTTGTATATGTGAGCGTGGGCGGAGACGGGGCACCGGGGGCACTATCTGACGCAGGGTTACTGCCAGAATACTATCGCCTGGTCGGACTATTGAGGCGGCATCTCCCGGAGCAAGTAGAACTGCGCCACGAGATTCACGACATCGCCAATCATACAAGCAATGGCGCAATATCCATGGCAAAGGCGCTTCAATTATATTTTGCTGCCGCCCCGGTCAGCGAATGAGCAAACGGCTCGGTCAATCATTCGCCAAGAGCCCTAGTTGGCAGTTTGAACCGCTCAAACCTATTATTATACGGAGAATTACGATGACTAATGCTCTTAACGTCAAGTACCTTCTTGCCATCGCGCTTTTGAGCGGTTTTAGCGCCTTTTCCATCGTGGTTGCTGAAGAAATTGGCGACGTTGCCCCGGAAGCCAGAGCAACCGAGATCGAGATGTCATTCAGAGATGTGCCATTGCTCGAGGCGGCCTTCATCGATACGTCACCTGAAGACCGGAATGACGGGATCGTAGTTGGTGAACTCCATGCTGGTGGCGACGGTAAAGGCCCGCTTATCCAGTTAGCCGAGGAAATTGCAGACGGTCAGCACGATAATTTCGACAGCCTACTTGTCGCTCACAAAGGCAAACTTTTGTTCGAGTCCTACTATTTGAAGGGCCGCGTTGACTTGCCTCACCCTCAAGCGTCAGCAACCAAAACCTACACGGCTATGGCTCTGGGTCGTGCTATACAACTTGGTTATCTGACTATGGCTGATCTCGACAAACCGCTCATCAGTTTTTTCGATGAGTTGGATCCGGCAAGGTTTACTGAAGGTGTAGAGTTGATCACGTTGCAGAAAGCACTGACCATGACCACGGGTATTCAAATTCCGGAAGAGCAATGGGAAGAATTCAGGCAAAACGCTGAACAGATACAAGGAAGGAAACAGGTTCAGGCCATTTTGGAACACAGTGCTCCGATTACGACTGAGTCTCAGAGTTTTCAATACGGAACTGGCCCCGACCTAATTATGCACGTTATTGATGCGGTAGTGCCAGGATCAGCAGAAGAGTTTATCCAAGACGAACTTCTCAATAAAACAGGCATCACGAATTATGGCTGGAGCATATCACCGAGTGGTTTGCCAGAAGCTGGCTGGCGTACGAGCATGACATCGCGCGACATGATTAAATGGGGAATGCTAGTAGCCGGCAAGGGCAGGTGGAATGGTGAGCAACTGATCTCTGAAGCCTATATCAACAAGGCTGTGAGTAGGGTTATCAATGTTGGTGATGAGGACGTCTTCGGCGGTGGCCCGGATATCTTTAATCAGGGATACGGCTACTTTATGTGGAATGCGGTTATGCGCGTCGGTGATCAAATCTACTACAGCACATCTGCCCAGGGTGGCGGCGGCCAGTTTATCATTCTGATTGACGAGCTTGATTTGATTGTGGTGGCGACCAGCCATGAAAGAAATCCCTCAACCCTGCAACTGACGGCGGAAAGAATATTACCGGCATTTATTCAATAAAATCGCCGAAGGCACTGAAGGAGTGTGTTTCAGCGCATGCCAGGCTCGTTTGGGTTAGTTCCTATTTTGAAAAATAGTCGTGGGAAACTTGCGGTGACCTCTACCACCTTAAGTCAATCATGCTCGTCCTAACGCCTTAGCAAGTGCGGGCCGCGTCGCGCATGGTTTAAACCAAGCATTGACATGGGAATACTCAGGCACGTGAGACAAATATCTGGGCCTCATAAGAACCGATGCAACGTTCAGGTCAGCAACAGTAAATCTGTCCCCAAGTAGAAATTGATTTGCGGCTAAGTGTTGATCCAATACTCCAAGTGCTCCTTTTTGAACCTCATCATCAACATCGGTGTTTAGCCGATTTGCTGCATCATGCGGTCCTTCCAGTTCTCCCATCGCCCAAACCGTCCATTGAACCGCCATCGTCCATTCGAGCGCGGTCATGGGTGAGAGATCGCTTTTCACGAGTTTGCTGATGTGCAGATTAATCGATAGTGACTCGACCAGGACGAGATTATCATGCTCGAATACGGGAACATGTCCGCTGGGGTTGAGTGCCAAAAAACCTGGTGCTCTCGTTTCACCCTTCTGCCAATCAACCTCTACTAATTCATATGGCAGTTTGCACTCCTCAAGCGCCCACAAACATCGAAAGGCTCGAGATTGCCGCGTTCCATATATTTTTATCATTCTCTTGGCTTGTCCCTATGGCTTACCTAGTGCGAAGTCCAAGGATGTGGCTAAGGTATGGATCGATTTGGCAGTTTTAAAATGCCGTGTCCATCCTTCAGTCAGGAATGTTGCTTCATGCATGCTTAAGGACGGGCTTCGTTTGTTTCGAGCGGGATTTCGAACACCCATTTTGTGCCGTCAGGGCCCGTAGAGATTTTTTTGTTGGCGATAAGCTGATGACACAAATCGTCTATGATCGACATACCGAGTCCGGATCGGCCTTCGCGTATTTCGGCCTTGTCAAATCCCGTTCCCGTATCTGAGATTTCTAACGACAGTCTCTCGTCTGATATCTTTCTCAGCCCCACAAATATTGATCCACCGATGTCTTTAAATGCATACTTGTAAGAGTTAGTAATGGTCTCCGATACGATCAGTCCCAATGGGATCACCTTATCCGCTTCAAAGTCGATATCGTCGACATCGCTGTCTACAGAAATCCCGTCCCGGCCAAGACTACTCTGCAAGAGATCCAGCAAATCGGTGAGAAAGGATCGCGCGTTCACTTTCGCTGTCGGTTCGTCTCCGAACGCGTATAGATGATCATTCACTAACGCCATCATACGAGCACGATCTGCCAGAGCCGCGTTCATGTCGTGTATGCGTGTGTCTTTTGGTTGCCGGGATGCGTTCAACCGCAAAAGGCTGGAAAGCAGCTGAAGATTGTTCTTTGTACGGTGATGTGTCTCCTTGAGAAATGTCTCTCGGATCTCCGCAAGTTGCCTCTGGCCAGCGTAAGATCTGTAAATCAAAAATGCTGCTGCTCCCGTCAACAAAGCCACCAGCAGACCAATCCATGACAGCAATTGAGATTGGCGAAGCTTCAGATCGGACACGAGTGCATTTTGACGAAGGATTTCCAGGGAGCTATCGCGATCTCGCAGTTGAAACAATAACTCTGTATTCGCCATGGCTTTCATTTTCTCTGATTCAAAGCGGTCCTCACCAAGAAAAAGTGCGGCTTCATAGTACGGTGCCGCCTCACCAGGTTCGCCAAGACGTGTCAGCAAGACACCCATTTCGCGGGCATACTCTAACGCCCAATAAGTATTGCCGGGATTGGCCAGCAGGCCTTCAACACCATCACCTTCGGGCTCCATAATGGCACGCGCGCGCTCTAATGCGCGTCTTGCCTTCGTGTTATCACCTCGCTCAAGATAACGTTCTGCAAGCCAGTTTAGCGCTACGGCAGCTTCGGAGGGGTCACGAAGATCGAGAATCTCCCCTACGGACTGTTCGGCTAGATCTATTGCGCGCTTTGTATCCCCGATCTCAAAAAGCACCTTTGCATTCTGAAAGTTTAGAAGACCGTCTAGGCGTCTCGATGAAGCGAGTTCATTTACCTCTCTCGCCTTGGAGAAAACCTCTTCCGCACGTTCATAATTTCCCAGACGGGCGAATGCCGTTCCCATATTTAGGGTCGCGGTTGCAACCAGATCGTAGTTGTCCGGCATTTGCTGGTCGTAAACCGCGAGTGCTTTTTCATAGTAATCAATAGCCGTCCGGTGGTCGTTCAAATCAGAGAAGATGTTTGCAATGTTTGCTTGGACGACTCCAACACCTGCGTATATGCCCGCTGCCTCGTAGGCCGACATAGCGAGGCCGTATTGATCAACTGCTGTAGCGAAATCCCCATCGATTTTTGCCCGAATTGCAAGACCGTTCAAAATCGCTGGTAGAAGTTTTTTCATGCCGTTTCGTTCGGCAAGCTCCCAACTTTTTCGAAGATCGCGCTCCATGTCGCCGGTGTCTCCACCTGTCCGCAAGACTCTGGCCGCCGCTGCGTAGTAGAGGTGGGCCAGTGAGATCTCATCGTTCGCAGCTTCGGAGGCCTCGATTAGACTATCTAGTTTCTCTTCCGATCTAGCGCCGGGCATCACCAGCATATACTGCGCGGACTTTGCCATAAGTAGCCTAGCGGCTTCGGGCGAGAGTGCCCGCTCAAGCGCGTCCACAGTCGGCGCGTCGAAGACACGCGAGAACTCCATCTGATAAGCTTGCATAAGTCGTTTTTGCTCTGCAGCTTGAGTAGCGGGTAGGTCATCGGCGCAGGCGTTGACGTCTGCGGGCGTAGGTTCCTGGCCTATCCGCCAGTCCGACATGACCGTTGCGCATGGCGCTGGTAATTCGGCTGATGCCTCAAACACAAAGCCGGACACTTGAACGATTATCAGAAAAATCAGTGTGCGCATTCACTCTCGCAATACATAGTGGTCGCGGGCCGGATCGATTTCTTTCAATGTTACCAAGCTTCGAAAGAGGTGGTTTGTTACCGAAAAGGGTCAAGTTTCCTAGTAGCAGAACGTCCAATGCGATCAGTAAGAGTCACCTCTTACACTCCCAGCTTATAGCGGAACACTTCGGACCAAACGCAATAGCGTCGTGTCGTTTGACACTTTCCGCTAGCGCTCACGCAGGGACGCTACGAAAAGAACAATTTCGGCTCGCTGTCACATATCAGACGTTCCGGTAATCGGTTGATTGGAAATCACGCGCGTCACTGTCCCTCAAGAATGCAAGCCAGCAATTGCCCATAGTTTCAGACCAAATAGCTGGAAACCAGTCTCGTCAGTTCGTCCTCAAGTGCACCGCTGCGGACATCACTATCTCGCTCAATAATCGCTTTGTGGATAATCGCTTCGACGCTTGTTCTTAGGATGAACAAAACTAGGTCTGGGTTTGCATACTTTGCTGTTAGAGGATGGGCGTCAAATAGCTTACGCAGGCTCTTGTAGATGTCGTGATTAAGCTCCTCGTGCCAATCCATAACGCCGAGTCTCGGAAGTTCGCGAGCAAGCGCGATGTGCATTTCAGGATCGACGCTATGTAGCCTGATATGATTTCGCACGATACGGCGGATAATGTTCTGTATCGGCTCGTCCGGTGTAAAAGTCACTTCCTTAACAGCTGCAAGCGTTTCTTGTTTGTGTCGATGGGCAAGCTCTGCGACGAGCGCCTGCTTATTGGGAAAATACTGATAGAGCGAGCCAATGCCGATGCCGGCACGCTCTGACACCCTATTGGTTGTCATGTCATCTAAACCCTCCTCGATCAGAATGCGAGCTGCAGCATCGAGAATCGTCTCAACCATAGCTCTTGATCGCGCTTGCACAGGCTGTTTGCGAGGACGAACCGCGGGCTCTTGGGACATGCTGGCATACTCCGAAATGCGAGTAGAAAATGCGAATGATAGCTCGTATTTTGAACGCTCTGCATGACTAAGCAAGGGACTTCAGCCCGCGATAGAAGAATGAACTACGTGCGTAGAAGAACTGTAGTATTGTTGTCGGGCGGGGCGCTCATAATCTGTGCCTATATCGTCTCGCAGACTATTGGCATGAAGGATGCCAGTTCACCGCCGCCAGTCTGGCTGACGCGCACCGTAGCCGGATTCCAGTTTTTGCATGCACCGGTGCTACGTCCTGAGAAAGCCCCCGATGGATTTCCACCGATCGAGATCACTGTAAATAATGGTGCTCAAGCAGGCACGCTCCTTTTTACCCCAACCACTAACCCATTCAGCAACGGCACAGCGCAGTTTAAGCCCTTCATCGCTGAGATCGATAAAGCGAGCGGCACACTTATCGCTTATCGACGCATGGCGACAAAAGGGTATCTATTTCAGCCTCAACCGGAAGGATACTCCTACGCCAAGCTCGAACACGTCGGCGTGAATGGTGCAGGCCACGACGGAGTTCACTATATCTCCAACGAACGGCTTGAGACGCTCTATTCAATCCGATCAGGCGTAGAGGGTGGCACCACCGATACCCATGAATTTGTACGCTCCGGCGTAAACACCATTATGCTCATTTCTTATCGCAAACGTCGGCAGGATCTGACGGCGCTGGGCGGTGCGGCAGATGCATTGGTCTATGACCCGGTGATCGTGGAACGCAGCCTTGACGGAGAGACGCTTTGGCTATGGGACGGAGCGGATCATGTGCCAGTTTATGATGCAGTTGCCGGCCCAGATGTGCATCTCAACGTTGCGCCTCCAGCCATAGTCGACCATGCCCACCCAAACGCGATTTCAATAGTGGACAGTGACCACATCCTTCTTTCTCTAAAACATCAGGACTGTGTGCTTAAAATCCAGAAATCGACTGGGGACGTGGTCTGGCGCATGGGCGGTCCGGCGTCCTCGTGTAATGAGTTTACATTCGTGGAAGATGCCATGGGCGGTTTCTCCCACCAGCACTCGGTGCGCTCTCTGCCAAACGGCAATATCCTTCTCTTCGACAATGGTACGCTGCATCCCGTACAAGAATCCCGCGCGGTTGAATATGAAATCAATGAGACAGACAAAACGGCGCGACTGGTCTGGTCTTATGCCAACGGCCAATTTAGCCACGCTCAGGGCTCAGTAGAGCGTCTTCAAAATGGCAATACTTTGATTGGTTGGGGATTTGCGACGAGGCCTTTTGTTAGCGAAGTTCAACCGGACGGAACGCCGGCTTTCGAGGCAAATCTGCCGGACGGACAAATCGTCTACCGCGTCTATCAGGGACCTGAACGGTAGTGGTCCTGGAGGCAAAGACCGATCCGACGGAGTTTAGAGGTTTTGTGTTGTACAAGTGGCGAATATGAAATGGATCGTAAAAATCTTGAAGCTTTCTCGAAATACGATGTCTACTAAGTCTACTACCTCTCTGTAGGTACCGGGTGTCAGAACTCTAATCTCAAGCAATGGGAGTCATGCCATGGGCTTGCTCGTTGAAGGTAAATGGAAAGACCAATGGTACGACACCGCTAAGTCGGGTGGGAAGTTCGTGCGCTCGACGTCAGGCTTCCGCAATTGGGTGACAGTCGACGGTAGCGCTGGATCTAGTGGCGATGGAGGATTCAAAGCTGAAGCGGGCCGCTATCATCTTTATATTTCTCATGCTTGCCCGTGGGCAAATCGAACCGCGATTTTCCGTAGGCTGAAAAAACTTGAAGATGCGATCAGCACATCCGTGGTCGACTTCTATATGGCGAACGAGGGATGGACCTTCGGGGGCGAGAGCGACGGCTCAACGAACGACACCCTTCTTGGGCTGGATCGGTTACACCAAGTCTATACCGCAGCGAAAGTTGACTATACTGGCCGCGTCACCGTGCCCGTGCTTTGGGACAAGGGGAGCGAAACCATCGTCTCAAACGAGTCCAGCGAAATCATCCGCATGCTCAATTCTGCGTTCGAAGCCGTGACAGATGATCAGTACGACTATTATCCGGATAGCTTGCGAACTGAGATCGACGAGATTAACGAACGCATTTACCATACGGTCAATAATGGCGTTTACAAATGTGGTTTCGCCACATCGCAAGAGGCTTATGAAGAAGCATTCGACCCACTCTTTGAAACTCTGGATATGCTAGACCGACGTCTTGGCCATCAACGTTATCTAGTTGGTGATCGGATTACCGAGGCGGATTGGCGATTGTTCACCACGCTCGTCCGTTTCGACCCCGTTTATGTCGGCCATTTCAAGTGCAACAAGCGGCGCATTGCAGATTATCCGAACCTCTCCAACTATACCCGAGAACTCTACCAGTGGCCTGGCGTTTCCGACACGATCAACATGCGACACATCAAGGGCCATTATTATGTCAGCCATGACATGATCAATCCAACGCGGGTCACGCCAATTGGGCCCGACATAGATTATGGCGTGCCGCACGACCGGGCACGCTTGCCAAGCTACGCTGATGCATAAAATTATTCGTATAAAGAGTACTGAGATAGCAAGAGAGCTTATACGTCATTGCTCATGCTATGGCCGTGTGGAGACGACGGCCAACCCAGCGATTAAAGCCGACCGCTGATGAATATAGATGACAACACAGAGAAAGAAGATTCCAATGTCAGTAAGAGACGATGTTCAGGCTGTTATCGATGGCACGCTGCGCGGCGAGATACTCGAAACTTTTGAGCGGTACTACGCCGACGATGTGGTTATGAGCGAAAACGGTCTTGACGACCGTGTGGGCAAAGACGTGAATCGCCAGTACGAGCAGCAGTTTGTTGAGAACGTCGAATTTCACGGCGCGAAGGTTGGCCGCATTACCGTCGACGGAAATTACGCCGCCGTCGAATGGGAGTTCGATATGACGCCGAGGGGTGGCGAGCGGCTAATTCAGCGCCAGGTGGCTTTTCAAACCTGGGACAATGGCAAAGTTATTCACGAAGTGTTTTACTATAAATCAGGCTAAATAAATTTCGATCATTGACACGTTGAAAAATGAAGCCGGCGCAGCTTGGTAGGATGTCCGTGGTGTCGACTTTCTTTTGACCGTACCCGCCGATCAGTTTGCTGGAATTCTCCCCGACCCGCAGGATTGGCGGATAACAAGTTCGGCTGGCAAGATCTCGGAGGTCGGAGTTTCACCGTCAATAGCTGCTAGTAGTTGATCGACCAAAATTTTCCCAGCAGTCCGTATTTTCTGGCGCACCGTCGTGATTGATGGGCTCATGTGCGCGCCTGACGGAATATCATCGAAGCCAACCACGGATACATCTTCGGGAACGCGCAGACCGCGTTGCCTGAGGTTTGCGATTGCCGCGATGGCAATCATATCGCTAGAGGCGAAGATACCATCGAAACTTGGGTAGATGTCGGCAAGAATATGCGTTGCCGAACGCGCCTCCTCAATGTCGAACGGACTATTGATGACGAGGTCTTTGGATACCGTCTTGCCGGCGGCTTCGAGCGCACTTTTAAATCCTTCAAAGCGTTGAGAGATCTCCGGCAAAGACAGGTCGCCAAGAAAGGCGATTGATTGGCGGCCAAGCGAGAGCATATGTTCCGTGGCGCGCCTACCACCTCCAACATTGTCGCTGCCGATCACGCAGGTGTCTTCGTTGGGTAAAGCAGCGCCCCATGTAACGACCTTCTTATGGAGCCGGGCGAAATCTCGTATCTCGGACCGGTGGCGCCCTTGTCCGACAAATATCACGCCATCTGCCCGCGCACCCGTGAAAGCACAACCGGGCCGTTCTTCATCCCAGGGCGGTGAGCGTGACATCAATAGATCATAGCCGCGTTTGCCGAGCTCATCGGTCAGCACCGCAAGCATGTCGACGAAAAACGGGTCGGAAACCTGTTGCAGAGTCCCCCGCTCAATCGGAAAAATAACTTCGATCGTATAGGTTTTCCGCAAGGCGAAATTTCTGGCCTGCTCATTCTTTGAAAACCCTGATGTACGCGCAATTTCTTGGATGCGGTCGCGCGTTTTCTCCGCAACCAGCTCACTTCCCGCAAGCGCTCTGGATACGGTCGACTCCGAAACGCCGGCCATGCGAGCGATATCGCCCATGGTGCGATTGGATAGAGACTGATCCTGCTTCTTTTCGGTCATGAGTTCGAAGCCAGTGCAAAGAAGACACCACTGGGGCCAAGGCGGACCGTACCATTTTCCAATTGAGCGCCGACACACAAATTCTCGACCGGCTGATAGTCTCGACGCATTAGCTTAAGTGATGCACTGGTCGTATCAGAGAAATTGAAGGCGCAGACAATATCCTGGTCTTCGGATTGGCGTAAAAAAGCGAGACTGTCTCTGGTGGATGGCACAAAGCTGAGATCGCCAGTGATCAGCGCCTTGTAACGCTTGCGGAACGCGAGCAACTGTTTTGCATACAACAGAACTGAATCTGGATCACCGAGCTGCGCATTAACCGCCAGGGCACGATGTCTTTCGCTCACCGGCAGCCATGGCTCTGCAGAAGAAAATCCCGCTTCGTCCTCATTGCCTGACCAGGGCATCGGGGTTCGACATCCATCACGACCAAGATTGTCAGGCCAGAAACGTTTTGCTTCAGGATCTTGAAGATCCACGAAAGGAACGTCGGCTTGCGGCAGGCCCAATTCCTCCCCTTGGTAGAGAAAAATTGTCCCCCTCAAGGAGAGCAGTAGCGCCAAAAATAGTTTTGCGCGCGCAGGCGTCTCTGCTTCGCTGCTCCATCGGCTGAGCACTCGTTTCACATCATGGTTTGAGAGCGACCACGACGGCCAGGCATCGGTCTCTTGCCAGGCTTCCAATGCGGATTGAACGAAATCACTGCGTGGCTCAGTGCATTCCAAGAGGTGAAAATTATAAGCCGTGTGGAGCCTGTCTTCGCCTTCGGTGTACTCAATACTGCGTGCAATATTAGACCCGCTGGCAATTTCAGCGACGGTCATGCGCCCATTATAGGTGTCGAGCAACGCGCGTAGACGCTTAAGGAATCCGATCGTCTCTGGACGAGAGCGATTGTGAAGATGTTTCTGGAACCCATAGGGACGGGCATTGTCCAGCTTTCCACTCGGCGGGTTATCGCGCAACTCCGAGTCATGGAAATAGTAGTTCGCTACATCTAGTCGGAATCCGTCAACGCCGCGGTCCATCCAGAAGCGAGCTGCATCGAGGACAGCGTCCTGGACATCGGGGTTATGAAAATTGAGATCAGGCTGTTCAGCTAGGAAGTTGTGTAGATAGTACTGTCGACGACTCGTATCCCATGACCACGCAGCTCCACCGAACACCGACAACCAATTGTTCGGTGGTGAGCCATCCGGCTTCGCATCGGCCCAGACATACCAGTCCGACATTTCGCCAGTGCGCGATGCGCGGCTTGTCGTGAACCAGTCGTGTTGATCGGACGTGTGAGAATATACTTGGTCGATGATGACTTTCAGCTTGAGCTCATGCGCCCGCGCCAAAAGCTGGTCGAAGTCGGCCAACTCGCCAAACAGTGGATCAACGCCTTTGTAATCCGCAACGTCGTACCCGAAATCCTTCATCGGTGACGTAAAGAATGGAGAAAGCCAGATTCCATCAACGCCAAGATCCGCGACATAACCAAGTTTCGATATGATGCCTTGAAGATCTCCGACACCGTTGCCTGTGTTATCAGCAAAGCTTCGGGGATAGATCTGATAAATCGCTGCGCCTTTCCACCACGGTGCAACCGCTTTCGTGCTGGCTTCTGTCATCTGAACATAACCACAATAATTGTTGTGAGCAGAAGAAGCATAACTGCTTGATAGCGGTAGTTCTGCCAGACAGGCTTCGCGGCAAGTTCTTTTGATTCTGCGGCAAGTATAGATGGGCTCCAGATATACTCCTCCACGATCTCCTGTGATGGCGCTGGCGCAGTCAGGCTGCCGACGACAAGAGCGAATACGCAAGCGAGAAAAAGAAGCGGAGCCATATAGAGAAAGTGTAGAGAAACCAGATTAAGAACTTCTATCACCACAAAACCACTTATCCCGAGAGCAAGTCCCGCTACCACGCAAGCAAATCCTCCCGCAGCGTTTGCACGAGGCCAGAATGTACCAACCAGAAACAGCGCGACAACCGGAGGAACCGCATAGGAGAACATGTTTTGGATGTAAGAGAATATCGATCGAAAATTTGAAATCACCGGCGCCCATATCACCGCGAAGATTAGAAGCCCAACCATCACGAACCTGCCAATCCGCATCAAGTCCTCGCTGGAAAGGTGTGGATTTGCAGGCCTCACAAAATCCATCGTGACCAATGTGGAAGCTGAATTCAATGAGGAATCAATTTGAGACATAATCGCAGCCAGAAAACCTGCGAGCGTCAGTCCCAATAGACCTGCTGGTAGCAGATCAAACATCATAGTGGGATAGACGAGATCGGCGCGCTCTAGATTGGGGTAAAGCAGGATCGCGATACTTCCCGGCAGGACCATGATGAACAGCGGCGGTAGTTTCAGCACCCCACCAAATAGCGCTCCCCATCGACCATGATCGACTGATTTTGCCGACAACGCGCGCTGCACAATCGCCTGGTTCGTGGCCCAGTAATAAAAGCCTAATAAGGGGACACCAGTCATCAGCCCAAGCCAGGGAACGCCCTCGTCGCCGAGAGGCCTTATGAGACTGAGCTTTTCCGGAGATACCTGGTCAAGGACAACGCCTATGCCACCGACCTTATCAAGAGCGATCAGTGTAATCACGAGCGAACCTACAAGGAGCAGGATGGCCTGGATCGCATCCGTTATCATTACTGCAGCAAGACCACCCAGCACGGTGTAGGTCCCTGCAATAATCGCCAGTACAGCCATCGTCTGCCAAAGCGGAACTTCCGGAAGCACGAGTTTGATGACCAGTGCTCCGGCGAAAAGGGAACCTGCCGTTTCAACGACCACGCCCAGAAATAGGGTGAGTATAGAAAAGTAGGTTCGGACTCGATTATCGTACCGCCCCGCCAGAAACTCCGGCATGGTGAAGACTTGCCGCTTTAAGATGATCGGCAGAAAAAAGACGGCAAATATGACAAGTATGACTGCCGCCATCCATTCGTAATTGTAGACTGAAATACCGGTCGCATAAGCATCACCCGACAGGCCAACAAGCGTAGTACTTGAGATGTTTGAGGCGAAAAGCGAGAGACCGATAAATGGCCAGGTCATCCCGCGCCCAGCCAGAAAGTAGTCTTCGGCACCCTTGCTGCGCTTTGACAAATAAATGCCAAGCACGATCATCCCGACAAAATAAAGAGCCACAATGGACAAGTCGAGTGAACCTATGGTCGGCGTTGGCACGAATATTTCTCCATCTAAGTAGGACTAGCCCAAATCGACACTTGCTATTTGTAGACCTGTCGCACCAAAAATCTGCATCATTGCGCGTAACAAAGTCTACAAGCGCTTGCAACAATGGCAATTGGTTTCGAACCGAATATCTGATCTCAGTAAAATTAATAAAAAACAACAATATAGGAGAATTTAAGTCAATATCGTGCCAAATTTGCAACTATTCGAATAGAATTAATGCAAGCGCTTGCAAGAGTGCAGATGCTCAGTCACGATGCAGTCCTCAAGAATGGCGGCCGTCCCCTTCGAAGATACCCTGAGCTCGCCAAAATTAGGAGGAACCCATGTCCCTAAGAACGCTGAACGCAGCGCTGTTAACGAGCGTCGCTCTGTTTTCACTCTCGGCAGTGGCACAAGAACAGGAAGGCGACGAAAACGCGCGCACGCTAGATGAAGTGATCGTGACAGGTCGTGCCGGCAATTCCGCACTCACTCAATTTGAGTCGACGGTTTCGATTTCTACGTTCAATGAAGAGGCGATTAGTGACGCTGCACCGTTAACGCTCACCGACCTCTTTGCACAGGTTCCAGGCGTTTGGGCAGAATCGTCCGGTGGCCAATCGGCTGCAAACGTCTTCATTCGCGGCATCCCCGCGCCCGGACAATTCCTCTTTTCCAAGATCCACGTGGATGGACTGCCAGTGTTTGAAGAGCACGGCATAGGGTTTCTAACACCTGATGGGCTTTACAGAAATGATCTGACGACGTCGCGGCTCGAAGCCGTTCGAGGAGGCTCTTCGTCAGTGTTCGCATCAAACGCACCAGGCGGGATATTCAACTATCTGAGCAAAAAAGGGACACAGGTGCCTGAGGGCGGCATCAAATTGGAGTGGGGGAATTTTGGTCACTTCCGGGTGGACGCAAACTATGCCGGTCCCATAAACGAGAAGACTACCTTTTCTGTTGGCGGATTTTATCGCGTTGCTGACGGTGTACGGGACCCCGGGTTCAGAGCTGATGAGGGCGGACGGATCAGCGGCAATATTACGCGGGAACTGGAGCGTGGCGAACTGACATTGTCGGCGAGCTACATAAATGACCGAAACCTGTTCCTCCTGCCGGTGCCGCTCGATCTTGACGCAGACGGCGACCTCACGGACCTCGTGGGTTTCGACGCAAACTTCGACACGCTTGTCAGCGATGATGTGAGGTTTACGTCACTTCTCTTCCCCGGCGGACAGGAAGAGTTTGATCTGGCCGACGGGATTAACAATGAAGCCGTCACGTTCGGATCGGAGTTCGACTACGATCTTGGCAGTGGCTTTACGCTGGTTAATCGCAACCGCTACATCAACGGCGACACGCAGTTTAACTCGGCGATCCCGTTCTCATTCGAAGACGGTAATATCTTCATCAACGGTTTGCAGGATGGTGATGGTAACTTCCTTCTGGATGATGATGGCGAGGTCATAAATGGCGGACAGCTACTGGCCGCGCAAAACGCCTTTGGAGATGATGTCGCTGCGGTCCTCGCCACCTTTACTGACGATGGCTCGGCCTTCATCTTTTCCGGTCCTGACGGTCAGGGTGGGAATAATGGAAACGGCCTGATCGGCACCAGCGGGTTCTTCCCCGTCAATTCCAACTACGATAACTTCATCAACGATCTGCAGATCTCTAAGTCGGTCGATTTCCTGTCGGGCACGCACAACTTCACAGCCGGTTTCTATACCAGCTTCTACAGCATCGACCAGTTCCAAACGTTCGGCACCTTTATCCATGAGATTGATGGTTCGCCGCGAAATCTCGATCTGACTGCCGTAGACGAGGACGGCAATGCCCTTGGCAAGTTGACACAGAACGGCTTCGACAGTTTCTCCGGTGGCTTCTTCCAGAACTACTCCGGTGACGGTGAAGTCTTCGCTTGGTATTTGTCAGACGAGTGGGATGTCACAGATCGGTTGCGCCTAGATGCGGGCATCCGGTTCGAAACGCAGACGCTCGAAGGTACCGTCGAAGTGCCTGGCACGTTTGATCTTAGCGACGCAAATTCCTTGCTGCCAACTGGATCACTGCCAACGACCGCTGACGATGCGGTTGTCTTCGGTACCGGGGAGTTTTTGCCGTTTCGAGAAACCTATGATGAGTTCGCTTGGACCGTTGCTGGTAACTATGTGATCGCTGATTGGTTGTCAGCCTTCAGTCGTGTCAGCGATGGCTTCCGGACACCAACGCTTGATGACCTCGCATCTGCCGGGGCCGGCGCAACGGGCACAATCCCTGTCGGTGATGTCTTCCAGGTTGAAGGTGGTTTTAAAGTGAACCTGCCTTACGCTCAGGCGTTCATCACTGGCTTCTTCAGCGATATCGACGATCAACCATTCACGGAGCCTGTCAACGATGTCGATGGTAACGTCATCGATGCGACGATCGTTCAGGCCAGTCGGACAATTGGCGTAGAGATCGAGACCGAACTTGGTCCTTTCTACGGTGTGTCCCTGAACACCAAGGCGACCTTCCAGGACCCGGATCTCGAAGGCCTGACCGTCTCCGGTGGTGGTCTCACAGTGGATGACGCATTTATCGACGGCAATCGTGTTCCCCGTATTCCTGGTCGAATTGTTTCCATTCGCCCTCGGTATGACTTCAGCACCGCCGATTGGGGTATTGGTGATGCCGACGGGTCCGTGTTCCTGAACATCTATAATGTCAGCGATCGCTTCCAGGATTTCACCAACACCATTCTGCTGCCGGGCTACACGACGCTTGGTATTGGTGGACGGCTTGGCTTCTCCAATGGTGTCGAGCTGGCTGTGACCGCGGATAACTTAACCAACACTATCGGACTTACTGAAGGTAATCCGCGCACGGATTTATTCGCGCCCGGCGGTGCAGATGTCACAACCGCCACATTCGGTCGCCCAATTGTCGGGCGCAACGTTCGTGTTTCCTTGGCATATAAGTTCTAGCCGTAACTGACCAAGGATGTTCGGCTGCACCGACTACTCCTCCCTGTAGTCGGTGCAGTTTCTTTTAGGGTCTTGTCAGGGTAATTTCTGTCTAAGCTCGTTAATCACCAACCCCACTCACGTTTCTCAGGAGTCAGGCGCGCATTGACGTGATATGTTTAATCCCCAGAAATTCAAAAGTATGAATGACTTGCAGATCGATGTTGCTTCGGTTTTGCCGCCGTCTCTGTCTTGTTGAGGATTTATTCTCGCAAACCTTGTACGTGCGCTTAAAAAAGACAGGCTGAGCGACTAATCCATAGGACATGGCGATAAGCGGCTGGTGACTTCTTTTACTGGTCACGGATTGAATTTTTGATCATCGCGTGGGAATCAAATCGTCTCGCTCGTTTTTTGAGAAAGATTGGGACGTTGCATGTTCAGAAGAGTTGCCATTGCTGTCTGTGCCATTCTGGTTGGAGGGGTGACCTATCTCTACCTGTCCTACGGATCGATCGCTCGAGGCGGCAGTGGCTATGCCGCAAAGAACATATGTTCCGGATACTTTCTGAGTGGCTTTTCGCCAGAAACGATGAAAGACGAGGCACTTAAAGGCGCTTCAAGTCTGCTGGCCGATGTCTCACACACGCTTGATGTCGAGAAGCGGCAGGTAACGACGCGGCTCTACGGACTGTTCGAGCGTAGGGCAATCTATACCCCGGGTATCGGTTGTACGCTTCTGCCGGCCGGCGAAAGAGAGGCCGCAGTGCCGGTCGTGGCGTTTCCAGATCTAGATGTTCCCAGTGATTTGCCATGGCCACAGGGCAGCGCTGCGCCGGATCTCACAAACCGTTTTGACACCTTGCTCGAAGAAGCATTTGCTGAGGAGGATCCAGCGCAACCGCGTGATACGAAGGCGATAACAGTCGTCCATAATGGCCAGCTGATTGCTGAGAAATATGCTGATGGCGTAGCTGTCGATACACCGCTTATCGGTTGGTCTATGGCAAAAAGCGTCACGGGTTTGATGACGGGTATCCTGGTAGGCGACGGTGTTCTCGTTATTGAAGCATCGGCTCCTGTTTCGGAGTGGCAAGAAGAAGCCGATGATCCACGATCCGAGATAACCCTGGATCAATTACTAAGAATGAGTAGCGGGTTGGAGTTCGAGGAAACCTATTCCGCAGCGACTGACGTAACACACATGCTCTCTAATGAGCCGAATGCGGCAGCATTTGCAGCGTCCAAACCCCTGGCTGGGCCGCCAGATACGATCTGGTCTTACTCTTCGGGCACTACAAACATCATCTCTTCTATCATCAGGCAGAGTGTTGGCGACACATTGCAGGACTATTACAATTTCTCACAGGAGCGACTTTTCCAACCGCTTGGCATTCGTACAGCAGTTTTCGAAGCGGATCGAAGCGGCAACTTCATCGGTTCCTCGTACCTCTATGCGTCAGCAAGGGACTGGGCTCGGCTCGGCCAATTCTGTCTTCAGAGTGGTGAGTGGAACGGTCAGCAAATCGTACCTGAAGGCTGGATTGACTACCTCACGACACCCACCTCAACGACCGACAGCAATATATATGGCGCTCAGGTCTGGTTGAACCGTAATCCGAATGATCCTGATAAACAGCGAGCGTTCCCAAACCTGCCCGACGATATGTACTATATGAGCGGCTACCAGGGGCAGGTCGTGATGGTGGTGCCATCGGAGGATCTCGTCATCACAAGATTTGGTTTCACGCCTAGTCGCAATCACGGCGTTGCAGAACTTGCAGCCCAGATTATCGAGCAGCTGAACAGCGACCGAGCGTAGGATCTGACGGCAGGGTCCTTAAGCAGATGCGGTGCGTAGGTTTCGCCGGAACCTTGGACAGTCCGCGATCCATAGATTTGCCGGGCTGTATCAGCCACGCTTACTCATCCGCAGAATATCCTCGCGCCGCCGCTGCTACACCGCCTTCGCTGAATGGAAATAGACTATCGAGATCGACATTCTCAAATTCAAGCGCATCGAGGTGCACTGTGCCGAGAGATGGACCGATCGCATCAACGATCATGATCGTCTTGGCAAAGCCGGTCACGTCGAAGCCACGTCGAAAGTGAGCACGGGATTTGACGACCCAGGTTGTGAAGGCGTCAATATCTAAGCCACCAAACATCTCTACGGTTTCCGGATACATCACCTGAACGAGCTCACTAGTGATCAGAAGCAAGTTCCCTCGACCGAATGCCACCGCGGCGATATCGATCGAATAACCTGTTTCTTCGCTGACTACCACAGTTTCCAGACCCACCAGCTGCCCCTGAATACGTTGGGGCTCACCACTAGCTCCTTCAATTACAAAGCCACCTACCAATTCATCGAAGGCGTCGCCGGCTTCGGCACCTTCAGCTTTCAACTTGTTGATGACGTTCTCGTCGCGAAGGGTCGCATAGATGACACCGCCGAGATCCTGTTCGACGATTTCTCGCAGAATGTGTGTGGCGTCGCCGCCCCGGTCAGAATAGTCTGCAAGCACGACCGGCGCGTCGCCGGACTCGGTGGCAACAATCGCCCGTGTGACGGCATCCCCCGGTGGCACAATCTCCAGTGAAAACATCTCAAAGCGTCGTCGCCACATATAATCGCTCATGTCTTGGGCGATCTTGTCCGCGAGTTCCTGATCATTGTTTGTCATAACCTGAATGGTCGCGCCGGCATCGACGGAATCATTCCAAGGGAAACCAGTAAAGACGTTGACGTAAACATCCTTTTCTCGCGCTTCCCATGTTAGAGCTCGCTGGACGATGCTCGCCCAGGGGTCCGCGCCGGTCCATTGCAGGACCGTGGGCGTGATGATGCCGGGCCGCCGCGTCGCGGAAGTGACGTCGTAGTCGCCGTTCAGGGTTTGCGTGAGCAACTTCGCAGCACGCTCGCCTTGAAGCCTGCCATCATAGTGCGGGAAGTATTTCATCGAGAATGAAAAGTCGGCGTGCTTAAGGAAGTGGTCGTCCTCATTCCCATGGGGATCGAATGTGCCGGCAATCGGTACCTCAGGGCCAACAACCTCCCGGACGATACGGGCGAGCTCGGCTTCGGGGCGTGGAACCCCATCAACGGCTGCACAGCCGTGAAGCGACAGGAAGATTGCATCGAGAGGTCCGGAGGCTTCAATGTCAGCAACAATCAGACTTGTGTAATGGTCCCAGGCCGCTGCTGTCAGGGCTCCGACAGAGCTGCCACCGATCACGTCGCCAAAGGATTCTATTGGGACGAGCTCAATATCGCCGTGCAGTTTGGCAAAGTCTTGTAGCCCGAGAATATCTTCGCTCGCACGCAGCAGAGCGTCGCCGTCCAGGCTGGCTGGAGAAAAACCGCCAAGGTCGGCTTTATCTGGGGAGAAGGTGGTGGCCTCATGGTTGAAGTAAATCACACCAATACGAATTGGTGCTTCCTCACTTGGTTCAGGTGAGCCGAGCGATAATGATTCAGTCAAAGCACAACCGGCGATACTTAGGAGCGCCGCGATTGCGATAGCTTTCAGAGGTAGTTTCATTTCCGACTCCCAAATCCAAAAGTATCTTAACATAAAGATATCTCGTAGCAAGCGAAGTTAACCTACGACACAGAAGTCCCGAGTGAACTTGGAAAAATGCTCCGATGACGCAATGACAGTAAACTCGGTCTGGTGGTTGAGGGCTGCACTAGCTGACATCAATGTTGCGATTTGACGCTCCCATAAGTGGCGTGCAAAAAGACCAACAAGCGCTTTAGAAGTGGGCGAATAACGACTGTTCATGACCAAGCGCGTCTATCCAATTGCAAATGAAATTCCAGAAGCTGTGCTGGATGCGGAAGCGGAACTTCTTGCTGCGCTCCATAGCAAACCGCTTCTTATAAAGCTGCGTACCTACCTACGTTTGGGTGGGCCCGGCTTTATTGGGGCAGCGCTCACGCTCGGTGCGGGCACGCTCACCGCTGCCATGCTTTCTGGAGCGCAATTCGGCTACAAGACACTCTGGATTTCATGGGTGGCTATTGGCTCTGGCCTATTCATGATGGCCGCAATGGCGCGGTTTACGACGCAAGGCCAGTTTCGCATTATTGAAGTCCAGACGGAGCGTCACGGCTTTTTTGTCGCGCGCGTTTTGACGGCCTTCGTCGGCCTTGTTTGCGTGGCCATGGCCTTCAATTTCGGCCAGGTCGCTCTTGGCACCCACCTTATTGAAAGCGTGGCGTCCACTGCTGGATTCAATTTCGGTCAGGAATGGAACTGGCCGCTATATGGCTTGATAACGGCCTGGATTGCACTCAGCTACGGACGTGGCGGAGGGAAGGGCGTCGCGCTTGTTGAGACTTTCATGAAAATCAGCCTCCTGATCATGCTGGTGTGCTTTGCAGCCTGTTTGTTTGTAGTGGGTATAGATTGGTCGGCGGCTGCCAAGGGTTTCTTTATCCCCTGGTTGCCGAGCGGCGCAGCCGGGATTGATCTATTCATAGCGTCATCTGCCGCCGCAATTGGCGTTATGGACTGGGTCTTCTTTCATTATGCAGGGCTGTCAAAGGGCTGGGGGCCTCGGCATGAGGGCCTTGCCCGCGTGGACATTGTGACAGGACTCGCCCTGCCGTTCCTGTTGATCAATTTTGTCGTCGTATCAGTGTTTGCGGCGACGCTTTTTGGGGGAGAGACTCTTCCGTCATCCGCGCCTCAACTCGCGGCAGCTCTCACACCTCTATTGGGCGAGACAGGAGCAAACTACGCCTTTCTCATTGGCTTCCTCGCTGTGCCCATAACGACGACCGTCGCAATGAGTATCGCCTGCGCGGTCGGCGTCCACGAGATGATGGGTTGGGATCCGGACGTGCGATCGTGGAGGTGGAAACTCTCGATACTCGCCCCACAGATCGGACTACTCGCAGCCTTTGCGCCGAGTCCGATATTTCTAATCATAATCATTGCAGCGGCGCTTTCGCTTACGAATAATATCGTCAGTTGGTCTCTGTTTCTGCTGCTCAACGATGAGAAGGTTCTGGGAGAACACAGATCCAAGTCTTATCTGTGGAACCTTGGAATATTGGTGCAGGTGACACTGCTTAACGGCGTTGCAATTATGTGGGTGCTCAACCGTTTTGGGCTTTGGGGGTAAGGGGTCATGCTTGAACAAAAACTTGGGCCATTACGCATCAGAGCATGGGGGCTTTTGCTGAATTTCATTGCCAACGCCGCAGCGCTTTATGGCTTGTCCCAAGTTCTCAGCGACAATGGAGGGCACGCGCTGATGATAGGGGGTATAGTGCTGACTGTCGCAATAGTTGCAGTCCTCGCAATCCCAAGCTCAGGTGCATCCTCTCGATGAAGTGGATTGCGGCGGTTCTCCTCACATTGGTTGGAGCTGTTACCCCAGCCATAGCCCAGTCGGCAGAGCGTCCGGGGTCATTATCTCTTGCCGTGCCCGAGGCATCGGAGCTGGCTCAACAAAGAACGCTTAATTCGCTGCGGCTCGCCGCCAAGCTTCTCTGTTCTGGGGTCTTTTTATCTGACCGGAAAGCCGAGCGTGTCATCGATGAAGATCTTCATTGGGCGGAATATAATTTCTTCGATTGGCAATCGGTTGATTGGCTCGTGGACCAAGAGACCGGTGTCGTAACTCTATCGATGCCCGCACCAAACAACGCCGATCATGTCTGGGCAGCCGAAGCGCTTTTCGAACCGGGGTACGGCTGCACACTATTACCGGATCAGGCGACACGACTACCAGTCGAGAGATCTGCTCGAACGATTTCGGGAACAAATGATATTCTGTCGACTGACACATCAGACGCGAATGAACGCCTTGAACAAGCCGTTTCCGAGGCGTTCGAGGAAACCCCCGAACTCGCACTACAGCGCACCCGTGCAATCGTGGTGGTGAAGGATGGTCAGATCATTGCAGAACGCTATGCAGACGGATTCGATGAAAACACGTCATTTCTCGGCTGGTCGATGGGAAAATCCTTAGCCGCATTACTCTTCGGAGCCTATGTGCATCAATTCGGCACAGATATCGATGCGCCGGTCGAATTATCCGAATGGGGTGGTCACGGAGACCCGCGCAGGGAGATCACACCGCGCCATCTCTTGAATATGGCGGGTGGGTTGAAGTTCCATAATCCGGGTTCTGGCGACAGCCTGTATTATTCCGACTTGCATGACCATGAGTCCGTCTATTTCCGCAGTCAGAATATCGAACAGCTCGTTGTCAATCAGCCGCTTGCATCAGTGCCCGGAACACACTTCGCGTATCGAAACACAAACACGCTCAGCCTTATGGTCATAATGCGTAGGGGCCTGGGAGAAGATTGCTATCTGACATTTTCGGACGACGCCGTTTTTTCAAAGATTGGCGCGGACTCCATGGTCTTGGAAACAGATCCTTTCGGCAACCCCATCATCACTGGATTCGTATACGGAACAGCTCGCGACTGGGCACGTTTGGGTCAACTTGCGCTCAATGACGGGGTTGTTGCGGGCGAGCGCATACTGCCCCAAGGATGGCGAGACGAGGTGCTACTTAATCCCTCTGCAACAAACGCATCCTACGGCGGACAGGTCTGGTTGAATACAGGCGGCCGCTTTCAACATGCCCCCAAGGATGCCGGATATTTCCTCGGCTGGGGAGATCAGGTCGTTATGATCCTGCCCACACAGAATATGGTCATAGTTAGACTGGGACTTTCAGATGGCGACTTCACCGAATACTTCGACGGGGTTCTGGAAAAAATCCTGGCAGCGATAGAGCAATGAATAGATTTAATTGGAGCAGATATGAGGGCTTGTACCTATAGCCGCCACGGCAGCACTGACGAGCTTACTGTTGACGATACTCTGGACACACCTGAGCCGCGGTCCGGCGAGGTACAGATTCGTGTGAGGGCTGCTGCACTCAATGGGTTCGATCCGATGATGCTGGATGGTTCCACAGGCCTCCAGGTTCCAATGCCTATGATTCCCTGCGGAGATTTCGCCGGGGAAATATCTGCGCTTGGTGAGGGAGCCGATAGCAATTGGTCCGTTGGACAAAGGGTCATGGTCAACCCAGTGCTTCCCGAGCAAGGCATGATGGGAGAAGTGATAAGGGGAGCGGCGGCGGAGTTTGTCACCGTGCCTCAAGCGGCGGTGATTGAGCTCCCGGACGCCGTATCGTTTGAAGACGCTGCCGCGCTTCCTGTGGCATACGGCACGGCGCTTCGGATGATGAAGACTCGCGGGGCGGTTCGCGCCGGCGAGAAAGTGCTGATACTTGGCGCAACCGGCGGCGTTGGTGTTGCCTGCATACAGCTTGCCAAAATGGCTGGAGCGGAGGTCACCGCCTGTGGCGGCGGTAAGGAGAAGACTGGCAAGTTGAAGGATATAGGTGCCGATCACGTCATCGACACAAGAGAACAGGATATATTTCGAGCGGCTAGGGAGATCGCTGGAAAACCCGCTTATGATGGATCGACCAACGATGGCTATGATGTGGTCGTCAATTACATCGGCGGCGACACTTGGTCAATGACGCTTAAACTCATGAAGCGTCACGGCAGAATGTTGGTGTGCGGAGCTACAGCAGGATACGATCCGCAGACGGACCTTAGATATATTTGGAGTTTCGAACAGAATATTATCGGCTGTAACGGCTGGGAAGTAGAAGATTTATCTGAGCTATTACGTCTTGTAGCTTCTGGAACACTCAAACCTATGATCAACAAAGTCTATGAGTTGAGCGATATCAAGTCTGCATTCGACGACCTGATTGAACGACGCGTCTTTGGAAAGCAGGTGATATCCATATGAGCGAGAAATGGGACATAGACCGGCTCAACGCAGAGTTCGATGCCTGTCCGGCGATCCGTTTTCATGGCATCAAAGCCATAAATGTCGATCAGGACGAACTCGAAGTGAAACTGGAAATGCCGCTGAAGCCGGAGCTTGAGCGTGCTCCGGGAACGGGCCAGTTTCATGGTGGACCCGTTGCAACATTGATTGATACGGCTGGCGATTACGCTGTGGCTATCGCGGTGGGTGGAGGCGTGCCGACGATCAACTTCCGCGTTGATTATTTGAAGCCATGTACCGGTCCCACCTTAACAGCCACGGCAAAGGTTCGCCGTGCGGGGCGTACGGTATCGGTAGCTGACGTAAATATAACCAATGAGACCGGGGCGCTCTGCGCGATTGGCCGCGGTACATATTTGTCCGCAGTCGGATGACAAGCGCGGCAGCTGATCTCTCCCGGATCGCTGATCCAAACGCGCCGCGGGACCGTTCCGCGCTTATTACGTTTGATGGACAAGCTGAGCTTGAAAATATTACTTACGGCGAACTTGACGGTCGTATTGAAGATGTTGCTGCGAGACTTCGATCCATCGGGTGTGGGGCTGGCTCACCGGTGGCATTGCTCGGCGAAACATCTGCCGCGACAATGATTGTGAGCCTCGGCATCATGCGTGCAGGTGGCGTGCTCGTGTCTATCAATCATAAGCTTCCAATTGTCGATCAAGAGAAAATCATTCGGCATTCGGAATGTGATTTATTGATCCACTCAGAACTATTCGCGGACAGTATTCCAGGCAATATTCGATCGTCGCTATCGTTTGAAGAGCTCGTCGCAGCTGTATCGGCGGACAATCAGCTGAGTCCGGCGGACCGTGCCATGATTATGTATACGTCTGGCTCTTCCGGAACGCCGAAAGGCGTGCCGTTGACCCATGATGGATATCTTTGGGCAATGGAGCGGTTTGACTTCCTCGGTGAAGTTATCCGGGGCCGGGCAACGCTGATCGCAGCACCGCTCTTCCATATGAACGGCCAGTTTCACGCCCTCAGTGTTCTGATGCTGGGTGGCACCGCGGTGATGTTACCGACATTTTCAGCCGCCACGTATCTTGATGCTGCTCGAAATTACGAGGCGGCCAGATTAACGGGTGTGCCGACAATGTTCGAGCTTTGCGCCCGTCATATCGAGCAGACTGATGGGGAGCCGATCACTTCAGTACTCTCGGTTGGCATGGGGTCCGCCCCGTTCGCGCCATCCCTGATCGATCGGCTGCAGGCCGTGTTTCCGAACGCAACTATTTCAAATGGCTACGGCACGACTGAAATTGGCCCAGCAACGTTTGGACCGCACCCTGATGGCCTCGCGACGCCGCAGACGTCGATCGGGTATCCTATGCCTGGTGTTGAAACGCGTCTGCGAGGTCGTCCTTCGTCCGATCAAGGCGAGTTGCTCATGAAGACTGGCATGCAGACAAAGGGTTATCTCGGTCGCCCCGATCTGACTGACAAAGTGTTCGACAATGGTTGGTATACCACAGGCGACATTATGCGCCGAGATGAAGACGGATTCTTCTTTTTCGAAGGTCGGGTGGACGACATGTTTGTGAGTGGCGGTGAGAACATCCACCCCGCGTCGGTCGAGCGTACCGTACTGTCGCATCCGAGTGTCAAGGAGGTAGCGGTGGTTCCCCTGGAAGATCCTATGAAAGGTGCTGTTCCGGTGGCATTTGTCGTGGGTGATGTAGACCCTGATGAGCTGAAATCATTTTCCCTCGAGCATGGTCCGGCCTATGCCCATCCGCGCTTCATCGAAGTGATGTCTGAATTACCGCTCGCGGGAACGAACAAAATAGACCGTCGCGCGCTCAAGTCTCGTGCAGCTGAACGTTTCGGTGGACTGCGATCATAACTGACTTGGCTGACTTACGATCTGTATCGCTATGACGTTCCGGCGAGATTTAATCTTCAGCGGCATTTAGATACTTGTCGAAGAAGGCGACCGTCCTTTCGAACGAAAGCCGTCCACCTTCTGCATTAGCTGCCGGATCACCTCCAAGATACATGGTTGTGCCCGTGACTGGATGAGTGACCTCTGACGCCCGGATTGTGACCGGTATGCCAAATGTGACCCTGTGGCCACCCGCCGGATAAACATAGTTTTCCACCGGGTAAGCAAAGTTCTTGGCCGTAAGACGACCAACAATTTGCTCCGCGGCGATACTCGATGGCCACATCAAATCCGCTGCACCAGACTGAAGCAAGATCGGCGCACGGATGTTTTCTACTGCGATCGTCGCAGCATTGTCGTCGCTACTCCCCATCATACCCGGCATGTAGAAGTCTCGGAAACCAACACTGTCAGTCAAATATTCAAACCCCCATCGGTCTTCCTCGAACGGGTAGGGGCTGTAGGGAAGGGGGTTGCCGTCCAATGTCCACGCTGGTTCTTTCACCGCGGCGGCGGTGCAACAGCCACCCCATATGACATTGGATGGGACACCTGACATCACGGCTCCGACATGGTCCGGAAACGTGGAAGCAATCAGCAGGACGGCCTCGCCACCGCGAGAGTTGCCAAGTAGGCCAACCTTGTCGACGCCTGCCTCAGCTCGCAGCCAGTTTATCGCTGTTTCAAAGTACTCAAGCGGTATATTCGCCAACTCGTCAGGCCGACCTTCGTAGCCAAAATGCGCGAGCGCAAAGACTGCGAAGCCCTCGGAGGCCAGAATGCCAGCTGCCCGGGCGTTTACACCACCTCCCGAGCCGGTGACGATAAGGACAGCCGAATGCGATCCTTCACCGCTTGGAGAGAAATACCGTCCCCGCAAACCCGCTTCGTTCACCTCGTGGATCCCGACATCCGAACCCACCATTCGCAATGTAACACTGTCATTCGCTTCGCTCTCGCCGGTTATAGCTGTTAGGAAGACTGAAGCTGGCCTTTCGGAACTCAATCGCGGTACGCGCGGAGCTGTCGGTGAGATGTCCTCGGCTGACTGGCTTTCGATTTCTTCTGGATCAGCTGGCAAGAGCGACCAAAACGGTCCGTGAGGATCAACACCTTTATATGTACCACCTACCGAAGCTGCGCGCGAAACCTCAACGCGGCCAGTATTGTCTGCGAAATAAACACTTCTTGATGACCACACGACACCGTTTTCATCCGTCAGAGTTGCAATCAAGGCGACCTCTGCACCTGGCTCAGCATCACTGACGATAATCGCACCATCCTCTGTCCAGAGGCGATCACTTGGTGAAACGGTCAGCTCTAGGGCCGTGGCTGGCGCGGCGCAAAGGACGGCAAAGACTAAGGATAGGCTGCGGAAGAAACTCATAACATCACCAGCGGATTCACAGATAGTTTGACGATGATATGTCTAGCGTGTCACGAAAAAAGCAAAAGAGGGCAAGGACCAAATGGGACGCAATTCCAAGCTATTATCCGACAGAAGAGATCCGAGCTTCTCTGTCCTGCAAACTAAACTGATCTAGTTGGTGACCCCAATGGCCAGTATTATCAGCGGTGCAGATACATTCGGGCTCCTGGCAGCATTGGCGGGCCTTGCCGCCGTCGCCGTGGCTCTCGAGCAGACGCAGTGGGGCAAAAGACTATCGGCACCGGTGCTTATCATCGTTCTTGCAGCAATCGCTGCGCAACTAAAAGTGCTGCCATCTGCGGCTCCGCTTTACGATCAGATCTGGAGCCTTTTGGTACCGCTCGCCGTGGCACTCTTTCTGATCAAGGCGGACCTTTTTGGAATAGTCAGAGAGAGCGGTCGCGTGTTGATCGCTTTCATTGTCGGCGCAATTGGTGTGATCGCTGGTAGTCTTTTGGGCGCGATGGTTTTCGATCTTGGACCAAATGAAGCTTCTCTCGTTGGCGTTTTCAGCGCAACCTATACAGGGGGGTCACTCAATTTCGCCGCTGTTGCAGAGGCGGTGAACTTTCGTGACCCTGATATCGTCGCGTCGGCGGTAGCTATAGATAACGTCTTCGGGACGACATTTCTTCTCCTGCTGAACGGCTTGGCAGGTTGGTCCGCATTCAAGCGCTATTATGAATATCGTACTGCAAGTCTCGACGGTGAGCTTCAGGATACGTCAGGTGTCGCTGAGAGATCGCTTCATGTTGGTGATGTGCTTACGGCGTTAGCCATTGCTGCTGCGGCATGCGCAGCGGGTAATATGCTGGCGAGTTTAAGTGGTATCTCGGGGTCACAACTTTTATTCACTACGGCAATCATGGTCGCCGCAGCGACCTTTGCCGCGCCGTTAATGTCGCGGATCTCCGGAGAAGACGCGATCGCTCTCGGCTTGATGTACATTTTTTTCGCGATGATCGGTGCTGGGGTCGATATTGGAGCCATGCTGCGGGAAGCGCCATCCTTATTTCTTTTTGTGGCGACGATTCTAATCGTTCACACGATCGTCCTGCTGGGCGTCGGTAAACTCCTGAAACTCAACTATGCAGAACTGATCGTTGCGAGCATTGCGTGCATCATGGGACCGCCAGTGGCTGCCGCGATTGCAGTCCTTTTTGGTTGGCGGGGGCTTGTTGTGCCGGGCGTGATGACCGGTGTGCTTGGCTACGCGGTTGGAAACTTTATAGGTGTGGGGCTTCACGGATTCGTATCCGCTTGGTGAAGTCCTGCTCCAATCACTCCACTGAACGCGTCGCACGTTATTATCAATAACGAGCATGCTTACGTTCAAAGTCGCTGGTTCTCGGATATCACCAGTTCTCCTTGAACGGACGAAGGTCCAGTTCGTGGGTCCAAGCTGATTTGTGCTGCCCGTGGACATACCAGAATGCGTCGGCGATCGCGTCGGGTGATAGCCCGCCATCTTCGCCTAGGGCATCCAGATACTCGCCAAATCGGCTACGGACCATTTCGCCATCGATCACGCCGTCTATAATGAAGTGGGCAACATGGACGCCATTCGGCCCGAACTCGCGCGCGAGCGATTGCGCTAGCATGCGCAGTCCTGCCTTCATCATGGCGAAGTGCGCGAAGTTCTCTTTGCCCCGCATGGAGCCTGATGCGCCAGTGAAGAAGAGGCTACCGTTTCCCTGAGCTTTGAGGATCGGGATGGCCCGTTTGGCTGAGAGGAACGCGCCAAAGCAACCAACGCGCCAGAATTGCTCAACAGTCTCGGCGTCGAGCTGTTCGAACGGGATGATGGCATTATTGCCGGCATTATAGAGTACCGCTGCGACCGGACCTCGATTAGCTGCATGGGCAAAGATAGCATCCTGATCTGCTTCAGAGGTTACATCAACTTGAATACCTTCGGCTGATCCGCCAGCTTCAGTAACTTCGTTTGCAAGCGCCAGGACTTTTTGTTCGGTCCGTCCGCCTATCACAACATGATGTCCCTCGGATGCGAACCGACGCGCCAGTGCTCCGCCGACACCTATTGATGCTCCTGCACCGAGAACGATTACGGTTCCAGACAATTTGATCTCCATCGCAGTTTGGGGGCTATAGTAACAGCCTATGCTGCAGTACCAGCCGACTTATGCGCCTTATGCTTCGCCATCCATTCGGCTTCCTCGCCCGGCTCAGGCATAATCTCGCCACCCTCAAGCACCCAGCTGGCGGGTGTGTCCGTGGTAGCAGCTTTGATTTCATCTAGAGGTATTCCGGTATGCTGATGGATTGATTGGCGCATCTCCGAGACAATTTGGGCTTTCTGCTCATCCGTCCGTCCGGCGCGAATGTTTCCAAATAGGAAAGCAGACTTTCCGTCCAGTGGTTGAGCTGGCGAGTCCTCAACGAAAAACGCGTGAACGAACTCCGGCGGTGCTCCGGTTACGTCGCAGTGGATGCGAGTAATGTCTTCTGCGATCTTTGGCTTGGCAGCATCGTCAATCGCGCCTTTGACAGCGTTGCACATGTAGAGTGGCATGGGTGTCCTCCTAATTGTTTTCCGGATCTGAGATCACGCCGACGACTTCATCCAGCGTGCAGTTAGTTTCAGTCGTCCAGATGTTGCAGAGTTCGTGGAGCAGAGTTTCCCGGCGGGACTGTTCTACTGGCTGGGGCGCGCGCATCGAAATGATCGAGGAGGTGGAAGGCTTCGAGGCCGTAAATCCGCTGTTTTTCGGGATCGCAACCCAGTTGATTTCGGCGGTTTCGCCAAAAGCGCGTTGTGTGAATTCGTCGATACCGGTTTTCAATGCCGCTTCAGTCTCCGGCGGGATCTGGCCCTCTTGGACAATGCAATTACAGATCATGACTTTGGGGTCTCCTTATCTTGCGACCGGTACTTTTCAGGCGCATTATTTGTGCGGCGCATTCCAACCTCGCTCAGTTGCATAAGTTGGCCGTCCTCGCGACGCGGCCAGATTTGCGGCAGCCGTTCTCCAGTTTCTGCATCAATGATTTCTGTTGATGGGCCGTCTTCATGGGCCACCCATTTGTCACCCCATTGCGAAAGAGCGATCATAACTGGTGCGAGTTCTCGTCCACGTTCTGTCAGTATGTATTCGTCAAATGCGGAGCCATCGGACGCAGCAACTTTCTCTAATATACCACCTTCGACAAGCTGGTTCAGTCGGCTTGTCAGCGTGTTCTTGGCGATGCCAAGCGACCTTTCAAAATGTTTGAACCGGCGTGCCCCCATCATTGCGTCGCGGATAATCAGGAGTGACCACCAAGACCCCACATGTTCGAGGGTGCGAGCGATTGAGCACTGCATATTCGAGAATGACTTGGTTTTCATAACGCACGGAATCTAGTTTCAATACGAAACCACATAGCGTAAGCGGTCTCGTATTGCAACTAACGTACAAGGGCATAGCGTTTGAGATTGCTCTATTCCTAGCCGAATCTAAACTGGTATCGACGACGAGCCTGACACATCCCGCAGCACAAGACTGGATTCGAGGTTCGCGACTTCTTCTATCCGCGCCAATCTATGGTGGATTCGCTCATAGTCGTCAGCATCTGCGGCGAGAAGATACAGCAAGTAGTCGGTCTGTCCGGTCATCAAGCGGCAAGACACAACCTCTGGAATTTTCAGAACCTTTTTTTCAAAGGATCCCATCTCACGATCGCTTTGGCCTTTCAGCCGTACACCGACATAAAACGATAGCTCATAACCCACCGCTTTCGGGCGAAGCGAAGCGCGATAACCGTCAATGATTGCACTGTCTTCGAGGATCTTGACCCGTCTGTGACACGCGGATTTTGACAGGCCAACTTTATCCGCCAGCTCAGCTATCGATTTGCTGCAATCGCTCTGAAGCTCTCGCAAAATTTTTCGATCGATGTCATCTATCATTGGATAAAAGTCCGGAGAATATCGCATTTTTTAGAATATTGTCCGAATAAAAATAGTGATCAAGGGAAAATTGGGACGTAAATCCAAAGACGAACAGCTAAACTCTATCAGCTGATGGAGTTTGAGATGCGTATTGGTGTTCCCAAAGAAATCAAAAATCATGAGTATCGGGTCGGCCTTACACCCGAGAGCGTGAGCGAGTGTGTTGCGCATGGGCATGAGGTCTATATTCAAACACAAGCTGGAGACGGAATTGCCGCCAGCGACGATACTTATATCACTGCCGGAGTCACGATCTGCGATACGGCGGAGGAGGTGTTTGAGCGGGGTCAGCTCATCGTAAAAGTTAAAGAGCCTCAGGCGTCGGAACGTGCTCTTTTGAGAGAGCATCATACGCTATTCACTTATCTCCATCTTGCGCCTGATCCTGAGCAGACGTCTGATCTCATCGAGTCCGGTGCCACATGTATTGCATATGAGACGGTGACATCGCCCGGCGGGGGGCTTCCTCTACTAAAGCCCATGAGTCAGGTCGCAGGTCGCCTCGCCATACAGGCGGGGGCGTCTGCCCTCGAAAATCCAAAGGGTGGGCGAGGTGTGTTGCTCGGTGGTGTACCTGGTGTCCGGCCTGCAAAGATCCTCGTCATCGGCGGCGGAGTCGTTGGTTATAATGCAGCCCAAATGGCGGTAGGGCTGCATGCCAATGTCACCATTCTCGATAGAAATCCGGACGTGCTGGAGAAGTTGTCGAACCATTTCGAGGCGAGCGCCAATGTTATCTTCTCGACGCGAGCCGATCTCGAGCGCGAACTTTCCACCGCAGACTTGGTCATCGGTGCAGTTTTGCTTCCCGGAGCGAAGGCTCCAAGCCTGATAAAGCGGGACATGCTGAAGACCATGAAACCTGGATCGGTTATTGTTGACGTGGCCATCGACCAGGGTGGGTGTGTTGAAACGGCCAAACCAACGACACATGAAGACCCGACATATGTCGTCGACGGCGTTGTCCACTACTGTGTTGCCAACATGCCCGGCGCGGTCGCAGGTACATCTACCTATGCTCTGAACAATGTTACCTTAAGCCATGTGCTCAAAATAGCGGATCTTGGTTGGCGCGATGCACTCGCTGCCGATCCGCACCTTGCCCAGGGGCTGAATGTTCACGCCGGGCATCTTACTTATCAGGCCGTTGCCGAGAGCTTGAACAAACCCTTCAAGAGCATCAACGATATTCTAGCTATCTGATGTAGCAGCGACAAAGGTCGACGCGCCTGGACATCAGGCGAATGTGCTGAAAATGCGACACTTCCAAGTGGATATCTGCTCGGCAGAGACAAACGGCTGACCGATTATTGCATTCGAAGTCAAAACGTGCATGCGTTAACCCATAAGGTCATGGAAAAGGGAAGGAACACGGCTATGCGCTCAATGAAGAGGTATAAAGCAAGCACGCTGAAAATGGGTGTAAGCCTCGCCGCACTTGCACTTATTGCTGCTCCGGGTTTTGCTCAGGATGTCGACACAAGTGCTGATGATGCAGATGACGCGGAACGTCGTCTCGGCGTCATCACTGTGACAGCTGAAAAACAAGAAGAAAGCGTTCAAGACGTTAGTTTAAGTGTGCAGGCATTTGATGCGGACGCGCTTCGCGATGCCGGTGTGACGGACGTTTCGCGTCTCGAATTTCTAGTATCAGGCGTCAATTTTGCGTTCACCGGCAACGACGCGAAGTTTAACGTGCGTGGTGCCAACTCGAGCAATACTTTCTCGGATAATACATCCATTGTCGGTACGTTTATCGATGGCGTCTTCAAGCCGCGCGCTTCGCAACAGACACGGGCATTCTTTGATATTGGGCGGGTTGAATTCCTCAAAGGACCGCAGGGCACGCTTTACGGGCGCAACACGCTGGCTGGTGCTTTGAATGTTTCGTCGAACACAGTCGATTTTGGAGGCTATGGCGCTGGGATCGAAGCGTCTTATGAACGATTTGATCGAGCGACATTCGAAGGCTTTGTGAACGTACCGATCACCGACACATTTGGCGTTCGTGTCGCCGGCTTCTATGACAAGAGCGACGGATACATCGAAAACCTCGCGGGCGATGACCTCGGAGCGCAGGACGATAAGGGCTTTCGGATCACATCTGTCTGGCAACCAACTACCAACTTCGATGCGACGCTTCGGTTCTCTCACATCGAAGAAGACGGCCGGGAAGGTGGTCTCTTTGGCTTCACCCTCATTCCGCGCTTTGTGAACGAGCAAGGCCTCACTGATCCCTTTGGCGGTATTGTTGATCCGTTCAACCCGCAGAACGGCTCTGCTCCTCCGGGGACTTCGCAAGGGTTCCCGAACGCTTTGGATGTGAATCCCTTTACGGTGGCGCAGGACTTCACACCTGATGCCGATCTCGACGAAGATGTTGTAGCATTAGAGCTGAATTGGGACCTCGGCCCCGTCACAGCAAAGTCAATTACATCGTATACTGACTTTCAGAACTTCATCGGGTTCGACTTCGATTTTAGCCCTAACCCATTTAATATTGGCGGGTTCGATGAAACTGCTGAGTCAGTCACACAGGAACTTGTGTTCGCATCAGACTATGACAGTCGCTTTCAGTGGACAGGTGGACTTTATTACTCTCAAGACGAATTGTTTTTCAGCTTCTCGATTTTCAATCAAACTCTGGAGAACAATACTCGTATAGATCTACCGTCTCCGGACGGCGAAGGCACAGTCTCGCAGCTCGTCGGTACGCCCCTCGCATCGCTAGATACCAATATCAACGGCTTCTTTGCTGACTCAGCTTTCATCGAAACTGACACCTTCGGTGTATTTGCTCAAGGCGAGTTCTCGTTGCTTGATAACCTCCGTCTAATTGGCGGTCTGCGTTACAGTAATGAAGACAGAAGCCTGACGGGTGGCGGAAGCAACTTCACAGGCGATACAAACGATGACGGTATTGTTGATCCTCCAGTGACGGTACTTCCGGGTGTGGCTGGATCTGCGCCGTTTATTGTTCCACAAGACTCCCGGGCTGTTTTCGCAATCAACGAAAATGCAACTGACGCCGTCACCCTGGACGAAACGTTTGATAACGTCACATGGCGTGCCGGAATCGAATATGATTTCAATGAAGACGTCCTCCTCTATGTTTCGTCTGGTACGGGCTTCCTGTCCGGGGCCCTCGGCGCGAATGGAACGATCACTGACGAGCAAGAATCGTTGTTTGTGGAAGGCGGTGTGAAAAGCCAGCTGCTCAACAACTCGCTGAAGCTCAACGCGGCCGTTCATTATACCGAGTACACAAATCTTCTCACCCAGGTACTGGTGCAAAATCCGGAAACGGGGATTGTTCAGACCTTCTCTGGCAACGGAGGATCGATTGATGCCTGGGGTATTGAAGTGGAAAGTGCCTGGGTGCCGATTGAAAACCTGACACTGACGGCGAACCTTGCTTACTTGAACTCCGAGTTTGGAACATTTGCTCAGGCAAATCCGTTTCAAGACTTCAGCGGACCGCAGCCTGTGGTCGTCGCTCCTTCAAGTGCAAACGGTGGCATCATCGATGTTTCAGGCGAGCGGACGCCGTTCACACCCGAATTCACAGCCGTACTATCCGGCTCTTATGAATTCAGCTTGGGCGATTGGGGTTACATCACACCCGTCGTCCAGTTCTTCTATTCATCGGACTTCAATACGAGTAACAACCTGGCCATTGACCCGGCCCAGGAGCAGGACGACTTCACAAAGACTGACCTGCGTCTGATCTGGGACTCGCCAGACACGAAGTACAGCGTCGAGCTGTTCGTCGAGAACGTTGAAGACGAAGCCACTTTGTCTCGCGGTACAAGCGGTGGCGACGACAACATCCAGACAAGCTTTGCTTATCCGCGAAATTATGGTGTTCGCGTAAGAGCGACGTTCTAGGCCCCATTGACTCATCTCGTCCAGAGGTGGCGAATAGAAAGAGGGCGCGCATTGCGGGCCCTCTTTTTTTGTTTTTACACAAACTAAATGCGCGGGGTGGATATGGCGGCGTTTGGAGCTTTGAATTGGGCCATCGTAATGGCCTATCTGATAGCCAATCTTCTGCTTGGCTACATGATGAGCCGCAAGGTAAAAACAGCCTCAGACTTTCAGCTTGGAACAAAAACACTGCCCTGGTGGGCTATCGGAATTTCGGTGGTTGCGACATATGTCAGTGCCTTGTCCTTTCTTGGTGGCCCGGCCTGGGCTTATGGCGACGGCATGGCCGCATTGGCGATCCACATAAACTATCCGCTGGTCATATTTGTCGTCGTCGTCCTGTTTTTGCCGTTCTTCTTCAACAGCGGTGTGGCGTCTATCTATGAGTATTTGGAGCGACGGTTCGGCCCGACGTCGCGCTCCGTCATGGCCATCCTTTTCCTCATTACACAAACGATTACCACCGCGTCTATTCTGACAGCTACCGCTGTGGTCATCACCTTTGTTACCGGGGTTGATATCTCAATCGCGATTATCGGCATGACATTAGTTGTTGTCGTATATACGTTGATGGGCGGCATGAACGCCGTGATCTGGACCGACGTGTTACAAGGGGTAATCCTCTTTATCGGAGCAGGGATTGTCCTTTGGGGGTTGCTGGTTGCGGTCACACCGCTGTCGACGGCCCTCGACACCCTCGCCGTGGATGGAAAATTAAACCCGATCAACACCGATCTCGACTTCTCAGTCGCACCGACAGTTTGGGCGGGTGTTTTCGCCATGACGCTGTTTCACATCACCGTCTACGGATCGAACCAGATGATGGTCCAACGAACGCTTGCGGCAAAAAATATTGGGGATGCCAAGAAATCATATCTTCTGATGGGATTTGGTGCGTTCTTTATCTACTTTCTCTTTTTCTTCATCGGTGCGCTGCTCTACGTCCACTTCGAGGGAAGGCCCTTCGAGGAACCCAACGAAATTATCCTCGTTTTTGCTGAAAGCCTGGCTGTTCCCGGTCTGATGGGAATTATCGCTGCTGCCGTACTGTCAGCGTCCATGTCGAGCCTCTCTTCGGCATTGAACTCGCTCGCTACAGTTTCAACGGCTGACTTTTACCAACGTTTCTTTCGCCGCGATGAGAGCGATCTGCACTACCTTTGGTCAACGCGGATATTCACCCTGATTTGGGCACTCATCGCCATTCCGATCGCCTTTGCTTTTGTAAGTTCAGGTGGATCGATATTGGAAACCTTGTCAGCGGTGGGCTCGTATCTGGTCGGCGCAAAACTGGCCATGTTTGGGCTTGGCTTCTTATCAAAGCATACGAGTGAGCGGGGTCTTATGGTTGGCGTTGTTGCCGGCTTCATCGCCATGCTTGTGGCAACGACTGGAATTGCGCCATTGGGCCTTGAGCCGTTGAATATCGCTTGGCCCTGGTATGTCGTTGTCGGTGGAAGTGTGAACATTGCAGTGTCCTGGGTTGCGAGCATATTGCTTGATGGGTTTCAGAGCGATTGGCACGAACAGACAGTGCCGGGCCAGATGCGGGCGTTCAGGGAAGCGGGTCGGCCAGAAACTGAGAATGGCTGGTATCTAGTGCCCGGCTGCGTCGACCGAATATCCTGGCTTTTACCCGTATTCTTCTTTGTTATTCTAGGCTTCCTGATCTGGTTCGGAACGCTTGGATCAGCAAGCTGACTTTTCCAATATATTCTAATTGATTGTAGGCGTTGCCGCCCTAGCTAGCCGTTCAGTACTTTGGTGTTCTAATCGGAGTTTGAAGTGTCTCAGGCAGCTATTATTTTTGGATCGATCGGTGTAATCGCCGAAACGTCGGACATTCAACGCCGAGCCTATAATCAAGCGTTTCAAGAGTTCGACCTATCCTGGCATTGGGACGAGCCAACATATCGTGACTTACTAACGTCAGCGGGCGGGCGAGCGCGCCTTGCAAGGCTTTCCAACGAAGCAGGTGAACCGCTTGAGACGAGCAAGGTGGTGGCCATTCATGCGCGCAAGACCGCGATAGCGTGCGCTGAAATTCGTCGGCACGGTGTTCACCTGCGTTCGGGCGTTCAAGATACCATAGATCTTGCCCGTTCGAGAGACATTGCGCTTGGTTTTGTAACGACAACCTACCGCGAAAACATTGATGCCCTTCTGGACGGTGCTGGGCTGTCGGCAAGTATCTTTAGTATTATCCTTGACCGGAATGATGTGTCAGCCTCGAAGCCTGCACCAGATATTTATCTTGAAGCTCTTAAGAGGCTCAACGCTTCAGCTGATACCGTTATAGCAGTTGAGGATACAACAGTTTCGGAGGCCTCAGCGCGGACTGCAGGCATCAAGACGATCGTCACCCCAGGGGAATTCACAGCCAATCAGAAAACACCGCTTGCGACATGTCGCGCAGAAAATCTCGAACTGGCTCTACCGTTTCTCCAGTCTTGGTTAGGAGACATTGCAACGGCGGCATGACGTTTGAAAGCATCTTTGCATTCGAATGCAAGAATGCTAGATGACAGGCTCCAAAAAGGAGGTTTGTCATGGCGATCTGGTTGAAAGAAGGCATTGATCCGGACATTAAGCAGAAGGCCGATGCCGCCGTCCGAAAGACAGTTGAAGATATTCTCGAGAGCATTGACGAGCGTGGTGACGCGGCCGTTCGAGAGCTGTCGGAGAAGTTTGATGCCTGGGGCCCAGAGAGCTTCCAACTTACGCGTGATCAAATAGATGCATGCTATGATGCGCTGGATCAGCAGGCGATCAACGACATCCGCTTTGCCCAGGAACAGGTGCGCGGCTTCGCGGAAATCCAGCGTACGGCGCTCCAGGACGTGGAAGTTGAAACCCTTCCAGGCGTGATCCTGGGCCACAAGAATGTGCCGGTAAACTCCGTGGGCTGTTACATCCCTGGCGGGAAGTATCCACTGATTGCCTCTGCACATATGAGTGTGGTGACTGCAAAGGTTGCCGGGGTGCCGCGGATTATCGCGACAGCACCACCTTTTAATGGCGCACCGCACCCTGCCATCATCGTTGCTATGGACATGGCGGGGGCCGACGAAATTTACTGTCTTGGAGGAGTGCAGGGGATTGGTGCCATGGCCATCGGTACAGAGACGATTGATCCCGTTGATATGATTGTTGGTCCGGGGAACGCTTATGTGGCCGAGGCAAAACGCCAGCTCTTTGGCCGGGTGGGTATCGATCTTTTTGCCGGACCAACCGAAACCCTTATAATTGCTGATGAAACGGTCGATGAAGACTTCTGCGCCGCCGATCTTCTTGGCCAGGCAGAGCATGGCCCAACGTCGCCCGCCGTGCTTCTCACGAACTCGGAGAGCTTGGCTCGCCGCACCATGGAGGCCGTGGACCGTCAGCTCGAATGGTTGCCCACAGCAGACGTCGCCGGAGAGGCTTGGCGCGAGTACGGTCAGGTAATCGTCTGCGAAGACTACGAAGAAATGGTCAGGGTCGCGGATGATATTGCCTCAGAGCACGTCCAGGTCATGACTGAGGATCCCAACTATTTCCTCGACAACATGACCAATTACGGTGCGCTGTTTCTCGGTCAGGAAACCAATGTGTCGTATGGAGACAAGGTGATCGGTACCAATCACACCCTACCGACCATGAAAGCGGCGCGGTATACCGGTGGCCTTTGGGTTGGCAAGTTTATCAAGACCTGTACTTATCAGAGAGTGACGCGTGAAGCTTCCGTAATGGTTGGGGAATATTGCTCGCGTCTCTGTGCCCTCGAGGGTTTCGCTGGGCATAAGGAACAGGCAGATATCCGGGTGAGACGCTATGGCCAGCAACCGACAGAAAACGAGCCAGCCTGACGAGAATTCGAAGATTGTTTCTTTGATCAAAGGGCGGCGTGCAACGTCCTATGATGTCGCTCGACTCGCTGGTGTTTCTCAATCCGCTGTGTCCCGCTGCTTCAAGCCTGGCGCAAGTGTATCCCAAAAGATGCGCGACCGCGTGATGAAGGCCGCTGAACAACTTGAGTATCGGCCAAACGCCATCGCAAGGGGGCTTATTACCCAACGCTCGAATCTGGTCGCTATCCTCGTCTCAGGGCGGCTGAACCTTTATTATCCTGAAGTTCTGTTCCAGCTGACCGAGGAGTTGTCCAAAGTAGGGCTGAGGGCGTTGCTTTTCACTGTAGAGAGCGAGGACGATGCCGGAATGGCGATTGAGCAGGCCTGGCAGTTTCAAGTGGATGGCATAATATCAGCGTCGCACATGTCGTGGGATCAATATCAGACCTTGGAGAAACGAAAAATCCCGGTCGTTTTTTTCAACAGATACTTTCTCGATAAACCGATCAATGTCGTCCATTGTTATCCAGCTTCTCAAGTGTCTGAGATCATCTCGAAACTTCAGGATCTTGGACATCGTAAGTTCGCGCTGATCAGAGGCCCAGAATCGAATATGGTAAGCCGTCAAAGGTGCGAGCTGGTCCGTGAGCGGATTAGATCAGTTCGGAAGGGGAACCTGATCGAAGTCGAGGGAGACTTTTCGTACGATAGCGGCGCATCTGCGCTGCAGCAGATTCTATCAGAGGCAGCTGCACGGCCCACTGCGATCATATGCATCAATGACATGATGGCGATGGGGTGCATCGACGAGGCCCGGTCGATTGTGGGCTTGGAGGTGCCACGAGAATTGTCGATTATTAGTTTCGATGGGATCGGAATGTCTCAGTTTGCAAGCTACGAACTGACCACAATTCGGCAACCAATCGGTCGAATGTGTGAAGCCGCCGTTGGTTTGATCGTTGCGCGCGTTGAACGGCCTGACCAATCGAATGAAAAGCGTGTATTCGAGGGCGCGCTCATTGAGGGTAGCTCTATTGCCGCGGTATCATAGCGACGGTATGACTTCGAATGCCAGAATCCGTCATGAGTTTTAAAGAACGTCTTGCTGCCAGTGAACCCATGGTCGGCACGTTCCTGAAAACGCCGTCACCGATCATCTGCGAGGTGCTTGGGCGAAGTGACCTTGATGCCGTTTGCATCGACGCGGAGCACGCTCCTTTTGATAGAGGCGATATCGATAGCTGTATCCACGCTTTGAGTGCCGTCGGCCTGCCGAGCCTCGTACGCGTGCCGGCCAATCGAGCTGAGTATGTTTTGAATGCGCTGGACTGCGGCGCGACTGGCGTGCTTGTCCCACACATCCGAACTGCGGACGAGGCAGCTTCGCTTGTCGCCAATGCGCATTATGGGACGGGTCGCGGGTATGCGGGCTCGTCGCGGGCAGCTCACTACGGTGGACGGACCATGGCAGAACACAAGGAGAAAAGCGCAGCCTCTACGGTGGTGATAGGCCAGATTGAGGACGCGGAAGCGCTCGACCACATCGACGGCTTATTTGCAGTCAATAATATGGATGCCTACTTCATCGGACGGGCTGATCTATCCGTATCTCTCGGAGCAGCGGGACCTAACGATAAGCAGGTCCTCGATGCCGTAGAGATGATCTGCCGAAAGGGTAACGAGGCGAACGTGACGATTGGTATGTTTACCTCGAACCTCGATGAGATTCCAAAATGGCGCTCTCTTGGTGCAAGCCTTTTTCTTCTCGGATCGGATCATGGATTCATGCTTGCCGGCGCTGGAGATCTCACATCCAAAGTGCGAAACGGATTTTAGATCCTGTAGAAGGCTTCAGCCGTCCCCGCGAACATCGCGTTCCGCTCGTCGCTAGAAAACTCAGCGGTGATGTCGAGATATCCACCCATTACACTCTGATATGATCCATGGAGTTTATCGACCGGGAAATTCGACCCGAACGCGACACGTTTCGGTCCAAAAATCTCTATGACGCGGAGGACGTGCGAACGAATGGAATCGGTCGTCCACTGATGATCAAACATCCCGAACCCGGATATTTTGCAGATCAGGTTCGGCAAGTCAGCTAAGCGTTTAAGCCCGGACGACCACTCCTCTATACCTTCGTCACTAAAGTCACTCGGTGAGCCGCAATGGCAGAGTGCAACTGGTAGCTCAGGCACCGTGCCAAAGACGTCAGCTGCTTTAGCCATAAGAGGAGGTGTCAATTGCAGGTCAAAAGACAACTCCCGACTTACAAGCATGCGGAGACCTTCAACGAATGCAGGATTTTGCAGTAATCCTGCACTGCCTGTTTTGCGGTCTTCTTCAGCGCTTCGCCCAACAATCTGGCGGACACCGCGTAGTCGTTCTGAGGCTCCATGCCTGTCGAGGGTGTCCTCTAAGTGTTCGCTAGTAAGATCTGCAAAGGCAATAATAGCATTTGGATACCCATGTTCGTCGAACTGTCCGTCAACAAATAAGGTTTCAGCAACTGAGCTGTCGACGGCGACCCCACATTGAATGTGAACTGATTTTCTTATCGGAAGTCGGCCGAACTCAGACTTGAAGTCAGAAGCATGATAATTCTTTTGGATCGGTGCGGGGTCACCAAAGAAACGCACAACACCTCGTTCGGCGAGCCATGTGTGCTCGCAGGCATTCATGTCCCATAGATGATGGTGTGCATCGACAATATAGCCCGGCATCACGCCGCCAATCTCGCTGACTCAACCTGTCTGCGGACGGCAATATCATCCCATACAAAAGTAGCCTCGCGGACACGGCCATTCATGATGCGGAATTGTGTCACGCCAAGTATATAGATTGGCGCTCCCGTCGCTGAGCCATAGCGACCATCGCCGGTGTGAAAGCCGGCAACTCCCCAACGAATGGACACATCTTTTGCGTCACCGAGATACGTAATCTCCGCGATATGATCGATTGATACGGAGACATCTGTAATGGCCCTCAATAGAGCCTCAAACCAGTTTGCAATCTGATCGGGACCATAGAGTGCCGCGCCGCCCGGCATACTTATGTTGGCGCGGAAATCATAAAGAGCGTTAAGTTTTGAAACCGGTTCGCCATGCAGCGTTGCGATCAACGCATTAGCTGCAATCTCTGCAGCCACGCCGGCCACAGAATTAGCTCTGTTACCGGCGAGAACGCTATCGCGATTGCTTTCGTGGAAGCTAACGAGATCGAAACCTGATGTGCGATCGAGTCCTGCTTGCTTGCGCGCCATCTCGTCAGGGTCGAAGCCTAGCTGGAGACACAAAGCCAAGTTGTCTCTCACCAACCATTCTTCAATCACCTTGTTATCCTGGCAAAGGCACTCAGCAATAGTTTGCACCCTGACGGCTTTTCCTGTTGGTGGACCAAACTCACTCGCGCCCTCATTCGTCATTTTAGATGTGATGAGATGCGATGAGTAAAATTTGCCATCTCCATCATCTGACCAGATCACGTTGTCTGCGTCGAGGGTGCGGTCGGGGAACGCCTTCAGCGTATCTCTCGTATTTTGTATGACTGTCTGTGCACCTACAATGTCACCTCCAAGCGTGTGGATGACACAGTCTTCGGCATACCAATCGGCACACTTTTCTATCTTTCGTTGGTGCCAGATCTCGTCGGTGATGCGAATGATGAAGTGAGGAAAGTCTACAAACTCCTCGGCGAAGCCCGGCAGCTCCATCCGCCGGTGAGAGCCAGGCGCGAGCATGTCCGCGATGTCGGTGGTCGCAACATGGGTAATCGGTTTTGCCATCAGTCCCGTCCTAATGTGCTGTCCAGCCGCCATCGATAACAAGGCTGTGCCCGGTGATCATTTCTCTTCCGGGGCCTGCCAGATAAGCAACGGCGTCAGCCACATCTTTCGGTTGCGCTATTTGTCCGAGTGGGATCATCTGCTTCACGAAATCTGCAAATTCCGGGTCGGCAAGCATGGGTCTCGTCATCGGGGTTTCCACGAATGTTGGGGCAACGGAGTTCACGCGAATTCCTTTTGGTGCAAGTTCGACGGCCATTGCTTTTGTAAGCCCCTCAATGGCGTGCTTCGTCATGCAGTATACTGTCCGTCTCGGTGACCCAACGTGCCCCATTTGTGAGGTGATATTTATTATTCTACCCCCGCGCGGCATCCGACCGATAGCCGCGCGCGAAATCCGATACGTCGCCCGAACATTTAAATCGAGCATGAGGTCTAGCGTTTCGTCATCCACATCCGTCATTTTTTTCGGGACGTTTGTTCCGACATTATTCACAAGAATATCGAATTTCGGTTGATGCGCGATGAACTGCAATAACGCGTCACTGGTCGCATCACCGACCCAGGGAGAGCATCGGTCTTTACATGCTGAGATCAAGCTGTCGAAATCCTCCGACGATCTCGCAACTGGTATGATATGCGCGCCGGCCTGGTACAATCGCTCCGCAATCGCTCTGCCAATACCCCGGCTTGCGCCAGTGATGAGCGCGATGTCTCCCTGAAGTGAAGTTGTCATGACCAGTGAGTCTCAGGGGTCGTGTCGCCACCCCTGACAGCGATGAATTCGATTATGCTGTCACTGATATTGCTTATCTGACGCACAGCGCCTCTAGGCACAGTAATGGTGTCGCCAGAGGAGAGCGTTATGGCTTCACCGTCCACATCTACGGCGACGCTACCCGATTGCACAAACCAGACATCTGGTTGGTCAAGGCTATGCTCTGGGATCATCGAACCAGGCTCCATACGCAGCATCGAGACACAGAATCCATGGGACCAATCCATCCGGCCGGAACCAATCAGATGAGTCTCCGAAACACCGTCCAGATGATCAAAGCTGCCGCGCGGACCGGGTGCGTCACTGCGAGCAACGCACGCCTCCAGCTGTCCGTCGTCAAACACCTGAAGCCGACCAATCTGTTCCGCCGTGGTGACAGGCATTGGCTGTTTCCCCATTGGAACACTTTCACCCTTATTGGTATCAATCAGCATTCCGTCATCAAGGAGAACGAGGCCATATTCTTTTGCAAGCTCAAAGACTTTGGGAGCCCACAGGACACGGCCTGGATCATCACCACCCAGCACGGCCCATAAGAACCCCGTATCATCTCCGATGTTCTGAAAGCCTCGAAACAGCCGGGTTGGGATCGAGATCAGATCTCCAGGGTTCAGCATCACCTGCGCGTCGTCGCCATGTTCCCCGAGATCGAAGCGCCACTTGCCTGAGTGTACGTAGAATACCTCTGCAGTATCGTGACTGTGCTGTGAGTTTGTGCAGCCAGGGGGCTGTCTTGCACCTCCAATGTTGAACCCGTGCGGCTCAGGAATATGGACGTGTTGGTCCGGATTTTCCGAAACACCAGGTCCTATGATAGTGAAGTTCTCCTTCTGGTCAGACCCCGGCGTGCGGGTGTCGATAAAGGCATCAAAGCATGGCTTCAGGTCCCCATACCGAACGACACGGTGTTTGAGCTTCGAAGCCCCACTGGTCATCGTATCCGCCATAGCGCACTCCCCCTACACCACATCCAGGTATAATTTTTCTTCACCGAGAACTCACTCATGACGCATGTACAACCCTAAGCTCTGCATTACCTGTCCCCGTCAGTCGTGCTGCCGGACGCGAAAGCAAATTGAGCAAAGCCTCGTTTACGGCATCTGGCTGTTCCAAAGTGCAAAGGTGCCCGCAACTCTCCAGAATACGAAGATCTGCATTCGGAATCTGCGAGGCAATCTCTTTGTGGCGATCCACCGGACAAACTCTATCGTCAGCTCCGCCCACCACCAAAGTGGGACACCAGATACGGTGAAGCATTTCGACGTAGGAGGAGCGGCTCGCGAGCGCCATGGTCTGGCTACAAAAAACATGCTCACCAAGTCCGCTTCCCATGTTTTCCAATAGGTCCAGCGTTCTGGAGGTTCGGTTGGATGGATGAAGATATTGCGGTTTCAGTTCCTCTCGCAAGACGAGGTCGAGGTCGCCGGCGGCCACCCGCTTCAACTGACTTTTGCGCGCGTCGCCGGCGGCATCGGATCTTGCAGTCGTATTAAGTAAAGCAAGATGAGTGATCCGTTCTGGAGCTTGGCGATAAAGCTCAAATGCCACCAATCCACCCATCGAAAGGCCGATGGCCGCGAAACGGCGCGGTGCCCGATCAAGGACATTCTTCGCGATTTTGGGGATGGACAAGCCGCGTGACAGGTCTGCATGAAAGCACTCGTAACCGGCAGCGGTCATAGCGGTTACTTGCCGCGAGAACAGCCTGTAGTCGCACATGAACCCGGGAAGAAAAAGAACGGCTGACGTCGACATCGCACACCACAGATAGCACTAGCGACCCGATTAAGGCACATATTGCATTCGAATGCAAAGCGTTGAGGGCGCACTTTTCAACGGGTGTTCAGACGCTATGTGCTGCCGAGTTCTCGTAAGCGGGCGAGCACATCAAGTCCTTGCTGATTAAGGTAGTGAGGTATGTCGATGAAGACCCAGTTTTCAGCGAGTTTGTCATCTTGCCTGCGGTAGATATCCACGATGCGCATATCAGATGGTTCGCGCGCCGCCGGGAGTCCTAGGAAGCCTCCGCGGTTGCGATTCGTGAGGTTGGCCCATCCAAAAAACCCACAATAGTTTCCCTCGGCAATTCGAGCGACGTGACCGTTATAGACTTTTTCCGTGACATTCATCCTGAACGGAAACTGGTGTTGTTTCTGATACCGCGGAATAGTGTAGGTCGCGCCAATACCACTCGGCCCATACCACAGCATGTCTTCGTGCCATGTCCGTCTCAAAAGGTCAGGAGGACACGGCTCGTCGTCCAGGTGGTTGATTGATCTGAGATCCTCAATCATCTCGTTTACAAGTGCGATTGTCTTAGTTGTTTCCCGGGGGTCACACTCGTCGACCTGCTGCCCGTCGTGGGTCAAGGGCCCGGGATAAACAAAGTAGTTGCCTGTCATTGGCGGCAGAGGGTAGACGCCCGCCTGTTGCATGAGACCGATCAGGTCAAAAAAGAATGCGCTTTCTAAAATTTGGTCGCCGTCGACGCGCATGAATTCTGCGTAGCGAAGAGACGCTAGTCTTCCAGTTTTTGGAATGCCGAGAAAGTCCGTGTCGAAGAGCCCCATGAAGTGACCCATGCTGCAGGTCCAGGTGCTTTGTCCTCCATCGACATCGTTAAGTCCTGCGAAGAAGATATCCTCTCGTCGCTGTAGGCTGTGGAGAGATTTACGTAATGGTAGCCAGAAGCTTTCCACGACGCCCTCTGGACCACTGACTTCATAGAACGGGTACATGCCCCGCCATAAAAAGTCGCTTGAAAGATGGTCGGATGCGATCCTGGACAAATCCTTGTCTGACCCATCATCAAAAACCGATGTGAATCTCCGAACCGTTTCCTTCGTAGATTGAATAATTCGCATAGCGTCAGCTCAACCCGTCGGGAACGCTTATTGGCCCGAGGTTACGTGTCTTGTTAAACTCGCGCATGCGACCTAGCACGTCGACCCCGATTTGATGATAGAGATCGAGTAGATCGACAAGCACCCAATTTTCTCTGATCAGGCCGCCCTCTGTGCGCCAAAAGTCGAGGCTTCGCAGCAACACCTCTTTTCCAGCGGGTGCAATGCCCATCCATCCGTCCTCAGACAGTGTCAGTCGCATGTTTGGCCAACCCGTCTCACAAACATAATTTCCTTCCGCGAACCAGTGGGATCGAAGGTCTCCCATTGCGTCGAGTTTCCGATCGGGCATTGCGCGCAGAAAGGGAATTTGATGCCAATTACGGAACCCGGAAATCCCTCGAGCCGTTCCGATACCGGCAGGTCCATACCAGTTGAACTTGGGGTGCCAGTACTTTTCTAATTGCATGACTCTGGGGTCTGGATCTGCGGGGTGTCTGCAGAGATCTTCTAGCATCGCAACGACATGGCTCTGGGTCTTACCACCGTCGCCCGAGACCGAGAGCCCGTCGCCTGTCATCGGAGCAGGCGTACAAAGATAGGCACCCAATTGCGGAGCCATAGGCCAGGCCCTGGCCTGCATCATCAGTTCCGGAATATCCCAGATTGCCTGAAGCTCAACAATCAGCCCATCTTCAACCCGAAAGAACTCATGATAGCGCATATGAACGAGATGACCGGTTGGTGGAATATCGAGGAAAGGGCGCAAGAACGTGCCCATATAGTTGCCCATGCATCCTATCCAATCGCTTCCCTCGGGTGTCGTTCCCGCAAGAAGGATCATATCCCGGCGTTCCAGGTCTGGTATTGCAGAATTTAGAGGGGTTAGACACGTCTCATAATATTCGGTTGCTCCGATCAGCGTGCCGAATGGATGGGATAGTTTGAGAGCGGCATCTTGTGAGATAACCGCGTTCAGCTGCGTCGCCGCTTCCCTTTCATTGTAGTCGGACAATGCGTTTCGCAGGGGGGTAATAAGCTTCTTAAGTTCTGTGGCGTTCAACACGGCCTCCTCGCCGAGCGTTTTGGAATGTTGGGCAATAGGGGTTCAGGTAGAGCACAACCTTCACGTAGAGCGGTGACGTGTTTGCGCGGACTTGACTTCGAAGTCAATTCAAATGGATGGCGTGCAATATGGCGAAAAGAAACGCAAACTGTCGACGTCGCAGCACTTAACTATTGTGCTGCTTGAGCCGATGCGTGCACTTCTCCTGTTGTCTCAGCGACGCCATTATCGAGGGCCTTTTCGATGTCCTCGTCGGACAGCCCGATTGTCTTTAGCACATCGATTGTATGTTCGCCCGGCTGAGGTGGATTGAGACGTAACTCCGGTCGGTCTCCGTCGATGCTAATGGGCAGCGCCGGCAGGGACACATTGCCGCCGTCCGGGATGCTCATATCCAGCAGTCCACCGGACTCGATCAGATGCGGATCATCCTTGAGATCTTCAGGTCTCGCAATTGGCGCGAATGGGAGACCGGTTCGATCGAGTTTCTCCATCAACTCCCATTTTGTGTAGTGCAAAAACAGTGCTCGTAGTCGAGGAATAATATTATCCCTGCGCGCTACGCGGTCATTGTTGGAAGTGAGAGTGGTGTCTTCTGCCCAGTCCTGCAGGTCAAATGCATCGCAAAACGCGGTCCACTGAGTGTCAGATACGACACCAACGAAGACTTTCTCGCCATCTTTGACATCAAACACGTCATAGACCGCCCAAGCGGAGACCCGCGTTGGCATCGGAGCGGCAGGCGTTCCGGTCACTGCGTACTGGGCCATGTGTTGACCGACTAGGAAGACCGTCGTTTCGTAAAGCGACGCATTGATATGCTGTCCCTTTCCAACCGATGACCGCGCCTGCAGCGCGGCGAGTATAGCAATGGCACCGAACATTCCGCCGGTAACATCTATTACCGAGGCACCCGCGCGGAGCGGTTGCCCCGGAGGCCCAGTCATATAGGCAAGGCCGCCCATCATCTGCGCAACTTCATCAAGCGCCGTACGGTGCGCATAGGGGCCTTGCAGAAACCCCTTCTCCGAACAGTATATCAACCGACGGTTCCGCGCTGACAGTTCGGCATATCCAAAGCCCAACTTTTCCAGCGCGCCAGGCCGAAAATTCTCTATGAAGACATCTGCATCGTCGATGATTTTGAGCGCGAGTTCCGATCCTCTAGGTGTTTTGAGATCCAGGCACACGCTCTTCTTGTTTCGATTGTACATTGCGAAATAGCCGGCACCGGAGCCGCGAAGCCGGCGGGTTTTGTCTCCGCCAATTGGCTCGATCTTCACAACATCTGCACCGAGGTCCGCAAGGATCAGTCCGGCGGCTGGTCCCATCACCATATGTGTGAACTCGACAACTTTGATGCCTTTTAAGGGCTTTGAACTGTCGCCCATGCCTCTGCCGACCTCTCTCATTTCTTGAGCTTATTCGCTCTGTCCCACACACTTAAAATGATATATCATTTATGCATACACGCAGAAGAGGTTAGCCCAAACCTTTTTGTTGCGTCATCGACGCGTGCCTGTGGGAACACCCTGTCTCGATCTACTGAGATAGTGGTTTTCTATAAAAAATCAGTACAGGGAATAAGTCCGCGAAATCGGGATTGTTGCTGCCAGGTAACATGTTTTCGTTCCGTCAAAAATACTTCGCGGAGGGGGTTGTCAAAATAGACAGATCAGACTTTGATCGAAAAGATATATCATTTGAGGGAATGATATTTGCCAATGTCCGGGGAGGATAGAATATGAAAAACCTGAAACTGCTGCTCGGCACGGCCGCAGCAGCTGCGATGTCGATACCGGCTCAAACAGCAGTCGCGCAAACAACCGACGATACTGTAGAAACGCTCAATGACAACGAACGTGTTCTTGGCGCGATTACAGTCAAAGCGCGTAAGGTAGAGGAGAATATCCAGGAAGTGCCTGTCGCGGTGACAGCCTTCGACGTGGAAGATATTTTCAAGCAGGGCATCCAGAACATTGAGGATCTGTCTCGCCGGACGCCGGGTTTTGTATTCGACACGCCATTTGGTCGGCAATTCGACCGTCCGATCATCCGCGGGCAAGCCAACATCCTTGGCGACTCTGGCGTGTCCGTGTTCATTGACGGGGTCAACGTCACCCAGTCGATCCGCTCTCTGAACTTTGGCGACATTGATACAATCGAGATTATCAAGGGGCCGCAATCCGCCCTGTTTGGACGGAACACCTATTCCGGCGCGATCAACATCACCACGCGCCAGCCCACCAATGAATTCAAAACCGACATCAGCCTAGAGGGCGGTGCCGATGGTTTGTTCCAGTTCCTCGGCAATGTGCGCGGTCCGATCATTGAAGACAAACTCTTCTACTCGTTGGCCGCCCGGTACTACACATTCGACAGCGAATTTGACGTCGATGGCAATGTAAATCCCTCCATTGGTAACGAAGAGTCCTTTACGATTGGCGGTACACTTGAGGCGCGACCAACCAATAACTGGACGTTAAAACTTCGCGCCTCGTACAACGAGGATGATGACGGTCACTTCCCGATCGGACTGCTCGGGTTCGAGGATCTGAATGTCAATGTTCCAGGCGGTGTCGATCTTGGGGGCGTACAGCCTTTCTTCCAAGGTGTTGTGCCAACAAGCTTCCCAATGCCGAGCGGATCTGATCAGCTTTCCGATACATTAGGAGAAGGCGGCGGCATCGAACGCGAAGAGTTCTTCATCGCTCTCAACAGCGATGTCGAGTTCGCCGGCGGGTATAATCTTTTCACAACGCTCGGATACACCCAGGAAGACTTCAGAGATGAGCTCGATAGTGACGGGCAGCTCTCTTCCTTCGGTACGGCACGCATCTTCGGACCGTTCCCGGCAGGCCCCGGTGCAGGTGTCGGTTTGATCCCGTTCGACTTCACGACAACGGACGACGACGAGCTCGAAACGTTTGTTGCAGAGGCAAGGATAGACTCTCCGCAGGATCGAGCATTCCGTTGGCGGTTTGGCGGCTACTATTTCAACACAGTGGACCGCGATATGGATCTGCTGGAACGATTTGAAGACCCGCAATTCGAAGCTGCAGCTCAAGCATCATTCGACCAGGGGCTCGATGATATTCTCGCTGCCCTACAGGCGGGCAATCCGCCATTTTCACCACCGTTTTTCATCTTCAGCGCTGTGCCGTTTGATTTTGGACCAACGGATTCCGAGACTCTCCGCACAGAGAACGTGTCGGTATTCGGGTCCATATCTTATGACCTCTCTGACCGCGTGACAGTTTCTGCGGAAGCTCGTTGGGCGGAGGAAAGCCTGAATCTTCGGACATTCGATCCGTTTACAGGTGAACAGCTCACCTTGACCGACGAGAATGGTGACATTGTACCATTCGACGTCAGTGAGTCATTTACGGCCATCACTCCGCGTTTCACGGTGGATTGGCAGGTCACGGACGCAAATCTGCTCTATGGATCGATTGCTAATGGAACGAAGCCTGGCGGCTTCAATGGGGCGCAAGGGTTTGAGTTCGGCTTCGGCACGTTCGAAGAAGAAGAAAATTGGCAGTATGAAATCGGTTCGAAGAATTTCTTCTTCGACGACCAGCTGTTGTTGAACGGTGCCTTCTTCTTCTCGACTCTGAGCGATTATCAGCTGACTGAAAACCTTGCAGCACTCGGTGCCAACACGACAACCGGATCTGTGACGGCAAATGTTGGTGATGCAGACATATTCGGTATCGAGCTCGATGGTGCGTTTTCACCTGATGCCCTTCCAGGGGTCACTATAGGCGGCACCTACGCTTGGACAGACACCGAGTTCAAGGAAGGAACGGAGGCGACACAAGGCGCAGTCTTCGGTGACAGTTCAATCGTTGGGCAAGAAATTCCAAGACAAGCCCGCCACCAGGCGTCATTCTTTGCCGACTATGAGACAGATCTTACGAGTAATCTCGGCGCGATTTTCTCAATCAACGGCAATTACCTTTCAAGCCGCTTTGCTCAAGTGCAAAATCTCGCCGAGACGGGTAACGCCTTCGAACTCGATGCGCGGATCACCTTCACATATGGCGATAATCTCAGCCTTGCGGTCTACGGTAAGAATCTGACGAACGAGGACGCAGCTCTTGGTGTACTTCGGTTTATCGATCCAAGCCCGGGCAACGGCAGTTTCCAGGTCAATGGCATTACGCCGCCGACCGTGTTTGAGCTGGCGGCAGACGGTCAGTCTCGTGGCTTCCAGTTCAACAATCGTAATGGTGCACGTTGGGGAGTTATTCTGAGATACACCTACTAGGTTGGAAGCGAAAACACTTAAAGGGCATCGGTTCGCCGGTGCCCTTTTCTGTTTTTCAGAGAACAGTAGAAAATAGCTGACGGTCGCGTCTAACAACTTTCATAGCCAGTCACAGATATGCTACTCAACTAATATGTCCGGACAAAGTCTCGCGCAGACACTTATCGAGGAACTAACCGCCGTCACTATGCGAGACGTGGATAGTCGGGATTTAACTCGTGCGCGCTTTCACCTTTTAGACTGGATCGGTTGCGCGGTTGCCGGGGGCGCAAGCGAAAGCGGAAAGTCATTTCGTTCCGCTATCACCGGCGGAACGACGGACATGTCATTCTATCTTGGAGCCTTGGGCAACATCCTCGAAATGGATGATGTGGATAAGCGAGCAATCCTGCATCCTGGTCCGTCAATTATCCCCGTCGCTGTGGCTCTGGGTTCCAGTCTCGATTTGGATATGGTCGAGGTCCTATCAGCGATTATCAGGGGTTATGAGGCAACAATCCGGCTTGGTCGCGCTGCTGGGCCGGGGCACTACGCTGTGTGGCATTCCACTGGAACATGCGGTGCCGTAGGAGCTGCTGCTGCAGCATCCTCACTCATGCATTTGGATGCAAATAAAGCCGCTCACGCACTTGCCCTGGGTGTCAGTCAGAGCGCTGGATTTTGGCAGACGCGTCACGAGCCCCAGAGTATGGGGAAGCAGTTGCACACGGCCCATGCATCACGAGCGGGTCATTCAGCAGCGATGCTGGCGAATGCTGGAGGCCGAGGTCCGCTTGAAGTACTCGAAGGACCTCAAGGATTTTTCGCTGCCATGTGCCCGGATGGAAACCCGAGTCAGCTACTGAAAGACTACGAGGAACTCTGGCTGATTCATCAAGTCAGCTTCAAGCCATGGCCAGCTTGCAGGCATGCCCATGCGGCGATCGATGCAGCACTCGTGGTTGCAGAAGGTCTAGCCGATACAGATGAAATTGAGAGTGTTTCAATTGAAACTTACGAGGACGCGCTCAAGTTCTGTGACAAGCCCGAACCGCAATCCGTCATCGAGGCGAAGTTCTCCCTACAGCATTCAGCCGCCGTTGCGATAAGTAGAGGCAAACCGGAGCTTGCGGACTTCGAGCTCGACGCAATTCAGTCAAGCGATCTCGCGGCTCTACGCGACAAGGTCAAAGTTGCTGCATCGCCGACCTATAATGATGCTTACCCGCAGCGTTATGGCGCGGGAGTTGTCGTGGTACTGAGCTCGGGCAGCGTTTTATCAGCATCGGCTCCCGATGCTTTGGGCGATCCTGAAAATCCGGTATCCGATGAACTCATTATCGAGAAGGCGAAGTCACTCATGATTTACGGCGGGGCTAGCGAGGCCGACGCGCAATCCCTCTGTGATCTGGCTCTGGACGAAACCGGTTCTGCGACAGCACTGATGTCAAAGCTTGAAGAGGTCATATCGTGACCCCGGCTGGCGACGCATTTATCGCGCATGCGCAGTCTACGACCTATGCGGATTTGCCATCAGTTGCGCAGACTGCCACGAAGACATTTCTCCTCGATACGCTAGGTGTCGGTATTGCAGGGGCGGCGGTTCCGCTTACGGCCAATGTCAGACAGGCTGCCTCTTCCTGGAGCGACGGCGGGGGTGCCCATCTTCTTGGTCCGCGATCACTAGCGGTCAGTCCGGCCAACGCAGCATTCATCAACGGATTTCAGATACACTGCCAAGAATTCGATTGCGTCCATGAGCCGGCGGTTGTCCACCCAATGGCCACAATACTCGCCGCACTTCTGGCAGCAGCTGAGGCACTTGATGACCCCGTTCCGGGTCCGGACTTTGCTGCGTCTCTCGCTATTGCGGTCGACGTCGCTTCGGGGCTAGGCGTCGCTGCCACCAGCCCTTTGAAATTCTTTCGGCCGGCCACTGCCGGCATCTTCGGAGCGGCACTGGGGGTTTCAAAGCTGCGACGCTTCACTTCTGATCAGATGCGCTCAGCCCTCGGCTATGCACTCAGCTTCTGCTCCGGTTCCATGCAGGCGCACACGGAAGGAAAGCCAGCGCTTCCTGTACAGATCGCCAATGCGGCCAGAGGCGCGATCATGGCGTGCGATCTCGCCGCCGCTGGACTTGAGGGGCCGACCCAGATGATCGACGGTCCTTTCGGTTATCTAAGTCTCTTTGAGGACGAGTCCCGCATTGATCCAGTTATCGAAAGCTTGGGGAAGGCATGGCGGATTGCCGAAGTCAGCCATAAGCCATTCCCGACAGGTCGCGCGGCCCAGGGTGGCATTGTGCTGATGCAGAAACTGCGAAAGCAGGGCGTCACTGCGGACGACGTATCGTCCATTGAGCTATCGGCTCCGCCCCTCATCTGCCGCCTGGTAGGTCGCCCAATCAGGGAAAATATGACCCCGAACTATGCGCGCTTATGCTTTCAATATTCAGGGGCAATCGCGCTCATGCGAGGGATGGTCGATCTCGATGACTTCGGAGCTGACCGCTTGTCAGACTCCACCATCCGAGAATTGGGCCAGAGAATATCCGTCGTGGACAACGGCATCACGAACCCCGCAGCATTCACACCCCAGCGTGCCGTCGCTACCCTTCAGAACAGCGAGACCGTCTCGGCCGAGATCGATAGCCTATATGGGTCGCCCGAAGATCCTATGATCCACGCCGCACACCTCGACAAATTTCGAAGCTGTGTCGCTTTCGGGTTCGGATCTGATCAGCCGGAGCGATGCGCTCGCTTAATCGCATTAACCGACGAGCTGGAAACCCTGGATGACATTAGCGCGCTGGTAAAGCTCGCATCCGGTAACGAGGACATCTAACGCTATGGACAAGCACCGCACCTATTTCGACAGTGTCGATTGGACTGAGCTTCAAAAGGATCACCCGATCGGTGATGCCTTTCTCGCCTTTGCTCGCAAAAGCCGGGACGAAATTCGAAGCCATCAGGAAAAGTTATTTAGGCGTTGCGTGTCGCGTGCCTGGCAGGTGCCGTTCTACCAGCGTCTCTGGGGCGAAGCTGGTATCGAGCCCGGCGACATCGAGGGCCTGAAAACTCTGGCAAGCCTTCCTGTGTTCGACAAGCAGGACATTATGGACTCGATTGCTGGAAATCCGCCCTTCGGTGATTTTGCCGGGTTTGAGAGCTATGGCGAGGAAGGCCGTCCGCCCGTGATCATGCACACAACGTCCGGCACCACCGGCACGCCGCAGGTTCTGCTCTTCGGTGCCAAGTCACGCGAAGCACAGAATTTATTGCTGGGCCGCCTCTACCGTTTTCAAGGACTCAACGCCGACGACATCGTCCACTCGGTCTACGGACATGGGATGATCAATGGTGGTCACTATGTTCGTGAAGCGGTTATCCACTGGACCAGTGCCATCTTTATGTCCGCGGGCACAGGTGTTGAGACGCGATCTGCGCGGCAGGTAGAGCTGATGCGAGACTTTGGTGCGACGGTCATTGTCGGCTTTGCCGACTACATTAAGAAGCTCGCCCGCGTTGCAGCTGAACAAGGGATCGACCCCGTCCGTGATTTGAATATTCGTATGGTGTCCGGTCATTTGGGACGCGAGGATAAGGAAAGCCTGTCCGATAGCTGGGGCGGTGTTGAGTGCTTCGATTGGTACGGCGTGGGTGACACGGGGTGTATCGCGGGCGAAGGTCCGGACCGCGACGGACTATATGTTATGGAAGACGCTCAGTATCTCGAAGTCTGCGATATCGATACTGGCAAACCCGTAAACGACGGTGCCGAAGGAGACATGGTTTGTACATGTCTTTATAAAGACGATATTTATCCCATCATCCGCTTCAATACGCACGATGTGACGAGCGTCAGGCCTGGAACATCCAGCCTCGATATGAACTTCAAGAGAATAGAAGGTTTTCTGGGGCGATCCGACAATATGGTAAAAATTCGCGGGATAAATATTTTCCCGCAAGCCATGGGGCCGCTTCTGGAAGAAGTCAGTTCCTTTGCAGGGGAGTTCATTTGTCGAGCGGAAAGGGACGACACAGGCCGAGATGAATTTGTCGTCTGTGCGGAAGTCAACGGCTCGGCTGGTGAGGAAGAAACCGGAAAATACAAATCTCTCCTCAAGCAAAAACTCGGTATCGATTGCGGGGTCGAATTAAGTGCGCCCGGCAGCCTTGCGGACCTGACCCAGACCGAGGTGCGACAAAAGCCAATCCGACTGATCGACGAGCGATTCAAATGACACCAATCGAACGGTTCGAGAATTACCGACAGCAGATACAGGCCAATAATCCGTCTCTCAATGCATTCCTTGAAATGCGTTTAGACGCAGCTCGCGCCGAGGCTGAAGACAGCCGACAGCGCTTGGAAAATGATGAAACGCTTTCCGCGATTGATGGGCTCTGCGTGGGGGTTAAAGCGAACACTGCTGTTGCTGGGCTTCCCTGCCATGGCGGAATTGATGCTTACAGGGACAATATCTCTGAGCGCGATGCCGTGGTGATCCAGCGCCTTAAGGCCGCCGGCGCGGTCATCCTGGGTAATCTGAATATGCATGAGGGGGCTTTGGGGGCGACCACAGACAATCAGGCCTTCGGTCGCTGCCGTAATCCGCACCGGTCAGACTTCACGCCCGGTGGCTCCTCCGGTGGATCCGGGGCCGCGATTGCCGCGCGGCTCTGCGATATGGCCATCGGTACAGATACAATGGGCAGTATCAGAATTCCCGCAGCTTATTGCGGAGTCCAGGGCCATAAGCCCAGCACAGGTTTCGTGCCAACGGAGGGCGTAATGCCGCTCTCCACGACCCTCGATCATATCGGTCCACTTTGCGCGACGGTCGATGAGCTTGCGTCCATGCTGGCAGTCATGTCGGCGCAATCGACAAACGGCATTCTTGAGGCTCGCAATATCAGTGAAATGAAAATCGGTGTGTGGACCGGTGAAGGCACCATCTATGTAGAAGCATCCGTCGCGACCGGCTTTGAGGACGCTGTAAAAGCGCTTCAGCAGTCAGGCGCTAAGCTGACGCCCATCGCTCCGCCCATATATGAGACGTCCCGCTCCCGCAGGGCGGGGCTCATTGTTTCGGAGGTTGAGGGACATAAGTTCCATCACTCGAAACTGATTGAGAATCCCAGTGGCTTCTCCGATGAGTTCCGGTCTCTCTTGGAGTGGGGCGCAAGCCGCGCAGATGAAAAGCTGCAGCCTGCTTACGATCACATATCGGATATTCAGTCTGCTGCAGTTCAGCTTTGGAACGAAGTAGACCTCGTTCTTGCGCCTGTCGCGCCGCAGCAAGCCTTCGCTTTTGACGATCCCGTGCCAGCCAATCAGGCGGACTTCACCGCTTGGGCAGATTTTGCACGTCTGCCTGCGACGGCAATTTTCACCGGCATGGCGGGGAACGGCCTACCGTTGTCCTTTCAGGTGATTGGACCGGAGGGAGCGGATTTTGCTGTCCTCGCTGCGGCGAAGGCGTTTGAGCAGGTGTTCGGTGCACCTCTGTCAGCGCCGGATTTCTCGTAGTCACTTATAGGTGAATTTGGCCGGTCTCTTTTCGAGGAAGGCGCTATAGCCTTCTTTGAAGTCTTCGCTTTGGAAACCATCGAGATGTAATTGCCAGGCACTGGCATAATCCGGCGCACCGCCATTTAGCAACCCACGGATCATCTTCTTGGTCGCACGCACCGACCACTGCGAAATGCTGGCGATCTCGGCGGCAAGATCTTTGGCCGCTTGCAATGCCTCGCCCTTGTCCACCAACCTGTCGACCAGTCCCAACTCATGCGCGTCTTCTGCCGCAAATATCCGCCCAGTAAACAAAATCTCTTTGGTCGCGCCCGGCCCGACCGCTTGAATCAAGCGCTGCGTATCGCCTGCCGGATAAACAAGGCCCAGCTTGCCGGGCGTCACGCCAAATTTTGATCCTTGTGCTGCAATTCGAATGTCGGCTGCCATGGCGAGGGACACACCACCACCAACGCAGGCACCCTCAATTGCCGCAAGGACTGGCTTTTCACACGCCGCCACCGCGTCCAGGGCTCTTGCGATTTGAACTGCCGACGCCTCTGCGCTTTCCGGCGTTGCGTAGATCGTCTCAAACTCTGAGATATCGGCTCCGGCAGCGAAGGCTCCCGCATCGCCGCCGTGTATCAGGATAACCTTGATAGATGTGTCGGCGACGGCCTTTGCCACAAGGTCCGGGATAGCGGCCCACATCGCCACCGATATGGCGTTCCTCTTTTCCGGCGCGTTGAGGATGATCTCGCCAACTGGCGGGCTGGATGTCAGCTTAATGTTAGTTATCATCCAGCGTCCTCTGCAAAGGCGGTGATCGGTAATGGCTTACCCGTATTGGCGATCAGAGCCTTGCGACGCAGAAACCGCTGGAAGCCCGCTGCCCCCATACGTGATCCACCTAGCCCTGAGGCTTTGAAAGAGTGCTTTTCGGCCTCATGGAACAGAGCTGTCAAGGCGGCATCATTCAGGCTCACGGCACCCGCATCTATCCGTGTGCCCAACTTTTCGGCTTCTTCTAGCGTGCCAGCGAGCACAGCGGCGGACAGGCCGAACGCGGTATCATTCGCCAGCGCAACCGCTTCGTCTTGGGAATCGAAAGCCATAACGGGCAGGATAGGGCCGAAGGATTCTTCGCGCATGACCGCCATATCGTGGGTCACACCGGTTAGGACGGTCGGGCGCAGCCACAGCCCGCCGCCGTGGTGCTCAATCGCTCCGCCGGTTCGTACGGCCGCGCCTTTAGCCACAGCGTCATCGATATGTGCCTGCAAAGTTTCGGCCTGCCTATCAAAGATAATGGGTCCGATATGACCTTTGGTGATATCCGGCCAATTCAGCTCAACGGCTTTTGCTTTCTCCACAAGCCGCGCAACGAATTTATCTTCGAGTGCGCGCTGCACGTAAATCCGTTCGATCGACTGGCAGGCTTGCCCGGTAGATAGGACCGAGCCGCGCAGGGCAGCGTCAGTAGCCAGCTCAAGATCGGCTGTATCCAGAATGACCAGCGGATCCTTACCGCCAAGCTCTAGGAATGCCGGAATAAATCTCTCGGCAGCCTTGGCAGAAACCTTACGGCCCGTAGCGACCGAACCTGTAAAACAGATCGCGTCGACATTATCCATCAGAGCCGCGCCGGTCGCACCGTCACCCTGAACGATTGTCAGCACATCGCTAAGATCAGCGTCGGCAATCGCGGTCATCACTGGGTCCACAAAACGAGGCGTCACTTCCGACGGTTTGATGATGACGGCACATCCAGCCAGAAGTGCGGGGATCGTATCGATCATTGATAGCGTAAGCGGGAAATTCCAAGGACTGATCACGCCCACCAGCGGGAAGGGCACAAATTGCGGCGCGTGGCGGATCGCAGGATTGCTTCGCCCATCTGTCCAGCCTTCTGGCAAAAGGGTGGGAGCCTGTGCAACCCAACCTCGGATCGACGCGCTCGCACCAGCGACTTCCATTCTTGCGATCTTGCGCCGCCCGGTGTCCTGCTCGAGGCGGCTCGCAATGGCGTCGATATGCTGATCGAGACTGGCCGCCAGCGCGAGAAGCTTTTCTCCGCGCTCATCAATGGTGAGCTTTGCCCAGATACTCTGTGATGCGCGCATGGCTGCTGTCTGCGCAGCGATCTCATGACTGTCTACAGCCTCAAACTGGAAATCTTCCTCTCCGGTTCGAGGGTTACGGGCGTTCAGTATGCGTGCCATGTCTATCCCAGCCCTAGGGAGCCGGGATTGACGCGCCCTTCAGGGTCAACAATCGACTTGATCGCCTTCAGAAGCGCCCAGGCCTCTACCTGCCGGCCCTCTTTATACGGATAGGTACGACCAATCTGAAAGTGCGCACCGCTATGTTGCGTAAAGATCTCGATCACATCTTTCCGAAGCCTTTCAACAAGCGCCGTCGCGTCCGGGTTCGGCGCATGCCGTCCAACCTTCGATAGGTAATCGTCTTCCACGGACTGTTCGTGCAGCGCATATAATTCCTCCGGCCACACAAAGACAGGCTCAATCAGGTACCCGGTCGTGCCGATGGTCGTCAGGAGATACCCGGTCAGGATATCGAACTTCTCTATCTCTGCGGCATGCGCCTCGAACAGATCATCGATTTCCGCGAGTGTTGACTGTGCTTCTGACAAAGGAACGAGCCCATGCACGGGCACCCAGCGTTCACCCTGCGGGCCGATCATGGAATTCATCGGACCGAATGGGTTGGCACGGATGATTTTCGGAATGGAGTTCTCGATCGCCTTACCGCCATGGCGTTCGCAGATGGCTTTCAGTATCTCGATTTCCTCTTTCACGCCCGCAGCCGACCGTCCCTCTACGGAGAAATGTAGGTTGAAGCTCGCATCGCCCATAAAGCCGCGTCCGGCGAGGGCGACCTTCGCACCTTCCTTCAAGCCTTTCAGAAATGAGCCCTGTGACTTCATCACATTTGTCAGCGCTTTGGCGTCGGACATCAGAGAGGCGCGGGCCATGCGTAGCCGGGTCAAATTCGGGTCAAACCCAAAGATCTCCGCCGCTAAGTCTTCGCGCTGCATGTCTGCGACAGCCGCAGCCCAAGCGTCCCGATCCTCAAAATCGAAGCTTGCCCAGTCTTCATGGGCGGGGGCCGGTATCAGTCGAAAAGTCACCTCCGCTTTGTAGCCGAGAGCACCCGCATCGCCGATGAAGAGACCTGTCAGATCAGGGCCATAATAACGCAGGAATGGCTTCCCGTTCACGGTGCCGCCGGTGCCGGTGCGTACGAGGGACCCATCGGCCAGCACAACAGCAATCGATAGAACGCTATCACCTGTTGTGCCGTACTTGCCGGCACCGAAGAAGGCATTGTTCTGGGAGAGGCCACCGCCAATGGTTGATTTCAAGCCCGAAAGAGGCCCCCAGAAAGGGGTGCGCAGGCCGTGTGGTTTCAATGCGTCGAGCAATTGTGCCCACGTGCAGCCAGCTTGAACGGTGACATACATATCTTCCGTACTGACTTCGACAACACGATCCAAAGCGGTCATGTCGAGAACACCTGTCCCCGTTCGGTCCGGTGTATACCCGCTGGTATAAGACATACCGCCACCGCGGGGGTTCAGACTAATGCCCCGCTCGTGAGCGGCAGACACAGCCTTGCACAGCGCATCAATTGTATCGGGCCGGGCGACAAAGTCGGCCGTTTCGCCCTTTGACCAGACGTCCTGGCTCATCAATTCAAGCGTATCGCGGTCATCGATATATCCGTCAGCACCCAATATCTGCTTCAGCACGTTCGATAGCTCTGCAGTGGTTGTCATATCGTCAGCCATAATCGTCTCTATCTTGGGGGTTAAACAGGGGTGAGAAGGCCGAAAAAGGCCGCTGAAATTATAAGGAGCCAGATCAGCATTACGAGAGGTCTGGCTCGGCTCAAAGTCGCGGCGAGTTCCATCTCTGCCGAGGCCGCATCCGGGCCGCTGAGGCTCATCAGAGCGGGGCCAAGCGGGGTGAGGACGCGTCGGATAAACAAACCTGTTAGTACTGCGCCCGCCAACAATAGACACTTGGCCGCTATGAATAGGGGAACATCATTGGCATGACCAATCAATGCAGACACCCCAACAAAGACAAGCAGTATCGCAAAGAGCCAGCGAATTGCGAGGTCCAGTTGTTTCAAGCCTGCTGACGCGCCGTGTGTGTGGTGAAGATACCAGGCAAGTGCGAGCCACCCCACACCCAGCCCAAAAGTTACCCAGCCCCATACCATGGGTGTGGCAATCCAGCCTTTTGAAATGGCGAGGAGAAGCCCCGTTGGAAGTGCCATTATCAATGCGGTTCGCGGAGCCATATCGACATCACCGACAATTTTGGCGGCCATCAATCTACGATCTGCTGATACATCGGGCATCGTCAGGAAACGGCTGGAATAAAAAGCTCCTAGGTCCCCGCCCAGCCAGTAGACGAAGACAAGTATGTGCATCAGTGCGAAAAGCGTTGTGTCCAGCACACCTTTTCCCTTCTCTCTGGCAAAAGATATATCATTTGCATTTGAAAAGGCGAGGGCCTTATCAGCCGTCAGGGGTGCTACTAGTCGTCACCCGTCCAGGTCTCCTTGGCCTCGCGGGATAGGTTCATATGATACTCAAAACGGTCTGACCGATAATGAGCTGTAATGTCCTGCACCGGCCGACCTTTGGCATCTTTCATTATGCGGTGAATTCGAAGGAGCGGCGCACCGACGGCAATGCCTAGAACCGCGGCAACAGCTGGCTCCGCGGCAGTCGCTGTTATCGTTTGTTCGGCGGCACGTGGCGCATGTCCTGCCTTTTCAAGCAAAGCGATGAGGGATTGAGACGCGAGCTCACTGTCATCATATCCATCGGCAATATCCTTCGGGATATGTGTAATCAGATACGAGAAGGGCTCGCCCTCCAACTCCCTCAGGCGCACAATTCGCTGCACCTTGTCCTTTCGCGTCAGTTCCAGTGCATCGGCAATTTCAGCTCTCGGTTTCATCAGTGACACATCAAGCAGCTTCACCTCGGTTTCGAGGCCCATTCGTGTCAATCCGTCGATGAGGTTGGCAAAACTGCCTTTTACTGTGGGTGCTGTGGCGTCATAGGTCACAACTGTGCCACGTCCGCGTTGACGGTTTACAAGGCCCGAGGTCGCAAGCTCATTGAGGGCGCGCTTCACGGTAATCCGAGAGACGCCGAGCATCTTGGTGAGGTCCTGCTCGGCGGGCAGGCGCACATTGGTCGGCACTTTACCGTCGACGATCTGGTCTTTCAGCAATCCATAGATTTGCCGGTAAAGCGGCTCATCGGCGGTTTCGTCCAGCAATTCCGGCGTCAGTTTCAGATCAGCCTGTCCGAGCATTGAGTATATCCTTTGCCTCTTGCGAGCCTGCACGCTATGTCCGCAAGCAATATCTAAACCAGCAGGGGGCATTCATGCCAATCGCCTACACCGCCCTTGGCCTTCAAACAGCCTGCCACACCGTCAACGCCCTTAGCCCAGAAGCAGCGCGCAGTGCAATTCTTGAGAGTATTGAACGAATTGGCCGTCAGATCTCTGGAGCCAAGAAGTTTCTGGGAGCTGACCTAAAGCTTGTCGTTCTACCCGAATACGCGGTCACCGGTTTTCCTTGGGGGGAAGACGCCGCGACCTGGCGGGCGAAAGCGGCGTTTGACCCCGATGGCCCGGAATACGCGGCCTTCGCTAAGATTGCCTCAGACACCGGCACCTTCATAGCTGGAAACCACTACGAGACCGATCCGCATTTCCCCGCGCTATACTTTCAGGCGTCTACTTTGATCGCTCCAAGTGGCGAAACGGTGCTTCGCTATCGCAGACTGATTTCGATGTTTGCGCCGTCTCCCTTTGATGTGTGGGAGGCCTATCTTGATGCCTATGGCGAGGATGCTGTGTTCCCGGTGGCCGAAACGGAGATTGGCCGGCTGGCCGCCATCGCATCGGAAGAAATTCTGTACCCGGAGATCGCGCGGGCTCATGTCTCTCGCGGGGCAGAGGTTCTGGTTCATTCAACAAGCGAAGTGTCGAGCCCGGAACCAACACCGAAGTCGATCACCCGCCGCGCCCGTGCTGTTGAGAACATGGCCTATGTCGTATCGGCCAATTCGGCTGGCGTCCTGGGTATCGATATTCCGGGAAACTCCACCGATGGAGGTTCTGAGATCATTGATTACAAAGGTCGGCTCCTTGCCCGGGCAGGTGCTGGCGAAACGATAAACGCGTATAGCGATCTGAATATCGATGCTCTCCGAGCGTATCGTCGTCGTCCCGGAATGGGCAATCTTCTCTCACGTCACCCCATGGAGCTGTGGGTAGACGCCTACAAGGGGCGTATTGGTGCAGAACGGAACGGTCTCGGCGATGGCAAGACCGTGCCTGGGCGGGATCACTATATTGCTCGACAGAAGCGCGCGATTAAGCGGCTGGATAAAGCTGATCTTATATGAGCCGAAACGCTTTTAGAGAGCGGGGATAGATTAACTGTATCCTCGCAAAACACCCATCGCGCCAAAAGTGGGTGTCAATCTTGGTGTCGGCGATTGATCAAAATCGCTATTCAGTCCCCCAAGCCCTTGGACAAATCTTCTGTTGGTCCCCCAGCTGCACGGTGTGCGATTGATGCCGGGTCTCCCCATATCTTCCCACCAATGTACTGCCCGATCGAATTGGAAAATTCCTTGTAGGTAATTGACTGATACATGCCGCAGGTGATGTACGGATCGCCTTCCATAAGCGCTTTTGCGTCGTTGAGATCGTTCGCCAAAACGAGGAATACTGACCCGACAAGAGCTTCGCCGCCCGGCTGCCGAATGGGGCCAGCCGTCACATATCTCTGCCAGTGCTTTTCAACGTGCTCGAGGTGCCCAACCAGATGCTCACCCCTTGGCGCAGCGCTGCCGGGGCCATCATCACATATAACCAGATAGCATTTCTGCGTAAGACGTGGCACTTCCGGTGGCATGCTCATGATGTTACGTCCTTGAATTGTTTGATAGTATCGGCAGCAGTTAGGACCTGAAGGCTGTCCATTGCGGCAAGTGTTTTCAAAATTCGGCGAACCGCATGAATTCGGAACGGTTGGCCAGAGACGTAAGGCGTCATTGTGAAAGCAAAGGACGAAGCGCCTTCTTTTTCGTATAGATCAACATGATACGCCGCTGCCTCAATGATCTGTGCAGCCCATGCATCCTCGCTTTGAGATCGATCGAGCAGCAGCTTGAAATCGCCCAACTCGTTATAGTGGGGCAGGGACCAGACCGGGCCGTTCGCTGTCTTGAAAGGTAAAGGCCGCTGATCGGCTTCCCAGTCCAGACAGGTTGTAAAGCCCGCCTCGGCCAGAAGGTCGAGTGTACGGTAGCTCTCATTCCGGGCCGGACTCATCCAGCTGGTCGCGTCTGGGAAAACCGACCGCGCCTCGGAAATCAAGGTGCGTTCGTCCTCTTCACTCAGTTCATCGTGGTGTATATGTGCCGTTGATAAGCCGTGTGCTGCGATTTCATGACCGGCCTTTTCGATTGATTTGACCAATGGCGGATAGCGCCGCGCCACTTCGGCATTGATCGCGAACGTGGCTTTTATGCCAACGGTATCCAGTTCTCTTAGGAGGCGATAGACACCAACGCGATTGCCGTAGTCCCGAGTAGTATAATGACGGAGGTCCGGGTAGGGCGTCTTCATCGCTCCCGGATGTTTAAACGGTTCGGCTGGTGGATTCAGCGGGAAAAATTCGAGCGGAATAATAATTGTCGCAAGACATTTTGCGCCAGAAGCAAGATGTACGCGCGCGCGCCGATCCGCTGGGTCCCAACCATAATGCGGGTTGTCCATACCGTGCTGGCGGTGTGGGTAGGTGAGATAGTCGTCAGGCAGGGGCATCGATAACCTCACCGAATTTTATCTCATCGTATGTCTGAACGGAACCAAAGGTCTGCGCCCAAACCGCTTCGTGATGCTCAGCAATTTGGCGGGCTGACAACCTTTCGCTGTCGAAAGTCGCGTGCGCGCCCGACGCCACGACAACACCATAGCCACGATCCGCAGCTGTGCGGATGGCGGTGTCCACGCAGAACTCTGTTTGCATACCGCAGATCACCAGATGGCGAATGCTCAAGTCCTGAAGCAAACTTTCCAATTCCGTGTTCGTAAACACACCGCACTCGGATTTAAGTACGATATGATCTCCTGGCTGTGGCGCAATCTCTGCCGCGATATCGTGTCCGTCGGCTGACTTGGAAAAAGGATGATCAGGGCCGCCCTTATGCTTGATATATATGATCGGATAGGCGGCTTCGCGCGCGCGTTCTATCAAAACTTGAATATTGCTGAGCAGTCCGGTCTTGTTGATCGGGCCTATACCGGGAAAATCGAACATGCCCTTCTGCACGTCGATTATGACCAACGCTAGTCTTGTGTCCGACGCATTCATCGCGCGAACCCCGTTCCGCCTGTTGCCACGCCGCGCGTTTCTACATCATCGATCGTCTGTTCCCAAAAATTCTCCCTATAAAACGCAGCAATCTCCGCACCCGTTGCAAACCACACATCATCCTTGTGGGAACAGATGTGTTTTAGCGCTTCTTCGAATGGTCTAAGCCGGTGAGGCTGGCTGACAAGATAGGCGTGGAGTGGAATGCACATCACCGTGCCGGATTGTTCGCCCTCTTCGAGCAATTGATCGAAGTGGCGCTTAAGAATGTCAGTATACCGCGCGGGATCCCATCCCTGTACTGAATAGGTGATGACGTCGTTCACCTCCAGCGAATACGGCATCGAGACGAGTTTACCGGTTTTCGTCTTGATAGGCTGGGGCTGGTCATCCTGGAACAGGTCGCAGGTATACCAGAAATCATGCTCGGCGATCAGGTCGAGTGTGCGTTCTGTGTGAGTAAGTGCAGGGGCGAGATAGCCCCTGATCCGTTTGCCGGTGGCGCGCTCAACCGTCTCGATACTATCTTTCAGTACGGCCCGCTCCTGAGCCTCATCCATGCCGTATGAATACCGCGTATTATAAATGCCATGGGAGAAGAATTCCCAGTCCCGTTCTGCAACCGCTTCAATGATCTCAGGGTGATGATCGACGAGACCGATGGAGAGTGAGATCGATCCTCGCAGGCTGTATTTGTCGAACAGGTCCATCATTCGCCAATGGCCGACCGTATTCCCCCAGGTACGTTGGGAATAGCCGACAATGTCCGGGTTTCCACGCGGCCAGCCTGGACGTTGATCGTTACGGGGCGGCTGAAATTCATAATATTCGATATTCGGTGCGATCCAGAAGGCGAGCTTCTTACCGCCCGGCCAGACGATCTTCGGACGCCCCTCATAGGGCCAGAAATCATAAAGGTTGGGGTCAGCGTGCATCGCCGTCAAAACCCTTTCGACGCGTCATCAGTTTCGACCGGAGCCTGCAGGGCACGGATGTCTTCGATAGACGCGGGCGGTGCCATCCAGAGTGGGTAATCCCTCTCGATTGTTTCTTTCATAGAGGATGGCATGTCCGCCCAATCATCAATCCGCCACGTGACGAGATGATAGATTGCTTTCCCGCCGCCTGCCCATGCCGGAAGATCTCCGTAGCGGACCCAGGCCAGTTGGTTTGCTTCGGTCACGCTGCCTTCCGGATGGAAGAAGAAATCATAGTTCTCGAAGGCATCTATTCGCCGGTCTGTCCCCGGGATTTCAAAATCGAGGTAAACCGGGGCTGTCACCACGAGGCTATCGCCGACCTGCCGGGCGCTGATGTCTGTTCCCGGTCCAAGTCTTTGAATGTTAGGTTCTTTTCCCTGCTCGACCATCGTTTCAATCGTCTCACCTTTCAGCTCATAGGTGATGAATTGATAGGGATAAGCGATCGGTTCGATAGGATTTTCATTCCATTCCGTCAATATGTCGCCAGTCTCAGCGTTCTTATAGAAGTATATCTTCCGATTGTACTGGTGTGTCAGGGCTTCTTCAGGGTCTGGCCGGTGGGCACGCGCTGCGTCAAACCCTTCCATTTGAAAAAGCAACTCGCCTTCGGGATATGATTTGATCGTACCTACAGAATACCAATAAACGGGTTCGCCCGTTCCGACCCGACCGTCCATGAAGGCCTCGTAATTGTCTTCATTGAACCCGTCGCTTATTGCGGGCACCGCCAGCGTCAATGTCGCGGCGAGCAATGTGCCTATTGTTCTTTTCATCCCTTGAACTCCTCAATAGCCGAATAGACCTCCGCGACATCCACGACGTCAGCATACTTGATCAGTAGGTCGGTCAGGTTTGCGAAATGATAGCTCTCATGCTTGTCAGCCACGCATTCGATCGGAACGATGGTCCGGTATCCGTGCGACAGGGAATCTACCGCCGTCGCCCTGATACAGCCGCTTGTTGATCCACCGGTCACCACGACAGTGTCGACCTTATGCCAGGTTAGGAATGAGTTCAGCGGCGTCTCAAAAAACGCGCTCGGCATTCGTTTCGTGTAGACGGCGTCGACACTTTCATCGATTTCCAGTCGGTCATCGAACTCATGGCGTTCCGATCCATATTTAATGTTCTGCAAGCTGTCTGGCGTATCGGTTCGCGTTCCCCAGACCCCAGCGTCAGCGGCGTTTTCCATGTAGGCAACCCGTGTCCAGACAATGGGCAGGCCCTTTGCTCGCGCCGCGTTTGAAATGCCGTTGATGTGCTCCATCTGGCGTGGATCGGTGATATATGCGGTCTTGAACAAGTCGGGACGGGTATAGGATTTCTGGGGATCGACATTCACGATCGCGAGCTTCTCACCAAAGCCGAATTTTGCTCGCGCTGGATTGGATCTGACCTCTTCGAAGATCTGGCGGGCTGTCTTGTCTGATATCTCCATGGTGGAGGTGTTTGTGTTGCCCATTCCGTGCTCCCGCTATTTCGATTTCTGTTAAATGATATATTCTTTCGAATGCGTCCAGTGGGGCGGTTTGTAAGCGGAGATTAGAAATATGAGATCAGCTATTGTGTTTGCGGCCGGTGCGGTTCTGGGCGGTGTACTTACAGCCGCATGCAGCCATCTGGCGAATGCCGACGAAGACGTAAGCGGTGCGACAAAGCCAGCCTATCTCGTCGTTTCCGGTGAGGTTACCGATCGAGAGGCTTTCATGACGGGCTATGCAGCAAAACTTGGTCCTCTCTATGAACGACACGGGGGGCAATATCTGGCCATCGGCTCCAATCACGAGACTCTGGAAGGCAGCGGCACTCTAAGTCTGGTGATATCCGAATGGCCATCGGCCGATGCTGCGAGAGCATTCTGGTATGATCCGGAGTACGAACTGCTCAAAAAGGCCCGTATCGATGGTGAGTGGGGAACTTTTGACGTCTGGCTCGTCGAGGGCTTCGATATTCCGGTGCAGGCAAACCCTGCGGTTTCGCAAATAGAGAATTAGCCGTCAGAACAGTGATGTAACTCGCCTGTGACGACTTTATCAGTGGCAATCCTGATAAAAGGATATATCCTTTTTGTATGGCTCGAACGCTATTCGATAAGCTTTGGGATGCCCACAAAGTCGTGGATGTTGGCGATGGCGCTGACCTCCTGGCGATTGATCGTGTCGTTCTGCACGAACGGACGGGCGGAATTGCGCTGAAATCGCTTGCCGAAGCCGGACGAGACGTGCGCGATCCCGATCGTGTCTTTGCGATTATGGATCACATTGTCTCATTCCGGCCCGGACGAGGCAGAGATGAGGCACGGCTCCCTGGCGGTGAACAGTTCATCACCGAGACTCGTGCTCTATCCAAAGCTGCCGGTCTTCATCTGATTGATACCGACGATCCCCGGCAAGGGATTGTACACGTGGTGTCTCCGGAGCTTGGGATCGCGCTGCCGGGCGTTTCCTTGATATGCCCGGACAGTCATACCTGCAGTCTCGGTGCTTTGGGGGCGCTTGCTTGGGGAGTAGGGTCGTCCGACGCGGAGCACGCCATGGCTACTGGAGCGATCCGGGCCAAGAAACCTGCCCAAATGCGCGTTAGCGTACATGGCACTCTGGGCTCAGCGGTGACGGCGAAAGATCTTTCTCTCCACCTGATATCCAAATTTGGCGCAGCTGGCGGGTCTGGCATGGCCATCGAGTTTGCGGGAAGCGCGATAAATGCCTTGCCGCTGGAGGGACGCCTGACGCTCTGCAACATGGCCGTCGAGTTTGCCGCTTTCACCGCGCTGATTGCGCCTGATGATGCGACCATTGCATCGCTTATGGGCAAACCATTTGGCCCCGATGACATCCAATGGATAGAGGCTGTCTCCGAATGGCGACAATTGTTCACGGATGACGATGCACGTTTCGATCAAGAGATCGAAATTGATGCCCAAGATGTGGCTCCCATGGTGACATGGGGAACAAGCCCAGAGGAAGCGGCACCCGTAAGCGCACACCTGCCGGAAGCCGTCGAACGTGAGGTGCTCGAATATATGGGTCTAGAGCCACGAGATACGCTGCAGGACCTGAAGCTTCACGGGGCTTTCATCGGGTCATGCACCAATGGCCGTTTGAGTGATTTGCGTGCTGCTGCTGCAGTACTGCGCCATGGTCGGGTTGCCGAGGGCATGAGGGCTGTATGTGTTCCAGGGTCAAAATCCGTTCGAGCAGCTGCCGAGGCTGAGGGTCTCGATAAGGTTTTCATCAATGCGGGATTCGAGTGGGGAGAGCCTGGCTGCGCCATGTGTTTCTACGCAGGCGGCGAGACCTTTCCACCCGGCTCTCGTGTGATTTCCTCGACAAACCGCAACTTCCGTGGACGGCAGGGACCGGGTGTCCGTACGCACCTTGCAAGTCCTGCAACCGTGGCCGCGAGCGCCATGGCGGGCTGCATTGCGGATCCTCGTCGCATACTGGAACGCCAGGTCGCTGCATGAGCCGGAAACCATTTACAGTGCATTCTGGCGTGGCAGCGCCGTTGCTAGTCGATAACATCGATACTGATCAGATCATTCCATCCCGCGAGATGAAAACGGTATCCCGCAATGGACTAAGCGACGGACTGTTTGCCGGGTGGCGCTATGCTAGCCCGACGGATCGCACGCCCCGTCCCGAGTTCGTTCTAAACCAAAAGAAATACGCCGTTGCGAGTATTCTTCTTGGCGGTGACAATTTCGGTTGCGGCTCTTCTCGCGAGCACGCTGTCTGGGCGCTGACTGAGTATGGTATCCGGGCAATAGTCGCTATAGGTTTCGGGGACATTTTCCGAAACAATTGCGTCCGGAATGGTTTGCTCCCAATCAAGTTGCCCGATTTGGTTGTCCGCTCGCTTGCCGACTTCGATGGAGAGGTAGTTATTGATCTCCCGTCTCAGACTCTTTCCGCTGGGCCGAACGTCCATGCTTTCGATATAGACAGCTACGCGAAGCGACTACTCGTCGAGGGGCTAGATCCAATTAGCCTGACGCAGCAGCACCAGTCAGAGATAGAGGCGTACTTCGCCGACGATAAGAAGGTTCGACCCTGGCTGTAACTTACTCACCGTCCGTGGTTGCAAGTTCCTGAGCGACGTCCTCGGAAGAAATTTCCTTACCACGTTCGATTGCTTCACGGTCTTGCTGTAAGATGCGGAATATCCGTGCAAGGTATTCTTGGTTCCAGAGCCCACGCTCGTCAGCATCCTGTTTCGAAGGTTCGAATGCCTCAATGGCGGCGCGCGAAACCTTTCCGTCACGCTCAAGAAGACGCTCAATAGTGTCCAGACGTTCGCGCATCACAGCGACTTCTTGGATCAATGCCAATGTCATATTCATGAGACGCTCAACGTCTGGATCATCAAAGAACCAGGGGCGTTTACCCTTCGCCTTTGAGCCTGCGAGTATCAGGGGGTCCAGTTCGGTCATGCAGCAGCCTTTCGAGCGCCGACAACGTGCCAGGCCGCTTTACGGCCATAATCTTCCTGCTCGTCGTCCTCAGCGGCTTCCGGGAACACCTCGGGATCAACGACGGCGGCAACGCCTCCATGGAGTAGCTCATCCTTCTTGAAGCCGGCTCGAATCATCCAATCATCGAGATCAACCTCGTGCATCTTCGTCCAGAAAGGTTCGTTATTATAGAACGCATCCCAGTCGCGCATAGCTTGTTCGAATAACGGCATATCGTCGGCATACTGAGGCTGCTCGACATGCAAGACGATACCGCCCGGTTTGAGTAGGCGTTGGCTCTCCGCGAAGATCATAGGCATCGTTTTGTAGCTGGTTTCGTGAAGGAACATGGTCGACTGAATCCAGTCAAAGCTCTCGTCCTCGAATTGATCCAGCTTGGAAACATCGCCTTGTATGAATGTAACGTTCTCTATTCCCATGGTTTTCGCTCGTGCCAGGCCGTAGCGCAGCATTGGAGCACCGGCATCGACAGCTATGATTTCCGCGTCGGGAAAAGCCTCAGCGATCGGCAGGACGTTGTGACCAAGGCCGCAACCCATATCTAGGATCCGCTTTGGCTTGAAATCAGATCCGAGATTCTTTTTGACCCACTGTGCAACAGCAACGCCGCCACCGTCATTGAATCTTCCAAGCATCCCACCGGTCGTGGCAAACAGGCCTGAATCGTAATTGGCTGCGCCCGTAACATCCCCTGGTACTAATTCGGTGTGGTAGCTGCCTGGCATACAGTGATGGTCAATGGCCTCGACCCCCCTTGGGAGTTTGAATTCTGAGTCGAGCGTCAAACGGTTGTCACCGTCTGTCAGGCCTCTTACTTTGCCGTTCAGTTCTTCAGCTTGCCTAATGGTGACCCAGCGACCAGCCTGTTGACGCGATTCCATTGTTGCGCGTCTTAGCGCGGACCACCATTGCCACATGGGATCGTTGATCAGCTCCTTGCGCACCTCGTGGCGAGACTTGAAATCGCGTTCTTCTCTTTTTTTGAAACTCGGTTCAACGCGAGCGTCGAATGCCTCCCCGACACCAGGCATGACCTTTGTCGAGAGATAGCGGTTCATTTGCGCCAAAAAGTTGAAGCGCGCAGTCTCATCATGGGATACGTCAGGATAAACGCCGTGACGCCCTACGACGCGGTAATCAGGTGGACCATCATACGGCGTCTCGGTTTTTGCCAAAGTCGCTGTATCAGCCATTCTTTTGCTCCCAGTCTCGTCTACAAACCCGTACAACACGCCAAACGACACTGTGGTGCGTTGGTTGGAGAAATCAAATTCATCTCAAAAAGATATATCTTTTCGCGTGCGCGTAGCAAGGCGTACTAGTATATCAGATGCTTTTTGCGCGCTCCAGAATTTGCTCAGCTGCTAATTCTCCACTCTGGATGGCTCCCTCCATTCCCGTATGCGTTTGAGACAAATGCTCGCCGGCGAAATAAAGGCGGCCATAGTGCTTACCCATTTCTGCCGCCCATGATCCTATTTGGCCTGGTGCCCAATGCATATACGCACCTCCAGAAAGAGGTTGCTCACTATCCCAACGAACAACTTTTATGCCCCTGGTGTTCGCGCCTCTCAATTCACGCATGGTGGTTTCGGCAAGCTCAAACCAGTCTTTGTCTGTGGCAGATGTCCTAACACCTTTACCATTTATCCAGCACATAAGACCTGAGAGTTCCCCGGTTCGTAGGTCGTGAGTAGGAAACACACGCTCGATAGGGGTGTCTGTCCACATTGATATGGGCAGGCCGTCTTGCTTCCAGAACTCGTTATCGAAGGTCAGATGGACCTTTTGGATCTGAGTGTATGGCAACTGAGCGATAGCAGACTGCTGCTGCATTGGCAGCGCGGGTGTAATTTCGATGCGCTTCAAGGCGGGGAATGGGATCGCTGCGATCACGAAGTCTGCGGTGTAACTCCCATTATTCGTGTCAACCTGAACACCATTGCTCTCAAAACTCACTCCGCGGACTATTTCGCTGAGTTTGACAGGATCGTCTAGATCCGCCGCCATCGCCTCTGGTAGTCTTTGCGATCCGCCGACTATGTATTCTGGTCCGCCAAGCGCGCTGTCTCTTCCGAACAGCAACATCGATCGCCAAACATTGACCATGGAGTATGTGGACACATCGTTGGCGTTCAAGGCGATGTTTGTCAGCGAAATAGCGTCTGACGAAAAGCCCTGATCCTTCAAAAACTGCTCAACGGATATGTCGGCTGAAGCGGTTGCCTGTCTCCACTGATCGATATCCTTAAGTGGATTGCTCCGAGCCGAGCTTGCGAATAGCACTCGATCCGGTGCTACGGATTTTAGAGGTTCTGGGAAGGGATTGCTCGGTCTTTCAGCCCATTCCTCGGAATGGAAAACTGACCCTTTGTAGGCAAACGTTCGACCGACTGTTCGGGGCGCAGCGCTCGGACGAAAATATATACCGACTTCAGCAGCGATGGTTCGGAGCCTAGTATAGCTCTGCCCAACCTGCGCACCGCCTGCTTCCGGCGTACCTGGCAAATCGTAGAGCGTGTGCATTCGGCCGCCAATGCGGTCGGAGGCCTCCAACACCACGGTCTTTATTCCCTTGGCCTCAAGGTGTCTGGCAGCAGCGAGCCCCGACAGGCCTGCGCCGATAATTATGACGTCGGCGTCTCTTCTTGTGCTTCCAAAGGTAGAGCAGCTCTGAAGAAGACCGCTGCCGGTCAGAAGGAGAGCATTGCGACGAGTGATTTCCATAGCCGTTTCCCTCTGCGATCATTCCTATCGAGCTGCCAATCATTAGATGGAAGTTGTCCGTAACCCCTCGACTTACCAACCAACAACGATAAAAAGGATATATCATTTAAAACTGGTCTGAAAGCGGGAAAAAATGGCTACAAAAATTGTCGCGCTGTTCAATCTGAAGTCGGGTGTCAGCATTGCCGATTACGAGGCTTGGGCAAAAGCGACCGACATTCCAACCGTAAACGGTCTGACTTCGGTCGATAGTTTCGAAGTCTTCAAATCTGTTGGGCTGCTAGGAACTGAAGACAAGCCGCCTTATGAGTATATCGAGATTATAGACGTCAACGATATGGATGGGTTTGGTGGCGAGGTCAGCACCGAGACCATGCAAAAGATCGCTGGCGAGTTTCAGGCGATGGCCGACGATCTCGTTTTTATCCTAACGGAGAAGCTGGGCTGAGAGATGACGCGGTTCAAAGGAAAGACAGCTGTCATAACTGGATCTGGGCGACGGAAAGGTCTGGGCGAAGCGATCGCAATGCGGCTCGCGCAAGACGGGGCGAACATCGTGATATCCGACGTCGGCGCGTCTCGCGATGCGGCGACAGGCGCAGAGCATATTGGTGCAACGGAAGAAATGGAAGCGATTGCTGCCGATATTCGTGCATCGGGCGTCGAGGCCTCAACGTGCACATGTGATGTGCGGTCGCTCGACGAAGTTCGCGCACTTGCCAGCCACGCCATCAAAACCCATGGCAGTTTGGACATATGGATAAACAATGCTGGCATTGGTTATATCATGAAGCCGCTGCTTGAGGTGACTGAAGAGGATTGGCGGGCCGTAATAGACGTTAATCTCTCGGGAGCATTCTTCGGTGTGAAAGCGGCTGCCGAAACAATGATTGCATCAGGCACGAAGGGGCGCATTATCAATATCGCGTCTCAGGCGGCCAAATCTGGTTTTCCCCATGCCCAGGCTTATACGTCGTCTAAACACGGTTTGGTTGGACTTGTTCGATCAGCAGCGGTCGAACTCGGGCCGCACGGTATCACAGTCAACAATGTTTGTCCGAACCACGTTACGACCGGACTGGGAGCCTGGCAGAACGAGTACTTCTCCAAAGTTGTTGGTGCTGAGTCCGTTGAGGCGTATCTAGAAGCTATGGCGGCCCGGATACCAATGGGTCGTCCCGGATTACCCGAGGATACGGCTAATGCAGTGGCGTGGCTATGCTCGGACGAGGCTCAATACATTACCGCCGAGAGTATGAATGTGTCGGGCGGTGAGGAGTCGCATTGATGGCGCTAAATGAACCAGCACCAAAAGACTTTTCATGGCCCGGCGGTGCAAAGCTCGCTCTGTCATTGGTTGTCAATGTTGAAGAGGGCGCCGAGCGCCGGATTGATGAGGGGGACAAACGTCCCGAACCTGTTGATGAGCTGAAAGCCGTTCCCGGGAAACCCATCAGAGTTCACGGAAACGAGTCGAACTATCAGTATGGGATCAATCGAGGTGCGCCACGTGTATTGAAGCTCTTGGATGATCACAAAGTTTCTGCGACCTGGACTGTGTGTGGCCAAGCCCTTGAGAAGGCGCAGTGGCTTGCCGATGCCATAATGAAGCGTGGCGATGAACCCGCCGATCATGGTCATAAATGGGCCTTCACTGCATTTATGAACGAGGCGGACGAGCGGGCGTTTATTGCGAAGAGCGCTGCCAGTATCGAAAAGACGTGCGGGCGTCGTCCAGCAGGTTGGTTGTCGCGTTATCTGCATACGGATATGACACGCCGCATACTGATGGATGAGGGTTATGTTTACCACATGGACGATTATTCGGACGACTTTCCGTATTGGTCGAACGTCGAGCAGGCAGACGGTGTAAGTCGCCCCATGGTCATCATGCCGTACGCGATTGATTCCAATGATATGAAGTTCTGGTTAGCGCCTGCGTTTACACCTGAAATGTGGCTCGACTACGCAAAGCACACTTTCAACTGGCTTCATAAGGAGGCTCGCGAAGAAGGTGCTCGGACGATGAGTCTAGGCCTTCATTTACGTATTATTGGAAGGCCCGGCCGGATTTGGGCGCTTGAGTCCTTTTTGACCCATGTCGGAGCCCACAGCGATGTCTGGGTTGCCACCCGCGAACAGATCGCTCGGCACTTCGCCGAGCACGTTTCATCGGGAGCATAATATATGAAAGCTCTTTGCCTACTTACGTCCACCGTCGCGCTACTCGCCTCATACTCCTGGGCGGACACGCCTCTCGATTTTGCTCAGGACGCAGAGGGCAGCTGGACCACCGTCGAACAATCCAGCGATCCAGCCTACGATTGGGTGGAAAGCGAAATGAGGCGGATCTGGCCGGATCGCGATGATGGCGTTTGGCTTTATCAGGAGAACGCCATTATCGGTTCCAATGCGGACAATGTCCTGGATGGCGACCCCAAGTCACAACCCTATTTTCAAGTGGTCGTTCATGTTCGAGACCTTGGTGATGGTGAGCTGCATACCACGACCTATCGCTTGAGCGATCGCGCAGCTGCGAAGGGCGCTTATGCGACCGGATCGTTTGAGGATACTTGGCTCGGTGAGATTGCCTGCATGGGGCATATGCGTCGTATAGGTGTTGGCTTCTGGAGCGGAGAAGCTGTTTGTCCCAATAGCTATAAAGGGGGCGTGAAGGTCGTCAGCAGATCTGTTCGGTCACCTAATACTTCCGTGAATTGGGATCGCGGTTTTGATGTCGATGGAAATCACATCTGGGGTCCCGCGAAAGGCGGCTACATATTCAAGCGAAAATCGGGAGAGCAGGAATGATAAGGTGGTTGGCGGCATCGCTTTGTTTGTTGGGGCTAACCGGGTGTATCTATATCGATGCTGAAGACAGCGTTCCTGAAGAGCGCCGGGTTATCAGCACAGTGAAAGAACCGATAGAGGGTGTGACCAATCCTCTCGATCTTCGCCGGACAACGCTCATCGTACAAGACATTGAGGCGTCGCTTGCTTTCTATCGTGATGCGCTTGGCATGACGGTCGCCTACGACCAGGAACTGACATCGCCAGGTCTGACGTCGCGTGCAAGTCACGATGGTGAAAACAGGTCACGATTGGTTCTGCTTGAAGCGAACAACAGCTTCATAGGTATGCTGGGTCTCTGGCAATTTCTTGATCAAGAACCGGCTTCAGAGCAGGCTAGAGCCGTTGACTTCACCCCCGGCAATATTGTCCTTCTTTTCAATTCGAAAACGCTGGACGAAACATTTCCGACAGCGGCTGCTGTGCCGGGTGCGGAAATTCTGGATGAGCCACATGAGCGGAGATACCCGTCTGAGGCAGGCGATATCGTAGTTATGGTTTCAATGTTGTCCGATCCCGACGGCCATGCAGTCGAACTAAACCAGCTTATCTCCGATCCGAGGCGGCAATGAGCCGAATAGCTCCACTCAGCTATGATGATTTAGATCTCGAAAGTCGGAAATTAGTCGACGGGGCCGCCGACTTGATGGGGTTCTTACCAAACGACGGGTTGGTTATGGCCCACAAACCGGCGCTACTTAGCGCGCTCTCCGGATTGGTTGGGGCTGTTTATGGCCCGGGGAACATCGATGCTGGACTAAAGCGACTCATCGGCGAGGCAACGTCTAAGGCTGCTGGCTGTTTCTACTGTTCGGCGCATGCGGCACACGGTGCTGAAACGCAGGGCGTTTCAAAGCAGAAAATCGAGGCTGTGTGGAGTTTCGAAGACAGTCCTTTGTTCAACGATGCTGAGCGATCAGCAATCTCACTGGCCCTGAAAGCCGGACGGGTGCCGAATGAAACTGAAGATGAGGATATCGATGCACTCCGGGAGTACTATTCGGATGCTGAGATTGTGGAGATTGTTTCCGTCATCGCGATGTTTGGTTTCCTAAATAGATGGAACACTACCCTGGCCACAACCGTAGAGCCCAAGCCGCTCGCTACAGTGGAAGGTTTTGGCAAATGATTCCAAGGGCAACGCTATTTGGACTCATAGCTCTTCTTGTTGCGGCTTGCATGCCTTCAGATGAACCTGCACCCAGCGAAACGGTTTCCGACGAAGAGACAGCAGCTTCCGTGTGGAGCGCGCCCGATATCTTTAAGCCTCAACCGATAACAACAGAGCCTTGGCAGGAAGTCGTAGTCAGCGTCCGCGACTTAGATAGAATCGCACAGTTTTTTCTAGATGTTGCGGGATACGAAGAGCGGTGGCGTGGCGGCGTAGATTCAGCAATGTTAACTTATTGGGGGCTGCCTGAGGGAGCGGAAGGAGAAGCACTTCTGCTCGGCAGACCAGGCTATGAGCAAGGCTTGGTAAGGCTGGTCCAGTTTCGAAATGCAGACAATGCCGAACCTATGCGGCCGGGCAGCCGTCCTTGGGACACGGGATGCTATTTCTCTCTTATGGTTCGCGCGAAAGATCTCGAGGCCAGATACGAGGAAGCCTTGGAGCTTGGGTGGTGGACTGAAACGCCTATTGCTGATCTCGAGTTTGGTGAGTCCAAACTGAAGATAGTCATATTCAAAGGTCCAGACGGAATTCAGGTACAGTCCTATGAGCGCTTGTCGCCGCCGCTGCCTGAAGCCATCGGTGAATTCGATCGGATGACGCAGCCCTTTAACGTGATGCAGATGGTCGCCGATCGAGATCGCACGCGCGAGCTGTTTGTCGGTGTATTGGGTTTCGATACCTTTTGGTTTGGTCCGCCGTATGTAGATACCCAGCCGACATATATGCCGCTAGGGATTCCATATAACCTCACGACGTCTGTCCGCTACGGCGCTGGGATCTATTATCCGCAGCCAGGCGAATTTGGCCGAATGGAAACGATTGAGATTATGGACCTCGAGGGTCGGGACTATTCGGACCGTTGCAGTGCCCCGAATTACGGAATTCTGACGGTCCGCTTTCCCGTGAGTGATCTTGCTGAAACAAGAAACCGCCTTGTCGAAAACGAGTGGTCGGTTGAACGGGATATCGCGAGTGCTGAGATTGCTGAGCTTGGCGTTGTGAAACAACTCGGTATCAATACGCCCGATGGTGCGATGATCGACTTTTACGAGCCAGTGGATCAATAGTCCTCCACGGCATTGACCGCGGTATAGCATCACTCTACTTTGTCCGGACAAAGTTCTGGTCGATCTCATGGTATTCCGCTCTCTTCTGTTCGTACCTGGCGCAAGGCCTGATCGTTTTGATAAAGCGGTAGGCTCGGGTGCAGATACGATTATCATTGATCTCGAAGATGCCGTTCTTCCACCCAACAAGGATGCTGCGCGGAAGAATACGCTCGCGTGGCTGGCAGCTCGCGGCGGTGAAGTTAAAGCTGGTGTTCGCATAAATAGCCTTCGTTCAGCGGACGGATGCGCGGATGTAGCAGCGCTTGCAGCCAGCAACGCTTCACCTGACTTCATCATGGTGCCCAAGGCGGATACTCGTGCAGATGTAGAGATTGTCGGCGAGGCGGCAAAAGCACAAGCGTTAATGGGTGTCATTGAAAGCCCCTTAGGACTTACAAATGCGAGCGAAATTGCGCAGGCATCAACGGGTGGCATCCTGTTCGGTGGCGCTGACTACTCCGCAGCATTGGGAGCAAACCTGGATGAGTGGGACGCGATGCTGTGGGCCCGCAGCACAATTGCGAATGCGTGTTCCGTTGCGGGAGTACCAGCCTACGATGTGCCGTATCTCGACACGGTGGATGAGGTCGGTCTGATCGAACAGACGCGCCGCGTAAAGGCGCTAGGCTTCAATGGTCGAAGCTGTATTCACCCCAATCAGGTTTCGAGCGTGAATGGAGTTTTCACGCCCAGCGCTGAAGAAATTACGGAAGCGAAGGAGATCATAGAGTCTCTCGAGCGTGCCGAGGGCGGAGCAGCGCTTCACAAAGGCAAACTCGTTGATCGACCGGTTATTCTTGCAGCAGAGCGCACGCTCGCTCTGGCGGATTTTTAGGAGACACGCATGGTGCAGAACTGGAAGGAGGTTGGGCCGAACCGGTATAGGGAGACATTCGGTCGGTACTTCGAAGACTTCAAAGAAGGAGATGTCTACGAGCATCGCCCGGGCAAGACTGTGACCGAGTACGACAACCACTTGTTCACATTGCTCACACTAAACACGCACCCCATGCACTTCGATGCAGAGTTCGCTGCAGCATCCGAGTTCAAGAAGAATCTCGTGGTAAGTCCTTACACGCTGGCGCTTTTGATCGGCATGAGTGTGACGGATTGCTCTCAGAAGGCGATTGCTAATCTTGGCATGGACGAAGTGAAGTTCACCGCTCCCGTCTTTGCAGGAGACACACTGTACGCGGAAAGCGAGGTGCTAGGGAAACGCGAAAGCAAGTCGCGTCCCGGTCAGGGCATCGTGACCATTGTCACCCGCGGTCATAATCAGGACGGCACAATGGTGTGCACATTCAAACGCAACATGCTGATCCCGGCGCGAGGCAGCGCTGTGGAAGACAAAATCGAGACTTACTAGGAGCCAGACCATGGCAGACACGACCCACTCAAATATAACGAGCGATGACCAGATCATGCTCGATGCCATTGAGAAATGGCTTGCTCAGAAAGTTCGGCCAGTAGCAATGGAACTCGAGCATGCAAATGAGTATCCTCTCGAACTCGTCGAGGATATGAAAGAGCTTGGTTTGTTCGGTGCGCTGATTGAACCCGAATTTGGGGGGCTCGGTCTATCAGCTTCCCTTTACTCGAAAATCGTGACTCTGATCGCCGAAGAATGGATGAGCCTTACAGGTATCTTCAACTCCCATTTGATGATGGCTCAGATCGTTCAGCGGTTCGGAACAGAGAAGCAGAAGCAACACTGGCTACCAAAGTTTGCTACCGGTGAGATCCGTGGCGGTTTGGCTCTTACCGAGCCAAATGCCGGAACGGACTTGCAAGCGCTCACAACAAAGGCCACCCGCGATGGCGACAAATACATCGTCGAAGGTGCCAAGACTTGGATATCCAACGCCATTGAGGGTCACTGTGTAGCGCTGCTCTGTAAAACTGATCCCGCTTCAGAGCCCCGTTACAAGGGTATGTCTATGCTCATTACACAGACAAAAAATCCTGATACGATGGAGGACCTACCGGGCGTTTCGAATGGGAATAAGCTCTCGAAACTTGGCTACAAGGGGATCGATTCAGGGGAGTTGGTCTATACCGGCTATGAGTGCGATGCCGAACTCAGTCTTGTGGGCGGAGAAGAGGGCAAGGGCTTCTTTATGGCTACAGGAGGCCTAGAGATTGGCCGCATCAATATTGCTGCTCGGTCCGTTGGCATTGCTCGCCGCGCCCTCAACGAAAGTGTGGCTTACGCGCAGACCCGTAAGAGCATGGGAAAGCCGATTTGCGAGCACCAGGCCATACAGCTGAAGCTTGGTGAGATGGCTGCAAAAACCCGCGCCGCTGAACTCCTCGTAGAGGACGCCGCGCGGGCCTACGATACGGGAGAGCGCATCGATATGGAGGCCGGCATGGCGAAGTACTTGGCTTCTGAGACCGCGGTCGAGGTCGCTACTGAAGCGATGCGAATTCATGGCGGTTACGGCTACTCAAAAGAGTACGTTATTGAGCGTCTCTACCGCGATGCACCGTTAATGTGCATAGGCGAGGGGACGAACGAAATGCAGCGGATCATCATCGCCAAGCAGCTTGTAAAACGGAACCCGGTCTAGGCATGTCGGGTCCACTGTCTGGCATTCGGATCCTATCAGTAGAGCAGTATGGAGCGGGCCCCTATGGAACGATGCTGCTTGCCGATCTTGGTGCGGAAGTTATCAAGATTGAGGATCCGGGGCGCGGTGGAGATGTGTCACGCTCAGTTGGCCCATACATGCTTGGTGAGGGTGACTCGGAGTTCTTCCAGACATTTTCATTAGGCAAAAAGTCTGTAGCGCTTGATCTGAAGTCAGACGATGGACGATCCGCATTCGAAAAGCTTGTTGAAAGCGCTGACGCCGTTGCCAATAATCTGCGAGGCGACCAGCCGGCTAAGCTAGGACTGACCTACTCCTCACTTGCGTCGATTAATCCCAAAATTGTTTGCGCTCATCTGTCAGCCTACGGGCGCAATAATGAGCGAGAGGCCTGGCCAGGGTATGATTACCTCATGCAGGCTGAGGCCGGTTTCCTTTCCATGACGGGGGAACCTGACGGACCACCGGTTCGTTTTGGATTATCCATGGTCGACTTTCATACAGGCAGCCAAATGGCGCTTGCACTTGTATCCGCCGTTTTGGGGGCGCAAAGGTCAGGAAAAGGATGCGACGTAGACGTTTGTTTGTTCGACACGGCGCTACACCAACTTTCCTATCCAGCAACATGGTATTTAAATCAAAAGCATAAAGTGGGACGTCTTCCGCGGGGCGCTCACCCGTCGATTGCGCCGTCACAGCTCGTTCGGACAAAAGACGGCTGGGGACTGCTTATGTGTCAGACACCGAAGTTCTGGAGCTTATTTTGCGAGCTTGCTGATGCTGAGCACCTTAAAGAAGACGTCAGGTTTACAGATATTCCAAAGCGTCGGCAAAACCTGGCTGAGTTAACAGACGCCGTGGACGCCGTCATGTCGCTGAAGACGACGGCCGTATGGATGAAGCGGCTTGGCGGCAAAGTTCCCTTCGCGCCAGTATACGATATCGCCGAGGCACTGGATAATCCTTTCACTGAAGATATGACCACCGTGGTTGAGCATGGCGAAGCCCCGTCGGGATTGCGTGTACTTGCTAGCCCTATAAAGGTGAATGGAGAAAGACCGCGAGGGATTAGATCACCAAAACTGGGCGAACACACCGATGAGTTCATCGGATGAAGCTAACCGGGTTGAGAGTTCTGGATCTGTCGGCATTTCTCCCGGGGCCGCACATGACAATGATGATGGCTGATCATGGTGCAGACGTCATCATGATCGAACCGGCCAACGGGACGGGTGAGCCCACTAGATCTATTGGCCAAAAGACAGCCGACGACATTAGTGTGTGGTTTAGGAACATTGCGCGCGGCAAGCGCAGTCTAAAGCTCAATCTCAAGGACCCTGACGGTCTCGATCTGTTTTTGCGGCTCGCAGATACGGCTGACGTCCTCGTCGAAGCCTTTCGCCCTGGCGTCGTGAAGCGTCTGGGGGTTGATTACGAGACAGTCGCTGCAAGAAACCCGCGCATTGTCTATTGTTCTATTTCAGCCTTCGGCCAGGACTCATCGCTTGCTGGGAAACCCTCTCACGATACGGGTGTGCAAGCTTTGTCGGGTTTGATTGATTTGAACCGTGGTCTGGAGGACGACAAGCCTGCTATGCCAAGCATTCCGTTTGCGGACGCAAGTGCGTCTCTAATGGCCTTATCTGCAATATTGATGGCGCTATATCGCAGACAGACCACGGAACGCGGAGATTATATTGATCTCGCTATGTATGATGCAGCCATAGCCTGGACGCCGAATGTAACTGGCCCGGTGTTTGCCGACGGTACCGCACCAATTCCCAAAGAGATGCGCAGTTTTGGTGGATCAGCTCTTACAAATCTCTATGAGACTGCCGATGGTAAATTCTTGGCCTTCAGTGGACCGGAACTAAAATTCGCGACAAACTTGCTCAACGCATTTGGTCGTCCCGATCTAATCGAAGTAGCCAAACGAGAGCCTGGTCCAGAGCAAGCACCTCTCAGAGAGTTCTTGAAGCTGACGTTCCGTGAGAAGGAGCTTGCTGAGTGGCAGGTGTTTTTAGAACCGATCGATTGTGGTTGGGCATGGGTCAGAAGCCTGAAAGAGGCGTTCGAAGATCCGTTCACGAAGGAACGCGGAATGGTATTCACCGATGAGATCGGACATCAGCATATTGGGCCGCCAATTAAATTCGCCGCTGAGCCTCCGAAACCCGGGACCGCCATTCCCAAATTTGGAGAACATAGCGAAGCAATCGCGCGAGAGGCTGGGCTCGAAGCAGAGCTGATTTCTGACCTAAAGTCGCGGGGTGTCATCTAATGTCTCGATATGCGTCCGATCTGTTTCCAGCGACCCGCGCCCATAAGGGCGTTTGGGAAGGCACTTATACTCACATCGACGCGAATGCGCTGATAGAGGATAGGCACAAAACGCGAGTTGTGTGTGAATTTCCCGACGACGGCGGCGAGGTTTTCTATCGGCAGCATATTGCGTTCACATGGGACGATGGACGAACCCGAGACGATCTTTTCGAGGGCGTGCCACGTGGCTCGAAACTGTGGTACGATACACCGACATTTTCCGGTTTCAGTTGGGAAACGGACGACGGACTAATTCTGCTCAATCTGCAGCGCAAAGACGAACCAGGCGCGAACTTTTTCGAAGTTATTGCTATGGGAGATGGTGGGCGACATCGCGCGCGTACATGGCATTGGTTTCGGGATGGGCGTTTGTATCGACGCACACTCTGTGACGAGACGCGGGTTGCCTAAGGCGTTCTTGTAAGGCGCATCTCATAAGCAAACCGGCCAGCTGGGTGCAGGCTTTCCGACAGGACCAATATTTCGTCGCCGGCACCGCGGTAGCGTCGAACTGTTCTGAGAAGCGGGCTTCCGGATTTCACATCCAATGCCGTTGCGCTTTCCTTAGTGGCCGCGATTGCTTCTATTCGTTGACTGACAGCTGCAATGGGGACCTGATGAGTATCTTCTATCCATTCGGTGAAGGACCCCTCCAGAGTTCGAGCAACGCTAAGTGTTGGAGCGAGTTCTGAGCGAACGACTATAGACGTTGAGGCAAGTGGTCGATCTTCTTCGCCAAGTCGCACACCTTTGAACACCGTATAGCTGCCAGTGAGACCCAAAAATTCTATATAATCCTTGTCGCCACGCTTCCGGGAATCAAGACGCAACCTTGTGTCCCGCGCATATTGTAGCAAGCTCGAGAAGTCGCCGATACTTTGGGAGAATGACGGAGCTGTTACTTGAGTGACAATGGAGCCGAGACCGCGCCGACGTTCGATAAAGCCATCTTCCGTGAGCAGCCGAAGTGCTTCGCGAGCTGTGTGACGGGATATGTTGTGTACTTTGCACAACTCCAACTCCGTCGGAAGCAAATCACCTGGTTTGAGCTTACCGGATCTTATCCTTCGGCGTAGCTTATCCGCCAACTGACGATATCTTGGCTTCGACGTCACATGCCGCTCCTCATTGCTTCCCATGCCGTAGCAAGTTCTGTGCGAAATGCAGGATCTGCTATGTCTATTAGTGCGGCAGCGCGTTGATCGATCGATTTCTCGCGGAGATCGGCAATGCCGTATTCGGTGACAACAGTTTCGACGTCAGTTCGTGCAATCGATACTGCGTTGCCGCTGAGTCTCGGCACAATTCTACTGATTTTGCCGCGTTTGGCCGTTGACGGAAGTCCCACTATGCCTCGGCCACCTTCCGAAGCGGCGGCCCCTCTCAGGAAATCCACCAAGCCACCTATCCCGCTTGCCTGTCGGCCGTTCAAGTATTCAGCATTTGCTTGTCCGAAGAGGTCGACTTCGAGCACCGAGTTAATCGCTTTGAGCTTCTTTATACCTGCGAGCGTTGTAATAGCGTGGGTGTGACCAACGTCTCGAAAACGGATACGGCTGTCCGCTGCAACGCGATCGTAAAGCTGTCGTGAACCAATAGCGACACCCGTCGTTACAGAGCCTTCGAAGGGTGCGAAGACTCCATCATCAAGTAGAGGCAGCATCGGGCTGGAGATCATGCCAGCGTGCAGACGAAGGGAAGCATGCGAGCCAAGCTGCTCCAGAACGGCTTGCTGTAGGTTGCCAAGACCCAGCTGTATTGTATCGCCATCATCAATAAGGGTGGCGACATTCTTGCCCAGATCCTCGAAGGTGCTTCCAAGGGCTGCCGTATCCAGCTCGACCAGCGGCGCGTTCGATTGGCAAACGATATCGAAACTATCGAGCGGAATTCGGCGTGCATTTATCGGCATAAGCATCGACGGCGTAACGACTGCTATTTTCAAAAGGTCCTTTCGGTCGATGATCGCGTGCGAGAAGTCCACCGATAAACCGCAACTCGTCTGTCCATTTCCATCTGGTGGGGACACGAGCACGATTGCTGCGTCGAGCGGCGTGGAGGACAACCAGTTCCATGCTTGGACGTAGGACAGAGGCAAAAACCGAGTTTGCTTGGTCTCAAATGACGGCCTCAAAGCCGCGGACAAAAAAATTGTCTCCGCTTCTGCCGTTGGATGGAAAGATGACCAATCGGTTTTATTGATACCTGGAATCCAAACACCAACAAATGTTGTGCCTGCTGCTAGGCTTGGCTCTTCTTTCAAAGCATCGGCAAATCCTAAGGGTTCTCCAGAACACCCTGCTACATAAACGCGCTTAGGTCTTGGCAAAGAACCCAAAGCCGATGTGAGGACATTATCGAGTGTAGGAAACATTACATTCTAGCCCTTCCCAATGATTGCCGATGATTCCGGTTCTATATCATGTCCGGACAAATTTTTGACTAATGATGCTGTTTGCACAATTTTCAGGCAGCCATCATCGCTTGCCTGCAAAATCTTGGCAGTCAGAGCATTTTCGTGCGGTGCAGCAATGAACAATTGCGTTTCAAAGTTGGACGACGTTGCGAAATGATATATCTTTTCCAAAGTCGTTGATAAACATCTCGGGGAGAGAACGATGACCTTCAGACGAAAACTCACTTTCGGTGTCGCTGCACTTTTTGCTGTAGGCGGTTCCATAAGTCTTCCATCCTATGCCCAGGAGGATGCGGACGGAGAAGAAACGGGCGCTCGAACTCTCGATGTTATTACAGTCAACGCCCAGCGGCGCGAGGAGAACATCCAGGATGTTCCGGTAGCGGTAACAGCTCTGTCTACCGATCAATTGAATAGCCGGCTAATCGCCGATGTGAACGATCTCGGCGCGCAGGTGCCCAATATCGTCATCTCTACCGGCACTGGAACGTCAAGCTCTGCTCGAATTTTCCTGCGGGGTGTCGGTGAAGATGAATCGCGTGGTGCGATCGATCCTGCGGTCGGCATTTATATCGACGGCGTTTACGTCGGCAGAACAGTCGGATCGCTTGTGGATCTTCTGGACATTGCGCAGGTCGAAGTCCTTCGCGGTCCGCAGGGAACTCTCTACGGGAGGAATACCAACGGGGGCGCAATCAAATTGACGAGCGCAGCTCCTGACACCGAGCGGTCTAGTTTCGATGCAGATCTGACGACCGGTAGCGACGAGCGTATTGCACTTCGAACTGTAGGGAACCTTGCCTTGTCCGACTTTGCAGCAGTTCGTGTCGCGGCGCTTTATAAAGAACGCGAGGGGTTTTTCACTCTCAATCCAAACGGAGCTTTCGCAGACCAGGCTCTGGAAGATTTCGGCGATGAAGAGGTTTTGTCGTTTCGCGGCAGCGCGCTTGTCAACTTCACCGATAACTGGACTGGCCAATTGATCATCGACTACACCGATGATGACACTGAGCCAGTACCAAGTTCCATTATCGATGAGAGTTTGGACCCAGCGGTACCTGGCGATGCGGATGGCGATATCTTCACTGTTGAGCCACTTGCAGGTGTCACTTGCGCGAGCACCTTTCAGGATGGCTGCTTTACGGACTATTCGAGCAACGTTGAGTCTCTTGGTGCCACATTCAAACTGAACGGTTCCATCGGTCTTTTCGATATCGATGCAATTAGTGGATACCGCGCCCTGGAAGACGAACTCGATTCTTTTATTTCGTTCCCATTTTCACAGGTAACAGACCAGGATCAGTTTACGCAGGAGATTAATGTCTCCTCCAACTTCAGCGGGCCATTTAATTTTGTAAGTGGTTTGTATTTCTATACCGAAGACCTGGCGCTTGATACGGTATTCGCCGGCGTTCCGGCGGACATCGACGTGGAGACGACGTCTTTTGCCGTCTTCGGTCAGGGTACCTATGATGTGACGGACGCACTGACTCTAACCGGCGGTGTGCGTTACACTGTCGAGGATCGAGATTTTTCCGGCGACAGCATCGGCACACCGACACCGATTGTTGAGGATCTTGATACAGATAATGTTACGTTCACCGTGAAGGCGGATTACTCCGTCACAGAAGACATGCTTGTGTACGGATCATTCTCTACAGGATTCAAGACACCGGGCTTTTCACCTGATTGCTTCAGTCCTGCCGCGTGTTTCGCAGCGGTCGAGGAAGAAGAACTCAACGCCTATGAGGCTGGCATAAGGACGAGCTGGCTGGACAACACGGTCATCTTCAATGCGACCTACTTCTTCAATGACTATGAAGATCTGCAGATCAGCGGAACCCTGCCAACAGGCGGATTTACCCGTATCAATGCTGGCGAGGCACAGATCCAGGGAATTGAACTTGACGGAAATTGGTCTCCAGTCACAGGTCTAGACATCTACGCCAACGCCAGCTGGCTAGATGCTGAGTATGAGTCTCTGAACGTCGCTCAGGCGGGCCTTCTAACCAACACAAACTCGGTAACCGGAACTCCAGGACCGGCGTGCGGCAACATCATTGTTGCAGCGCCAGGTACTGCAGAGTTTGACCAACAGACCATCGATTGCGCGCTAGGGCTTGAGCTGAAAGGTGCTCCTCAATTCAAGGCGACAATCGGCTTTCAGCAGGATATTGGTGTCCGCACGGGCAACTTCTTCTTCGGTGGTGAGCTCGCCTACGAGGACGATAGCTTCTCCCTCGTTGCCAACAATCCAAACTCGCTTAGTCAACCGGGTGTGCGTATCAATGCGCGGGCCGGTTATGAACCGAGCCACGGCGGTTGGCGGATTGCGGTCTGGGGTAAGAACTTGACCGACCGCGATTATTTTCTTGTCGCGAGCAACCCGAACCGGGTGTACCCAGCACCGCCGCTTACATGGGGCGTTGATATTGGCGTGAGTTTCTAGCTTTAATCCACATTTAGGCCAGAAAGGCTGCCATTGCGAAATGGCAGCCTTTTTGAGTTCTTGATCTCATGTAGTTCGACAAGGCCTCTGGTATACCTTGAAATAAAAGATATATCTTTTCCTCGGGATGATTGGAGCATTCAATGGTCAACTCTCAAATTCTAATCAGCGAGGTTGGACCACGCGACGGTCTGCAGAATTGCAAGGCAATAATGCCTCTCAGCGAAAAGAAGAGGTGGATCGCCGCAGAGACTGCAGCTGGTGTGCGGGAAATAGAGGTGGGGTCATTCGTTTCGCCGAAGCTCCTACCGCAAATGGCTGATACGGCTGAAGTCGTCGAACATGCTCTGACGGTTCCCGGATTGGTCGTTGCAGTTCTGGTTCCAAACTTGAAAGGTGCCGAACGCGCGGTTGCTGCCGGTGCGCATAAAATCACCCTTCCGCTTTCGGTTAGTGAAACACACTCTCTACGGAATATTCGAAGGACACATGATCAGGTCATCGATGAAGCGAGATCGATTGCAGCTCTGATTGACAGCTTGCCGAAGAACGACCGGCCTCATTTCGAAGGATCTCTGTCCACGGCGTTTGGATGTACCCTTGAAGGACCTATTGCAGAAGTTCAAATCTTACGGCTCGCCGAGCGACTTATGGAGGCCGGTTGTAGTGAGGTCGGCTTGTCTGACACAACAGGGTATGCCGACCCAACGTCCATCAAACATTTGATTCGAGCAGTGCGAGGCGTAGTTGGGGAAAACAAGCTAACGGGTGTACACTTGCACAATACGCGGGGACTGGGCCTCGCAAATTGCCTCGCCGCGTTCGAAGAGGGAATAACGACATTTGACGCCTCCCTAGGCGGGCTGGGTGGATGTCCAACTGCTCCCGGTGCCAGTGGCAATGTGGTAACGGAAGACTTGGTGTTCATGTTTGAGTCCATGGGAGTCAAAACGGGTATTGATTTAGAGAAGTTGTTGGCGTGTCGAACAATACTCAGCGAAGCATTGCCCGATGAGGAATTATATGGGTTTACGCCCAAGGCTGGGTTACCTTTGGGATATGCGCCTGCGACCGCGGCGTAGAATTACACACAGCGGGCAGGGCTATGGATAGCACGCTTCCAGCGCTCATTACTCTGATTGTCTACAATCTGGCCTTGATCGGAGTTGGTGTGTGGGCATCAAACCGCGCTCGGTCGCAGGATGCATTTCTTTTGGGTGGTCGTCAGCTTGGTCCTTGGGTGGCGGGTCTGGCTTATGCTGCATCGAGTTCATCGGCTTGGGTGTTATTAGGCTTCTCTGGGTTTGTTTATATGGCGGGGCCGTCGGCCATTTGGATGGTGCCTGGAATCCTCGCCGGCTACGCGGCAGTCTGGCTATGGGCCGGTGATGTGCTGCAGTCGTCTTCGAAGCAACGGGGCCATCTCACACTTACGGACTTTCTCGTCGAAGACGCTGACCATCGAAGCCGTGGGCTTATTCGCATAAGCGCGTCGCTGATGATCGCCTTTTGCTTCTCATACTACGTTGCCGCGCAGTTTCAGGGAGCCGGGCAGGCTTTTGATGGTTTGTTCGGTACGGGTTTGGCAAGTGGCGTTGTCCTCGGGGCGTTCATAATTGTCGCCTACACATTTCTCGGTGGTTTCCTCGCAGTTTCCATAACCGACACAATCCAGGGACTGCTCATGGCTATTGTCGCCGTTATTCTTCCAGCGGCGGCGTTTTTGAATGCCGGTGGCTTTGAAGGAATATCGGCGGCCATCGAAGCTGCCCCCGACGTTTACTCTGCTACGTTTGGGGGAAGGACAGGCTGGGTCGCTACCGGCTTTGTTGTGGGACTCTTTGCGACTGGTTTTGGTGCACTTGGTCAACCCCACCTTATTGCCTGGATTATGGCTGCGAAGGATCGCCACGCCCGAATAACAGGAGCTGGCGTAGCAATCGGTTGGGGCGCACTAGTTTATGCGGGGATGACTGTTCTAGGGCTATCGGGTCGTGCGATCTTCGGTGCTGATGCGCCAGCTGAGGGGATATTTTTCCAACTCGCTGCCGACTTGCTGCCCAGCGTACTTGCCGGTGTTATTGCTGCAGCAACGCTCTCAGCCATCATGTCGACCGTTGATAGCCAATTGCTCGTGGCGGGCGCAGCCATCTCGCACGATTTGGGCCTTGCCCGGATATGGCGAGGACGGGATGTGCTTGTGTCGCGCCTCGCCATACTGCTGCTGTGTATTGTAGCCGTGGCGCTGACGCTCCTGCTGCCGGCCACAATCTTCGATCGCACGCTGTTTGCCTGGACAGCTTTGGGGGCGGCGTTCGGTCCTGTCGTTGTGGTTCGAACGCTCGGCCATCGTCCTTCCGGCGCATTTGTTTTGGCCTCCCTTATTACGGGCTTTGGGGCATCGCTCATTTTCGAGTTTGGAGTATCCGCTGGGCCTGGGGCTCTTTGGGCGCGGACGCTGCCTTGGTTGGCAGGGCTGACATGCCTCCTGATTGGTCGACTTGCCCAATCCGCCCGTTCGACCAACTCAGCTCATCGCATATCGCAATAAAGGAGAGCCGCCGATGGCTGCCTACATGATCATCATCGCCAAAATTCATGACAGAGAACGCATGCTGACCGAGTACAGCGCGCCAACTGCAGAACTCATCAAGACGTTTGGTGGCCGCTACCTTGTTCGGTCCCCGATGGTCACAGCATTGGAGGGCAGCTTAGGTGAGGGGGTATCTGTTGTCGTTTCTGAATGGCCAGACCGTGCGGCGATCGACGCTTTCTGGAACTCGCCGGAATACGCACCTTTGAAAGCGGGTCGTCAGCCGTTTGCGGATTGCGAAATTATGATTGTGGAGTCGCCATCAGGCTAAAATTCCTGTCCCTCATAGCTCTCCCAATCCCGCGTTACGAACTTTTCGTCGACGAGGGTGCGTTGAAACAGACGGTCAGCCTTAAACCATTGCCAGACGCGGGCCCTTGATTGTCCGTCGTCTGAGAGCTGGATCATTTCATAGAGATAAAGATCTGGTTCACCGGTACGGGTCCAGTTGAGCATGGTTGTCCGTGAGAAATCGTCCAGTGCAACATCGCACGCCCAACCGTTTATGAACTCGTTATCCCACTTCAGTCGACCGTTCTCGACCGTCGCCGGGAAGTCACGGACATCTCGCTTACCATCTTCCCAGCGGTAGTGATTGGTCTGATGATAGGGGTGGCCAACTTCCGGAAATCTACAGATCAGCTTCGAGGCGTGCTCATCGATTTTGTCTCCGGCGACATTATAGAACCTGTAAGTGCCTTCCCAAACGCCTTCGTGCCTCGCGAGGAGCGGCATTATTGCTTTAAGCTCATTGGATGTAATGGTGTCGGGCATCGCCTGCGCATTCCCCTATTTATCTTAACTCAAAAAGATATATCATTTAGCTAACGAATGTCGAGGCTCCACGGCGTGGATTGTCAAGAATAAGCACGTCGACTTAGACTGACGAAGAAGAGGGACTGGGACCATGGAGACAAATGAGTTCAAGAACGGATGGCCAGTTCTAAGCGCGGCTGCAATTGGCGTCGGGCTCGGCATGTCTCCGCTGCCCTTCTATACGATCGGCGTGTTCATTCCGCCTTTGCTTGCCGAGTTCGGGCCCATGGGCTGGAATGCAGGGGACATTATCAACGCGCTGGCGATCTACACGCTCGGTGCGTTCGCCATGGCTCCAGTCATCGGCATTCTAACAGACCGTTTTGGGGCGCGCCGGGTCGCTCTGGTGTCGATCGTCACTTTCGGCCTGTCTTTGATGGCGCTCGCTCTCAACAACGGCTCGAAAGGAATGTATGTATTCCTTTGGTTGCTTATGGCTGCCGCAGGCTCGGGCACGCTGCCGATTACATTTACGCGGCCAGTCGCCAACTGGTTCGATAAGAACAGGGGCATTGCACTTGGTATCGCTTTGATTGCGACCGGCGTGTTCGGTGCACTGGCCAAATATTTTACTCAGTATGTCATCACGCTGACTGATTGGCGAACGGCCTATGTCGCTCTTGGGCTTCTTCCCATCGTGATCGTCCTGCCAATTGCATTCCTCACCTTGAGAGATCTGGATGACGAGCCAGCACGCGACGCGTCGATCTCAGGTTTGAAGGTGCCCATCTTAGGTATCTCGCTGATTGGTCTGCTCGGTTTCATCTGGCTGACGCTTAGCGAGGTCACTCCACTCGTTCGTGCGAACGGTCTGCAGCTTGAGTACGCCGTAGCTTACGTCTTTAGCGCTTTGGTCCTTATCCCGGTGGGCCTTCTTCTCATTTTCAACATTCGCACAGACCCTCCTGTAAAAGCGGTCAACCAGGATGGTTCAGCCATTCAGTTGCCGGGTATGGAATTAGGCGAGGCGCTCCGTGATTGGCGATTTTGGCTGTTGGCGATCAGCTTCGTTCCGATATCCTATGCTGTCGGCGCCATTATACCTAACCTTGAACGCGTCTTGACCGCCGGTTCATTTGACATGAGCAGGGCGGTCGGTCTTGCGACATTGACCGGCCTTGCGGTGCTCGCCGGTAGGACGATTGGTGGATATCTAATTGATCGGTTCTGGGCACCTGGGATCGCCTTCATCTTCCTTGCGTCTCCGGCAATTGCGCTCTGGATGCTTGGGCAACCGGACCCTACGGTTTTGTCCGTGCAGATTGCAATTCTAATGATCGGTTTTGGGGCCGGGGTCGAATATGACTTCATGGCCTTTATGGTGTCCCGATACTTCGGCATGCGGAACTATTCTGCGATCTATGGATCGATTTATGGTTTCTTCGCGCTGGGTGCGGGTCTCGGGCCGGGCATCATGACCAACCTTGCTGAGGGTCGCGGTTTGACAATTGTTTTTTGGCGAACGGGTTTGCTGGAAGGAAAAGACTGGACCTTTACGCTCACCACGGCGGCCATCATATTATTCGTTTCGACCTTGCCGCTTTTGTTTCTCGGAAAATACCGGTTTGGTCACGGAATTGATCCTGTTGCGGATGGCGTCGCTGATGGTGAGGTCGTTACGGCTGAGTGATCCTCAGGCGGCATCGAGTTTTTCGAGAACGAGTTGAGCCACGCTTTCCGGGAAGGCGTCCATACAACCTTGCGCCCAATTGGGGCACTCAACCACCTCACCGTTGATCACTATGTCTGCAGCGCGCCTCGTCGTTTCTTTTAGCATGTCGTGAGGGTTCAGGATGGTAATCCGATGAGGCAGCGTCTTGAGCGCATCCTCGAAAGGTAGACCATAGTTGAACGCAGCGACATGCCCCCACTCGTAAGCCTCACCTCCCATCAAATTCATCCGCAAGGACTCTGACATCATCTCGAGAGTCATTCCCGGGCCACGATGCTCCACGATCCTGTCCCACATCGTCTTAAAGCGCGTGCCGCTTTCGTCCAAAGGAATCGGGGTGAACAGATTTCGAAATTGTTCCCGTTCTTCGTCGGTCAGAATGGCAGCTGAGAGCATCACGATACTGCCCACCCCGTCCGGACGTTGTCGTGCCATTTCGACAGCCACTTTGCCACCGGTATGGTTGCCGAAGAGATCCACGCGCTCAAGGCCCAGAGTGTCTACAACCTGCCACATCTCTTCTGCGTACATCTCGATGGTAGCATCAGCTTCCGCTGGCGGCGCATCAGAGTTTCCGTAGCCTGGATAGTCTGGCGCAAAGACTTGGCGTGTCTTCGCGATCTCCAGCATGATGCGTTCGAATTCCAGTCCAGACTTCGGGCTTTGGTGCAGACATATCAGCGGCAATGCACCTTCGTCAGTGTCACCAGTGCTGATGGGAAATCTCAGATGGATCTGGCCGTATCTTCCGTTCACATAAAGCTTTCTGATATCGCGCATGCTCAGATATTTTCCTCAGCGACCTGTACGACCGCTTTGCCCGTATGCTGACCGTCCATGAGTTTTTCGAATAGCGCGGGCGCACTACCAAGCCCTTCGACGCGATCCTCGGCGAACGCGAGCTGTCCTGAGCTGATCCAGCTGGCCGCTTCGGCAACATATTCGTCCCATCGCGGATAAAAGTCATAGACCACAAGGCCAGACAACTGCGCCCGCTTTCCAATGACAAGGCCTATATTCACTGGGTGCTGGCTTTGCGTTTTTGTATGATATGCGTCGACAAGTCCGCAGAGAACGCCTCGCGCATAGAGTTGCGCGTGCCCGAGAGCGACCATGGCCATATCTGCCGATACGTTCTCAAAGAAAACAGACAAGCCATTTGGCAGTGCGTCTTTCAAAGCGTCTTGCCAGCCATCGCTTTTGTAATCCACGCATGCATCGAAGCCGTATTGCTCAGTGACCAAGGCGCATTTGACTGGACCGCCGGCGATTCCGACAACCCGGTTCACGCCTTGTAGTCGCGCGATCTGCCCAGCTGTCCCGCCGACGGGACCTGCTGCCGCGTCGACCAATACGACATCTCCGTCGCGCACTTTGGCGAGTTGGGTAATTCCCGCCCAAGCGGTGAGGCCGGGCATGCCGAGAACGCCAGCATGTGCCGAAAGCGGTGCCACGGATGGGTCGACCCCACGACACTCATCTGACTTGAGCGCGGCGACTTCCTGCCATCCGCCCTCCATGGAGTGGATCCAGTCACCTTTCGAAAATGAGGACGACTTCGACTCAATAACCTGACCGACGATCGCTCCGGGAATTGGATCTTCACCCGGAGCAGGTGCTGGCTCGCCCATATGCCGACCGCGTAAACGACTGCCGACATAGGGGTCAAGCGAGAGATAAACGACCCGAACCAATACTCCGTCGTCTGGGCAAGCGGGCGTGTTCATATCCAGAACCGTAAAGTCAGCGGCCCGGGGCTTGTGGTCAATGACCGTCTTCAGTGCCACAAATTGCACAGCTTATCCCTCCACCAACTCGATGAGAGCTCCATCAAGGTCTTTGATGGTTGCGGCTCTGCGTCCTTGATAAATCGGTCCTTCGCGAACCGCTGGCGGCGTAATCCAAGGCCCCGGCAAACTGTCGAAATCTGGGTGCCACAACGTACCGATGGCGCAGCCTGGAACAAGCATTCCCTCGTGTTTTGGGCGCTGAATAGCTGCATCGGGATATTGATCAAGTTCCAGAAAAACGTCTTTTCCGTGGATCATGGTCGAGATCGCGTGGAGTTCCTCCATGGAGGTTCCATAGGCCTTGGCGAGCATCGTGTAGACAATCTCCATTCGCTCTCTGCCAATCTTCAATCCGACATGCCGCTTCATCCAGTCGAGAGAGTCCGCCATGTCTGAGCAGCCAAGGACAAGAATAAAGAGCTTGTCGATGGGCGTTGCGGCGCGCGGTAGGTCGAACGCCGGAAGATCGCTGTTGATTTGTGTGAGATAGACAATCTCTTCATCAGGCCCTTTGACCTGCATCGGATGAATTGCATCTAAGCCCTCAATTCGGCGCGGCGGGCCGATAATCTCAAAGGGAGATGCCTCCATACGGTCGTTGGCAGCGAGGACATCCTGCACACAAATCTCGATAGCGTTCCACCCGTATGAGCGTAGAGCTTTGAAGTCCGGCACCGGTGGTTGCTGAACGAACCGGATATAGATGTCGGCATCCGAAGATGGTTTCAGGATCACGTACGGCAAGCCAGCACTGCCTCGCGCATCCCAGCTGGAAGCAAGCTCTTCCCTTAGATGACCTTCCTCGATCACAGAGTAATCGAAGAATGTGCAGTAGTTTTCCGTAGATCGGCCAATGTCCGCCACGGTTAGTGTTGCTGCGCGCAAAAGCTTCATTTGCTGTCTCTTACGTCGAAAAGTGTTTGCCGTCAGGGCTTTGCAAAATGGTATACCATTTAATTTGATTGCCGCCAGCGAAAACCCCGTCGAATTCGCCGCTCTTGTCGGTTGACTGTGTGTCCGGTCGCGCTACGCTCAAAAGATATATCTTTTGGAGGGATGCTATGAAACCGATTTCCGTTCGACTGTTCTTGGTGGGACTACTTGGCATCAGCCAAGCGGCGTGCGCCACAGCGCAGCTCGATCCGAGCGACCCGGCTGACGCGCTACAAATCAATCGGAAGATTCAATGCTCAACAATTGACGAGCAGCCAGTCGTCTATTGGTGGCATGGCAAAGCATATGCGAGGCGGCAAGGAGAGCGCGACACGCACCTGTTCGACGTTGAGGGAATGAACATCCGCGCTTGCTCTGCCATTGAAGACGAGACCAGAGGAGCCGGCTATGCGCTCGTGTCTCGCGAAATCCTCCTATACAAGGACAAGGAGACCGGTGAACCTCTGGCAACCTGGGACAATCCGTTTACAGGCGAGACAGTGGACGTACTTCACGTCGCGAACGACCCGGTTAACTTCGAAGGCTACATGACCGGACGGGATGGAGGCCCGTCGACTTTTTCTGGTGAGTTCGAAGACGAACACTGGTGGCTGCGGTCCACATTTCCGCTTTGGTATCCCAATCCCCTCGGTGGAGCATATCAGGCCGAAGTGGGCGGAACCTATCACGCAACTGAGCTTTTCAACTTTTTTGGTCGGACTGATGAACTGCTGGATGAATCAACGACCAGTGTGCCGGTAACGGTTGGTTGGTCGCGGATGTCTGATTGGCTGCCTTGGATGAATATGAATGGGCGCGAAGGCCTCTTTTGGGTACATACAGCTGGTGCAAAACTAAAAAGTTGGGACGATCTGTCGGAGACAATGAAGTCTGAAATACGGACACATTATCCAGACTATGTCGCGCCGCCGCCGACAGGCGACCCTCGCGATAATATGACAAGCTGGAAGTATTATGACGGCGTCGCAAAAGGTGAGATCGAAGCGCCCGTAAGGAAGTAGAACTCAGATAGTGAGCTTCTTGGTCAATCAAGCAAAACGCATTGTGTTGTTAGCGATAGCAGCACCCTTGTTGTGCTGTGTCGCGCAAGCAGAGCCACCGGGATGGTTGGAAAAAGATTTCCGTGAGCTTGCGTCGGTGCTCGAGGGACGCTGGGACAATGAACGCCATGGCTTTTTCGCTTCCGATGCTGGCCTCGACCCACAGATCCTCGCCCCTCGTAAGCACACCATCATTCGCCGATTAAACGACGATACAGCGGACTTAGCGTCATTCGAGATCATGACAGACGATGATGCACCTGTAACCGGTTTTCAGTTGAGTATAGACGCGCCGAGAGATGTCATTGTTCAGACCCACGCCGATGAAGCATGTGAGATCTTGTGGCAACGAGAGGCAGGCCAGTTCCGAGGCCAAGGCGAGGGCGACTGCGGAGCTTTGTATGGGGGTGTGTCGGGTGACGGCGCTGCCAAGGTCCAGAAAGCCGTTTCGCCAACCGAGTTCTGGATTACCGTAGAACAAGACGGCATATCCCAGGAAACCCGCTACAGACGCGCGCGCATGTTTTCCTGCTGGATATCCGTCCTGCGTGGGGCGTCTCACGGCAATAGCGGCGAAGGGCTCGACGACTGGCAATTCTGGTCCGGCGTAACCCTTCACGATCAGGGGGGAGAAGCTGTTGTCACCACCGATGAAGAAACGGCGCGGAACATAGGCATAAAACTGCGCGATGTAGAATGGACATATGGTACAAACCGACCATCGCTCGTTCTCTATATACATGAAGACGACCGAGAGCGCGCGACGTCCTATGCTTGGACGTCTGCAGGTGCAGACCGCATAGGTATCAATCTGCGTTGGATACAAGCAAGTTGCACTCGGGATGCTGACTTGGACCTAGTGAGCGCTGAGGTCGACTAGGTGATGCGCTTCTCGTCAGGGCCTATCAACAACTACGAAATGTCTCTGGCCACTCTAAACCCAATAAATGGCGCACGGTCGCCTTGTGCACCTCTACCCCGTGCTGATGATCTCATTAACCATGGCGCGTCTAACCAGCTTCCTCCGCGAACCACATGCATCGCACTGTGACCTGCCGACCATGGCAGGCCGTCATCCGGGGCACCGATATAATCGTCATGCCACGTATCGGCGACCCACTCTCTAACATTGCCGTGCATGTCGTGGAGGCCATATCCGTTACTGGGAAAATTGCCAACAGGAGATGTCTTGCGCAATGGCTCTCCAACGGGTCCCCCATCGAAGGATTGGCTACAATCATAATTGGCCGCGTCAGGACCGACGGGATCCATAAACCCAAATGGTCCCTTTGATCCACTCCGGCAGGCGTACTCCCATTCCGCTTCCGATAGCAGGCGGTATCGCTCGCCCGTTTGATCGGATAAGGCGTCGCAGAACGCCACAGCGTCATTCCAGGAGACATTGATGACGGGCCTGTCCTCGCGGCCCCAACCATTATCTGCAGGGCGGTGTTCAAGGCTCGTGCTGACGGTCAGCGCATCCCATTGCCCAAAGGTCACTGGATAAACACCCACAGCGAACGGTGCCTCAAATGAGACAACGTAGGGAGGTCCTTCGCTTCGTTGCGCACCCGGTGAGTTTGCTGACGCTCCCATGACAAAAGATCCAGCGGGAATAATCCGCAACGGGAGCAGATCGGGGCCATCAGCAAAGCATGATCCGCCCGGCGTTCGTGACGTGACCGTTGCCCCGTCAAGTATGTCATCTCCATCCGGCGTGGTGCCAAAAGTTCCGCGGCGGGGTGCGGCAACAGACGCGCCCGTTTCGGTCACGACCGACGCGCCTCGTACCAAATCCTCAATCCAGACCAACAGTTTGCGCCACTGACGATGCTCGGAGGCACCCCCCCAGTCAGTCAGGTCAGCCGTTTGCGACAGCGAAAAAGCGATTGGTATGTCGCAAGGCTCTAGTTTTGCTGGGATTAGAATTCCCCGCTCTTGCCCATTATGAGCTTCCGCGCGCACCCATCGTGATTGCACTGAGCGTGGTGTCCACATAACAACGACAGCCTTGGCGTCGCTGATTTCCCTTTCGATCTGGGCGTCCCATTCGCCTTCCGGTCTTATGCGATCGTCCCACCAGACCGAAAATCCCACTTCCTGTAGCGCTATGGCAACGTTCTCAACCTTCGGTTTATCTTCGCGCTTGTAGCTTATGAATACGTCCGCCAACTATACCCTCCCGCGATCCTCGCTGAATTGACCACAGTTCACATTAGGATCATAGTTGTTGGCAAGGGAGAAGGTATGGGGGAGTAAAGTGACCGCCGAAGAATTCCGCGAGTGTCGTCATCCGAGGCAATCTGCAAGGTTCTGGCTCGCCTTGGTTTTTGCCATAATTTTATCGCTGTTGGCTCTCCTGGCCGTGGTCGGCACATTCGGCCTTCTCCTTATATACGCTCTGCTAATTGTTTTCCTCGTCTGGATTGGCGTCAACATAGGCTATGCCAATTTTCTAGCCAATTCAGTGCGAGTATCCTCCAGAAACTACCCTCGATTACTGGGTATCCTGGAGGAAATGAAAGAGCGCATAGCGCTCGATAAACCGGTCGAGATGTTCGTCTACCAACAAGGCGAGTTTAACGCGTACTTTCAGAGATTCTTCGCACGCAGAGCTATTTTTCTTAACTCGGAGTTGCTGGAATCAGGCGTTTCGGACGATGAGCTGCGTTGGTTAATCGGAAGGTTCGTCGGTCAAGTAAAAGCGCGCCACAAGCTTGGTATCTGGAATTGGCTGATCGCGCTCGCCGAGCGGCTAATCATTTTCAATCTTTTCATCTATCCGTTTGTGAGGGCCACAGCCTATACGGGTGATCGCATCGCACTGGCAAGTATCGATGGAGACATCACCACAGTTATAAGCGTGATGAACAAACTGCTTGTTGGTCGCGGTATTGGATATTCGATCGACCCTGCGGGTATTCTCGAACAGAACAGATATGTGAAAAGATCTTTTTTCGCCTTTCTCGCACGGATTTTTCAGCCACTGCCGCACACTTTGCCACGCTACGTCGATATCATTGGTTTTGCGGCGCGTCGCTATCCAGAAAAATTCATGCAGTTTGCAGCGGAGAACCCGTCCTTTCAGGCCGTGGCATCGGGAATGTCGTCTTCCTCTGACGCCGCGCGACGATCGCCGGAAGAGTATTGAGGGGAAGCGGAAATGAATATTGATCGCGCCAGTCTCGACCATAGACCTATTAGCGCTGAGGATTTTGACGAATTCGGCGACAGCCTGTGGATTTGGATATTTGCTCCTCTGCTCCTTGCACTTTTTGGCACCGCAATCTTCGCCATAGCCAGCTCCACCGGCGCATTCTATCGTGACGAAGGTGGGACTTTATTGATTGTTGCCAGTTCTCGAACAGTCCTCGCCTTTCTGTTGACTGTCATCGCAGCAAAAGCGCTGCTTCGTCGACCAACCTTTGAGGAGGGCGACAGCACCAATATTCTTCTTCCTCCGATACTGCTGTTTATTCCTGTCGTATTATTTATTTCCATTGCGAACACATCATGGCTGGTCGCACGTATGTTTACTGGAGATTTTCAATTCAATCTCGAGGCGGGGCTATCGGGCCTAGGTAATTTTACTCGATTTTTCGACGGTGGCTTCGATGCCCTCGCTGGATTGTTGCTCCTATTATTCACAGTGCTTTTGCGCGAAATTGTTTTTCGCGGGCTGATCGTTGGAGGAATGATCCAAAACGGTTCGACACCACGTCAAGCAATACTTGCTGGTGCCTTCCTTGACGCGATTATTCCATTTTTGACGGGCACATTCTCTGTTATATCTAGTGCGTTCAGGGCCATGACCAGTTACGGCGATTTTAGACCAGATACTGTTATTGCTCCCTTCATAGCCGTCATAGGCATATTCATTGCGGGCGCGCTCTTGAGCTTATTGCGCATTCGAACCGGCAAGCTCTGGCCTTGTATTCTGATAGCGCTCCTGGGAGCACTCTTTGGTAGCTTTATATTCCCGGATTTTTTTGAAAGTACAGGCTATTATAGTTACTAAGAGTCTTCTCGCGCATATGATCCGTCCGCCAGAGTATAAGGAGAAATTTGGTGAACGGACCATATTTGATATTATGCGTACTGACTAAAGCGGAATGAATTCTTGATCATCGTCCGGCGGCAGCGAGAACTGACCATTCTCCCAATCTGCGCGCTTCCACTCCGCCGTCGCCGCTTCGATTTTGTCTTTCGAGGAAGAGACAAAGTTCCAGGATATGTAGCGCGACCCATTGAGCGTCTCGCCACCGAGCAACATCAATCGGGCACCTCGCTCGCCAGCTATAACTGTAATCGGATCGCCAGGGCGGAATACCATCATGCGACCTGCCTCGAACTCATCTCCAGCAATCGAAATCGAGCCTTCAATTACGTATATCCCACGATCCTCATGATCCTCCGGCAATGGAAGTTTGGCTTCGGGTTGAAGTACCGCATCGCCATAGAACATCTCTGTAAACGTACTGACTTGTGCCTTCTCCCCATAGGCCGTCCCTAGAATAAGTCGCACGGATTTGTCGCTATCCTCAATATAAGGCAGTGCATCGGACCCATGGTGCTCGAATGCCGGGTCCATGTCCTCATCTTTTTCTGGCAGGGCAACCCAGGTTTGAATGCCGTATAGGGAGTGCCTGCCCGCACGCGTTTCGGGGCTGGTGCGTTCGGAGTGTGTGATGCCTTTGCCGGCGATCATCCAGTTAACTTCGCCTGGATAAATCATCTGGTTCGTACCGAGAGAGTCGCGGTGCTGAAATTCCCCTTGAAGCAGATAGGTGACCGTAGCCAAACCAATGTGGGGATGCGGGCGCACATCAATCCCGCCATCACGGATAAATTCTGCGGGCCCCATCTGATCGAAGAAGATAAAAGGTCCGACCAACTGCCGTTTGGGCGATGGTAGCGCTCTTCGTACTTCGAACCCGCCCAGATCTCTTGCCCGAGGGATGATCAGCGCGTCTATCAGATCCGTGCTCGTCGCGTCGGGGCAATTGGCGTCGGGAGCTTTGTTCCAGCTCATGGCTCTTATCCTTTCGGTCGTAGTAGCTCGCCATCATGGAGCGGAGCACGTTCCTTGATGGTGATGACTTCATGTTATCAGCGCTTGACGATCACGTCGTCCCATTCGGGATGGCGCTCACTTTGCGCTCGAACGAAGGGGCAAAGCGGAACGATCCGATAGCCGTTTGCGCGTGCATCTTCGATCAGATAGTTGACCAGTGCTTTTCCAACACCCATACCCGACAAGGCGTCCGGGACCCCGGTGTGATCAGCAATCACAAGCTTATCGTTCACGCGCGAGAACGTTAGTTCACCGGTTGCGGTTTGCTCTGCCACTTTTGCAACGAACTCACCGCCGCTGTTCGTCTCTGACTTGGTGATTGTAATCTTCGTCATCTGATGATCTCCAATCTACTTATTTCGGTAGGTCAAAAACGAGGATCTCAGCGTTCTCGCCATTTTCGAACAAAATGTCCGCCGCGGTGTTGATCTTTGCCGCGTCACCTTGTTCGAGGCGTTCCCCCGAAACGGTTATCGATCCGCGCGCCACCTGAACCCAAGCTATTCGACCGTCAGCGAGTTTCAATGAAGCTGTCTCGTCCTTATCGAACAATCCGGCATAAACCGAGACGTTCTGATGAACGGTAACAGATCCACCGCGACCGTCTTCGGTCGCAATCAAGCGTAAACGCCCGCGCTTTTCGTCATCGGTGACGGCGATCTGTTCGTAACTTGGATCCAACCCGACTTCTGATGGCTCTATCCAGATCTGCAGGAAGTGAACCGGTGCATCCTTGGAGTGATTGTATTCTGAATGATGGATCCCGGACCCTGCCGTCATACGCTGGACGTCACCTGGTCTTATGACTGAGCCCGTGCCAATAGAGTCTTTGTGCTCCAGCGCGCCGTCGAGCACATAGGAAATAATCTCCATGTCCTTGTGCCCATGCGTCCCGAATCCTGTTCCGCCTTTGACCCGATCTTCGTTGATGACGCGTAGCGGCCCGACGCCCATGTGATCTGGGTTGTAGTAGTTTCCGAAGGAAAAGCTGTGCTTTGAGTTCAGCCAACCGTGATTGGCTGAACCGCGGCTCTCTGATCGTCTGATAGTGATCACTTTCTCGCTCCTTTCCAATTAGATGTTTCGTTGAATGTGAATTTATATCGGCGCGCTATTTGATACTATTAGAAAAAAATTTGACATTCTGTCGCGCATTGGGAGACAATGTGGTATGGATAAATTTGCTGGTCTCAAAGCCTTTACAGGCGTTGTCGAAGAGGGGGGATTTGCTGCAGCGTCCCGCGTGAATGGTTTGTCTCGCTCGCAAACGAACAAGCTTGTGATTGCGCTTGAGGAAGAACTGGGCGTGCAGTTGTTTAGCCGATCAACCCGACACGTCGCGCCAACCAGTGAAGGTCTCGCCTTTTATGAACGAGCGCGGCAAATTCTCGACGACCTCGATGAGGCGGAGGCCTCATTGTCCGAGACGTCTACCGAAGCTGTCGGACGATTGCGAATTAGCACGCCGCTTCCACTTGGGAGTTTGAATTTCTCGGCAATTCTCGTTGGCTTTATGAAGTGTCATCCGGCCCTTCAATTGGAGCTCGTGCAAGAAGCCAGGCTGTCTGATCCGATCGCGGAGGGGTTTGACTGCGTTATCCGCGTCGCTGCTCCTGACGAAGAGACTCATATGGTCGATCACCGAATTACGCTTATTCAGTATGCGACCTGTGCCGCAGCTGAATATCTGGAGAAAGCCGGCACCCCGACGCGTCCGGACGATCTGAAAGATCATTCCTTGCTACATTATCCGGGGTCGAACAATTCTAATGTCTGGGAGTACATCTACAAGGAAGACCTAATTGCCGTCCCGATCAAACCAATCCTCGTTGCCAATAATTTGGAGGCCATTCGGGAAGCGGCATGCGGTGGCCTTGGGATCGCTACTTTGCCGCGCTATGCTGTCCAGAACGAACTGCAAGCTGGCTCAATGGTGGAGATCTTGTCCGATTACGATCTGCCTGGATTTATGCTGCAGCTGATATATCCGCCGTCTCGGCATCTATCTGCGAAGGTCCGACTTTTAACCGACTACCTAATTAGGTATTTCGATGAGAGCCCTGTTGGAAGATAGCGGAATAGGCAATCAGTAGTTTGTCAGAAATCTACTCCGCTGCGACTTCTTCTGCAGCAATGAAACCTCCCGATTGCCTCGCCCAAAGATCAGCATAAAGACCGCCCGATTGAATAAGTTCGTCATGGCTTCCTTGTTCGACAATTTGCCCTTCATCGAGAACGATAAGCCGATCCATAGCCGCTATCGTCGAGAGCCGGTGGGCAATGGCGATTACGGTCTTGCCTTCCATCAGTGCAAAGAGGTGTTCCTGTATGGCGGCTTCAACTTCGGAGTCGAGCGCCGACGTCGCTTCGTCTAGAACAAGGATTGGAGCGTCTTTCAGGAAGATGCGTGCGATAGCGATGCGTTGCCGCTGACCGCCAGAGAGCTTGACTCCGCGCTCACCAACTTTTGCGTCTAATCCCCTCTGGCCCTTATTATCTTCCAGTTCGTCGATGAAGTCGGTGGCGTTAGCTTGGGCGAGCGCTTCGTTAATGTCATCTTCCGTTGCGCCGTCGCGGCCATAGGCGACGTTTTCGCGGATCGTACGGTGAAGGAGAGACGTGTCCTGGGTGACCATGCCGATCTGCGCGCGTAAGGAGTCCTGGGTCGCATCGGCGACGGCCGTTCCGTCGATCGCAATGCGTCCGCCTTCTACGTCGTAGAGGCGGAGGAGCAGATTGACCAACGTCGTTTTGCCAGCACCCGAACGTCCGACAAGGCCAACCTTCTCGCCGGGCTTCACGCTGAGATTGAGCGCCTCGATGACGCCCTGGCCCTTGCCATAATGGAAACTGACATCCTCAAAGGCGATTTCACCATTGGGAACCAGCAGCTGTTTCGCGTCCGGTTTGTCTTCAACCGCGTGCGCTTTAGCCAGCATACCCATACCGTCATAAACGACGCCGACATTTTCAAATAGCGCTGAAACTTCCCACATGATCCATTGGGACATACCCACCATGCGTAACGCCAGCGCGAGCGCCGCTGCGATGGCACCGGCAGTCACGGCACCTGCCAGCCAGAAGGTGATCCCGATCCAGGAGATCAGGATAATGGCGAGGGCATTGTTCAGGTGAACAAGAACGGTAAACAGCGTCACCAGCCGCATCTGGTGATGAACTGTACCGAGAAACCCTTCCATGCTTTCTCGCGCGTAGGCTTGTTCGCGCCGTGCATGGGCGAAGAGTTTGACCGTCGCAATATTTGTGTATGAGTCGACGATGCGCCCCGTCATTTCAGAGCGCGCATCGGCTTGTTCCTGTGCGACCTTTGTTAGCCTCGGCACAAACCACCAGGTGAGCAATGCATAGCCGATAATCCAAAGCACAATCGGTGCGGCCAGCCTCACATCGGACGCTGCAACCATGACGGTCATCGTGATGAAGAACACGCCGATATAGACGAAGACGTCCGCTGCCTTATTGACGACTTCGCGAACCGCAAGGGCCGTCTGCATAACTTTAGCGCCCACCCGTCCAGCATATTCGTCAGAAAAGAACTGCGTGGACTGACCGAGCACATAATGGTGCATCCGCCAGCGGGCGCTCATGGGGATATTGCCCAACATGCCCTGATGGACGAGCAGCCCCCATAACAAGTGTCCAACGGGGAGGATCACCAAGACGGCTCCGCCCATAAGCACAAGTTTGGTACCGTGTGTTTCAAGGAATACAGACTGATCTGTCGAAGCGAGCCAATCCACCAGCCATCCCATAAATCCGAACAATAATACTTCACCTACGGCGATGAGCGCCGAGAGGATGGTCATGATGATGAGCAGCGGATACGCATCGCGCATATAGTGAAGCACAAAGGGGACGAGCCCCTTAGGAGGCTCGCCCAGGCGGGTATCCGGAAACGGATCCAACAGGTTTTCAAACCAGCGGAACATGCTGCCCGTATCGCATGACGAGCGAACGCGCTCAATCGTGAAGCGATCGGGCTGGCCAAGCGGTGATTCAGCGTGCTTTCTTCAACACACTGGCGTACGAGGAGGGCTTATCATGCGATTTGCAGGGTTACTGATATTGGCCGCGGCGGTTCTGGCCGCTCCCGGCGAGGCTCAAAAGCAGGCGCTCGTTGGCGGTACATTGCTCGATGGACTTGGTGGTCCTCCCGTCTACGACAGTGTCATTCTAATCGATGGCGACCGGATCGAAGGCGTTGGCACAGAAGACAGTCTGGCCGTGCCGGAAGGTTACGAAATCATCTCAACTGAAGCGATGACGGTGATGCCCGGTCTATGGGAGATGCACGCCCATTTGATGCTCAACGGTCATTCCAACTATGCCCATTGGGACCGCACCTACATCGATCGCCTCGAAGATGAAATCATGCCCGCATCTGCGGTGCAGCTGCTCCTCGCTGGCATCACGACCGCTCGGGATCTCGGTGCACCACTCGAGCCGTCTATTTCTATAAAGTCACGAATTGAGAGCGGAGAGCTTCCGGGCCCGCGTCTCTTCGTATCCGGCCCGTTCCTCCAGCATGAGCCGTATCCGGGAACAGAAGCCTTCCGTTGGGGCGTAAAGAGCGAGCGCGACGCCCGCCAGAAGGTGAGAGCGCTGCACGAGGCGGGCGTAGATATTATCAAACTTGTCGATCAGGATGAGATGCCGCGCGAAGCTGCCGAGGCAATAGTTGATGAGGCTCACAAACTCGGCCTGAAGGTGGTTGGTCACTCTCACCGCGTTGCCGAAATCCTTCTTGGTCTGGAGATTGGCATCGACAATTTTGAACACACCGGCCTCGCGACCACACCTGAGTATCCCCCAAACGTCGTTGAAGCCCTACGCTTGCGCACGGCCGAGGGCAGGGTGCGTGGAGGACCACTTTACTGGACCCCGACGATCGAAGGTTTGTGGAATTACGAGGAGACCCGTCAAAATCCGGAGGATCTTGATACGGATTGTTGGCATCGTGGTCTGAAACCAGACACGATTGCCGATATAGAGGCATCCATACAGTATCCGGGCCGACTCGACTATTTTCAACTCACACCAAAGCGCAAACCGACCTTAGGGCGAAAATTCAGCCAATTGCGTGAGGCAGGCGTCGTCCTGCTAATCGGCACAGATTCCGGTATTCCGTTGAAGTTTCACTGTCAGTCCACATGGAATGAAATCGATGTCTGGACCCGTGTGATGGGTGTGCCCTTCATGGAGACTCTGCAGGCGGCAACCTACTGGCCGTCCAAGATGATGGGGGTCGAGGGCGAATGGGGCACGCTCCAGCCGGGCCGCTATGCAGACATTATCGCCATTCAAGGTAATGTTCAGAAGTATCCTGCGCTCCTTCAGCGTGTCGACTTCGTTATGAAGGGCGGCGTTGTCTATAAAGAGGGCGGTCGACCCGTGGAAGAGGCACTCGGCCCTCTCGGTCTGGCAAACTAGGACCAGCTGATATGACATCACCTGCCTTGCACGGAACCGGGCGTTTTCTGCTGGCGCTATATTTTCTTGTTCCGGGCCTGATGAAGATACCGGGTTGGTCGGACTCTGTTGCGATGGTGGCGCATCACAATGTGCCGTTTCCAGAGGGCGCGGTGGGCATTTCCGTTACTGTAAACATCGTTGGGGCGCTGTTGCTCATCACAAATCGTCATGTGCGTTTCACATCGCTCGGTTTCGTGGCCTACATCATCATCGTGAATGCGCTTTTGCACGACTTCTGGAACTTCGAAGGCATCGAAGCGGCGCACGAGCTTCAGAGCTTCATGAAGAATTTGGGCATCCTTGCAGGTTTGCTCGTGCTGGCCGGAGGGAGCGCACGGCGGCCCCTGGATTTCAGAACAATTCTGCAGCGCGATCCACCGCTCTAGTTACGGGAAATCATGACACCAAACACTTATGACGTAGCTGTGATCGGCATGGGAGCGATGGGTGCTGCGACATTGGCTGCGCTTTCAAAAACTGGACTACGCATTATCGGGATCGACCAATTTTCGCCTCCCCATGACCAAGGCAGCTCTCATGGAGAGACACGGCTCTTGCGGACAGCTTATGCCGAAGACAAAGACTATGTGCCGCTTGTTCTACGAGCTATTGAGCTATGGGACCAATATAAAGACATCACCGGTGACGTCCTGTTTGAGCAAACAGGAGTGGTCTATGGCGCGCGAGAACCGTCGGAGCTGTTAACAGGAATTCGAGATGCCGCTGACCAGCACGGCGTCGCCATTCAAGAGGTCGCGCCGGCAGACAGGCGTGATCTGATGCCGCAGCTGTCGGTACCCGATGACTGGAAGATGATTTATGAGCGCGATGGCGGGTTCGTTCACGCTGAGCGCGCTGTGAGTGCGATGCTTGGTATTGCTGCGCAAAATGGCGCAACTCTAAGCCGGGACGAGGCTGTTGAAGCAATATCAAAAGATGGATCAGGCCATTTGATCCGAACTAGTAAGGGTGAGTACCGTGCCCAGAAAGTCGTTGTGTGCGCGGGCGGATGGATTACCAATCTCATTCCTGAGCTCGCGGAACATCTCCATCTGCAACGTCGTGTTTTGCACTGGTTTAAGTGCGAGCCAAATTCCTTCACCCAGGCCAGCAAATTCAAGCCTTTTTGTGTCGCCGATACAGGGCGGTGGGTTTATGGCTTCCCTGATGTGACAGGCGGTCAAATTAAGGTCGCCGATCATCATGCGAGCGAGTACCTCGACTCCATCGAGACGATAAATCGAGACACTACAAATGAAGATTTCGGTGAGTTGCCCGCAATCGTGGCAAGAGCGTTTCCAGAGCTTGGTGCCCTGATCGCGTCGAAAGTCTGCGTTTATACGATGTCACCCGATGAACATTTCATTTTGGGTGAGTGCCCCGATCGAGAGGGTTTGTTCGTAGCAACCGGATTTTCCGGACACGGATTCAAGTTCGCGTCAGCCATCGGCGAGTTGATGGCTGACATGGTGACCGATGAAGCATTCCAGATGCCTTATCCGATCTTGTCGATAGATCGTTATTTAGTCAGCTAATTTCGCCGCCAAGTCGCGCCGTCCGTACCATCCATGATTTCGATCCCTTCAGCGGCGAGTTCGTCGCGGATCCGATCCGCTTCGGCCCAGTCCTTATTGGCGCGGGCGGATTCTCGAGCAGCGACAAGCGAATCGATACGTGCTGTATCGTCCGTATCAGTCCCTTTTTCCCACTCATCAGGAGTCGATTGCAGAAAGCCGAGGAGGTCTCCAGCTTCGAGGAGGTTGGCTTTGGCCACAGCCATGGAGTTCAGGTCTCGATTGTCAGCCGCTGCATTCGCGGTGCTTGCTAAAGCAGAGAGCGCAGCCAGCGCTTCTGGAGTATTCAGATCGTCATGCAGCGAGGCCAACACAGAAGTATCATTCGGTTCAGCAGCCGGTGTGTCCCACACCCTTCGCAGTGCTCCGTAGATACGATCCAGCGTTACCTTGGCTTGTCTCAATAGGTCTTCAGTCCAGTCAAGCGGCGCGCGATAGTGGCCAGACAGCATGGCGAAGCGGATCACTTCACCATCCCAGTCTTCCAGCAAGTCTTTCAGCAGCACGACATTGCCGAGCGACTTGGACATCTTCTCGCCGGCCATGTCCAGAAAGCCATTGTGCATCCAGTAACGTGCCATGGGTGCACTGTGGCAGCATTCCGACTGAGCAATCTCATTCTCATGGTGAGGAAACTGAAGATCGACCCCGCCACCATGAATATCTATGGTCGTTCCGAGTTGTTTCGCAGCCATGGCAGAGCACTCGATGTGCCAACCGGGACGGCCGCGCCCCCAGGGACTTTCCCAGATCGCATCTTCTGGCTCTCCCGGTTTCGCGAATTTCCAAAGTGCGAAGTCGGACGCGTCCCGTTTTTCGTCTTCAACAGCTACCCGCGCACCTGCTTCATTGTCGTCAGCCTTGCGTCCTGAAAGGCGGCCATAATTCTCCATGCTCGGCACATGAAACCAGACACTGGACTCACCGACATAAGCATGACCCTTTTCAACCAGTGAGCCGATGATAACGATCATCTCGTCGATATGATCCGTCGCCCACGGCTCGATAGTTGGGGGCAGAGCGTTAATCGCAGCAGCTTCTGAATTGTAGATATCAGCATATTTGCTTGTCACGGCTTTGATGGATATGCCGCTCGCCTCAGCTGTGGCGATAATTTTGTCTTCAACATCGGTGATATTCCGCGCATAGATCACAGCGTCTTCGCCGTAAGTCGCGCGTAATAGTCTGAAAAGCGTGTCGAAGACGATAACCGGACGGAAATTGCCAATATGGGCGTGATTGTAGACGGTCGGTCCGCAGACATACATCGTTACCCGCTTCGGATCCTGCGGGACGAAGGCCTGCTTCTCTCTGGCAATCGTATTGTAGATTCTCAGCATTTTTTTGCCCGAACTTCCCGTTGTGCCGGGCTTTTGGACGACTCCCACCGAATTGTCATGGGAAAAAATTGGAAACTTCAGCAAGAGCAGCATATATTCGTTGCATCGCCCTGAGGGTAATAACTCGGGCGGGCGTTAAGTCCGGGCTAGTCTGGGGGCGGGAGAAGCCTTCCATTTCGCCTCGGCTCGACCCTCGTCCCTCAGCATAGGAAATCCAACAATGGATGCTATCACCGAAAAGAAAGATATTGTGCGCGCTGAAACGGTACAGCGCCCAACTCAAAAAGAAGCAGAGGCCGCCGTCCGCACACTGCTTGCCTGGGCTGGAGATGATCCGGAACGGGAAGGACTTATTGATACGCCGAAGCGCGTCGCAAAGGCCTATCGCGAGTTTTTCGCAGGGTATGAAATGGACCCTGTAGCCGAATTGAGCCGCACGTTTGAGGACGTGCAGGGCTACGACGACATCGTCATGTTGAATGACATCGATGTCGAAAGCCATTGTGAACACCACATGGTTCCAATCCTTGGGAAGGCTTACGTGGCCTATATGCCGACAGACGCTGTCGTCGGCATCTCCAAGATTGCACGGGTGGTCGAAATCTACTGCAAGCGTCTTCAGACCCAGGAAACACTGACGCAGCAAATTTGTGATGCGATTTCAGATACGCTGAACCCTATGGGTGTGGCTGTTCTTATTGATGCGAAGCACCAGTGCATGACGACACGCGGTGTGCACCACCCCAATGTGTCAACGATCACGACGCAATTCACCGGTATCTTCAAAACCGATAAAGACATGCGTGATCGCTTCTTTAGGCTGGCCGGACGCTAATCCTCCGCCTTTCACGTTTCTAGAATCGAAAAACCCCGCCCACTGGAGCGGGGTTTTTTGTTAGTTTGTATCTTTCAGATTTACGACGCTGCAGCAAAGGAACCGGTCGATGCATCGGCTGTCATCATGTGCCCATCGCTGAGGTCTGCGCTTGGGAAACGCTCGCCAACAGCAGCCAGTAGGTTTGGCTGAGAGACTTGGCTCATAAGGCCTTCGACCGCCTCAATTTCGCAGGCCTCGGTTACAGAGCTTAGTCCGCGTGTGGACAAGACTTGAAGTGAAGATCGGTCACCAGATCTGTAGCAGGCTTCTTCAGCCGCTGCCTGAACGCGATCAGCGAATTGCTGTGCGCCGGAGGCGGTATTCAGATCAATATTGCTGATGTTGACCGAGACGGTCTTTGTGTCGGCGCTTGCGGCGGGAGCGACAACGCCCGTGATTGCAGTTGTGCTGACGAGGAGGGCGAGGCCGAGCTGGGTGAAACGTTTCATTGGTTTGGTCCTTCTAGAGAATTTTGTTGAACAGTGACGGCCATCCGTCGCTGATGACCGACAAATGGGAAACGCTTCGGGGCTATCAACGCCGCAAGGATCACATGTGGATCGCAATTCTAATCAGGGAGGGGAGGCGTCTGTGAGCGGTTGTGGGAATCTCGTGAGACATTCGTTATCTCGCGTTATCACGCCCAAATCGCACGCGATCCGCTCGCCAATCCGTTACCAAGGTTAAGTCAAAAGAAAACGCCCGTCAGCGAGTTGCCAACGGGCGTCTTGTCTAGGTTTGAAGTTGACTGACTAGAATTCAGCGCGGAAGTTCACGCCGACATACCGATCAGCTTCACGTGGGATCTGGAATCGGAACGTGTCACCCGAATTGGTCGTCACGAAGCTCTCATCGAGAAGGTTCTTGACGATAAAAGTCAGGCGATAGTTCTCCTGATACTCGATCCCGAAGGACAAATCCCACAGATTATAATCTGGTAGGAGGCTCTGTGCAGGGATCGGGAAAGGGTTCACCGCCGGATCTGGATTGCCACCAGGCAGCAGGCTCTCTTGCTCGTCCACATGACTAAATGTCGTGTTCAGATAGAACGCATAATTATCTGAGACCGGATAGTAGAAGTCCGCACCCAGTGTGTAATTCACATCCGGTGAGAACAGCAGGTCCACATCCGAAAAGATACCACCCGGGAACTCAGGCTCACCTGTCGTTGGATCAAGCGGTGAGTTAAAGGCTTGGATCTCTGCCTCGTTTAGCGCCACCGAGCCTGTTAATGTCAGGAACTCAAACGGTGCCCAGCTACCATCGATCTCGATACCGCGAGTACGAACATCTCCTGCATTTGTCAGGCGGGTAATTGTAACGCCCGTTGACGTATCAAATGCGTTGGCTTGGAAGCCAGAGATATCGGTTGTGTACAGCGCAATATTCAGAGCGACCGTCGAGGCGGCAAACTTATAGCCAACTTCGAAGTGATCGGATGTTTCCGGATCAATCGGCACCGTATCGTTTGTGCCCTGGTTAAAGAAGACGTTGAACGCCGGTCCTTTGTAGCCCTGGGCATACGTGAAGTAGGTGTTACCGAAATTCGCACCGCCGAAGAGCAGTGAACCAATATCGGCGTTGAACCCTGCGCGTACCGAGAAGTCGTTTTCTGACGTGGAGCCTGTGAAGGCCGGGACATCCACCAGAATCGGATCGCCGTTCGCATCCAGTTCGCCCGTAGGCACATCCGTATTTGGCACCGCAAAGCCGCCGCTCGCAAATCCGAACTGGCTATTAGGCAGATCAGGCCTCACGCCGACACCTTGCCGACCAAATGGGTCATTGTTGATACGGCTATTGATGAAGTCGACTTCGTCTCGGGTCCACCGTGCGCCCACAAAGAGATTCAGGCCGTCCAAGATATCGTAATCGACATTTCCGAACACTGCGAAATTGTCAAAGTCGACATTCGCAAAGTTCGTCGCCGATACGATATCGTTTGCGTTACATGTCAGCCCAGGATTTGCGTCCAGGATTGGTTGGTTCTGGCCGCCATTATTCTGACAGCTGGCATCTCGTGTGAAATCGCTCTCGATCGAAAGATCGAAATAGTAACCACCGAATTGATAGTTCACCGGAGAACCTGCGGGCGACTGAACGCGAATTTCCTGGCTGAATTGGCTATTATCTCGTGTGCCAACATCATGAAGCAGGAACGGCACACCGAAGACCGGCTCGGTCGAAAGCCCGCCCGTGGAGGTGAAATCACCTTCCCGGAACTCGGTGTTTGACCACTCGCGGAACGAACTGATCGACGTGAAGATGTGTCCGCCAAAGGCTTCTTTTTCGAGGTTTAGTGAGAACGCATCGAAATTGTTGATGGTTCGCGTTTCAAAGTCCTGATCGATGACCCTTGTATCGAGTTGGATATCGGCGACAGGGCGCGTTCCATCACCCGGATCGACAATACCCGCTCCTCCGGGAGGGGCCAGACTGTCTGCGAAGCGACCATTATTAGCGGCGAGTGCCGGAATGTCCGCGCAACAATCATCGTCTGTTTCATTGTGCTCATAAGTGAAGAGCGCGCTGAATGTGTCATCGGGCTCCCAAAGCACTTGAGCCCGACCGCCCCAGCGATCATAGCCGTTGACCTGCCGATTGTTGAACAGGTTCGTTATGAAACCGTCGAATTCAGACCGGCTCACCGTCAGGCTTGCAGCAACCGTATCGGTGATTGGTCCCGAAATCCGGCCTTTCACCTGATACTCCTGATCCTCGAAATAGGATGCAGAAATATAGCCGCCCCATTCTTCCTGGTCTGGACGCTGTGTCACGATATTGATCACACCGGCTGAAGCATTCTTACCGAATAGAGTACCTTGCGGGCCGCGCAGCACTTCGATTCGCTCAATGTCGTAGAGGTCACCAAAGGCTTGACCGGACCGGCCCAGGACCACGCCATCAACGACTGTGGCTACGCTCGGTTCTGCAGCATCTGAGAACGAGATCGTACCAATGCCGCGAATGGTGATGGCAGAGTTGGCGTTTGTGGAACCTTTTCGGAAGCTCACCGACGGTACGAGCGTTGTCAGGCTTTCTAGGTTATTGCTAGCGAAAGCGTTCTCGACGGCAGCAGCACCAAGAACGCTGACAGCGACCGGTACATCCTGCAGGCTTTGTTCAGTTTTCTGCGCCGTGACGGTAATTTGATCCATCCGGCGAAGGCTGTCGTCATCACCCTCGACCTCCTGCGCTAGCGCCGGCATCGCCGTTAGCGCACTGGCGCACACCGACGCCAAAATTAGCTTCTTCAACATGGGACCTCCCTCTATTATGAGGGGGAGGCTGTCATAATTTTTTCGAGTGATCCACCTTTGACGCGTGTAGGGTATCAATTCTCTCAACCGGCGTGACATTTCGGCCCGCGTCGTCGTGGATTCCTATACTGGAGCTACGAGCTCCATCAGTGTGGCGCAAAGTATGGCCCCATAGGTGCCGAGTGCGTATCCGAGCACTGCCAGTAGAACACCGACCGGTGCAAGCGCCGGGTGAAACGCTGCCGCGAGAACGGGTGCGGAAGCCGCGCCGCCCACATTTGCCTTAGACCCCACAGCGATAAAGAAGAACGGCGCTCTGATGATCTTCGCCACAGCAAACAAAAGGATGGTGTGAAACAGCATCCAGATTATGCCCATCACGAATAGGAGCGGTTGCTCCGTGATCGCCAGAATGTCCATGCGCGTACCGATGACCGTCACGAGCAGGAAGATAAAAACGGTTCCAAGTTTGGATGCACCCGCGCCCTCAAGGCTGCGTGCCCGGGTAAAACTCGCGGCGAGTCCCAATGTCGTCGACGTCACGACGATCCAGAAAAAGCCGCTCGCGAGTATCGTATTGGCCGTAGCATCGATGCTTCGAAAGTAGCCGCCGACGATCTGCGATACGAGATGAGAGAGCCCGGTTCCGCCAACCGCGATAGCTGTCAGGTACATCATGTCATTGCCCGATGCCGGGCGAGCCACGTCGGCCGTGTAACCCGCCATCTTGTCTCGCAGGTCGTCAATTGCTGACGTGTCAGCCTTCAACCAGTTGTCGAAGGGTTTCGGATTGCCGGCTCCGAACAGAAGGAACGCCATCCAGATATTCGCGACAACTATATCTACAGCGACCATCGCTGAGTACTTTTCCGGATTGAAGCCATAGATCTCGAGCATGGCTGTCTGGTTCGCGCCGCCACCAATCCAACTGCCGGCGAGGGTCGCCATGCCGCGCCAGACCGCGTCGGGGCCAGCGCCGCCTACGGTCTCAGGGCTGAAAGTCGACATGATCAGAATGGCAATAGGACCGCCGAGCACGATACCAACCGTCGCAGTGAAGAACATGATGAGCGCCTTCGAGCCCAAGCCTATGATCGCCTTCAGATCGATGGACAGCGTCAGAAGAATGAGACTAGCGGGCAAGAAGTAGTCGCGCGCGACAGGCCAGAGATTTGATGTCTCGGATGATGCTGAATGGATCAGTCCGAACGTCGCCATCAGCGAAGGGATCAGGTAGCACATCAAAATGGTTGGGAAGATCGTATAGAACTTGTCCCAAACCCCGCCGCGGCTCTTGGTATAAAATACCAGTCCCAAAACCAGAGCCAGGAGCCCTAGCACCACAGCATCGTTTGTAATTAGCGGCATTGGTGTGCGCCTCTTCCACAATCCCCGACAGACCCTAGAGGTATTGGGAGGTTCGGGTAAACCGCGATTGTCAGAACGCATCCATTGTGGCCTGCGGGCGACTTTGTCCCTGACCCGACGTATACATTGACAGCCATTCTCACCCGGTTTCCTATGTTTTCGCAAAAGAAATACCGGGAGACCTTCACCATGATGAAATCGCCGATATGCGAGATGCTGGATATTGAGTTTCCTCTACTCGCCTTCAGCCACTGCCGCGATGTTGTTGTGGCCGTTTCAAAGGCCGGGGGCATGGGAGTTTTTGGGGCGGTGAATCTGTCCCCCTCCAGGCTGAAAGAAGAGCTCGATTGGATCACGGATCACATCGGTGACAAACCGTTCGGTGTCGATCTGATCGTGCCAAACAAATACGAAGGCAAAGGAAAGGCGTTTGATACCGGAAAGCTCATTAAAGGTGTGCCGGATGAGCATAAGGCTTTCACATCCAAGGTGATGTCAGAACACGGCATCGACCCAATTGACCTCGAGGCCGAGCGGATGAAATCGGTGAACTTCGCGAAGAACCTTCGCGATGAGGGCGCTGCCTCCTCAATGGAGGTGGCCTTTGAGTATCCCATCAAGCTGATCGTGAACGCTCTCGGTGTTCCGCCGCAATCCATGCTCGATATGGCAAAGCAGCATGGGGTTGCTACAGGAGCCCTGGTTGGCGCTAAGGAACACGCCGTGGCGCAGGTTTCCGCTGGCGTCGACATGTTGATCGTCGCAGGCGGCGAAGCGGGCGGCCACTGCGGCGACGTTTCGACCATGGTGTTGATCCCCGAAGTTTATCACGCCGTGCGGGATATGGGCGCGACAACGCCGATCCTCGCCGCAGGAGGAATTACGACCGGCGCTCAAATGGCAGCGTCCATGTCCATGGGCGCCGATGGAGCCTGGTGCGGCTCGGTTTGGCTCACAACCTCGGAAGCGGAAACCAATCCCGTTGTGAAAGAGAAAATGCTTGCCGCCTCATCACGCGATACCGTCCGGTCTCGGTCTCGAACAGGCAAGCACTCGCGGCAACTCCGTTCGCCATGGACAGATGCCTGGGAGCACGAAGAGGCACCAACGCCGCTCCCCATGCCACTACAGTCGCTCGTCTCTGAGCCAGCGCTCCGGCATATCGATAAGCTGAGCGAGGGTGGACATGAAGGCGCAAAAGAACTCGCCACTTACTGGGTAGGGCAGGGCGTTGGCCTGATGAATCAATCTATGTCGGCTGGCCAGGTGGTTCAGGAGTTCAAGGAAGATTATCTCCGTGCCTGCGAGCGTCTGTCTACCACGCTCGACGCCTAGTCTTTTCCCAAAACAGAGGAATACCCATGCCCCAGATTGCTGCGAACGGTATCAGCTTCGAGTATGACGAATTCGGTTCATCGGATGGTGATCCTGTTGTTCTTGTCATGGGGTTTGGTGCCCAGATGATCTTCTGGCCGGATCGTTTTTGCCAGGCGATCGCGGAGGCAGGATACCGGGTCATTCGTTTCGACAATCGCGATATCGGCCTCTCCTATCAATTCGATGAGAAGGGTATCCCCAATATTGCCGAAGTGATGCAGAAAGCTCTCGCCGGCGAAGACGCGTCAGGTCTCGTGCCCTACACATTAGATGACATGGCGGCTGACGGTGCTGCGCTGATCGAGGCGTTTGGTGCAAAGCCCGCCCACATTGTGGGCGCGTCCATGGGCGGCATGATCGCTCAATTGCTGGCGCTCGATCATCCTGACCACGTAAAAAGTCTTACCGCCATGATGACAACGTCTGGCGACCCATCGCTTCCACCGGCAAAACCGGAAGCCATGGCGGCACTAACAGCGCAACCTGCAAGCCTGGCCCGCGATGATGTGATCGAAACGGGATTTAATGCCCGCACGACGATTGGGTCTCATCCCGATGTAAGAGATGCTGATGATGTCATCCGAACCAAGGTCGCGGCAGGGTATGATCGTGCTTATCGCCCAATGGGCGTTCTTCGTCAGTATGGTGCCATCTTGGCTCAAACGCCGTGGTTCGATCGGTTAGCTAGTGTGTCAAAACCAACGCTGGTGCTGCATGGCGTTCATGATCCGCTTCTGCCGGTCACATCGGGCCGAGACATTGCCGCGCGCGTCCCGGGGGCTCAGATGGTTGAGGTCGATCAGTGGGGGCACGATTTGCCTGCAGCGCTAACATCAAAGCTCGCGGAAACCGTCACCGATTTTCTTGCTCGAGTGTGATCGCTCCAAGTTCCAGTTATATCTTTATACACGCTTAGCGTGCATTTTCTGCCTTAAATTCTTTGGTCAGTTGTCATGTGATGGAGTGCCAACCACTCATGCGATCTTGCTGGCGGAAGAAATAGCGCAAAGTTGAGGTAGAGAGAATGAGTGAACGCGAGTCTTTTGATTATTATCTCCGGTTCGCCGAGGTGACAGAGCAGCTCGTAGAGACGTTAGGCGATACAATTCCCGATATTCCGTCTAATAATCAGTCACTTGATGAGGAAATGCAAAAAGCTCTGTGGGTGACTCGCAGCCTAATTCGGCGCTGGCGAGAAGCTGCGCATGCCACGTCAGTGAAGGCGGTTTCAGTCGATGATCACGCAATAGAAGGCGCTGATCTAGCGAAGGAAACACAAACACGTTTTGCGCGAAAATGAGAAAAATCGCGGCATTAACTTTTATGTAAGAATACTACTTTAAATAGATTTTTGTTGGGCAAAGGAGGCTGACAGTGCAACGCACACAAAACGTCAAAGATCTTTGTCTTGCGACCACCGCGGAGTGGAAACTCCGGTACACGACCATCTAAGTTCGGACAGCCTGGACTAAAGTCATGCTTCACTCGGCCCACTGGGCTGTCTGATCTGGGCGGGCACGTTTTATCCGCCCCTCTGAAAACGTGCCCGCCCACTTTTTTAAACAAGTCTCAGTCTTCAAAGACGATGGCCGGGGGTGGCTTGTGCTCCAAGTCTTCTAAGGATGTAACGACGCTGCGCGCGATATCTTCGAATGTTTGTGCAGCCGCTCCGTCACCAAGCGCCGCCGGTGCTCCCAAATCACCTCCTTCTCTTATTTCCATGAGTATCGGAATTTCTGCGAGCAGGGGTAGTCCAAAATGTTCAGCCATCGCTCGACCGCCACCTTTGCCAAAAAGCTCATGCCGCTTGCCTGAAGGGTCTTCGAACCAACTCATGGTTTCGATAATGCCAATGACGGGTACCGCAGTTTTTGCAAACATTGCGACACCCCTCCGAACATCGGCGAGCGCAACTGTTTGCGGCGTTGTAACGATAACAGCACCATCAAGCGGAACGCGTTGAGCAAGGGTAAGTGCGGCATCGCCCGTTCCCGGCGGAGTGTCGATGATAAGAAGGTCGAGAGGAGCTTCTTCGTTGCCCCAGGCCGCATCGTTTAGCATCTGGGTCATTGCTGACATCACCATCGGTCCCCGCCAGATCATTGGCGCGTCCGCCTCGGTCAGGTAGCCGATCGATAAGGACTTGAAACCGTGAGCAGCGATTGGATCGAGCTTGCCATCATCTCGCATTTTGGGGTCTGCATCTTCGACGCCAAGCATTGTCGGTATGGAGGGGCCGTAGACATCGGCGTCGAGCACACCGACAGAGTATCCGAGTTTCGCAAGCGCAGCGGCCAAATTGACAGCCACTGTGGACTTGCCGACGCCGCCTTTTGCGCTTGCCACAGCGATAATGCACCGAATGCCAGGTATTGCAGGAATTTCGAGTTTTGCTTTCGGGTCGTTGTCCCGCATCGCTCGGTCAGAAAGTTTGGCACCGCGCGTCACGCGTATTGGCTCGTTCTCTGCTGCGTTCTTGCCCGTTGATGCCGATACCCCGGCCCGCTCAGCCGTCAACAATGCGTTTACGTCCTCAATACCCGGAACAGACAGTGCTGCTTCCATGGCCAGTTTCCTGCGCCTTTCCGACGCACCGAGATCGTCGGGATCTGCTCGCAGAATCAATGTTGCGGTCCGGTTTTGGTTTATTTGCGCTGTTTCCAGCCAATTCTCACCATCTAAAGCAGCCTCAACTGCGGCAGTGATAGCTGCGATTTGCGCGTCTTTTGACTGAAACATACCGCCGCCTCCTTGAAGCGCAGGGGGTGACATGCACATATCCCAACGATCAGATAGATTTCAATGTATTGCATAAGGAGGGGTCCTCCCCATGCCATGGAAGGACAACAATGAGTCCGGCCCGTCAAAAATGACAGGCGGAGGCCCTTGGGGCAACAAGGGTTCAAACGGCAATGGCGGTTCGCCATGGAATCGCCCAGGCGGCGGTGGCGGATCGGGTGGCGACGCCAATCGCCCGGATCTCGAAGAGCAGATGCGCCGCATGCAGGAGCGTTTCCGAGGCCGTAGCGGTGGCCGCGGTGGTCGCGGCGGCGGTTCCGGCGGCGGCATGGGTCGCGGCGGTTTCTTAGTGCTGGCAAGTGTCGCGTTGATAGCCTGGTTGGCGAGCGGCGTCGTTATCGTTGACGCGGGTCAACAAGCCTCGATTTTCCGCTTCGGCAAGTGGACAGCAAACTTCGGTCCCGGTCTTCACCTCCACCTTCCAACCCCTATCGAACGTCATATCGTGTTGCCGGTAGAGCAACAAAATGAAACGACGATCGGGAGAAGTACGGATGAAAGTCTTATGCTCACCGGCGACGAAAATATTGTAAATGTTGAATTCGCAGTGTTCTGGAAAATCGATACTCAGTCACCCCAGGATTACATCCTGAACGTTGATGACCCTCAAAATCTCGTAAAAGCTGTTTCTGAAAGCGTCATGCGCGAAGTTGTCGGCAAGAGTGATTTGCAGGACATAATCACAACTGAGCGGGCCGGCGTCCAGAATCAGGTCGGGGCCCAAACTCAGGCACTTTTGACGAGCTATCGGGCTGGAGTCGAGATCCTTGACATTCAAGTCAACAAAGCTGACGCGCCAGATCAGGTTATTGATGCTTTTCTAGACGTGGTGAATGCCGCACAGGACGCGACGACCACCATCAATGAAGCGACCAAATTTGCAAACGAGACCGTACCAGTTGCCCGCGGTGAAGCCCAACGCATCATTCAGGACGCCGAGGGGTATCGCGATCAAGTCGTGGCAGACGCTGAAGGCCAAGCCTCGCGTTTTAGACAGATTTATGAGGAGTACCGACAAGCTCCAAGGGTAACGCGCGAGCGCATGTTCCTTGAAACCATGGAAAAAGTGCTCGGTCGGTCGGACAAGATAATTCTCGACAACGAAGCAGGTGCCGTTCCGTATCTGCCACTCGATCAGGTCAGGCAGTGAGGATAGATCCGATGCGTACATTTTCTTTTTTAGCGCTCGTGCTGATCGGTATCGTGATCGCTACAGCAGCAAATGCCGTTTATGTCGTTGAGCAGTACAAGCAAGCCCTCGTGCTGCGCTTGGGTGAGCCTGTTGAAGTACGTAACGAAGCGGACAGCGATGAAGCGGGTCTTCACTTCAAGACGCCATTCATCGAAAACGTTGTGACACTCGAAAAGCGAAATCTTGGCCTAGATATCCCAAACATCGAAATCCTGGCCTCTGACCAGGAGCGTCTGCTCGTTGATGCGTTCGTACGTTGGAGGATCAACGATCCGCTGAAGTTCTACCAGCGTCTAAACAACGAGGCAGGTGCCGAGCGTCAGCTGAGTCGCTTTACCGATTCAGCTATTCGTGAAGCCCTCGGTGCGGTAGAATCTCCTGAGATTATTTCCGGCCAACGGGGCACTCTGATGGGCCGCATCCGAGACCGTGTAAATGCCAACATGGCATCTAATGGTATCGACATCATTGATGTGCGTATTCGGCGTGCAGACCTACCAGCAGAGAACTCTGAGCGGGTCTACACCCGCATGCGCACAGCGCGTGAGCAGGAAGCTCAGCTCATTCGCTCGCAAGGGCAAGAGCAGGCCCTACGCATACAGGCCACCGCTCGCCGGGAGGCCACTGTCATTCGAGCGGAAGCTCGCCGTCAGGCTGAGCAAACCCGAGGTGAGGGCGACGCCCGCCGAAATGAGATCTACGCGGAGGCCTATAATGAAGACCCCGACTTTTTCCGCTTCTACAGATCTCTGATTGCCTGTGAGGAGTCCATTAAGGACGGCACGCAAGTAGTCGTGTCGCCCGAAAATCTCAATCTTTGCCGGGTGTTCGAGGAGCAGGCCGGCTCACGGTGACGCTGACAACGATCGAACTACTCCTTTTTGGCATCGGCGCATGGATGTTGATGGACGGCTTGGTCTTCGGACTGCTTCCTGACTTCATGCGCCGCATGTCCGAATTTCTGACAGGCGTAGACGATAGTGAAATCATGCGCGCCGGATTGCTAACAGCTGCGGCAGGTGCCGCAATCGTGTTCATGACACTGCGGTTCTAGCACCGTCATTTTGTTGCCGTGTCGTGCATGCACGACTAGTTTTGTCTAGTGCTGCTTGTGCGATGATGGAGACTGCACGAATGAAGAACTTCGCTTTTGGAATGGCAGCAGCGTTTGCTTTGGCGCTTCCGTCGTTCGCTCAGGACTCGATGAATCTCTCGGAGGGCCCCGTCGAGAACGCGCAGGAAGCTCCTGAGAGTTTCTCCCGGCTTGCGAAGCGATTGATGCCTGCGGTCGTAAATATCTCAACGAGCCAGACCGTTGCGACAGGCTTGCCGAACTTTGGCGAGGGCAGCCCACTTGAACGCTTCAATCCATTCTTTAATCGCGATGATGACGGATTTCGCCGGGAGGGCTCACTCGGATCGGGTTTTGTCGTTTCCGATGACGGCCTCATCATTACGAACAATCATGTTATTGAGGCAGCCGATGAAATCGAAATCGTATTCTCAGACGGGCGAAGTCTTTCAGCGACACTCATCGGACGGGACTCCGACACCGATCTTGCGGTGCTAAAAGTAGAAAGCGATGAACCGCTACCATTTGTACGTTTTGCCGATAGCGACGCTGCGGAAGTCGGCGATTGGGTCATGGCCATTGGCAATCCGTTCGGATTTGGCGGCTCGGTGTCCGCTGGCATTATCTCGGCTCTGGAGCGTGATATCCGCTCAGGCCGCTACGACAATTTCATTCAGACAGATGCCGCCATCAATCGTGGCAACTCAGGCGGACCGCTATTCACCCTCGGAGGTGAGGTTGTCGGCGTGAACACGGCTATCATCTCGCCAACCGGTGGATCCGTTGGAATTGGTTTCTCTATCCCGGCCAATCTAGCCAAACAGGTTACAGATCAGATCATCGCATTCGGTGCGCCGCGCCGCGGCTGGCTTGGCGTAAACGTTCAGCCGGTCACCGAAGATCTCGCGAAGTCCTACGGTCTCAATGAGGAAACCGGTGTAATCGTCACCAATATATCGGAAGATGGACCTGCTCTGGAGGCAGGCCTTGAAGTGGGTGACCTGATTACGTCATTCGATGGCCGCGAGATTGAAAGCGTCCGCGGGTTAACCCGCATCGTCGCGGATACGGAAATCGGCAAGACTGTCGCAGTCGCGCTGATCCGGGACGGACGGCCGCGCACAATCAACGCGACACTCGGTGAGCTGGAACGCCCGGAAGACGAGGAAGAAAGGTTGGAACTGCCGGACGGTGGTCTGGCCAATAACTCTGTAGGTCTCCAGACCGGCGCGATAGATGACGATGCCAGACGCAATTACGGAATTACGAGCGACGTTGAAGGCGCACTCGTTTTATCGGTGTCGCCGCGCGGACCGTCATTCGGAAAGCTCCAGAAAGGCGACGTTATTATCGAAGCCGCATTCCAGACAATCACTGGCCCAGCCGAGTTTCTTGATGTGTTGAGCGAGGCGGAAAAGACCCCTGGCACTCCGCTGCTGCTGCACATCAAGCGCAGGGGCCGCGACCAGTTCTATTCCGTCCAGTTGGATGTCACGGGCTGACAAACTCGTTCTCTGAATATCCCTGAAAAAAGAGTGCTGTGGTCAGATCCCCATGATCAATAGCGGCATCGGCGGCTGCTGCGACAACAGGTTTGGCGCGGTAGGCGATGCCGAGGCCCGCCGCGTCAATCATGGCAAGATCGTTTGCTCCATCGCCCATGGCGAGAGCGTCACTCGCTGACAATCCTGCCTGACTCGCCGCGTTGACCAGCGTTGTCAGCTTTGCCTCGCGCCCAAGAATGGGCATGCCAACTTTGCCCGTCATCACCGTCCCATCGTCGAGCAGTGTATTCGCGTGATGTTCATGGAACCCAGCTGCTTCTGCCACGCGTGAGGTGAACGCGGTGAACCCGCCGGACACCAGTAGGCATCGCGCCCCGTTCTTCGTCATAGTCGCAACCAGCGTTCGAGCCCCCTCCGAAAGGCGAATGCGTGTCCGGTAGCACTCATCGATCGACGAGACGGAAAGACCTTTCAGCATCGCCACACGCTCGGTGAGGGCTGCTTCGAAGTCGAGCTCTCCAGCCATAGCTCGTTCGGTTATTGCAGAAATTTCGTCCTTCAGCCCAGCAAAGTCTGCGAGCTCGTCGAGGCATTCTTGCTCTATGATTGTGGAGTCCATATCGCAGATAAGAAGCGTTTTCCGCCGGTTCAGCGAGGGCAAAAGAGCCGCGTCACCAGGCAGGTTCTCAAGTGTCTTGCGAACTTCTCCTAACAAGTCATCCTTTAGCGCCAATGATATTTCGACCGCTCTATGTCCTAGCTTTCGCGGTTGCCCTGTCGCCTTGTGTCCTGCTTTTTTGAGGGCTTGAAGAAGCATAAGCTCTGGATTGCCTTGCTCGCTCGCGGCGACAAATACGGCGGTGTAATCCATATCGGGCAGCTCCTTGCACGGATGATCTTGTCCGGAAGGGGTTTTCTTCCGCCTCGCGAGTGTTTACCCCTGAACCTATGCCACCCGCAATCCTCATCCACGGCCCCACAGCAAGTGGGAAGTCAGCGCTTGCCGCTGCCGTTGCGCGCGAGCTTGAGGGCGAGGTCATCAATGCCGATTCCATGCAGGTCTATCGCGATTTGTCGATTTTGACCGCGCGTCCGACAAAGGATGAGATGGGCGGTGTTCCGCACCATTTGTTTGGCCATGTCGACGCATCGACGCGCTATTCTACCGGCAGATGGCTGGAAGATGTTCGTGAGAAACTTCGGGACCTGGAACATCGCGGTAAAATCCCGGTACTTGTTGGTGGCACAGGTCTCTATTTCCTTGCGCTTACAGCTGGCCTTTCGGAAATCCCACCAGTTCCCGAGGACGTTCGGGCTGACGTTAAAGTTATTGCCTCGGAAGAGGGCGGCGCTGGTCTAAAAGCGCGTCTTGCCGACGTTGATCCTGAAAGCGCCACACGTCTTGCTGAGGGCGATCGCCAACGTCTTTCACGCGCCTATGAAGTATGGCTTGCGACCGGCAAACCATTTTCAAGCTTCACTGGCCAGCGAAAACCGCCACTTCTGGGCGACGGCGACTGGATGGGCATCGCGCTAACGCCCCCTCGGGATGTTCTCTATGGCAGAATAGAAGCCCGATTCGATGCCATGATGACCAATGGTGCAATGGAGGAGGCCAAGGCGCTCTCCGACCGGCAGCTGGACCCAGAGCTTCCAGCCATGAAAGCCCACGGTATGCCGTGGCTCGCCGCTTACATTCGGGGCGAATTGGGCGGCGACGTCGCAATCGAATATGCCAAGCGCGATACACGTCGATACGCCAAGCGACAATTCACCTGGATCGGTCGTCAATTTCCGTTTTGGCCTCGAATTCCGTCGATCGATGCACGAATCCGCGAAAAGGTGATTTTTGCCCTTTATGGGGACATTGACGGCGCATGAAGGGCAGGTTATGCCTTGAATCAGACAGGGAGGAAACGCTTATGCGCTTGCGCAAAGTGGTACTTATCAGGATGCATCTGCACGCCAAGTAAAAACCGGCGGCAGATGCATCATTTCTTAGGGCTCTTATGGGAGCCCTTTTTTTTGGCAGTAATGAGCGTAAACAGCATCGAAGATTAAAGGCAGGACCCATGTCCAAACCCATCTCAGCGAGAGACGCAAAATCCGCAGATAGCCGCACAATGAGCGGGGCAGAGATCGTTATCTCTGCGCTCCGCGAGCAAGGCGTGGAAGTCATGTTTGGATATCCGGGCGGGGCTGTGCTGCCGATCTACGACGCATTGCATGAGGATACCGCTCCGGGCGCAATTCGGCATGTCCTGGTGCGGCATGAGCAGGGAGCAGGTCATGCTGCCGAGGGCTATGCCCGTTCAACGGGTGAGGTCGGCGTGGCGCTCGTCACATCTGGTCCGGGCGCGACAAATATGGTCACGCCGATCACGGACGCTATGATGGATTCGATTCCGATGGTTGTGATCACCGGCCAGGTCCCGAGCCATCTCATCGGCACCGATGCCTTTCAGGAGTGCGATACAGTCGGCATCACCCGCTGCTGTGCAAAGTACAATTACCTCGTTCTCGATGTTGAGGATCTCGCCGAGACGATCCACGAGGCCTTTCACGTCGCCCGGTCGGGTCGGCCCGGTCCCGTTGTCATCGATATTCCCAAGGACATCCAGTTCGGCCCTGGCACTTATCGCAGCAAGGATTGCGTCGACATACCGACCTACAAACCGGTCACCAAGCCAAAACGCGAGGCGATCCGGCAAGCCGTCAAATTGATGAAAAAGGCTCAGAAGCCTGTTTTCTATACGGGCGGTGGCGTGATCAATTCCGGGCCCGAGGCGAGCCGTTTGCTGCGCGAACTGCAGGAAGAGACCGGCTTCCCGGTTACATCAACTCTCATGGGCCTTGGCGCTTTCCCCGCATCCCATAAGGATTGGCTCGGCATGCTCGGCATGCACGGCTCTTTCGAAGCGAACAATGCCATGCATGATTGCGATCTCATGATTTGCGTCGGTGCCCGATTCGATGACCGGGTAACCGGCCGCATTGATGCCTTCTCTCCCGGCTCGAAGAAGATCCATATCGATATCGATCCATCATCCATCAACAAGACGGTCCGCGTTGATCTCCCGATTATAGCAGATTGCGGTGAGGCGCTTGAAGCGCTCCTTGTGGAGTGGCGCGCCTCGAACGTCGCAGCGCCATCGCTCGCGCCCTGGCACGACGAGATCAACACGTGGCGCGCGCGGGACTGCTTTGCCTACTCGGGCTCAGACACCGAGATCAAACCCCAATACGCCATTGAGCGTCTCCACGCGCTCACCAAGGATCGCGACACCTACATCACAACAGAAGTCGGCCAGCACCAGATGTGGGCCGCCCAGTTCTACCATTTCGAAGAGCCGAACCGCTGGATGACCTCAGGTGGCCTCGGAACCATGGGCTATGGGCTTCCCTCAGCAGTGGGCGTCCAGGCCGCCCATCCGGAAAGCCTCGTCATCGATATCGCTGGCGAAGCCTCCGTTCAGATGGTGATGCAGGAGATGTCCACTGCTGTTCAGCACCAGCTCCCGATCAAGATTTTCATCCTGAACAATGAGTGGATGGGCATGGTCCGCCAGTGGCAACAGCTCCTCCATGGCGAGCGATACTCCCATTCTTACTCCGATGCGCTGCCGGACTTCGTAAAACTCGCCGAGGCCTATGGCGGCCACGGGATCGTCTGCGATGATCCGACCGATCTCGACGCGAAGATCCAGGAAATGATCGACTATGATGGCCCGGTGATCTTTGATTGCCGCGTCACCAAAGCGGAGAATTGCTTGCCGATGATTCCGTCAGGCGCAGCCCACAATGAGATGATCCTCGCCGACATCACTGGCGATGAAATCGACGAAGAGGGCCGCAAGCTTGTGTGATAGGCCATCCCGGTCCATCAACACGCGAACACAGTCCAAGAGATAAGCCATGAGCGCCGACGACCTTCCCGAAGACGACCAGACCCCCGGCCCAGCCTCCGCCTATGACATGACCCACGAGGACGAAGTCGCGGAGCGGCGCACCCTTGCCATCATGGTGGATAATGAGCCGGGTGTCCTCGCACGCGTCGTCGGTCTGTTCTCCGCCCGCGGCTACAACATCGAAAGCCTCACCGTGGCTGAGGTCGACGAGACCCGTCACCGCTCGCGGATCACCGTCGTCACCTCCGGCACGCCGCACACGCTTGAACAGATCGAAGCTCAGCTCTTGCGCCTCGTGCCGGTCGGTCGTGTCACCGACATCACGAAGTCAAAGCGCGGGGTCGAGCGCGAGCTTGCGCTTTTCAAAGTGGCGGGCGAGGGCGAGAAACGCGTCGAAGCTTTGCGCATTGCGGAGATCTTCCGCGCTCGCGTGATCGACACGACCAATCAGAGCTTCATTTTTGAGCTCACCGGTGCGTCTGAGAAGCTCGACCAGTTCCGCGAGCTCATGCGCCCCCTCGGCCTCGTCGAGCTCTCCCGCACCGGCGTCCTTTCCATCAAGCGCGGAGCCGAGAAGGGATGATTGTCGAGCAACACAAGAGTGGCGAGCTTCAAATCTTCGCGTCTGACGAAGACCTTGAAGTCCTCATCGCTAATCTAAACCACTTACTACAGCGGAAGACCGACCACTTCCATCTCTTCTCCGAAAGTTGGGGTGGACACGATATTGAAGACGCAACGATATCTCCAAACGCGTCATCCATCCCTCACATCAAATTCTATTCCAAAGACCAAATTCGACTGAACACCCAGGAGTAACCCCCAGACATGAAAATATATTACGAACAGGATGCCGATCTCGCCCACATCAAGGGGAAGAAGGTCGCGGTCATCGGTTATGGTTCGCAGGGCCACGCCCATATTCTGAATGCCCGCGAGAGCGGCGTTGAAAATGTCGTTGTCGGTCTCCAGCCGACATCCTCCTCCCGCGCCAAAGCGGAAGCTGAAGGTCTGAAGGTGATGACGCCGACCGAAGCCACCCAGTGGGCCGATGTCGTCATGATCCTTGTGCCAGACGAGTTGCAGTCTGTTCTGTGGGCGAATGAAATCGAACCCCATGTCCGCGACGGCCAGCACATCATGTTCGGCCACGGATTTAACATCCACTACAATCTCATTCGTCCGTCGGCGGAGGTCGATGTCTCCCTATCTGCGCCGAAGGGGCCGGGCCACACGCTCCGCGACCAGTATCAGCGCGGCTTCGGCCTGCCGGGCCTTATCGCAATCCATCAGGATGCGACAGGCACTGCGAAAGATGTCGCGCTGTCCTATTCCAAGGCCATCGGGAATACCCGCGCCGGTGTCATCGAAACAAGCTTCAAGGAAGAAACCGAGACGGATCTCTTCGGCGAGCAAGCTGTTCTATGCGGCGGCATTGTCGAGTTGATCAAGGCCGGGTTCGAAACGCTGGTCGAGGCGGGCTACGCGCCGGAGATGGCCTATTTCGAATGCCTCCACGAGACGAAGCTGATCGTCGATCTCATCTATGAAGGCGGCATCGCCAATATGAATTACTCGATCTCGAACACCGCCGAGTACGGAGAATATGTCTCCGGGCCCCGCGTGATCGACGGCAAAACCAAGCGCGAGATGAAGAAGATCCTGACCGACATTCAGGACGGCACCTTCGCTCGCAATTGGGTGCTAGAGAATCAGGCCGGTGCGCCGGGTTTCCACGCCAAGCGTGCCCGCATGAATGATCACCTCATCGAGGAAGTCGGCGAACAGCTCCGCGGTATGATGCACTGGGCGCAGAACGACCGGCTCGTGGATAAAGCGCGTAATTGACGACCGGTCGCGAAGCGATCATTTGATCCTGTGGATCAAATGAAGGGCGGCAATACCCCGGCAGGGGTCGCCGCATGCTTCTATGGCGAAAAATCTATCCACCCCTTCCCGCTTTCACCCCATAATGCGCCGGTGTCTCTATCATGGAAGTGGCGGGCGGACCGTCCGTTCGCTGATACGAGATCCGGGCGAACTTGGGCGGGCGGTGAGTAACGTGCTCCTAACCCGTTAAAAGCGGTCCCCGCGGTAACCATGACGGGTTCGGGGGTAGTGCCTCGCGCCGAGGGTGTGGCTTTCGTAGTGGAGTTGTAAGTGCCTTG
>JBCCBQ010000005.1:0-348090 GCA_039033955.1 Pseudomonadota bacterium
GCTGCCATGGCGAAGTCCGCGCGTGAGAAACTAAGAGAGAAAAAGTCACCCAAGACCGTGGAGCTCGACTACAATTTCGGTGGGTTAAAGGCCGGACAGAAAATGCTCGTCGGTACGCCGCAGATCATCGCTGATTTCATTCAGAAGATACCCTACGGCACCACACGCACAGTGCCCGCCATGCGCATGGCTCTTGCCCGCCGCCGCAGATGTGACGGAACCTGCCCGGTATCGACCGCAATTTTCGTCCGCATTGCTGCTGAGGTGGCTCTGGATGATCTCGCCGATGGGAAACCTGTGAGCGAGGTGATCCCGTTCTGGCGGATTATTTCGGGCGACGACCAAATCGCAAAGAAACTGGCAATCGATCCAGCCTGGATAGACGAGCAGCGGGCTCTAGAGGCGGGCAGCGCTGCCTCGGCCTAAGTCTAGAATTGAAAATATATAAACGGCCTGTAGCCGAGCGGCACAAAAGAAAGGGCCACCGCACTCGCAACTCCAAGGAAAACGGTGAAGGAGACAGGCGAGAGTTTAGCGAGTCGATCGTTCGCCTGCATGGGGTGGCCAACGGCGTGAACCACAGCGAGTAGGAAGATGAGAGGCCAAACAGCAATCGGCAATTGTTCCGTACCCGCGCTTTGGAAGGTCAGGTATGTCTTTGCCATCGCCAGTGAGTCCGAGAGGTTCGGCGCACGGAAGAAGATCCACGCGAGGTGCACCCAGTAGACGGTGACAACAATGCCGATAGCGCGACCAAGCACTCCCATTGGTTTGAACTTTTGTGCGACGAGCTTGTTCCAGGTCCGCTCGACGATCAGCGCTCCTCCGTGAAGACCGCCCCAGATCACGAAGTTGAAGCTGGCCCCGTGCCAGAGTCCGCCGAGGAGCATTGTGGTCATCAGATTTACGTCACGCCGCATGTTGCCGCGTCGGTTCCCACCTAGCGGAATGTACAGATAGTCGCGCAGCCAGGTTGATAGAGAGATGTGCCAGCGTCGCCAGAATTCCTGGATGTCGGGCGACAGGTATGGCGCGTCGAAATTCTTCGGGAAGTGATATCCGAGGAGCGCCGCCAGAGCGATTGCCATGTCTGAATAGCCTGAGAAATCGCAGTAGATCTGAACCCCGTATAGGAGGACTCCTCCGATCAGAGCCAATGCGCTGAAACTCTCGGGCGTCTCGAAGACGAGATCGACATAGGGCGCGATATTGTCCGAGACGCAGGCCTTCTTGATGAACCCAATCAGGAAGAGAACAAGGGCCGCGCGCACCGGCACATCTGCCCAACGCCGTGCCGTTTCCATCTGAGGAACGAAGTGCGAAGCGCGTACGATCGGCCCGGCAACAAGCTGGGGAAAGAAGGCGATGTAGAACGCAACATCGGAAAACTTCTCACGAGGTGCGATCTGACCTCGGTACACGTCGACCATATAAGAGATGGCTTGGAACGTGTAGAAGCTGATGCCGACCGGCAAAACGAGCGATAGCGTGATCTGTCCGGACGGCAGTCCGACCAATCCTGCAAAGTCAGCAAAGCTCTCCGTGAAGAAGTTGAAATATTTGAAGAGCGCGAGAACGCCGAGGGCCATAAGGATCCCGGCTGTCAGAATGGGTTTTCGACGATCAGCTCTTTTTGCCGACGGCGATGATGCGAGGCCGACAATATAACTCATTAGCGTCACAAGCAGAATCAGCCCCAGGAAGCGCCAATCCCATGCCCCGTAGAAAATATAGGATGCGCCAGTGAGTAGAAGTTTCCGCGCATTGTTGCTGCGGAGGAGCCAAGCAAGGCTGAACACGATCCCGAAGAACAGAAAGAAGCGAAGCTCGACGAAGAGCATCAGCCTGCGTCCTTATCGAGGAAGCCGCTCAAGCAGAGGTCTTTTCCGACCTCAGCGCTCAAGAGCGTTGCTCCCTCTCGTCCAAGGTGGGCGTCATCAAACCAGAGTGATTGGTTGAAGAGATTGGGGTAAGCCTCGGGTCGGCTGTAATCCAGTACCGTGGTGGCCGGACTGGCTTCTTGGATTGCAGCGGCGAGCCTCCGATGGGGATCTTCATCGAGCAGGTTCGGAGGAAACCAAATACCACTTCGGATGCCGCTGTTGGTCAGAGTATCTGCCTGTTCACCAAGATAGCTTGCGCGCGCTGTTGTATTTGGCAAGTCCATGTTTGCCCGCTTTGTGATAAGCCGGGGAAACGCCGCTGGATCTGCTGAGAAGGCTTTTCCTCGTTGAATAATATCCGGGGCGATTTCTTCATCTAAGGCCGCAAACCCGCGCTCTCGTCGGAAGGGTGCAGTGTCGTCGTCCAGCTCCGCGAGCGACGGGAAAAGAGCTTCGGAGGCTCGCCCTACACCGGATAGATCGTAGCCAATGCCCAGCATAGCGATCCCACTGCGGAACAAACGCTTCGGGGCTGTCTCCGGCATTGATGATATGTTCTCTGCGATGGCTGCGTAATGCTCGGGGCCGTGAAAGTAACGCGAACGGATATCGGTTGCTCTAGCGAATGTCCTTGCTTCGGGGAGAGCGTGCTCGAACACTAAACGGGACAGTTTATCTCTGCCCAAGCGTTGTATCTCGGCAATCAGCCAACTCTGCTCGGCACCCGTCAGTCCGAAGATTCCAAAGTTGAAAACGGAAGGGCGATCGCAACCCGTCGCCTCCGCCGCATCTTCAACAGCGTCTGGAACAATGTGATAATAAGTGCGCGATGTGCCAACGAAGATCGTGTCGAACGCTTGTGGCATTTCGCCGTAAATTTCGAGCTTCTGGCTGAGCACAATCATGTGCGGTGCCGGCGCTCGAGCGCGTAGCAAAAGCGAGAGCGGAACTGCGACGGCTGCGAACGTCAAAGCAAACAGCGCAAACAGCCCGATTCCGGTTCTGAGATTACCTTGTGACCGGTCGGCCATAGCTTCGCGCTTCTCCAAATTCGCTTAACGGCCTAAAGGACCGCCGATTCAGCTATGGCAGCAAGATGTATGCCGCATTTTGGCTCGTCTCGCCGCGCTCTTAAGACCGTCAACTTCCATCTACTGAAAGGGCGACAATGCCATAACCGCCTTGCTTTAGTGAACTTAGGAGCTGTTCGGTCGCACGTACCGATCGGTTCGACGTATCGTGGAGAAGAATGATCCCCTTATTTCCTTTGCTTTCAACGCGTTCCATAATCAATGAGACGATGTCCTCCGGCGATTTGTCCTCCCAATCTGCACCATCGGCGCTTACTCCAACTTCAACAATCGCTTCTTCAGCGAGATAAGCCAGAAGGTCAGGCGTCATGCGGATGAAGGGAAACCGGAAATATGCCGCTTTGGGCGCGCCCTCCAATGAGGCGAGTGCCTCGTTGATAACGTCCATGCCGCGTTGGATGTCTGTTTCTGCGTCCGCTTGATCGAGCGTTGTTAGATCGGCATGGGCCCAGCTGTGCCCCCCAATCGTGTGTCCTTCGAGACTGATCTGTCGAACGAGATCAGGATCTCGAGCGGCTCTCTTACCCAGAAGGAAGAAGGTTGCCTGCGTGCAATCCTGTGCGAGCAAATCGAGGACGCTTCTTGTGTTTCGACCATCAGGTCCGTCGTCGAACGTCAGAACAACTTCGTACTCGCCAAGCTGGTCGAGGCGGAGAGGTTGTCCCGGTGCGAGCGACAGGACGCGTTGAACGCCGAGGACATCTTCATCGCAGGCAGGCGCAGCCGATTGGCTGACATCCGGTTGCGGCGTGCAGCTTGCTGTCGAAAAGAGGCAGGTGATCACACACCCGATCATATGCCGTACTGGTCTCACGATGCTTTCCCTCATGCTTTGTGATGAGAGTAGGATACTATGGCTGACTTGTCAGTATACGGGCGACTTTACGCTGATTTTACCGTTGGCGAGAGGATGGCAGTTTTAATGCCGCTAAGGATTCCGGCAGCCGTTTTGCGATGGAAGAACAGGAACACGAAAGAGCTTATCAGGATGATTACGGCCACCATGAATAGGCCCCCGCCATCATTGTTCGGGTCGATGCCAAGGGGTGTGAACAAATGAAATGAGACAGCTCCACTCATCACCGCCACGGCAATCATGGCCCCGAATGTCTGTAGGCTACGAAACGCGGGCATGATGCCGAGGAGTAAGCAGGCGGACGCTACGAGTTCAGCGCTTCCAATGACGTATTGGCTGAAAAGTCCCGTTTGAGCGAAGAGGCCTTCCGCGCCGAAGCTCCCCGCCCAGTTGTTCAATCGCCCGAAAATTTCTTGGGTTTCCGGAGCATTGGTAAACTTGAATCGAAGACTGTCGAGGAAGATCAGTGACGCAAATACCGCATAGGCATGTGGCGCATAGACTTTGATTTTTTCGAACATGGAGAAGTACCCGATCTGTAACGCTCCGTGATTTAACCCCGATTTTTCAGCGATGTATTTCGAACTATCGGTCGGCTTGTTCAAATTGCGCTTATGCTGCTGGCAGCGCGCCCCTTACCCTTGTTTGCCCATCTACCTATACTTATCCTATGACGAATCGCTCTTTGTCCATCTCTGAAATGGCCACGGTCAATGCACCCGGCGCGCAGACTGACGCGGCCTATCTTGAGGGGCTAAACCCCGAACAACGCCGGGCCGTGGAAACGGTTGACGGCCCGCTTCTCGTGCTTGCTGGGGCAGGAACGGGGAAAACCCGCGTCCTGACAACCCGGCTCGCGCATATTATAGCCACGCGACGAGCGTGGCCGTCTCAGACGCTAACTGTCACATTCACGAACAAGGCTGCGAGGGAAATGCGCGAGCGTGCGCTTGCGCTTATTGGCGATGCTGGCGAGGGGCTCCGCTGGCTCGGCACCTTCCACTCTATCGCGGCTCAAATTTTGCGCAAACATGCTGAGCTTGTTGGCCTGAAACCAAGTTTTACCATTCTCGATACCGATGATCAGATCCGTCTCTGCAAGCAAATCATTGAGGCCGAAGGCATAGACGCGAAACGCTGGACCCCGCGCTTCCTCGCCAGTTTGATTGATGGATGGAAAAATCGCGCGCAGACGCCGGACAAAGTGCCCTCTGAGGATGCTCATATGTTTGCCGGCGGCAAGGGCATCACCTGCTACGAGATCTATCAGGCTCGGCTGAAAGTGCTGAATGCCTGCGACTTTGGCGATCTATTGATCCACAACATCACCCTGTTTCAGGACAATCCAGACGTTCTCGCGGACTACCATACCAAGTTCCGCTACATCCTGGTTGACGAGTATCAGGATACGAATGTTGCGCAGTATCTCTGGCTGCGGTTGCTCGCTCAGGGCTCTGGCAACATCTGTTGTGTCGGGGATGATGATCAGTCGATCTATGCGTGGCGCGGCGCTGAAGTGGAAAACATTCTCCGCTTTGAAAAGGATTTTCCGGGTGCCGATGTCATCCGTCTGGAGACGAACTATCGCTCTACGGAGCACATTCTCGCCGCTGCGAGTGCGGTGATCGACAACAATAAGGGGCGGCTTGGCAAGACGCTGCATGTTGGTTCTGAACAGGCTGAAGATATCGATGCTGAGAAGGTCAAAGTGCGCGGGCTTTGGGATGGCGAGGCTGAAGCCCGCCTGATCGGCGACGACATAGAAGCCTGGCGCGCATCGGGCCGAGACTACGCCGATTGTGCCATCCTCGTCCGCGCTTCGTGGCAAATGCGGCTCTTTGAAGAGCGCATGATCCTGCTCGGCGTGCCTTATCGTGTTATTGGCGGCCCTCGCTTTTTCGAGCGTGCCGAGATCCGTGACGCCATGGCTTATCTCCGCCTTGTCAACCAGCCGGATGACGATCTAGCTTTTGAGCGCGTGGTCAACCAGCCCAAACGCGGCGTCGGCAATACTACTTTGCAAAAGCTTCAGCGCTATGCGCGGGACGATGGGCGGTCGCTCTCGGTGCTCGTGCCGATGATCCTACAGACCGACGAGATTAAGGGCAGTGCCAAGCGCGGGCTTACAGTGTTCACCGATCAGCTGAACATGTGGCGGGATCGCTTGGCTAACGACATGCCGCATACAGAGCTTGCAGAAATCATTCTCGATGAGTCCGGTTATACCGACATGCTCACTCGGGACCGATCGCCTCAGGCCCAGACGCGGCTCGACAATTTGAAAGAGCTTATCCGGGCCATGGGCGAGTTCGACTCGCTTCCCGCCTTTCTGGAACACGTTCAGCTCGTTATGGATGCCTCGACTGGCGGGGCGGGAGGTGACGAGGTTCAGATCCTGACGCTTCATGCGGCCAAGGGTCTCGAATGGCCGCAAGTGTTCTTACCTGGGTGGGAAGAGGAGGTCTTTCCATCTCGCCGCAGCCTGGACGAGTCCGGTATGAAAGGCCTCGAAGAAGAGCGTCGCTTGGCCTATGTCGGCATCACCCGCGCCCGCGAGCGTTGCTACATCTCGTTCGTTGCCAATCGCCAGATTTATGGCCGCTGGCAGTCAGTTTTGCCATCGCGCTTTGTCGATGAGCTGCCCCATGAACACGTCGATGCCGTCTCTGAAACCGGATATTCGACTCAGCCGGGCGCAGATTCAGGGTTCGCTGGCTCGGTCGAAGACCTAGGTGAGCGTTCGTCCTACGAAAGCCCCGGCTGGAAACGCATGCAGAAATACGCTGCTCGTGAAACAGGACCCGGCCCTATCATCGACGGGAAAGCGGATCTCATTGCAACTTCGTCAGGTGACTCCGGTTTCAAGATCGGTCAGCGTGTCTTTCATGATAAGTTCGGATACGGAAAAGTCGTCTCCGCGGAGGGAACCAAACTCACGGTCGATTTCGAGAAGACGAACCGCAAGAAAGTCATATCGACGTTTTTGACGGGGGCTTAGAGGTTCAGAAATGTGGTTCCGAAATGGTTACGCCCCGATAGCCTTGTCTGTTGTGGTGCTTCTTGCGTCCTGCGGCGACGGGGACGATCCGGCTTCGGTTCCTGTATCGTCCAGCAATTCGGCTCCTGTACTGTCTGATAGCACGACCGCAACGATATCTGAGAACACAACCGGCACTGTGCTGGAAATAGACGCCGACGACGCAGATGATGACAATCTGACGTTTATACTTGGGGGGCCAGACGCTGGGATCTTTGTTCTTGATGACGACGATGATGAGGCCGAAATCGAGCTTGAGACAGCTCTTGATTTCGAATCCCCCCAGGATGCGAATAGTGACAATATTTATGAGCTCACGCTGACTGCGACGGATAGCGCAGGTGCCAGCACGGTTCTGAATATTACCATTACAGTGACTGATGCATCGGAGTCTTTCGCGCTCACCTCGGTTGCGTCCGGGTTTTCCAATCTTGTTCAGGTCGTGCCAGTTCCTGCGAGTTCAGATCTGCTGGCGGTTGAGCAGGGTGGCACCGTCCGCGTCCTCGATACGGCCTCAGGAGCTGTTGATCTCGTACCTTTCCTTGATATCTCCGGAGACGTGTCCGGTGGCAATGAGCAGGGGCTCCTTGGGCTGGCCTTTTCGCCGAACTTCGCCGTGGATCGGATGATCTATGTCAATCTGACGAATACGTCGGGCGATACGGAGATCCGCAGCTACCAAACGTTTACCACAGCTGCTCAGCAAGCTGACGTTTCAACTGAGAATCTGATCCTGGGAATCGCCCAACCTTTCGCCAATCATAATGCGGGATGGATCGGCTTTGGAAATGACGGTTTCCTGTTGATCCCAACCGGTGATGGCGGAAGCGGTGGTGACCCTATGGGGTTCGCTCAAAATCCAAACTCGTTGCTTGGTAAAGTCTTGCGCATTGATGTTTCGGGAGACGATTTTCCCTCTGATCCGAACCGGGACTATGCGATTCCGTCTGGCAATGCGTTTCCTAGCGGGGCCGGAGGTGCGCCTGAAATCTTCGCGCTTGGTTTGCGCAATCCATTTCGTGCAAGTGTCGATGAGTCATCGGGAGACGTTTATATCGGCGATGTTGGCCAAAACCTCATTGAAGAGGTGAGTCGAATATCTTCGGGTGCGTCTGGTCTGAATTTCGGCTGGAATCTTCGCGAGGGTGCTGAGCCGTTCAATGGCGGTGCGGATTCACCAAGCTTTACCCCGCCGCTCTTAGATTATGAACATGGCGACGGCCCCTTCGAAGGCAATTCCATCGTCGGCGGGGTTATTTATCGCGGGCCCATTCAGGACTTGGATGAAACGTATGTTTTTGGAGATACGATAAGCGCGAACATATGGGCGGTTTCGCTTGGGGATCTTGTGGACGGTGACACACAGGATGCGAGTGTTCTTGTCCGCCTGAATGATGCATTCTCGCCCGACGTCGGGACGATTGACTTGCCGACATCATTTGCGGTCGATGCCGATGGAAATCTGCTGATCACAGATCTTGATGGCGACATCTTTGCTCTGGTGCCAGAGCCTTAAAGGCAGCTGTTCATCCACTTCATGCCGATCGCCTAGTGCTAAGTGCGTAGAGTACGCCTCCGGCGGTGATGAGCCCTGCGCTGAAGAGGACTTCTGCTGGTCGCTCAATGATCACATAGATCAATGTCCATGCTGTCAGGCTGAGATAGAGGAGCGGCACAATCGGAAACAGGGGGACGCGAAAGGGTCGCTCAAGTTTCGGTTCTCGAAGCCGGAGGACGAATAGTCCCGATACCGCCAGAAAGCTGTTTAGCGCGAGCGTAAAGCCCGCAAACACGAGGACTTGGTCAAAGGTGGCCGTTAGCACGAAAAGTAATGCAAGGCTCGATTGGACAATGACCGCTGTTGTCGGCAAGCCGTCAGCGGTTTCCCGGGCGAGGAACCTGAAGGCCGGAATGTCCTGCCCGATGACTTGAAGAACCCGCGGGCCTGCAATCGTCATCGCGCTGACCGTTGAGATCAGCAGAACACCGAGGACAAGGCCTGTAAACAGAGCGCCGGTCTGGCCGAACACATGCCGTGCTGCGATCACGCCCACCTCGACCTCGCCGGTCATTTTCTCCATCGGCGTCGTCAATAGAAACACAGCGTTCAAAAGGATGTAGAGCAGCATGACGCCGAAAGCTCCGGCGAATAGAACGCGGGGCAGGTTGCGCTGGGGAGCCTCAATTTCCTCAGTGAGGTATGTCGCGACGTTCCAGCCAGTGTAAGCGTAACTGACGTAGATAAGGGACACGGCGAATGCGCCGGATGTTACGGCCCTTGCGTCGCCTGTTTGTGGGAACAAGGTAACCGGCTGTAAATCCGCGACGAGTGTCAGGCCCGCAACACTCAGGACAAGAATTGCTGCGACTTTGATGAGGGTGAAAATGCTTTGGAAGCGACCGCTCGTTTTGCGTCGACCTGTATGAATCACAGTCAGGATGAGGATCAGAGCGACGGCCAGACCGCGTTCGCTCCAGACTTTTGTAGCATCAGTTGCCTCGGGAAGTATGGATGACACGGTGTAGGCTCCGAATGTCATCGCGGCGAGGGCGACGGGCGCAGAAAATCCAATCGTCGACGATACCCAGCCAGATATGCACCCTGCTGATGGATGATAGATGCGTCCAAGAAAGTTATACTCTCCGCCGGACCGGGGCAGGGCGGCACCGAGTTCGGCGTAGGACAGCGCCCCGCAGATTGCGACAACGCCTCCGACGACCCAAAGCATGATCAGAGCGAAGCCAGACTGAAGCGTTACCAGTTGAAATCCGAGGCTGGTAAACACGCCGGTGCCAACCATGTTCGCGACAACGATTGCAAGCGCGGTCGATGGTGAGAAGAATGTTCTGGTCGTCCGGTCTTCCATACGGCTTCTCTATCTGTGTCCTGCACGCTCGCGAACCCCTGTGGTTCAGTCCCTGCTCGCAAAAGCCGTTCAACGTGATAGCGTTGGACGCGCGATTGAGCCGACGGAGTGGCATATGGATAGACGAGACGTGTTGCGCGGAGCAGGTGCTGGTTTAATTGCGGGATTTGTGCCCTGGCGAGCCAATGCCCAGACGGCTCACAAGCCCATTGGGTATCTACGGACAAATTGGAGCCGCGATCCTTATGCCTTCGGCTCGTATTCCTACATCGCCAAGGGTGCGCGAAAGCGAGATCACCGCAGGCTCGCTCGGTCGATTGAGGATCGGATCTTCTTTGCTGGTGAAGCGGCGAATTCCAGACGAAATAGCACCGTGCATGCCGCATATGAGTCCGGGCAGAGAGCGGCTGAAGAAGTGCTCTCTACCGACGCGCAGACTGTTGGGATTATCGGCGCCGGCATGAGCGGTCTTTCCGCCGCTTATAAACTGTCGAACGCAGCTCGAACGGTTACGGTCTTAGAGGCGCGCGACAGGATTGGTGGGCGAATATGGACAGATAGTCGTCTCGGTCCCGCTTTTGATCTTGGCGCGAGTTGGATACATGGAGTTGTAAATAATCCGCTGACGGATCTTTCTAATGAACTTAACCTTATCCGAATTCCAACCGACGATACGTATATTGTCCGCGGTCGGGATGGGAGAGTTATACCAGATCGTGACGCCCCCGACTGGCTTGAGAACGTCACCGAAATCCAACACAGTGCAGGCGCGGATCAAAGCGAGATCAATGCGTGGGCCTATTGGAACTACAGCGATTATGGCGGCGGCGATGTTAAGTTCCAAAATGGTTATTCTGAAATCTTCGAAGCGTTGAACGGTGCTTACGAAATCCAACTCAACAGAATGGTCAAAGGTATCTCGTTGCAGGGCACCGGCGTTTCTGTTGGATCAATAAATGGTATTTCGGATGTATTCGATGCGGTGATCGTCACCCTGCCGCTTGGGGTTTTGAAGCAGGGTGTGGTCGAGTTTGATCCACCTCTGCCAGCCCCGAAACGTGAGGCTATAGAGCGGTTGGGCATGGGGCTGCTGGACAAGGTGTATCTTCAGTTTGAAGAGGTGTTCTGGGATCCTGACACGACCTGGATTGCGACGCCGGAGAACGATCTGCCGCAGGGCCAGTTCAACGAGTGGCTCAACTTTGCAAAGTACATCAATGAGCCTGTTATAATGGCGTTCAATGGTGGGCCGCCCGCATTTGAACTTTCTGGGCTGTCAGATGAAGACATGGTCTCGCTCGCTCTGCAAACGCTTGATCTCGCTTATCCGCAGGCGTCTTAACTTCGCTGCCTAGAGTTCCCTAAAATAGCGAGCGACCGGCCAACGCCTGAAACCGATATTCTCATAGGTTGCTCGTGATGGTGCATGTCCGGAATCGCCACCTGTCTCTACCATCACCATCTTCATACCTGCGTCTTTGATATGGCTGAAGGCAAATGTCATGAGGGCAGACGCGATGCCTTTGCGCTGATGGTTTGGATCGACGGCGATGATGTAAATTTCACCCATCTTGTCTTCCGGGTGAATTCGTACACCGACAAAACCGGTGATCTCCTCATCCTCCAAAGACACGGAGATTTCTGTCAATCCATCGGTCGTCATGGCGGTGACATCCGCTTTTTGTCTTACCCACCAGCCATCGGGATAGAATGCATCCATCACAAACGCATCGACGTCTGTTTCGAGTTTTGGAAACACTGGGTCCCAGGCACGTTTGGTGAGCGCTAGGATGGCATCAAGATCGGCCGTGTCGAAAGGCCTTATTTTGGTTTCCATAGTTGATCCCCGAAGTTCACTCTTTGCGCAGCGGAAGTCTAGTCGAGCCTGTTATTCACGACGGCTTGTACCACAAATGGAATTTCCGAGCCGCGCGGCCGTCCGGATTCACCTGCGGGTGCCCGATACTGAGTCATGTATACAAACACCGTGTCATTGTGCGGACTGATCCGAAAGTGTGTGCCGTTCACACCAGACCAGAAAAAGTCACCTGTCTTGTCAGGCATCGGTGTGGCTGCTGCGTCCATCACGATCGCCAGCCCATATCCCCATCCTAGCCCTTCAATATCGTATTGAGATAACACGCCATCGGTTACGTATGGCGTCGTCATTTTACTGATCGCGTCCTCGCTCAAGATCTGGACACCGTTATATGCTCCGCCATTCCAAAGCATCATCGCGAACCGCATATAATCGGGCAGTGTGGAGATCAGCCGCCCGTCACCGCTCACCCGGCCTTTACTATGGAATGGTGCATCGGGGCGTATGACTAAGCTCCCGTCTGAATTGTGCGTGTAAAGAGCTGCAATGTCTGCGCGTTCTTCGGGCGGCGACATGAAACCGGTGTCCATCATTCCGAGGGGTGCAAAAATCTCTCGCTCCAGAAAGTCCTCGAACGCAATACCGCTGGCGACTTCGATCACCCGCGCCATCACGGTCAGCGACGACGCATAGTGCCATTTCTCACCCGGATGATTGTAAAGGGGTAGCTCCGCCATCGCATTAGTGCGTGTCTCCAGATCGGTGCTTGTTGATATGCTGCGAAGCTTATCTGACCAAAGCTTATCCAGTGGCGTTTGATCGCCACCACCGGCGCTTCCGATCCCGGCTGTAAATGTAAGGAGGTGGTGAATTGTCGGTGCTGTCTTAGGAGCGACTCTAACGCCGTTCTCCCAAACCGTTACATCTGCGAACGCCCGAATATATTTTTCTATTGGGTCGTCGAGGTTGATAAGGCCGCGCTCAACGAGGATCATCGCAGCCACTGCGGTAATGGGTTTGGTCATCGAGGCGATGCGAAATCGTGTGTCGATGTCTATCGGCGTCTGCGCGTCCAGATCAGCAACGCCGTGCTTTATCGCGAATTGGAGCTGTCCGCTCTGCGCCGTGGCCATGGCGTAGCCTGCACGGGTTTGATTTTGGGTCTGCCGTTTCAGGTAGGGGTTGATCAGCCGGAGCGATAGGGGTGTGCGTCGGTCTCTACCGTCGCTCATTTGACTAGCGTGCGGAACATGTGTTGTGTCTAGCTTGAGGCGAGGTCCTGCGTTGCCCCATATGACCGAGCTCACGACAATCAGGACCAAACCTGCAAAACCTGTCCCGATCCAGCGCAGCGGTTTCATGTGCTGAATTGTATAGATCCGTTCTCTCGGCGTAACGGGTCGTTAGCTTGCCTTGCGCACGGCGTCGGCGACTTCCTCGACAGCATTGACCATTTTCTTCTCATTTTGAGCCTCCGCCATGACGCGCACGAGCGGTTCCGTTCCGGATTTACGGATAACAAGTCGGCCTGATTTGCCGAGACGTTTCTTCACCTTCGCAATGGTCTGCTTCACCTCTGTATCGTCCAGTGGGTCGATGTCGTTATAGCGTATGTTGATGAGCTTCTGAGGAGCTGGCTCGAAGACGCGAGCGATCTCGGAAAGCGGTTTATCGGCCTCAACCATTACGGCGAGCGCTTGCAGAGCGGCGATCAGACCGTCACCGGTGGTGGAGAAGTCAGACAAAACGATATGGCCAGATTGTTCTCCGCCAAGATTGTACCCGCCAGAGCGCATCTTCTCGACAACATAGCGGTCGCCGACTTTTGTGCGGACGAGTTTGAGTTCGATCCCGGCAAGATATTGTTCAAGTCCGAGATTTGACATGATCGTTGTTACGACACCGGGCTTTGATAGTTTGCCTGCAGCTTTCCACTGGGTCGCGATGAGCCCAATCAACTGATCTCCGTCGATCTCCCGACCGGCTTCATCAATAAGAATGCAACGGTCTGCATCGCCATCGAGCGCGATGCCAATATCTGCTCGGTAGGTTTGTACAGCCTTCTTCAGGGCTGCGGTGTCGGTAGAACCGACCTCTTCATTGATATTGAAACCGTTTGGTTCAATACCGATTGGGAATACCTCAGCACCGAGCTCGTAGAGCGCGCGAGGCGCAACTTTGTAAGCTGCTCCATTAGCACAATCGACGACTATACGAAGTCCGGACAGCCGCATCCCTCTGGGGAAAGTAGCTTTGACGATCTCTATATATCTCGATGGAGCTCCATCGATGCGTTGAGCGCGCCCGAGATCAGGCGATTCTGCGAGACCTGAGCTTAGTGATTGCCCCATCAGCGCTTCGATTTCATGCTCGATTTTGTCAGATAATTTGTATCCGTCCGGGCCGAATAGTTTCAATCCATTGTCATGGTATGCATTGTGGGACGCCGATATCATAACACCGAGATCGGCGCGGAGCGATCGGGTCAGCATACCGACACCGGGTGTCGGGAGCGGGCCAAACAGAGTTACGTCCACGCCGACTGCTGTAAACCCCGCCACCAAAGCTGGCTCAATCATATACCCGGAGAGCCGCGTATCTTTGCCTATTACGACGGAGTGCCGCCGAGCATCTGTAGACCGAAAATACTTGCCCGCCGCCATGCCGAGCCTCATGGCGATTTCGGGCGTCATGGGGCTTTTGTTCGCGCGTCCACGGATTCCGTCTGTACCGAAGTAATTTCTCGTCATCACAACACCCTTTGTGTGTCATTCTCCAGTCGCAAACCTTCAAGAATTTTGCAATCTGCCAAAACCATCTATGGGGAAATGGTCAGCTTGAAGGCAAGGAGACGGCACTACTATGTGTGGAATTATAGGCATATTGGGTAAAGAGCCCGTTGCATTCCGATTGTTGGACTCTCTGCAGCGGCTTGAATATCGCGGCTACGACAGTGCCGGCGTTGCCACGCTGGACGGCGGGAACATCGTCCGCGTCCGCGCGAAGGGAAAGCTACAGAACCTCCGCGAGGCGTTGTCCAGCGAAACGCCCAACGGCACTGCCGGTATTGGTCATACACGTTGGGCTACTCATGGTGAGCCCAATGTGACCAATGCGCATCCCCACGTCGCGGGTCCGGTTGCGATCGTCCATAACGGCATAATCGAGAACTTCAGATCGCTTCGTGAGGAGCTGGAAGCGGCCGGCCAAACCTTTGAGACCGAAACAGATTCCGAGACGATCGCTCATATGGTCTCCAGCCGTTTGCAGGCGGGCGACACACCAGCTGATGCTGTGAGAGCCACACTTGCGAAGCTTGAAGGTGCCTTCGCCATTGCCATTCTTTTTGAGGGTGAAGAGGATCTAATGATCGGTGCAAGAAGGGGGTCGCCTCTTGCTATCGGTGTTGGCGAAGGTGAGATGTTCGTTGGATCAGACGCCTTGGCTCTGGCCCCATTTACGCGGCGTGTCGTCTATCTTGAGGAGGGGGACTGGTGCGTTGTCACAAGGTCCGGATATGACGTTTTCGATGCCTCCAATGCTGAAGTTAAACGACCCGAAACCCTGATCGAGGGGGCCGGTGCTGTCGTTGAAAAGGGCAACTACCGACATTTCATGCAGAAAGAGATCTACGAGCAGCCCGAATCATCTGCTCGGACGATCGGTGCCTATCTCGACCCCCTCACCGAAACTGTCAGGTTGCCTAGTGAGGGCGATGTGGATCTTCGATCAATAAAAGGGATCCAAATGGTGGCGTGCGGCACAGCCTATTATGCCTGTGCTGTCGCCGAGTATTGGTTTGAGCAGGTCGCGGGCATTCCCGTTAAGATCGATATTGCTTCAGAGTTCCGGTATCGGGAACCGAAGCTGCTGCCAGGTGGACTTGCTCTGTTTGTATCTCAATCGGGTGAGACGGCGGACACGCTCGCGGCGCTTCGCTATTGCAAGGATGCCGGATTGAAGACGGCAGCGATCGTCAATGTTCCTACATCGACAATCGCCAGGGAGGCGGATCTCGTTCTTCCCATACTTGCCGGTCCCGAGATTGGTGTTGCCTCGACAAAAGCCTTCACCGGCATGCTTTGCGCGTTGGCTGCGCTTGTCGTCAGTCTTGGAAAAGCACGCGGTGCGGTGTCGCGCGCCGACGAAGTTCGGATGATCAAGGCCCTTGAGTCGGTTCCCCGGCAGATGGGACGGGCGCTTTTGTTATCAGATTCAATCGCCACCCTCTCACGTGATCTAGCGCGCGCCACGGATGTCTTGTATCTGGGCAGGGGTGTTCATTTCCCGATCGCCCTCGAAGGTGCTCTGAAGCTCAAGGAAATCAGTTATATCCATGCAGAGGGCTATGCGTCTGGCGAACTGAAACACGGCCCCATTGCGTTGATTGACGAGGAGACGCCGGTCATATTCGTCGCTCCCCATGACCACCTCTTTGAAAAGTCGTTATCGAACCTTCAGGAAGTGGCAGCGCGCCGTGGCCCCGTTGTCCTCCTGTCCGATGCGAAAGGAATTGAGGAAGCTGGCGACGCACCACAACATGTAATCGAGCTTCCCGCATGCGATCCGTATATCGCCCCCATACTATATGCGTTGCCCGTACAATTGCTCGCGTATCATATTGCCGTCGAGAAAGGCACAGATGTAGATCAGCCACGCAACCTGGCGAAGTCAGTGACCGTTGAGTAATTGGCCGCTCGATTGCCTTGTAATATCAATCATATAACCTCATCAGAGCGTGCGAGGGAATTCCGGCGGAGGGACACATGATCGTATATCCTGTTCTCATGGTCGGTGGTGCAGGAACGCGCCTTTGGCCGGTTTCGCGACGGACTAAGCCTAAGCAATTCCAGAACCTCATCGAACCGGACAGGTCGCTTTTTCAGGAGACTGTGACGCGCATGGGGGACGGCGTTCCGGGCATTGAGATCGGCCGTCCCGTTATTATTGGTGGTGCCGACTATCTGGAGCTCATTGAGGAACAACTGCGAGAGGTCCGGGTTGAGCCTGTCGCAATTGTGCTTGAACCCGAGCCGAAGAACACGGCGGCCGTCGCGGGCGTTGCTGCAAGGATCGTAGAGCAGCTCCCCGGCGAAGCTTTGTGTCTTCTGATGCCATCGGACCACCATGTTCCTGATGCCGCTTCGTTTCGGTCCGCTGTTGCTAGTGGAGCGCCAGCAGCCAAGGGTGGTGCGATTGTAACTTTCGGCATCAACATGACGCGCCCCGAAAGCGGATTTGGGCATATCGAGCCCGGCGAACAAATTGACGCACATGCCAGGCGTGTCGCGAGCTTTATTGAGAAACCTCAGCCTCCTCTGGATCAGGAGTTATTCGACGGAGGACGGCATGCCTGGAATGCCGGGATATTTCTATTCAGCCCACAGAGTATGATCGCGGAAATGGAAACGCATTGCCCAGATATTCTCAATGCGGTGGACGCCTCTCTGGCCGGCGGCCTTCCCAGCAACGGGACAATCCATCTTAATCCTACCGCTTTCGCCGCCTGTCCAAGTGAGCCCATCGATATTGCTGTCATGCAGGTGACCTCGCACGCCGCCATGGTTGGACCGGTGGAGTGCGGCTGGAGTGATATCGGTGGCTGGCTCGCCCTCGCCGAGATGACGACCGAGCCAACTTCGTCACCGGATATCGTGTCGGTGGATAGTGAAACGAGCCACATTCGCACCGACGGATCGGTGTTGGTCGCAGGCCTTGGTCTTGAGGATATGATCGTGATCGCGCACGAAGGATCAGTTCTGGTCATGCCAAAAAACCGGGCTCAGGATGTCAAACAAGTTATTTCTGAGCTCAAGGATCGCTCCCTCGACCATAAGCTCTAGGCGGTTGTCATGTCTGACTATTCTTCGCTTCTCCGTCTCGCCGAAACTGCAGCTGTCAAAGCGGGCACTCTGCTTCGAGAGCGAGGTGAGGCAACGATGGGTGTTATCAGCGATACAGGGCGGGACATAAAGCTTGCCGCGGACCGGGCGGCTGAAGCGGTCATACTCGATACGCTAAAGACTGAATCTGACATACCTATTCTCGCCGAGGAGAGTGGTGAGCATGATGGAGGCCAGGGAGGGCATCTTTGGGTCGTCGATCCACTTGACGGTTCAGCGAACTACAATCGCGAGATACCGCTCTGTGCCGTGTCGATTGGGCTGCTGCGCGGCGATGAACCCGTACTCGGTGCCATCTATGACATAAATACCAGCGAAACCTACCTTGGTGGTGAGGGTATTCCTGCGACACTCAATGGTGTGAGCATATCGGTGTCAGATCGAGCGGCGAAAGAAAAATCGATACTGGCCACAGGCCTGCCGGTTCAGGGGGACTTTTCGCCCGAAGGACTGGCGAAACTGGCGACTGGGTTTGCGGACTGGAAGAAAGTTCGCATGCTAGGAACGTCCACTCTGGCGGCAGCTTATGTCGCTGCAGGGCGGATAGATCGTTATGAAGAGGGCGGTTCGCGATTGTGGGACGTCGCAGCTGGGATGGCGATCGCCCGGGCTGCCGGTGGGCGCGCTATATTGGCAGACGGATCACTTAGCGGTTCACGGTCAATTCTCATCGACAATGGCCGTCTGCCACTCTAACCAGACGATGCTCAAACCAGTTGGAGTGTGAATATGGCGAGGCTTTTCATAACAGGAGGTGCCGGGTTTATCGGGTCCGCGGTTGTCCGTATGGCCATCGCAAGTGGGCATTCCGTACTGAATGTGGATAAGCTGACATACGCTGCAAATCTTGCCAATCTCTCAGACATCGAGGCGGATCCAAACTATCGTTTCGAGGAAGCCGATATTTGCGACGGCCAGCGGATGTCCGCTTTGCTCTCAGACTTCAAACCTGACGCTATCATGCATCTTGCAGCGGAAACTCACGTTGACCGGTCGATAGATGGTCCTGGCGCTTTTGTAGAGACCAATATCGTCGGGACATATACTCTCCTTCAGGCCGCTCGCGGATACATTGAGAGCGGTGATGCTGCCACTGGTTTTCGCTTTCATCATGTTTCAACCGATGAGGTGTTTGGATCTTTGGGTGCGACGGGTCATTTCACCGAAGACTCGCCCTATCAGCCTCGATCGCCTTACTCGGCTGCCAAGGCATCTTCCGACATGCTCGTCCGGGCTTGGGGTGAGACGTTCGACGTCCCCTTTGTAATTTCAAATTGCTCTAATAATTACGGCCCCTACCAGTTCCCGGAGAAGCTACTTCCGGTCGTGATAGAGACTGCGCGCAAGGGCGAGCCGATTCCTGTTTATGGCAAAGGCGACAATGTTCGCGACTGGCTGTTTGTCGACGATCATGCAGATGCTTTGCTGCTGATTGCGGAAAAGGGCACGCCCGGCGAAACCTATATGGTGGGTGGGCGTGCCGAACTCACTAATCTTCAGCTTGTCAAACGTCTCTGTGCCGAATTGGATCGACATTTTCCAGATGCGCCCTGGCACCCCCATGAAAGCCTTATCACTTTCGTGGAGGACCGTCCTGGGCACGACCAGCGTTATGCCGTTGACTGCTCCAAGATGGAAAGAACTCTTGGATGGGTGCCTCAAACAGACCTGCACGATGGGTTGGCGCGAACGGTTGATTGGTATCTGTCCAACGAGGCGTGGCTTGAAGACATCCGCCAACGCGGCTTCGATGGTGGTCGTCTTGGCCTTGCTCGGAAGGCGGGTTAGAGACCTCCCATGAAAGGTATCATTCTCGCCGGCGGAAGCGGCACGCGGCTTCACCCCATTACGAGGGGCGTCTCAAAACAGTTGCTGCCAATCTACGACAAGCCGATGATCTATTATCCGCTGAGCGTATTGATGCTTGCGGGCATTCGAGAGGTTCTCATCATAACGACGCCCGAGGACCAGTCGGGTTTTCAGCGCCTGTTAGGCGACGGAAGTGATCTCGGCCTTGCCTTGTCCTTTGCTGTCCAGCCATCGCCTGACGGTCTTGCCCAAGCCTTCATTATTGGAGAGGACTTTCTGGAAGGCGAGCCATCTGCCCTCGTTCTCGGAGATAATATTTTCTATGGGCACGGTTTGCAGGATGAAGTGCGAGAGGCCGCGCAGTTAACCTCCGGAGCCCGTATATTTGCCTACCAGGTGGCGGATCCGCATCGCTACGGCGTTATCGAATTCGATGACGCCGGAAAAGCAATCTCAATCGAAGAGAAGCCGCAGGTGCCGAAGTCGAACTTCGCTGCGACGGGGCTCTACTTCTACGACGGAAGTGTCTGCGCCCGCGCCCGCTCATTGAAACCATCAGACCGGGGAGAGTTGGAAATTACGGACCTCAACCAACTTTACCTGAACGACGGCGAAATGAGTGTTTGCACGTTGGGTCGCGGTTACGCCTGGCTTGATACAGGTACCCATGACTCACTCCTAGAAGCGTCCCATTTCGTGCAGACAATCGAAGCCCGACAAGGGTTGAAAATTGCCTGCCTAGAGGAAATTTCCTGGCGCAATGGTTTCATTGACGATCAGCAGCTTGCGGCTCATGCCAAGCGGCTCGAGAAGACCGGATATGGCGCATATCTCAAGCGCGTCGCAGCAGGTGAGATCTAAAAGGGGATCCGGCATATGACGAAGTCGAAAACCCATGACTACACGGCGCGCATTGTCTGGACCGGGAATCGCGGCGAGGGGACCCGGACCTATTCCGGTTATGATCGAACCTGGAATGTCGAGACGCCCGGCAAACCGACAATTTCGTGCTCCAACGACCCGCTGCTTGGCGGTGATCCATCCCTCCCCAATCCGGAAGACATGCTGATCGCATCGCTGTCGGCCTGTCATATGCTCTGGTATCTTCATCTCGCGAGCCGGGAAAAGATTACCGTCATATCCTATACGGATGATCCAATTGGTGTCGGAGAGAGCGAGCCATCCGGGGCAGGGCGCTTTATCAGCGCAACCCTCAGACCCAGGATCACGCTGGCTGATATTGCCGATGCCGACCGGGCGGACGCGCTTCACAGCCAAATTCATCAATACTGTTTTATTGCGCGATCCGTTTCGTTTCCGGTGTCATATGATGCGACCTATCTTGACGCTTCAGCAATTTCTGCTGGTACGTGACCGGCACTCCCGATAGAGCACTTTGAATTTTCTGAAAAAGGAGCCTTCCATGCCGCTAACAGGCGACGTTCTGGCGGAGATCGCCTTAAAGGCGGGCCGCATCATCATGGATATCTATGAAACCGATTTCGATGTTGGTCAGAAGGGTGATTCCTCGCCGGTCACAGAAGCGGACCAGAAAGCTGAAGCGCTAATTCTGGCGGCGCTGGCGGACGCCGACCCTGACCTACCCGTCATCGCTGAAGAAGCTGTCGATGCTGGGAACATCCCAGAACACGGGCATCGCTTTGCGCTTGTGGACCCCCTGGACGGGACAAAAGAGTTTATCAACAAACGCGGTGAGTTCACCGTGAATATCGCGGTAATTGAGCATGGCCGTCCCGTTATGGGTGTTGTGTATGCGCCAGCCCTATCTCGTCTTTTTGTCGCGGATAGCGTGTCGTCTGCCTGGCAGGCGGAAGCTTCGCCTGGAGGTGCCGTTCCTGCTGAGGCAGATCGGCGCGAGCTGCGTATTCGCGCTGCAAATGGCGCGGTGACTGCCATTGCTTCAAAGTCCCATCGTACGCCCGAGACGGACGCGTTTCTGGAGAAGTTTGAAGTCGGCGACATTATATCGGCTGGATCATCCCTCAAATTTTGCTTCATAGCTGCGGGGGAGGCTGACCTCTATCCTCGAATGGGCCGAACTATGGAGTGGGACACTGCTGCTGGGCAGTCCGTTGTTGAAGCTGCTGGCGGCCGGGTACTGCAAGAAGACGGTGCGCCGCTTCTCTACGGCAAGATCGAGCGTGGCTACGATAATCCGCACTTCATTGTTTACGGTGATGTCACCCCTGTTGCCTAACCGGCCTTGCAGGCTTCGATTGCTTGCGGCCATTGCCGGCCCGAATTCAATTGGCCGCTGAAGCATCCAATTCGCTCGTCGGCGTCTAACGCTCCTTCACACAGACTTACAATGTTCTGGGGCACCCATACCGTACCTCCACCCCACTGGAGGCCATTCTCGACCACTTTAGCGTAGCACACTGCTGGCTCTTTCGATGTCGGCGCTTGTGAGCAAAGGCGCTCGATCTGATCGTCTGTCCAGCTACCGGTGCCGAATCCTGGTCCGGCTCGGACTTCGTTCTCGCAGACTTTGAAATCGACTTTCAATTCAGCGGGCCAGGGTGAGCGGATATTCAGAATACTCTGATCAACGCTGGTCAAGCCTGAGAATGCTTGCGGCGGCGAGCTCGCAAAGACGGCCTGGCTAGCAGCTATCTCGCAGTCTTCGCATTCGCCAGCACTCACTGCATCGCCAACCAGCCGTTTTGCTGACAACGATATGCTGACGACATTTTCGCCATATGCGTCTCCTGCGCCAACCACTCTCAATGTTGTGGCCGTCTCGGATCGACCGGGCTCAAAGGCCGTGAAGACGGAGTTGAAATCCTCCATATGTGCAACAGCATCACATCCTTCCGTTTCCAGCAAAGTGGTCGCGATTCGACCTCGAATTCCCGTTATTTCTGGATCAAGCGATGCTGTTATCGCCGCGACGACCTTCATGTCGTCGTGATTACAGACCTCTAGGACTCTGGTGACTTCCGGTTGCTCTTCGGTGACGGGTAAAACAATGCTTACCGGAGGCGTGCTGCCTGGACTGTCGCTGCCAAATTCGATGGTCCCGTAGACTTCCACTTCTGCCGGAAATTCCTCCGAGAACGGACCGTAAAGCAGTCGCGCACCTGCAACATCGAGCGCAGACAATCGGCCTTCATTGTTCCACTTTTCACTGCAGTAGTTCATTACCGATGTGGGGTCATAGGCGGTCAGCAGGAATTCAGGGAGAGGCCCTTGAGGCTCTTCAGAACATAATACTGATCGATCATCACGGTTGTGCTCATGGGCCAGTCCTATGATGTGGCCAAATTCGTGAACAGCCAGGGTGCGAATGCAATACTCCTTGATTTCGAAGCAATCCTGCCCCCAATTTTCAAAGCTGAAGTTCAAGACCACAGGTTCTTCTTCGAAGAGAGCGGCAAGACCCCGGCCTAGCTCCTTGACGTGCGGTGCCTCGTCTCGAACGGTGATCGCCAGTCGCGCGTCGTTTTCCCGGCACTGATCCCATCCCGTGAAATCGATGTTAGAGACGCGTTCCCAAGTGGCTTCGACAGCTTCTCTTGTCCATCGTCTGCCGTCCGCCCATTGAGCGGCCATGCTTTTCCAGCATACCGGAATTGTTGGCGACGCCCAGACTGCGTTAGAAACCGTCGTGCTATAGGCGAGGGGCAGGGTCGTCACTTCCCGATCAGACTTCGGGAGAAGTTGATTAAGTACCGGCTGCCTGATGCTTTCGGCTGACAGCTCGATGATGTCTAAGTCTTCTGCTTGTAAGTCGCCACGGGTCGGTACTGCCGTAAACTGAGGTGGCTCGGCAAATACCGCCTCGGATGCCGCTGCGACGCAATCATTGCAACTCTCAACGATCTGTTCTTCGCCAACGGTGCGCCAGGCGGAAACATATGCCGTTATGCTGTCTTCAGCTGTGGTGCTGGGGAATTTGAACTCGACCGAAGGCGCGAAGTAGGCCGGGTCGGACAGCGTGCTTCCTTCGGTCTGGGATGTGATTTCCGATCGCCGGACACAGCTCTCTGCCATTGAAATCGTAGCGGCATAAGTGATGTCGATCAAGTGACTGCCGGGGCGAACGGAGGCTTCGTAGGTAATGTAGAGGACGCGGTCTTCGCCATGGCAAACCGAAATTGGCCAGGACTTTTTTGGCGCGCTTTCAGTCAGCGCAAACACCAACGGCGGTGCATTTGGATCAAACAGTTGAACGGGTGGTCCGTCACCCACTCTGACCGACCCGGAAAGTGCTACCGTCGCTGGAGTCTCATCACTGAACGGACCATACAGCATTCGAACGCTTGCAACATCGAGGGCGGATAGTTTGCCTTGATTGTTCCACTCCGGTGCGCAGTAATTCATCACTGATGTGGGGTCATAGTTCGTTACAAAGAAGGCCGGCTGCGGGCCTTGTGGTTCCGTTTTGCAGAGCTCTTTAGCTTCGGTGCGATTGTGCTCATGGGCGAGGCCAATCGCGTGTCCGAATTCATGAACAGCGAGTGCGCGGATGCAAAACTCCTTAAATTCCTGGCAGTCGGTACCCCATGCCGCGAAGGTGAAGTTGAGGACCATTCCATTTGGAAGTCCATCAATGCCACGACCGAGTTCTTGCACATTGGGCCCAGCTTCGGCGACTTTGATGCGGATCCCGCGACTGTCTTCTATGCAGCCTTCCCATCCGGTGAATCTCAGATTGGATACCTTTTCCCAAGAGCCTTTAACGGCAGCCTCTGTCCATTTTCTGCCGTCGGCACTTTCGGATTCCATGCTCTCCCAACAGACGGGAATCACTGTGCTTTGCCAGACAGAATCTGAACCGATAGCTCCGCGCGTGGGTTCTCGCGCTCCTGTTCCGAAACCTAATGGAGTGTTCGGGGTCAATCCTCGGGTCGGAACTGCCTTAATGGGAGCACCGCCGTTCAAGAACGCATTGGGGGACAGTCCTCCAGGAAGGCGATAGATTTCTGGATTGATTTGCCTTGTGGGTGCTTGTCTTTCTCCGATCGCTTCACTCAGGACACGCGCGGTTGCGCGTTCACTTGAGAAGCCCTGGTAGATCGTAAGTGACGTATCCGTGCCTGGTGTTGCGTCGTCTGGTGGCTCGCGGAGGGTTTTGCCGATGATCCGCTGATTCAACACTCCCTCATGGGTGCTCAGATCGCGCGTTGAAGCCTTTTGGCCGCTGTCCTGTTGTGCGAACACCGGGTTCGTTATTGAAAGCCCGACGGCCAGTAAAACTTGGGAAATCCCCCTCGCGCTTCGTCTCAGATTCCACATTTTCATGTCCCCACATGGTTGTATGCCGAGTTAAGCATATCAACTGAATATGGTGAACGTCGGGCGCAGGCGAATTTTTCACCTCGCACTGGAATTTGAGTGCCGGCTAGTTCGCCCGCCAGGCGTGTTAACCAGAAAGCACGATGATTTTATTGCGTTTCTTCTAGAATGCGGACTTGATTGGCTCCACGAGATCGAGGCGCTCCCAGCTGAAACCACCCTCATTATCCGGCTGCCGCCCGAAGTGGCCATAGGCTGCTGTACGAGCATAAATCGGGCGATTCAGTTCGAGCGTTGAGCGGATACCCAGCGGGCTTAGATCCATTACCTGCATCAACACATCTTCGAGTTTACGCTCATCGACCTCACCCGTGTCGTGCATGTTTACATTGATTGAAAGCGGTTTGGCGACGCCGATTGCATAGCTGACTTGAAGCGTGCAGCGCTCTGCCAAGCCTGCGGCCACGACATTCTTCGCGAGGTAGCGGCAGGCATAGGCGGCTGAGCGGTCAACTTTTGTTGGATCCTTGCCTGAGAACGCACCGCCACCATGGGGCGCGGCACCACCATAGGTATCAACAATGATCTTGCGCCCGGTCAGCCCGGCGTCTCCGTCAGGCCCTCCGATGACGAAGTTCCCAGTTGGGTTCACATAGAATTTGTCTTCGGATGGGAACCAACCATTTGGGAGAACTTCTTCAACAATCGGACGGACAAGTTCACGGATGTCTTCGGCTGAATGGCCAGCTCCGTGCTGTGTCGACACAACCACCGTGTCGACATCGACTGGCTTGCCGTCGGCGTAGATCAACGTCACCTGGCTTTTGGCGTCGGGCTCGAACTCGGGGCGTTCGCCGGAATGCCGAAGGTCGGCCATGCGCTTCAGAATCTGGTGAGAATAGAGCAGCGGAGCGGGCATCAGTTCTGGCGTCTCTGCGCTGGCATAACCGAACATTATGCCCTGGTCTCCGGCACCGGCAGCCTCAAACGTACCGGTTCCCTCATCGACACCCGCGGCGATGTCAGCCGATTGCTCATGCAGCCAGTTTGCGAAATCGAGGTTCTCCCAATGAAAACCGTCCTGCTCGTAACCGATGTCTTTGATTGCCGCGCGCACGGTCTTTTCCACGATGTCGCGGTCTATTTCAGGGCCGCGAATTTCGCCAAGTAGAGCCACGCGATTGGTCGTCGTGGCTGTCTCGCAGGCGACCCGAACCTTGTCCGGGTTGAAGCCGCTTTCGAGGGCTATTCGGAAGTAGAGGTCGACGATCTCGTCGGAGACGCGATCGCAGACCTTGTCCGGGTGACCTTCGGAAACGCTTTCACTGGTAAAGTAGAAGTCGGACACGGATCGGGTACCCCTCGATAAGAAAACAAACCGGGTCAATAGACTGCCGAACCAATCATATCAATATATGCTTATATCTTTATATGTAGCGAAGCTCTTTTCTCGATAGCGGCCCTTGAAAGATTGCAGTCGATGTCACCAAGTGCAGCCGGTAATGAATATTAAGCAATAAGGACTGAATAGCATGATTGAGCTTTATACTTGGACCACTCCGAACGGTCGAAAAATCTCCGTGGCGCTGGAGGAAATGGGGCTCGACTACGACGTGAAGCCCACCGATATCGGCCAGGATCAACAATTCAGTCCCGAGTTCCTCGCCATTAGCCCGAACAATAAGATCCCCGCAATTGTCGATACCGACAACGGAGTTAGCGTCTTTGAAAGCGGGGCGATACTGACTTACCTTGGCGAAAAATCTGGGAAATTCTTGCCTGCTATTGGTGCTCCTGAGCGCGCTAAAGTGCTTGAATGGCTTGCCTGGCAAGTTGGGGGTTTCGGCCCAATGCTCGGGCAGCTTAATCACTTCGCGCGCTATCGGGAGGACAAGATCCCTGAGGCCATCGAACGGTTCGCAACCGAGTCCGCTCGGCTTTACAAGGTGCTCGACACCCAGCTGGGCAAGACGGAGTTTGTTGGCGGGGACTACTCCATTGCCGATATCGCGATTTACCCTTGGTCATTACCGGCGCTCGTCGCGGTGGAGCAAATGTCGGGGAGTACATTCTCAAATGTGGCGCGATGGCACGAAACGGTCGGTGCCCGGCCAGCTGTACAGAAGGGCATGAATGTGCCGCCGTCGTCTGATGGCTAATATCAGCCTAGCGTAGCCGGAACGGATGCAGCTAGTGGGTCGGCAATACTTGTCGCTTCACCGCTGCCGCCGTGGCGCTCTGCCAGTCTGCCATGGGGCCGAGCAGCGCGTCCGCAGTCGTCACATCCAGCACCAAACCAAGGGGGTGTCGGACCTTTGTCGGGAACTCGCTGGCTGAACATGGCGAGAGACGGGGCGCTGGTCCACCTTGCGTCCCGCTTGCCCGGAAGATCTCTTCTGCCCACTCAAAGCGACTAACTGGTTTCGGCGGTCCCATGTGCAGGATTTGCGGAAGCTCGGTTTTGCCACCGAGGAACATTTCAGCAAGCTCTTTTAGTTTGGGAGCCAGATCACCGACGGACGTTGGTCGCCCGAAGGCTTCATTAACGACCTTCATCTCGTCACGCTCGGCCGCGACGTTCAGCATCTTGCCGACAAATGTGTCGGGCCCCTGGTCAAAGAGCCAAGATACACGAACAATTGCATGCGTGCCGCCGACGGCTTGCACCGCCAGCTCGCCAGCGAGCTTGCTTTCACCGTAGCAAGAGAGCGGGTTTGGTGGACGCGCTTCGCTAACAGGTTCTTCCGGCGATCCATCAGCGAAGACGTAATCCGTAGATATATGAATGAGGGGGATGTCGGCGGTTGCGCAGGCTTTGGCCAGTTCTCCTGCGCCTGTCGCGTTTATGGCGAAGGCTGTGTCTCGATTGGTCTCCGCTCCTTCGACATCCGTGTATGCTGCCGCATTGATAACTAAATCGGGCCGTCGCTCTTCAAGCGCGCTCGAAATACGATGAGCATCAGTAATATCGAATTCTGACCGAGTGAGTGACGTTGCGCCAATGGATTGGAGCGCGTGCCCGAGCCGTCCGCCCCCGCCGGCGACAAGTATCCGGTTGGGAGCGGTCATGGCTCGCTATTGTACCGCCATGAGTTGGACTTCGAAGATCAGATCGGAGTTCGCCGGAATCGATCCCGTCTCCCTTTCGCCATAGGCAATGTCCGAGGGTAGGTAGAGCATCCAGCGATCGCCAGGTTTCATGAGCTGCAATGCTTCTGTCCATCCGGGAATCACCTGTGTCACACCGAACTCGGCGTAGCGCCCGCGTGCATAGGCACTGTCGAACGTCTCTCCGGTCTCAGCCAGACGGCCTTCATAATAGACAACAGCGCGATTGTTTGGTGTTGGGCTGACACCGCCTTCCGGGCCTGATTCCACGACGATATATTCAAGACCGGATGCAGTCTTTTGAACCGCATCACTATCGCTGTCCCACGGTGTCAGCTCGTCCCACGCCTCAGTGTTGGATTCTTGCGGGCCGAAGAAAGACTTCAGATTTATTCTGAACATCAGATCAGCGTTTGGTGGAATTGGTCCGCCGGGTGTGCCTCGCTCGCCATATGCTAATTCCGAAGGGATGTGCACCAGCCAGTCATCTCCGGGATCCATCAGCTGGAGCATTTCTGTCCATGCCGGGATGACACCGCTCACGGGGATCACAAGCGGCGTGTCGCCGTCCAATGTGCCATCAAAGCGTTTTCCGTTGGAGGCGAGCCGACCATCATAGTCAACGACGACTGTGTCCGCCGGTTTTGGTTGGCTTTCGCCCTCCGGTGCGGAGGTCAACTCAATGTACTGAATGCCGCTCTCGGTGGTCTGCACACCTTCGGCATCGGGGTTCCATGGCAGGTTCGCAGCCCAGATATCATTGCCTGGGTATTCGTCTGGTTTCGACCCGAACAGGTCGACTCTGAAGATCAGGTCTGAGTTTGGAGGAATCCCTGAGCGCCCGGTCTCGCCATAAGCCAGGTCAGACGGGATGTAGATCAGCCATTCATCGCCTGGCTTCATCAGCTGAAGAGCTTCGGTCCACCCTGGAATTATTTGAGATACGCCGAACTCCCCGGGTATGCCCCTGGCAAAGCTGTTGTCAAAGGTTTCGCCGGATTCAGCGAAACGGCCCTCATAATGCACAATTGCTGCGTCGTTTATGCCAGGTGACTCGCCGCCCTCCGGGCCTGACTTCAGGACGATGTATTGCAGACCGCTATCGGTTGTGACCACGCCTTCTGCCTCGGAGTCCCATGGCGTATAACTGTCCCAATGGGCGGTGCCTGGATAATCTCCGTTCTTGGTATCGATAACTTTCATGCGTGTCACAAACCCTGATCCTGGTGGAATGCCAGCTTGTCCTTCTTCACCAAAAGCAAGATCAGCTGGCGTGTAAATCATCCATTCGTCGCCCGGGCGCATGCGTTGCAAAGCCTCGATCCATCCTGGCAAACGATCGGATACGCGAAAGATCGCAGCAAATCCGTGTCGCTCTTCGCTGGAGTCCCAGCGCGCGCCATCGGATTCAAACCGCATATCGTAGTCGGCCACGACAGTATCGGTCTCTTTCAATGTTGGTAGTGAAGCGTCGCCAGACTCTAAGACGTAGTACTGCAGACCACTGCTCGTTGTCTGAATGTCTTCACGGTCACCATCCCAGGGTGCGAGCGTCGCAAAGGGGTCAGACGGATCGACCGGTGCGGCGGGTTCGCTGGAACAGGCGGCCAGGACGACCCCGACAGCAAGGCTGAGAACGATATTGCGGATCATCATGCGCGGCTCCTGAGCCCATTTACTTCGGCGACCGTTTAGTGCTGTTCCGACGTAAAGTCATCACGCACCTTCATTTCAAAACCGTAGATCAGCTTCCAAGCGGGCGGGGTGGATAACCCGCCTGGGCCAGAGCGTCTGTGACTTCTTGGGTGTGCTGGGCATCTCGGGTTTCGATCAGGATGTCGAATTCGGCACCCTTGGCCGGCACATCCAGGGCAATCCGATTGTGCGCGACCTCCATAATGTTTGCACCGCTATCGCCTATGATTTTGGTTACGAGGGACAGTAGTCCCGGCCGATCATCCCCGATAATCCTGATATTGGTTAGCCGCTTTTCCCTCACCAAAGCTCTCGTCAGCACTGATGACAGGAGGCGCGTGTCGATATTGCCGCCGCAGAGAACAAGGCCGACTCGCTTGCCGGAAAACTTCGTTGGGTGGGCGAGAATGGCGGCGAGTCCTGCCGCGCCAGCGCCCTCTGCAATCGTCTTCTCAACATCGGCGAAGAGGGTAATTGCGCGCTCAAGGTGCTCCTCTTCGACGAGCAATATATCGTCGACAAATTCTTTCACCAGTGGAGCCGTCACCTCGCCGGCCTGTTTCACCGCTATGCCCTCAGCAATGCTGGCTCCACCGTTGATCTGGGCGTTCGAGCCCGTGAACGCGGCGTGCATGCTTGGATACATAGCTGCTTCGACACCGATGACTTCGATGTCCGGTTTAAGGCCCTTCGCTGCGATTGCTGTTCCGCTGATCAGGCCGCCGCCACCGATCGGGACAATAAGCGTGTCGAGCTCGGGTGCAGCTTCAAGCATTTCCAAACCCACTGTGCCCTGACCCGCAATGATGCCGTAATCGTTGAATGGGTGAATGAAGGTCAGTCCGTCACGGGCTCGCACCGTTGCGGCGTAGACAGATGCGTCGTCGAAGGTCTGTCCCTCAAGCAGTACGCGGGCTCCATGGTCGCGCGTATGCTGCACCTTGTTGAAGGGTGTCGTTACCGGCATCACGATCGTGGCTGGAATACCAAGGCGCTTGGCATGGTAGGCGACGCCCTGAGCATGGTTTCCCGCCGAGACTGCAATTACCCCATTGCGCCGCTCGTCCTCGGTTAAAGACGTCAGCCTGTTCAGTGCCCCGCGTTCCTTGAACGATGCCGTGAATTGCAGGTTTTCGAACTTTACCCAGATGTCGGCACCGGTAATTTCGGACAGGGTGCGGCTGCGCCGCATAGGCGTGTTCTCGATCTGGCCGTCGAGCACTTTCGCGGCAGCCTTGATGTCTTCCAGCGTGACGGTGGCTTTGGTCATGGTTTTCCCCGATGGGCCCTAAGGTGCCCTGTTTTTCAGAGGTGGTGGTGCTAGACGTGCTGTCCGGTCCACCTTCAGTTCTAATATATCCGGGCGGGCATAGTGTCCGGCGACGTCGAGGTCAAACTTCCCGCGGGCGATCTCGTCCATGTCTATATCTGCGACGACAAGCGTTGATTGGCCGTAAACGGGCCCTGCCAATATTTTTCCGAACGGCGAGATGATGGTGGAACCGCCACGGATCAACACCGTGTTCGGTTCGTCGCCCTGGATGGCATCATATGAAACATCGTCTGCGACGTCAGCTCGTGTCATATATTGGCAGGCACTGATAACAAAGCAGCGGCCTTCCAGTGCGATCATCTGCATGCTTGGTAGCCAAACGTCGCGATCGTCTACTGTCGGCGCAGCGTAGATTTGCGTTCCCTGCTCGTAGTGCTGCATCCGCAGGAGCGGCATGTAATTCTCCCAACAGATCGTCGCTGAAACGCGACCAATATCTGTTTCCGCCACGTTCAGTGTAGATCCATCGCCGGCCCCCCAGATGATCCGTTCCATCGCAGTCGGCATGAGCTTTCGTCGCCACCCGATGACATCGCCTTGGCGGTTGAGAGTCGCGGCTGCACAGTGGAGCGTGTCTCCGACGGGTTCCATCAGGCCGGTCACGACATTGATGCCGGCGTCCGCTACAAGACTTCGCACCTTGCTGAACGCTTCCCCATTCGGATCGAAGGCATTCTCGAAGTAGAGCCGGAACAGATCGCGGCCCGGCTCATCCCGTGACCCGACGCGCGCCCCGAAGTCCACGCCCTTTGGATATCCGCCCAGGAAAGACTCTGGAAATACGACCAAATCGGCACCGTCCTTTTTGGCCTCGCTAAGCCAGTGCTCAAAACGGGCAAGCGTTTCGGTGCGATCAAAGAGTTTGGGAGCTGCCTGAACGGCGGCAATGCGGTGCTGGGTCATGAGGTCAGCCTGAAGGCGAAGAAGATGTAAGCGTCAAGTGGATTTGAGGATCAAAGCTTGTAGCGGAATGATTGTTCTGTTAAAAAGTGCTCATGCCTCGTTCCAAGTCTTTTACCCGCAACGACATTTCAAACGCTCTTCTCCCGCTCTTTTGGGCCTATGGGTTCAGCGCCCTGTCCATGGCGGATATCGTGAAGCTGAGTGGCATCAGCCGTCATGCGCTCTATGCGGAGATTGGTGGGAAGCGCGATCTTTATTTGAGTGTGTTTGGTGCCTATAACTCTGATGTCGTCAGCCCGGCATTTTCGGTCGTGGAGGAGCAGGGGGGGCTCGCAAGTATCCGCGCTTATTTCGAAGCGCAGATCCGCTTGGCGGAGGAGACCGGACTTCCGGGTCCTGGATGTCTGGTCGGCAATGCTGCCACAGAGCGTGCGCCCCATGACGAAGATGTTGCGAAGGCGGTTGACGCCCATAACCAGCGCCTGCAGATAGGTTTTGAGTCAGCACTATCGACCGCCGAGAGCTCTAAGCTTTCAAGGTCGGAGCGGGAACACCTCGCCCAATATCTGGTCATCTCTGCTCAGGGTCTGTGGGCCATGTCCCGGACTGTCAGCGATGCGGCTTATCTCTACGATTTCACCAACACAATGATGGATCTGATCGAGCGGAAGGTGCAGGCATGACCGATACTTCAATAAAGCCCAATGAGTTGCGAGCCTTTTGGCTCGCTTTGGGTCTCAATTTTATTTGGATCAACGCATCCGAGGTCTGGCGCTATTTTCAGGTCGTCCGACCAGTGCTGTTGGAGGACTTTGCAGGCAACCCCGCCATTGGGGCGATTTCGCCCGGCATATTTGCCTCCTGGATGGTTTGGGACACGATCCTTATCGTTGCCGCTACGGGATTTTACTGGATGTGGCTTTTGCAATTTCGGTTCAGCTTCGGTCAGGCGGTTCTGGCGTCGCTCGCTTTCACGGTAACAATTTTCGGCCTGATCTGGATAGGGATCGTCAATATGGGTTTCGTTCGTCCGGATTATATATGGACCGCGTTACCCCTTGCCTGGATTGAGCATCTCGTCGCTGCGGGGCTGACATACTGGTCGATCGGGCGAACCCGCCGTATACAGTAATCAGTCTTTGCGCGGGTTTCTTACCGCGAACAGTTGAAGCGCTTAACACTTGACTATTCGCTGCTTTGCCGCGACCGCCCTAGATGACATCCCGACAAGCCCGAAAAGAAGTCGACGCATATGGATATCAGCAAGATCATCGCAGGACACAATCCGCCGGACGACGTGAACGTCATCGTCGAGGTGCCGCTCGGCGGCGACCCGATCAAATACGAGATCGATAAGGCATCCGGAGCGATGTTCGTTGACCGCTACCTCTACACCGAGATGCGCTATCCTTGTAATTACGGCTTTATCCCTCATACGCTGAGCCTGGACGGGGATCCGATCGACGTCATGGTCGTGGGCAGCCGACCATTGGTGCCGGGCTCCGTTGTTCGCGCCCGTCCCGTCGGTGTTCTGATGATGACCGACGATAAAGGCCCGGACGAGAAGATCCTGGCGGTGCCGCATCCGAAGCTGACCCCGTATTACGACACGATTGCCTCCTATCACGATCTGCCAAAGATTCTCGTCGACAAGATCGAGCATTTCTTCGCCCATTATAAGGATCTCGAAACCGGCAAATGGTCTCGCGTTGAGGGTTGGTCAGGGATCGAAAAGGCCCGGGAACTGATCAGCGAAGCTGTCGAGCGCGGCGGTCAAGAAAAATAGTCGTAATATTTCGGCTTAATCGTCCGATCCGTTCTATTTTTCGAAACCCTTTGGATTTATATCTACGCCAATTGATAACGCGCCCCCAGTATGGCGCAGGTTAGAGGCGAGGCGCATGGCGGAATCCGGCACGAAATCGAAACGGCAGAGACGTGAAGGCCCGAAACGCAGCGAGTCCTCGCAAACCGCTATCCTTGAAGCGGTCCGTTCCGAACTCTCCGAAAATGGTTGGCGAAACTTCAGTGTCGATAATGTTGCTCGCCGTGCCAGTGCTTCGAAACAAACTATTTATCGCTGGTGGCCGTCGATCGGCACGCTCTGCCTAGACGCAGCGCTGAGCCTCGTGCCGCAGCAACCCGAAGGTGCTCGAGATGCGGCCCAACGGATCGCCGCTATTATTGCTCCAATCGAGGCAACTGCCCGTACCGGCGATGGGAACTATGTGCTACGGGCAGCGCTTCTTGCTGCGGCTGATGATGAGAGCGCCGGCGAGAAGTGGCGCGCCTGGCTGAAGTCAGAAGTTCGTCTGCCGCTTCGTAACGTCCTTGCAGAGCTTTCGGCGAAGCAGGTGATCCGTCGCGACTGGGACATTGAGGACGCCATCGATGCGCTGGTCGGCCCTCTTTGGCATCGATTGCTTATCATGCGTTCGCCGATTCCAGAGGCTTATAGTCTTCGGCAGGCTGAGAATCTCTTGGCGGCGCTGCGGGCGTAGGTTTCGCCCCAACCAGCAATCCCAACATGCCAACCCGCCTCACGATACCTTCGTAGATCGCGAAGCAAAGCGCGTATGCGCCCAGTGATGTAAGAAGAAACTTCACCGGGATCGTCAGATCCAATGGGAAGATCAGGTAGGCGATTGCTACAATAGCTGTGAGGTGCAGGCAGAAGAGGGGGTAGACCGCGCCATTGAGGTAGGTCAGCGCCCGACTCGGCCGGTTGAGATACCTCGCTGCAAACCCTACGCAGGTCAGTATCCAGGCCCATTCGGCGATGACCCGAACGATAGAGAACCACATGAAAGCGATGGCGTTCGGCAGCGTCACCTCGGTCTCGAGATGGAAGCCGTAGTCACTTGCTGAGTAGTATTGGGCGAAGAGTATGCCTGATCCCAGACCTCCAATCGCGAGGGACCAGAACCGCAGATCTCGGCATCGGTCGAGCATTCGCGTGTCGTGAGCCATCGCGAAACCTGCGATGAAAATCACCAGCCAATGAAAGAAGTTCGCCCAGTCGGTAACGAGGTTGTGGAACCCCGGGAATATGGGTCGCAGAACAATCTCTATGAGGATGATAACCACCGCAACCGAGTAGAGACGCCCTCCAGCAACGAGCCATTCAGTGCGCTTTGCAAGAAGCGATGCGTTCGTGCCTAGCCAACTGCGAAACAGCGGCCACGTAATCAGGCAGAACAGAAACAGGTAGGCGATGAACCAATAGTGGTGCCAACTCAGATTGCCTGTCGGATATACACCGTCTGTAAAAAAGGTCGGATAAAACTCCAAAAAACTCCCGGCAAACTCGGCGTTGTAGAGTTTCTCCAGGTAGACCATCGGCGGGACGATGATCGCTATCCCGAAGAGCAGCGGAATGACCAGCCGCTGTGCGCGCTCCCGGAGGTATTCGCGCCCGGTTCTGTTTCGCAACGCGAAGCGAACACCCATGCCAGACACGAGGAACAGTAGCGATAGCCGAAACTGATGTGAGAACGACACGAATAGCGCAAGCGCGAGGCTGGGCTCTGGGTTTTGGATTGTGGGCAGACTGTCCGGGGTGAAGAGAACTGCAGTGTGGAAGAAGATCAGAATACCAAATGCGATGATACGAAGCCAATCGAGGTCATGACGCCGCCCGCCCACATTGCCATCTGATTGAGAAATTCCTGTCGTGGCCGTCATAATCGCCTCCTGTCCAGCAGAGGCTTGAAACAACACCAGTCGGGCCGAAGACGCGCCGCGATTGCAGATCCGCGGCATGTTTTCAGGATTCAATCGATATTTTGACCTATCGAATAACCGTCGAAGGCTTAGACTTCGAACAACATCGACGTGTCGCCAATACAAGCTGAAAGCCAATGGATCCCACTAAGACGATAGCATCTCTTGATCCCTATCTGTTTGAGATTGTCCTACGTGCAATGGCCGCCGGCATTTGCCTTCTCCTCGCTGGGCGGCTCATACGCCGAACACCTTTGTTCGGCGTGCAAAACCTCGGGGCATTCTTCTCCCTCACCACAGCTGGCTATATGTTGATTTCATCACCTATGGGCACCGCATATTCCGCACCCTTGCGAGAGTTGCTCACATTCCTTGCCACGATGAACTCGGTGTTCTTCTGGTGGTTCGCGACCGCTCTGTTCGATGATGAATTCCACTGGCGTTGGTGGCGTATACTGCCGGGACTATTTATGGCCTGCCTGTTTTTGGCGCGCAGGTTATACTCACCGCTCGCCGGAGATCTGGTGATTGAGGACTTCTTTCAGCAAGCCATTGTTATATCCATGATGGTTCACGTTATCTGGCTTGCCGTAGCACACCGAGCTGCTGATCTTGTGGAACCTCGACGACGATTTCGATTGGTTTTTGCCAGTCTCGTCGGGCTGACAGGAATTGTCATCGCCCTAGCAGAAGTCCGATTTCTCGTGGATGTCGCGCCGGTCTGGTTGACCACTTTTCACGGGTTTGCGCTGCTCGTCCTGTCAATGACATTCGCAAGCTGGATACTTAGGCCTGTAAATGTGTTCTCCTATCCGGACGCCGTTCCACAAACCCAAAAAGTTGAGACGATCGACGATGCTGCGCGTAAGCGTTTGATTACGGCCATGGAGGATGGCGCTTACCGCATTGAGGGGCTGACAATTGCGAGCCTGGGTGATCGGATTGCCTATCCTGAATATAAGCTCCGCCGACTGATCAATCAGGGGTTAGGCTTCAGGAACTTCAACGCGTTCCTGAACTCATATCGGATAGAAGAAGCCAAACGCCTCCTTGCCGACCCGGAAAAGGCTCGTATGCAGGTGACGCAGGTCGCTCTCGATCTCGGCTATGGCTCAATTGCCCCGTTCAATAGAGCTTTCAAGGCGATCGAGGGGATCACTCCAAGCGCTTTCCGAAAGCAGGCGCTCGTTGCTGCAGCGCAGAGCTGACTATTCTTTGAATCCAGGATCGTTTTTTCGAATCTTTCAGCGATTACGTATTGAACGTGCGGTGCGGTTTGTCCTGACAGAGCATTGATGGTCTGAAATCGGAGATCCATCATGCTTCAGGCGAGAACTTATACCATCACAACCTTAACTCTTTTGCTGGCTGGCGGAGCAGCAGCGACTGCAGAATCGGCTGATCCCTTTCTTGCCATTGAAGGCGACTGGGCAACTCAAGGTTACGGGGCTGTCGTCCGGATAACCTCATGCGCGGCCGCACCAAACGAGCTTTGCGGTACACTGGTCTGGGCTTGGGAGCCCGACGATCTGAAGCCCGGATCGCTTGGCAGCCTGATGTTTGAAGGTGCAGCCTTTGAGGACGGACGATGGATCGGTGGTCGATTGCGAAACCCGGAGGATGGCCGGACCTATCGCGGAAGCATCACACAGGTGGATGCAAACCGTCTCGAACTTCGCGGCTGTGCGGCGCGGGTCTTCTGCCAGTCACAGACGTGGCTGCGGCTGGAGTCCTTACCGCATATGGTAGCTAAGCCGAGATGATGCGCATATTCGATACCGGTGCATCGAGCATCAGAATATCGCCGTGGCGTGCAACCTGCGCATTGATTTCCACGGGCTCGGCGACAAGCGGCAGCAAGTCATCTCCGTAAGCGCTTCCGCCGTCGGTCATAATCATCAGCGCAGACTGGCCTGATCGATCCTTCACAAAGAATGCCGGGGGCAGGCCGCCTCTAATGCAAAGAGACGCGCAAGCTTTATGAACCTTGCCCTCAGAAGGGCGCATGGCTCCGAACCAACATTTCGTATCGAGAATTTCCCCAGCAAGCGTCACGCTGCCCAGTGGTTCAGGCTCTGGAAAGGCGAGGTCTGTTGGGATCGGCCCCTCGATCGGTTCAATCCAGTCCGGGCCATCAATGACAGCTATCATGGCGTGCGGTCCTCGCTCGATCAGACTTCCGCGGACGGTTACCTGCTGTCCTGCATATGATGCGATACGGGCCGCGACACCGCACTTGCCGAGGCAACCTAACAGAGCAGTCGATGTCCGATTGCCGATGTCACGAGTCCGAAGCATGGCGTAGGGGTCTGCTGACGCAATCCCCGTGAATTCCCGGACATCCCCCTGGTTCCAGGTGCCGGGACCAACTGCTTTCTGCCCCGATGCCAAAAGGGTCCCGCCGCCTATGCCTCCGAGACTGAGGACAATGCCGCCTGCCAGAAATGCACGTCTGTCCGCCTTTGGCGTGTCGGCGCTCCACCCAATGAAGAAGTCGTCCTGCTTCATGTTTTTTCCCCAATTCTCGATGGCGGCTGATGGGTGCCCGGAGCATTTGGCTTGGGGTCGACATATACCTTACCTTCAACGATCCTCGTGGCGTACGTCGCGATCTTCTCCGTGTACGGAGCTGGCGATGTGCCGTCTGCCATGCGGTACTGAAAGCCATGCCAGGGGCAGGTGATGCAGCCGTCTACGATTTTGCCTTCGCCAAGCGGCCCGCCCTGATGGCGGCAGACGTTTGAAACGGCCGAGATCTCGTCACCGTTGAGGAACACCGCAATCGCTTCCCCTTTATCGGGCTGAACGATCTTGGCGCCGCCATCTTCCATGTCGCCTAGGGTTCCAACCGCCAGCCAACCCTCAGGGCCTGAGCTGACGCGATTTTGTTTGCCGAAAACGCCCGTCGCCAGATGCAGTGTGGCAACCAGTCCTGCGCCTGCAGAAAGGATGATGACGTAGGCCGGGTCTTTCTCGAACTGGATCGCTCCCAGTGCGACGTGGGCTACGAGCAATCCATAGGCGAGGTAGACGCCCATATGGATCGCCTTCCAGAGGCCTGGTCCCAAATTGGCGTTCCAGAAATCATGGCTCGTCGCCGCCATAAGAAACAGGATGATCAGGGCAACAAAGCCAAGGGATTCAAAAGGGAAGCCCGCCAGGGAGTCGTATCTCGGGTTCGACACAAACAACGACACCAGCGGATTGAGATCCGCAAAGCCATGATACCACAGCAACACCAGTGCGCCGTGAACGAGACCGATTAGAAAGGTCGTCACGCCCAGATGCCTTCGATTGTAGAGAAAGGGTTTGAAGCGCGGGGTCAGCCGAGCCAGTGGGCCAATCATGAGAATGAAGGTCAGCAGTCCAAAGGACAAAGTTCCGGTTGCCCTGATCAGTAGCTGGATAGGGGTCAGGCTGTCGCCCGCCGGCTGGGTCACCGATGACACAATGATAAACGTTGCGAGATAGAGGCCCACCCCAAGCAGCATCCAGCGATCATAGCGAACCTTAAAAGGCGTCCATTGCACGCCCCGATAGTCATGGGACATTGGTAGCCTCCTCGACTAATGGAGACGGCAATGACGGGTTCACTGGAGCTAATGGGCGCAGTGATACAGCAAGCCAGATGATCGCAGCCATGGCCGGCGCAACAAGTAGCCAAATGCCGATATGTGCTTTGCGATGAGCGCGCTTCATGAGACCGGCGGCTCGGTTTGTGTCACCCATTTGTAACCCATCAAGGGCCAAAGCAGCATGACGCCGGGGAGGATGATCAGTCGGGCTTTCAGGGGCATGCCGATGGCAGCCGGGTCAATCTTACTGACGCCAAAGGTCACGAAAGCAATTGCCAAGAGGAACCCAAGGCCGAAATAGACGCCGAGACACAGCACAATCATTTCGCCGGCGGCGACGCTCATCTCTACTCCTCTCCCAGTCTTATTGTCTGGCAGTCCAGCACAGAAGATTCGCCTCACGCAAGATGTTTGCTTGTGATTGCCGGGATTCTGGAACGCGAAGCGGTGCTATTTGTTCTTGAAGTCCGGCTTCCGCTTGTCGACGAAGGCGGCCATGCCTTCAGATTGGTCCTCCGTTGCGAACAGGGAGTGGAACAGCCGCCGTTCGAACATCACACCGTGGGAGAGGGGGGTCTCGTAGGACGCGTTCACCATCTCTTTGGTCAGCATCGCTGTCGCCCGGGGCATAGATGCGATCTTCTTCGCGACCTTCTTCGCTTCATCGACGAGTTCGCCCACTGGCACGATCCGGGAGACGAGCCCGCAGCGCTCGGCCTCTTCAGCGTCCATCATCCGGCCGGTCAGGCACATTTCCATGGCTTTGGACTTGCCGATGAACCTTGTCATCCGCTGGGTACCGCCCGCGCCGGGTGACACGCCGATGGTGATCTCCGGTTGGCCGAATTTCGCATTGTCTCCCGCCAGAATGAAGTCGCACATCATGGCGAGCTCGCATCCGCCGCCGAGAGCATAGCCTGCCACTGCCGCGATCACCGGCTTCCGGCAGCGGGATGTCCGCTCCCAGTTCCGCGTGATGAAGTCCGAATAGAAGGCGTCCATGTAGGACTGCTCGCGCATCTCCTTGATGTCTGCGCCCGCCGCGAAGGCTTTTTCCGAGCCCGTGATGATAATGCAGCCGATCTCCGGGTCGACCTCGAAGCCGTCGAGCGCGTCGGTCAGCTCATTCATCAGCTGGTTGTTGAACGCGTTCAGCGCATCGGGCCGGTTCAGGGTGATCATCGCCACCGCGCCCTCGGTTTCGGTCAGCAAGGTTTCGTAAGCCATGGTGAATCCTTCGTGCTCGTCTCTTTGCGGCGAGCTATAGGCGGTTCGGGGCGGTGGGGCCAGAGGCTCCAAGTAGTGGCGAATGTACCTAAAGATGGCAAACAAGGCCCGGTGGTATTTCCAGGCGGCGCGGAGGTTTGATCGATCGACAACGATGTAGTCACGAATATATTTGTGAGTTCTATTAGAATGGAGCGGGCGAAATATCTAAGTGTGTTCTGCCAAAAATGATATCGAAAACCGCCTGTTCAGGCACGCTCACAATTTTAGCGATTTCAGCCGGACATAGATCACTTTCTTGCCAAAGCCGTTTTATTTGTGCGGCTTGATTATTGGTCAATTTGCTCCGGTTTGCGTCCACTTGCATGGCGCATCTCCTGTGCTGGGTAATTTCGATTTCGGTTAAGCTCGGCTTCGTAAGAATCGCAGTCGTTACGGTGGCCCTAAGTTCGGCGTTGGTATGCGCCAATGTCTTTTTTCTTCGCAGTATTCCAAACAGCCAAGGCTCTTTAACCTGAAGAGGTGACTTCGGAGTGTGGTGCGCTTCCTTTGATCATAATTGTGATCTCGAAAGTGACTCAGCATTGCGCTGGTTGTTGGAGGGCCAATTCGTTCAGCCAGATAATAAGTTGCTCGAGTAAGTGTTAAGTTCAGACCTTCGAACTTGCGAGAGTTCGCTTCGCGAGCTTTGAGTTGTGGACTCAAACAGCCGTTCTGTTCAATTCTAGCTAATCGCGCACGTTCGGCTGTCAGCTCGCTAATACGAACGTCCAAGTCCTCAATGCGTTTCTTGATCTCTGTAGCCATAATTCGTATGATGTCGCGTCAATCGTTGCAATGCAACGTGTCTCAGAAGTTTGTTCTCTCAAAAATATAATATAAACAGTCGTTGACGAATAGGCAGAAATATTCTAAACGCTTTGGCGTTTAGGTTTTACCGCAACGATGTTGCTAGGAAGCTAACGCCCCCCAAACTCCGGATCTCTTTTCTCGAAGAACGCGCTCACCCCCTCCTTGAAGTCCTCCGTGCCATAGGTGAGCAGGAACTGGTCTCGGTCCATGAAGCTGGACGTGTAGTGGTTCGCATTCGTCGCAGCATTGATCGCTTCTTTCGTCATGCGCAGGGGGAGAGGCGGCAGGGCGGCGAGTTTTGTGGCGAGGTTTTCCGCCGCGCCTTTTGCATTGTCAGTCACTTCGTCGACCAGTCCCCAGTCAAGGGCGAGGGGCGCGTCGATGCTTTCCCCCAGCATTGCGAAGCGCTTCGCCTTTGATGGCCCGACCAGCGTTGCGAGGCGGGGGAGGGACCGCCAGCTCATATTGATGCCGAGGGGCACTTCGGGCAGGCGGAACGACGCACCGTCCTCAGCAATGCGGAAGTCGCAGGCGAGGGCCAGCGCCGCCGCGCCGCCGATGCAATACCCCTGAACGACAACAATGGTGACCTGCTCCAGCCGCTCCCAAGCCTCGCACATGTCAGGGCCCAGCCGAAAGGCGAGGCGCTGTTCAATAAGGGTTTGATCTTCGGAGACCCCGGTCGTGCTGCCTAGGTCAGCGCCGGCTGAGAACGCATCTCCCTCGGCAGAGAGGATCACCACGTTGATATCAGCCCGATCGTGAATCGCCCGCGCGACATCGCGCAACGAGGCCATAAGTGTTCGGTCGAACCGGTTCAGCTTTTCTGGCCGGGCGAGGACGACCCTAGCGATCCCGCTATCCGCTGATACTTTCAATCCGTCGAATTCCATGGGCGCTCCCCCGCGTGTTTCTTGCTCATTCCGCACACTATCCCCACAAAACCCCCACCGCGCCAAATGTGGGTGTCATTTTGAGGGTCTGAGAGGCGAGTTGTCCTCGGGTGCGAACTCAGGCTTTGCCTCTCAGTTTCAGAGAATTCTCGTTGAGAACCTGAAGGCTCTCGGTCCCGTTTATGCATGCAGCGCCAAGGTCAATCGCCCGGGTCAGTAGCTCCTCTGGGGCGTTCCGCCAGGCTGGTGGCTTAACTGCATTTCGCCATGGCTGCCCCGCGGCGTTGTCGAGCAGTATCCTGGCAAAGCAGTGGTCTTCGGTAACAGGCCAATCTCGGTTCTTCGCCTCGGCTGGAAGTTCAATCTCGACAAGTCGTCGCCACTTTGCGCGCACCGGGCATACGCGGCCTCCAAGGCCTGGAAGGGGTAATTGATCCTGTGAGCTAAGGTCGTTTGGCATTGCTAAGCCATATGGCTCTGCGTTCGGTTTCTTCGAGTCGGGCTCTGGTCATTCGGGACCTCGAACGTTTAATCTCAACCTATGACCGTGACGAATTCGCCCGAGCTCTGGCTCTCTCATTTCCCAATCCCTGCCGTGGATGGGCACAAATACAACAGGGGTCATCTGGCTGTGCTTGGGGCACCGGCACTGACGGGAGCGACCCGGCTTGCCGCTTCGGCTGCGTCGCGGATTGGGGCAGGACTCGTCTCCGTTTTGTCCCACGATCAGGTGGACGTATTCCGTGCCAGTCTGCCTCCGGATATTATGGTCACGTCAGGCCCCGCAAATGATCTCAAGCGCCTCACAGCCTGTCTTTTGGGTCCGGGCGGATATGAGGCGAGCCGTGTTGAAGAGCTTCGGGCGATCACCTCAGAGGCTCCAAAGGTGCTCGATGCCGATGGATTAGCCCTTTGGGACCAAATTCCGTATCCAGCTATTCTGACGCCCCACGAAGGGGAGTTCTCTAGGACATTTCCCGATTTGGTTGGAAGCCGCATTGACCGAGCATCTAAAGCTGCAACTCGTACTCAGGCTGTTGTCGTCCTCAAGGGACCGGACACGGTTATTGCCAGCCCGGATAGCCGTGTCGTTGTGAATACGCATGCAAGTCCATGGCTCGCAAAGGCTGGAACCGGGGATGTGCTTGCTGGTTTCTCAGTGGGTCTGCTGGCGCAAGGTATGCCAGCGTTTGAGTCGGCGTGCGCCGCTGTCTGGATGCACGGAGATTGTGGGCGACATGTTGGGCCGGGGCTTATCGCCGGTGATCTGGTGGACCAAGTGCCGGCTATCCTCTCGGATCTCTTGAGCTGACCCTGCTAAGCGCCGCGCTTTTCATCGGCTTTGGCCAAAGCTCTTTCATAGGCCATGTCGATCAGTTCAGGTTTCTTCAGACCCTTCATATCGACCGCGCTGGCGATGTTGTTTGATTTCATGACCGATTTGATCTGGGCAAGGCTCAAGGCCTCGAGGGTGGATCGAAACGTCGCCTCATCGGCGGTTCCGGCAAGTTCTCTTGTGTTGAGTAACTTGATTGCCTCGGAGCTCTCAAATGTAACTGTTGCTCCAAGTGCTCTGACGAGCCTGTGTGCAAGTTCGGGGTTGCTCCGAACTTCCAATCGAAGTTCATCGAAGAAACGATCCAGCGCGGCGACAGCGTCAGTGTCTTTGGGGATCGACATGGTCAGTCCCTGACACGCTCGGGTTTGGCTTCCCACCGGCGCGAGACAAGGAATTCGACGAACTCGTCGGCTAAGCGGCGGACATCGTTTTTCATCTTGCCGTACTTGCCGCGGAAGGTGTCGTAGCTGTCGGGAGCGGGGCGTTCCATAGCCCGCAGAATGTCCACCGATTCTGGAATTGTGGGGCCGAACCAGACATCTTTCAGCGTGATATTCTGTAACTCTGTCCGCGACTGGCGGGCATATGTGGTGTTCTTGAATCTCGTAATCACAGAGAAACTGCGCTCGTGCAGATCGGCGCGCAGATTGTCCTTTACCCAGGCAATAAACTGCTTGGTTCCCCAACCGGAGACCGCGTCCGCCAGCGTCGGCAGGACAAATACATCGGCCAGCGCCAACCCGGCCCTGGAGAGTGGGGATAAGTGCGGCGGACAATCGAGCAAGATCACGTCATAGAGCGGCAGAAGATCTGCAAACCCGTTCTCGAAATGGCGCGCTAGAGCCTCTGAAAGGGTCGTTGGCGTTCCGGTGCGGGAGTACCATTCCTCCTCCAGGGTCATTTCATCCATACGCAGCTGGGGATGAGCTGGAAGTGCGGAAATCCAACCCAGCCTCTCAGAGTTCATTTCCGCCGCACGTAGCTCTTCTATGGAGACGGCATTTGGAACAATGAACGGTGTTGCCGCCGCCTTTTGCCCGTCGAGAAACTGACCAAGGAGATGGTGGGCTCCTTTGCCTTGCTCAGACGCGGCATGCACGCCCTGTTCGGTGAGCAACATCTGGCTGGAGTTGGCCTGAGCGTCGAGGTCGATCACCAGAACGTTCAGACCGAAGAAATAAGCCAGGCTATCAGCCAACATGACTGTGGTGGTCGATTTTCCGACCCCGCCCTTGAGGTTGGCGATTGCCGCAATCGTTGCCGACATGACGTGCCTTCTGTCCTTCCCCTGTGTCGCTTAGCGACAAGCCACCCAAGCCGAAGTCCTTAAACCGAACAGCGTCTCCCCACAACTGGATCAGCCATCACGACCGATTTCCCAACCCGATTTTCCTCATCGTTAAAGAGAACATATTGACCAGAAGATCGCCCACCACGTCTGGCGGAGCCATAAAGCTTGAAAGTGCCTTCAGGGGCGCGCGCTCATTGTAGGCTTCTCCGAGTTTCGCCCAGGCGACCTTCTTTTGATTCAAGCGCATATGCTCTGTGACGATACCTCGATCTTTTGCGGGCAGCCTTTTGTCTGACAGTAGTTTTCGGTCTGATCTCACCAGCTTTTCCAATGCTTCTGAGCGATGGGCTCGACTAAGGGAGCCCGGAGTGTCGAAAGCGAGATATCCCAACGGATCGACCAGTCCGAATTTTGCTCCACAAAGCAGCATTTGGGCGTAGAGATCGTAGTCTTCGCCTAGACGCATTCCAGAGTCGTATGAGAGACGGCTTTTTGTCAAAAAATCGTTTTTTATCAGTGGCTTAATATATCCTAGCTCCCGCCCAAAGCCTGTGTAATCCATGATGTTTTCGCGAACGAAGCGGCCAAGCGTCAGCTCGATTGTGCCGAAATCTTTGTCGGACCAGAGACGCCTTCGTTCCGCACCGTCTTCCCAACTTGAAACTCTGTATTGGTCGTCTGCTACGGCGTCCCACCCATTGGCGTCCGCGATGGCTACCATCCGCTCGAGGCGATCGGGTAACATGGCATCATCTGCATCGAGGGGAGTGACCCAAGCGGTGCCCGCCGCGTTAATTGCTTTATTCCGGGCAGCTGCCGGCCCTTGATTGGTGGATTGAACGAGTATTTCACCCCGAGACTGAGTATCAAGAAGGGATTTAGCAATCGAAACTGTTCTATCTGTCGATGCATCATCGACAACTATCACATGGGGCTCAATCGTCTGCTCGAACGCGCTTCGTATCGCTCTTTCGATCGTCGCTTCTGCATTATAGGATGCTATGATGACGGTAACGGTTTTCGTCATGGATACTATGTGCTCTGACGCTTCGGAACTTACAGCCTGTCGCGCCCATACGATCCTTTGTTATTGATGTCCTGTTTTGCCAAGCTTTGGCTCGCCTTGGACCCCTGCAATTTTGTTGCCCGGACCGAATTAGCCCGTTTTTTGCACCGCACCCAAACTTTGGTGTAGTTTGCACCGGCCCCCTAAGTATGGGTTAACTATAAGAAGTAGAGCAAAGGTGACCTGGTTGAGGCACAGAATAGCCCAGCTGAGCAGGTGGAGTGACGACTTTCGCAGGCGGGCGGCTGATACGGCGTATCGCTGGTACGATCTAGCGGCTGAGCGGCTGGAGCGGTCGGACCGGTGGTCGTTTGGTGCGCTGCCAAGGGCTGAGCCGAAGGTCGTGGATACGTCACCCCGAGTGTCCCGTGTTCCGGACGGCTTGCGCGTTTACGCTATTGGCGATGTTCATGGCCGCGCCGATCTTCTGGAGCGCCTGTTTGACATGATCGAAGCAGATATCTCTTCGGCCATCGATGCCGAAGAGGTCTCTATTGTGTTCATGGGCGACTATATCGATCGCGGTTTCCAATCCCGTGATGTTATCGACTTTTTATTGAGTGACCGGGTTCAACGACACAATTGCGTGTTCCTCAAAGGCAATCATGAGGAGGCGTTTCTTCGCTTTCTCCACGAGCCGGCGTTTGGTCCTCGCTGGGCTGGGTACGGAGGCGGTGAGACCTTGATGTCGTACGGCGTTCGTCCCCCTCGCACCCGCACTCAATCCGAAGAGTGGGAAGAGGCGAGTCGCGCACTCGTCGAGGCGCTCCCAGACGAGCATCGCTCGTTTTTGATGAACCTTCAGGCCTCGGCTTCGATTGGTGACTACCTGTTTGTCCATGCCGGGCTACGCCCAGGCCGCCCGATTGAGAAACAGAGCGAGCAGGATTTTCTTTGGATCCGCGACGAGTTCATCAACAGTTCAGAACCGTTTGAACAGATGGTTGTTCATGGACACACACCGGTCTCCGAGCCTTACAAGGATCATCGGCGTATCGCGGTCGATACAGGGGCATATATGACGGGTCATCTCACCGCGGCATGTTTTGTGCGGGACGAGGTCACCTTCTTAACGACATGAATATTTTTGGCTAAATTCGAGACAGACGAGTGAACAAAGGTGAGTAGAATGCGAATTTCGAGTGGGTTGACCCTGGCGATTGTTGCCCTGGCAGCAACTGTTATGGCCGCGTGTCAGTCGGCACCTGCAGCGGATCAACAGCTGGCACAGGTGGCGGATATTCCGCCAACTGTTGGCAACGTAGATGATGCCTACACCCTGGGAAATGGGGACAGGTTGCGGGTCACCGTTTTTGGTGAACCAGAGCTGTCAGGCGAGTATCTTGTGGACGGCACGGGCCTCGTTTCCTTGCCTCTCGTTGGAGAGATACCTGCAGTCGGAACAACAGTTCGCGCCTTTCAGCAAGAAGTTGAACGGCAGCTGATTGAGAAAGAGCTGTTGGTCACTCCGCGGGTTAGTGCGGAAGTGATCAATTTCCGGCCATATTACATCCTTGGCGAAGTTACGCGGCCCGGTGAGTATCCGTATACGGATGCGTTGACGGTACTGAACGCGGTGGCGACAGCTGAAGGATTCACCTATAGAGCCAATCGCAGGACGGTGTTCATTCGTGGCGTGAACGAGACGGAAGAGCGGGCGGTGCGAATGTCAGCGACGCTCCGTGTTCAACCGGGCGACACAATCCGGGTTGGTGAGCGCATATTCTAAGTGACGGAAAGTCGGCACGGCGTGTCGACTTTCATAGCTCCTGTTCACAAATAGCCATCAAACCCAATTTTCTGTTTGCTTTCGCACTTCTTTGGGTTTTTCATCAAGCTTGAGGGGCCGCGGGACGGGAGACGAGAGTAGAATGCCTTGTCGTGACAATACGCTTTTAACATGTTGGTGGTACCAACCGCATACGGATTGTATGGAATTGCCATCCGTTCTTGTGTTTCAACGCGTATGTCCTTTTGGCACCTTTCTTGAAAGTCGTGCGGAGTAACGCAGTTTTGCCGTAAGGCGTGAGGGAAGTTAGTTATGTTCGGATACAGATCAGCCATTTTAATGGGGGCCGCGGTCGCGGTAGCAGGTCTTCAAACCGCCAGTGGCCAAGAAGACTATTTCCAACGTGATCGTAATGTGGCGGTCCTTGATCGTCCGCAACCGGAGTTTGACCCTGAGCCAATCCGACTTGGCTCCTTCCAAGCGCGTTCTTCCTTTGCGGTCGGCGGCTACTATGTCGACAACGTATTTGCGACCGACCAGAACGAAGTCAGCGATTTCGCGTTCACATTTCGCCCAACGGTGGATGTCGCATCAGACTGGTCGCGCCATGAGGTTGGCCTGAATGTCACCGCTGAGCGGTTTGAGTTTATCGACCAGGGCAGTGAAAGCGTTACAAATGCGCAGGCCCGCCTTCGTGGACGCGCCGACGTCAACCGTGACTGGTACGTAACATCAAGTGCTTTCGTTCGTCAGCGCAACGAGCCGCGGACTCAGATTTCCATTCTTGATGATTTCGGCGAGCCAGTGGAGCTCTTCCAGTATGGTGGCGACGCGTTCGTGAATTATGAGCGGTCTCGCATCAGGGGTCAGCTCGGCTATGAGTACGTCGATACTGATTTTGACGATGTACAAGGCTTCGATCCATCCTTCCCGGGTGTAGATCAGGACTTCCGAGACGTCGAAACCCACACGGTTAGAGGTCGCCTGTCCTATGCTGTAACGCGTGACTACGCCGTTTTTGTTCAGGGTAGTTATTTTGAACGCGACTTTGACACTCTGACAGAGCTCAGCCCGGGCGTGTTTGCGGTCCGTGACTCCGACGGCTTCACGATCGAAGGCGGTATCAACTTTGAGCTTCAAGGACCTTTCCGCGGTGATGTTGCGGTCGGTTATCTGGAAGAGGATCGCGAGTCGCCTCTCTTCGGTGACATTGAAGGCCTAAGTGTTGATGGCCGCTTGCAGTGGTTCCCGACCCGCTTGACGACCGTTACTGCCAGCGCATCGCGTCGTACGACTGATGTCGGCCTCGTAAATGCTGCCGCTGCGACATCGACAAGCGGTAATTTGCGCGTTGATCATGAGCTTCTTAGAAATGTGCTTCTGTATGCACAGGGCGGCATTTTTGAAACGGACTTCAGCGATGCGGACCGCGACGATACGTTTTTCGATGTCGGGTTCGGTAGCGTGTACAAGATAAACAAGCGTGTGCACCTAGAAGGGTTCTATCGCTACACCAATCGCGACTCCTCTGTGCTGACCGAAGAATTCAGCCAGAACATCGTCGGATTTGAAATCACACTCTTCCCGTAAAGGCGGGCATAGAAACCACGGACCGGAGAACCGAAAAGTGAACAAAGCTTATCCCAGCCTTAACGTGCAGGCTTATCCTGCCTACGGGACCGCCATTCAGTCGAGCGAGAATGCTCTGATTGATCTTCCAGGTCTGCTACAGGCCGCCCGCCGCCGCATGTGGTTGATGCTGACCGCATTTCTGCTGACAGTCTCTGTGGTGACGATTGCGACGCTTCAGGCGACACCCATTTATTCGACGACGACAAAAGTTATTGTCGATAGCCGGACGACTGGCCCCGGCGACGAGCTGTTCTACGAGGGCCTCGGAACGTCAACGGCTGAGATCGACACCGAAGTTCAGATTATCAGAAGCCGCAAGCTGCTGGAGCGTGTGGTTGAGCGTCTGGATCTTGTCTCAGTTCCGGAATTCAATCCGTCTTTACTGGACGACGGTAGTGGGCCGAGCTTCATCGGGAACATCTTTTCCTTCATTGGTGGTTTGTTCTCGGGCAGCGATGGCGAAGAAGAGAGAGTGCTGACAGAGCAGGAGCGTGCTCAAGCCACGTTCGCTCGCGCGGTGGCGATCCTTGAGAGCAAGATCACTGTCACTCGCTTCGGTGCTACATTCATCATCGATATTGGTGTTAGCAGCGAAGACCCGCGTCTCGCCGCCCGACTCGCCAATACAATTGCTGACGAGTACCAAGTTGACCAGCTCAACGCCAAGCTTGAAGCAACCGAACGTAGTCTAAGCTTCCTCTCGGAGCGCCTCGATGGGCTGCGCCAGCAGGTTACCGACGCAGAAGCGAGGGTTGCTGACTACAAACGTCAAAATGATATCCAGACGGCTGAGGGGACGACGCTCACGGAGCAAGAGATCACCCGAGTCACAGGCGATCTGATCGCCGCCGAAGCCGATCTCGCAGAGCGTCAGGCTCGGCTTGGCAATGTGCGCAGTACTCTTGCGAGCGGTGGCAATCTCGACGGCGTAGCCGAGGTGCTGAACTCGACCGTTATTACCGACCTTCGTCGGCAGCAATCTGAAGTTGAAGGCGAGCGAGCCGAACTTCGTGCGCGTTATGGTCCTCGTCACCCCGAGATCATTCGTATCAACAACGAAGTTGCTGATGTTGAAAACAAGATAAATGCGGAAGTAAGCCGGATTGTTACCAGCCTGGAAGGGGAGGTGAATGTTGCCCGCCAGCGGATTTCGAGCCTCCGTAACAATAGGGGGCAACTCAACGCACGCCTCAACCGGAACAATCAGGCGCAAGTGGGCCTTGCGGAACTGGAGCGGAACGCAGAATCCGCCCGTCTGATCTATCAGGAATCGCTCGACCTCTTTAATGAGGCGTCTTCGACTGAGGATTATGCGACACCGGATGCCCGTGTTCTCGCAACAGCCAATGTGCCGAATTCACCAAGTCTGCCCCGCACTAAACTGAACATACTGCTCGGGATAATTCTTGGCAGCATTCTGGCCGGTGGACTGGCATTGATCGCGGAACTGCTCGATAATTACTTCTCGACGGCAGAAGATATCGAGCGCATGTTTGGCCTCCCGAGCATTGGCTCCATTCCGTTGCTGACGAAGCTCAAGGGTTTTGGTCGCCAGGACATGACACCCGCTGACTATCTGATCTCGAACCCTCTGTCGGCCTTTGCCGAGAGCATTCGAAATCTTCGGGCGTCGATTATCTTTGCGGATCTCGATAAAGAGGCCAAAGTCGTTGCGATCACGTCATCGCTGCCTGATGAAGGCAAGACGTCGATCACCCATTGTCTGGGTCGCATGTCGGCCATGGCTGGGGCCAAAACGATCATTATTGATGGTGACTTCCGCCGCCGGCAGTTGACCGAAGTGGTTGGCTTCGAGCCCGAGCGTGGTTTCATTGAGCACCTGTTTGGTGAAGTCGCACTCGAAGATGCTGTCATCGTCGATGAGCAGACCGGACTCCATGTTCTGCCGCTTACGGATGCGCGTAATACCCCACGGGATGTGTTCGGTTCGCGTGCGTTCGATGCTTTGATGAACGAGCTGAAAAAGACCTATGATCTGATCGTAATCGATACAGGGCCTGTGCTGCTGATGTCAGAATCCCGAGTGATTTCAAGCAAGGCCGACCAGGTTATCGTCGTCGCCAAGTGGCGGTCGACCAGCCGCTGGACGGTTCAGGAGACCCTCAACATTCTCAAGGAATTCAACGCGAATGTTGCTGGTGTCGCCATGACGTTTGTTGACCTCGCCAAACGCAAGCGTCTTGGTTACGACAGTGCCGCCTACCAGTCCTACAGCAAGTACTATTCGACAGACTGATTATCTTGCCCGCCCGGCATTGCTCGGGCGGGTTACAGCATTGATCACGGAGTAGGGATTGGAGCATTCCGCGCGGACGTTTCGATATAAGATGACGCAGGTGATTGGAAACTCAGATATCTCCGCTGAATGCCGGGATGCGAACGATACAGCGGGACGTGCTGAGCTAGGCCCCCGCGTCGCCTTCTTCGGACATGATATCCACGATGCGGCGATCCGCCGAAGGGCCTCTGCCTTTGTCGACGATGGCCTCAAGGTCGATGGCTTTATGATGCGTCGTGGTCACAACACTGATACTGCATGGCTGAATATCGATCTCGGAGAAACGAGGGATGGTGCCTTTGTTGATCGTGTTCGTCAGATCTTCAGGGGCGCTCGCACGGCTGCGAATAGCGGTCATCTGCAAACGGCTGACATCATATATGCCCGTAACCTTGATATGTTGGCTTGCGCTTTTCTCGCGAAGCGGCACCTGAAGCTCGACACGCCGGTCATCTATGAGTGCCTTGATGTGCACCGACTGCTGGTTCGTCGAGACCCGATTGGTGCGGCAATGCGCTGGTTGGAGGGACGCCTGCTCCGCCGCTGTAAAGCGTTGGTCGTTAGCTCGCCGGCTTTTTTGCGAGAGCACTTTGAGCCGCGTTACGGACTATCTGTCCCTTCCCATCTCGTGGAAAACCGAATGGCTGAGGGCATGAATTACGGTGAGCGCCCGACGAGCTTCGATGATCAATCCTCTACCGTACCTCTCCGTATTGGCTGGTTTGGCGTTCTCCGTTGCTCAAGAAGTCTCGATCTGCTTCTTGCTGTTGCCGATCAATTTGGGGACAGAGTTGAACTCAATTTTCGCGGTCGGGTGAGCCGTTGCGAAGTGCCGGATTTTGAGGCGAGAATTGCGGATCGACCGAACGTGTCGTTTGGAGGCGCATTTAAGGCTCCAGAGGATCTTGGCGCGCTTTACAAGTCCGTCGACGTCGTTTGGGCCGGCGATTTTATGGAGGCTGGATACAATTCTGTCTGGCTATTGCCTAACCGGCTTTATGAGGGGGGGTATTTTGGCGTGCCGCCGATCGCGCCAGCAGGAACGGAAACAGCGCGTTGGATCATGTCGAAACAGTGTGGTTATCAAGTGGCCGAGCCCTTGCATGAAGCACTGCCGAAGCTGATTGAAACGTTGTTGGAGGATCGCAGTGATATGATCAAAAAAGGTCATACCTTGCTGGATCTGCCGGCCGATGTCTTTATTCAGCCTCTTGGCACTATGAGGCGCGTCATTACTGGAGCGCTTGAGTGGAGAGGAAACGCGACATGACTGCTCAAGCTCGCTTTCTGCCTAACCCTTCCGAGGTATCGCTTCAGCATGTGCTGATTCCACGCGCCAGTGCGCCCCTTTGGGAGCAGGCGATCATATCGCTGTGGTTTCTGGTCACGTTCATTCCGTTTCCTAATGACGAGTTGATCCTCTACCCTCTTGTTTTGCTCTTCATGGCCGGTGCTGCGCTCAGATACGATCAGATTATTCCGGTGGCGCTTAGAGCCTGGCCCATTTTGCTGGTTCCGGCGCTCGCTGCTATTTCCATGCTTTGGTCACCACTGAGAACCGAAGCTCTCCGATTTGGCATCATGATGTTCGTTACGGTGACGATTGCCGTTTACATAGCAAGCCGGTTGAGCCCCCGCGAGATTGTGCGAGCTGCATTTTTTGCCTGCGCGGTTTCTGCAGTATTCGCGATTTCAGAGATCTCGCGACTGGGGCAGGCCGACAGTCTTTATATCCAGAAGAACATCTTCTCGATCCGCATGCAGCTTATTACGGTTGTTTCGCTTGGGGTGGCACTCGATCGCGGCCAAAATCTCATACTACGGATTGCTGCTATTCCGTTTGTTCTGCTTGCGGCGTCTCTCATTCTACAGGCTGAGTCTGCGACTGCTTTGCTTCTCGGGGGTGGGTCGATCGTCGTAATGATTGCAGCATGGTTGTTCTGGACGAATGTGAGCAAGGTCCAGCACCTGCGCTCATTGATGGCGCTTGTGATTGGTGGGTCGGTGGCCGTTGGTGCGCTCTTTGTTCTAAATCTGCCGAACAACACGCTCATTAATGACGGCCTGTTCGTTCTCGGAAAAGATACCACGCTGACCAATCGGACGGTTTTGTGGGCGGACGCTGCGAGGCTTGCGGACCAGCGGCCCTGGCTGGGCGTTGGCGCAGCCGGGTTCTGGATACCGGCCAATGGTGATGCGGAAGCCATTCTTGCCTATTCTCACAAGTCCCCCGGAACGCTGTTCTCCTTCCACTCTCTTTATTACGAAGTCGCCGTTCATCTTGGACGTGTTGGTCTTGGTTTGATGATCCTTCAGGTCGGTTGGGTGCTTTGGAATGCGTTACGCCACTGGTCGCGGTCTCCCGGGATTCCTCAAGCGATGTTCTTTCTTCTCGCTGGAAGCACGTTCGTGGTGAGTTTCACCGAGTCCTATCTCTTTAGTGTTATTGAGATCACCATCGTGATGTTTCTGATTGCTGGTGTCTCAGCGGTCGCGGGGGATGCGAAGTATCGCAGAGTGCTGGCTCCGCCACCGCCACCTATGCCGGACATCGTCCCGCTAAGGTCATGACGACTATAGGCGACGGCCCTGAAATCAGCGTTATCATGCCGGCATGGCGATCTGCTAAGTTCATAAAAGACTCGATCGCCTCGGTTCAGGCTCAGCTTGATATCCAGTGGGAGCTGATAGTTGTTGATGACGCATCCCCCGACAACACGGCAGACATTGTAAAAGCGCTGGCGGCATCGGATTCGCGCATCCGGCTGGAAATTCTTTCAAAAAACCAAGGTCCTGCGGCTGCTCGCAATCGAGCCATAGATCTTTCGTCCGCCCCATTCGTGGCTGTCCTTGACGATGATGACACGATGCATGCCTCTCGGTTGCGGACGCTTGTAGATCTTGCGGAGACCGAGGGTGCCGACATTGTCGTCGACAATATGCTGGAGGTTGATGATGAACCCTCTGGCGAGGTTATCGGTCGCTTTTTGTCCTTGCCGGACGATGGCCAATCCAAATCAATCTCGCTCGCGGAGTATCTGGACCCTGGTTCGGAAGCTAAACTTGGCGGGTCCATCGGCTATCTGAAACCGGTTTTTCGTCGGTCCGCGCTGTCCGTTCGTTATGATGAGTCCCTACGCAACAGCGAGGATTTCTATCTGGTTGCCGAATTGCTCGCTCGCGGTTCGGCCATGACCCTTTCACCGAAAGCTCTCTATCGATATACGCGGCGGCGTGGGTCACTTTCCTGGAGACTTAGCGCAGAGAATGCGGCGTCGATCGTGGCGGCACATGAGGCATTTGATAAGCGCCACTTGAGCAAGCTAGAGCCGCGTCAAATACGGGCATCAAGGCGACTGCTCCGTGAGCGCCGGGACCGGATGGCATTTGCAATGCTTGTCGACGCCCTAAAATCGAGACGGCTAGGTGGCACGATAGCGGCGTTCCTCGGCCGACCGCGTTCGCTACCTTTCATGCTTATGGAACTTTCCCGCATAATGAGGGAGAAACTCTTCGCGCGGTCAGCCCCCGCGTCGACGTAAGTGCTTCAAGTGAAAGACTGGACCACCGCGTAAATCAGCCCGCCCCAAAAGGCGCTGCAAAGTGAGAGCACAAGGAGTGCCGTTTTCCAGAGTGGCCACCTTTTGACATCATCTCGATAGGGAAGATCTTCCAGACGGATATCCCCCAATAGAGTAGAGCTTCCGGAGAATGATGAGCCTCGGACGGCTGAACTTAGGGAAGGGGGGATGGATCCGGTCACAAAAATCTCAGTTCAGGGACTGTTTGCTGCCTCTCCGAAACGACTCAGTGTTTCGATGTCGAATGCCGGTCTATATCCGGTTCTACTGATAATGCGGCCACAAATACTAACATGTTGCTAATTGCATGCTGCCATACGGTAGCGAAGTATTTGATGTTGTTTATCCATGGTGCATTGCTCGCACTTTATCACCACTGGAGCGGTGTTGGATAAAGTATCTGTACAGAGCTATGTCTGGCCATAAAAAATCCTGTTGCCCCATAGATTCTAACGTCTGTTTCTGTTGGAGTTACTCACTTTTTTGCAATGCAACTTTTCCGTTTTCGCCCGATGGCAAGTGTATATCCCTCGCCAGGATAGTCGACGCGTCACCTATTTGTATTGCCCACCAGTATTGGGATTTCTGACGCCTTTGCTCCACGGATAGAAGCCTAGTGGAGACTAAGTGAAGTATACTCAGAACGGTCATCTGCCGGGTGCGGACGATCAAAATTTGCGCAGTGCAAAAAAACGTTCGCTTATTGGGAGAAAAGGCTGGAATAGCGGCGGCAGATGCGATTAACACATGGTTAAGGCTAGCGAGTAGGGAGTCTATTTTCAGACTGAGGGAGTTCTTGGGGGGCAACCCGAGAGACCAGCGGTCAAGAACGGTTCAATCGTTAGGTGGGACGATGGTGCCGAGAATGCTTGATGGGTGGTTCAAGGCATCCCGCCTTGCTTCGCAAACTGTTTGAGAACGCTCCCCGCAAATTGGCGCAAATCTTGTTTGGACTTGTAGAAATGGGTTCAAACCGGGAATTCGGGACGAGCGTAATGAAGTACGAGTCAGCTGTAGAAAACGGCGCTACACGCACATTGGTCTCTGGCGAGGCCACTTCCAGGGCGTATGCGGATAACTTGCCTGCGGGCAAACGAGCGGTGGATATCATCCTCGCAACAGCTCTGTTTATTTTTCTCTCGCCAATCATGCTCATGATCGGTGTACTGATTAAGTTGCAGGATGGAGGCAGCATGTTCTTCATCCAGAACCGAAGGGGCCGGGGAGGGGAGTACTTCCTTTGCATGAAGTTCCGTACCATGCGCCCCGATGCTCAGGAGATTTTGAAAGCTATCCTCGAGACTAATCCAGAGATGGCTGCTGAGTGGGAGAAAAATCAGAAGTTCCAAAAAGATCCGCGGGTCACCTTCTTCGGACAGTTTCTTCGCCGGACGAGCCTGGATGAGCTTCCTCAACTTCTGAACATCATACGGGGCGAGATGTCGGTCGTGGGGCCACGGCCTATCATTGAAGATGAAGTGGCGCGTTATGGTGATCTAATCGAGGCATACGATGCTGTGCGACCTGGTGTGACGGGTCTCTGGCAAGTTAGCGGTCGGTCAGACACGACATATGAGGAACGCGTCGCTTTAGATGCAGAGTATGCGAGCGACGTTACGGTACTTCGAGACTTCTGGATCTTGCTGCGAACGATCCCTGCTGTCCTGTTTGCACGTGGCGCTGTCTAACTCTCGAGCTTACTGCTGTTTCTCAGATCATCTGTAGGTAAGCTGGCGTAGAAAACCTGCGGCCCAGGTCATGTGCATTGTCCCCGCGGCGATGCCCGCCAAAGCTCCGCAAGTCGATTTAGTTGCCAAAACTCCCCAAATAGACACCAATGCCAGAAGGCAGATGTAGGCAAGTGGAAGGATTAGCGACCACGGCGTAATGACCGATAGCGCCAACCCGAGGACAGATCCTGCGAATAGCGCGACCGGTGCCAATTGGCGCAGTTTTGGCCGTTTCCGATGTTTTATCAGTGTTCGAGCACGGCCTCGTCCGTAGTTGTAGTATTGTTTGGCGAGGGAACGTACGTCGGATCGCGGGTGGTAATCGATCCGGATACTCGCATCGAGCCAAATCTCCCCGCCGGCAGCAATCAGCCTTTGGTCGAGTTCTGCGTCTTCATTATGTGAGAATGACTCATCATAGCCACCGATCTCGTTGAACAGATCAAGAACAAATCCTGCGTGGTGACCATGATCGACGAGACCTGATCGTGCGCCAGCACGATGCGCTGATCCTCCAGACCCGATCGGCGTATCCACGACCCAGGCGTTGGCTTTTTGAAAGCAGGTGTCGTCACCGACCGCGTCCATACATACGACCAAAGATGCGGTATTTCTTTTGGCCAGATTGTCCGCAATTCTCATTATATAGGCTGGTGGATATGCAGCGTGGGCGTCGCACCGCACAAGGATCGTGTGGCTTGCGGTGCTTTGATGCTTCGCGACGAGATTCACCGCGGCCGATTGCAGTTTCTTGGGGTTATCAATCAGGACTACATTTGGGAATTCGTCCGAAAGCTCCTCGACAATTTGTCGGGTAGCGTCGGTGCTCCCACCATCTGCCACTACTATTTTGACGTTTGCGAGTCGTTCGTCGCCGACCATCAGGGACCTTATGCAGGTTTCAATATGTGCGGCCTCATTGAGTGTCGGGATCGCTACCAGAACCTGTTGCCCCTCAACTCGATTGGCATCGCTTGGCTGGTCTAGCGGAAGGCCTGTTTCAGCGATACTCATTACGTTTGGCCTTCGGTGGGAACCTATCCTGAGGCGAGTTGCAAACTTCCTGCCGGTTCGCGGCTGCGTGATCGTAACCAGCCGTCTGAACACTGTGGAGAGTCGACGTCATTGAACGATCTATAAGATACGCACTGATAACTTGCGTGGCTCGCAACATCGAAGTCTGGTGTGCCGTGCCAACCATAAGCTGCCTCGCGCCCTGACCAGAGGTTCACAATAATCCGCCCCGGTGTTGTCGGCACAGATAGGGACCCCTCCGGCCGCTCATAAATGAGTTCACCATCAACGTACCAACGGATTGTTTCTGGCGTCCATTCAAACGCATAAAGGTGGAAGTCCGCTGTCGCATCGAATCCCAGCCGGTGCCACTTTGCCGCTCCTGGCGTGCCGTCCTTGAACCAGTTCAACCAGATACGTGTTGTGTCTTTGCCGAGGACTTCAAAGTCGATCTCGTCGTGGGGGTCGCCAAAATAAGGGCCCGTATGGGTGAAAAAAGATGATACGAGCCCTGACCCCTCCGCAGCCCGCATGACCACTTCGAACCGCCCGAATCCATACCAACCTCGTTTTTGATACTCACCGGATGTATGAGGGTTGGTGGGGCTCAGCTTATTGGTAATCCAGAGGTGAGCGGCATCGTCTTCGAAGGTCACATGATCGGCTGACCAGCCAACTCGCTGCGCGTTGTCAACAAGGTCAAAGTCTGATCGATACCAGCGTTCTTCGTCATGTCCGTCCGAAAACCATTTAACGAAGGAAGACCCTTCTGCCCCTGATCGGGATCTCCGCATGATATCGCGATCGGAATCGTAGGAACGGCTCGTGATGCTTGAAGTTCCTTGTCCGGTATTGATCAGGCTAACGGACGCCAGCCAGATGCTCGCTAATGCAGCGAATACCGCTAAGTGGATACCCGCACCGGCTCTCGGATAACGGTTTCTGCCGAAGCGTCCCCGCATACTGCAATCCCTCTACACATCAGCCGTTCTGGCCTCAATTATCAAATTGCAAGCCTCGAACCAGAAGGCAAGGCAACCGAGCCTGACTAATGCAGGAATTTTCAGACTTGATATTACGCGGACGAAATGGTTAACCCGCTTCCGCACCGTTGCCGCGAGGTATCATGAAGGTGCCCTATCTTGGTCACAAAATACGTGTGTGAAGAGAATATCGTAGTTAGCGATGAACTAAGGGTAAGAGCTCAAGTTCAAAAATAGGGTGAAAATTTCAATATAATCAGTCGATTAATAATCTTTGATGCTCGAAATAGAACCGAACGGCTCCATTCGTGCATTGGCGAATTCCCCTATCGATTGATTGGAGCAGACAATGACAAGCATCACGTTCCGACCACTCCGTTCTGCAGCCACAGCTGTGCTGGCATTAACCACCGTTTTCGCCTCACCGGCGACTGCTGACGATCAGATCCATATTCTCGGATGGCTTGAGCACGCGACTATTCAGTCGGTGGACATCCGCATGGATGCGAAGCTCGATACAGGGGCCAAAACATCGGCGATCCATGCTGAAATTCTGAGCCGCGACTCCTTGAGCGAGGAGGAACAGCTGGAGCTTTATGCCGAAACCGATGATGATGAAGAGATGCTCGATTTCGATCCGGAAGATGCGAATATCGAAGGTCAACCGCGCACAGTTGTCTTCCGTGTGTCCAATGAAGAAGGCGAAGAACGTATTCTTGAGCGAGAAGTCGTTCGTACCGTTTCTATCAAGCGTCGCAGCGGTGGTGTCGAACGCCGTCCCGTCGTTGAGCTCGACCTTTGTATTGCCGGCATTCCTGTTGAGGGTGAGGTCAGCCTCGCCGACCGGACACGTTTCAATTATCCACTTCTGATCGGTCGCGATATGCTTGATGATGGCGATATTGCCGTCAATCCTGACAGTGACTATACAGTGGAACCAAGGTGCTAGACTTCAAATAGAAACGCCCTGTCGCCTTATGGGCTCGGGCTCGCTGGCCTGAATTTGAGCATTATGGCGAGAGAAGGGGTTCGTAATGGTGCGTTTGGAGGTCGTCTTCGTCGTATTGGCGTTGATTGCGGTTTCCCTCGCAATATTCTTTTACAAGGTTGTTGAACTCGGCTTCCCGACCGAGCCGGACAGCCGTCAATCCGAATACTACATCGAAGCTCGTATTCGATTCACCGGGGGCACAGGTCCGGTTTCGGTGGAAGCGGCTATGCCCACAAGTGCCAGCAATTTTGTTGTGCTTGAAACTGATGCGCTCGCGTCTGGCTTTGGCGTCCTCGAGCAGGATGATGATGACGGCGATACGATGCTCTTCGAAAAGCGGTCGGCACAGGGAGATCAGACGGTCTTCTATCGCGTGCGCGGCTACCGGATTGATTCCACGAATGTGTCTCGATCTGCTGCTGATCGACCAGTGGTCAATTCGCCATTTGCGCCGGATTTGAGAGAGCGCGCCCTTCGGTCTGACCCGACGCCGTTCCTGCTTGCTTTGGACGATGTGATCGACCTTGCGGAACGGAGTTCTGCCGATGATTCCAGCCTTGTGCGACGGCTGGCGCTCATCCTAGCGGACACTCGGGATGAGCGCGTCGAAACAATCATCGAAGATGCCGGCGCTGACCTTCGGGAACCAGAGCGTCGTTTGGTCACCTTACTTCAAGCTGCGGATATTCCGGCTCGCCGTGTGGTTGGATTGACCGTTCGCGATGATGCGCGGTCAGCGACCCCGCGCCAGGCTGTCGAAACGTATCTGGACGGGCGATGGCGGCGCGTTTCACCGAGAACAGGGCGCATTGAGGACGATGATATCTTTGTGCCGTTGGCTTATGGAGATAGACCATTGGTGACGGGAGAGGGCACGCGCGGCGATCCTGAAATCAATTTCAGTGTAAGAAGTGTTGTGAACAACCGTCTTGAGCATGCGCTTTGGACGAGCAGCAATGAGGCACCGTTCCTGAGCTGGACGTCGCTGTTTTCTCTGCCGTCGGATACGCAGCTTGTCTTCCGAGCGATCTTTCTCGTTCCAATCGGCGCGCTGGTCATCGCCTTCCTTCGACAAGTGGTAGGCCTCAGCACATTCGGGACATTCATGCCGGTTCTAATCGCCCTGTCGTTTCGGGAAATCGGACTCTGGAACGGTATCGCCTTGTTTTCTGGCCTCGTGGCGGCGGGGCTTGGGCTGCGTGCATATTTCTCGCGTCTTCATTTGCTACTCGTTCCGAGGCTTACGGCGGTGCTGGCCATTGTTACTTTGCTGATGGCGTTGATTGCGCTTGTCGGAAACGCCGCCCAGATCCCAATCGGGCTCTCAATCTCACTGTTTCCGCTCGTTATTCTCACGATGACCATCGAGCGCATGTCGATTATGTGGGAAGAGGTGGGGGCCCGAGAAGCGCTTATCCGTGGGGCCGGAAGCATCCTATCGGCGGTGATTGCCTACATGATTATTTCGAACGAACGGATTGAGTTTTTAGCGTTTGTTTTCCCGGAACTCATGCTCATCGTCGTTGGCCTTGCCGTTCTGCTCGGCGGCTACAATGGCTATAAGCTATCGGAGTATATTCGTTTCAATATGTTCGGGGCGAAACCAGGTGGCACCGGAGACCAAGTTTAGTGGCACTGCTCGATCGGATCGCAATGCCGTGGCGGCTTTCCGAGAATAGAATTCTCGGGATCAACGGCCGGAACCGTGATTACGTCGCGCCGTTCAATGACCGACGGTATTACAAGCTGGTCGATGACAAGCTAACGACCAAGGCCCTCGCTCAGAAAGCGGGTGTGTCCGTACCAAAATTGATCGAGCGGGTTGATTATACAGGACAAGTGAAAGCGCTGCCTCAGATGCTGAAGGGCGTCAGAGATTTTGTGATCAAACCGGCCCGCGGGTCCGGTGGCGGTGGCATTCTTGTTGCCGATGGCACTGATGAGAACGGACTTCGCAAAGCCTCTGGGAAGCGGATGACCTGGGACGAGGTCAAATTCCACGTCAACAATATCCTGTCTGGCATGTATTCACTCGGTGGTGATGGGTCCGACATCGCTATTGTCGAAGAGCGGCTTTACCCGCATTCCATTTTCAAGACGCTGGCTTTCTCGGGTGTTCCCGATGTTCGGGTGATCGTTTTCCGCGGTATTCCCGTCATGGCCATGCTGCGCCTGCCGACATCTGAGTCCGACGGCAAAGCCAATCTGCATACGGGCGGAGTAGGGGTTGGTATAGACTTGCCCACCGGCGTGACCACCCGGGCCGTGCAACATAATCAGACGATCGAGCAGCACCCGGATTTCCTGACAGATCTCACAGGCCTTCAATTGCCGGAGTGGGACGCTGTTCTTGAGCTTGCCACCAATATCTCGACGGCCGTCCCGCTCGGCTATGTTGGCGTAGATATTGTCATCGACGAAGAGCGCGGGCCAACCCTATTGGAGCTCAATGCGCGTCCCGGTATCGCTGTCCAGATCGCCAATCGGCGAGGTCTTTCGGCTCCGCTGTCACGTATCAAGGCGCTCGATGAAATTTCCGAGACTCCCGAGGAGCGTATCAACCTTGCTGCGGAGATCTGGGTATCAGACGCTTCCTAGGATACCGGCATTGCCGGTGGTCAGCGTGCGCTTAAGGCCATTCGCAAGAACTCTAGCAAACATCGATAAGTTCTCTTCCGACGAACCTGTCCGCGCGGCTGCGGACATGCCTGCAAGCGCAACCATTATGTGATCGGCGATTTCATCAGCTAGATCAGGTCGCACTGCTTCGATATGCGTAGCAATCGACTGTCGTGTCGCTTCGTGAATACTAAGGCAAAGATCCTTTGCGCGGCGGTCCGACATGCACTTGGTATTTTCCATTACCAGACATCCACGCGCACCATCGTTGTTGGCGTACATATGGGCGGCTTCAAGCAGCAGCTTTTCTAATCCGTCTTCAAGGGACGTCGCTGTGTCGAAAGCTGCGGCCACAAACTGACCATTGGTCTCGGAGTACCGTTCAACTGTCTTTTCGAACAGTGCAGCCTTGTTCCCAAACGCCGCGTACAGGCTGGGTGGCTGTACGCCAATCGTCTCGCTTAATTCTGCGATGCCGACAGCATCGAACCCTTTCTCGTGAAAAAGATTCTGCGCGACGGCCAAAGCTTGTTCTTTATCCAGTGTCGGTGGTCGACCTCGGCGCTTTTTTATAGTGGTCACTAAATTTATCCTTGATGTGTCGCGACGCTATATTATATAGCAGTCACTAATTAATTATCAAGGAGATTGAAATGGCCGTCCTTTCAAACAAGAAAGCTCTCGTGCTTGGCGGTAGTCGAGGCATCGGTGCAGCGATTGTCGAGCACTTTACCAACGAAGGTGCAGAGGTGACATTTACCTACGCCAACTCTGCTGCACCGGCGAGTGATCTCGCTGCCCGAACGGGTGCGCGCGCCGTTCGAGCCGATAGCGCTGATCGAGATGAAGTCATAAAAACCGTTGGTGATCTGGGCCCATTGGACATCATCGTTGCCAATGCCGGGGTTGCAGTAATGGGGGACCCTCTTGAGCTGGATCCAGACGCTGTAGATCAGTTGATCGACGTCAATATTCGAGCGCCCTACCACGCATTCGTCGAAGCTGGGCGAAAAATGAATGAGAACGGGCGAATGATCGTAATAGGATCAGTCAATGGCGACCGTATCCCGTTCCCCGGCGGTGCCGCTTACGCACTTTCGAAATCCGCCATGCAGGGTATGGTTCGCGGTCTTGCGCGGGACTTCGGCTCGAGGGGCATCACCGTCAATTCAGTACAGCCTGGTCCTGTCGATACTGATATGAATCCGGCCGATGGCCCAATGAAAGACGCGATGCATAGCTTTATGGCAATCAAGCGCCATGCTCGGCCGAGCGAGATCGCGGCCTTGGTGGGATATCTGGCAGGGCCAAATGCCGATTTGATTACAGGGTCGCTGCAAACAATTGATGGTGGTTTTGGGGCTTGAGTAAGTCTGTCCCGGAGTGTGCTCCGGGACATGCTCCACATCGAGTTGCGGTGTGAAACAGCGCCGCCTCAAAGGCTCGCGAAGAATTCGGAATACAAGTCAGCCGCTTCCGCTTCCATCAGGCCGATGTCGACCGTGATTCCAGCCTCCTGCAGCCGATCAAAACCACCAGCACCCTTCGGGTGAGGATCGGCCACTGAACAAACGATGCGGGCAATTCCTGCTGCGACGAGACGTTCCGAACACGAGGCTCCACCAGCCGACCTCTCTCGGCAAGGTTCCAGTGTCACATAGGCGGTTCCGCCTTCGGCGGCTCCTTCGGCAAGTGTCGAAAGTGCCATGGCTTCGGCATGATCAGCTCCGCCGTCACCCGTGGCACCCTCGGAAATTTTCACGCCTTGTGCATTCGTAATCACGCAACCAACAGCGGGGTTTTTTCCTGTCCGACCGACCTGCGACTGGGCGAGCGTCATGGCGCGCTGCATGTGGAGCAGATCTATTTCTTTCGTCATTCGAAAACTACCGTTCTCTGGCCATTCAGAAAAATACGCCCCTCGGCGTGGGCAGTGACCGCTCGGGCCAGGGTCCGAGCTTCAATATCCCTGCCAAGAGCAATCATCTTCTGCGGTGTTGCCCTATGGTCCACCGGTTCAACGTCTTGGGCGATGATCGGTCCTTCGTCCAGGTCAGCAGTCACATAGTGCGCCGATGCGCCGATCAGTTTCACGCCGCGGGTGTGGGCCTGGTGATAGGGTTTTGCGCCCTTGAAGCTTGGCAAAAATGAGTGGTGGATGTTGATGCACCGTCCAGCCAGATCTTGGCTCAGGCCATCCGACAGGACCTGCATATAACGGGCGAGCACCACGAAGTCCGTTTCGGTCTCAGCTATGCTTTCCTGCAATCTGCTTTCAGCCTCGGGTTTGGTTTCCGGGGTTACAGGAATATGAATGAATGGCAGGTCGTGGCGGTCGGCATGCCATCTAGCATCTTCATGGTTCGAGATGATAGCGGGGATCTCCACTGCCAGTCGGCCACGTCGATACCGATACAATAGATCGTTCAAGCAATGATCTGCCTTGGAGACGAGAATAAGCGCCCGCGGTTTATGGGTTTTCGACCGTAGCGACCAGTCCATTGATAACCCATTCGCGACCGCTTCAAAGTCCTCGCAGAACCGTGTGGCGTTCATCGGCGACGTGCCTTCAGAAAGCTCGGCTCGAATAAAGAACTTTCCTGTCTCGTGATCTCCAAAATCATGGCTCTCAACGATATTCAGTCCGCGCTCGGCGATAAATCCGGTCACCGACGCCATAATTCCGATGGCGTCGGGGGCAACACAGCGAAGAATCTGATTATCCGCATCCATAAGTCTTACTCAGGGTAATTCGGGCAGCTCGCGGGCTCTGTTGTCGTCGAGATACTTCGCAGCCGTCGGTGCCATATGTTCGCTGAGCGTGATCAATAGCGGGTTGCCAGTCGGAATTTCAACACCGGTAATCGTTTCATCTGGAACCAGGAACAAGTGCTTCACCAACGCCCTAAGGGAGTTGCCGTGGGCTGCAATAAGGAGGTTCTTTCCAGCTTGGAGCTCGGGTTCAATTTCCGCTTTCCAATAGGGGAGTACGCGGTCGAGGGTCAGTTTCAAACTCTCTGTCATCGGAACATTCAGTCCTGCGTATCGTGGGTCCACAGACGGATCATACTCTGATCCTTTCTCGATCGGTGGGGGAGGCGTGTCATAGGACCGTCGCCAAATATGCACCTGATCGTCGCCGTGCTTCTCAGCCGTTTCCGCTTTGTTGAAGCCAGTCAGCCCGCCATAATGCCGCTCGTTCAGGTGCCAATCGCGCGTGACGGGCAGCCAGCAGCGGTCCATTGCGTGAAGGGCGAGCCAGAGCGTCCGAATAGCCCTTGTCTGCACACTGACGAATGCGGCATCGAACTCTATTCCGCAGCTCTTTAATAGCTCGCCTGATTGCCGCGCTTCTGCTTCGCCCTTCTCCGTAAGATCGACGTCCCACCAACCAGTGAATCGGTTCTCCAAGTTCCATTGGCTTTGGCCGTGGCGCACGAGGGCGATTGTAGGCATTGGTTTTCCTCAATTTGTCTAAGGTCAATCGGTCGGCTTTTGGACCGCTGTTGGTTCGAGATCAAGTCTCGGTGACGTCCATCAGAAACTCGAATGCGCAGACGATATGATAAAGGGTGGAGGCGGGCATGTTCTCTGAAAGAACCTGCCCATCTCCGGAATAATGATCAATCCAGCCACCTTCCGGGGTCAGATATTCATCCATGAGAATATCGAAACTGTCGACGGCGCGCTCGCCAGCCCTCTCGTCTCCACTGCCCCACATGGCGAGGTGTGCCTTCAGCGCCTCGGTTTGTGGCCATGTCCGCCGCGATGCATCGTGCGGTGTTCCGTTGCGCGCGACCTCTTGTATGGCTCGTCCATCCGCATCCAGTGTTGAGATCCCGAATTCATACAGCCTACGGGCTTCGTCTGGGCAGGTTCCGCCGCTCTGTTGGGCATGCTGATTCAGCAGCCAGGCCCATTCAAAATGATGGCCGGGCTCGACGACATTACCCGCATCTCCCTGCGGGACCTGCCAGTTTGAAGCAAATCTCTCGCCCAGTGTTCCCGTGCTTTTGTCGATAAAATGCTGGAGACAGAGCGATTGAAGCGCGTCCGCCATCTCATGATGCTCCTGGAGACGCGTCACGTTGCTCAGTTCGAGAAGTGCTTCGAACATATGCATGTGCGGGTTTTGCAGCCGAAATTCTGTATCTGGAATGGTTTCCCGAAAACCGCCCTCTGAATGGGTTAATTCAGACTTTATGGTCTCAGGCAGGGCGGTGAGGATCGGCATTTCGGTGCCGTTCGCAGCTGATGTCGCAAAGGCGAGTAGGGCGAATGCCGTATCATAGAGGTCTGCCGTATCGTCTGTTAGACCGCCGCCGTCTGAGTCTAGCCGTCGCCCAAACAAACCATCAGGCCGCCTGCATTGCTTGCGAAGGACATCGAGCCCGAATTCGGTCAGTTCGCGCGCGTCTGATTTGTCCCAACCTCGAGCGCCGGCTTTTGCAAAGACGTAAGTCTGTCGTGCCTGCACGCGGACTCGGCTCGTGTCCGAGGTAAGCTGAGCGTGAGTCATGTCGAGGGCTTCGGCAAAGGCGGTTCCGGCGACCCCCTCCCGGCTCCAAAGCGGATAGCTTGCGTCAAAGAGCCAACTTTTCGCTTCACGGGCGCGTCGTTGCAAGGCAGAGTAGATATTCAATTGCGTCCCCGATGAACAACTGGCTTCAACTCTTCAATCCCCTGCTAACAGGCGTTAGATAGATTTGATACCCCTTGGACCGCAGAAGACGAATCAAGGCCTGCAGCGATTGAAAGACTACATTTTTTTTCCACTCGTGTTTTGTCTCGCCGTCCTTCTCGTAGGATTGGCGCTGCAGACATCTGGCGACTCCCTTCCGACAGGATCGGTTAGCGGGGCTGATACCGATTATCGGATTATTCGCGTCGACGGCTTAGATCTCAACAGATTCGATGCCGGTGAGGACGCTGTTCGATTGTTAGCCCGCTCAGACACGGGAATTGTTCTGCAAGTGCGGGCCACAGGGGAAGACTTTCCGGGATCACCGGATGCGGGTCCGCATTTCCGACTTGCAGCAGATCTGGAGACCGCATTCTCTGGGCGACCGGTCAGGGTCAATGTGCGTGCTCGATCTCCTGACATCGACGGCGCTGAAGCATTGGAAATCGCCTACATGGCGGGACCGGAAGGTCGAACCCGCTGGCAGCGCTTCGAGTTGACCGAGCGTTTCTCCAATTATGCTTTTAATTTCAATGTGCCAGAGGCTCAGTTTAGTCAGGGCTTTGATTTCATTGGTATTCGCCCGGTGATAAGTGATGCGGGAACGAGCATTGAGATTGAAAGTCTGACACTTGTTAATCTGTCACTTTGGCGGCAGGCGGCGGGGTAGGTATGGCGTTCAGAGGCGAAATTAGCGGTCACACAGTGGAGGTTTTAGAGGTCGGAAGACGCGTCATTACCGACGAGTCACATGCACTGACGGTCCTGGCGGACAGCTTGGACGACAGATTTGTTGCCGCCGTTGAGGCGCTCTTTACTATCGATGGCCACGTCATCGTGTCTGGAATGGGAAAATCGGGCCATGTCGCACGGAAGATCGCAGCGACGCTTGCCTCGACGGGTACGCCGGCCATCTATGTCCATCCTGGCGAAGCCAGTCATGGTGACCTCGGTATGGTCAAAAGGGGCGATATCGTGCTTGCGCTTTCGCGGTCTGGAGAGACCGGTGAACTCAGTGATCTTGTTGCCCATGCAGAGGCTGAAGAACTTGTTTTGATTGGGGTGACGAGCTCTTCGGACAGCACTCTGGCTCGCCGCGCAACCCATGCGTTGGTTTTGCCTGATGTCGCTGAAGCCTGCGAATCCACCCGCGCTCCAACGACATCCACCACTCTTATGATGGCGCTTGGTGATGCTCTTGCAGTTGCGTTGCTAGAGCGACGCGGTTTTACGGCCGCCGATTTCAAGCGGTTCCACCCCGGCGGTCATCTCGGAGCGAGACTGAAAACAGTCCGCGACCTAATGGATGCCAGTCGACCCGTCCCCAAGGTGTTGTCGGGCGCTGCCCTCGCCGACGCCCTGACAATCATGTCCGATTCCGGCCTTGGCTGCGTCTATGTCGAGAGTGTCGATGGTGATCTTGCTGGCATCATTACAGACGGGGATATTCGTCGACTGATCGCGGAGGGGCGCCAGGCTGAAACGGTTGACGAGGTGATGACGAAAGATCCTGTTACCATTGAGCCAGGAGCTCGTGTCCAGGAGACGCTTTCCATGATGAATGAGCGCTGCATCATGCAGCTCGTCGTCATGCAGGATGATCGTCCCGTCGGCGTGGTACACATGCACGATTTTCTGAAGGCTGGTATTGGCTGATTAGCAGCGGGGCGTTCGGCCTACCGCGCTCCGTGAATGCTTTGGATGGCATCTCGCATTTGATCAGTGGCCATATCACTAAGCGGAAGTGTGGTTAGCGCTTTCACCCGTTTTTTCAGGGATGCATAGGTGTCTTCGAATGCTGCGCGTTGAAAATTCATCTCCTCAACCGCCGCCGGATCCGGGAGTCCCCAATGCACTTGTAAGGGATGGCCTGGCCACCATGGGCAGGTTTCGCCAGCGGCGTTATCACAAACTGTTATGATCAGATCCATGGTCGGAGCGTCGTCTCGACTGAATTCATCCCAGGATTTCGATCTGAAGCCCGACACATCATGTCCTTTGGCTTTCAATACGTTGAGAGCCATTGGGTGGGGCTCTTCCTTTGGCTGTGAGCCCGCAGAGTATCCCTGAAATCCAGGCTGTGCGGATATGAGGGCTTCGCCGATGATCGAGCGGGCGGAGTTGCCCGTGCATAAAACAAGGATGTTCATAAGGTCCCGCTAATCCCGAATGATTGGTATAGCAACACGAATCCAACGCCATCGGCGAGTAAAAGCTTGCCCTGCACGACGTTTCTATCTCACTTGGTGGTCAGAATGGAGAATTGATCCCATGCGCCATGCCGTTTTCCCAATGATGACCCTTGCACTTCTGGCGGGGCTGGCTAATGCCCAGCAGGACACAGGACTGAAGGAGACACCCTTGACCACTGCTGCTGTTGAAGATCCCCATCTCTGGTTGGAGGAGGTTGAAGGTGAGGAGGCCCTTGATTGGGTGCGTAACCAGAACGAGCGATCCCTCGACGTTCTGCAGGCTGATCCACGATTTGAGTCCATGCAAGCTGCTGCGGTCGAGATCGTCAATGCTGACGACAGGATCCCGTACGGTGTGATCCGCAATGGGCAAGTTTACAATTTCTGGCAGGACGAAGCGAATGTGCGCGGGCTGTGGCGGCGCACATCGCTTGAGAGCTACGCAACCGACGCCCCCGATTGGGAAACGGTGCTGGACTTTGATACACTGGCCGAGGCCGAGGGCAAAAACTGGGTCTTCAAGGGGTCGAACTGCCTCGATATCAAGGGTGAGCCGGTAACACGCTGTCTTGTTTCCCTTTCAGACGGCGGAAAAGACGCGGTCGTCAATCGTGAATTTGACCTCATTTCAAAGTCGTTCGTCGAGAGTGGTTTTGAAACTCCGGAAGCCAAGCAGGGCGTTTCGTGGGTGGATGCTGACACCCTGCTTATTGCTACTGATTGGGGCGGGGACGGTTCGACGCTGACCGAGTCCGGTTATCCTTCAATCGTCAAACGCTGGAAGCGAGGTGCGCCGCTAGAAGAGGCTGAAACCCTTGTGGCAGGCGAAAAAACTGATGTAGGCGTCTGGCCGTTTACGCTTGAGTTCGAAGACGGTCGTCGTCTTCAGGGCGCTGTGGAATCCGATACATTTTTCACGTCGAAGTATTTTCTCATTGGCAATGATGGCAGTCTTCGCCAGCTTCCTGTGCCGCCAAAATCCAGCCCGGGTTCGGTTTACAAGGGTCAACTGATGGTGGCCCTGCAACAGGACTGGACGCCGGATGGGAGCGATACTGAACTTCAGTCGGGAAATCTCGTGGCGTTCGATTTCGATGCCTGGCTCGAAACCGGCGAGCTTGGTGACGTCGACACCGTCTTCGAGCCTGGCCCGCGTCAGAGCTTTGAAGGTGTTTCCAGGTCCGGCGATACGGCTTTGATTTCGATCAATGACAATGTTGCTGGCAAGGTTCTGCGTCTCGACCGAAGTGACGACGGCTGGGTGATGAGCCCGGTCGATCTACCGGGTACAGGTCAGGTCAATCTTGCCTTTGCCAGTAGCCGGACATCGACGGCGTTTTTCAATTACGAGGATTTTCTGACACCCGCCTCGCTTCTCTCGTACGATTCCGAAACGGGCGAGATGACGCCCCTGAAGTCAGTTCCTGCGAAGTTCGACACCAGCGGTCTGACGGTTCAACAATTTGAAGCGACTTCAACCGACGGAACGAGCGTTCCCTATTTTGTCATCCATAAGGAGGACATACCGCTTGATGGCAGCACACCGACACTTCTTTACGGATATGGTGGTTTCCAGGTTTCACTTACACCGGGCTATGCTCCGGTCACTGGTAAGCTGTGGCTGGAACAGGGCGGAGTTTATGTCATTGCCAACATTCGCGGCGGCGGTGAATTCGGCCCTGACTGGCATCAGGCCGGTCTGAAGACCAAACGTCAGATTGTCTATGACGACTTTATATCGGTCGCTGAGGATCTGATCGGCAAAGGTGTCACCACACCGCCGAAACTCGGAATCATGGGCGGATCAAATGGCGGTCTCTTGATGGGTGTGATGCTCAATCAACGCCCCGATCTCTGGAACGCCGTTGTTGTTCAGGTGCCGCTGCTCGACATGATGCGATACCACCTCCTCCTCGCCGGCGCATCCTGGGTCGACGAATATGGGTCGCCTGATGATCCAGAGGAACGGGCCTTCCTTCAAACTATTTCGCCCTACCAGAACTTTTCAGCGGAGGCGGAATACCCGAAACCGTTCTTTGTGACCTCGACGAAGGATGACCGCGTCCATCCTGGCCATGCCCGCAAAATGGCGAAACTTTTCGAGGAGGCCGACAAGCCGTTCCTCTATTACGAAAACATCGATGGCGGGCATTCGGCAGCCGCCAACCAGGTTGAGCGAGCAAAGCGAGTTGCCCTTGAGTATACTTATCTGATGCAGCAGCTTGTGGATTAGAGACTAGGCTATTTCGCCGGCAGTCAGGGAGCGCCAAGCCATGCCGTTCGAATACATATCGACCGAAGATGCTATCGCGAGCGACGGCCTGCGCATGGTCGTCGTCGGCAATGTACCGAGCCCGTGGGGCGAAGCGGCAAAGGGTCTCTTACATATGAAAGGGCTCAAATGGTCTGCGGTTCGTCTCGCTTATGATGATCCGGCGCTTGCCGATTGGGCAGGCGAGTTGAGTGGCCCTATCGCTGTCTACAATGACGAAGCGCCTCGCTCTGGATGGGCGGACATCCTGCTGCTGGTGGAGCGGCTGGCACCTGAACCGGCTCTAGTTCCCGATGATCTAGCCGATCGAGCTCTGATGTTCGGCCTTTGTCACGAATTGCTCGGCGAGCAAGGTCTCGCCTGGTCGCGCCGATTGCAGCAGGTTCATATTGGATTGTCAGGTGAGGGCGGTTTCGACACCCGCGTGGCGCACTATCTGGCCGGTAAGTACGGGCACACGCCGGAACTTGGCGATGCTGCCGGATCCAGAACGATATCGCTGCTTGGTCTCTTCTCTGACCGCCTTAAAGCGCAGCAGTCTGCCGGCAGCCATTACTATATCGGCGATACCCTCTCCGCGGTTGATGTCTACAGTGCCGCGGTGATGGCGCTTTTTGCGCCATTGCCGGAGGAGCAATGCGCCATGAACCCGACGACGAGATCTGCATTTGAGAGCCTGGATGATGCCACGCGGGCGGCGCTCGATCCGGCCTTAATCGCCCATCGCGATATAGTGTATGCACGGCATCTAGAATTGCCGCTGTCGCTCTAGCGCGAATGTCCGGGGGCCGCGACATATCCGAGGTCTCCTTCGAAAAGGGTATTCGACTTGCCACGCCATCCGACAGCGCAGCGCTCTCAGCCATTTACGCGCCGATCGTTGAGACCACGGCAACATCGTTCGAAACCACTGTCCCAACCTCAGATGAGATGGCACAGCGCGTCAGCGACACCCTGCTAACGCATCCGTGGTTGGTCTGCGAAAATGATGAAGGCGTTGCCGGATATGCCTACGGGTGTCCTCACCGAACCCGCGCCGCTTATCGCTGGTCCTGCGATGTTAGCGTCTATGTTGATGAGCGGGCGAGGGGCCAGGGTATGGGCCGCAGATTGTATGATGCGCTTTTCCCGTTGCTCAAGCGACAGGGTTTTGTCCGCGCGCATGCCGGCATCGTACTGCCGAATGCTGCGAGCGTCGCGCTTCACGAAGGCTGCGGATTTGGTCCGGTCGGGATCTACAAAAACGTAGGATACAAGTTCGGCCAGTGGCGCGACGTTGGATGGTGGGCGCTGACCCTGAACGATCCGGAGGCTACCCCGTTGGAGCCGATCCCTTGGGCGGATATCTCGCGGCAGTTCTCGATCTGAAGAGCTTATTGGCGAAAAGTCATGCACCTGTCGCACGGCTGTCGGTACGCTGTCGTGGATTCCGTGCGGGGTGCTGCTCTATCAGACCTTCCTTGCCAGATGCAGCTCAAGGAGATCAGATATGCACATGCAGGTGAATGGCGAAAAAGTTCGAAAATGGCGTGATGAGCGCTGCTGGTCGCAGGAGCAGCTCGCTGAGATTGCCGATATGAGTCTCCGGACCATCCAGAGGATCGAAGCCGGCGGGGGCGCGTCACGCGAAACCGTGATGTCTCTTGCTGCAGCATTCAATGTTGATGCAAGTGCTCTGCTTCTCGACGCCAATGGCGAGGCGAAGAAGGCGTTGCGAAAACGCGAGCTCCAGAAGAACCTGGAGTTCGGTCTTTCCTTCTGGATCCATATTGCGACCTATGTGTTCGTTTCAGGTCTCTTGATTGCGATTAATCTTGGAAGTGATCCTGAATATTTATGGGCTTTGTGGCCCGTCATAGGTTGGGGGATTGGTGTCGCTGCGCACGGGTTCGCTGTGTTCATCGTGAGCAAGACAACCAGTATGCAGCGGCAGCTGGACGCCTTCGATCAAGAACAGGCTTGAAAATCGCGTCAGCATCTCTTATTGTTTTTCAATAAGAGCGGAGACCGTTGAAATGCATGCAGAGATTGTTCGCCTGACAGGGTCCGAAGTCGACATTAAGATTGTGAACAAAGATCAGATGCATGTCTTGCAATGGCGACGACGGTTCTTTGCGGATGAAGTTTTGCTCGACGGGAAGTCTCAGGCGATGAGCTATGGCTTTCTCGGTCGGGAAAAAGTCTACGGTCTAGTTTTTGGCCGGGATGACAATGGTGATGGAGGTGAGCGCGTCATGCTGATCGTTGATCCGCGCCCGCAAGCCAATTGGTCGGGTATGGAAAACTCCAAGATTAGCGGTGTTCGCCTCGAGCGCTCTGACGGTCCGCTGTTTTCCTATGGAACGCTCGATCCGAAATCCATGGAGAAACCTGCAACCTTCTCTGACTGGATGAAGAAGAATATGGGCATGGAGTGGTAGGAGACGATTAGACCCCCACCGCTCCAAAAGTGGGCGTCATTTTGAGTGTCATCTAACAAACAAAACGCCCCGACCATAGAGTCGGGGCGTTTCGCTCAGGAGGACTAGAAGGTTCTCTTCTAGCTTGCGAATTCTGGATAGGCTTCCAGACCGACTTCGGTCTTGTCGAGGCCTTCCATTTCTTCTTCTTCGGAGACGCGCACACCGATTGTTACTTTCAGCACTGTCCAGACGATGAAGGAGAGGACGCTGACAACCACGCCGGTCAAAACAATACCGACAAGCTGTCCTACATAACTTGGATCGCCGGCCTCGTTCGGCATGATGTTGTTGCCATAAGATGCTGCCACAACCAACGTACCCCAGATACCGCAGACTAGGTGGGCCGGGATTGCGCCGACCACATCGTCGATCTTGAACTTGTCGAGTAGTGGTACTGTCAGGACGACGAGAACACCGCCAACTGCGCCGATGAGGACTGATGCGCCCATGCTCGGTGCCAATGGTTCAGCTGTGATTGAGACCAGTCCGCCGATCGCACCGTTGAAGGCCATCGTCGCGTCGACCTTTCCACCATACAAGACGCCCGTCAGGATCATCGCCGCGAGGACGCCGCCAACTGCCGCCATGTTTGTATTTGCGAAGATTTTCGAGACAGCGTTGATGTCATCAAAGGTACCTGCTGCCAGCTGAGATGCGCCGTTGAAGCCGAACCAACCAAACCACAGGATAAACGTACCTAGCGCGGCGAGCGGAATGTTAGATCCCGGCATCGGATTAATCTGCTTTCCAAAATACTTCCCAGCACGTGGCCCAATGACGATGGCACCGACCAGAGCTGCCCAGCCACCTGTAGAGTGGACCAGAGTTGAACCAGCAAAGTCGGAGAAAGCCCATTCGCTGTCGAGGTAGCCGCCGCCCCATTCCCAGCTGGCGACAATAGGATAAATAAACGCTGTTAAAACAGCGGTGAAGGCGAGGAACGACCAGAGCTTTACCCGCTCAGCCACTGTACCTGAAACGATAGATGCCGCTGTTGCGACAAACACCATCTGGAAGAACCAGTCAGAGCTGGCAGCGTAGCCCGTATCCAAGGATTCTTCGGGGGCCCATATGAAGGCCGGGATACCTACGAGGCCGCCGAAAAGCGTCTCTCCAGGGTAGGCCATATTGTAACCGACGAGCCAGAACATCAGGCCAGCGACAGAGAATAGCGCCACGTTTTTCATGGACTGCATGGCGGCATTCTTTGAGCGAACAAGGCCAGCCTCTAGGCAGCAGAAACCCGCCGCCATGAACATCACGATCAGACCGCCGATCAGAAACAGATAGCTGTTGTCAACATATCCAGAAGCCTGGGCCTCTAATGCCGCAAGACGTTCTTCAACACTGGCATCCTGCGCCCAAGCGCTGGCGTTCAAAGTCGCCAGTGCTGACAGGCCTAAGCCGCTAAAACGAAACAAGGTCTTAGGTAATTTTCCCATCCCGTCACTTTCCCTTCATTATGGGTTCGGCAACCCCGCCAACCCGAGCTGAACAGAACATGGCCCATGGGTGCCTATCCCTCACGCACTGGGCGCGGACCCAACTGGCATTGCCTGAAGCTTGACCAATGGACGGGCACCTGAGCACGGAATCGCCCAAAGCTTTGTCAGCGAAAGGTCGCAAGAATCGGAAAGGCCGGGTTCTGCTAAACAGAAACCCGGCCCGAAATGGGTGGCTGATACGCGCCTATTCCCCTGCGATAAGTTGAAGTCCTTCAATGGCTTCTGGGTCGCTGGGCCGGTTGTTCGCAGATCTGTCGAGATATTCAATGTGCAGGTGTGGTCCGGTCGCCCGGCCCGACGCTCCGACCTCTCCAATTACATCTCCGGCGCTCAATCTGTCGCCCACTTTCACATTGTAGGACTGTAACTGCGCAAATCGGAGGCGGTCTCGACTGCCTTCGAGCTCGACTTCTACGATCAGCCCGTAGCCGCGCTTTTCGCCAGTCGTTATGACTTCGCCGGCGGCTGGAAGGCTAATATCCGTGCCGAAGGGTGCACCGATGTCTGTGCCCGAATGGAATACCGGTTCTTTCGTAATTGGATGAATGCGTTCGCCGAAGGAGCTTGTGATCCTTGCGTTTGGGTCGTCGATGATAGCTGCCAGAAACGCGCTGCTCGGAACGCTGGCTCCTGTGTTCTGCGCGAGACCTGGGGCGATGGTTAGTGGGGCGATCAGAATCGCGGTGAGTACTCCACCTACCAATCTCCTGCGAGACGAGGTCTTCGTCGGCTCGATCATCAACGTGGTTATACGTATCATCAAGGTCCTTTTCGGGTTGGAGAAGAGGGTTGCCACGGGCAGGGGCGGGGTAGGGCGACAGTTTCTCGCGGTGTCTAGAAGCGCTCGCGCGTAACCAGCACGATCACCGGAGAGGCGTGCGGCTTCTGCGTCACAAACAGCCTCTCGCCACTGATCAAGGCGCTGCCTTGTGAGCCATGCGAAGGGTGAGAACCAGATCAGATCGCTGACCAATCTTTCCAGGGGTCTCGTTACGAGATCGCCTCGCGCGATGTGTATGCACTCATGCAGCAAGATATGGTTCGACCGGTCCCCCTCCAGACTTGCGCTTGGAAGATGCAGGACGGGTTTCGTCAAACCGCTCACAAAGGGAGAGTGATTGGTGTCGATGCCGGTTATTGATGGAGCCTGGCGGAGTCCGGCGAGTTTTGCTGCGCGATTGACGGCATCGACAATGGCAGGATCGTTTAAAGGGAATCGCTGGCGTTGAAGGCTTTTGAGCCAGACATGGCCTGCTACAGCTGCGGTGCCCCTCATTATCCAGCCCAATACGAGGACGGCCGCGATGGCGGAGTGGATCCATTGGCTATGATTCGTCGTTTCGGCCGGCGCGGCTGCGATGATCCCACTTTCAACAATCGCTATTTCGATAATGTCCGGCACATCCGGCCAGGGTAAAATCGCTGGCACGCTTGCAATTGTGTCCGGCCACAGTCTGGTAGCGCCGAAAATGATCCACGGGGCAATCATGAGTGCTGCACTGATGCGCCAGAGGGCCTGTGCCCCATAGGCTGTCATGTTCTTTCGCGTCAGACACTCTGTGCCGCCGGCAAGTAGCCCGGTCCAAAGAATTGAGCAGACGACAAGGGAGAGTAAGGTCACGTTTCGTCTCCCGCTTCAGCCGCGTTGATGATTGCGTCGAGTGCGTCGAGGTCGTCGTCACTCAGGTGGGGGCTTTCGGTGAACAGAGACGCTGGCAGGTGCCCGTCAATGTCGAGAACCTTTCGGGCGAGTGTGCGCACTATGCTGCCCAGTGTTTCCACACGATCGAGTTTTGCGGCGTAGACAGCAAGTCCGTGCATGTCTTTTCGTTCAATCCACCCTTTCGTTTCCATTCTGGAAATCAGTGTTCGCGTTGTTGAGGATTTCCAACCGAACTGAGCGCTCACGCCGTTATGTATCTCGCGCGCGCTCTGATCCCCCTGCACCCAAAGATGTTTGAGGATGGCGAGTTCGGTTTCGTTGGGATTGGGCATAGGTCTTCTCCGTAACGGATACACTACATTTGTAGCGTATCTGAGTCAATCGTAGCTTTCCGAATTGTCGTTTCCTTGCCAAAACGTTCTCATTTTGACACAGTCGCTCGTCGCTTATCCACAGGCTGGGTAAGCGCATGTTTGTCGGCGCAATCCCGATAAACTTCAGTGAAAACAAATCACAGAATGTGGCTTGCATAGAATGAGATTGGTGGCGGGGATATTTATTGGGCTTGGAATTGCGGTCGCGATTATATTCGTGGTCGAGAGTATTGGGCGATCAATGTTCCCCGTACCCGCGAGTGTGAGTTGGTCGAGCTTACCGACGACCCATGCGGGAGATGACGTGTTTCCCCTCGGATTGCAGGTCATTGATGTTATCGCATGGACGATTGGCATCTTCGGCGGAGGCCTCGTTGGCGGTATTGCCGCCGGGCGCAGAGCAATCATTTCCTGGATTGTCGCTCCGATCATTCTGTGCCTGGCAGCACTGTCTTTTGGCCGGTTGCCTTACGAGGAGTGGTTGGTGCAGGCTGCTCTCGGTTCGATCTTCATCGCTGCGGCGCTCGCGAGCTACTACGCGCGAGAATTGCCCAATTTGCAATAAATCCTGAAGACCCGTTTCACGGAGCATAAAGGTAAACAGCGTAGCCTGCCGGGATGTACCGTCAGAGTGTGGCTTTCCTTATTGCGATCTACGCCATTGGCTTCGCCTTTGTAGCGCTGGCAGCGTTGCGCTGGCCGTCTCTGCTGATGATCGGTGCCGCGTTCGCCTACACTGGAAACCCCATAACCGAGATTCACACGGCCATCAGTTGGCGGGAAATTGGTCTTCTCTACGGGACTCCATACTTTCTGGCGGCGCTGTTTTTCTATGCCGCGTCTCATCAAGTCCAGCGTCGAGGCCGGGGATCTATCGTCGCTTTCCTTTTTGGTGTGACACTCGGGTTTCCGCCGTTTCTGATCTTTGACTTCCAACCGGGCTGGTGGGGGCACCCTAGTCTTTTCGAGAGCGTCATGATGGGTGCAGCAGCTGTCACCTCGCTGATCTTTATGATGATCTGGCAGTTGCGCTGGCGCGCGCCGGAGCCTGAAAAGCCACTGGTTCTAGATACTGCAATTGTGCGCGTACCGACTGCACCTGTCATCGCATCCGAGCCCAAACCGGCCGCTATTCAGAAGACTGTTATTCGCCGGCGGCCCGTGCCTCCCGCCATCGCGCGGCAAAGGGCCAGTTTTGCGGCTCACGGTCGTCGACAACTTGCGCGGGCCGCTGCCCGGCATTAGCCTAAAGTTAAATCGGGCCGGGTGATATTTCGGCTGGTTTAAGGAAGGGCTCTTCATGATCCAAGGACGACTATGCGCGATAGCGCTCGCTCTGATTGGCGCGTGGTTGCTATGGAATGCCAATGCCTATGTTGAAGCGTCGACGGCAAGGGGCTTCAGTAGGGCCGATACGTTTACACCAGAATTCGTCATTCGCTGTGTGATTGCGGGTCTGACCTTTGCTGCGGGAGCATTCGGAATTTTTAGTCTGACGATCGGCACATGGCTCGGTGGATTAGCGACACTGGTGATGTCACTTTTGACTTATCTGCTTGTAACTGCGGCCGATGTCTCCCTATGGCAAGATGACAGTCTTCTTCTATTTGCCATGATGGCCGTCTGGCTGGGTATGATTGCCGCACGCGGGCACGTTGCCGCCGGTCGATAAAATCAACGTTAGCCCGTTGATTTCAACAACTGAGTCTATAGGTTCGCGCTAATTTCCAAGACCTAGAAAGACAGGCAAATATCCCATGTCAGAGACCTATGACGTCGTCATTATTGGCGCTGGCCCAGGCGGCTACAATTGTGCAATCCGCTGCGGCCAGTTGGGGCTGAAAACCGCCATCATCGAGATGCGCGACACACTTGGCGGTACATGCCTCAACGTCGGCTGTATTCCGTCGAAAGCGCTTCTGCATGCATCGGAATTCTTTGATGCCGCGAAGAACGATTTTGCGGGAATGGGGATCAAGACCGGCAAGCTTGAACTCGATCTCAGCACGATGATGAGCCAAAAGGCCGACGCCGTTAAAGGACTGACGGACGGCGTCGCGTTCCTGATGAAGAAGAACAAGGTGACCGTCTATAATGGAAGAGGTCGGATCACTGGCCCAGGCGCTGTCGAAGTGGTTGGGGCGGATGGCACAACGCAGCTTGCGGCCAAGAATATTGTGATCGCTACCGGTTCCGAGCCCACGCCGCTTCCGGGGATCGAAATCGACGAAGAACGCGTCGTGACCAATACAGGTGCGCTTTCGCTTTCATCCGTGCCGAAGAAGTTGATTTTGATAGGGGCAGGCGTGATTGGCCTTGAGATGGGGTCTGTCTGGTCGCGCCTCGGCTCCGAAGTGACAGTCGTCGAGTATCTTGATCGTGTTCTTCCGGGGGCTGACCCTGAAATCGCAAAACAGGCACAGCGTCTATTCAAGAAACAGGGACTGGATTTTCGGCTCGGTCAGAAAGTCACCGGGGTCGAGAAGCAGAAGTCGAAGCTCAAGCTGACTATGGAACCTGCAAAAGGGGGGGCAGCTGAAATACTCGATGCGGATGTTGTGATTGTTTCCGTTGGCCGCCGTCCATACACTGAAGGTCTTGGTCTGGAGACCGTAGGCGGAACGACTGACCGTCGCGGCGTTGTGCAAACGCCAGAGCATTTCAAAGCCGCGCCCGGCGTTTGGGCGATCGGAGACTGCATTGACGGCCCAATGCTCGCCCACAAGGCAGAGGATGACGGCGCTGCGGTCGCTGAGCTTATCGCGGGCAAAGCGGGCCACGTCGATTATGATCTTGTGCCGTCAGTGGTCTATACCAATCCGGAAATCGCCTGGGTCGGTAAGACAGAGGACCAATTGAAAGAGGCTGGCATCGCGTACAAATCCGGCAAGTTTCCCTTCACGGCAAACTCCCGTGCCCGGACAAATCATGAGACCGAGGGCTTCGTGAAAATTCTCGCAGATGCGACAACCGACAGGATACTCGGCGCGCATATGATGGGCGTTGGTGTTGGCGAAATGATCCATGAGATCTGCGTCGCCATGGAGTTTGGTGCAGCATCGGAAGATGTGGCCCGCACCTGTCACGCGCACCCAACCATGTCGGAAGCTGTCCGTCAGGCGGCAATGGGAGTCGAAGGCTGGACGATGCAGATGTAGTCTGCCAAGCTCCCGGTTGATCATGGGAGTTCGTCGTGGAAACAGTCTACGCTCATCATCCAAATGCTGGCTGGGTTATCCGGCCTCTCATTCGAGGTGATATCAGCGGTGCCTTAAGTGTTTTCGAAACCTGTCTGGCCGAATTTCCGTGGCGCTCTTCCTTCGAGAGCGAACGGGCACACCTCTTTCAGTCAGCTGTGAATTCGGATGTTCTGATCGCATCGGAGCCGCAGGCAGGTGTTGTCGGTTTCATGGTCGCTGACCTTTCGACCGGTTATATCTCCCACCTTTTTGTCGATATCGATTGGCGGCTGTGCGGCATCGGTACGGCCTTCCTAGATCTCGCACGTGAAGCATCCGGGAAGCAGCTCGTTCTGGATGTCGATGAAGAGAATGCCGCTGGACGCGCCGCCTATGAAGCATTGGGCTGGCGTGTCACTGAAGGTGCCCGCAATACCAATCGCGGTTATAAGCAGGTCCGCATGATCAGTCCTTGATGTCATCGGACTCTCTGTAGACGTAATAAGCCAAGTTGCTAGTGTTTCTCCCAATTAGAACAGGAGAGTGACTTGGCGGATTCACAAACGGAAATGGATATGGTGCTGGCCCTGCTTACTGGGGTGAGTGAAGCAGGCGGTGAGACCCCGTCGCTTGAAGTGCGGCGACAGAACATGGATGCGCTAGGAGACAATATGCCGATGGCGGCTGGGGCCTCGGCCGAACCCGTCGAGCTCGGTGGTGTGCGCGGCCTCAAAGTGGTGCCGGCGGAGACATCAGCTAATCGCACTCTGCTTTACTTTCACGGAGGCGGATATCTTATCGGGTCGTCGAAGAGCCATGCGCCAGTCGTGTCAGAACTGGCCACTCGGACAAAGACGACAGCCTATTCCATGGATTACCGGCTGGCTCCGGAAGCGCCTTTTCCTGCAGCACCCGAAGATGGGCTTGCATCCTATCGCGGCCTTATCGACATGGGTATCGATCCGTCGAGCATCGTTATTGCGGGCGACAGCGCCGGAGGTGGTCTGACCATGGCGACGGCCCTGAAAATCAAAGAGGCTGGTCTGCCTCAACCCGCTGCACTTATGACGATATCACCATGGGTGAACATGGCATGCGATGGCTGGGCATTCTCTGTCATGGACGGACGCGATCCCATGATTACCTATGAGGGGCTGAGCGATATGGCCGCCAATTATCTGAATGGAGGGGACGTTGCTGATCCTATTGCCTCACCAATCCATGCGGATTTGTCCGGCTTGCCACCGACACTCATACAGGTTGGCTCCGAAGAGGCCTTGCTCTCGGACTCTACAACGCTTGCGGAACGCGCTGGAGCTGCGAAAGTCGATGTTACGCTTGAGATCTGGCCTGGTATGATTCATGTCTTCCAGGTGTTTCATGCTCTTCTTACAGACGCTCGGCGTGCGCTCGACCGAATGGCGGATTGGGCGGAGCCGCATTGGAAACCTTAGTTTCCGCATTCACCTATGATCACGAAAGTTGCCATTGCTGGATACCGGTCGCTGCGGAAGATCGTCTTGCCGCTCGGCCAGCTTACGGTGATCACCGGTGGCAACGGGACGGGTAAGTCGAGTGTGTACCGGTCCCTTCGCTTGCTGGCTGATATCGCCGATGATCGGGCCATTCGATCTCTTGCCATGGAGGGCGGTTTCGACAGCATTCGCTGGGCTGGGCCCGAGACGATCTCCCGGGAGATGCGGGCAGGGGATGTGCCGATCCAGGGGACCGTAAGAAAAGGGCCCATCGCGCTGCAATTGGGGTTTCAGGACGACGACCTGTCCTACAGCATCGAGCTTGGTTTGCCCACGAATGGCGGCTCCCTCTTTTCAGGCGATCCTGAAATCAAGCGAGAGCTCATCTGGCTTGGCGACAAACCAACGCCATCGAAGATCATTGCCGACCGGCGCGGACCTGGCATTCGGGCAAGGAACAGTGATCATGAGATGGTGCAGCTTGAAACTGCACTCGTACCCTACGACTCGATGGTAAGGTATCTGTCTGGGCCCGACGCACCCTGGGAGTTAGGCCATCTGCGCAACCGACTCTCAGCGTGGCGGTTCTACGATCAGATACGAACGGATCAGGACGCTCCGTCCCGCCGTCCTCAAATAGGAACCCGAACCATGTCGCTGTCTCCGGAAGGAGGCGATGTTGCGGCAGCTGTTCAAACGATCCACGAGGTTGGTGATGGCGGTGCCCTTGCGGCTGCTATTGATGAGGCATTTCCCGGTGCGAGCGTTAGCGTATCGTCAGAGGGTGGTTTGTTTCAGCTGCATATGCAGCAAACCGGCATGCTGCGTCCGCTTGGAGCAGCGGAACTTTCAGATGGAACGCTACGCTTCATCCTATTGGCAACCGCGCTCCTAACACCCCGGCCACCGCCGCTGCTCGTGCTCAACGAGCCGGAATCGAGCCTCCACAGTTCTCTGATGCCTGCCCTTGCCGGACTGATCGCCCGGGCGTCCGAGGACAGTCAGATCGTTGTCGTCTCTCACAATCGGAGCCTGGTAACGAGTTTGATGGGATGCGATGCAGAGCTGATTGAGCTCCACAAAGACACCGGAGAGACGTTTGCAGAGACGAGCGAAACTCTGATCTGGCCCTGGCCGAAGCGATAACTCCATCAACATAATCGCCGGGCGTTGGTCAGGATGTCCTGACAGTTGGAATGGGACCAATGTTCCAGGTCGTGCCTGAACCCTGTTTCGTCTCGACGTTACATTGAGCTGACAATTGCTCAGCAAGCAGTTCGATCAGATTTAGTCCCTTAGAACCATCACGTGTCTCGTCCACGTCAAACCCCTTGCCGCTATCGCTGACGATAAGTGTGGGACCGACGCCAGCATCCTCGCGAAAGTCGATGCTTATCTCACCGCTTTTGTCACTGAAGGCGTGCTTGTAGGCGTTGGTCAGTATTTCGGAGATGATCAACCCGAGCGGCGTAGCAAGGTGATAGTCCATATCGATGGACTGGATGTCCTTATTCACAACGACATGCTCGCCGCCCAAACCGTTATCTATGAGATCAATCAAATCTTCGATGAATGGTTTTGTGTCGAACGCTTCCCCAACACCCAAATTGAATATGTGATCCTGGATCAGCGCCATTGTGACAACTCTGTCCGTTGCCTGCTTTCTAAAGGCCTGCAAACCGTCACCAGTTTCGGTTGCTCGGATTCTTGCTGAGTCCATCCGGAACAGACTTGTGAGGATTTGTAGATTGTTCTTTGCTTGGTGGTGAGTTTCTTTCAGGAAGATATCTTTGACTTCGGTCAGACTTCGCTGCGCGACATAGGCTCGCCTCTGTGTTCGGTAAAGTTGGAATGATAAAGCAGCCAGGATGGTGGCAGCGATCAAGGCCATAAGTCCGATCGTGCTTCGGTTTCTCGCTTGCGATAATCTGATTTGTGCGAGCGCAGTTTGTCGCTGGGCGATATTTACGGCGCGCTCTCGTCCCTGCAGTTCGAATTGCAAATCTGCATTTGCAGCGACCCGAAGTTTTTCACTTTCAAACCGGTTATCGCTAACCTCAAGTGCCTTGGTTGCGTGAAATGCTGATGCCTCGTCATTTCCCATTTCGGACATAAGGGTCGACATGTTGCGATGATAGTCGATACGCCAGTGATTAAATGTTGAATTATTCTCTAGGATCGAGGCGTCCTCTGGCTTCGACTGGAGAATATTTGTCGCCACTTGAAGCGCTGCGCTTGCGCTATCGAAATCGCTTAGTTCCAGATACCGACTTGCCAGCCACGTATTGACCGATGCGGCTTCAAGCGGATTTCGTGCCGGCGTAATTGAAGTTGCCGCGAGACTTGCCCGCATCATGGCTTCATCCGCTCTCCCCGCGGCGTGTAGCGACTTTGCATAATTATAATGGAGATATGCGTGAACACGATGTCCTGGTACCGTCTCAGCCAATTCGGCTGCTTCCATGTAATAGGGAAGGGCGTCTGTATGTTTGTCGTCTGCAGCGAGCGATACGGCAATATTTGATATCATTGCTGCGGCATTACCTGCGTTCACATTGGATTTGTCACTCAGATCCCACGCTCTCTGATATAATTCTACAGCTCTTTTATGGTCACCTAAATCGGCGAAGACATTTCCAAGATCATTATGTACGGTGCTTTGAAGGTTTTTATTGTCCGTTGCCACGGCAATTTCGAGAAGATCGGAAAGGTGATCGACGGCCGTTGCATATTCAGCGCCCATATATGCCCTCTGAGATTGTAAGTGCAGCACGATCCGACGGGCACTGTTCATCGGTGTCCCATCAAGGCGCGTCAGCAACAAATTGCCAATCCTGTTTGCCTCTTCCAGATTGGATGAATAATTTGCGCGGGCCATTTGCGACATGAGAACGCAGGATTCAAAAGGTATCTCACCATCTGCTGCCGCGTCACTGCGCAGACTATCAATAAACTCGTCATATTCTGGCGGTGCATTTACCAGAACGCTGTTTACGTACAGACAAAGCGTGTCTCCGCGATGGTGAAGATCTGCTGGCGTAAATGTTCTTGCAGCCCCTCGATAATAATCGATGGCGGCGGGAAAATTGCGCATCTGGGCTTCGGCTTTGCCCGCCACGAGCTGGAGGATTGGAAGAAACCGTCGAAGATTATTTTGCTCTGCTAATTCAATCGCCTCTGCATAATGCGTTCTCGCTGTTTCGACGTCTTTGGCGCGAAGCGCGAGCGTTCCTTCGGCATAATTTACCGCCGTCTTTATAATCGCGTCGTCTCTTGCAAAGGCGCTTGCCTGTAGCGTTTCCAGTCTGTTTAGCCCCGCCGGGTCAGAACGGTTTGCTTTAAATTGGAGATCCCTGGCAGCGAAGTATGACCCCGCTTCGTGATGCAGCGTGTCTGCAAAGCGCTCGACCACTTCGTTTGATAGGTAAGTCCGCTGGGCTGCCAAATAATCTTTTGCCAATGCTGTTTGGGTTGCTTTGGGTAGTGAAGAAAAAGTCGTTTCACAGGCTGTCTTCAAGGCGTTGCGGTGTTGATGGTCTCTGTGCAGTGACCCATCATCAAGTCCAACAAGAAGCTTGTTGCAGCTATCATTGGGGGTGCCCACCACACCAGCTCGTGCTTCGCTTCCATAGCTGACAAGCACTGCGGCCGCTGCCAACACAGCAAGTGCAATTCCCAGAAAAATCAGTGTTCGCCACGAGTGGGACAACGCGCTTGTGGTCCTTTCTCAAGGTCCATTCATGACTTTTCACGATGCGACCTAGTTGCAACTTACATCAGAAGCTGGCCGGAAGGCTTTCATATTACTGCGTCAAATTTCATATGCTGAATGGCCAGCGCACGGCATTTTTTACGGTCTTGAATTAGCCGCGCGGGTGAGCGGCAGCATGAACATCTTTTAGACGTGCTGCATCGACGCCTGTATAGATCTGCGTTGTCGACAGTGATGCATGGCCGAGTAATGTCTGGATCGATCTCAGGTCTGCGCCGTTGGCCAACAGGTGTGTCGCAAACGCATGGCGGAGCGCATGGGGCGTCGCTGTCTGCGGCAATCCGAGCTGGCCGCGTAAATTCTGAACAAGGCCTTGAACAAGGCGAGGGTTCAACGGCCCACCTTTCACGCCCCGGAAGAGTGCGTCCTTCGGTTTTAGCTCATAGGGGCAAAGGCGCTGATACTCTGAGACTGCGTCTCTTACAGCGGGGATGATTGGAAGAATGCGGACTTTCCCGCCCTTGCCCTTGATCCGAAGTCTATCGCCAAGTGGAGCATCGCCACCTGATAGTCCGAGCGCCTCGGAAATCCGGAGACCCGTGCCATAAAGCAATGACAGCACCGCAGCATCTCGAGCGCCGACCCAGGGTGTTTTGTCCGGATCATCTTCTGCCGTTTCTATCATGTCTTTAGCGGCGTCGACTGATACCGGGCGTGGCAGACGAGCAGGGCGTTTTGGCCCACGTAGATAATCGATCTCGGCGTTAGCCAGTCCATGTGCTCGATCAAGCCATCGGTAGAGCGCTTTGATGGACGATAGGAGGCGCGCAATGGAGGCGTCGGCCAGTCCGTCTCGCCTGCGAGATGCAAGATAGGCACGAACATCCCGTGCGCCGAGCTGGCTCAGGGACTTGGACGTCACCGCTCGCTCTGTGTGACCGGCAACGAAGCCGAAAAAGCCTGCGAGATCGGTGCCATATGCTTCGACCGTTTTGGTGGCCATTCGGCGTTCGTCGCGAAGATGGGCGAGAAAGGCGGGCAGAAGATCCATGCTGCCAATTTGGAGCAGGGTGGTTAAGACCGGCTTGCTGTTCTTTGATCTTCTAGTTGAAAGTCATCACAGCTTGCGCGATTGGCAACCCATAATGTCTCCTGGCGGCTTTGACTTGTCTTATTTTCTTAAGACTTTTCTCCGGGTTGACCGTTAAATTCGAGCCATGGGATGCGGTCATAAGACGCCATCGGTTGTCCGGCTGTTGCAAGCGCTGATTTTTAGCACATGCTTGCCGTTAAGCGCGGCTGCCTGGCGGTTGGAAGCAGGTGAAGTGGTGCTGAATGACACCTTCACGACACCAACTTTCACGTCTGTATCCTTTACGCAGCCATTCGATGTTGTGCCCGTTATTATTGCCCTGCCGACCAGCGAAGGGGGCGATCCGAGCGCCCTGCGAATTAGAAATGTCGGTTTGACGGGGTTCGAGGTCGCTCAGGTCGAACCGCCTGGAAATGACGGTCCCCATGTGGACATGACGATTAGTTTCGTCGCTGCCGAGCCCGGCATACACTTTTTGCCGGACGGCACGCCGGGCGGGCAGACGATAATCGTCGGTCAGGTCACAACCAGTTCCGTGCAGCGGAGTTCCGTTGTTGGCGGTCCGCAAGGCACGACGCTTGTGAATTTTGGTGCGACCTTAGGCGGGCAGGCGGCTGTCGTCGCAACCATTCAAACGGCCAATAGCGAGCCTGCAATTGCTCCGGATGTCCCCTCGGAGCCATGGCTGACGGCTTCGGTATTGAATCCTACAGCGAGCAGTGCCGAGTTTGCGCTCGAACGAAGTGAGGTTGATGAAGGCACTGTGCTTGCGGAAACCATCGGCTTCATAGCCGCGGAAGCGGGCGTTTCCGGCACATTCGCTGCACTTGGTGGTGTGCCCATCTCCTGGAGCGCTGTCAGGTCAACCGACACAATTGTAGGCATTACTCAGCTCTGCGAGGTCATTACCTATTCGGGGTCCTCGTTTCCTGAGCCGAGGGTCGTTGCCACAAAGAACACGCGGGATGGCGCGGATGGCGGTTGGTTGAGGCAGTGCTCCCTGAGTAGCACCTCGGTCGGTCTCGCTATACAGGAGGATATAAGCAATGATTCTGAGTCCAATCACACTACTGAGGTAGCTGGTATTCTGGCGTTTTCCGATTCCTTTCATGCCCTGTTCGAGCCCGATCTGGAGGTTAGCAAGACGGGTGACATCGTCGAAGATCCGTTCAACGGTACCCTCAACCCCTTTGCGATTCCTGGATCTCGTGTGCGGTATACGTTCGAGATCGAGAATATGGGGAACGGAACTGTTGACGCCGACAGCATAGACTTGGTCGATGAAATTCCGGCTGGTACCGCCCTCGTTGTCGCAGATATTGACGGCCCAGGTAGTGGGCCCGTGGACTTCATTGACGGGCCTGTCTCAAGTGGCCTGACACTCGACTTCTTTGGCCTTGGGAGCACGACAGATGGCGTGGATTTCTCCAATGATGGAGGAGCAAGTTTTAGCTATGAACCACTGCCCGGTCTTAATGGTGTGGATGGCGCGGTGACGCATGTTCGGATCCAACCGGGGGGAGCCTTTGCGGCTCAAACGACCAGCACTTCGCCAAGCGCTGTGTTCGAGCTGGATGTGATCGTGCAATAGCGGGTTCATCCCCCGTGTCACTTCGGCGCTTTTCGCCACCGTCGAGCCCCGCTATATCGCCACTATGACAACACCACGCGACAAGATCCGTAACTTCTCGATTATTGCCCATATCGATCATGGCAAGTCGACGCTTGCTGATCGTTTGATCCAGCAATGCGGCGGCCTGACCGATCGGGAAATGTCCGAGCAAGTGCTCGATAATATGGATATCGAGAAGGAGCGCGGCATTACCATTAAGGCTCAGACTGTCCGTCTGAACTACGAAAGTCGCGACGGTGAGACCTACGCGCTTAACCTTATGGATACCCCTGGGCACGTTGATTTCAGCTATGAAGTTTCGCGCTGCCTGGCGGCCTGTGAAGGGTCGCTACTCGTTGTTGATGCGTCCCAGGGCGTGGAGGCTCAGACGCTTGCCAATGTCTATCAGGCGATCGAGCAGGACCATGAAATCGTACCTGTTCTCAATAAGGTGGATCTCCCCGCCGCAGATGTCGACCGCGTGTCGGAGCAGATAGAGGAGGTCATCGGTCTCGATGCAACAGACGCTATTCAGACTTCTGCCAAGACCGGTATCGGCATCGAGGATGTCCTTGAAGCCATCGTCACCCGCCTGCCTGCGCCCGCTGAAGGGGAGGCCGATGCCCCCCTGAAAATTTCGCTCGTCGATGCTTACTATGACCCCTATCTTGGCGTCGTCGTGATTGTTCGGGTCGTCGACGGCATTCTGAAGAAGAAACAGAAAATCCGGATGATGAAGACCGGCGCGACCTATGAGGTCGATAAGGTCGGCGTGTTCGGGCCAAAGCCCACGGACGTAGATGAATTAGGGCCAGGCGAGGTCGGGTTTCTTGTGGCCTCAATCAAGGAGGTGGCCGATTGCTCAATTGGCGATACGATCACTGAAGACAAGAAGCCCTGTGATGAGCCTCTGCCGGGCTACAAAGATGTTCAGCCCGTGGTGTTCTGTGGGCTCTTTCCGGTCGACGCCAGTGACTTCGATGAGCTGCGCGCTGCCATGGGCAAACTCCGCTTGAACGATGCTAGCTTCTCGTGGGAGATGGAAACCTCCGCAGCCCTGGGTATGGGATTTAGATGTGGATTCCTGGGCCTTCTCCATCTCGAAATCATCCAGGAGAGGCTGAGTAGGGAATTTGATCTCGATCTGATCGCCACCGCCCCAAGTGTGGTTTACGAACTCACCATGACCGATGGTAGCGAGACCGAGCTTCACAACCCATCTGACATGCCCGACGTCGTGAAAATCGCCGAAATCCGCGAGCCTTGGATCGAAGCCACCATCTTTACCCCCGACGATTATCTCGGTGGCGTGCTCAAGCTCTGCCAAGATCGCCGCGGCATCCAGAAAGAACTCACCTATGCGGGCACACGCGCGATGGTGAAGTACGAACTGCCGCTCAATGAGGTCGTTTTCGATTTCTACGACCGCCTGAAATCAATTTCCAAAGGTTATGCGAGTTTTGACTATGAGATCATCGGCCATCGCGCCGAGAACCTCGTAAAGATGAGCATCCTTGTGAACGAGGAGCCGGTCGACGCGCTCGCTATGCTCGTGCACCGCGACCGCGCCGAGGGCAGAGGTCGCCAGATGTGCGAACGGCTGAAAGACCTTATCCCCCGCCAGATGTTCAAGATCCCGATCCAGGCCGCCATCGGCTCAAAGGTGATTGCGCGAGAAACGCTCTCTGCTATGCGGAAAGACGTCACGGCGAAATGCTATGGCGGCGACGCGACCCGGAAGCGTAAACTCCTTGAAAAGCAGAAGGCCGGTAAGAAGCGCATGCGCCAATTCGGTAAGGTCGAAATTCCTCAGGAGGCGTTTGTCGCAGCCCTGCGGATGGATGGGGACTAGCCACAGGGACTCGCTCCTGCGAATTGAATAGCTAATCTCGGCTCTACTCGATAAGCTGCTTCCAAAAGGTAGCCGCTCGGGAGGGCATGTTGCGCCGTACGATACTCATTTCACTCGTCGTTCTGTTAGCTACTATCGGCTATCGCGTGCTTTCGGGCGTCATTCCGGCCTCCGGCGCGTTCATTGATTTTGAGAACATTGCCGTCGATCAGTGTCGGCCCGTGGACGTCGCGCCTGGGCCGGAAGATATCGAGATTGATCATGCGACAGGTGTTGCCTTCATATCTTCCGCACAGAGGCGTAACCCGGAGCGCCGCGAACGCGGCGGGCTCTACAGCCTTGATCTCAGTAATCCGGAGGCCCGTCCGATAAGCCTGCTCGGCGATACACCGGTCGATTTCTCTCCACATGGTCTCAGCCTTTGGAAAGGTGAAGATGGCACTCGCCGCCTCTTCGTTATCAATCATCCTGAAGGGGCTGAGACGGTGGAGATCTTCGACATCCGCACGGATGGCACGCTCAGCCATCTCGAAACCGTATCCTTTGATGCGATGTATTCGCCAAATGATGTTGTGGCAGTTGGCTCGCGGCAGTTTTATGCCACGAACGATCGGCGCTACCGCGAGGGCTTAGGCCAAATGCTGGAGCTTTATCTCGGTCTTCCGCTCGCTGATGTTGTGTATTTTGATGGAGAAGATGGCCGCGAGGTGGCTGACAGTTTCAGTTATGCAAACGGGATCAATGTATCTGCCGATGGCTCCAAGCTCTATGTGGCGGAAGTGATCGGCCGGAAGATCAACGTCTTTGATCGTGATCTCCAGACGGGCGAGGTTTCAAATCGGCGTCATTTCAAGGTTGGAACAGCTCCCGACAACATCGATATTGGTACGGATGGAAATCTCTATATCGGAAGCCATCCTAACCTTCTCGCCTTCGTCAAGCACGCTGAAAATGCCGAGGAGGTTTCCCCGTCACAAGTTGTTCGAATGAACTCCGAGACCGGGGAGACGGAGACCGTGTTCATGTCGATTAATGGCGAGATCAATGGCTCAGCCACGGGGCCTTATTGGAACGGACAAATGCTGGTCGGCGGCGTTTTTGATAGCCAGATCATGTGGTGCACGGACATACCACCCGCCGAGGCCTCATGATGGTGAGCGTTGGTTCGCGCTAATTACAAGGCACCCTGACGCCAGAATGCGTTGAGCAGAGCAAGCAGGTCGATGGTCTTGGTCAGCCAGTGCTCTTTCCTTTGCCATGTCCGAGATTGCCGATGTCTTCCCGTGCACGATTCAGGATTGAAACAATGTCCTGGTACTTCGACGTGTCGGGCCAGTCATTTGCTACCAATTTGAAGACCGAGTAGCGGAGGTTCCGGCTGGCTGCCCGCACATCTATTGGATCGTATTCGTGTTCGGTATCGGCAAGTGCCTGAAGCCGCTCTTCGATCTTTGCAAGCGTTTCTGCGTTTGCTTCAATTTCAGCTTCACCCTCGGGTGTAATACGAAAGACGCGTTTGCCGTCTTCCTTTTTGGCCTTTGCGAATCCGAGGTCCTCCACAACGCTCAGTGCCGGATACATCACGCCTGGGCTCGGCTTATAGGTGCCGCCTGTAAGGTGCTCGATCTCTGTGATGAGATCGTAGCCGTGGCGAGGTTGCTCGGCGATCAATGACAGGATCAGCAATCGAAGGTCACCATGGTCCAGGGGTCTGCGACGTCGTCCTGTGCCTCTCGAAGCGCTGCGCATATTGGCGTAGGCCGCGGCCGCTTTGCGCATTCTTTGTCTGTGATACATATCGACTCTCCATTTTCGATATATCTAAACTAATTTCGATATATCGAAATGCAAGAGCCGTTTCTTGATATTGATCTGTCGACCCGGGTTCAGTCTTACTCGCCACTTGCAACGCTGTTTTGGGACGGTTGAACTCCGGCGACCCTGACGGCGTAGCGGTGTAGATCGCTGTCTGGAAAGGTGACTAACTATTTCGACGCTAGAAAGCGTTCACGGGCGACTCCCATCCCTGAAATGACCCAGCCTCCGGCGCCCATCCGCCGTAATCGCTTCCCATTGTGAGGGTTCGATCACTTCGGAGGACGCACACCATGAAAAAATCCTGGCCCAAATCCCTGCTCGCGCCGCTATTTGCGCTTGCTCTGCCATTTGCCGCAACTGCCAAGGAGGCACCGCCTGTGACGCCGGATCCCCAACCCACAAGCTTCACCGCCGATACCGGCGTTCATTCCTACATTCTTCTAGACCGGACGGGTTCAATGTCCGGCATTTGGGATGAGGCGTTAAGCTCGGTAAATGCATATGCCAAGTCGGTTGGTGAGGAAGCCGACGGAGAAGATGATATCGACACTGTCGTCAACCTTGCCGTTTTTGATGCCCAGGAGGGTCTTCAGTTTGATGTGCTCCGCCGCAGCGTTGAAGCGGAAGCATGGGCAGAAGTTACGAATGATGAAGCGCATCCGCGCGGCATGACCCCGCTCTTTGATGCAATTGGCCGGATCGTCGCCCTGGCAGAGTCCGATGCCCCGGAGAAAGCTGTTCTTGTGATTATGACTGATGGTCTCGAAAACGCGTCGCGAGAAATGACCGGCGACGGCGCGAAGGCGGCGCTTGACCGTGCCCGCGAGCGGGGATGGGAGGTTGTCTTTCTCGGTGCTGAGTTCGCCAACTTTTCTGACGCAGAATCCGTCGGTGTGTCAGGACAGAAGTCGATTGCGGTTGGATCTCAGCAGTTCGGGGTTACCATGGAGCGCCTCGGCAAGAAGTCCCGCGCCTACGCCGTAGATGCGGAAGCGGAGATCGAGTTTGACGAAGAGGATCGCGCCATCTCTGGTGAAGAAGACGTCAAGCAGAGAACCGGTCAGCGATAGAGTATTGAAGGATTGCTGACCTTGCCCCTGCGCTGAACAGCGCGGGGGCTTTCAGTTGCTACGCTAGAGGATTGCCCTTAAACCACGCCCTCCAATGGATAGGGCGCGTTCATGAGTCAGACTCTTCTTCTCTTGCCGGGTGACGGTATTGGTCCCGAAGTGATCGATGCGGCTGCCAGAGTCGCCGAGACACTGGTTCCGAGTCTGAAGCTTGAGACGGCCCTTGTTGGCGGCGCGGCCTATGATGCAGACGGTGATCCCCTTACCGCTGATACTCTGGCTCGCGCTGGAGCCTCAGATGCTGTTCTTCTCGGTGCTGTGGGCGGTCCGAAATGGTCCGGTGTGCCGAGAGACAAGCGTCCGGAGATGGGCTTATTGAAGCTTCGCAAGGGGCTCGACGTTTTCGCGAACCTCCGCCCCGCTTTCTGCTTTGCACCCCTGGTCGATGCGTCCAGTCTGAAGCGAGACCTGGTCGAAGGTCTTGATATCATGATCGTCCGTGAGCTGACGAGTGGCGTTTATTTTGGTGAACCGCGCGGCATAGAAACAGATGCCAACGGGGTTCGATTTGGTTATGAGACGTCGCGCTATTCCGCACCTGAAGTTCAGCGCGTCGCCCGCGTGGCGTTTGATATTGCGAGAGGGCGTAATGGCCGTGTCGCGTCGGCGGAGAAATCAAATGTCATGGAGAGCGGCCTTTTCTGGCGGCAGGAAGTGACGGCGCTCCATGACGTGGAAGGCGAGGGGGTAGAACTATCTCATATCCTTGCCGATGCTTGCGCGATGGAGTTGGTGCGTGAACCGAAGCAGTTCGATGTTATTCTCTGCGGTAATCTTTTCGGCGATATTCTCTCCGATGCGGCAGCTATGCTGACAGGCTCAATTGGCATGCTGCCATCGGCAAGCCTCGGTGCACCGGGAACACCGGGCCTTTATGAGCCGGTTCACGGATCCGCTCCGGATATTGCTGGTCAGGGCGTCGCCAACCCTTGCGCCACGATACTCTCGCTGGAAATGGCGCTCCGTTGGTCTCTCGGCAAAGCACCTGAAGCCGACCGACTTTTTGCAGCGGTCGAGACTGCCCTTGGCAAAGGCGCGCGGACCAAAGATGTTGGTGGAGCACTGACAACGACAGAGATGACTGACGCGATTATCGCAGAGCTTTAATGCTTTGAGACGACGCTACTGACAGCAGGCCGATCGGGGTGGCTGCGGTTTCACGCTCTTGGTCACGGGCGCTTCTTGACTTGCGTCGACACCATAAACAGCAGAGTCACCGTGGGTGAAAAATGTTTCCCAGCGAATGCCTGAAGGGTCCTCTACCCACGATTTGTCAGAGACAGCATAACAGCACGTCGTTGATTCCTGATCGAAGGTCGACACTGCGGCGGACTTCAGCCGATCCGTAATTGCATCGAGGTCATCTCGGCTATCCGCCTCTATGCCGAGGTGATTGAGGCCAGGGGCCATACTGCTTCGAACTGATATGGCGAGGTTCACTGCTGGGTCATCCAGCGTCCATTTCGCATAGTCCGTTTTGGAGACAGACGGTTTGGCTCCGAGCAGTGTCGAATAGAAGCCAACAGAGCGTTCTATATCTTCAACGGTGATGTGGAGATGTAGCCGGTTCATGTTTGTACTCCTTCTGTCGGGCCACCGCCTGCGGCCTTGTTTGCTATACCTGCGAGGGGAGTGAGAATTTCCGGCCGTCCCTGGCAGCAATCCTCCATCAGGAACGCCATGACTGAGCGTATTGCATCATAGTCTGCGATATACCGAATAGACCGCCCCTCGCGTCGATTGGTGACGAGTCCCGCATTGGCAAGAACCGCGAGTTGAGCCGAGACCGTTGTGAAGTTTGCGCCTACCGCTTGAGCGAGATCTCCAGCGGCAACTCCGCTGGGGCCAGCCCTTACAAGTTGGCGGAAGAGGCTCAGTCGGCCTTCATGGGCAAGGGCGCTTAGACCCGCGAGAGCTGATTTTATTTCCATAATCCATGAATTAATGGAATATTGGATTATTGTCAATATCCATGGTTGAGTTTTTGGAATGTCGATCTGGCCACAGCTGATGATCCGGTGGCTTGCGCTTGCCATTGGTGAGGCTGGCCCATGGGACAGCCTGACTGGATCAGGTGGTCAGGCTCGAGGTCGAGGTTGAAGGAGATGTCAGCGTCTCTCGAACGCCCCAAACGCTCAAATAGACGCCCAGAGAGACCATAGCGATCAGGTTCGACAACATGAAGGCCATGGTGATTGATGTGCTCCCCAATGCTGGAATGAAGTCACGCAGAACCACCGTGCTCGCCACGAACAGTGATGCGAAAATACCCCACCCAGAAATGAGCCGTGGGATCAGATTGGATTTCAGGAAGAGATAGAAGAAGCCGGCATTGGCGAGGCTCGACAATACGATACCGAGGTGAAACGCCGTATAGTCGGACGTTGCCTGAAGCGCCGCAAGCAACAACCGCTGATCCTCGGTCGCAAGGGCCTGATATGCGGGTCGGCTGGCGATCTCGGCAGCGTTCATGCCATAGACCGCCCCCAATAGAGAGAGCAGTGCGGCAGTGACGGTCGCTACAAGGCACAAGGCTGCCAAGACTGTTCCGTGACGTTTCAGGAGGAAGAAAAGACCCAGCCCGAAGAACACGTTCAGCAAGAATCCCAGACCTGAAAGGTAGGCTTTCGCCCGGAGCCGTGTTTCTGCTTCCAGCATATTTTCCGCCGTCGCCGCAGGATCTGCAGACAGGTTGATGTCGATGCCGTCGGCCACGAAGACCGTTGTTAGTATTCCGAGGACAATCAGCCCCAGAAACGACAAGCCGACCCATCGGGCCAGCACGTTTGCATCTATTGTGTTCTCAGCGGCCACGTTCGGATGTTCCCTTGGAAAGGGTTCCGAGTAGCAAAAATTATTGAAAAACACAAACTAATTATCGAATAACAATTTAGATGTGGTTGATTTATCGGGTGGACGCGGACCCGCTTCAGTCGACGGCAAGTGGCTTTTGATTGTCCATCGTTGCCGCCTTTTCGTCTTTCTCCCAGCTGAAATCAGGTGTGATCCGCCGCGGACGCCAGACGCCAAGAATAACATTCAGCACCGAGATCACCATCACGATGGCAAGCGTTCCCCATTCAAGAGCGAGCAGAGACTCCAAAGCGTCTGCTGGAGCAGTGCCCGCAGCGATCTCTTCCGCTTTCTGTTCCGCAATTGAGGCCTTCGCACCCACGATCCCAAGCACTCCCTCGAACAGGAGTATTCCGGTCATGGCCTTCAACCAGACCCATCCTTTGTTTATGAAGGGCTCGTGGACCACCATCGACAGAAGCCCGCTTGCAGCCACAAGTACGAAGGAGGGCAGGAGGATGTAATTGCTGATCAAGGTGATCGAACTGCGAAGATCGGCATACTCAGCGGGTGTTTCCGGCACGCCGATCATAAGCAGCACCATGTAGCATCCGAGGCCACCAATCATGCCGCTGGCGGCAACTGAATGGATAATCTTCAGAGATTTGCGGGCGCGCTGCATTCGGGCTGTGTACCTTATTCCGTCCTTTTCAAATAGAGCAGCTTGAAGATCCGGCCATGGCAGCGGGATTTTGAGTAATGCAAATCCGATCGCAATGAAGTTGCTGTCCTGTATATGGTATTGGTCGTGACGCAGTAGTGCTCTTGCTACACGCATAGACCCGCAAGAGGTACGTTGTTGTTTATAAGTCAGTACAGGTTCTTTTTGTAATCATCGTCCAGGCTTTTCTGGAGCAGTCCAGGAACTGACGAGACCGTGCTGACAAGTCGCGCAGATAAGCCAAGATTCTTGTTGAGCTTGATGTGGGCCGACAAAATCTTGGCGGGCTTGATGTCAGGTTGGTCGTGTTCCCAGATGCGCGAAGCAAGCAGGGCATTGCTTTCATATGACGCAATTTCGTCGATCTCGATAAGAGTTGCGACCGCTGGGGTTTTGTCTTTCACGGCGAGGTCGGCCCGGACGTCATCTGTTGTCGGCTGGGCGCTGCCTGTAAACTGAACCACATTGTTGGCCTCGGGGGCAATGAATACGCCGCCGATACGCGGTTGCTGCAAGATATTACGAAAACTATCGGCGCGGCGATTGCCAGGGCGTTCCGCGAGCCACATGCCGCCTGTGGTAGATTTAGCAAGCATTCCTGACGGGTCGCCCTTGGGGCTGACATCGGTGTTTCCCTTCTCGTCCATGGTCACGAGCGCGAGGAAGCGCGCAGAATCGACCCTTGGATCCGATCCAAAATGCTCCGCGCCTTTCTCGACGGGCTCCCAGAAGTCCGAGCGGATCAGCGCTTTGGCGCAATGGATGAAGCATTCCTCCACGGCGACGCTCACGTCCGTGTCTGAGCAGTCCGTTACTTTGCCATTGATGCGGAGCATCTCACCGAGTTTCGGAAGAATGTACAAAGATCCAAAGCCATCGCCGACTTCGACGTCAAAAGCGTTGTCGATGGAAGAAACCGGAATAATCAGCGTCTTATCTTGTCCTTTGATGAAGCCGGGATCTCCTCCGGCGATTGAGGCAACCGGGCCCGACTTTTTGCCGAACCCAAGAAACGCGAGCGGGCAGGCGGCGAGCCATTGGAGTGCGCCCTCGTCCAGACGGTCGATGACTTTGAGGTCAATCGCGGGAGATTTTTTCCCGATACTGGCCTCTAGTGCCGTTTCGGTCTTAATGCGGTTATCCTGCATCAGCGGTGTCTTTCAGCGATAGGGCGATAAGCGTTGCCAGCACCAGGCAGCAGATAACGATTCCGGCTGCGATCAGGGGCGATACTTCATAGCCGCCGGTTCCGGCGAGCGGTCCAAATATGTACCCTGCAGACATCATCGCCTGTATTATGCCTGCCGTGGCCCCTTGGGACTGGTTTCCCGTTCGCAAGGATGCGGCTGCCATAACGCCCGGATTTGCAAATCCAAATCCCATTCCGATAATGCCGCACCCTATGACAATTTGCCAAAAGCCGGATGGGAAGGCGTAGATGATTACGCCCGCTGCCATAACAGGCAGTCCGACCTTCAGGAGCAGGTTTGGCCCAGGTCTCAGCGCCTGGATCAGCCCTCCCTGAACGAGGAGACTTGCTGTTGCCATTGCCACGAAACAGAAGCCGGTCATTCGGGCAGCGACGTCCGCCTCAGCACCGAGATAATCCTGAACATAAAACGCTATTGTCTGTTGTAGGGCGGACACCCCGATGAACAGGAGCAATGCGATCGCCATCACCGGGGCGAGTTTTCCATATTGCACGGGTGTTGTGTCAGACGTTTCGCCTTTGGCGGCTTTCTGATCAGGCAAGTAGATAACCGCGATCAGCATGCAGATAAATCCGAGCCCCGCTATGGCGTATAGCGGCGTCAGGACGCCCCATCCCACTAGGGCGGCCGCAGCGGCGGGGCCGAGTATCATGCCAAAGCCGAAGGATGCGCCGACAATCGCGACTGCAGACGACCGATCAGCCTCATCTGACATGTCGGCCATAAGGGCGACGGACGCCGGTTGAATTCCGGCCCCCAGAGCCGCGTACAAAAGCCGTAGACCCAGCAGGGTCAAAAATACCGAGCCTGCCGCCATAGCTCCGCTAAGGCCAAGATCCATTACACTGGCGAATGCAAAGCTGATGAGGCTGTAGGTGAGCAGCCCCGTTACAATCACCCGCTTGCGGCCCAGCCGGTCTGAAAGTCGTCCCCAAACCGGCGATACGACCATGAACATGACGGCTGAAGCCGAGACGATCATGCCGAGCTGAAACTCGGTAAGCCCTATGTCGCGGATCACAGGGCCCGCGACAGCAAAGAGCACTGTCTGCCCCATGGAGAATGCGATCAAGCCGGGCGACAATGCCAAAGCTGCGCGCTTTCTCGAAGACACTGCGGGCGATATCGCTTCAGACATTATCTGATCCGAAGCGGTCATGAGTTATGAAATCTGTCACCTCGTTCGGTCCCCCTGTAGACATAAACCTACTCTAGTTGCAACTCATTCGCAACAAATAAACGAGCCGATCCAGTCCCGCTCAGTCGCGGACGCCAGAAGCCAGTCGCTTTGGTACGACAGGTGACGACAGATCCTTCTAAGGCGTTGTCCTCGGTCATTGTTCCGGGTACCTGACAGCCCATGGCGCGCGTCATTCTATTCAATAAGCCGTACGGCGTCTTATCTCAGTTCACAGACAAAAAGTATGAGGGTCCTCCGCGTCCAACCCTTTCAGACTTTGTGAGCATGAAGGATGTGTATCCTGCCGGTCGGCTTGACCGTGACTCTGAGGGGCTGGTTGTCCTTACCGATGATGGACGACTGCAGGCGCGTATATCTGAGCCCAAGCACAAGATGCCCAAGACCTATTGGGTCCAGGTCGAAGGCACTCCGGATAGAGACGCTCTTACCGAATTGGGTCGGGGGGTGAACTTGAAAGACGGAATGACTCGCGCCGCGCTCGCGACACCGATGGACGAGCCGGCGGATCTTTGGAGCCGAGATCCACCAATTCGCGTTCGAAAGTCGGTTCCAGATGCATGGATATCTTTGACCATTCGGGAAGGGCGTAACCGGCAAGTGCGACGAATGACGGCCGTCGTAGGACACCCAACACTTCGTCTGATCCGCTACTCTGTCGGAGAATGGACCCTGGACGGACTGCTACCCGGTGAGTGGCGCAGCGCATAGAAAATCGCCCGACGCGTTCTGCGCCGGGCGATTGAAAGAAGCGAGATACCGGCTTGGTTTAACCCGGTATATTCGTCACCCGACCATCGCTGATCCGGATGCGTTGGCCGTCGAACTTACGAAGTGTCAGGCCGTCGAACTCCTCATTGTAGGTGACGCTGTAATCACGCAGGAGCGCGATGCCGACAGCCTCACCGATGAGGTTACCCACGCCGTCAGAACGCCAGTGCATACCTGCAGCGTCGCGAGCGTGTGTCACGTTGGCGACGAGTTTGTTCAACTCTCCACCGATCGTGACATCGCCACCGGTCCATGGAACGAGGTTGCGGCCATTTGCGTCTGCCTGAACAGGATCCGGAATGACGAAGTCTTCGTTGACGAAGGCTTTGAGCACCGTTGCGCCCGCCGCGACGAAGGATGAGTGTCCACCTGGATAAGCCGGGTGAGCTGGCGAACCTTCTGGGAAGCCCATCGGCAGAATGCCGTCATTGCTCGTATCAGTGTCGGAGGCTCCGTTGACCCGTCGGATCTCATTGGCCGCCATTCTGAAGACGCGGGAGTCCGCAACCTCCTGGCCAAGGATGTCGCTTCCGCCCAGATAGCTGAAGCCATCACGCAGCTGCACATTCACACGCATGCCGTACACTTCCGGGCGTGCCCGGCGGTGGTTCAGCCATTTCTGATACCATGCTCCTGTCAGTGCCTGCCGAGGTCCGTGCACTGTGAGGTGCGAGATATCGGCAAGTCCGAAGCTCGCGAAACCGCCCTGCGTCGAGCTGTTTGCGCGGAGATACGGAAGCGCGGGATCAAACGCATCGTCTGTTCCAAACCCGAAGATCACAGACAGCGCGTGCAGTGGTGATTGAAGCGGGAAGTCGCGATGCACCCACTCGGACAGATCGCGCATCCGGCTAATGAAGCGCCGGGTGTCGCGGAACTGGGTTGGGTTTTCGGACGCATTCGGGTTGAAGCCACGTTGAATAGCGCGAACCTGCTCAAAGGTTGTCATGAACTGATTGGCTGCACCTCTTTCCAGCTTCGGATAACGCTGATCGACTGTCAGCTGTCCGATCTGGAATTCCTTGAGGAGAAACTGGCTCACAAATGGTCCGGTCAGAGTGCCCGGAGCATTCAAACCAAACAGCGGTATACCGCCTCTACCGAATGTGTCCGGGGTGACTTCCCCGCCATCGCTTGGGAAAATGTCCGATCTTGTAAACTCGTTTAGCGACCGTACCACCCGGGCAATTCGGTTGCTGCTTCCATAATTGATGAATGGCACGTCCCGGGTGACGGAATACGCGTACATCTCACCCATTTCAGCCGCTGTGACGTCCCCATCGAATGCCGGCGCTGCCGGAATGCGATTGGCGTTACCATCCAACCCCGAAAGTTCGAAGGCATATGCCGCCTGAGGGCTCACCAAACGTTCTCTGTTCGGATCGTTTTCGCGCCCAACACGAATAGCTTCGAAATCTGCATCGTCGCGACTTGCCAGAGCCGTCGTCATGGACAGATAAGACGCTCGGCCCACTTCGCCGCGTGCATTGTGCTTCAGAGTTTTAGAGAAGTTACCGATGAAATCCGGGAGACGGATTTCATCATCATTGACCTCTTGCGGGTCATTCGGTGCTTCGCGCCTGTTGACGTTGGCGCGTTGTCTGCGGAGCCGTGCGGCATCCTGTGCGCGTTGAATAGGGTTCTGTGCGAGCGATGTCCCTGGGGTTGCCGTAGCGAAACTTGTTGGAGCCAATCCCCCGGCACCTGCTGCGACCGCTGTCGCTACAGTTGCGCCTCTCAAAATATCCCTTCTTGATATATCGATTTCATTTGTGTGCTGAGCTTCTGTATCTGAAGTCTTAGACATAAGTCCTCCTGCTCCGTCATTCAGACGAAGTTTGATAGGTATCTTTAGTATTGGCCCCCCTCAGGGAATACTGTGGTAACGAAACCGATACTGCCCAATCGGTGCATTGGATAAGCCACTGGGACTTGGCGCTATCAACTTAATAAAAAATAATATGTGGACGGACGTCAATTCCCCACATTTTGGGAGTGAATTTCCCAACGAAATGATACTTGGCAGGGGAATTCTGTGTGTAGAAAAGCGACCTAGGCTATCTTTGGCAGCTGCCACAATAGAAGGTTGAGCGACCAGCCTGTACAATGCGCTTGATCTGCCCACGGCATTTTCTGCACATTGTCCCTTCACGGTCGTAAACGTCGAAGCTGTGTTGAAAGTAGCCGAGCTCACCTTGTGTGCTTGCAAAGTCCGAAATCGACGATCCGCCGGCATCTATTGCCTCGGCGATGATCGAGTTGATTGCCGGGACGAGACGTTCACACCGCTTCTTTCCTATCGTGGATGCGCGTCGGCGAGGAGAAACACCAGCTCGATGTAGCGCTTCGCAGACATAGATGTTGCCGAGACCAGCAACGACGGCCTGATCTAGCAGGGCTGCTTTGATCGGTGTTTGTTTGCCGGAAAGGGCAGCGCTCAGATAGTCTGCGTTAAAGCTGTTGGACAATGGTTCGGGTCCCAGGTCCCTTAACCTTGGATATTGATCGAATGAATCGGTCGACCACAGTTCCATGAAGCCAAAGCGCCTTGGGTCATTGTAAGTGACCGATATTCCGTCCTGAAAATGAAAAACGACATGATCGTGTTTAGGATCATTGCCGGTCTCGTGCTGGAATGTCGCCGTCGCGGTGTCGTTGATCGTAAAGCGGCCCGTCATCCCGAGGTGCATAACAAGCGTCTCACCGGAGGACATATTTGCTGTTAGGAACTTCGCCTTCCGTCCGAGGAGATCGACAGTTGCCCCTTCCAAGCGCTCGGCAAATCTTGACGGGAAGGGAAAGCGTAGATCCGGCCGTCGCACCTCGACCCTAAGAATTTTTCGGCCTTGCATAGCGGGTGCTAGGCCTCGGCGGACGGTTTCTACTTCAGGCAGTTCAGGCATTCAGCCAATATAGGCTGTGGACGGTCAATACCACTATATGGCAGTGCGTCTGCATCGCGAGCTTTCGTCGTTTATGCGACCGCGACGGTTTCCCGCAGCGCTTCTACAGCAAGCTGCGGTTCGAGGCGTCTCGTGTAATCCCGATTTACGTCGGCGAGTTTGATAATGCCGTCAGCGGCAACCACGAAGGTCGCTGGAATAGGAAGTGTCCAGCCGGCACCTTCGTTGAGTGAGGGCAGATCCATACCGAAACCGCTGTAAAGTTTCTGAAGTTCCGGTGGGAGCTCAAAGACAATTCCAAGGGCTTTGGCGAACGTGTTGCCGGCATCGGTGAGCACTGAAAAGCTCAGTTCATTCTTTTCCGCTGTCGTTAGTGAGTTATCCGGCTTTTCTGGAGTTACAGCCACCAGATTTCCGCCCAATCCCTGAATGTCACCCAGCAGATCCTGATAAGCTTTCAGCTCGAGATTGCAGTAAGGGCACCAGCCGCCGCGATAGAACGTGATGACCAGCGGTCCCTTGGACAGCAATGACGAGATTTCGACCTTGTTTCCTGTGGCGTCCGTCAGCGTTGCATTTGGCAATACATCGCCCGGTGATGCCGCGTTGTCTCCGATGCCTTGAGCTTCGATATCGTCTGCGGCCTTGCGCATAGTGGCGATAACTTCAGGTGGGAAGCGTTTCGCGGAGCCGGCAGCAATCTGTTCAAGTTCGGCTGCAAGAGACATTGGTTACCCCTTCTGTTTTGATATTTCGCAATTGGCGCTGTCGCACTCCAAGCGCAAATCATATTCGCGTGACACTCATTTCAGAGGAATGACGCGATTTCGCCGAGCGCCTTCTTCTTAAGTGCGTGATTTGGCACCATGGCGTCGTCGGCCGGGTATCCCGCGACCAGGATCAGAAATGGTTTTTCGGTGGCAGGCCGCCCGCAAATTTCGTTCAGAAAACTCATCGGGTTCGGTGTATGGACGAGGGTTGCGAGCCCGGCCTCCTGACATGCCGCGATCAGCAACCCGGTCGCGATGCCAACGCTCTCATGGATGTAGTAATTCTTGCGGTCTTCGCCCTTACTGATGCCGCCCCTGCGTTGGGCGAATATGCAAATCAGCCAGGGCGCAATTTCCATATAGGGTTTGTTGGCGTCGGTACCGATGGGGGACAGTGCGTCGAGCCATTCGTCGGAGGCGCGGCCTGAGTAAAATGCTCGTTCTTCTTCTTCTGCAGCGGTTCGGATTTGTTTTTTTACATCGTTTGATCCAACGCAGGCAAAGAACCAGGGTTGGTGATTTGCTCCGGATGGCGCTGTTCCGGCAGCAGCGACGCAAGCTTCAATAATGCTTTTGTCTACGGGGCGATCTGAAAAGGCTCTGACCGAGCGCCGCTGAGACATCTCCTCGTGAAAGGCCTTGGCGCGCGCCTGCATTTCTTCGACGGGTCGTTCCGTCCAGCTTTTTAGGGGAACATGAGTTTCTTCAGAGGTTTTCATCGCCTACCCGCATCTGCGCCAACGATATGAGCTCGGCGCTGCCACTTTTTCAATGTGTCATCCTTAGCGTCTCGTACAGCCGCAAAATAGTGGGTTTCGACCGGTTTGATGCCGACGAATTCGAGGACTTTCTTTTTTACGTGGCGCCTTGCCGGAGACTGGCTTGTGAGCCAATCGAACCAACCGGGCGTGTCCGCCGTGATGAACACGTCAGCTGATCGGCCTTTCAGCAAGCGGTCCCAGAAGGGATCATTGTCATGATATTTGAACCCGAAGCCCGGTAGAAGTGCCCGGTCGATCGCGCCTTTCATCTTTGCCGGCATGGATCCCCACCACATCGGATAGAACCAGGCGACATGGTCAGCCCACACGATATTGTCCTGCCAGATTTCAAGATCGTTTTCGAGCGGCTGGATTGTGTTGTAGCCGTCAGCAAGGTTCGGATCGAACTTCATTTCGCTGATGTTCATCCGCCGAATTTCAGCGCCTTGCTCCTTCGCTCCGCGCTCGTAAGCATCTGCCATCATATGTGAGACACTCGTGTCGGCCGGGTGTCCGACCCAGCTGAAAATCTTTGCAGACATTATGATGCTACTCCGCAATCCCTCCGACTCGGTGTTTCATATAGGCCTGCGGGCGTCAATTTTCCCTCTTCTGAGATCAGAGGAGGGCGGGCATTTGTCGATTGGGCGGCCCTCCAGAACGCTATTTTTGCTCCAGCGTAGCGATCGCAAGTCGGCCAACTAACAGGAAGTTTAGTATTTGCGGATGGTACGCCGAATTATACGTGGAGCTTATGTGGGCATTTCTACTAGAGCGTTTAGAGAACCATTGGCGCGCCCTAGTGGGCACGTTTAGCCTGCACAGCATTGTCTATGCCATCGTTCTTTTCACGCCGTTCCGCATTGAGTCTCGCGCTCCAACAATTGTGCCAGTGGTGCTGGTGGAACGTCCGGCACTTCGAGAAGAGGAGCCGCTTCCACCAGTCGCCCCCGGCGAACAAGAGGTGGAAATTACAGACACAGAGGTGTCCACTGTCGATACGCCGGAGCCTCCAACGGACGTGCCAACACCAAAACCACTCCCTGACGCTGAAGTCCTTTTGGCGGAACCATCAAGGCCTCCTGCGCCGACCATTGAGCCGAGCGCAGCGAACGAGGAAGAACCGGAAGCCATCATCATCGACCCACGCTATGAAATTCCTTTTGACTCATTCGCGGAGACAGCACCTTCGGCACTGGCAAGGGTTACGGTGTCTACAATGTGCGCGCGGGCAAGCCTTGCCACGCGGCCGGATTTCTGCCCGGAGATTTCCATAGAAGACCGCTATTTTTCAGCTGCTACGGATCCTTCCGCAAGAGGCGGTTACGATCCGAGAGGCGATATCGTTGCTACACAATCGACCATCGAGAACGCTGCTGCTGCGCCGCTTAATCGCGGCATAAATCTTGGTATCGTCACTTTGAAACGCAGCGCGCGTTTACCAAAACACGCCGAAGCCTTGCCGTGCGCGCCTGTGCAGACAGGGTTGCAGGGGCCCGCCGCTATCGAGACGGATTTGGAAGCGGCGCTAGGCAGTACCGACGGCATTCAGTGCCGTTAGGTAGCTTTCGCAGCTCAAGCACCCCAATTGGGACTATTTTCTGCGATCCTATGGATCGATACTCCGTTTAGTTCCCGAGCATATACGTCTCTTACTTGGCCCTAAGGGCAGTTTCGCAATAGAATAATCGGGAATTGCTCCAGGGAGGTATCGGTTGACAGAACATCAGGCCGCGCCCTGGCCGTTTGATCCAACCAAGGTGAAGCGTCGACCAGTGTTGACGATCGGCCTCGGAGTTTTGGCGGGTCTGCTTGCGCTCATGGCGTCTATCAGCCTTCGCCAACCAAGCCATGATCGCGACTGGCGGCCTGAAATCGCGATTATGCCCAAAATCGAGCAGTCGGGGGCGGTCTTTACCATCGATCAGGTGCGCGACTGGACCTATTCTGAGGACGGGCCGCTGACTGATGAATACAAGGTGGGTACCTATGACACGGCGAAGATTGAGGGTGCATGGCTGATGGTCGAGCCATTTGGCGGCACCGACGCAATTGCCCATACGCTGGTCATTTTTGAATTTTCAGACGACCGTCTGCTCGGCCTTACAATCGAGGCCCGGAAAGAAGAAGGTGAGGTTTATTCCGCCCTCAAAGGCGCGCTTAACACGTTCGAGCTTGTCTATTTGTGGGGAGAGCCGCGGGATTTGCTGACACGCAGGGCGCGCTACCTGAAACATGATATTTTTCTCTACCCGCTCGACTTGAGCGAAGTGGAACGACGCGCCTTTTTCTATGCACTCGTGGATAAGACGAACGCGCTCTATGAGACACCGCGCTTCTACAACACGCTCTTTTCCAACTGTACGAATGAGCTTGCGAAGACTGCAGGCCTCGACTGGAACAGCGCGTTCATCCTCACCGGGTATTCGCCGCAGCACCTCTGGCGTGAGGGCGTTGTCCCCGGCAGGGCGGAGGGCACGCCGTTTGAAGCAATGCGTGGTCAGGCCAACATGGCGGAGACGCTAAAGGCATTGCCGGATGGTTCAGTTGAGGCGTTCAACCGCGCCTTGCTGGCAGAGCTCCGCAAGCGTTTTTAGTCAAACCGACTGGCCGGTGGACGGTATTGGTCTATCCGCAAGGACAAGCTGAGCAGACAGTTCCTGAGATCGCTGGCAGATATCTCTGGATTCAATCATCCATATGATTATGGTTAATTAGCTACTCGCCGAAAACACAATTAGAATGGCGGCGGCCTGTATCGTTAGACGCTTCGGAGGAAAGGGAGTGGGGAAAATGACCGATATCGAAAAGCAGCGGACTCAAACGCCCGTAACAATGTCGCGCCGGGACATTATAAACGGTCTTGCATCCGGCTCTGTGGTTGCATTTGCGGGAGCCGGTGCAGCGGGATGCGTGACGAATGAAGCGCTCGGGCGGTCGCAATTGCTTCTGGTCTCTGACGAACAATTGGCTCAGCTTTCAGCGCAATCGTGGACACAAGCCCTTCAGCAAAATCGCCAGACATCCGACCCTGCATTGCGGCGACGGGTTTCCGGGATTGGTGATCGCATTGTTCAGGCCGCCGATCAGAGGTTCCCATCGCAGAACCTAACTCGCAACAATTGGGAGTTCGCGGTCTTCGATGATGACACCATAAATGCCTGGGTCATGCCCGGCGGAAAGGTCGGATTTCACACCGGCATATTGGATATTATGGAGAACGACGATCAAATCGCCACGGTGATGGGCCATGAAGCAGGCCACGTGGTCGGTCGTCATTCGGCTGAACGCTATTCGCAGCAACTGGCCGCTGGTGCCGTCGCCAATGCTGCGAGCGTTGCTGTTGCTGGAGGTGATCCAGAGAACGCAGCATTGCTTGCAGGCATTCTCGGCGCTGGCGTCACCTTCGGGTTCGTCCTGCCATATTCGCGCAAGCATGAATATGAAGCTGACCGGTTAGGTACGGACTTCATGGTTGGAGCGAATTACCGGTCCAACGAGGTCGTGCGCTTTTGGGATAATATGACACAGCTGTCCGGCCAGCGACCTCTGGAATTCATGTCGACGCATCCCTCAGATCAGAACCGCATCAACGCTATGCAGTCTTACATTTCCACGCAGGGATATACATAGGGCCCTTCTGAGTATGTCTGAAGGACCCTAGTCGGGATGTCACTGCAGCCTAGTCTGCGGCGTTGTCCACTGAGTGCGATTGTAGCTGGATATAGTTTTCTAGACCCATCTGTTCGATCAGCTCAAGCTGGGTTTCGAGATAATCGATATGTTCTTCCTCGCTCTGGAGGATCTTCGCAAACAGATCGCGGCTGACAAAGTCCTTCAATTCTTCGGATTTTGCTACGGCTGCGGTGTATCCCTTGTGGCCGTCCATTTCGAGAGCGAGGTCGGCCTCGATGATCTCTTTGACGTTCTCGCCAATTTTCAGCTTGTCGAGTTTCTGCAGGTTGGGCAGACCGCCTAGGAACAGGATACGCTCGATCAGCCAATCGGCATGCTCCATCTCCTCGATGGATTCCTTGTACTCTTTCTCGCCAAGTTTTGTGACGCCCCAATCCTTCAGCATGCGAGCGTGAAGGAAATACTGATTGATCGCGGTCAGCTCTTTTTTCAGCGCGTCATTCAGCAAGGCGATGATCTCGGGTTTGCCTTTCATAGGGAACTCCCATTCCGGTGTATTACGTGGGAACGGAAATAGAGGCTGGAACTAGAAAAACAACACTATTTCGAACTAAAAAGTCCAATAAAATCAAATGACTATGATAGTGAGAGGCAGTCTCAAAGAAAGTGCAAGTCAGTCGCGCTTATTCAGCGGCTATAAGTTCTTTACTTTCAATGCGTTGATCCATTTCCGAAGCGATAAAATCGCCCATGTCGCACTTGCAGGTACCGCAGTTAAAACTGCAGCCATTTTTCGCGAGAACTTCCCTTGGGCTGCGGGCTCCAGCGTCTATCGCCTGGCGAGCGCGTCGTTCGTTGATGTTATTGCAGATGCAAATGATCATGAGAACGATTTGCACGACTATGCGAATGATTGTCAAGCACACGATGTTGCTGGCGGACTTCGCAATGTTCGTTGCCCATGTGCTTGACCTCAAATGCTCCTCCAACTAGGCCAGCGCTCTAGTTAACGGAGCCCGGAAATGTCCGATATATCAACCCTTGCCCAATCTGCGAAAGCCTGGCCTTTCGAACAGGCGCGCGCGATCCTGAAGCGCCGCGAGCAGATGGAGAAGGCGGGCAAACCGGCGGACGGGCCTATCGTTTTTGAAACCGGTTATGGTCCTTCGGGGCTTCCCCATATCGGTACGTTTGGCGAGGTCGTCCGAACCACCATGGTGCGCAACGCTTTTCGCGCGCTGACCGATGACAAGATCCCGACCCGGCTGATCTGTGTCTCCGACGACATGGACGGCATGCGCAAAGTCCCGCCGACTGTTCCCAACCCGGACAGTCTGGAGCCTCACCTTCAGAAACCGCTCACCGATGTGCCCGATCCCTTCGGTACTCATGAGAGCTACGGTCATCATATGAATGCGCGACTCTGCGCATTCCTGGATGGTTTTGGCTTTGACTATGAGTTCGCTTCGGCGACGGATTTCTATAAGAATGGCACCTACGACCCGATGCTGATCCGCGCTGCGGAAAAGTATCAGGACATTATGGATGTGATGCTGCCGACGCTGGGTGAAGAGCGCCGGGCAACCTATTCGCCCTTCCTGCCGATCTCACCGACGACGGGCCGCGTCCTCTATGTGCCTATGAAAAATGTCGACCCTGCGAAAGGCGAGATCAGTTTTGAGGATGAGGACGGGACCGACGTCACTATTCCGGTCACTGGCGGTGCCTGCAAACTGCAGTGGAAGCCCGATTTCGGGATGCGGTGGGCAGCCCTCGGCGTTGACTTTGAGATGTTCGGCAAGGACCACCAGGACAATGCGCCGATCTATTCAAAGATCTGCAAGATCCTCGGCGCTCGTCCGCCACAGCAATATGTCTACGAGCTGTTCCTGGACGATAAGGGCGAGAAGATTTCTAAGTCGAAAGGCAATGGCATCTCTGTTGATGAATGGCTCGCCTATGCGCCACCGGAAAGTCTATCGCTGTTCCAGTTTCAGAAGCCCCGCGCTGCGAAGAAGCTCTATTTCGATGTCATCCCAAAGGCTGTCGATGAATATCTCACCTTCCTTGACAAGTTCCAAGGCGAGGAGCCTGCTCGTAAGGTCGAAAATCCCGTCTGGCATATCCATAATGGTCAGCCGCCGCAGTGGGGCTCACCGGTTTCCTTCGCACTGCTTTTGAACTTGGTCGCGGTCGCCAACCCTAAAGACAAGTCACTCCTCTGGGGCTTCATCTCGCGCTATGTGCCGGAAGCCTCGCCGGAGAGTCATCCGCTCCTTGATCAGCTGGCTGGATATGCCATCCGATATTACGAAGACTTCGTGAAGCCAGCGAAGGTGTACCGCGCGCCGGACGATCAGGAGCGCGCGGCCATGGAAGATCTTGCCGGCCGGCTGGAGTCCTATGATGGCGAGGTTGAGGGGGAGGCCTTGCAGACGCTTATCTTCTCCGTTGGCAAGGATCACACGTTTGAAAACCTGCGCGACTGGTTCAAGGCGATCTACGAAGTGCTGCTTGGCCAGTCTCAGGGGCCTCGGTTCGGAAGCTTTGTTGCGCTCTTCGGCGTGCCGGAAACGGCTGAACTAATCCGGGACGCCTTGGCACGGGATGCTTAAACGCGCATGATCCATGTCGGTTAAGTCGGCTGGAGGCGGACCATGATCAAGATTATCGTTCGATTGCTCGGTGTTCTTTTCGTTGGGCTCATTATCCTTGTGTTTGCCCTTCAGAGCTCGACAAGCTGGTCCGTAGGGGAGGCGACGCGTACGCCAGAGGACCGCTTCGCCAACCTCCCGGATTATGACTTCGAGCCCAGTTATATTGAGGTGCTCGGTTATCGGATGCACTATGTCGACGAAGGACCGCGCGACGGGGAAGTGATCCTACTCCTTCATGGGCAGCCCAGCTGGTCCTACCTTTATCGACATATGATCCCGCCACTCGCGGAGGCCGGCTACCGCGTTATCGCGCCGGATCTTGTTGGTTTTGGAAAGTCGGACAAACCGCTGAAACAGTCCGACTATTCCTACCAGATGCATATCGACATCATGGAGGCGTTCGTTGCCCAGCTCGATCTGCGGGGTGTCACGCTTTTTGCCCAGGATTGGGGCGGTCTGATCGGGCTTCGTATTATCCCGGAGGACCCCGACCGTTATGCCCGCGTGATGATCTCTAATACGGGGCTTCCCGGAGCGGGCGGTGTCGGCGGCTGGGTTGGTTATCCGCTTTTTCGCATCGGCGTCTGGCGAAAAGGGGACGTGCAGGTCCTCAATGCTGAGGGGGGCGATCTCGACTTCCTCGATTGGGTTGCTTACGCGAAGACCACAGACAATTTCGATATGGAAGGCCTTTTCCAGTCCGCAACTCACCGCGACCTCTCAGCTGAAGAGCTTGCAGGATACGCCGCACCTTTCGCCGATGAGACCCACCTGGCGGGCGCGCGGATCTTCCCCTATCTCGTGGCGAGCCAGCTGAGACAGAACCAGCGCGCGATGGATAGGTTCTGGGCGACTTGGGAAAAACCGTTCATCACGACCTTCGGTGACAGCGATCCCGTTACTGCTGGCGGTGATGTTGTCTGGCAGGAGACGGTGCCGGGCGCAGACGGGCAACCGCATGTGACCATTGAACGTGCATCTCACTTTATCCAGGATGATCGCCCGGAAGAGCTTGTGCGCCTGCTCGATCAATTCATCACAAGCAATCCGTAACCGCCTTATTTTCTCTGGAATTGCGTGTTGAGGCTGACGGCATAGGGCCTTAGTTTGCGAAGAGATGAGACATAGAGGATTACCGATGAAACGAGTTCTGCTTGCCGCCACAGTGTTTGCCGGTCTTGGAGTCGCCCATGCTGACCCATCAGATGTTGCTGGTTTCTGGCTAACTGAGTCCCAGGGTGCGATCGTGGAGATCGCCGACTGTGGCGACACAACGCCCTGCGGCACGGTTGTCTGGTACGATAAGGAAACGGCGACGGCTCACACGGATATCTACAACCCAGATCCAGAGCTCCAAAGCCGCCCGATTGTCGGCATGGAAATGCTCTCCGGTTTCAAACGTCGCGGCGAGCGTTGGCGGCGGGGTAAGATCTATAATGCTGAAGACGGGAAGACATATGGCTCCGGCATCAACATTCGCGATGATGGAAACCTCACCGTAAAGGGTTGCATTGGGCCTCTCTGTCAGACGCAAGTCTGGACGCCGGTCGCCGCCGATGACCTGAGGCTCGCGGCTGAAGAGGTGGCAAGCTAGGCCCGCCCGCCGCCCTAACCTTTTGTGAAAAATCCGATTATCTGTCTGGCGAAGTCGGCGGATTTGTTCCACTAATTCCTGAAACTGGTCTGCGCACTCAGGTGCCAGCCCCTGTAAGGAAGGACAAATCGTGACCGATCAGCTGAACAAGATCACTGAGCACCAGTGCGAACAACCCCCGGCAAAATATGACGATCTAAGCGTGCTGATGCTGAACTGTACGCTGACCCGGTCGCCGAACCTTTCGCATACGGAAGGCCTCCTGCAGATCGCTGACCAGATCTACAAGGCAAACGGTGTGAAGACCGAGATCATCCGACCTGTTGATTACGACATCCCGGCTGGCCTCGGTCTCGATTATGCCGGGGTGGACGGATATGAGAAAGACGACTGGCCACAAATACAGGCCAAGATTGATGCCTGCGATATTCTGATCATCGGGACATCGGTCTGGCTGGGTGAGAAAAGCTCCGTCTGCAACCGCGTGCTGGAACGTATGTATGGCTACACACACCTCTTCAACGAAAGAGGTCAGTATAGGGACTATGGCAAGACGGGCGCGGTCCTGATCACCGGGAATGAGGATGGCGTGAAGCATTGCGCAATGAACGTGCTCTTCTCGCTCTCCCACATTGGCTACACCGTTCCACCTCAGGCCGATGCTGGCTGGATGGGGGAGGCGGGTCCGGGCCCATCCTATCGTGATCCAGGCTCTGGCGGCCCGGAAAACGACTTCACCAATCGCAACACGACATTCCTCGTCTGGAACACGTTGCATGTGGCGCGCTGGCTGAAGGATCAGGGCGGCTTCCCGGCCCACGGCAACCAGCCGGAGGTTTGGGATGCCGGTTGTAAGACTGATTTCCATAGTCCGGAGCACAAGCGCTAGAGAAGATACACAAAGCGATCATAGGCCTTCGGGAGCTTGCATATGCCAAACACGAGCAAAAGGCCGCCGCGGTCGAACCTTTTGGCCGAGGCCATGGTCGGCCTTGAGGCCTTGTCGACACCGGCGGCGTTACTATCCGCGGGCTTCAAGCAAACCAAAACACTGGACCGTCGTCCCGTTATTGTCCTGCCGGGCTATGGCGCAAACGACCTATCGACCTCACCCCTGCGCACCTTTCTCAGCCTGAGCGGTTATCAAGCTGAAGGCTGGGGTCTGGGTCTCAACCAGGGCGGACGCGGGCTCGTGGAAGATGTCAGCGAGATTTCCGATCGATGGCAATTTGACAGAGATCGCGCTCAGCCAATCGATGTTGAGGTTCCGGCGCTGTGTGATCGCTTCTTTGCACGCCTGCAAACCCGTTCATCTGCTCTTGGGACGCCGGTATCGCTTATCGGCTGGAGCCTTGGGGGTTATATTGCCCGAGAGGCGGCGCGGGAATTCCCCGAACTGGTCGCGCAAGTCATTACGCTGGCGTCCCCCATAAAGGGCGGCCCAAAGCATACCTCTATCGCGCCGCTCTTCCGGTTTCGCGGCGTGAATCTGGATTTAATCGAAGAGACCGTAGAAGCACGCGACGCAAAAGCGATCACCGTGCCGATCACGGCATTTTACTCTCGGCGAGACGGCATTGTTAGCGAGTATGCTGCAATCGATTCAAGCAGCCCAAATGCCCGCAATGTTCGCGTCTCAGCCTCCCATCTCGGTATGGGCGTGAACGCAAACGTCTGGAGACAGGTGCTGCAAACCCTCGAAGAGAACGATGAGCTGGCTGCGCGAGCCGCGTAACGTTTCTTCAGTGTACAGTCGTTCGTTTCGTAGCTTGGAAACGGCCTAAAATTGACTTCGAATGCATAAGCTGCCAACACAAGTGTGATCGAGTGGATGACGACGCGGCTCCGAAGTCTTACGACCCGCACCAAAGTTTGATTTGCCGTATCTGAATAACTCCACCGGACTTAGCGAAGGAGAGGGAAGCCATGCCTGTACTCACCACACATGTTGGATCATTGCCGCGCAGCCAGGAGGTTGTCGACTTTCTGTTCGCCCGAGAGAACGGAGAAAGCTACGAACAGGCAGACTTTGATGCGACCATGACAGCTGCCGTGGACAAGACGGTCGAGCGCCAGGCCAGTGTGGGCATCGATATTGTCAGCGATGGTGAGACCTCGAAAATCTCTTACTCAACTTATGTGAAGGACCGCTATACGGGCTTCTCCGGCGATAGCCCGCGAAATGCCCCAGCCGACCTGCAGCTTTTCCCGAGTTATATGGAGCGCCTCTCGTCCACGGGTGGCACCGCCACTTACGCCCGGCCCCAGTGCACCGGCGAGATCACATCTTTGGGCCATGACGAGTTGAACAAGGATATCGCAAACCTGAAAAACGCGATGGCGAAGCACGGGGTCGAGCGCGGATTTATGAATGCCGCATCGCCGGGTGTTGTTGCTCTGTTTTTGCCGAACCAGCACTACCCAACCCGCGAGGCCTATCTTGAGGCATTGGCTGATGTGCTCAAATCTGAATATGAGACCATTGTGGCATCCGGTTTGGATGTACAGCTCGACTGCCCCGATCTCGCTCTGTCGCGTCAAATGCTATTTTCTGACCTGACAGACGATGAGTTCATCAAGATCGCCGAAGTGAATGTCGAGGTTTTGAACCACGCCCTGCGAGATGTGCCGTCGGAGAAAGTCCGTGTGCATGCGTGCTGGGGCAATTATGAAGGACCGCATGTTCTCGATATTGCGATGGACAAGGTCTTTAAAACGCTGATGTCCATCGACGCCCGGTATCTGTCATTCGAAAACGCCAATCCGCGTCATGCGCACGAATGGACCGTTTTTCGGGATCGGAAAAATGAGATCCCGGAAGACAAGGTTCTTATGCCAGGCGTGATCGACACCACCACGAACTTTGTTGAGCATCCAGAATTGGTCGCCCAGCGCATCGAAAAGTTCACGGATATTGTCGGAGAAGATCGGGTTGTTGCCTGCAGCGACTGCGGGTTCGGAACATTTGCCGGCTACGGTGCAGTCGATCCGGAGATCGCCTATGCGAAGCTGGGGTCATTGTCTGAAGGTGCCACACTGCGCGCTGCTGAAACTGCCTGAGGGGCTTTGCCCCAGTTAAAGTGAGTACCGTTGAGCAGTTCTTAGCGCGGCCTGCGGGTTTGCGTGCCACTAAAATTCGAAGCTGTGGGCTGATGTCAGCAACGCCGCCGGGTACTGACCAAAGCTGATTTCGCAGTCATTAGGGTGCCTTTTGGTCATAAGAGGTCATTGGCTACCCGGCACTCAAATCTCGTTGCATCACGCACTCGTCAATTCCATCAGAGATGGCGTTCTTACTGACGCCAATTGTCCGAAATCCCATCTTCTCATAGAAACCGCAGGCGTGTTGACTCGTCCTTAGACGAATGAAATCGTAATCAGGATCTCTTTCTATTTGTCTCATTCTCTCTGTGGCCAGGACGTGACCAAAACCTGATCGGTGATGGTTTCGATGAACCATCCCCCAGGAGAAAACAGCCGCCCTCGGGTGTTCGCGATCCGGGCCATACCCACCACAGCCGATCAATTTATCGGAACTGAATAAAACGAAGTAGGATCCAGACAAGTCATTCAGGAAGTCCTCGAACTGTTTCTTCTCTTCGCTCGCGAAGAACTTTCCAACGTTGCTATCAAATATACTAAGGCAGGCACTTTTATCGCTCGATCTATACGGTCGAAGCTGAATATTATGCTCGGTAGAACCGGTCATAGCCTTTTCTCAGGTCGGAGCTGCCTCGCAATATAACACTGGCAAATGGCAGAGACCATGAAAATGCAATGTCTGCTTTGGGTCAGAGGGAGACCAAGCCTTTATCGAGGGTTTTCGTGTCTACAAGTTTGTTAGCCAAAAGCTGCACTAGCTCACAGCTACAAACTTATGAGGAAGTGTCGTGGTTCCCGATGCATCGAGAACATCAGGATCAAATCCGTCACCGATCCATGCGTGTAGGTATCGCCCTTCCCAGCCAGTACTCTTCAAGATCAACGCAAAAAGCCAATCGACCACAAAGGGGTTATGTTTACCTTCGCCCAGCATTAAGTCGGGAAGTTTGTTAAACTTCTTACGGCTTTCGTAAATGGCTTCATGCCGCCCCATCACTTCATCAAAGGGCAAATCACTTAGCTTTCCGGTCAAAAATTCGAAATAAAAGCGGTACGCCTCAAGTACAGTCTTGGGATATTTTCGACGCGTCCATGTTTCGCAAGCTTGTTCAAAGCTTGCTGAGTCAATCGCTTTTCCAGTAACGCATGCCTCGATCAGCGTCCCATCGAACCATGGCATAACACCCATTTCGCCATGCGTTTCGTAGCCATTAGGCAGAACTTCCGTAACAACGGGTTTCTCGAGCAAGGCCGCTGCCGTTTCTCCAAATTTGTACGCTTTTAGGAAACCGTCTCCAAACTGGACAGCTCCATTCTCGTCTTTGCTGAGAAGATTTGTCGCTTCGATAAATTGATTATAGCCTTTGACGCAGCTGTTCAAATGATTGAAAGCATCCTGTCTTTTGCCCCAACGCCAATAGAGTAAGCCAGCTGTGAAGTGTTCTTCAGTACAGACAGCAGCATTAAAGATACATTGCGGGTTGTCTTGACTGAGAAACCGAGCATATTTTTCTTCGTTTCGCACCGCTCTGGTGACAGAAATCTCCAGTAGGTCCTCGAAAGTCGGTATCCATTCACTCATCTATTTTTGTAGCCCTGTCTAAACTCTTATGGTCGGTTTCAGCGCACTAACTAATCATGACGGTTGGACATTTGACCAGACAGTTTCGTCCCCATTACCGCCGCAAGCTGCCACACCAAAAATCTATCCGACCGACCTCGCGCTCGCCTCATACTCCTCGGATGCGTTCGGATGATCCTATCTTTCCCATTGCGATCGATCAGATCGGTCTCGCGGTGACGAGCCTCATCGGCTGGACCGGCGTTCATATCGCCGAGTACATCCCCTCGAAGTGGAAGCTGAGAAAGGCTGGCACGCGCCTTAAAGCGCTCGAAACGCTGGTCCGCCGATTGATCCTGTTCATGGCGCTCCAGCTTGATTTGGAGCCAGCGAAGCCGCGTCCGGCTTCCTCAAAGCCGCAAGATACGACCACGCCGGACATCATAGACGGCGTCGAGCTTGTGGAGTTCCCACGGGCGCGCAGCGCGAGCTTATCTCTCGTGCCGCAACTAGTGGACTTCTCTGAAAGACCTGACCTGTCGCATCTGCCGCGAAACACCACGCCAACCCACATCGCGGCAAAGCGTTTCTGCTGCCGCATCATCGCGCTTCAGAAGGTACTCGACGCGCCGGACGCCCATGCCAAACGCCTCGCGCGGCATCTGTCAAAGCTCAGCAAATCAGGCGAACCGAAGCCGCTTCTAATCCCGGCCGCGGTACCAACTGGGCTCCCCCCGGAGATCGGACTGCTCCACGGCGGGCTCGCCCATCAGCTGCGAGACGCACTCAAAGTGTGGGATAGTTCTTAGGCTATCCCCGGCCCGTTTTCTCTAACCCGGGAGTTTTCTCACACGTTCTTCAGGCGCGTGGGTGATCTCAATGCTGTCTTCCAAAGCGATGTCGCCACCTTTCAGAACAGAGCACGTCACACCGCCCCGCCACTCAGGTCCGAGGGCCTTTAGGAGCCCCGGAAAAGCCTCGTCCATTCGTTTGCACGGCCATGTCTGGCCTGTGACCTCAAGCTCGATGTCGCCAATGGCCAGTTTTGCGCCTTCCGCGCGTGGCAGTCGTAAACCGCTGGTCAGGATATTCGCGCGTCTGGTGGTCCAGTGGAGGGCGTGGGCCCCCTCCGGAAGATCTGCGAGCGCGGCGTTCCAATCTTCCTCCGCCAGGATCGTTATTTGTCTTGCCTTGTGTTTTGCGCCTTTGAAGTCGCCTTGGAGGCCAGCGTCGATACTGATCGATCCGGCTTTGATCTCTTCCATGGGCTCCCGCCGCGCAGAGCGCCGAGCGATGCCGATAATTTTCGCTTTCGTCGGATTCATGAGCTTTCTTATCTGGTTGAATTTGGGCCGACTGTCTCTGTCAAATGGTGCTCTGATTTTATCCAAATCGGAAGCATCTGCACATCGTATACAGAATTTGCTTGCGTCTCTTGCATGCTTTGTTGTGTATGAAGAAAAATTTGTGCGCATTATAGATGGAATAGGGGACAATTTGCCAGATTTGCTAGATAATGTGGATGCCAAGATTCTGGAGCTTGTTCAGGGTGATGCGAGTTTATCCGTCGCTGAGATTGCCGATCAAGTTGGCCTGTCATCGTCGCCCTGCTGGAGGCGGATCAAGCGGATGGAAGAGCAGGGCATTATACAGAGGCGCGTAACCCTCCTGGATCGCAATCAGCTTGGGCTGAGTTTTGAAGTGTTCGCGACGGTCAAGCTGGCTTTGCCCAATCGCACAAACCTTCAGGCTTTTGAGGACATGGTTCAAGCTTGGGAAGAAGTTTCAGAATGTATGACAGTGACCGGCGCGGTCGACTATATCATCCGTATCGTGACGACTGATATGCATGCCTATGACGATTTTCTCAGGGACAAGCTTCTCGGTTCAGCCCTTGTCTCGGATGTGCAATCGCGGATTGTTATTCGCGTTGCAAAGCGATCCACGGCACTGCCGCTTGGGCTTGTTCAGAAATACACTGAAGATGCTTGAGGAAACGGACTATTTGAGAATTTCAAACTCGTCATAGTCGGACAGCCGAAAGTCCCTGAAGAAGCTTCTTTGTTCGGCGTCGAAACCCTGTAAGCCCGACCACAGCGCTTCGCTGAAATTAACACCGTCTTCTGCGGCGCTGACGCTGACCAATATCAACCGTCTTTGAGATGATGTTGCTTCAGGACAGCGAACCCGACCCGGGCAGGGCGATGTTTCTGCGTGTTCCCCGAGACTTGCTGCCAGAAGTCGCGGCGTTTCATTGTCGCAAGTACTTCGGACCCTGCCGAGTTTTGAAACCAGCGTTCTTGCCCGCTGCCTTGCCAGTGCGTGATTAAGTGCCTGGGGCCCTTCAAAGGATGACGTTCCGATCGCGAGCAAACTGTCTGCCTGACAGAGGCGATCCTGAAAGTCTCCTCCTCTAAAAAGTACTTCCAAGTCTGCGTCGCCTCGCGGGCCTTCCACAGTATCGCCGTCGCCGAATTCCCAGGAGTAGTTCTCGCTCAGGATATAGATCCGCAAATCCGCCCGGCGGCGATCGGTATCGAATCCAACAAACTCATTGGACTCGAGCCATCTATTGTCTCCGAAACGCTTCAGCGTCCCGTCGGCCACCGCTTCTTCGTCACTAACGGGGAGGGTGTCGATGATCTCGGCCTCGGGAAGCGGTTCAAGATCAGGATGCTGAGCAACTTGCAGCGGTTCAGGTGCATCCGCTGGTTCCTGTTGATTGTACCAGAACCAAATGCCCGCTGCTATGAAGCCGACGAGTAAAAGGAATATGATCAGCACTATCCAGCGTCTGCCGGAATCGTCTTCGCGGTAAGCATTTGGCGTCGGGCTCATATCGATTCAATCTTTGGCTGGATTACAGAATAAGGGAGTTGGTCGCGCTAGGGAACTGGTCTTCGCACTCGCTCATTATCTCTTGCATTACCGATATATTCATATTGCATTCACGGCATTGTCCCTATTCGGAGTGTGCAATTTGGAGGGGCATGTCCATGCAAGAACTTTGGAACAATCTCGACGTTCAACAATACGCGCCGGGCGCAGTTGGTTTCGCATCTAATATCCTGCTTGCGTTGCTGATATTTATTATCGGTAGCTGGATTGCCGGTAGAGTTGGGCGCTTTGTTACAAATACGGGTGCTCGATACGAGGCGCTCGACGACACCTTGTTCCGGTTTCTTGGCAGCCTAGCTCGCTATGTCATCCTGGCATTCGTATTTATCGCTGTGCTGAATCGCTTCGGCGTTGAGACGACCTCGATTGTCGCTCTGCTTGGCGCGGCTGGACTTGCCGTCGGCCTAGCTCTGCAAGGAGCTATGACCAATCTCGCCGCTGGCGTCATGCTGATGGTCTTTCGACCTTACAAAGTAGGCGACTTCATCGATGCGGCTGGCCAATTCGGCAATGTCAACGAGATCACTCTTTTTACGACGATACTGACCACATTCGATAACCAGCAGATCATTATCCCAAACGGCAAGATCTGGGGTGAGCAGATGGTCAATCATAGCCACCATGAAATTCGCGGCGTTGATATGCGTTTTGGGGTCGCCTACGGAGCGGACATCGACACCGCTAAGCGCGTCCTTCGTCAGACTGTCGAAGCTCATCAGCATGTGCTCGCCGACCCGGCACCATTCATTGAGGTCGAAACTCTAAATAACTCGTCGGTCGATTTTCTCGTTCGGCCTTTCTGCAAGGGCGAGCACTATTTTGATATTCTCTATTCGATGCCGGAATTGGTCAAAAAGGCCCTGGATGCGGCTGGCGTCGAAATCCCATTCCCGCATACCAAGGTTATTCTGGACCGGGAGGACTAAAACTGAATCTATCGCTGGGTGGAAAACGACAGCGCGGGGACGACGCGGCCCGATGGCCCACTTCATTTGAAGTGGGCCATATCGATTCGATCGGTGAGATTAGCCTTGAACGCTTTCGACAAAGGTTGCGTGGCCGTCGGATCGGGCGAGCAGTTTTATCTCTCCGCCCGGCCACGTCTTTAGTCGCGTCAGCATAACTGGTGATGACCGAGGGCCACCGAACAAGCCCTCTGGTTCGAAACAGAGCCAGGCGAGAGGCGCATCTGATGTGGCGGCACTGCCTGCTGTTTCGATAGTTCTGATAATTTCTTGGATGGTTTCTTTCGGCGGATACTGAAGGAAGACAGAATGAAAGATGATTGTGGTGGTATTCGGCGGTCGCTCCAGCAGTTTCTTCTTAAGCCAGACTGCAGCATCCTGCTTGTCCACGCGTACACGGCATTCCTGGGCAAGCTTAACGGCCGCATCAAAACGAGCGAGGCGATCCGGTTGGTCAGCCCAGATATATGAACGCAGCTGTGTGGCTTGCTTAGGATCGTGAATATCAAGCGGGTTTTGATCGCAAGCTGCACGCTCGGTAACTTGAATTGATTGCTTAATATTGTCTGGAGGTGCGCCCCGCCAGTCAGTGTCGACGATAACATCACTGTCTCCTGATCTCTCCCAGGATTCCGTTTGATACGTGAACTTGTCCCAGTTCTGGTTGAGGCCGACGCTGGCTCCGAGTTCCAATATGTTTAGCGGCATGTCAAACCGTGCGGCGATCTCCAGAAAGCCGGGCAACAAGGCTATAGATCGCCGGGTTTCATTGGTTTGTGGTGGTGACCCGATAAAGCTTCGAACTGTTTCGACCTCGGAAGACAAGTAAGACTGTGCGAGCGGCCAAACCTCATCGATTGACCAATCAGACCGATCTTCGGGATAAGCTTCGGCAAGGTCGGGCGCATCGCCGCTAAGGACGGCGTGATGTAATGCTCCGCACAGACGCATTGCCAGCGCGTCTTTTCTGGGGCCGGTTGGCCAGTCGGCGATTATGTTGCTGGTGGGACCACCGGTTTCCAGATCATCGGCCATGGCTTGGCAAAGCGAAGCGGTGAATGGAGACCCAAGGGCGCGACAGCCTTTGGCCTGAGTGCGAAGATGTTCCAGGAGATGGGAAATGTCTGTCACAGGTAGTCCTCTATGACCGCCAGTAGTTGGTCATAATTTCTTTGGCCCACTCAGGCTCTTGAATACGCGTCTGTGCATGGAAACCTGACATTACGGGCTTGATGTCCAACACCGGCGTTCCGTCGATCGCATCCAGTCCCTTTACGTGGAGTTTCAGGCCGTCGACTTTCAGAATCTCGCAGGTCGTCAGACCCAGCCTGTTGGGTCGGTTTTTGCCCCTTTGCGCAAAGATGCCGATCTTCGGCCAATCCGAGCGGCCCCGCGGATGACGTGCCCCGGTTTCGATCTTTTTATCCGACACCTGGTCGAACAGGAATATAATCTCCGCGTGCGAAAAACTGTCCAGGCCGGCAAGGGCCTCAGGGCCAAACTGCTCAGGATCGAGGTCTATGAAGCTGCTGACGGCATCCCAATCATCATCGATCGGCTGGCTTCGATCTGATCGAACCCAGCCGATCGGAGAGACTTGATAGTGGTCCTTCAAGCGGACTATGCCCGCTCCACAGCCATGGCGATGCCTTCGCCGCCGCCGATGCAAAGTGAGGCAACGCCCTTCTTGGCGTCACGGTCTTCCATCGCCGCGAGCAGTGTGATGAGAACGCGCGCGCCGGACGCCCCAATTGGATGACCCATAGCGCAGGCACCGCCATTCACGTTGAGCTTGTCGTGGGAAATACCAAGCTCTTTCATAGCGATCATTGGCACGACGGCGAACGCTTCGTTGACTTCCCACAGCTCCACTTCGTCGGTGCTCCAGCCTGCTTTTTCCAACGTCTTCTTCATGGCGGGTACAGGAGCGGTGGTGAAGTATTCAGGCTCATGGGCGTGGGAGGATGTGGCCACGATTTTTGCGATAGGAGAAAGGCCGCGCTTTTCCGCTTCGGATTGCTTCATCATAACAAGCGCGGCCGCCCCATCAGAAATCGCCGATGCGTTTGCTGCCGTGACCGTGCCATCCTTATTGAATGCAGGACGCAGGCTCGGGATCTTGTCCGGACGCGCCGTGCGCGGAAGTTCATCGGCTTCGACAACGCTTTCGCCTTTGCGGGTTTTCACCGTGACGGGCGCGATTTCTCGCTTGAACTTACCGTCTTCCGTCGCCTTTTGCGCGCGGGCCAGTGTTTCGAGAGCATAAGCATCCTGTTGCTCTCGGGTGAACTGATACTCCCCAGCAATCATATCCGCGAAGTTCCCCATAGGTCCGCCGGCATAGGCGTCTGTCAGACCGTCGAGAGCCATATGGTCTTCGGATTTCATGGTGCCGTATTTGTGGCCTTTGCGAACGTCCATGAGGTGCGGTGCGTTGGTCATCGACTCCATGCCGCCGGCGATCACGATATTGGCTTCGCCCGCGAGAATGGCGTTTCGACCCATCACTGCCGCCTGCATGCCAGAGCCGCACATCTTGTTGATGGTCGTCGCTTCGAGGCCCTTGTCCTGGCCAGCCTTGAAACCGGCCTGTCGGGCAGGGGCTTGACCCTGGCCGGCGGGCAGGCAGTTACCCATGATGATCTCGTCGGCGTCTTCCGCGGTCAGTTTTGCTTCCTCAACCGCTGCTTTTACAGCAACTGCTCCTAGTTCATTTGCAGAGAAGGAGGACAGGTCTCCAAGCAGGCCGCCCATCGGCGTGCGTGCCATACCTACGATAACTACCGGATCAGACTCAGCCATGTGGATGCTCCCTTGAGGAATTGTTGCTCTGCAGCACAAATGCCGTTCTCGACCCGAAAAGGTCAAGAGATACCTTGGTTTGATAATTCTAAAGTCTTGTCCGGTTTGGCTTAGCGGACTTTTTCGGGAGCTGTCTGATCCAGTTCAATCGCTTTGGCGATGATGCTCAGAAGCTCGTCGTCTATTTCATCGAGAGCGCGCACTTTGACATGGCGAAGCTGTTTGCCAGTTCCTTCAACGCGATCCGGGAAGCTGCCGGCCAACCGATTGCCTGACCAAAGCTGGAGGTTGCAGTGCTCGGCGTGTGCAATGATCGAGAAAATACGCTCATTGCCTGACCAACAGGGAAAGCCCCAGGCAAGCTTTACGCTCAACCCGGGGCCAGCCTCGTTTAATTCAGATTTGAGAGCGAGCGCCAGAGGAGCCATATCCGGCTCTACAGTATCGAACCATTCCTGTGGCGTTTTCGCTTTCGGCATTGGCTACTTCTTTGACTTCGGCTCAGCCACTTCGAACGTCATCTGCAGATTGACCCGGTAGGCTGAAACCTTTCCGTTTTTGATGACCGTCGACATGTTGTTGACGTTCGCTGATTTTAGTCCGCGAACCGTTTTTGCAAATCTCGTGACGGCGACCTGGATTGCATCTTCGAAGGACTTCTTCGACTCCGCCATGATCTGCTCGGATTTCATAACTGCCATTTTGCGTCTCCCCATTCTGGATTTGTGACAGGACCATCCAACAGGACATGGCCTTGTTTGACAAATGAAATTCTCCCAAGGCGGGAAACTTTATCCGCTTTCAGACCGGTATTCGCCTTGACAGGTTAGTTTGCATGAGCGCATACGCTCCCTCCCTCGAGGGCGTGGTGTCTTCGATTTAGCAGAGAGCGACGAGATGAAGCGGATCGATCCTGGACCGACTATCCGCTCCTCGCATTTAGCGGGGAGCCTTGCTGGGCACCTGCGCGCCTTTGCCGTGGGTGAACCAGCCTAACAATCCAAATCCCAACTTCATTTGAAGGAGGTTGTCATGGGCATGCCTATGACTGGTTCGGCTATGCGCGCGATGACGCGGCAGTTGCAGCCCACACCATTGCTGGTCCATCTCGCTGGTGAGTACGCCGGAGAGATCGCGTCCATTTGGCCAGCGCCGCATGAGGGTTTTTTCGCCCTTCCGGCTGCGCGACGCCATTTGGTTGCTATGCTGATCGATCAAGATCTTCCGATCAACAATCTGATCGGTGATCGAATCGCAGAGCGTGTCACGTTCGACCGGGACAGCATCGTCGCAGACCCTGTTTTGCCTAATGGCAGCGCGGGGTTGATGAAGGTCTTGTCTCGTGCAGGTGAAGTGTTGTGGTCGAAGGTCGATTACGCGGCGCTTCTTCGGCTCGTCCAACGTGACGGGATGACGAAGCTTTTGCGGCATCGACAGGTCTTCGACACAAACTTCGTTCAGACTGCGAGTGCCTTGCCTGATCCATTTCTTCGGCCACAGATCCTTGAGGCCATACCGCATCGTGCGGCGGCTGAGGATGTTGCGGAAGTTGTCGGCATTCTCCTTCACCATGAAGGGGAGGCGGCAGTCGCTGAACTTGCTGAACGCCTTGTTCGGACGAAAGACGCGGTCGCTATGATGGATCGATTGGGCGAAGCCTTGTTTCCGGATGTATTTGCACCATACGTGCAGCCTCCGGAGCTCGACGGTCAGTTCGTCCGTATCGTTGGTCGCAAGCAACTCAAAGAGGTGGCGATCACCTTCAAGAACTGCTTGCGGGACTACGATGTCGATCTTGCCAGTGGCCGAACAGCTGTCTTTGTCTTCAAGGCGGAGCCAGCTGCGGTCCTTTCGCTGGAACGGGATGCTCGCGGCTGGGCACTTCAAGAGGCCCTGCACGCTGGCAACCAACCGCTATCTAAATCGCTCTTGCGGGAGATGGTGGCGAAACTCCGCGCGAAAGGCGTGCGGGTGGGAACAGGGCTTGGCGGCCTCAAGGACAGGCTTCATCGCCATGTCTGCAAGGCTTGCGGTCCCGTGAACTATCCGCCCTGGCCAAACTGGCGGGCAGAGCTCGCTGAATCGGTTGCATAGCCGACAAAGAAACGGGGCGGCCCTGAAAAGGACCGCCCCACCTTCTTGCGAAAGGCAGGAGTCTTCTTGCTCCTACCAGATCCGAATGCGCTCTTCCGGTGGAAGGTAAAGCTCATGTTCTTCGGTAACGTCGAAAGCTTCGTACCATTCGTCGAGATTCCGAACGACGCCATTAACCCGGTAACGAGGCGGCGAATGTGGCCCACGGACCAGCTGCTGTCTCAGCGCTTCATCGCGATACTTGTTTCGCCAAACCTGAGCCCACGCCATAAAGAAGCGTTGATCGCCGGTTAAACCAGCCAGAACGGGTGGTTCTTCCTCTTCACTGATTTCACCGTCACCATTTGTATCGAGACTGATCTTGTAGGCGCGGTAAGCCATGGAGAGGCCTCCCAAATCCCCGATATTCTCTCCGAGACCCAAACGTCCGTTGACGCATGTCTCGCCATCATCGAGTGGGCAGAAAGCGTCATATTGCGCAGCGAGGCTGGCCGTCAAAGATACGAAGTTGCCCCGGTCTTCATTTGACCACCAGTCACGAAGCACGCCATCGCCGTCGGATTTTGATCCCTGATCATCAAATCCGTGTCCCATCTCATGTCCGATGACGCCGCCAATAGCACCATAGTTGATCGCCGGGTCCGCAGAGATATTGAAGAAGGGGGGTTGCAAGATAGCCGCGGGGAAAACGATCTCGTTCCGTGTGGGCGAGTAGTAGGCATTTACCGTCTGGGGGAACATGAACCATTCGGTCGTATCGATCGGTTGGCCGAGTTTGGAGATATTGTCTTCGAACGCCCACCTATTCGCCAATACGAGGTTCTCGAGCGCGGAGCTGCCGACTCCCAGCGTTTCAAAGGTCTCGAACTTCTCTGTGAACCCGATTTTTGGCGTAAATTTCGCCAGCTTATCTCGCGCTTCTACTTTTGTTTCCTCACCCATCCAGGTGATATCATCGAGATTGGCGCTCATGGCCACGCGCAGGTTTGCAACCAGCTCATCCATCGCAGCTTTGTTGGCAGGAGGAAAATGACGTTCAGCGTAGATTTTGCCGACACCTTCGCCCATCGCATTCTCAACCGCTGATACACCGCGCTTCCAGCGCTCGCGCTGCTGTTCCTGACCGCGCAAGGTTCGCCCGTATAGTTCGAATGCCGCGTTATCAATGACACCGGGGAGAACGGCCGCATGATCACTGAGGAAGTGGGCTGTCAGATAGGCTTTCCAGGTGTCGAGATCGGTTTCGGCAGCAACTCGGAAGAGCCCGGAAATGCCGTTTCCGAGTTTCGCTAGCTGATCCTCGGTTAAGCCATACTGCTCGATTTTTTCCTGTGTGGGCATTACCTGACGAACAATGAAGTTCTCCTCGTCGTTCACGCCAATTGTCGTCAGCATGGCATCGACCGGGAAGCCGGCTCCAAGTGACAGTAGATCATCCCGGGTTAGCTTGTTGTTGGTGATGTTGCGGTTACGCCCGACAGTGCGATCCCAATGTTCTGCAGCGACCCGCGTTTCGAGCGCGATAATATCATCGGCGACGGAACCGACGTTTTCATATCCTGCTTCTGTGAGAAGAATGGTCAGATAGTTTCGATAGGCGGCGAGCAGATCTTCGTTGCGCTCTGTCTTCTCTAAATAATAGTCACGATCGGGCAGACCGAGGCCGGACTGTGTGATTTGGAAAATATAGCTGTCAGGCTGTCTCGGATCGATCTCCACAAACCCACCGACAGGTGACGAGAAGCCGGGGGATCCGAACAGTATTGCGAGATCCTCATAGCTGGAGATTGATGCGATCTGATCGAGATATGGCCGAGCGGGCGCAATGCCGGCAAGTTCAATTGCTTCGGTGTCCAGAAAGGCTGAATAGATCGCTGCGATCTTGCCTTCTATTGTGTCTTCGGACGGAGACGTAGCGGCGAGCTCGTCAATTATGTTTCGTACGCGTTGTTCAGATTTCTCTCGCAGGATCGAGAAAGAGCCATAACGAGAACGATCTGCCGGCATTTCGAAGGTTTCAAGCCATTGGCCATTCACATGTTCGAAAAAGTTGTTTCCTGGGTGAATATCTTCTTTCAACGAAACAAGATCGAGACCGAAACTGCCCCAATCGTCCCGCGATGTTGTCTTTATGGGTTTGGGCTCAAACGCTTCCGACGTTGCTGGTGTTTCTGCATTTGCAGCGTTCAAAGTGCCATTGCCGTTTGTTTCGGCCCCACAAGCGGCCAGAATGGAGGCGGCACTTGTTAGTAAAAGGAGGCGTCTCATTACTGATCCTCTTTCAACAATGAATGGTTCGATTTTATTATCGCCTGAATGAACTGTGTCCGGCGACCAACGGACCCTTACTCCGCTGGCTGCATCCCGCCAATATTGCCTTGCAGGTCGCCCTGATTGTCGTCGTTCACGTCGCCGTCATAGGTCTCACCAATCGAGCGATAGGGGCGTCTGAGGAAGGTCCACCGGAAGATACGGCCAACCTCTGTACCAACAGCGTAGAGAGCCGGCACCATGAGCAGCGATACGAAGAGTGCAAATATAACCGCGCATCCAAGTGAAATCACCATCGGTCTCAGGAACTGCGCACCAATGGACCTCTCAGCAATCAGCGGCAGGATGCCGACGAATGTTGTCACAGATGTCAGCAGGATGGGGCGGAACCTCGATACCCCGGCGTCGACCAAGGCTTGTACCGCCCCAACGCCTTCTGCCCTTCGTTTGTTGACGTAGTCGACCAGGACAAGGTTGTCATTAATCACAACGCCAGCTGCCGCGGCTATTCCGAAGATGGAGAACATGGCGACAGGAACGCCAAACAGCAGGTGACCATACACCGCTCCGGCAAATGCAAATGGGATCGCCGTCATCAGAAGTAGCGGTTGGAAATAGGACCGGAACGCTACGGCCAGAAGGACGTACATCGCTCCAAGGGCAATAAAGGACAAGTTGACCAGTTCGCCAAGAAACTCCTGTTGCTGTTCAAAACCACCTACGTTTCCGCGTGTCACGTCTGGGAATTGTTCTTCGAAATCCGTCCAGAAGTTCTCGTCGAGATCATCCATGACCTGACCGCGTGCATCGCCAACAACTTCAGCAAAGACTGTGACAGAGCGAACCCGCTCACGTCTCTGAATGCGGTTGATCCCTGGCTCAAAACCCAACTCGGCAACTTGGCCAAGGGGTATCTCTGTTCGGTTTGCCGTTCGGATCCTCAGGTTGTTCAGTGAGTCGATATCGCGTCGGTTCTCCTCGGTCAGCCGGACCATAACCCGGGCATCTTCTCCGTCACGGGCAAGGCGTTGAGCTTCTTCGCCAAAGTAGGCCTGTCGGATCTGGTTGGAAACATCTGCGAGCGTGATGCCAAGCGATTCCGCACCCGGCTTCATCGTTATTCTGATCTCTTCGGCGGCGGACGAGAGATTATCGCCGACGTCATACAGCGTGGAGTAGGTCGAAAGGCGCGCCTTCAGAACGTCAGATGCTTCGCGCAATCTATCCAAGTCGGGATTGTTCAAAGAGAACTGAATACGCGTATCGTCATCATTGAACGTAGCATCGAATGCGACGTCTTCTGCGTCGGGGATTGGGCCGACTCTCTCACGCATAAGGCGGGCTGCGGCTCTCGCAGATGATGTTTCCGGGCGCTCCTCAGGAGGGGCGAGAGAAATCCACGCTCTGATGGTGTTTTCATTGGCAACAATTGATCGGCCGATTACGAAACCGTTCTCGAGGCCCGGGTACTGTCGGTCGAGTTCTGCGGCTGCGTCGAGGACGCCGGCCTCAAACTGATCGCGCACTTGTTGGGTTCTGTTGAAAGGCGTTCCATCCGGAAGCTCTATCGTAACCTGAATGAGGTCACCCTCGATTTGCGGCATAAAACGGAAGGGCACGATGTTGGAAGCGAGTAGCTGGGTCGCCAGATAGAAGAGTGACATAAACACGGCGATGGTCGCGTAACGGAACCGGATCGCCAGTTCGAGTGTTGGCTTATAAAAGTTGCTGGCCACCCAAAGCAGGCTGTCAGCAATGCGCCGCTGGAAGCGAACCAGCTTTCCACTGAATCCAGAATAGCTCTGAGGTTTCATGTGGGCGAGGTGGGCTGGCAGGATCAGCAAACACTCAATGAGAGAGAATACCAAAGCAGCCATTACGACGTAGCTGATTTGTTCCGTGAAGTTCTTTTCAGGCCCAGACAGAAATGCCCAAGGCAGAAAGGCAATAATCGTTGTCAGAACACCAAATATAACCGGCTTCATGACGGACTGGGCACCAACTGTAGCTGCTTTCAGTCCGACATTGCGCCCTGTCTCCACTTCCTTGTGAATGTTCTCACCGATGATGATGGCGTCATCAACGATCACGCCAATAACAAGCAAGACAGCGAATAAGGAAAGCAGGTTAAACGTCACCCCGAAGAAGGGCAGGAGCATTGTTCCGCCAGCGAAGGCTGTGATAATTCCCACGGTCACCCAAAAGGCGACGACGGGCCTCAGGAAAAGTAGCAGGACGATCAGAACCAGCGTGGCACCAATAAGCGCTGACGACGTAATTGTATCCATACGGTCGTTGAAGGGGACTGAGTCATCCCACAGAACATCAATGCTGATGGCTTCGGGCAGTACCTCGTCGGAGTTCTCAATGTATTCGCGAAAACCTGTAGTGAACTCGACGATGTCCATTACGCTCGGTTGGATTATGAATACAAACGCGGTGGGTTCTCCGTCATATGTCGCTTCCAGATCTGCATCGACGAAACCGTCAATAACTGTTGCGACGTCGCGAACACGCACGGTTCCGCCCGTGACGGTCTGCGATATGATGATGTCACCAAAGTCCTCTGCCGTGTCAGCAAGCTCTCGCGTTTGAATACTGACATTTCCAACGGGCGTCCGAACTTGGCCGCCTGAGGAGTTTATCGAAGATCCTCGAACCGCATTGGCGACGTCCGTAAAGGTAAGGCTATACCGGCGTAAATTTTCTTCGGTGACCTCAATCGAGACTTCTTCATCCAGAACGGCATCCACGACAGCTCGCTGACCGCCAGGCAGGAGAGCTATGTCGTCGCGTACCTTTTCAGCTGCACGCTTGAGCGTGCGTGCATCGACGTTGCCGTGAACCGCCATGCCGAAGAACCAGTTTTGCGCCTCTAGCTGGCGCACCTGAGGTCGAAAAGCGGCGTCAGGGAAGTTATTGATCCGGTCAATCCGGCGTTCAACTTCATCCATGAAAATGGACATGTCGTAGCTGGTTTCAGCCTCAATAAAGACATCCCCGCCACCTTCTGTTGAAGCGCTGGTAATCCGCTTCAAACCGTCAACATCAGCGACTGCTTCTTCAATGCGGGAAATAAGTTGGTCTTCGACATCTTGAGGGGACGCGCCTTCCCATACGATGCTGACTCCGGCTCCATTAACAAGCGTGGTGGGAAAGAACTCTCTTTCCATGTTCAGGAATGACAATGTGCCGCCAACGAAGGCGACGATCATGATCAGATTGGCTGCGACCGCGTTCCGTGCGAACCAGGCGACTATGCCGTTCATTGAGATACTCCGCTGACCTCTCCGGAGGCCAAGTTAGCTTGGGTGTTAGACGCGTCCGCTGAGCCGCCACTGCTGATCTCTATCGGCTCGACGAAGGGGGCGAGCGTTCCGTCCGGAAGGCGCTCGCGGATGCGTAACCGCATACCTTCAAAGGCGGCCTGAATAGGAGACACAATAGCCAGCTCATTCTCAGTTGCACCGCTCTCAAAGTACACACCGGTAGCGTCGCTATGGATCACGTTAACGGTTCGGATCGACAGGGTCCCACCTTCTAAATCGCCCATGTAGAGCTTGTCGCTCCCGCGAAGTGCTGCACGGGGAGCCCAGAGAACGTCTTCGATCGTGTTTCCTTCGATCTTGGCCGTGACAAAAAGGCCGGGAGCCATAGGCGCGTTGCCATCTGCGCCTTCGCCATAGGGATCAGCGACTTCGCCGAAAACGTTGATCAGGCGGGAGTCGCTATTCACCGCTGCCGCCGTTCGCGTGACGCGGCCTTCCCAATTTCGTGCCTGACCACCCACCGTTGCCTGGAAGATCACCGGCGGACCTGGCTGATCCGCAGTTTCTGTGAACGCCAGAGGCAAATCCAGTTGCCCGAGCTGGGCATCTGTTAATGGCAGTGCGACTTCTACAATGTCGGTGGCAAAGACGCGTCCCAGGGATTGTCCGGGCGATACGAATTGTCCGACATCAACACTTCTCTGACGAACCCGCCCGTCGAATGGTGCACGAATTGCTGTTCTTTCCAGGGCCAGTTTTGCATCGCTTAACTGAGCATAGGCTGAGTCGAGTGATGCTTGAGCTTCTGCCAATTGTGGCTCACGGCGGGCGAGGGGGCTCGTTTCCGTTATACCGAGATCTTCTATGTCTCGAATTGCGAGCTCTGCTTCAGCCTGTTCTCGCGCCAGCGCCTGTTGAGCGGTCGCTACACTTGCCTTCGCGCGTATGACGTCGAGTTCATAGTCAGCAGCATCCAGCCGAACGAGCGTTTGCCCGCGCGAAACGAATCCCCCGTCCAGAAACTTGTCGGACACGTAGGAAATACGGCCCTGAATTTGAGGCGTCACATCGATTTCACTGCGCGGTCGGACTTCTCCCTGGGCGTCTACGACCAGTTTCAGATCACGACGTTCAGTTCGTTCGGCGAATACCGAGAGAGCCTGTGGCGGTTCGTCCGACGTCTCAGGCTCGGGCTTCAAGGCATCCAGCAGCAATGAGCCGCCGAAACCCAGCACCACAATGATTATGATGGGCAGTATGATCGCAAAAAGACGGTTCATGGGGCTTTGCTTTCGCTTAACTCAACTGTTCTCACCGCATCGGACTCGTTAGGGTCTATTGGGCCGCCCCCACCAAGAGCGAGATGGTAGTTTACGCGATTGGTTGCGCGCTGGGCACTGGCATTAATGAAATTTGACTCGGTATTCAGTCGTGTTGTCTGCGATTGCAGTAGATTGAAGATTGAGACCAAGCCATTTTGATATTGTCTTAGCGCCAGTTCCTCTGCAAGGCGAGCCTCTTCCAGCGCCCTCGACTGTGCGTCGAGCTGTAAGGCCAGAAATTTGTCGTTTGCGAGTGCATCCTCAACTTCGCGCCATGCCGTGAGAACGGTGCTGGTGTAGGTTGCTGCCAGTTCCTCGGCATTGGCCACTGCGGCTCTTTTGTCTGCTCGAAGCGCGCCGCCATTCCAGACATTTTGCGTCAAAGCGCCAAAAATGTTCGCGCTGATGCGTTCGGGATCGAAAATATCAGCAAACTCGATACTTGATGAGTTGGAGATCGTTGAGGTGGCTGTGAAAGCTGGTAGGAGCGCCAATCTAGCCTGTTCGGCTCGATATCCGGCAGCCTCGAGTCTCGCTTCTGCTGCAGCGATATCAGGTCGCCTGGATAGCAATATGGTCGGATCTAATATCGGTTCGATCGGATCCAGATCAGCAAGGGTCGCCGGGGCCTCTATCTCAGTCGATGGATATCTGCCGAGTAGAATCTCTAGCCGTCGCGCGGCGTTCTCACGCGCCTGGGCCTGCGATGCGATCTGCGCCTCGGACTGCGCAAGTTCTGTTCGGGCTGTTCTCACATCAAGGGCGGCAGACAAACCTCGCTCGAAACGCCTTTCGGTCAGTTCCACAACCCGCGTGCGCGCCTCTAGAGTTTCGCGGGCGACCCGCTCTTGTTGAAGTGCTGCATTCAGGTCGATCCATGCCAGTGCGGCCTCGCCGCCAAGCGAGAGGCGCGCGGCCGCGAGGTCTGCTTCAGACGCTACGTGGTCTGCACGTGCTGCCCGGTTTCCCGCCCGGACACGGCCCCAAAGGTCGAGTTCCCATCGAAGATCAAAGCGCTGATCGAATGTAGGCTGGTCGAACCGGCCATCAACAACGACGCCTCCACCTAGGGCGGTCGACGTGAATTGGGTCGCATACCCATTGGCGAAGCTATAGTTCACCGACGGAAGCGATCGTCCAAAAACAGCTCGAGACTGTTCTCGAGCCGCACGAACTCTTGCTTCGCTCGCCAATATATCCGGATTTGCCGTGAGCGCTTCCTCGACCACCGAAATAAGGTCAGAGTCATTGAATTGCGCGAGCCAGTTTTCCACAGAGTCGGCGGCGGGCACGGATCCGTTTGTCCAGTTTTCCGGTACAGTCGGCAAATCTGGTGTCAAATCGGCAGGTTTGCCGGCCACTGTATTCTCGATTGTGGTGCAGCTGGAAAGTGCGAGCGCACCGGCGATTATGAATGATCTCTGTAACAAAGTGAGCACCCTTGCTGTGCATCTGGCGGAATAAATCCGTACTGCATGAAAGTCAATGAATAATTATCGAAAATCAATAATCGCGAATTTTGTGACCGTTTAAACACACTCCAAACTCTCACGGTCGAACATTGTGCTGCGGAACCTTTCCAAATCGTGTGACAAAGGGCATTCACATTGATGTTTCTAGATGGACAAGAATAGTGATGGCAGCCAAGCCTGACCTCCGAGATATAGGGCGACTTCGTCGACAGGACATTATCATTCTCGCATCGGGCGGTTTGATCCTCGTCTTCGCGCTAACGGCCACTGGTGCTCTAGGCCTACTTGAGGGGCTCTCGTCGGCGATGCTGGTCGGGGGCGGAGCGGTTGCCTATCATATCGGGGTGCTCGCTAATGCGCGAGCCGCAAAACCAACGCAGGAACTGGTATCGAAACGATCGAGTGCCAATGCCGTTAAACGCGTTCAACAGGATCTTGTTGATGCCTTGGATCAACCAGCTCTTGTTGTCGATGCAGGTGCTCAGTTGGTTGCATACAACAGCATGGCGGCTGGAATATTCAGTTTGCCGGCTGTTCGGGCAGGCCTGTCAGTGGGCTCGTTGCGAAATCCAGAGTTATTGGCGCACGTTGACCGCGTGTTGAGCGCCGGCGGTTCAGCGGCCTGCGAACTCGTTCCCTCCCGCGAACCAAGCCAGACGTGGCTGGTGACGGTATCAGCAATTGGTGACGATACGCGCGGCGAGCGTTCAGCACTTATCGTGTTGACCGATCAGGCTCCCGTTCGCAGGGCCGAGCGGGCTCGCGCCGACTTCCTTGCCAATGCAAGTCATGAACTAAGGACACCGTTGACGTCGATTTCAGGGTTCATCGAAACCATGCAAGGCCCGGCGATCGACGATCCCGATGCGTGGCCCCGCTTCTTAAAAATAATTGCTGATCAAACGAAGCACATGAAAGATCTGATCACTGATCTTTTGTCGCTTTCTCGAATTGAACTCGGTGAGCATCAAGCTCCGACAACGAAAGTGGATTTTCTCCAGATCGCTAAAGAGGCATCGGAGTCGCTTGAGCATATCGCCAAGCAGAAGTCGCAACAGATCAGTTTTGAAACATCAGAGACCTCGCTCGCGGTCATCGCGGCCGAGAGTGAGCTTAAGCAGGTGGTGCACAATTTGGCTGGCAATGCCATCAAATATGCACCGGAAGGAACGACGATTACAGTCTCTATTGGTCGATCGCGTGACCTTGATGCCGCAGAGGCTTTTGCATCCAGAGGCTGGTCGGGTGCTTCGAGGGCCACTCTGCTGGCTGCACCAGAGACCATCGGGGGGGTGTCTAAAGCTGCGGCGTGGTTGCGGGTGCGCAATCAGGGGCCGGGGATCGATTCTGCCTATCTGCCGCGCCTTGGTGAGCGGTTTTACAGGGTGAATGAAAGTCGTGGCGGCCCTGACGAAGGAACAGGTCTCGGCCTTGCTATTGTGAAGCACATTATGGCTCACCATCGAGGGGGATTTGCCGTCGAAAGCACGCCAGAAGACGGCACAGCATTTTCAGTTTGGTTGCCCGCTCTTGATGAGCAGAAAGGCGAGAGTTGAGTATCGTCTGTCACATTATCGTAAAGCGTGCTCTCTAAACGCTTGTTGATGCGGAGCACATCATAGGCTGGTTGTTTGAAAACGTTGGGCTGATGCCCTTTGCATGGTTTGCGTTCGCATTTCTCGCTGCGGGCGGCATGTGGGCGTACACGGCGGGTCGCGTCAGGGCATTGTCCTTGAAGTTCGACGGTAGGGGGTCCCTGCATTCGTCTCCAAATTTCCATGCGGCCTTCGTTATGTTGGCAACGCTGTTCCCCATGATTCTGAGCTTGGCGTTGGTGGCTCTTCTGGACGGTCCAGTGCCTCAATACTTCCTCATTGCCGAGCTGCCTGACCGTATCGCGAGACTTCCGCTCGCTCAGCTCAATCAGTATGTCGATCAGCTTGCATCATCTGCGAAGCAGCCTGATGTCAGACTTCCCGACACATTCGATAATGCTGCCAGGCGTCGTCTTCTTGTTCTAATGGGGGAGTTTCGGCTCACAGGTGGACTCTGTACCCTAGTGGCAGGCGCAACGGGATTTACGTTGGCTCGGAACTTTCAGACCGTGAACGCTCCAATCAGGTTATACGTCGAGCGAATAATCCGTGTACTGTTTTTTATTAGTGCGGCGACTGCTGTCTTTATAACGCTGGGTATCGTTGTCTCGCTGGCAATTGAGGGGGGTAGGTTTTTCTCCCTCGTTAATCCGTTCGATTTTGTTTTTGGAACAACCTGGAACGCGCAAACCAGTCAGGACTTCGGAGCCCTGCCGCTATTTTTCGGTACGATCGCAATCGCGTTGATAGCAATGGTTGTTGCGGCACCTATCGGGGTTTTGTCGGCCGTATACCTGGCCGAGTATGCACCTCGCCGGTTACGTAACTTTGCGAAACCTGCCCTGGAAGTGCTCGCCGGTATTCCTACCGTAGTCTATGGCTTCTTTGCCATTATCCTGGTGGCTCCAATCATCCGTTCGATTGCGCGCGCCATTAATGATTTGTCGTGGGTGCCGGATGGCTTCCTGGCGGCCCAACCAAACAGTGCTCTCGCCGCTGGTGTTGTCATGGGGATTATGATCGTTCCGTTCGTCTCGTCTCTGACAGACGACGCACTTAGGGCAGTCCCCGCTGAATTGAGGGACGGGGCGTTGTCTCTCGGGTCCACCAAATCTGAAATGATCAGACACATCCTACTTCCAGCGGCGAGACCGGGGATAATCGCAGCACTGTTGCTCGGCGTTTCAAGAGCATTCGGCGAGACGATGATTGTTGTTATGGCGGCGGGTCAACGTGCACAGATAACGCCAGACATGACGAGTGATATCACAACGGTTACGGCACAGATTGTAACCCTGCTCGTCGGCGACAGCGCCTTTGACAGTTCCAAGACACTATCTGCTTTCGCTCTCGGTGGTGTCCTCTTTCTAGTGACGCTGGTTCTTAATCTTTTCGCGATCCGCGTAGTTCGAAGGTACGGGCTGTCCAATGGTTGACCAAACTGCTCGGAAAAAGAACCCGCGTTCGAACGGTGACCGATTGAGAAGACGTCGTCTGTCGGAGCGCTTTTTTCGTTCCGCCGCAATCTGCGCTGTCGGTCTGGTTATGAGCATGCTGGCGCTCATCATTTACAGTGTGGCGACCCTATCAATAAGGGCGTTTACCCATAATCAGATCGTGGTTTCTCTAACCCCAGCGCTTGATAGTATCCTCTCTATCGATAGAGGCAACGTCGCGGATTCGGCCAAAACGCTCTCTGCCCTGAATAAACTTGTGGCTGACGAAATCGACCGGGAACTTGCGAGAGACACTATCATCGCCTCGGACGAAACGGGTTTCGCGCGAGCTCGCTTATTCGCCCCGGTGGCGGTGTCTCATATAGCTGAGGTGATAACAAAGAACCCCAATCGCTTGGGACAGACACGTTCTTACAGGGTTCCGATTTCCTCAAATCTTGATCTTTATCTGAAAGGTCAGCTTACTGATCAAAATATCTGGAGAATTGCAGAGACGGGTATCGCTGATCATAACATGATTTTGTCGTCAGACAGCGCAAGCGAGTTTAAAATATCGATCGCCCAAGGTGTGCCTGAACCTGTCCTGCGGGCTTTGTCTCAGTCTAATGAAACCCGTCCAAGTGTTTTTCTTGAAACACAGAGCGCGGTCTTCAAGGTGGATGCATATCGTGACGATCATCTCAGTCTTCGCGTGATGGCCGGTGAACTAGCCGATTTGAAGGGTGGAGTATGGCTGCGCGTGGTTTGGACGCCAGCTGCGCAACGTGCGATTTCCGACCAGCAGATCGCCGAGGTGAACCTTTTGAAGCGGAAGGGCATCATTCGCTCCGCTTTTCATCCACGGCTATGGACGTCGGCAGATAGCACCTTTCCGGAGTTGGCAGGAGTGTTGAGTGCTCTTGTCGGGTCGCTTCTGGTCCTGTTGGTGACAGCGTTTGTCGCTGTTCCTATTGGCGTGATGGCTGCAATCTGGCTGGAAGAATTCGCTCCTCGTAGTCGCCTGACCGAATTCATCGAGATTAGTATCAATAATCTCGCTGCTGTGCCGCCAATTGTTTTTGGTCTGCTCGGAGCAGCGGTTCTCTTGAACGTGTTTGGGCTTCCGAGATCCGCACCGGTCGCAGGCGGACTTGTTCTTGCTTTCCTTACGCTTCCCACAGTCATTATTGCCTCTCGTGCTGCTTTGAGCGCTGTGCCTAATGATATACGCATCGCTGCGTTTAGCCTCGGCGCGTCCAGGATGCAGGTCGCAATGGATCATGTGCTTCCAGCCGCCGCGCCGGGCGTTATCACTGGCGTAATTCTAGGGCTGGCACGCTCGCTTGGAGAAGTGGCACCACTTCTACTCATCGGTATGGTTATATTTGTCGGCGAGGTGCCAGATGGTATCAATGACGAAGCGACCACATTACCGGTGTTGATCTACAAGTGGTCAACTGGTGCGGAGCGGGCGTGGGAACCCCTGACCGCTGCGGCAATTGTGATACTTCTTCTGATCATGGTGCTGATAAATTTGTTCATGAGCTATGTGCGACAGAGGTTTGAGCGCTGATGGTAGCTGCACCCGATGATACGGCGTCAAACCGGTTCGATAACACTTTGCCCGCGCAGAATGCGGAGGGGATAAAAGTGTGCTGTAAGAATGTCTCGGTCATATACGGAGACCGGGTAGGTCTGGAAGACGTGTCCCTGGACATTCCCGACCGGTCCGTGACTGCATTGATTGGCCCTTCTGGTTGCGGCAAGTCGAGTTTCTTGCGCTGCCTGAACCGAATGAACGACACCATTTCCGATGCTCAAGTCACGGGCAGGATCATAATAGATGGCGTTGACGTAAATAGCGGAGCTATCGATCCGGTCGTGCTTCGCGCATCGGTCGGGATGGTGTTCCAGAAGCCAAACCCATTTCCAAAATCGATTTTCGACAATGTGGCCTACGGACCGCGTATTCATGGTTTGGCCGACGGACAAGAAGCGTTGGAAGCCATCGTGCATCGCAGTCTCAGGCGAGCAGGCCTTTGGGATGAAGTGAAGGATCGGCTCGATGCTCCCGGCACCGTCCTGTCAGGCGGTCAGCAACAGCGCCTCTGCATCGCCAGAACAATTGCCGTCAGTCCCGATGTCATTCTGATGGACGAACCGTGCTCATCTCTGGATCCTATTGCCACGGCGCGCATTGAGGAGCTCATTGATGAGCTTCGGGCGCGATATTGCATTGTAATTGTCACGCACTCATTGCAGCAGGCCGCCCGGGTCTCACAGCGGACGGCTTTTTTTCATCTTGGTAAGTTGATCGAGATGGACGATACAGGCCGCATCTTCACCAACCCGGCTGAGGCGAGGACCCATGATTATATCACCGGTCGATTTGGTTAGGCCCAAAGCATGAACGACCATATCGTTACAGCCTTCACAGATGAATTAGAGCGACTGTCTGCCGACCTGTTGCGCATGGGCGGTTTGTCCGAGGCCATGATTACAGACGCGTGCGCAGCGACTTTGCGCGGAGATCTTGCTTCGGCTGCCAGCGTTATCGAACGCGACAAGGAGGTCGATGATCTGGAAGCGAGTGTCGAGCAGCGGATCATGGAGATCATCGCGCGCAGGCAGCCTATGGCGCGTGATCTGAGAGAGGTGCTCGCAGCGTTGAAGGTTGCAAACGAGTTGGAGCGTGTGGGCGACCTTTCAAAGAACATCGCAAAACGCGCCAGCGCGCTCTGCAATCTCGGAAATCGCGATGTTCTGAAGGGTGTCGATCGAATGGGCCGTGCTGTAGCATCTCAACTTGCGGGCGTGCTCGACGCCTATCGGAACCGGGACGCGGTTCTTGCTCGGCGTTTCTGGGAGGCCGATGAAGATATCGACCAGCTCTACAACAGCTATTTCCGCGAGGTCCTGACCTACATGATCGAAGACCCTAGAACGATCGGCGACGGCGCTCACATTCTGTTCATGGCGAAGAATCTAGAGCGCATTGGTGATCACGCGACTAATATTGCTGAACTCATATACTTTTTCGTCACGGGCGATTATCTGGATGCCCAGGAGCGACCAAAACTCGATGATCTGGCAGAAGCTGGAAGTGAAGGGAGTTAGCGAATGGCCCCACACATTTTGATCGCGGAGGACGAGTCAGCCGTTTGCGAACTCCTCAAATACAATTTGGAACGCGAAGATTATGACGTCGCCGTTGCGTCGGACGGAGAAGAAGCATTGCTCCTTATGGAGGAGAGGGCACCGGACCTTCTGCTGCTTGACTGGATGCTGCCGAAAGTGCCGGGCATCGAGGTTTGCCGCCGGGTGCGTGCGCGGCCTGAGACGAAAAATCTTCCCATCATTATGCTCACGGCGCGCTCTGAAGAAGGGGACCGCGTTCGCGGGCTCGACACCGGCGCGGACGATTACATTACCAAGCCGTTTTCGACGACTGAGCTTATGGCCCGCATTCGCGCTGTTATGCGGCGGATCAGGCCGGGCCTCGTGGAAGACACCGTCACCGTAGGCGACATTACTGTAGATCGCACCGCCCACACAGTGGCGCGCGGCGGCAAGGATCTGCATTTGGGGCCAACCGAATATCGTCTGCTCGATCATTTCATGCAGCATCCGGGGCGCGTTTTTTCGAGAGAGCAGCTTCTCGATGCTGTCTGGGGCTCTGATGTTTACGTCGAAGTACGCACCGTTGATGTTCATGTGGGGCGGTTGCGGAAGATCCTGAAGAAGGCGGGGGAGGACCCGATCCGTACGGTCCGATCCGCAGGATATGCCCTGCGCATGACGTAAAAATTTCTGTTTTACAGAAATTAATTTCTGCTATACAGAATTTCTTGAAGGAGAAATTCGATGGTAGATGGTGCTGTGGAATCCCTTTACCGCTCTCGAAATGCGGAGCCTGAATCTTTGAAGCGCATTCGAAGACTGGCCTGGCCGTTCGAGATAGCTTTCGCCGGGCTTGCCTGTCTGGCAGCGCTTTTCTGTGTCACCCTGTTGATCGCGGCGTATATTCCCGGCGGCTATGTAACTTTCAACGCTGATGGGGGATGGCTCACGCTCGACCCCGCCACGGCCCCTGCTGACGCCTTGCCGGTTACCGCGTTTTCGCCCGCTTTACAGATTGCCGGATTCTTTACCGTCGCTCTCATCTATGGTGGTTTGATCACGGCGCTTTGGTCTCTTCACAGGCTCTTCCAGTCCTATCGAAACGGGGAGGTCTTCGCACGAGCGCCCATACGTTTGATGCGCCGGTCCGGACTTGGTCTGATTGTCTTCGCCGCCGTGCCCGGTCTCATGCAACCCATCCTCCGCAGTCTCGGCAGTCCGGACCGGAATTGGTTCCACGGCGAAACGGTTCCCATACTGATTGTTGGTTCTGCCCTGTTTCTATTCGCGCATATTGTTGCGTTGGGGGTCGAGCTCGAACGTGAAAACAAGGGGTTCGTATGATGCGTGAGATCATGGTGTGTCTTGATGTGGTTTTGGCTCAGAAGAAAGTCCGGTCCAATGAGCTTGCCCGCGCCGTTGGGATAACGCCATCCAATATGTCCCTCCTGAAATCGGGAAAGGTGAAAGGCGTCCGTTTCGATACGTTGGCGGCGATTTGCGATTATCTCGATTGTGAACCCGGCGATATTCTGCAGCGGGCACCACCCCAAAATGACGCCGATACGGTAGATCCGCCTCTGACACAGGCCGGCTAGCCGCTTCTTCAGACCTCGTTCAACAATAAACCAATCCCGCCCTTGCGGGACACAAAGGAGCTATGTCCTATGCTCGAAACCAAACACTCAGTTCTTGGCCCGACAGTTTTGGCAGCAGCGATGGCGGCGTGTACCGTATCGCTGACTCCGGAAGATATTCTTGTCGGCGATGAAGATTTTCGGCGCACCGATTTCACTGTTCTCGATATTCAAGATGAGGACTCGCTTCCCAGTGGGACAGAACTCCTCCATGAATGGCTGGACAGTGACATTGGTCCGCTTGCCCTCACATGGGCACATCAATCTGGAAGTCGCAAAGCCGACCGTCTCATCGTTTACTGCATGGGCAACATGACCGACCGCCAAAGCGATGGGGCAGACTATCTTGCCGGGGTCGTGCCGTTCGGTGATGCAATCATTTTTGACTATCCTGGGTATGGTGATAGCGCCGGTCCCGTTTCGCTCGATAATTTTGATATCGCGCTCGGTGCCGTCGCTGAACGGGTTGCCGCTGAACCCTATGAGGAAATTGTGCTTTGGGGACATTCGATGGGCGGTATCCTTTGCCCACGGCTAGCGAGCCGACTTCAGCGCGAGGCTGATCACATAGTGTTCGAGGCGACGTTTAGCGGTGTTGATGCCGTCACGCGCTACGCCTTGCCGTGGTACATGAAGCCGTTCATTCGCTTGAAGATCGATGAGCGGTTTCTCGCCTATAACAGCGTTGCGGAACTCGATGGGTTCGGCGGTTCCGTAACTGTACTGGCAGCGGTGAAGGACAAGGATCTGCGCATTACTGCTGTTAGGGACCTTGCCGAGAAGCTGGAGACCGCCGGTCACGATGTTCAATATGCGGAGTTCGAAGACGCTGGTCATTACGACATTGCAGAACAGCCGGACTATGTCGCCCGCGTCAGCGCCGCGCTAGACTGGCGATAGGGGGCGGAACCACTTTGAGGCCGTGGTTCCCTGCGTGCAAACGCCCACCGCACCAAAAGTGGGCGTCATTTTGAGTGTGAATGGTTTCGATAAATTGGGCTTGCTGACAACGCCCGAACACATCATCCTTGAGATGTTGAGCTTTGAGGGACCATTGCAATGATATTTTCAACGAAGGCAATATCGACCGTAAGTATAGCGGCTCTTTTGACGGCTGCCGGTTGTCAACCGCAGGCTGACCGAGGGCTTGCTCTCGTCTCGTCCGAGCCGCTGGATGTTGAGCGCATGTTGGCGCTTCTGCCAGATGGTTTGGCTGGAACCTACGACGCTGTGGAGTTCGATGAGGCCACCGGTGCGAATACGCTGACCAATCTTCGCATTACATCGACAGATAATCTCGATGTCGGCGTGAATGTTGCGGAGATGGTCATCTGGGGATTTCGGCCCGGTATGCTGGAAGACCGTCTTGAGGGGTCAAATTTGGCCGAAAGCGGTCGGCTCCTAGAGCAGCTTGAGGCACGGGATATCTCACTGTTTGGCATCGAGACGCTCTATGAGGACGTGAATGAAGCCTATTTTGGTGTGATTGAGGATGTCACAACCGACCTCGCCGGCGACGGATTTTCCGATGAGGTAGGTGAAGCTTTTGAAGATGCCTTTGTCGCGATCGACAAGTTCGATATGCGCGCTGACCGGCTGACTATGCGGGCTGTGGACCTCAGACCCTTTGAACGATCATACCGCCCGGAAACACCATCTGAGGTCGACGATAGTTCGCAAACTGCCGACGAGATTGACTTTGAGAGCGAGGATCTCAGCGTACTGATGCGTTATCTCCAGGATGTTGCGGCGTTTAATCGTTCCATTGGCGCTGAGGAAATGGCGCTTGAAGGTTTGAGCTATGATTTTGCCGTGACGTCCGCTGGTGACGAGGTTGCCATGGCGATTGCTCTGCCTTCGATGCGTGTTGAGGACTGGGAAGGGGGCGATGTCGGCCGTGTCGCAAGCGAGAATATGAGCTTCTCCTTTTCTCTCCCCGGTAATTTCGTTGACTCTGATAGCGAGAGCGACCTCGAAAAGATTGAGATGATCGGCAGCTTTGGCACCTATCTTATCGAGGGCGTGCAGCTCGATAAGGCCTATCGATATCTAGCATTGGGGGAGATGCCGCCCCGAACCGAAACTGATCTCATGAGTCTTGGGACTTGGGTTCTTGAGGACATGACATATTCTATGTTCGGAGCCGAATTTTACTCGATTAGAAAATCTGTCGTGGACTTTTCGGGATTTCATTGGCTGATCCCGACGGATGTTAGCTTGGATGTAGACGATCTCAGCTATGATTTCGGCAGCCTGTTTCAGAATATTATCGCTTTGGATTCTGAGCTGAGCGAAGATGAGGATCTCGAACAGTTTATGACCATTCTCCCCGTGCTCGAGGAGTATGGTCTCGCTGCGCCTGTAATAGATATCGACGGGCAATGGCAATGGGATGCCGAGGGTGGTCCAGCGTCTATGGGATTCGCATACGGCCTTGAGCGGTATGGGAGTGTTGCGTTGGACCTGTCTGGCGTATTGCCCGACTTTGCGAGCACTGCCGAGGCGATTGAATCCAGCGATAGAGATGCCATCGACGCTTTGTTCAGTAGAGAGTCTGCTTTTTCCGGCGGGTCTCTGGTGTTGGAAGATTTGGGCGGAATAGATAATGCCCTGTCATTGGCGATTGATGTCGCAAAAGTTTTGCCAAAAGGGGACGGCTTGGATATCTCCAATATGTCTCCGGAGGGGCTTAAGGGCCTCGCGATTGGCGGGCTAAGTTTCGCGTCTTCTCAAGTCGTCCAAGTCTTTCCTCCTGCTGCCGAATATATTGCCAGCCTGTCTCAGTACATTAGTGACGGTGGAACACTTTCTCTATCGGTTACGCCCGAGCGTCCTCTCGTTGCCAAAGAGCTGGCAAAACTTCCAGAGCTGATCGAAGATGCAGACACTTTTGTGAACCTGATAGGGCTTTCTGTGGTGCACGAACCGGCGCAAGACTCTGTTGAGGAATAACTTGTTTCTCAAACAAAAAGCCGACCAGTGGCTGCACCGGTCGGCTAGGCTCTATCAGGCGTGATGGATCTATGACGCTTGATAGATAAGGGCCTTGATTACGACTATCCGGCTATCCGACGGACATAGTCGCTGTTTGGTTTTCGCTCGCGCTTCTTGGCGGGTTGAAAGGCAATTTTTGCGTGTTCCTTGCAGTATGGGCCGCACTCGGCTTTACGCCCACAGAAGGCAAAGTTCGGATCGGCAGGATCTCCGATTGGCCATTTACACATGGAATCTCTCAGGGTGAGGATAGTTGCGGCTTCGCCGTCGTTTAGTGGCAACGGAGCAAGTGCTGCCATTGCTGCTTTTTCAGCGGCAGCGATGGCCCGATCGCTGGGTTGTTGCTCCCTTTTCTCAACAGGTTTCGAAACGGCCCCGCCGGCGAACTGAGGCTTCGGCCTTGCAAGTCTTGGCGGGCGCTTGACGGGCCGCGACGGTGTAGCTCGTCCAGAGAGCCCCAGGCGGTGCACTTTACCGATCACGGCATTTCTAGTGACACCTCCGAGCTGCTTCGCGATCTGACTGGCACTATGACCCTCAGCCCAGAGCTTTTTCAGTACGTCGACGCGATCTTCAGTCCAGGCCATTTTGCTATCCCACGGTCGGAACCGTGCCCCTATATGTTGTGCTACCGATGTATGGCAGCCCCTTCAAAACTCAACATATCGTACCTAAACCGAAATGAAACACAACATACAGATGACTTTGTCCACAGGAGATTCAATATCTAGTGTTTCCGGCCAATCCGGGGATATCCCTCGCCAAGTCCCCCGACACCCCTTAGATAGGCTCCATGCCCGACACCGAGACCCGTTCCCCCGTGCGTGCCGATCCCGCGCTCACCATCCGCGATTACGGCGCAGTGAACTGGCTCGGCCTCTGGACGCTCTACCGCCGCGAGGTCGCCCGCTTCGTGACCGTGTGGAAGCAGACCCTCGTCGCCCCGATCATCCAGACGCTTCTGTTCATGACGGTGTTCCAGCTCGCCTTCGGCAATCGCGGCAATCTCTCCGGCGACTTTGAGGGCCTGCCCTATGGCGACTTCCTCGCCCCCGGCCTCTTGATCATGGCGATCCTGCAGAACGCGTTCGCGAACTCGTCGTCATCGCTTGTCATCTCAAAGGTCCAGGGGAGCCATGTGGACTTCCTGATGCCGCCGCTGTCCTCGCTGGAGCTGACCGTCGGTTTCGTTGCCGGTGCCGCCACGCGCGGGCTGATGGTGGCGCTGATTGCCGGCATCGCCATTCACCTGTCGCCGCTGGCGGATCTGCACATTCATTCGCTGATCACAGTGCTCTGGTTCGGCATTTGCGCAGCGCTGATCCTCGGCGCGCTCGGGGCCATGGGCGGCATCTGGGCTGACAAGTTCGACAATCTCGCCACTATTTCGAACTTCGTAATCGTGCCGCTGACCTTCCTCTCCGGCACATTCTACGACATCAATGTGCTGATCGAGCCGTTTCTGACGGTCGCCTATTTCGACCCGTTCTTCTATCTGATTGACGGGTTCCGCTATGGCTTCCTCGGCGCGGCGAACTCAAACCTCGCCATTGGCGCGGCGGTGGCGGGCGGGCTCGCGCTCACTACCTGCACGGGCGTCTGGTGGATGTTCCGCTCCGGATACAAGCTGAAAGCCTGACTTCTATACCGTGGATAGAGTGTCCGGCGGGCAGGGGTCATCTGTCCGGATGCGTCCGGAATATCCCCCGATCTATCCGACAGATCGCCCGTGGGGCCTATAGTTCTGCCCATGAACTGGTGTCCGCTTTCCCTCGACCGCGCCGTGCTGGAGCCCCTGATCTGGGCTGATGCAAAACGGCGATATCTCCGCGGCGAGCCGGTGCGTGCCATCTGCCGGCGCTACGGGTTCGGCAAAACGACCTTTTATGACCATGCGAGCGCTGGCGGCTGGGCGCGGCCACCACTTAACTCGGCGGCTTTGGCGGATGAAAGTCCCGCGTCTTTAGAGCCCACGGAGCTTGGCCCCCAGGCAGAGGCGCTGGTCTATCTGGCGCTTGGCCATGTGGCTGAGGGCAATGCGAAAGGGGCCGATGAGGCGTTGAAAGCGGCGGGGCGTTTGCTGCGGATCAAGCGGCATCTGGGGGAGGCGGCTGAGGTGCGCGAGCCAACCCCGGGGGAGATCGAGCGGGCCCGCATCGCTGCGATGACGAAGCCTGAGCTGATCGCCGAGATCAAACGGCGCGCGGGGATGGAGGAGTGAGGGCAGCAGTCGTTTACTCTGTGATTGCCCGCCGCGGCAGGCATCGGCTCGGTTAACCGGTGCCCGGATTCTGATTGAAGCGTCACCCTTGATGGCCGGAGGCCATCTGAGGGCCCAGCTCCGGACGGATACCTCAAGTACCATGTGGTTCTGTTCCGAGATGGGTCCCCAGACGCTGCGCGTCGGGGATGACGCGAAACGAGAGATGCTGGCGTTACGCGGACCCTGCCAGGGCTTTCTTCGCCTTGATTTGGTCCGCTGGACCAAATCATCGCTGCGCGAACGGCTATGAAAAACATCAGAAGGCGCACAACTTGCGTTATGCGCCTTCCAGGGTGTTTCGAATCAGACTATCTGAGTCCTTGTGCTAGCACTCGATTGTCTTTCTCGACACCGGGATCCCTTATACTGCCGACGTTCCGCAGCGTTCGGTTTATCCCAGGCCGAGCGAGCGGGTTTTTCCACTCGTCGGTCTTGAGCCTCCAGCTCCTTCTATGCCTTGCGACATTTTCAGGTCCTGATGACCGAGCCTCCGTCGTACCTTCGCTTCCACATCTTACCGCTTCCGCTCCGGCCTTTTCTTTGGCCCTTGCCCGTTTCGAATTGCGCCTCGATCGGGTCTTTACGGCTTCCGCAGTCTGGCCTGATCAGCGCCTCGCTGCGAAACATCGCGTGTTTTTGTTCCTTCCTTCCGTAGATCTGCAGCGCTTTGGCCCTCTCGGACGTTTGGCGCGCTGACCTCTCTCGGTCTGGACGCGATGTGCTCCCCCGCAGCTTTTGTTGGGTTGGCTCCCTACGCATGCTGCGGCGTTGGATTAAGACAACATTAATCATTCGCCTGAGTCGAGTCGGATTCGAAACAGATTCGCGATTCAGGGGAGGTTTTCCACAGTTTGATGACAGTTGTGGACTTTGTGCGCGAGGGATTCAGGGTTTGGTCTCGTTTTGGTCCTGGAATGGGGTGGCTCTTAGCCTAGCGCTTCAACTGCAACCGATATCTATCGGGAAATGAACCTAACCATTAACGCCTCGAACCGAATCCGTTATGCAGGTCTTGTGTCTGGTTACACAGCTGGTACTATGTTCTTGTATTGTTCTAATTGGCCTCGTCGCCATATTTAGGAGCTGCCGAAGTGGAAAACAATAAACGGAAGCCGAGTGCTGCGGAAGATTTGGCCAGCTTCTTGAACGGTCAAAAGTTTGGTACTGTTCTGGCTGATCCACCTTGGCGCTTTACTAATCGAACTGGCAAAGTTGCGCCGGAGCACAAAAGGTTAGCTAGATACCCGACACTGACGGTCGAGCAGATTTGCGAGCTGCCAATTGAGCAGCATTTGGAGTCGGCAGCTCATTGTTATCTGTGGGTGCCGAACGCATTGCTGCCCGAAGGGCTTAAAGTTCTTCATTCGTGGGGGTTTGAATACAAGTCGAATATAATATGGCACAAAGTTAGAAAGGATGGCGGATCCGACGGGCGCGGTGTAGGCTTTTACTTCCGAAACGTTACGGAAGTCATTCTTTTCGGTGTGAGGGGCAAGAATGTGCGAACCCTTGCTCCTGGTCGTCGGCAAGTAAATTTAGTTGCCAGCCGGAAGAGAGAGCACTCTAGGAAGCCGGACGAGCAGTATAAGATAATAGAGGGCTGTAGTTGGGGGCCATATTTAGAACTTTTCGGACGAGGAATGCGTGAAAATTGGGTAGTATGGGGAAACCAGGCGACAGATGATTATAAGCCCGATTGGGATACATACTCATACAATTCAAGTGTTGTTGCGGCAGAATAGGTGAGATTTGTCTTGCGCGACGATGTTTCTCAACTTTTTCCTAGCGATCTTTCTCAGAAATTTGAATTTTATAGTTATCGGAATGCCGGCACGGTATTGGCGCACAAGTACGCCGTCGTTTTTAAAGATTTAGTCAACCTTCTTTGCAGCCTTAACCTGTCTACTCAGATGATTAGAATGCCTGGCGGCAACAAAGGACCAATTGTCAAGCATATTGAAGGTGTAATAAGTGAACAGTGGAAATCAGAGGCTCGAATTTCCGCTGATTTAAAAGTGACTATTGATACAAAGAAGCCCAAAGAGAGTTTTGATTATATCAATGAAGGTTATTTGGACGGTCACCAGATTGATTTTCTGTTTGACAGAGTTGCGCTTGATATAGAGTGGAATAGCAAGGACCAGACTTTCGATCGAGATTTGTATGCATTATCCACATTTTATAGTGCTGGAGCTATAGATGTGGGTGTTATAATAACTCGCGGCACTTCCATAGACGACGGAGTGTTTCTCAAATCACTAGGGAAAACGCTCAATCGCGATGGAACGGAAGGAAGCGATGAAGTATACTCTAAGTTCGGTGCGTCCACGACCAATATGAATAAATTACTTTATCGTTTGGATGCTGGTCGTAATGGTGGGTGCCCAGTACTAGTAATCGGTTTGTGCAAGGAAGCCTTCTCATAATTCGTACTAGTATCGACATGCGCGAGGTTTTAGTTTTGGTCGGTTTCCGACGGCGTCTTAAAGTCTAATTTACCCTGCAGACCGCATCAAACCCTCAAACTCCAGATGGCAGTCCAAGGTCTTCCTCTCTGAGCTTCTTAACTTCGTCCCTGAGCCTCGCCGCTTCCTCGAATTCCAGGTCCGCAGCGGCTTCGCGCATGCGTTTCTCGAGGTCGGCAATGACCGCCTGCAGATTGTGCCCCGACTCGCCGGGTGCTGCAAGTTGTGGGGCGGCATCTTCCGCGACACCGCGGCGCTTTTCGCCCCGGCGGGTGCGTTTGGATTTCGCGGCCTGGCCCGGGCGCTCACCCAGATCGGCAAGGATATCGGCGACTTCCCGCTTGATCGTGGTGGGCACAATGCCGTTTGCCTCATTATGGGCGAGCTGTTTCTTGCGGCGGCGGTCGGTCTCCTCCATAGCGCGCTCCATGGAGCCGGTGATGCCATCGGCATAGAGCACGACGCGGGCCTCGGCATTCCGTGCGGCGCGGCCGATCGTCTGTACAAGGCTTGTTTCTGATCGGAGGAAACCTTCCTTGTCCGCATCGAGAATGCCGACAAAGCCGCATTCGGGAATATCGAGCCCCTCGCGCAGGAGGTTGATGCCGACCAGCACATCGAACACGCCGAGCCTCAGATCACGGATGATCTCGATGCGCTCCACGGTGTCGATGTCGGAGTGCATATAGCGGACCTTTACGCCCTGTTCGGTCATATATTCGGTGAGGTCTTCGGCCATCTTCTTGGTGAGCGTGGTGATGAGGGAGCGCATACCCTGGGCGGCGACTTCCTTCACCTCGGCGATGACATCGTCGACCTGGTTGGAGCTGTCCGTGGCGACGGGGCGGACCTCGACCGGCGGATCAACTAGCCCGGTGGGGCGGATGACTTGTTCCGTGAACACACCGCCGGTCTGCTCCAGCTCCCAGGGGCCGGGCGTGGCGGAGACGTGGACCGTCTGGGGCCGCATGGCGCGCCACTCCTCGAATTTGAGGGGGCGATTGTCCTTACACGATGGAAGGCGGAAGCCGTATTCGGAGAGGGTGTGCTTGCGGGAGAAGTCGCCTTTGTACATCGCGCCGAGCTGGGGCACCGTCTGGTGGGACTCATCGACGAAGAGGAGGGCGTTTTCCGGGAGATATTCGAAGAGGGTGGGCGGCGGCTCGCCGGGCTTGCGGCCGGTGAGGTAGCGGGAATAATTCTCGATGCCGTTGCAGGAGCCGGTGGCGGTCATCATTTCGATGTCGAACTCGCAGCGCTGTTGGATGCGCTGGGCTTCCAGAAGTTTGCCGTGCTTTTCGAAGTGGGCGATCGTGTCTTTCAATTCGGTCTTGATGGAGGAGATCGCCTGATTGAGCGTGGGGCGCGGGGTGACATAGTGGGAGTTCGCGTAGATCTTCACAGCGGGGAGGTCGCCGGCCTTTTTGCCCGTGAGCGGATCAAACTCGGTGATGGATTCCAATTCGTCGCCGAAGAAGGAGAGCTTCCACGCGCGGTCCTCGTAGTGGGCGGGGAAGATGTCGATGACGTCGCCATTCATGCGGAATGTGCCGCGGGCGAAGCCGAGATCATTGCGCGTATACTGAAGGGATACGAGCTTCGCTGCGACATCACGGGGGTCGATTTCCTGGCCTTCCTCCAGGGTGAAGGTCATGGCCGTGTAGGTTTCCACCGAGCCGATGCCATAAATGCAGGAGACGGATGCGACGATGATGACGTCGTCGCGCTCCAGGATGGACCGGGTGGCGGAGTGGCGCATGCGGTCGATGGCCTCGTTTATCGAGCTTTCCTTCTCGATATATAAGTCTGAGCGGGGAACGTAAGCTTCCGGCTGATAATAATCATAATAGGAAACAAAATATTCCACCGCATTATCGGGGAAGAAGGATTTAAACTCGCCGTAGAGCTGGGCGGCGAGGGTTTTATTGTGGGCGAGGATTAGAGCCGGGCGCTGGGCCGCCTCGATAATCTTCGCCATGGTGAAGGTTTTGCCGGTGCCCGTTGCGCCGAGGAGGACCTGGTCGCGATCGCCCTCGCCGATGCCATCAACGAGTTCCGGAATGGCGGTGACCTGGTCGCCGGAGGGCTCGTACTCTGAGGCGACCTTGAATGGCGCGCCTTGGTCGAAACCGACCCAGTTGCGGTCTGGCCGATGCGGCGTCCAGTTATCTGAGGGCAGGGCTCCGGCGGCGTCGCGCGCAGCGCCGTCCATTTTGAAGATCGAAGGGGCTTCGGAAACACTCTTGGGCATAGCGGAACATATGGGGCACGCGGCGCGAGGTGTCGAGGGGAGGGTTTTTGCCGATATTTTGCAATGAATTCTCCGTTGAGTTGATTATGCTTTTTCCAAACATCTCATACCGTTAAGTGGGAGATTGAGGGATCTTGGGGAGGTAAGACTTTGGGCAAACGTTATTTGCTGGCGGCAGTCGCCAGCATGTTCACCGTCGCGGCATGTGGCGGGGGCAGTGGTGGTGGAGCTAACACTGGTGGCGGGGCGGCACCTCCGGATGCTCCGCCTCCTCCGGTTTCCACGAATAGCGTGCCGGTCGCGGACGCGGGTAGCGGCAAGACTGAACCAGTGAATGCCAGTGGTATTTTGCTGGATGGATCAGCAAGCTCTGATGCCGATGGCGATGACTTAACCTATGCGTGGACGATAGAGGTATCGCCCGACGGTGCTCCAGCCACGTTCAATGATCAAGCAATTGTGTCGCCACTCTTAATGGTGACAGCGCCCGGTAGCTACGAGTTAGCTCTTCGGGTTACCGACTCGTCTGGTGCTTCCAGCGTGGATGAGGTTGTGATCACATTGACCAATGACGTGCCGATTATTTCTGTCTCGGCCTCATCGGAGATGCCTGCGGCTGGTGACGACGTTTTGCTCGATGCTTCTGGCTCAATGGATCCAAATGGCCACGGACTGGAGTTCCGATGGACGACGACCGAGCTGCCCGCCGGTTCAGCGTTTCCGTTGGAACTGACCGGCATCGCGCCGATGGTTCAATTTGACCTTGATGGCTCCTATGCTTTTGAGCTTGAGGTTAGCGACGGATACTCTGTTCAGACACAAACCGTTGGCCCTTTTGAGGTGTCAGAATTTACTCGTAAGCTGCTGACCGACGCATTCAGATATGCGGTCTATGATACTGCCAGCGGTCGAACAGTGACCGCGCTTGAAACAACAATAGTTATTGTAGATGCGAGCGGCAATCAGATAGCGATGTCGACGGCACCTTCAGCAATTATAGGGGTAGCTGTTTCTCCGAACGGTCAATACGCGGCTGTATCGCACGTTTCTGGGCTCTCGAGCGTTGACATGTCTAGTGGGGCTGTTCTCGCAACGTACGATCTACCCTTTGATGTCAGTGATCTGGTCGTTGACAATTCCGGTGTCGCGCATGTCTTTCATAGATCGCTTTCATTCACGCCCGCGATGTCTGTCGATCTGGCGACGGGAGAGATGCAAAGCAGTTCTGGCCTTGCGCCCTATCAGGGGACCAAGGCGGAAATCCATCCGTCGGGATCTAAGGTTTATGCGGCGAATAATGGCTTGTCTCCGAGCGACGTCGAACGTTATTCGATAAATAATGGTGCGCTGACATATCAATATGACTCGCCGTACCATGGAGACTTCAGCTTTTGTGGCGATCTGTGGATTGCCGCGGATGGGGAATCCATACTCACGCGTTGCGGCGTCATTGTAAGGGCGGCGAATGATCGTCCTGACGACATGACCTTCATCATGCAATTGGAAGGGTTGGTCGGAGGCGTCCGACATGCGTCCTACAGTGCGTTCAATGACAGTTGGTACATAATTGAAAACGGACTGAGCGGAGGATCGACTTCGGTCAAGGTATTTGATGGATCGAGTGGTGAGCTGGTCGATACAATCCAAATGCCTATTGGGCAGGGGCCCTTTGATGCGCCTTTGGTCGCTCAGTTTGTTTTTGCGAGTTCGACATCCGGCGAGCTCATTATTCTTGCTCAGGATCATCCCACAAATCCGCAATCATTCGAGTTCATTTCTCAGAAGATGGCGGATCCTGCAGGTCTTGATTTCAGGCCCGAAGTTGTCCTGCAGGATTATGGTGCCGGTCGAATTCAATCCGAGATTACCCTAGATGCTAGTCGCAGCTTCGATCCGGAGGGTGCCGATCTCAGCTTTGAATGGGCGCTTGTGAGCGAGCCGGATACAAGCGCATTGGTGTTACCTGATTTAAGCAGAAGTTCCCTGGCTTTCACCCCTTTCGTAGCTGGTTTTTATGAGTTCGAAGTTCGGGTTGGCGATGGGGGCAAGTTCAGTTTGCCCCAGACTGTAACTGTCTTTATTAGCGAAGCTTCAGACCCCATCATATTCAGACTGTCAGGTGATGTTGCAGACCTTGAGTATGCGAAGGCGGCCAATCGAGCTGCTTATCTGGTGACAGGCGAACCGACACTTCGCGTGGTCGACCTCGATGACTTTTCGCAGCGAGACATCAAGTTGCCGCGCAACGGATTTCAGGTTGCCCTGTCTCAGGACGGGCTGATGGCTGCAGTGTCCCACCCCGGTCTTGCTTCTCTGGTTGATCTTGAGTCTGGTGAAGTCGTCGATACGCAAAGCTATGATGTCGACTGGGGAGATATTGTTCTCGATCGTAGTCAGCGAGCTCACATTATCCCCAATCGCGACCAGTGGGTTTCTTTTGTTTCTGTCGATTTTTTGAATAATGTTTCTTCGAGAAGTGGCACAGCGCGTGCGCGTACACAAATGCGCCTGCACCCAAATGGCAGATGGATCTATGCGGCGGACCGAGGCCTTTCTCCCTCCGATTTTGAAAAATGGGATGTATCTAATTTTCCAGCTGTGTCCCTAGGTGACTCTCCCTATCATGGAAACTTTCCGATTAGCGGAAACATATGGATTAGCGAAACGGGGACCCAGCTGCTTGTCGCGTCTGGTCATCTATTTCATGCGAGCGGTGATCCTTCGCTCGATATGACCATATTAGCTGAGTTGAGTGGCCGCCCCTTCGTCAATTGGGCCGACCACTCCTCCGAGTTAGGGGAATGGGTCGTGGTGAGCGGTGGTCAGATCGTGTTTTTCGAGGACGCCCTGTTTGATGAAGTCGCTAATCGCGGATTCTCGAATTTACCCCTGGGGGTTGGAACTGCGACATCGGTTTTACAGCAGGTCTACTTCTCAGATGACGGTGGGGATCTTGTGATCTTAACTGATAGCGACGCTGTTGCGGATCCATACGCTCTGCAGATTAGTCCATCTGGCAGATAGTTGTTCGGCCATCTGGTTATGATTTTTGTGCCTTCCATTATGTACTGACGTTCTGATCGTACAGAGGTCATGCGTTGTACTTGCAATGGGGTGAAGGCTGGCAACGATTTCGGTTATCTGACACTGTGCGGTGATGGTTCGTGGTCTTTTGCTTGCTGGTTTTCTTGCTCTTGCCGGGTGTGCGTCCTGGGTGGATGGGCGCGGTGCGCGAGGGCCGTCGAACGATGTGCAGCTGATCGGCGGGGCGCAGGCGAGCCCCGAGGGCGGCGTGACGCTGACCTGGCCGGGGAGCGGGGCGGCATTCGGGGCGGGCGGCTCGCCCGTGACGCTTCGGTTTGAGAGCTCAGGTCCCGCGAGGGTGCTCGTGGAGGCGGGCGACACAGAAGAGATCATCACACTCGAGAGCGGCATATTGGCTCATGAGGTCGAAGGGACAGGCGAGGGACCCGTGCGCGTTCGGCGGCTGACCGGCATTCAGACGAGCGATGTCACGCTGACGCGCATTGATGCGGACGGCGGTGTTCGACCGGCGGCGACGCGTGACCGCTCCATGCTGATTATCGGGGACTCCATTTCGGTGGGCTATGGCGTCGATGGAGCGGATCAGAATTGCGGCTACTCCGTGGAGACGGAGAACCATAGCCGCACCTATGGCGCGCTGGCGGCAGAAGCGCTGGGGGCGGAGCTGGTCACGGTCGCGATTTCCGGGCGCGGGGTTGTGCGCAATTGGGCCGGGGCGGACGAACCGCTAATGCCGGACGTCTGGGCGGAGGCGCGGGACGGGATCGACGCCGCGCCGGACGTGGTTCTGGTTAATCTCGGCACGAACGATTTTGGGGGATACGATCCGCGGCCTGCCTTCGGAGTGGCGTATGAGGCGCTGCTGGACGATTTGCGGGCGGCGTATCCTGGTGCTGCGATCTATGCGATGACCGGGCCTATGCTGTCGCCGGAAAGCCGGGCTTTGCTCGATGAAAGTGTGACGGCGGCGCTGGATCGGCACAATGGGCCGGCGGAGCTGCCGGCGGGCTATATTGCTTTCTCGCTCGCTACCGAGGGCCGGCTTTATGGCTGTCACTGGCATCCGGGGCGGGATACGCAGGCCGCGATGGCACAAATCTTGATCGACCGACTGGTGGCGGACCTCGGTTGGTCTGCCGGTGATTAACCCTGGTTTGGCCCGTCGGGCCTTTGTTTTTGAGCTCGAATAAATGACTAGCGCGACGAACATTGCCGGTCGATCCTCCGCCGTTTCGAACGAGCGGGCGGGCTCTATCACCACGCTGCAGGGCGGACGGGCGATAGCTGCGCTGATGGTGGCGGTGTTTCACCTGCATCTGTTTGTGTTTCCCCAGCGGATCTATGCGGAGACGGGAGAGGGGCTCTTTACCGCCGCCGCTATGGGGTATGCGGGGGTTGAGTTCTTCTTTGCGCTTTCGGGGTTTCTGATGGCGTATGTCCACGCGCGGGACTGGGGGCAGCCGGAGCGGGCGAAGACTTATCTGCGTAAGCGGATCGCGCGGATCTATCCGGCGTATTGGGTGGTGGTGGTGCCGCTGGTCCTGGCGAGTCTTTTTGTGTCGGGGGTCGGGCCGGACGAGATGCCGGGGCCGCTGGGTGTGATCGGGGATCTGTTGCTGGTGCCAAGCGCGCGCGAGCCCATTCTCACGGTCGCGTGGACGCTGCAATACGAAATGGTGTTCTATCTGATCTTTGTGCTGACGATTATGCTGGGGCGGGTCGGGCTTGGTCTGTTGTGGTTGTGGGGAGCGGCGTGTGTGGCCAATCTCGCTGTCGGCGTTGAGGGCATGCCGTTCAGCTTCATCTTCTCGGCATATAATCTTATCTTCCTGATGGGCATCGTATCCGCGCTCGTGTTTCGACGTGTGGGTGTGACGGGGGCTGGTTTGATGCTCGCGGGTGGGCTCGCTCTATTCTTCGCAACGGGGCTGTTAGAGGCGTATGGGGTCATCGAATATGACGAGGGCGTTCGTACGGTTCTTTATGGGTTCGGAGCCACACTCATCATTACTGGGCTTGCGGCGCTGGAGCATCAAAGGCGGATTGCGTGTCCCCACGGCCTGAAGGTGATTGGGGACGCGTCTTACATGCTCTATCTGGTTCACATGCCGGTGTTTTCAGTGGCTGGGATTATGGTGGGGCAGCTTGGCCTTGCGGCTTTCATTCCGCCTTTCGCCATGGCGGTCGGGTTGCTTGCTGGTGTTACGGTTGGGTCGATCCTCCTGCATTACTGGGTTGAGAAACCTCTTGTGCGCTTTGCGAATGCCTTGTTAACCGACCGTCGCGTGGTTGCCCGGCCGTAGTATTATCGTGTCCCGATTCTTGGAGGCGCTCAATCGCGGCGTTGACGGGCTGAGCTTCGCACCGTATGTCAGCGCCTTCGTTTCCGTGCCCAAGTGGCGGAATTGGTAGACGCGCTACGTTCAGGTCGTAGTGGCCTTATGGCCGTGGAGGTTCGAGTCCTCTCTTGGGCACCAAACCGCTCTTCGGAGCGGTTTTTCTTTGTCCAAAGATGCGGTGCAAAGTAATCAAAAACAGGATCATTGTTCTTTGGATACTTGGCTAGGTGCAGGTGTGCCGTAGGAATCGCCCGTTGAAAACTGCCCGCTCGGATACCCTGGATGTCGCTTTCAAGAGTGGCGATTGAGACTTTGCTGGCACTGCAATTCGAGACTGGAAGCAATTACCGCCTAATCCCTTCATCAACTACTTGGGACAAGCCGATTAGCGAGAACACAGTGAATCGGGTGTTGCCGTGGATACCTCATCGGGCGCGCCGTTGGGGTGGGCGTATTGAAATGGCGAGCTAGTGGGCGAATCAAAAGAATGCTGAAGCTGCGACGACCAATAACCCAGACTAAGTCTTCCTAACTCTGCCTCCGCTTTAGCTACCTCCGGACCACCTGCGTGATCGGCGCAACGGGTCAGGATCTGCCAAAATTCGGCCGTCGATAGCGAGGTCACGACGCTCGATATTATATTTAGATAACAAATTATAAATATTAATATATTGAGCTGACGTATTAATATAAGTGGCAGTATTGCCATAATTAAATAGAAATATTTGAGCTGTATCAGCGACATCAAGAGGGACAATTTATTTGTGTTTGGCGGCTTTGCGCCGGGGGTTGGGTAATGTCCCTAATTCAATTCATGTGCTTTCGCGCTGTTCGTGCGCGCGAAACTCTTTTGACAGCTTTTGTGCTATTTGCGTCTTTCCTTTTTGCGGGCGCTGCGCAAGGGCAGACGGACCTTCAAGTCTCAGCCTTGCAAATCACTGAGCCAGCAGGCTCAATATTCAACGGTGCACCGGTTACGTTCATCGTCAACGTGGAGAACAACGGGACAGCTTCGATCTCCGATGCTGTTTTACAAGTCCAAGTATCGTCAAATATGCTGGTGCTGCCCGCAGATGTTCCAGCAGGGTGTTCCGTATCTGGAGCTTCTTCACCGCAGACTTTGACTTGTGCTCTGCCTACACTCGTCCGTGATCCATCAAATCCCGACTTTACGCTCACCTATATAGCAACAGCGCAGGCTAGCGGGGCTCAAACCACTCAGGCAACTATTTCAAGCCCAACCATAACGGACCCCAACTCAACAAATGACTCGCTGAGTATCACGCCTACGGTGCAGTCTGGCGCTGATCTCTCAGTCACTGCATCAAGCAACGTGCCATCAGTGCCAGCGGGCGGGCAATACACCCAAACTTACACCGTCAGTAATGGCGGTCCCGACTCAGTGAACGCTGCTCAGCTGACGATCTCTCTACCACCTGCCAGTGACTTTGATCTGGTTTCTGCGACCGGGTCGAGCTGGTCTTGCGCGCCAAGCGGCGGAGCGAGCCAATCAGCGGTGTGTGATTACTCAGGTCCGTCCGTTCCACCAAACAGCGCATTCCCGCCAATAGACATCGTCGGTGAAGCGCTGGTTGTGAGTGGAACATTGACATCACAAGCCGATGTCCAGGCTACAGGTATCGGGATTGGTGATCCGGACGCGGCGAATGACGTTTCTGACCCATTAGTTGTCTCGATCACGCCAGGTGCCGATCTTGAAGCGGGAATCGAGATCCTCCCGTCGTTCATTTCAAATGAGACCGGCGTGTTGACACTGATGATAACCAATAATGGGCCGTTAGCCGTTCCGGCTGGATCGACGATTACACATACCCTTGATTCTGCGTTGGCTTTAAATGGTCCATTGCCTCCGGGTTGTAGTGGAAATCCGACGATCGTCTGTACAGCCGACGCTCTGGCGAATGCCGCGGCTGCAAGCTTCGTAATACCAATAGTCGCAATGACAGACACGGGAGGCAATAGAACGCTTTCCGCCACGGTGAACATTCCGGCTGGTATTGACGATCCAAACGCCGGCAATGACACAGCCACGGATCAGTTCCAGATCAATGATCCCGCAGCGGATTTTCAATTGCGTTCGAAGTCAAAAACACCGTCGGTTGTTTCGGCCGGCGCAACAATGACTTCAACCATCCGTATCCGGAATTTAGGTCCCTCTGCAGCAGATTGGTCTCCCTCAAACCCGATCATCATTACGGACGATCTACAGACCGAGGAAACGTTTGATTCCCTTGTGACGAATGGTTGGTCTTGTTCGACAGGACCTTCTCCGGTCTCAGGTTTCGCGACCCGCGTGACCTGCCAGACAACGGACTCCGGTACGCTTTCTGTCAATCAAAACAAGAATCTTGTGATAACGACGATCGCCGGCGCGGGTGCCGATACGACCCTGACCAATTCTGCCACCGTCGATACATCGCAGCTCGCGCTGTCCGACCCGAACCCGTCCAACAATACGAGGACCGACAGCAGTCGGGCTACAACTGAAGCTGCAAACTTGTCACTCCAGTCGCGTGTCGGTCTTTCGCAAACCGGACCATTTGGTGCGAGCACCACTTTGCCAGCCGCGGCAAAATCTCATTTTATTGAGCTGGTCGTCACGAATGATGCGGGCGGTGACTTGGCGCGCACGGTTAACATTAACAACAATCTCAGTGGTTGGGTGGACAACACGATCAACTTCAATGGTGGATCTGTAACGCACAATACGACCGTATCACTCGTTTCAACGTCGGACCCCGGCGACAGTTGTTCCCGCCTCGCGACGACAAATAATCAGATAAGGTGTCAAGTCCGAAACCTACCTGCTGGATCCTCGAGAACATTGGTCCTGCAAGTCGATCGAGCTATTCTCGAAGGCACACGAACCCAGAACTTTACGATCAGTTCTCCAAACACGATCGATACTGATCCGAATGACAATGCCGATAGTGTTGAAGTCACGATCGAACCAAACGCCGATCTGATCGTCAACGATAAGCGTATCAACCCTGATCCCATCCGATCCGGTGGTGTGGGTACATATGTCGTTGATATCCTCAATATTGGTCCCGATGCCGGTGATGCGGTAGCTTCGAATGACTCCATTGATCCGAGCTTGTTCGAGGTAGTTGACGTTACAACCACGGCTCCTGGTGGAACTTGTGACTATGGGGTCACGACAGCGGATACCGCGACGTGCGATTTGGGCTCTGTCCTAAGTGGCGAAGCGTTTCAAATGAACATTCAAGTGCGGCCTCGCTTTCCATTCAGCACAGCGCTCACCCCGGCAGACTTCCCGATAAACCACATCAATACTGCGTCGGTTTCAACGAGCACCTTTGAGCTTAGTACTGCCAACAATCCGGGCAGTTTGACCCATAGCGTTTCGGCACCTTCACTGGATCTCAGCGTCACAAACAACGAGCCCGCTGGGTTCTCCGATCCATCTGTGTTCGGACGGACTTTGCTTTACCAAATTCGATCGCAGAACTTCGGAGCGACTTTGGGCACAAGCGTGGTGACCACTGTCACGCCGAACCCGCCTGCCGGTCTGCTAATGGAGTTCAATCCAGCGGAAAGTACGATTCCCGCGGACGTGTCGTGTGCGCAATCGACAAGTGCTGATCCGGTCATCTGTAATCTGCCTAATTTGGCAAACTCTGATCTGTCTGTGATGATCATTGGCTTCGATGTTGTCGACAATGGAGCGGGGATACCTAGTGCTTCGCAGACTTTTGGCACCACCGCGGTGATAAGTTCTGCGCAGCAGGCCTTCGATACACCAACTGCAAATAATGAAGCAGTTCAGACTACATCGGTCCTGCCGTCGACTGACCTAGAGGCAGTCTCCAAGGTCCGCGTGTCGCCGTCACCGCCTGCGACTATCAATGTCAATCAGCCCGTCGTTTACGATATCGTCTTCCGAAACAACGGTCCGTCACCAACAACGCAGGTCCGTGTAACCGATGATTTGCCAGCTGGGTTCGAGCTGACGTCTACTCCTGTCACAGTGATCGCGAGTGGTGGGGTATCGATTGCGTCAGCTCCTGCGTGTACCGGAACGACATCAGTTACTTGCGTCGTTGACGGGTTGTTTCCCGGCAATGGTGATACATTTACGTTGCGCCTTGAAGCGAGGCCGGTGTTTCCTTTCACTGGGAGCCTGACGGCACCCGTCCAAAATAATGCGTCAATCGACGTCGGTTTGGACGCTAGTGGTCTGGCAATTTCCGGCGATGAGGTTCCTGGAAATAACTCAGTTGTTTTGAATGATAGTATTGCCCAGGCAAGCTCTATCGCGGGTCGTGTGTTCAATGACCAGGATCGAAGTGGAAACTTCTCGAGTGGGGAAGGGATAAATGGCGTTACGCTAACGCTGAGAGGAACCGATCTTTTCAACAATACTATTTCGGCAACGGTCACCACAGCGACCGATGGTTCATATATTTTTGATGGACTCCCACCTGCGAATGCATCGGGATACACGATCGAGGAAACTCAGCCAGCGGAGCATTTCGATTCAGTCGAGATTGCCGGCTCAGCTGGCGGTGTCGTAGATAACACTGACTTCGATGACAGCGTACAACACAACCAAATAACGGCAATCGTTCTTGGCGAAGACGTGGACGCAACTGGATATGACTTCGCTGAGCTTCGGGAGGCTGAGGTCTCCGGGTTCATTTATTCTGATCAGAACAATAATGGCGAACGAGACGTATCGGAGTCCGGCATCTCCAGTGGTTTCGCCGCAACGCCCCACCTTCGGCTTTCGGGACAAGATTATTCGGGCGACGTTATTGTTATTACGGCTAGTGTAAATGGATCGGGTCGCTACACCTTCTCTGCAGTGCCGCCTTCAGACGCGACGGGTTACACCATTCAGCAATTGCAGGAGCCATCCGGTTTCGTCGACGGTCTGGAAGAGAATGGTTCAGGGGTTGTCGTCGCGAACTCGGTGGATTCGACAGAGACGATTTCAATCGGCGTTCTTGACCCTGGTGCCTCACTTAGCGAACGGAACTTTGGGCACCTCGAAACCATAAGTCTCTCCGGGGTAATATTCCTAGATGAGAATATGGATGGCGCACGCCAAGCTGGCGAGGGTGCCAGAGTTTCTGGGGCGATTGTAACGCTGACTGGAACGAATGATCTAGGGCAGTCAGTGTCCTGTACATTCACAACGGGCGCGGATGGCACTTACGCATTTCCTGTTGCTGCATGTCCCGGACTTCGGCCGGGAACCTATCAGCTGGAGCTGTCAACAACGGGTGGAGGTGTCGGTACTGGCTCGTCCGTCGGTTCCGAAGGCGGGACATCCTCGTCCAATACGATCGTTGCATCCATCAGTCTTGAGCCGGGCGATGCCGGCGTAGACTACGACTTCGGTGTTGAGGGGCAGTCCCTCAGCGGGCTCGTTTACATAGACAGCAATGCCGACGGTTCTGTTTCTGCGACAGAGCAGGGGATCCCTGGTGTCAGTTTCACTCTTTCGGGATCAACGTCGGGTGGTCAGGATGTCTGTACGCTTATCAACTGTAATGCGGTTTCTGGTGCCGATGGTTCTTTTGCGTTCAGCAATGTGCCGGCCTCTGACGCCACTGGATACATGATCACCCAGCAGAGTCAGTCAAGTGCGCCACTCTCAGCTTACATAGATGGGATCGACACCAGAGGTACTATAGACGGCACGCCAACAGGCGTGGTTGGCGCTGACAGCATCTCAGGTATCGTGATAGGTGCGGGTGAAGCAGGCTCAGACTATCTGTTCGGCGAAGGAGGGGCCAGTCTCTCCGGCCTGGTCTTTCTCGATGTGAACAATGACGGATCTGCAAGTGGTGATGCTGGTATCGCGGGCGTCGAAATCACGCTTTCCGGCACCACGAGCTTCGGACAAGACGTCTGCACATATCTTGCTGCTCTTTCCCCATCGGGTTCCTGTACGACGACAACGATATCAGATGGTACGTTCGCCTTTGCCGATCTGCCCGCGGGAACCTATGCCCTGTCGGAAGCGCAACCTGCCGCCTTCGCAGATGGACAGGACACTGTCGGAACGGCTGGCGGAACCGTCGGTGCAGATTCGGTCACAGGGATCACGCTGGGGGCTGGCGCAACCGGTGAGAACTACTCATTTGGTGAGCAAGATGCGGTTATCAATGGAACTGTTTTTCTGGACCTTGGAGCACGCGATGGAACTCAGGCTGGATCTGGTGAACCGGGTCTTGGAGGTATAACGCTCACGTTGCGTGATAGCGGCGGTGCTATTGTTGGCACGACCACAACCAACGCCGACGGGAGTTACAGTTTTACCGGACTGCCTGCTGGGAACTACACGGTAGAGCAAACGCAAACGGACGATTACAGTTCATCGACACCAAATTCGGTAGCTTTATCCGTATCTCCAGGCGCTACGGAAACCGTCGATTTTGGTGAAACCGTATCCTCATTAGCCGGCGTTGTCTTTCTCGATAATGATAACAGTGGCGCGTTCAATGCCGGCGATAATGGTGTTGATGGCGTGACCATCACTCTGTCTGGCACAACCGATAGCGGAGAAGATGTCTGTACGCTGTTGGCGTCTCAGTTCGGTGGAACGCCTTGTGTTGTCACAACAGCTAGCGGCGGCGCTTACGGCTTCCCGGCGTTGCCTCATGGATCTTATCAGATCACTGAATCCCAACCCGCTGGATTGCAAGACGGCCCGGACACTGTTGGCAGTGCCGGTGGGGTGGTTGCGTCAGATGTCTTCAGCGTCACTTTGAACGATCCGGTCGTCGATGCAACGGGTTATAATTTCGGCGAGATCGGCGAAGGCCTTGGCGGCGTAGTTTACTTCGATCGCAATAATAATGGTGTTCGCGACAGTGGAGAGCCTGGCATTCCCGGAGTGCAGCTGAATTTATCAGGTACTGCGTTCAATGGTGTGGATGTTTGTACACTGACAAATTGTGTTGCAACGACGTCTGCTGATGGCGGTTACATGTTCACCGCAGTGCCTGGCTCAAATGCGACCGGCTTTACCATTACACAGCAAAGCCAGGCGACTGCGCCGCTATCTGCCTATGCCGATGGGGCCGAGACTGTTGGAACGGTGGCGTCTGCGGTTACAGGCTCTGCCGGCAACGACGTTATATCCGGTATCGTATATCAGGGGTCGACCGCTGGGGTCGGTTATAATTTTGGTGAGCTGGGATCCTCACTGTCTGGATCAGTCTTTGTGGATGCAAATGCCGATGGTGCCTTGTCCGCGGGCGAGACGGGACTCTCCGGTGTTCAAATCGCTCTATCGGGGACAACGGCTAATGGCGAGGACATTTGTGTTTTCCTCGCTGCGCTGGTTCCTGCAGGGTCGTGCTCCATTACAACGCTAGCCGATGGAAGCTATTCATTCCCTGATTTGCCAGCTGGCACATATGCGATTTCTGAAAGTCAGCCCACCGGGTTTTCAAGTGGAGTGAATACAGCTGGGACAGCCAGTGGAACCGTATCTGCCGATCAGATTAGCAGTATTTCGCTGTCCGCAGGCGAACAGGCTGGAGGGTACCTATTCGCTGAGCTAGGCGGCGCGATATCGGGTCGTGTCTTTGACGATATAAATTCTAACGGAGTTGATGACGCCGAAGCCGGGATTGCAGGTGTTCAGATCGAGCTTCTTAATTCTGGCGGGACCGTCATTGCGACGACTACGACCAACGCGGCAGGTGAATACAGCTTTGATGGACTTGTTTTTGGGGATTACACAGTCCGCGAAACACAGCCTTCTGGCTTTGGGTCTTCTACGCCAAATACTGTGCCGGTTACGCTATCATCCGGGACAACAAGTGAGAACGTCTCATTCGGCGAGACGCGCTCTAGTCTTTCTGGAATTGTGTTTATCGATGCAGACGGCGATATCGCTCAAGACGTCGGTGAGGACGGTATTCCCAGCGTCATCGTCACATTGACCGGTACGGACGACTCCGGTGCTTCAGTCTCATTAACTGGGACAACAGATTCCAATGGTGCATTTACGTTCTCGGGACTTCTGTCCGGTACGTATACACTGACTCAAACACAGCCCAGTGCCTATGCCGATGGCGGAGAGGCGGCTGGTGATGCAGGCGGTACCGTCGGCAACGATGTTATATCCGGAATTGGCTTGTCTACCGGTACGGATGCCACTGGTTATCTCTTCGCAGAACAGGCCTTTGCAATTGGTGGACAGGTTTTCTTCGATCGTAACCGCAATCAGGCTAGAGATGGCGCTCAGGAGATTGGACAGCCCGGCGTTACAATAGAACTTCTGGACAGTTCAGGCGCTGTTGTGGGCACAGCCATTACCGATGCCAATGGAAACTACAGCTTTCCCGGTTTGGTCGCTGGGGACTATACCATCCGCCAGGTTCAACCTGCTGGATACGGATCATCAACGCCGGATTCGGTTGCGGTCACACTGGCGGCTGACACATCCATTGTCGTCGATTTTGGAGACACGCTGTCAACTATTGGCGGTGCCGTCTTCGTAGATGCAAATGATGACGGCGTCCTTGACCCGGGTGAGGCTGGCATTGCTGGCGTCGTTGTGACTCTTTCAGGTGCCGATGCAAGCGGAGCTGCTGTGTCACGGACAGTGATAACTGCCGCAGACGGTCAATATGTTTTCGATGATCTGTTGGCTGGCAATTATACAATCACAGAAACTCAGCCTACTGAATATGCAGATGGCAGTGAAGCTGCCGGTCCAAATGGCGGCGTGGTTGGTGATGATCAAATCAGTAATATTTCTCTCCCGGTTGGTACAGACGCTGATGGGTACGTGTTTGGTGAACTCGCCGATGATCTGCTCGGATCAGTCTATGTCGATTTAGACGGCGATGGCGTTCGGGATGAGAATGAGCCCGGTATCGCCGATGTGGAGATTATTCTCCTCGATGCAGGGGGCACCGAGGTTGCGCGGACAACAACTGGCCCAGACGGATCTTACACGTTTGAGAACCTGTCAGCAGGAGACTATACGATCCGCGAGGTGCAGCCAGATGGTTACGCAGATGGTGAAGAGAATTCCGATAATGAAGCGCAAATCACACTGACTCCCAATCAATCAGTGCCGGCCATCAGATTCGGCGAGCGCACGGGGTCTCTGTCCGGAAGTATATTCAACGATGTTAATGGTGACGGCGTTCAGGGGAGCGGCGAGCCGCCGATAGCCGGTGTAGCGGTGACGCTCACCGGAACGGATGTGCAAGGCAATAATGTTGAAATTACCGCAACGACTGATGAGGACGGCTCGTATACGTTCGAGAATCTCGTTGGCGGCACTTATGAGATCGTTGAGACTCAGCCTGCTAATTTTGACGATGCTGAAGACTTTGCCGGGACAGCTGGCGGAACGGCTGGAAATGACGTCATCGCGAACGTCGCTTTGCCCGCCGCGGAAGATGCTACCGGCTATATTTTTACTGAGTTTGCGACCAATGCGGCCATCTCCGGCTCGATCTGGCGAGACCTCGACCATGATCGCGTAAACGATGATGGGGTCGAACCTCAGGTAGGCGCATGGATTGTGCGGCTCTACTGGGAAGGTGACCTGGTTGCTGAAACGACCACCGACGTAAATGGAAACTATATCTTCGAAGGCCTCGTTCCACGCGGCGGGTATGAAGTGCAGTTCATAAACCCCGCCAACAATGTGATGTTTGGTGGCGGGCGGACGAACGAAACTGGTGCAGAGGTTGAGGATGGCGTGCAGTCATCCGCGAATCCGGGGGCCGCAACGATCGAGATCGGATCGATCTCCAATATCGAAGTCGGGCCGGCAGAAGAAATCACCGAGCAATCTCTGCCACTGGACCCGATGGGCGTTGTCTATAATTCGGTAACGCGCGAATTGGTGGCTGGTGCAACGGTGTCCATAGACGGTCCGCCGGGATTCGATCCATCACTGCACCTTGTTGGTGGCTTGCCAAATGCGTCTCAGGTGACAGGCGATGACGGACTCTATCAGTTCTTGCTGCTTCCGGGCGCTCCAGCTGGTGCGTACGGATTATCAATTTTGGCACCAGAGGGGTTCAGTCAGACCACACCGTCTGAACTCATCCCACCATGTCCCGGAACATTTGATGCAGGTCCGATACCTGATCCATTGCTCATTCAATTAAACGATGGCCCGCCGCCGGAGTCTGCGCCGCAAAGTTGTTCACCTGGACAGGTTTCAACAGCATACTTCCTATCGTTCGATTTAGATCCACTGACGTCTGCTGACGTATTGAACAACCACATCCCGGTCGATCCCATCCTGAACGGCGCACTGACCATCACTAAGAGTACACCTCTTCTGCGCGTGTCTCGTGGTGACCTTGTTCCATACATAATCACTGCGACGAACACAGAGACGACGCCAGTGCGCGGTGCTGCTCTGACCGACCGCCTTCCAGCAGGTTTCCGCTACATTGAGGGGTCGGCGACGATTGACGGACTTCCAGTTGAGCCCGTTGTCGCTGGACTGAATATCGCTTTTCCGGCACTCGATTTTGAGCCCGGACAGTCGCGAGAGCTCCAGCTGATCACGGTGATCGGTTCGGGCGTGCGCGAAGGCCGTCAAACCAATAATGCCTTTGCAACCAATACGTTGACGGGTGAACTTGCCTCGAACATCGCTGAGGCTACGGTTCTGGTCGAGCCTGATCCTGATTTCGACTGCACCGATATTATCGGGAAGGTTTTCGATGATCGGAACGGCAATGGGTATCAAGATGAGGGCGAACCCGGCTTGCCTGGTGTTCGGTTGGTCACGGTCAACGGGCTTCTAATCACGACCGATAATGAAGGCCGCTATCATATTACCTGTGCGGCTGTACCTAACGAGGATATTGGATCTAACTTCGTTCTGAAGCTGGATACAAGAACACTCCCAACGGGATACCGGCTGACAACAGACAACCCGAACTCCATTCGTCTGTCGCGCGGTAAGTTCGCCAAGCTGAATTTCGGTGCTTCGGCGCTAAATGTTGTGCGCGTGACGCTGAGCGATGCAGCTTTCGAAGACGGGACACCGACAAACGAGTTGCGCACGGCGCTTGAAGACGCCGTACTGCGGATCGAACGACACTCACCGGTGGTGCGTTTGACATATATTCGTGGTGGCACGGACGGGGATCGCGCGGAGACGAATCTTAAAGCGGCTCAAGATCTCTTGTCCGAGCTCTGGAGTGAGCTCGATTCCGATGATGATACTCCAAATCGTGCACGTTTAATCCTTGAGACAGAGTACCTGGAAACATCATCCGTTCCATCGGCGGCAATATCGCCTGGCGAGTTGGCTAAACGTGACAATGTTGAAGACGCGGCGGGCTCGCGGCGTCGCCTGGCTATAATCGACAAAGAGGCTGTTCACAGCAACGTGGAGCAATCAGGAGCGAATTCAGCAGGGGTCAGCGCCGCTGGATTCTCAATTACCTTTGACGGAGGCGAACCGTCCGAAGAAACCGGAGCTGCGTACGCTGATATCCAGAGACGAGCGGATCTTGAGCTGGAACGTTCAGATATTCAGCTGAAATTCGACCCGCTGACGGCGACACCGTTCTTGAACATTGCCCCGCGCCAAGGTGCTGCAGTTCGAGAGAAATATATTACTTTTGATGCGGTATCGAACTACGCACTTTTCATTGAGCGCGCTGAACTTCGCATCTTCGCGGCTGGATCATCTGTGCTGAAAGAACCTCTCCGCATTGTTCCGGCAGAGATCGGCGAACCAATCACGTGGACGCCGGACGATAGGGTTCCCGATGACGTATCATACGTGCTCCGTGTATATGATGCTGATGGTCGCTTTGATGAGACCGCGCCACAGAACCTCACTATTCTTTCCGGTCCTCTAGCTGATACTTTTGGCGGCGGTGATCCGATCGGTGACAGCAGAATAGCCATTCAGAATATCAAGCTTTCCGGTGGATCGGTCACTGTTCATGCAGATGCCCTCGCTGAGGGGCAAACCTTCAGCATTATGGGTCTGCCAGCGAGTGTGGACACCAACGGAGTGGGGCTGGCTCAGCAGATTGTTCCTCTTGGCGAAACGAGCGTAGACGTCACCATTGTTGACTCAGACGGCACCGTTTCAACGGTCACCCGTGATATTGAAATTCCTAAGAATGACAGTTTCTTCGTCGGTCAGGCAGACATCACTGCTGGCTATCGCGGTCTTTCTGATGCCAATCGCGCTTTCGACGGACCAGAGACCAATCGGGATGAAGGGTTTGTTCAAGGCCGTTTTGCATTCTTCTATAAGGGCCGCTTCGCCGACTGGCTCGATGTCACTGCATCTGCCGATACGGGAGAGGAAGAGTTTGGCGATCTCTTCTCCAACTTTGACGAGCGTGATCCCCGATCATTCTTGCGCAGAATTGATCCGCGTCTTAATCAGCCTGTGTTTGGCGATGACTCGACCACCGTCGAAGCAGCACCAACCTCCGGCAAGTTTTTCTTACGTCTCGAGAATGGATTGAACTCACTACAATGGGGGAACTTCCAGACCCGTCAGACCGGAACGGAGTTCACCAATTATAGTCGCAGCCTCTACGGTCTGGAAACGCATCTTGAGACGGAAAGCACAACTGCATTTGGTGAGTCACGCGCATATCTGAACGCGTTTGCGGCTGATCCTGGTACACGGTCAGAGCGCGAAGAGTTCCGTGGCACTGGAGGATCCGTATTCTTCCTACGCCGCCAAGACATCTCAGTCGGGTCAGAGCGTCTTTTCGTAGAGGTTAGGGATCGCGATTCTGGAATAGTGATTTCCCGTCGTGAATTGATCCCGGGTCGCGATTTCGAGGTCAATTATATCCAGGGGCGCATCACGCTTCGCGAACCGCTTTCGACGACGTCGGACGGTATTCTTTTCGTCCGCTATGATGCTCTGGCTGGCAATCCTCAATTCCTTGTTGCGAACTATGAGTTCTCAACATCGGATCTGGAACTCGACAATTTCCAAACTGGAGGCCGGGCATCAACTTGGTTGAATGACTTCATTCAAGTCGGCGTTAGCGGGTTCCGGCAGGATGACGCCGGAGAGGATCAGAGCCTTTACGGCGGGGATATTACCCTTCGCTATAAGCCAGGTACGTTCATTCGCTTCGAGGCAGCAGAGTCACGCGGCACAGGCTCGGCGACATTCAGTTCTGCAACGGGTGGTTTTGAGTTCAATGAACTGACGGCACCTGATTCGGGTCCTGCGACAGCGACACGGCTGGAGGCGACGGTCGATCTCGCTGAAGTAACCGAGTCGCTGAATGGTCGCGTTTCTACTTACTGGCAGGATCGCGGAGCGGGTTTCTCCGGTCCGGGTCAGATTACATTTGGCGAGGAAGTCAGCCAGTATGGTGGTCAGGCCGATGTCGCCGTAAGCGACCGGTCGCGCGTTGTCCTCAAGGGCGATGTGGTGAACGGCGAAAGGCTATCCACCGCAGCGATTGAAGGGGGAGTAGAACATGCTCGCACAAGCGGTCTGTTTGCCGCTGCAGGTTTGCGCCACGACGATCGCGGTGGTCAGCAAGTATCTTTAAGCCCGCTCGAAAACGAACGTGGTTCGCGTACTGATCTTAATGTTCAGGCGGGTTATGCCACTCGATATCGGGAAGACGCTGCCGAGCGCCGTGACTGGTCTGCTTACGCATTCGGACAGGCGACCCTGGAGACGACGGGTTCGAGACAGGAGAATGACAGGATTGGAGTGGGCGGTGATGTCCAGATCAATCAACGTCTCAAGCTCGACGGTGAGGTCTCTTCCGGTGCGCTTGGATTGGGAGCAAAAGGTGGTGCCGAATATCAATTCGGTGATCAGAGTTCTGTCTATCTCGGCTACTCACTTCTCGCCGAGAACCCCGATGCCTTTAACACCGGACAACTCGGTCGGTTGACCAGTGGCGTGAAAACGCGCTTCTCCGATACGGTAAGTGTATTCGCCGAGGGTCGCCTAGATCACGGACAAGGACCGAGCGGCTTCACCCAGAACTACGGCATCGATCTAACGCCGGGCGAGCGCTGGGCCTATGGCTTCACGTTCGAGACCGGTGACTTAAGTGATCCGGATACGGGTGACATATCGAGAGATGCTGTCACCGGTTCCGTCAGCTATGCGAATGATGCGATCACGGCATCGGCCCTGTTGGAGTATCGCCAGGATGATAGTGAACAGATCGGTGATCGGCAGATCTTTGGCTGGCGGCTAAACAGCACCTACCAGGCAACGCCGGATTGGCGCGCCTACGCGAAGGTTCATGGCAGCATCGCAGATTCATCTGTGGACTCGATCCTCGATGCAGACTTCCTGGAAGTGATCGCCGCGGGAGCATTCCGGCCCGTATCGAATGACCGCTTCAATGGTCTGTTCAAATACACTTGGCTAGAGGATTTGCCGTCGGCAGGTCAGGTCACGGCGAATGGGTCCGCAGCAGAGTTTGCGCAACGCAGTCATGTCGCGTCGGCTGACGGTACTTATCAATTGACGCCTTGGCTCGCAGTTGGTGCGAAAGCTGCGTACCGCGTGAGTGAGCTTCGGCTGTCTCGCGACGCAAGCGCGCCCTGGTTTGACTCCCAGGCCTTGTTCTTGGCGCTTCGAGGCGATCTAAGATTGGTGAAGGAGTGGGACATTGCGTTCGATATCCGAAGGCTGGCGATCCAAGAAGCCGAGGACTCTCGCCTGGGCGGTGTTCTGGCTGTGTATCGACACTTAGGTGACCACGTGAAAGCAGGTATCGGATACAACTTCGCCGACTTCAGTGATGACCTCACGGATCTCGATTTTAACGAGAACGGGGTGTTTGTGAATTTGCTCGCGACGTTCTGAGTTGCGGTTGGTTTGCCCGCTTTGCGACACGCACTCACGACGCCGGAGGTCGTTCTAAACCCTGAATTTTCTGCCTGGGTCAAAGCACATATTAAAAGCAACTGAATCTGGCGTTTATCAAAATCACACTTGTCCAATTTTCCCGGAGCAAGGCGGGAAGAATGCTGGATACTGATGGTTACGTAGGCTCGATCGACCAATTAGGAGTATATTCGCGGGCCGTTCATTTTCCGAGATTTGGTTGATGTTTGCAGGGGTTTGAGTTTCCGTTTCGCGCCCTCTCCTGACGCCATTGTTCGTTGATCAGCCATAGGCTCTGTAGGCTTGTGAAACCGCAAGGGTGATTGTGTGGAGCTGGCGATCGATTTGGTCCAGCGGATCAATGATTTCCGAATGCAGCTCGTCAAAGCCATTGGCTGGGTTTCCGGTCATGTGGCCGGTTTCTGTAACAGCCTCTAGCGCGGTTTCTCGATCACGGGATGCTGGAAATATTTTCTTGAGTGTCAGGACAGCGTCGCCAATCTGCATGGTCTTGATCATGTTCATGATGTCGATAACAGAGTCTTCGTGCCGGCGAGAGACGGTCGGCAGGCGGCCGGCGAGCGACAGTGCCTTCATCATAAGCGCCTGTCGGATGGCGTGAAGCGTATGAAGCAATAGGCGGTCTTCGTGACGCTGTTCAGGGCTGGGCACGGACTCCATTTCAGCAAGCATGGGATCAAACTTACTAAGGTCGATGCTCAGCTTGTTCGCGATCTTCTCAATGGAGTTTGTGGTCTGACGATCTTGCAGAAGATAATATATGCGTCGGTAGGCGAGGGTATTCTCATCCGTTGTGGTGCGCGCAAGTGCGACCCAAAAGCTTGGATTGAAGACTTCGGCATATGCTCGCAGGGCCGGCACACTTGTCACTGAGCGGGCGATAGATGCGAGCTTTATCAGGCTGCGCATACGCGGAGACTTGCGTATTAAGTCATTGACCTGGTCCTGCTCCCTACGGAGGGCTGATCCTATTCCGGCGGCGGTGTTCAGGGGTACGCCGAGCTGCTGCAGTGTCGCATTATTCGAGATGGCGCGCAGAGATCGCGGTCCACTGGGTCCCGATGCCCTCCGGCGTTCGCGCGAACCGGCCTTCACCAGGAAGCCCGTCCCAAAGTCGATCAGCATTCGGCCATAGTCTTCATCGTCGAACAAACGCTCATGCCACCGCCGCAGAGCGCGATAGAAATCCCAAACAAGGTCGGTGCGACTGTAGAACGGGTCACCGGCAGTTTCGCCGTCGGGTCTAGACAGGAGATGCGTGGCGAAGGCCGCCATGGTGGACACGGCCAATCGCTCAGTTGCGAAGTGCAGGAACCCGTCACCGCCCTGGAAGCTCACTTCGTGCCTGATGGGCACCTCGCGCTTTGCAGACTGGAGTCTCGTCCAGGGTGTGAGCAAGTGGTTGAATCTTTGCTCAAAACTGCCGGGCCAAGCACCGCGACCCATGGATTCGCCATGAGTGTTGAATATGAGAAGTTCAAGGTTCTTGCCGGCTCGGCAGACCGCGCGGCTGATCAGATTGTGGATGCGCTCGATTGCCATGTCAGCGGCGACCTGGCCGATGAAACGGCCCGCATCAGAGAATCCAAGCTGAATGGAAAGATATCCGCGCGAGCGGAGATATTCGAGATAAGTTGGCTCAGCGAGCAGCTGCTCGATGAAGCGACCACCCGTCTCCAGTGCTTCCGGTGTTTCGAAAAGTGGTGAGATGTCGAGATCGTGGTCAACGCCGTATTGCCGTGCGAGATAGAGCGCGCCCATAACGGTAGATGGGTTTTCGCTTTCTGCAATGAGGAAGCGGATGGAGCTGTCAGAGTCTATATGCTTCAGAATCTGCGCGCACATCATAAATTGTCGCCGCGCCGTCGATTGCTGCAGGAAGAGGTCAGCAAAGCTCACCGGCAGTGGTTTGGACTCTTCGGCGAGACGAGAGAGTTCTGCCAGCGCTCGTCTGCCCGGATCGCGGTTTTCAGTCTCAAGCTTCAGGTCGCGGCTGATAACGCTACCGATCTGTTCTGCATTCAGACGGAGATGTATGCGAGATGTTCCAAGCTGAAGGGTGTTCACTTCGCAGCGGAACACGAACAGATGCTTGGCGATCGCTATTTCTATGCCATCGCTTGCGAGGATCGAATCTACCACGTCCAGAATGCTCGATGTCGAGGTCAAACGGGCATCGTTTGGAGCGGTAAGTGCATTCGCTGCTGCTACGAGGTTATCTGGATCCGTGAGATCTTTTGAGAACAGATTGGCCTCATCGGTGGCGGCAGAACTCGCCATTTTGAGGCGATCCCGTAGCTTGATCAATTGAGGTTCGATCACGTCTCCTGCTGCGTCAGCAATTTCAGCCACGCGGCGGGCATAGGTATCCAGTTGTAGTGCTTTCTCACGAAGCCGGAACGTAAATGATTGCGACCAGTGGATATCTGTTCGCCCATCAAGATCGTAGCCAATCCAGCTCGCAAGCGTCGGCAATCTGGGGCGCAGTTTTTGCCAGTCGTCCGGAAAATGTGCTGCCGCAGTATCAAATATGAGTTCGGCAAGTTGGCGGATCGCAATCTGGGCGTTCCCGATCGCGTTCTGCGCTTCTTTATGCTCGCCCTCGAGCGTGATGGCTGAGGACCAAACACGGCCATCTTCGAAAAGTGCCTGGCGAAGGGCCTCGGCGTGGTTCTCTGATGGAGACGACATCTGATTGGCAAGATGCGATCGAACCGATTGGGAGAGCGCGAATGTTGGGTGACCTGTGAAAACGATCCCGCCTCGCGGAGTCTCCATTGCAGATTGGAAGGTGTCCCATCCTGCCGTAGCCAGCGTGTCCAGCTGTGACCTGACGTTCGCCCAAGCATCGAGCGTATCAGATGCGTGCTGGATACGAAACTTGTTCGTTCTTTCATCAATAAGTGCGACGAAAAGTTCGTGCACGAGCTGCTCGAGATCATCAATTTGCAGCGTGTTGTTTTCTAACGCTTGGAAGAGGTCGAGCGCGTAGGCGAACACTGAATTGGTCTGTGGATCATCTTCAATGCTGGCGGCATGCCGCTTGAGGGCGTCTTGCGCCGATGAGATGGACGGGGCGGCAGAGGAAGGTTGGTCAGCCATCCCTTTCTCATAGCGCCTTTTCTACGTTCGAGTAGCCGCGCGAGGGCTCTTTATTGCGATTTTCTAACGCGCAGGAGCAAACCGAGTTGGTGCTATAGAAACAGATCGGCCTTTGTCAGCTCCGACCCAACGGACATGCCGAGCTGTTCGCAGTAGGTGAGGTTTGCTTTTCGCCCGTTCGCCATCTCGCGCATATTTTCGGTAATGCGCGTGAGTTTCCGTTCGCTTATTCCGCGTAGCTTCAGGTGTTCTTCGATCTGGCCGTTGGTGATCGTTGCGTCGATGTGGCGGAAATTGAAAAGCGGACCGTCAGTCATGGTGGTGCCTTCCAAGCCTAATACCTCGCTATTAAGCACCCAACTGGTTCCGGGTCTTGGATTGGACATCGCCTGCATTGTTTTTATGACGCTGCGCTGGCTTTCGCTTATCAGGCCTTTCAAGGACTCAAGCGCCTGCTTGTAGGTTTGCATATCCTTGAAGTCCTCGACGGTGTGCTCGCTTCGGAACTGACCGGTGCCGACGGATACAATGGATAGGTTGTCCTCACCTGTTTTCCAGTTGAACGCGTAAGGTTTTAACGTTGCGACCTGATAGGCGATCAGCGCTGGACAATTGTGTCCGCTGATCGCGCCATCGACAAACAAAGCAGGTTCTGGGGGGTAGCCGTCCTCGTCTTTTGCGACATCAATCACAACGGGTTTTAGGTAACTTGGTGCTGCAGCACTCGCCTGTATCAGAGATGCCAGCGTGAACAGTTTGTTCGGCATCCATGTCTGGTTGGGTTTCGCGCTGTAGAATTTAGACTTCGGGTGATTGGTGAGAACCCAGGCCGAGTCTGTGTCCATCCGTTTTGCGCAAATCAGAAGGCCGGTCCGAAGTTTGTCTGAGCCAAGGCGCAATTGACCTCCGGCACCATCATCGAGTGTTTGTTTAAGTATTTTCTCAAGATGTGCCGCATCGAATTTCGGCATAAAGAAGCCGAGTCGCCGATTGGGTTTGAACAGAACCGGACAGATCTGGTGGTATAGCTCCTTGATGTCAGAAACCTTCCAGCCAAGGGCGAGGGCCGTCGCGATGATAGAGCCTGTAGATGTGCCTGCGATCAGATCGAAATAGTCGCACAGCCTGACATCTTTATCGCGGGTTTCTTCCTGTACGATACTTTCTATGGCGGACAAGATGCCGAGGGATATAAGCCCTCTGACACCGCCGCCCGAAAGAGCAAGAATGCGTTTGGGGCCAGTGTTCGGGTCCAGATGCTTTTCGAGACTTTTGCTCATGCGATCCGCGCCTCCAGATGATCTGGTTTCAGTACATTGTGCACATCGTGCAGTGATACGAAGTCGAGGCTCTGATCGGGCGTGCTGTCACCGTCCAGATCTGCCGGAGAATTCCTGTGCACGATGATCCCGACCGTTTCGCGTGTGTGTTCGTCGAATACGATACCGCCGGACATGCCTACGACCACAGGTTCGCTTGGTGCTGTAATTCGGGCGATCCAAGCTGGGCTGCTGGGGCGTTTCATGTATACGACACAGCGCCGGATGGAGGGCTGTGATGCACCTGCCGGGAATCCCATGGCAATGAGCCGCGAGCCTTCTCGCGGTGCGGGAGGGGCAATGTCGGGGAACGTGCATCCAATCAAGGCGGCATCAATTGTGCCGACACCGGACACAATGGAGCCGTTCGCAAATGGGGGCGTGCGGTTCTGCATGGCTGTCAGGACGTGCTCAGCGGTTGCCCAGCCACCCCATAGCTCAAAGAAGCTACCATATGTCTGAACGCCGAGGTCGTCGAAGAAGTACCGTTTGAGCCCTACTGGCGGGCTGATGCTGCCGCTGGGTTCGGTTTGTGGTGGAGTCCTATCGTCTGGAGACGGCTCCACGAAGTCGGGTGCGGATCCTAAATTGTCTTTGAGCACAGCGTGTCCCAATCGCGCGCCGGCCACCAACCGCCGTGCCCAACCGAGCCCGAATGTCCGGAACGTTTCGAGGAGACCATAGAAGCGGCCGCGCTGGACGATAAATTCGTCCAAAAGCTTCTCTTCCGGGGCGTTCTTGGCCGCGTTTAAGGTCTCCGGGCCGATCTTCCCGTCGATCGATACCGGGATGCCTATGCCCTTCAGCGCTTTTTGAAGCGCTTTGACCGCATTGCCCGGACCGGAATTCACTGCGGCATCGAGCATTACTACAGCGAGGGATTGTGGGAGGCTTTCAGCCCGAATGGCATTCCAGTAATTGACGCGATAAATCTCCCGAACTTCTTCGTCCGAGATGTTTTTGACGTCCGCGGTCTCCTGTCCGAGATCTTTGCGCCAGTTGTCGAACGTTTTCTGAGTGATGCCCTTTTGAGTGCGTCCGCCAGGGTCTTCCGGATGATTTGAGAACCCGCCCTCGAATCTCAGCACGTGGCTCAATGCGGTCTGGAATAGATCCTTTGCCACCGGACTGTCCCCCTATTCTTAGGTCCCACGTCGACTTCTGCTCTCTGGTTGAGCTCCGTAATCCTTTGATCTTAGTTTCACATCGTCGATTTGTACAAGGTAGGGACGATTGTCGGACAACATTGTGACGAGAGGCATCGCTGTTCCGTGAGCGCTATTGCTGATCAGATATTAGCGAGGCTGCGCACAATTCCATTCAGTATGGCGTCCTTCGCTTTCTCATCGTTCGGCAACTCGTCATAGGGGACCATGAGCGGGTGTGTTTTCTTATCCGGATCTTTTGTTTCCCCCCAACACCAACCGTCCGCTGTCTTCTTACTCAGCCATTGTTCGTGTTGCCGCGCCCCATCTGCATGGGGATGCTCAAGAACATATCGAACGCTGTCCAGCGTGGATTCTTGCATCCATTGGGGGGCGTCACCCCAGCTGGGTAACGCATCTAAATCCCTTACCTCTGCCCATACACGCAGGGTCTCGTGCACCATCTGTGCGATTTCAGTGTCTGAATACCCGGACATTCAAACACTGTAGCTGAGCCATCAATTCGCGCCAATCTCAAGGAATCCTAGCAATCGGGAGATATCAGATCTTCCGATTGGCAAGGGTTCTTACGCTCACTGTTCTTGGACAGTCGTGTTTGTTCTGAAAATCAGCCAAAGCACCAGTCCATAAGGGATAACCGATGTCACGAGAATCATCGCGCCGCCCCAAGTGTCACCATAAGCGACATGTTCGACAATATGGCTGCAGTGAAACAGGAACAGCAGGAGTGAGACCGCAAGGGCGGCCCATTTGGTAATCGTGCTTGCGCCGAATGCCAGAATGATGACGGGCAGGGCCGACACCATATATATTATAGCGAGGATGGGCACGTAGGACGCAAACACCACTGGTTCGGCTCCAGCGTCAGCCACCGGTTTTCTGACTTCGTCTAGGCTCCGGAAAATATCGAGCTGAGTCAGTGCGATCGTTCCCGTAAATGGAACACAGGCAGCTATAGCCGCTCGGTTAAATCTTGTTGTTGCGTTCATGCTTCCCTCCGTCTGAACGATGGAGGAGGGATTAGAGTGTTTTTCTGAAATTGCAAGTCAATCGCAAATTTGTGTCACGGAGAGGGCTTTGGTGGTGTGGATGGCTAAGGAGGGCTGGCTGCTTTGCTTTAACCGACGCCCTTGCTTTCGTCTTCCGACAGGGCTTCGCGCGCCTTGCCGACGAGGCCGACGAGTTCCTTGTGCATTTGTCCGGGCTCCCTGAGCGGTCGATCAAACCAGATTCGGAGCTGGTCTTCGCCGAGCGCGAGGTCCATGCCTTCCGGATCGATACCGGTCAGAAGCCAGTTGCCGGTGCAGCTGCCGCAGAAGCCCTTCGCGTAGAGTTCGACGGCATCGGCGTGATCATCGTTCATATGTTCGCGGGCTCCGGCCTCGCGTGGCCCCCAGCCGGCGAGATCCTCTATGGGGGAGAGCAGGTCATCAGCGGTCATGGCGCAAGCGCGACCGAAGCCGCCATTAAAGTTTGCGCCTTCAATTTCAAACCGCCAGAGGCTGAAGTCCTGGAAGTCGATATAGAGTGCAGCTTTAGGATGCCGGGCAAGATAACGGCCGCGCAGGCGGTCGTGCTCATCGCCTTCGGATCTTTTTATCGATCCGTGAAGTGTGACGCGCGGATGGGCGAGTGGATCACCTTTGCCTGCTCTTCCTATAAGGAGGGAAGCCCGGCCGGATTCAGCTGCCATTTGCGGCCTGCCTGAAAGATCAGACATTGGGAAGATAGGTGCTCCGTCAATATCGGTGGCGATCCCAACACGGGTGACGTCTGGTGCGCCGGTCTCAGGTGTGATCAGCCCGAGGGCACCGTCGCGAGCGATGTGAAGAATTGTCTTCACCTCTCGGCGAACGCCGTCGTCGACGGGTTGCAGATGGTCCGGGTTGGAACTGTCGGGCATGGTCATGTCCTTGGAACGGGCTTGTTTCTCGGGTGCAGAATATCGTTCATTTGCGTGCGAGGCTAGCGAAACCCAAGCCTCAAACGGAAGACGTTGCCCGAAGTCTGTCACGTATCACCCAAGCCATAGCTCCGAAGAAAAGAAGCGCCATTGTGTACCAGGTGAGGGCGTAGGAGAGGTGTGAATTGCGGAAGCTTACAGTGGTTAGCCCGCCGCGAGGCCAGTCGGTTTTGTCCCCATAATGGTCAGCGTCAATGAAGTAAGGCGTTGGGTAGTAGGCTCCGGTGTCTTCAGACAGTGCGATCACATCTCGGGAGTACCAGCGTCCCGCCTCGGGATCGTTCTTTTCAAGGAAGGTGCCTTCGGGTTCTGAGACGCGGAGAAGACCTTCAATGTCTATGGTTCCTTCCGGTGTTGTCCAATCGCCCTGATCTAACCCGGCGGGTACGAAACCGCGATTGACCCAGATGTGGCCGTTGGTGGTTTTGAGGGGTGTCATCAGCCAACTGCCTCCGCCGAGATCGGTGAGCGCTTTTACCCGTCTTGAGAGGTCATGCTGGAACTCCCCAGTCGCTCGGACGCGCAGGTAGGCGAAGTCCTCCGGATCATCGAGGCGGAGTGGTGCTTCAACAGCATCCTCCGTCAATCGCGTATCAACCGTCTCGATCAGGTCGAGTTTCCAGCTCAGGCGGCGCATCTGCCAGTTGCCGAGTAGCACCATCGTGACAAAGACGATCCCGGCGAAGGTTAGAATGACGCCATCGACCCAGATGGGGCGCGGCTGTCGGGTCTCTGGGGTCACGGCAGATTTCGAACCCGCTCAATCTGTTCGTGGGCAGGCATCATATTCTCATGAAGGTGGAACATCACCCAGATCGAGCCTGCTAGGCATATGACGACGAGAACGATTGTGAACGCAAGGGACATGGCTTGCCAGCCTTCCTCGGCCTTCAGCGTGACATGCAGGAAGTAGTGAATATGCACGAGGATCTGAGCAGCACCGAGGGTGAAGATAATACCGATAGCGAGGGCTTCGCTGTTCACGGAGCCGGACATGACAACCCAGAACGGGATGATCGTCAGTACAACGGACAGTCCGAAGCCAATCAGATAGGATCGGTACGAGCCGTGGGCGTCGTGAGCCTCGTGCGCGTCGTTGGTGGCATCGCTCATAGCATCACTCCGGTGAGATATACGAAGGAGAAGACGCCGATCCAGATCAGGTCGAGAAAATGCCAGAATAGGCTGAGGCACATGATGCGGCGTTTGTTCTCTACGGTCAGGCCGTGCATTTGCACTTGGGTCAGGAGCACGCAAAGCCAGATACAGCCGGCTGTGACGTGAAGCCCATGAGTGCCGACGAGGAAGTAGAATGATGAAAGGAACGCACTGGCCATGGGCGTTGCGCCAATGTGCCAGAGATGTTGGAACTCTTTTACTTCAAGGCCGAGGAAGGCGAGACCGAACAGGCCCGTAATAATCAGCCAACGGATCATATTTTTCTGCCGCCCCATCTGCATGTCGATGACGGCGAAGCCATAAGTGATCGATGAGAAGAGCAACATGAACGTCGAAATCAAGATCATGTCGATTTCAAAGAGATCGACAGGGGCAGGGCCTGCCGCGTAGTTCTGACCGAGGACCGCGTAGACCGCGAAGAGAATGCCAAAGATTAGGCAATCGCTCATCAGGTAAAGCCAGAAGCCCAGCATTGTGCCGGTTTCGTGCTCGTGATGATCTTCGTCAGCGTGGTGTTCTTCAGTGACGTAGAAGTCGAAGGCCGGAACACCATCTGAGGGCTGGCCGTGGCTAGGAAGCTTGTCGAGGCTGATGTCTGTTGAATTGCCCATTATTCAGCGGGCTCCAGAAGCATCTGTGTTCGATTGCTTTCGATTTCAGCCACCTCTTCCGCGGGTACATAATAGTCGCGGTCATAATTGAACGTGTGGAAGATGCCGTAGGCGAGGGTTGTGATGAAGCTGAGCCCTGCAAGCCACCAGATATGCCAGACGAGCGCGAAGCCCATCACCGTCATCAATCCGGAAAGGATGATGCCCGTTGCCGTGTAGCGGGGCATGTGGATGGGGACGAAGCCCTCCTTTGGCCGTCTGTGACCGTGGTTTTTCATATGGTGCCAGGCGTCGAGATCGTAGATGCGTGGGCTGAAGGCGTAGTTGTAATAGGGCGGCGGCGAGGCGGTGGACCATTCCAAGGTCCGTCCGTTCCAAGGATCGCCAGTCACATCACGGAGCTTTTCGCGCTTCAAGATGGAGACTACGATCTGGATGACAAATGCTGCGATACCTACTGCGACGCAGAGCGCGCCAACGAGAGCGGTGATGAAGTATCCCGCGTAGATCGTATCTTCGAACTGGCTAAGGCGGCGGGTCACACCCATCAAGCCCAGCACGTAGAGCGGCATGAAGGCGAGGTAGAAGCCGATGATCCAGCCCCAGAAGCTGACTTTGCCCCAGAAGGGATCGAGCTTGAAACCGAAGGCTTTCGGCCACCAATAATTGATGCCGGCGAAGATACCGAACACCACGCCACCGATAATCACATTGTGGAAGTGGGCGACGAGGAAGAGCGAATTGTGAAGGACATAGTCAGCAGGCGGAACTGCTAGTAGGACGCCTGTCATACCCCCGATGACGAAGGTCAACATAAACCCAACCACCCACATCATTGGCACTTCGAAACGGATTCGCCCCTTGTACATGGTGAAGAGCCAATTGAAGATCTTCGCGCCCGTCGGGATCGAGATCACCATGGTGGTGATTCCGAAGAATGAGTTCACATCCGCGCCGGCTCCCATAGTGAAGAAGTGGTGCAGCCAGACGATGTAGGACAGGATCATGATCACGCAGGTTGCGTAGACCATGGACGTATAGCCGAAGAGGCGTTTGCCGGTGAACGTCGGAACGATTTCAGAGAAGATGCCGAAGATCGGCAGCGTGAGGATGTAAACCTCCGGGTGACCCCAGATCCAGATGAGGTTCACATACATCATCGGATTGCCGCCGAGATCGTTCGTGAAGAAGTTGGTGCTGATGTATCGGTCCGCGGTAAGCAGGGCGAGGGTTGCGGTGAGGACCGGGAAGGTCGCAACGATGAGGACGTTTGTGCAGAGCGTTGTCCAGCAGAAGACCGGCATCTTCATCCAGGTCATGCCCGGTGCTCGCATCTTCACTAGGGTCACGATGAGGTTGATGCCCGAGAGGGTCGTCCCGATCCCCGCTATGTTGAGGGACCAGAGATAATAGTCCATGCCGACGCCTGGGCTGAATTTCAGGCCGGAGAGCGGCGGATAGGCGAGCCAGCCTACAGTCGCAAACTCACCAATAAACAGCGATGCCATGATCAGGACTGCGCCCGAAACGGTCAGCCAGAAGCTGAAATTGTTGAGGAAGGGGAAGGCGACATCCCGCGCGCCGATCTGCAGGGGCATGATGTAGTTCATGAAGCCTGTGACGAAGGGCATCGCCACAAAGAAGATCATGATGACGCCGTGGGCGGTGAAGATCTGGTCGTAATGGTGCGGGGGCAAGTAGCCGATATAGCCAGCGGACGCCAAAGCCTGATGTCCGCGCATCAGAAGCGCATCGGCAAACCCGCGGACCAGCATCACCGTGCCGAGGATCATGTACATGATCCCGATTTTCTTATGGTCGATCGATGTGAACCACTCGTTCCAGAGATAACCCCAGAGCTTGTAGCGTGTGACCGCCACGACAACGGCAAGACCGATCAAAACGGTGCCGACAAATGTCGCGCCCACGATGGGGTCATAGAAGAATGGGAAAACGTCCCAGGTGAGCTTGCCGAAGATCGGGTGGGCCTCAGCTGCGCCTCCGGTTGCGTGTGCGCCGTCTGGTGATGCCATGGTCTTAGCCCTCGTCCACAAAGGCCTGCACGATCTCTGCCTGGAGATCGGTTGGCTTGTCACTAATGGCAGCGAGAATTTCGTCTGACCGTTCGCGCATTTCCGGGCGTAGCATCAGATAGAGCGCCTGGGCGTCGTCGACGGAACAGAAACCACGATAGAGGTCACGGTTGTAAAGGCCTGCGAGGCCACCTCCGCCAAGCGCGTCCACCATCATCATGTCGTTTTGGCAAAGCGCTTTGCCGCCTGCGCACATGTTGACAATTTTGTCCCAGAGGTTGGGCTCAAAGGCTGTGTAGTATTCCACTGCATTGCCGATGCTGGGGCGAGCGAGTTCTACAAACGTGTCTTCTGCCAGATAGCTTCCATCGCTTTTCACTTGCGTGACCCAGCTGTCGAAATCATCAGGGTTCATGCCGTGGAAGTCAAAGCGCATCTGGGAGAAGCCGGCACCGCTATAATTGGCTGAGAAGCCCTTATACGTGCCGGGCTCGTTGATCACGGCGTTAAGCTCAGTCTGCATACCGGCCATGGCGTAAATCATGCCTGATAAGGCAGGGACATAGAACGAGTTCATTACCGTATCGGAGGTGAGCTGAAACTCGATCGGACGGTCTACGACTGCAGCGACTTCATTAACTGTGGCGATGCCCTGTTCCGGGTAAATGAATAGCCACTTCCAATCGAGGGCAACGACCTGGATCTGTAGCGGTTCATCTTCCGGGCTTATCGCGACTTCGGCGGAAATCCGTCGCAGGGGCTCATAGGGGTCGAGCCTGTGGGTTGCGACCCATGTCAGCCCGGCCAGACAGGAAATAATGGCGAGCGGGACTGACCAGACAACGATTTCGAGGCTGATCGAGTGGTCCCATTCTGGCTCGTAACGCGCTTTCTTGTTGGACGCGCGATAGTGCAGGGCGAAGAAGATTGTCAGCGCCATGACAGGCACGATGACAATCAGCATAAGGACAGTTGAGTATATGATGAGCTGGCCTTGCTGGGTCGCTACGTCCCCCGAAGGATCGAGCACAACAAGCTCACATCCAGCCAGCAGGCATGTTGCCATCATCGCGAGTATCGAGAAAGAAGAACGCATCCAACCACCTTCAGCGGCTAAGAGCCCTATACCAAAATGAGCGCTTTCTCTTCAAAATTTAGGTATAGAAGGTCCAATTTTAACGCCATGGTGCACAATGACGCGGTGACGTGAAAAATGAAGCCAAGAATCCCAAATATGATTATATAGAGGCTGGCAATCGAGGCGACGCCGTGTCCGAAGCAACCCACATACGCACCCAAACTGCGACATTGGACGAAGTTGTCACCACCGTCATCATGGCGCGTGTAACCGACTTTTTCGGATTTTTTGTTTATGCCATCGCCTCGGCCATTGTGTTTCCGCGTTTATTTTTCCCCATGGTCGATCCCGTTACGGGAACGCTTTATTCCTTTGCGGTCTTCTCACTGGCGTTCCTCGCCCGCCCGTTCGCCAGCCTTGCAAGCCGATGGGTTCAACAGAAGATCGGACGCGCTGGTAAGATCACGTTGGCGCTGTTGATCCTGGGTAGCTCAACCATGGCGATTGGCCTGCTGCCCGGATACAATGAAATTGGTTGGGCGGCCCCGGTGTTGCTGGCGGTTTTGCGTATTGCTCAAGGGCTTGGGCTCGGCGGATCGTGGGACGGCATAACCTTGCAATTGCAGAACGCGGCACCGGACCACAGGAAAGGCCTGTATGCCATGGTGCCTCAACTTGGTGGACCAATCGGGTTCTGCGTCGCGGCATCCCTTTTCTTCGTGCTGACGGGCTTTCTCACTGATGAGGAATTCATCAATTACGGTTGGCGGTTCGCCTTTTTTGCAGTGCTTGCGGTGAATGTGGTTTCACTCTTCGCGCGGCTTCGCTTATTGACGACCGACTTCGGGTCGGATGACGAACTTCTGCAGTCAGCGCCGTTCATTCCTATGCTCAGAAGTCAGTGGCGACCTATTCTCTTGTCGACCATGTTGCCGCTCGCAAGCTACGCACTCTTCCACATGGTGACTGTGTTTCCGCTGGGATACGAGATCCTCTATTCAGAGTATGACATCTCCCAGATCCTTTTGCTGCAGATGTTGGGCGGCGCGCTCGCGATCGGATCTGTTATCGCGTCGGGTATCCTTGCCGACCGGTATGGCCGAAACTGGGTCCTATGGGTCAGCAATGCGTTGATCGTTGTTCTTTGTTTGACAATGAACACGCTTGAGGACCGCCCGGCGATTTATATCATCCTCGGTTTTGTTCTTCTGGGATTTGCCATTGGTCAGGCGAGTGCCTTCTCGCCGGATCGCTACAAGCCAAAATACCGCTATTCCGGTAGTGCGCTTTCGACCAACCTCTCCTGGATTGTCGGGGCAGCGTTCGCGCCTTTGTGTGGGCTTTATCTCACCGCGCAGTTCGGACTTTGGGCTGCGTCTCTCTACTTGCTGTCAGGCGTTCTGGTGACTGGCATCACGCTTTATCTACTTCAGAAGCGCGAGAAGATTTTGTCTAGGGCTCAATAGACGTCGCGTTGATAGCGCTTCGCATCCTTCAAGGCTGAGATGTAGTCCTCAGCGGCTTCAAGATCTTTCCCGCCATGGGTTTTAACGATGTCGATCAAGGCTGCGTGGACATCTTTGGCCATACGGTCGCCGTCTCCACAAACATAGAAGTGTGCGCCTTCTTCAAGCCAAGCGAAGATCTCCTCGCCTTTCTCTTTAAGACGATCCTGGACGTAAATCTTGTGTTCCTGATCGCGGCTGAAGGCGACGTCGAGCTTCGTCAGCAGACCTGACTTCAAATAATCCTGTAACTCGACTTGGTAGAGAAAATCCTGGGTGAAGTGCGGGTTCCCAAAGAACAGCCAGTTCTTCCCTTCAGCGTCGATCCCGTCCCGTTCCTGAAGGAAGGCGCGGAAGGGCGCAATGCCGGTGCCTGGTCCCACCATGATGACGGGCGTGTCCGGACTTGAAGGCAAGCGGAAATTATCGTTTTGCTCGATGTAAATATCGACCTTATCGCCGTCTTGAATGCGGCGACCAAGATACCCGGAGGCACCGCCGAGGTGACGGCGATCAAAGGCCTCATAGTCGACCACGCCGACGGTCGTGTGGACTTCATCTTCCACTTCTTCCTGGCTGGAGGCGATCGAGTAAAGACGCGGCTGGATCTTGCGCAGGCATTCAACAAGGGACTGGGCGTCGATCTTGCGCGGGTGTTCGTGCAGGATGTCGTAGATCTGACGATCTTCGATGTATGCTCGCAGCGTGGTCTTATCCTCGGCGATTTTTGCGAGCGCCTTGTTGGTCGTCGCCGCGACATACTTTTCAACAAAGCTTGGATAGGACTGGGTGAGTTCCAGGTCTGTGGCGAGCGCCTCGCGGAGCGGTTTCTTTTTCTCACCGATAGACACTTCTGTGTCGCCATCGAGCTTCAGCTTCTCGAGGACCGCTTCAATTTCGGCTTCATCATTGCGGAAATACACACCGAGGGAGTCGCCCGGGCGATAGGTGAGGTCAGAACCGTCCAGCGAAATCTCCACATGGCGGACGTCCTTCGTGGAGTCGCGACCCGTTATTTTCTGAACCACGCTTACTTCTGCTGCGAACGGATTTTTCTTCGAGTATTGAGAGACCGGCGGTGCGACAGCCGCGAGGCCGGGCACCAGTCCCGGCATGGGTACGACATTGTTTGCCGCGCCCTCATTGTCTGCCTTCAAGTCCGGTTCGAAGATGTCTACCGCGCCTTCAATCCATGCCGGAGCGTGATCGTCATAATCGACATCGAAGAGAGCTTTGTCGAAAACCGGTGTCGCGCCGAGCTTTACGAGCCGCTCTTCCACATCGACAGCCGCCTGGCAGAAAAACTCATAGGAGGAATCGCCGAGGCCCAGCACCGCGATTTTTGTGCCGTCAAGTTTCGGCGCTTTCTTGGATGCTATGAACTCATAGAATCTCTCGGCCGTTTCAGGTGGATCGCCTTCGCCCTGTGTCGAGACGACTATGGCGAGATATTTCTCGTCTTTCAGGTTCTTCGGCTTGTAGTCGGCCATATCGACCAGGTTCACGTCGAGGCCGCGCGCCTTGGCATTGTCCGCCAGATCCTGGGCGACATGTTTTGCGTTTCCGGTCTGTGAACCAAACAGTACCGTCAGCGGTACAGCAGCGGTTGCCGGTGCCGCTGCCACTTGAGTGGCCGGCAGAGTTCCCGCGGCGCCATTGGCGGAGGCCGCCAGATAACCACTGATCCAAGCCTGTTGGATTGGCGTTAGCGTCGTCAGCAATTGCTGCATCAGTTGGCTTTGCTCGGGGGTGAGCGGGTTCATGCCCGGAGGAAGGTCAGAAGCAAACATGTATCTTGGTCTCTGTTTAGCCGGCGTCGGTATGAAGGCCGCATTCGCGGGTAAGGCCAAAGAAACGGGTTTCTTCTTCGGTCATTCCGTCTTCCAGTTTGCGTGTTGTATGCGTGTCGCCAACGCTCACATATCCTTCTTCCCAGAGGGGATGATAGGGCAGATCGTGGGCTTTCAAGTAGATATAAATGTCGCGGCTCGACCAATCGACGATGGGGTGCATCTTGATGCGGCCATGCTGCATCTCAATGAACTCACGGCCTGCGCGGCTTTGTGACTGGTCGCGGCGAAGGCCACTGAACCAAGTGCTGACGCCGAGTTCTTTTAGAGCCCGTTGCATGGGTTCGACCTTGTTGATGGTGTTATAGCGTTTGATACCATCTTCGCCTTGCGTCCAAAGCTGGCCGAATTTCGCTTCCTGCCAAGCCGGGCTCATTTCGGAGCGATAGATGTGAAGGTTCAGGTCTAGGCGCTCGGTCAATGCATCGATGAACTGATATGTCTCTGGAAACAGATAGCCCGTATCCATGACAATGATCGGAATGTCAGGGCTTTGCTGCGTCATCATGTGGAGCATGACCGCGGACTGAATGCCGAAGCTGGATGACACGGCATAGCCTGCCGGGAGATTGTTCAGTGCCCACTCGACACGCTCTTCCGCGCTGAGGTCTGCAAGCCAGGTGTTCGCTTCCGCGATCAAATGATCGCGCCGATCAGTTGTTTGATACAGCAAGCTTAGCATCGATTTTGGCGCATGCGTTTCCGCCGTTTCCACGGGGATAGTATTTTGTGCTGCACTATGCATGGAAGTCGGTCCTCGAGACTTTCACTTCGGGCACAACGCCCTTGCGGATTACGAAATCGCCAAAGCCCTCATCGTCTTCGCGCTCGCTAGCCCATTGGCCGATCAGTGTGTCCAGTTCCTCCAGGATCACTTCTGCGCTGACATTCTCTTTGTGAAGCTTTGGAATACGTGTCCCGATGCGGTTGCCACCGAGATAAAGATTGTACTTGCCAGGACCTTTTCCGACGAGACCAGCTTCAGCCAGCATCGCTCGGCCGCATCCGTTCGGACATCCGTTGACCCTTAGAATCATGTGGTCGTCGGGAATGTCATGTTTAGCGAGCAGCTTTTCCACGTCTGCCACAAAGCCAGGCAGGAAGCGTTCCGCCTCTGCCATAGCAAGGGGGCAGGTGGGCAGGGCGACGCATGACATGGAGTTCTGCAGCTGCGGCGTTTGGGAGTCGTCGATCAGGCCATGCTCGCGTGCAATGCGTTCGATCTCGTCCTTCTGGTCTTTAGGTACGCCGGCCACAACGAGGTTCTGATTTGCCGTCATGCGGAAATCGCCCTGGTGAATTTCGGCAATCTTGCGCAAGCCCGTTTTCAGCGGGCGTTCCGGATAGTCGAGGATCCGACCGCTCAAGATGTAAAGCGTCAGGTGGTGCTTACCATCGATGCCCTCAACCCAGCCGAACCGGTCGCCCCGGGTCGTGAACTCATACGGCCGACTTTCCTCGAAGACGACGCCTGCACGTCTTTCAACTTCGCTTTTGAACGTGTCTATACCGACCCGGTCGAGGGTGTATTTGGTCTTGGCGTTCTTGCGGTTAGAGCGATTGCCCCAGTCGCGCTGAACGGACACAACGTGTTCTGCAATTTTTAGCGTGTGCTCCAGTGGAACAAAGCCAAAATCGTCAGCCTTGCGAGGGTACGTCGCGGTGTCGCCATGGGTCATTGCCAAACCGCCGCCCACGAGCACGTTGAAACCAATCAGCTTCCCATCTTCGGCTATGGCGATGAAGTTCAAGTCATTCGCGTGGATGTCCACCTCGTTGCTCGGTGGAACAGATACGGTCGTCTTGAACTTTCGCGGTAGATAGGTGTCGCCGAGGATCGGCTCCTCTGTCGTCATCACCTTCTCGCCGTCGAGGAAGACTTCTGCGTAGGCATTCGTCTTTGGTAGCAAATGCTCCGAGATCTTCTTCGACCATTCATAGGCTTGCTGGTGAAGCGCCGACTCAACTGGATTGGTCGTGCAGAGCACATTCCGGTTTACGTCGCCTGCTGTGGCGATCGAGTCGATGCCGGCCGATGCGATCAGCTTATGCATGTCCTTGATATGCGGCTTCAGCACGCCGTGGAACTGAAAGGTTTGCCGGGTGGTCAGACGAACCGACCCATATATCGAGCTTTCTTCTGCGAACTTCTCAATGATCAGCCACTGCTCCGGCGAAATAATGCCGCCGGGCATCCGAGCTCTGAGCATGACATTGTGCAGAGGCTCGAGCTTCTGCTTTGCACGCTCTCCGCGAATGTCGCGGTCATCTTGCTGATACATGCCGTGAAAGCGGATCAGCTGATAGTTGTCCGGGGTAAAGCCGCCTGTGATCGAATCCTCGAGGTCCTCAGCAATGGTGCCGCGCAGGAAGTTGCTTTCTTCCTTCAGCCGCTCATTGTCAGAGAGCTTCTCGTTGATCGGGGCGGGTGTTTTGGGTGCGTCGTCCAACATGTCGTTCGGGGAGTACTAGCCTTTGGGTGCGTCTAATTTTTGCCTGTCGGCACAGTGTTATTTTGGGTCAACCTACCACGATTGCAGCTGTCTGTTCTTTAGTATCTCTAAACAGCGTATCCATTCCGATATGTAAGTTAGCGCTCCCAGTCTGGAAAATAGATTTGGTAAAGAGTAGCGTTAGCTAGCTTCAGGTATTCCATTCAATAAGTCGGTCTCGATCCGCCGTCGATCCGCCGTCGATACGCCGAGAGCGCCGATACTGGGTGATTATGTGCCGTTTTTGTTGATCGACGAAGAAAGCAGCAGCACTGCGTTTGCTTACATGTTCCGAAGATCGTTCCGCGCTCAATTTGACCTCTTAGATCAAATCCCAGTCGCGCAATGGTGGTCGATACTGGGATCGAACCAGTGACCCCTACAATGTCAATGTAGTGCTCTACCGCTGAGCTAATCGACCATATCCGCTATGAGCAGAAGACCGCTGAAATCCGACGTTGCGACGCTCGTGTCAAGTCTGGAAGATCATTGTCTTGCTAGGCCGCGAGCACTCGCTCAACTTCATCAACGATTTCACGCAGATGGAAGGGTTTGGACAAGATTTTCGAGCCTGCAGGTGTGGGGGATCCCGATGACAGCGCAACCGCTGCAAACCCCGTAATGAAAACGATTTTCATCGCTGGATCGAGCTCCGCACCCCGGCGCGCAAGCTCAATACCGTCGAGCCCCGGCATTACAATATCTGTCAGCAACAGATCAAATACTTCGCGTTCGAGCGCCTCAAGGGCTCCTTCGCCATCTTCGTGATCCTGTACATCATGCCCGGCACGGCGAAGTGCTGCGGACAGGAAGGTCCGGAGGGAATCGTCGTCTTCCGCGAGTAGGATTTTGGTCATCATGCGCCTCAGTAAACTCGGTCAGTCTGTCTATTTAGTCATATGTCGGTAAATCTGAAATGAACGCGGCTCTTGACGTTGTCTGCGGTGTGTCAATTTATGGTTTTGTGAAACCTCTGGCTCAAACACTGTCTGATCTTCCCGTTTGTCCTGTTGCTGGCTTATCTGCTTATACAGTTCAGTCGGCAGAAGGACGCGTTGTTCCTATACTATTCGCATCGCCCCATAGCGGAGCCAGCTATCCCGCAGCCATGTTGTCGGGCCTTAGGGTTCCTTTGATGGATCTCAGGCGAACGGAAGACGCGTTCGTCGATGAGCTTTTTGCTGGCGTCACGACCCTTGGCGCGCAGTCGATATCAGCCAACTATGCGAGGGCTTACGTAGATCTGAACCGAGATGCGCGTGAGCTGGATCCCGACATGTTCGCTGACGGTGCGCCGCGTACGGTTGCCATACCAAGTGCGCGTGTTGAGGCTGGGCTAGGTTGTCTGCCCAAGGTCGCTGCCCGGGGTGAACTGATCTATTCTGATCGTCTCAGCAGGGCGGAGGGGGAGTATCGACTGGCGCAGGTGCACGATGCCTATCACGGCTTTATCAAGCGAACCCTGGAGCAATTCAGAGACGAATATGGTGTCGCTGTGCTCATTGATTGCCACTCCATGCCGTCAAGTCAGCCTGGTCGTCGGAAATTGACGGATATTGTCCTCGGAGATCGATTTGGTTCGAGCTGTGACAGCCGACTGACGGGGTTGGCCGAGCGTTCGTTTCGCCGCCTTGGATATTCCGTTTCGCGAAATGCGCCCTATGCAGGGGGTTTTACGACGCGAGCCTATGGGCGTCCGAAGCAACGCATCCATGCCTTGCAAATTGAAATCAACCGGCGGCTTTATATGGATGAAGTGGCTGTTCAAAAGACGTCTCGTTTTGGCATTATGCAGTCGCATATTCAGGACGTCGCCAGAGGTCTAACTGGCTATGCGAAGGCCAAATCTTGCTGAACAAAAAAAGAGCCGCGCGAAACCCGCGCGGCCTTATTAGGTATAGGGAGGAAACGCCATAGGCGTTACGCCGAAGCGCAATAGTGAAGTTATTGTGCGGTGCAAAATAAGCAAGCTGAATATGCTGCGGCTGCGAGATGGCAACTATGCTAAAATGCATATGATGGCATATTCGCCCATAGAATATGAACTTCGGCACGGGTTTTGCTGACAAACTCTATGAGCATCCTGAAAGGGGACGATTGGGTTCCTGGATGTATCGAGTTTGGAGTGAGATATGGCAGACGATACCGACCTGCATGTTGGCAAACGGTTGCGCCGCCGCCGGCGACTCCTGGGGATGACCCAGCAGGAGCTGGCCGAGCAGGTGGGCGTGCGTTTCCAACAAATTCAGAAGTATGAGTGCGGTGCCAATCGCATGACATCTTCCCGGCTGTACGACCTTTCAAAGGCGCTGAACGTGTCGGTTCAGTACTTCTTCGACGGTCTTGAGCTGCACGAAGGTCCGGGCACGCCGGCAAACGATGCCGAACAACTCGAAGGGGACGTTCTTAGCCAGAAAGAAACCCTTGAATTGGTTCGCGCCTATTACCGCCTGAGCGAACGGCCTCGGAAGCGCCTTCTGGAGCTTGCGAAAGCCCTTGAAAGCGATGCGAGCGACGTTGCGTCCTAGAAGGTGAGCCGGTAATGCGGTCTCTATGACCGCTGCGCTGAACGATACTGAAATTGAAGCCGCCCTCGCATTTGCAGGGCGGCTTGCTGATTCTGCGGGTGATGCGATCGCGCCGCACTTCCGCGCCCTTGATGCAATTGAAGAAAAAGAGAGCTCCGAGCGGGACGGATTTGATCCTGTCACCGAGGCCGATAAGGGCGCTGAGCGCGCCATGCGGGCCCTCATAGAGGCTGAGCGGCCGGATGACGGCATTGTCGGTGAAGAGTATGGTGAACGCCCGTCGCAGAACGGATTCACGTGGCTTCTGGACCCTGTGGACGGTACACGGGCCTTTGTGGCGGGGCTGCCTGTCTGGACGACGTTGATCGCGCTGTGTGACCCGGCAGGGGACCCTATCATCGGGGTGATCGATCAGTCCGCACTTGGCGAGCGCTATCTTGGCTGGCCGGACGGTGCTGCGCTTGAAACATCCGCAGGGCGCTCGGCGATAAAGGTTTCGGGTCAGCAGGATTTGCGCGAAGCGACCATTGCCACGACGGACCCTTTCATCATGACCCCGGCAGAGCAGGGGGCCTGGACGCATCTCAGGCATACGGCGCGGATCATCCGTTATGGACTCGATGCCTATGCCTATGCCCGGCTTGCGGCAGGAACGATCGACCTCGTGGCCGAAACGGGTCTCGCTTCATGGGATACAGCTGCTTTGATCCCCGTTGTACGTGGAGCAGGCGGCCTTGCCTGCGACTGGACGGGAGCCCCTGCAAAACCCGGAGGTCAACTTGTCTGTGCGTCCAGCCAGGGGGTTCTAGATCAGGCGTTGATCAGCCTTCGGCGGAGCGCTGTGCATAGCTGATCTATCCTCGCCTTGTGAATGCTCTTGGGTGAGTGTCACCAGACACCCACTTTTGGCGCGGTGGGTGTTTTGTGGGGATAGGCTGGGTTTTCGTCCTGTTACAGCCAATACAACGCGGTGGTTTCGTAATCTCTGCTTCTTGTTTTGCGCGATTGTTCTGTTCAGGTTTCGCTTGCCAGGGAAGGCTCTAGTGATTATTGATTATCAATAAGACTTATGGAGGTTCTGTCTATGAAAATTCTTGCTTTGTCGGGTGCGGGCCTGCTTACGCTCGCGGCTTGTGTCGCCACCGAACCAGTGACTGCGCCGGATCTGGTGGGTTCAGAAGCCGATCTTGTTGAGACTGCGGAGGTTACGGCGCAGGATATGCTGCCGATCGATACATTCGACCTGATCCAGCGTACGGCGATTTTTGGCAATCCAGAGCGCACGCAAGGCCGCATCAGTCCGGATGGCATGCATGTGAGTTGGCTTGCCCCCGTTGACGGCGTCCTCAATATCTATGTGGCCCCGGCGGACGACCCGACCGCTGCGAAGGCGATTACCGCCGACGACAATCGAGGGATCAACCAGCATTTTTGGGCACCAAACTCGCAATTCGTCTATTATGTTCAAGACACGGGCGGTGACGAAAACTTCCATGTTTATGCGGTCAACCTGGAAACTGGTGAGGCGCGTGACCTGACCCCCTTCGAGGATGGCGTCAGAGCGAACATAGAAGGTGTGTCCAATGAGAAACCCGATCACATTCTGGTCGGTGCTAATGCACGCAATCCTCAGCTGTTCGACCTTTTTCTTGTCGACGTGAATACAGGTGAGAGCACCCTGGTGAAGGAAAACCCGGGCTATGCTGCGTGGATGGTTGACAACACCCTGACCCCACGTTTCGGCATTGTGCAGACTGCGGGTGGCGGCGCTGACATGGTGGATTTTGAGGGCAATGTGCTGTTCTCAATTCCGGCTGAGGACTTCCTCACGACGAACGCATTCGGGTTCAATGCCGACAACTCAGCTATGTTCAGTGTCGATAGCCGTGGCCGTGACAAGGCCGCTCTGGTCGAAATCAGTGCGGACACTGGTGAAGCGACGGTTATCGCAGAAGCAGAGAAGGCTGATATCAACAATGCTGTGCTTCATCCCACGACATATGAGCCGCTCGCCTACGCGTCGGAGTATCTTCGTTCTGAATGGACAGCTCTCGACGAAGATACGGCTGATGATCTGACTTTTCTCGACGATCAATTGGAAGGCGACTTCCAGATACTCGCTGTCACAGATGATATGTCCAAAGCTGTCGTCTACTCAGATGCTGCCGACGCCCCGGGCGTTTACTATGTCTACGATCGTGAAGCAGGTGCGTTGAACAAGATGTTCGCGACTCGCCCGGATCTAGACGGCGCACCCCTTCAGCCCATGCAGTCTGTTGAGATTGAGTCTCGCGACGGTCTGTCATTGGTCTCTTACCTCTCCTTGCCACCGGGATCGGACGTAGACGGCGACGGTCGTCCTGAGGAACCCGTCCCGATGGTGCTTGCCGTTCATGGCGGACCCTGGGCGCGCGACTCCTATGGGTACAATTCCTGGCATCAATGGATGAGCAATCGCGGCTATGCCGTTCTATCTGTAAACTATCGGGGCTCGACCGGCTTCGGCAAAGGCTTCGTCAATGCGGCCGTTAAAGAGTTCGCGGGCAAGATGCATGATGACCTGATCGATGCAGTAGATTGGGCTGTCGATGAAGGGATCGCCGATGCCGACAAGGTTGCCATCGCCGGTGGGTCCTATGGTGGGTATGCGACGCTAACAGGCGTTGCGTTTACGCCAGAAAAATTTGCCTGCGGCGTCGATATTGTTGGGCCTTCCAGCCTGGTAACTCTGGTGGAGAGTTTCCCAGACTATTGGGGGCCATTCCTCGAAGGCACATGGTACAAATATGTCGGTAACCCGGCCAATGAGGAGGACCGGGCAGACATGTTGGCTCGATCAGCCATCAGTCGGGTCGATGATATTTCGGTGCCACTGCTCATCGGGCAGGGGGAGAACGACCCACGCGTAACGAAGCTGGAATCAGATCAGCTTGTCGGTGCAATGGCGGAGCGCGGACTTCCCGTGACATATGTCAACTTCCCCGATGAGGGCCACGGCTTTGTCCGCCCTGAAAACCGGCTCGCTTTCTATGCTGTGGCGGAAGGTTTTCTGGCCGAATGCCTCGGCGGACGCTCTGAACCGATCGGCGACGCGTTTGCAGGCTCAAGTATACAAGTGCTGCATGGGGCGGAATTTGTTGACGGGCTCGCTGATGCGGTGGTCGCGCTTGAAGACGTAGACAACGAGTAACTGAACACTCGCCAGATTGAAGTCCACCCGGAGAGATCTCTCCGGGTGGCTCGGCGAGGCCCTGGATTGCGTGCAGATGTCTCCAAAGCCGCTGCGTGTAGGCATCGCCATTCTTGTACTCGAAACTGTGGAGTGTTTGCTGCTGCTGATTGACGGAGGGGCGCGCAGCGGCTCATCTTACGCGCATGGCAGGATCTCCCGCACTTTCTGAAGCCGACGGCGCGCGGCCGACGTGTATTACACTCAACGGCCATGAGCTGACGCTTTTGCCCGAGGGTGCGCTTTGGTGGGACGCCGAGGCGACGCTGGTTGTGTCGGACTTGCATCTGGAGAAGGGATCGTCCTACGCGTCGAAAGGGCAGTTACTGCCGCCTTATGATACGTCGGCGACGCTGAGGCAGGTCGAGGCTTTGGTGGCGGTATGGAATCCGAAGCGGATCATTTCCCTGGGCGATAGTTTTCATGATGGTGAGGCCGAGGCGCGCCTTTCGTCTGGCGACCGCGCCAGGATCAAGGCGCTGACAGAGGGCGCGGAATGGTTCTGGGTGGAGGGAAACCATGATCCCGATCCTCCGGAATCGCTCGGTGGGGCGGGCGCGCAGGAGCTGCGCTTAGGCAATCTTGTTTTCCGGCACGAACCTGAAGGGGATGCAGGGGAGATTGCCGGGCATTTACACCCCGCCGCCAAAGTTCGGGCGCGGGGCCGGGCTGTAAGGCGGAGATGTTTTGCGACCAACGGGCGGTCTCTCATCATGCCGGCGCTCGGAGCCTATACGGGCGGATTGAATGTTTGCGATGCGGCGTTCTTTGAATTGTTCGAGGGCGTTCCGAGCGCGTATGTGCTGGGGGAGGACCGGGTCTTCCCGCTCGCTTCAAAGCGTCTGGAGCCTGACAATCAGCGCCCGGATGGGCTCTGGTCCCTTTAAAACCGGCGGATTAGCCGCGGTCGAGCCCGCTAATGCCATTCAACTCGTCGATTAGGCTGCTCGTGATTTTTCCATTCGGGCTGAGGCCTGTTGTGGTCTGGAACTCGCGAATGGCGTTGGCAGTTTTTGGACCCATGGAGCCGTCCGGCGTTCCGGTATCATAACCAAGCGCTGTTAGACGTGTCTGGATGGCCAGTACGTGCTCACGACCCGGGCGGCTCGCCCATGGGGCATCCGGGAAGTGGCCGTTGGGTGCATCTTCAGAGATGGCCGGCTGCCAGTCTTCGGATCGGGCTTTGATCTGCTGTGCAGCGACGTCGGATACGCGGTTCCTTAGGCTCGCGGCGCTTCGCTTGGCGTCTGCATCTCCCTGCAAGGCTGCGACCTCGAACCAGAATAGGGCTTCAGTGAGGCTCGGAGATACGCCGAGACCGTCCTGGTAGAACACGGCAAGATTGAACTGGCTGTCGAGAACGCCATATTCGGCCGCCTTGCGGTACCATTCGGCCGCACCGGTGTAGCTTTGCGCGCCGCCTTCGCCGTCTGTCATGAATACAGCGAGATCGTGCATGGCTTTGACGTTGCCGCCATTCGCGGCACGCTCGGTCCAGGCGCGGGCTTCCTGTAGGTCTCGCGCGACGCCGAGGCCTTGCTCGTGGAGTTTGGCGAGACGGTACTGGGCCGCTGGAACGCCCTTGGCGGCTGCGGTTTGAATAAGTTCGGCCCCAGCGGCTGTTTTGCCAGCTTCGAGCTTTGTAATGCCGAGCTGTAGCATCGCGACTGGGTTGCCGTCGGCTGCTGCGTCTTCAGCTGTGATCAATTGCGGAATAGAGGGCAGGTCGGCGAATAGGGCACCGCCTTCGAGTTCCGGCGTGTTCGGGGTTGCGATCTCTGTCGGGGCTTCCGTAGTCGAAAGCGGGTTTTCGATCCGTGCTGCGAACAGCGACAAATCTGGAGCCCGCTCGGTCTCTGCTGAGCTAGCGGTTTCGTCGGATGCACTTAGAGCTGCCGTTTGGATCGGCGTGTTTGCGCCACCCTCAACGGCGGCTCGCTTAGGGGCTGTGTCGTTTGTAATCCGGTTGAAAGACAAGGATGGCGTTGCCTGTTTGCCGCGGACATAGAGATATCCGGCGGTTCCGGCGCTCGCGATCGCGAGGGCAGACACGGCAGCAATTTTCGGTACGGCGCTGCGACTTTTCTCGCCGCTCTCGCTCACCTTGGCGGCGTCTGGGGCATCATCCGTTTCGACCTTAGAGTCTTTGGCCTTCTTGGATTTTGTGACCTCTTTCTTGGTGGCTTTGTCTTTCTTCCGACCGCGCCATCCCTTTTTCTTGGTGCTTTCGTCTGCCTCGGCTGCTGCGCGGGCGGCGGCTCTCGCCTGACTCAGATAATTGCCCGGCTCGTCGGCAGGTGCCTCTTCATCGGGCTCTGCTTCAGCAGCCGCTTCAAAAGCATCAATGTTCGCTTCAAGAATAGAGGCTGGCTCTGTCTCATCTGTCGGTATGGCCAGGGGATCTTCGTCGAAGATATCGTTGTCCCGTGTTTCAATGGCGCTATCGGCCCATGAAGTCTCAGGTTCGGGCAGATCGGCGAAGTAGTCGTGTTCGTCTTCGGTCGCGGTGGCGGGAGCAGTGGGAGTGCTCGTCTCATCAGGAAGATCGACCGTCACATCGAACGCATCGTCGGCGACCGGGTCGATTTCTCCGGTCTCGTCTGTCGCTGCTGCGATCCAGCTTTCGATCCCGGCCTTGAAACTGTCATCTGTCTCCGTTCCGGCGGGCTCCGGCGTATCAGTGGGCGCTTCGCTGGTCGTCTCGACAGAAGGTTCCGGCGCATCAAACGCGTCGAAGAGTGAGTCTGCTTCAATATCCGGAATGCTCGTGTCGAAAGTGGTGGGCTCCACCATTTCCGGAAGTTCCGGTGAATCGGCGCGCTCGGCATATGGCGGCGTAGCAAAGTCCTCGATGGCTTCAATGCGTTGCGCTAACGAGGCGATGGCCTTCTGGACCGGCGAAATCGTTGTGACTTGCTGTTGCTGCATCTGCTCAAGGCGATCAGATACATTAGAAAGCGCATCGGAAAGGCGAGAGGCCTGACGCTGCTGGGAATCTTCCAGTTTTTCGGAGAATGCGCGGAAAGCTTCATCCTGGCGTTGATCGATCCGAGCGGCGACCGAGGCCACCTGTTCGCCAACTTGCTCGATGGCTTCTGCGGAGCGTTGCTCGCTCGCCATGACGCGCTCATCAAGCTTGTCGGCGAGTTGTTCCACTTTCTCGCTAACAGCGTCCAGCGCGGTGGTATCAATGCTCTCGAACTGGGAAATCCGCTCGTCGATGGATTCGCTCAAGCGGCGCATCTCGTCGCGTTGGCTTTCCAGATTTGACTGCTCGGTTTCAACGGCTTCCAGGCGCTGGTCGAGGCTGTCGGATATCCGGGTCACTTGCGAGCCGATCTGGTCGATGGCCTTGCCCTGTTGCTCCTCATTTGCCGTCAGGCGCTGATCAACGCTCTCCACGACCCGATTTACCGTGTCGCTGACCATGTCCATGGTCTGGCTGTGAAGATTTTCTGTTGCGTCGAGACGGCTGCCCATCTCTGAAACGCTGGATTCGAGCTGTCCGATTACGCTTTGATCGACAAGTTTTGTTGCGGCCTCGATTTCTTCGGCCATTTCAGCTCGCGCTGAGGCAACAATGCCTCTTAAATCGTCAGCAAGTCCTTCGAAGCGCTCTTCGAAATCCTTGCGCATTTTGTCGGTTGATCCTGCAGCACCGATTTGTCCGACATCCGCGAGGCGCTTGTCGAGGCTGTCGCAGGTTTGTTCGAGACTCCGAAGCGCTCTGTCCGTCGTGCTCTCGGCGCGGGTCAAACGATCCTGCATGCTCTGCAAGGTTTCGTTTATGGAACCAATGTTTTCAGCGGTGTCGCGGCGGACGCCTGCCATCGCATCGGTCATTTCGGCGTGCACTTCGTTCATGATCTCGCCGAGGTTTTCGACGTGCGAAAGTTTGTGCGAGACCTCTGTCTCGAGGCTTGAGAACCGCTCACTCAGATGCCGATTTGACCCTTCCACTCGAAGTTCTGCATCCGATACAACTGAGGAAAGTTCCTGTTTGGCAGTCTGGATGTGGTCTCCGAGTTCGGCTTCGACACCGTCGAGACGTTCGGCCACTTCGCCGAGGCCGGTTTCCAGTCGGGCTTTGATCGCGTCTGTTTCTTCGGCGGCAAGACTGTTTTCTTCGTAGACGTGAGAGGCGAGGGCACCCAGTGCATCTTCAAGGGATTTCAGGGCCGCTAGCCCATTCGCTGCCGTCTCGTCGGCCTCAACCTCACCGACTCTGCCGGCGAGTTCATCATATGTCGCTTTGATTTCGGCGAGCACACTGTCGATATGAATGCTGAACGCTTCCTGCGTGTGCTCCGCGTTTTCGAGGCGGGACAGAAGGCCAACGACTGACTGATCAATGCCGGTAATTGCGAGCGTGGATCGAGCTTCAGTTGACTCGATGCGCCGCGTCAGCCGGTCGAGTGCCGTCGATGCTATGTCGTGGGCGCTGCGGGCTGTCTGGTTGGGGTGCGCATTCGGTTGCTGCTTGGCGGCTGCGTCCCGATTAAGATCCGTATCGTCTTCGCTTGCTGCGCCCCCTTCTTCGAGGATCAGCTTGTTCAGATAAGCGCCGAGCGTTAGCCCCTCAACGCGGGCTGCATCACGGGCCGCTAACCGCGCGCGATCATCTATCCCTTTGACGCTCCATGGACCTCTTTGTGTCACAGCGTACTCCTGACGGTTTACACCCGGATCGGGCGCATTAACGATTATGACTTATTTGGAGCGTCGGTCTTAAGGGTAGGTTAAAGGTAAACGGTCGCCTCATCCTAAGAGACAGAATTCTAACAGTTTTGACTTGGAGCGGACATGCCCGCAGCTTTACGTTGACGTTCGCGTCAACTTTGGCCATACTTATCCAATGCATTACAAAACTTCTCAGTCCATCGGTCAGTCAGTTTCGGCAGCTGATGCCCGGACCTATACGATATCCGAACTTGCCAGAGAGTTTGGTGTCACAGCCCGCGCGCTCCGCTTTTATGAGGATAAGGATCTGCTGCATCCGGCCAGAGACGGCATGACGCGTGTTTATTCCAATCGTGATAGAGCCCGGCTCAGCCTGATCATGCGAGGCAAACGTGTGGGTTTACCCCTCGCTGACATCAGGGAAATTCTCGATCTATATAAGATTGGCGGCGATCAAAGACTTCAGTTGCGCGCCACCCTGGAGAAGTTTCGAAATCAGGTGACGGAACTCGAAAAACAGCGCGCTGATATTGAGACAGCATTGGAAGAGCTCAACAAAGGTATTTCCTGGGCCGAAGAGCAGCTTGACCAAGTGAAGCCTAATAAGGAAGCTGCTGATAGTATCAGAGCTTATGACGCTGTTGCCCGCGCTCATCTTGAAGATCAAAACTAAGCGGCGAAAATCGCCGAGAAACAAAACACTAGAGGACATCCAGTTTTATGCCCCGCTACGACGCCCCAATCCGTGACATTCAATTCCTTCTGCATGAGTTCCTGCAGATGCAATCCTATTCGAATCTGGAGGGGTTTGCAGATGCGACCCCCGATGTGGTTGACCAGATTCTCGAAGAGAGTGGGAAATTCGCGAAAGAAGTCCTGTTTCCGCTGAATTCTGTCGGGGACGTGCAGGGGTGCGTCCGCAATAGCGATGGTTCGGTGAAGACCCCTGACGGGTTTCCAGAAGCATATCAGCAAATGGTGGAAAATGGCTGGCCATTGCTGGGTGCGCATACCGAGTCCGGCGGGCAGGGGCTTCCCTATGTCCTCAATACCGCAGTGAACGAGATTACGTCTGCGGCCAATATGGCGTTCGGAATGTATCCCGGGCTGACCCGCGGGGCCTATGAAGCGCTTATGGAGGGTGGCTCTGCCGAGCAAAAAGCCCTTTACGGCCCGAAGATGGCAGCTGGTGAATGGGCCGGCACGATGAATCTGACCGAGCCCCATTGCGGCACCGATCTTGGGATGATGAAGACGAAGGCTGTGCCGCAGCCGGATGGCTCTTACAAAATTACCGGCTCCAAGATCTGGATCTCCGGTGGTGAACAGGATCTCACCGAGAACATCATCCACCTCGTACTGGCCAAAATTGAAGGCGCTCCGGACACGATCAAAGGCGTATCGCTGTTCGTCGTTCCAAAGTACATCGTCAACGAAGACGGTTCGCTTGGCGAACGCAATACCTGCTCTTGCGGTGGTCTTGAAGAGAAGATGGGCATCCACGGAAATGCGACTTGCGTCATGAATTATGATGGCGCGACCGGCTGGCTCGTTGGCGAAGAGAATAAGGGTATGCGCACCATGTTCGTCATGATGAACGAGGCGCGCCTGGGTGTGGGCATGCAGGGGCTCGCGCAGGCTGAGGTCGCCTATCAGAATGCCGCCGATTTTGCGCGTGATCGCTTGCAGGGGCGCTCACTCACTGGGCCGAAGAACCCGGATGGACCGGCGGATCCGATTATTGTGCATCCTGATGTGCGCCGCATGCTCATGGATAGCCGTGCCTTTATTGAGGGCGCGCGGGCTTTCGTTCTTTGGACAGCGCTTCACGGTGACCTTCAGGACAAGTCGCCGGACGAAAAAGTACGTGAAAAAGCTAATGATTACATGGCGCTGATGACCCCCGTTATCAAAGCCTTCCTGACCGATCGTGGCCTCAAATCATGTAATGAGAGTCTGCAACTTCATGGCGGCTCCGGGTTCACGCGTGAATGGGGACTGGAACAGATCGTACGGGACGTACGTATTGCGCTGATCTATGAAGGGACAAATGGCGTCCAGGCGCTGGATCTAGTTGGCCGGAAACTGTCTTCGAATGGTGGTCGAGCGGTCTTCAGTTTCTTTGCCGAGCTTGATGATTTCCTTGGTGAGAACCAGGAAAATGAAGAGCTCGCGCCGTTCATCGAGGGTCTTACCTCGGCCAAGGAGAAACTGCAGGACGGCACAACCTGGCTGATGCAGAACGGTATGACCGATTTCAACAATGCCGGTGCCGCATCGATGGACTACCTCCAGCTCTTCGGGTTCACCGCGCTTGCTTATATGTGGGCGAAAATGGCGAAGACCTCGCTTGAGAAAGCGGCCTCAGGTTCGAGCGATCCTTATTACGCCAATAAGCTTGTGACGGCTCGCTACTATTTTGAGCGGCTCCTTCCGGAGGCTGACTCGCACCTCACCAAGCTGAAAACGGGTGCGGGCACCATGATGGCGCTGGAAGCAGAGGCATTCTGATCGCATCCGTTTGCAGCTTACGTTGCATCTAAACGGGTTAAGGGCGGACGCAGTGCGATCCGCCCTTTTCATTGGAGGGATGTATGCACGGATCGGAAGCTGAGCTCACCACAAATTGGCGACCTTGGGCGGTATCGCTTGTCACGCTGATCGTCTTCTTTGTGCTCAACGAATATGATTGGACGCTGTTCCGATCGATTGCCGCAGACACCGAGGGATATTTGCGACTAGGCGCTGTCACTGGGCTTCGTTATCTTCCCCAATTGATCATTCCGTTGGTGCTGGCAGGCATACTGGTTGGCTGGAAGAATGCTCCAGATGCTCTCGGTCTATCGAGTAATCCCCTGACAGGTTTCATCGTCGCGGTCGCTTCTACGTCTGTGATGCTGCTGGCGATCGCGGTCACTTCCGACTTTGTTGTGCCGGACAATTTTGTCATCACCGTCTCTCGCGGGGCGATTCTTCCAGGTATCTTCGAAGAGATCTTCTACAGGGCTTTCCTGTTTGGCTTTCTGTTCAGGTTCGCGAAGTGGGGCTTTCTTCCCGCAGCCCTCGTTGGAGCAATCGTCTTTGGTGCTGGTCATCTCTATCAAAGCGGCGATCCGACCGAAGCGACCGCCATTTTTACGATCACTGCATTGGGGGCCCTATGGTTCGCCTGGCTGTATGTCGAGTGGGGCTACAATGTCTGGGTTCCGGCAGCGATGCATCTTCTGATGAACCTATGGTGGGAGCTCTTTGCCGTTTCTGATTCCGCTCTTGGCCCGATGTCGGCGAACGTTTCCCGGATCGGTGTGATTGTCCTGTCTATCCTGATAACGGTCTGGTTTGCCAAGCGACATGGTGGACGGCGGATCAAGGGTGTGATCTGGATGCGGCAGCCAGCCGCCTAAAAACCCCCGTTTCCCTTACGTCAGTGGTGCTTTTCAGCAGCGTTTCCGTTATAAGAGCTTGACGTGAACGTAAACGAGAGGGTTTTTGAGCGCGAAAGAGCCCCTGAAAGGTCGTGTGATGCAGCTGAGCCCGCTTGATGTGAAACCATCCGCCTGGCGTGACGATGAAGAGATGAACATCTTCTCCGACGCTGTGGGCCAGTTCTTCGAGCGCGAATGTCAGCCCCACGTTCAGCAGTGGCGCAAAGATGGCATCGTACCGCGCGACGTCTGGTATAAGGCCGGTGAGGCGGGTCTGCTCTGTGCATCCATGCCGGAGGAATATGGCGGTGCGGGCGGCGATTTCCGCCACGAGGCGATCATCATCGAGCAACAGCAGTGGAAGGGCATCGACGGGTTTGGCATCTCACTGCACAACGCCATCGTCGCTCCGTACATTCAGCATTATGGCTCTGAGGAGCAGAAGCAGCGCTGGTTACCCAAGCTTGCAACTGGGGAGCTTGTCTGCGCGATCGCTATGACCGAGCCCGGCACGGGCTCAGACCTCCAGGCGATCAAGACCACCGCCATCAAAGATGGCAACGGCTACACAATCAATGGATCAAAGACCTTCATTACGAACGGCCAAACTGCAGACCTCATTCTTGTTTGTGCAAAGACCGACCCGAATGAGGGCGCAAAGGGCATCTCGATCATGGTCGTGGAAACCGAAGAGGTTGAAGGCTTCGAGCGCGGCAAGAACTTGGAGAAAGTCGGTCAGCACGCCGCCGATACGTCGGAGCTTTTCTTCAATGACGTGAAAGTGCCAGCCTCGGCACTGCTCGGTCCGGAAGAGGGGCAGGGGTTTGTCCAACTCATGCAACAGCTCCCACAGGAGCGCCATATCATCGGCCTGCAGGGCATCGGCATGATCGAACGCGCGATCAATGAGACGGTGGCGTACGTCAAACAGCGCAAAGCGTTTGGTGGCACGATCATGGATTTCCAGAACACCCAATTCAAACTCGCTGAGTGCAAGACCGAAGCGACCGTTGCCAAAGTGTTCGCTGATCACTGTACGGAGCTTTTGCTCAAGGGTGAGCTTGATGCCTCCACGGCGTCGATGTCGAAGTACTGGATCTCTGACCTTCAATGCAAAATCATTGATGAATGTCTGCAGCTGCATGGCGGCTGGGGCTATATGGACGAATATCCTATCGCTCAAATGTATGCCGATGCCCGCGTTCAGCGTATATATGGCGGCGCGAACGAAGTGATGAAACTGCTGATCGCGAGGACGCTCTGATTGCCTGACGCCCATCGCATTACCGACGTTTTTCCGAAGCCTAGTCCAAGCTCGTCGACGCTCGGCTTTGAGATTCTCGCTCTCGACATGACGGCGTGGACGACACGTGTCCGCTTCGATGGCAAACCGGAGTTCCGCAATCCTGCCGGATATATTCAGGGCGGATTTTTGGCCGCGATGCTCGACGATACGATCGGGTTTCTCGCTGGCATGAAGACGGCTCCAAAGGCGCTGCCGTCCACAGTTGACCTGCACACGACATTTTTACGACCTGTGCGCGTTGGAGCTATCGAAGTTGCGGCACGCCTCGCCAATATAGGCCGGGCCATGATTTTCGCAGAAGCCACACTTTTTGATTCCCGCGGCAAAGAAGCTGCAAGATCGTCGGCGACCCTCACGGTGAACCCGGTTCAGAAGAAACACCCAAATTCTTGAGATAATAAAGGAGCCCCATCCAATGTCCGAAGCCTATATTTACGACGCTGTGCGTACGCCGCGCGGCAAGGGGAAAAAGTCTGGATCCCTCCACGAGATCACTGCGCTGAGTCTGGCGACCCAATCGCTGGAAGCGATCCGTGATCGGAACGAGCTAGATACCTCGAATGTAGACGATGTGGTACTGGGCTGTGTATCTCCGGTGGGCGAGCAGGGTGCCGACATAGCCCGCGTTGCAGTGCTGAATGCCGAGTATGCTGAAACGACTGCCGGTGTGCAGATCGACCGCTTCTGCGCGTCCGGTCTCGAAGCCTGCAACATGGCTGCCTCCAAGGTGATCACCGGTGAGGCCGATATGGCGATTGGCGGCGGTGTTGAGGCGATGTCTCGTGTGCCGATGGGGGCTTCCGGCGGAGCGTGGTCATCTGACCCGTCCGTTGCCATGAAGACATATTTTGCACCGCAGGGTATTGGTGCAGACACGATCGCCACAAAGTACGGCATGAGCCGCGACGATGTTGATGCTTATGCCGTGGAGTCCCAGAAACGAGCTGCCAAGGCTTGGGAAGAGAAGCGCTTCGAGAAGTCTATCATTCCAGTGAAAGACCAAATGGGCGGCACGATCCTCGACCATGACGAGCATATGCGCCCCGACGCTGATATGCAGTCGCTTGCGGGCCTCAATCCGAGTTTTGCCGGAATGGGCGGAATGGGCTTCGATGAAGTGATCAAACAACGCTATCCAGAGCTGGAAAGCATCAATCATGTGCACCATGCCGGTAATTCGTCCGGTATTGTCGACGGTTCGGCTGCTGTCCTCTTCGGTTCGAAGGAAGCAGGCGAGAAAACTGGAATGAAGCCGCGCGCGCGCATCAAGGCGATGGCGTCTATCGGTTCTGAGCCTGGCATCATGCTGACCGGCCCAACCTATGTGACGCAGAAGGTCCTCAAGAAAGCAGGTATGGATGTCAACGATATCGATATCTACGAGCTGAATGAGGCCTTCGCATCTGTCCCTATGCTGATGATGCAGCTGCTCGACATCGACCATGAGAAAATGAACGTGAATGGCGGCGCGATCGCTATGGGTCACCCACTCGGTGCCACTGGCGCGATGCTGCTCGGCACAATGGTGGATGAGCTCGAGCGCACGGGCAAAGAAACCGCGTTGGTGACGCTCTGCGTCGGTGCCGGAATGGGCACAGCGACGATTATCGAGCGCGTTTAACGGACAACAGTTAGAGGTACGGAATAATAAAATGAAACTAGAAACATTTGGTTGGGAGGTCGATGCCGACGGTGTCGCCCATGCCGTATTTGACGTCCCCGGACGTTCGATGAACACGCTGACCGGCAAAGCCATTGCGGACATCATCGCGATCTCGAAAGAAGTCGCGGAGAATGACGCGATCAAAGGTCTCGTTATTTCCTCCGGGAAGCCTTCCGGCTTTTGTGCCGGCGCGGACCTTGGGGAAATGAATGAAAGCGCTGGCGGCGGTGCCAACCCGGCAGAGATGTCTGAAGCTGAGCTGAAAGCGATGCAATTTGAGCGTGGGTTTGCGCTCAACAAGACCCTCCGCGAGCTGGAAACCTGCGGTAAGCCGGTGGCTTGCGCACTGAACGGTCTTGCGCTTGGTGGCGGTCTCGAAGTGGCGCTCGCATGTCACTACCGCGTTGTCGCGAACGACAATCCAAAGATCCAGTTCGGTCTGCCGGAAGCCAAGATCGGTCTTCTGCCGGGCGCTGGTGGAACGCAGCGCTTGCCGCGCCTTATCGGTGTTCAGGCGGCGCTTGAATATATTCTTCAAGGCAAGTCCATGCGGGCCGACAAAGCTGCCTCACTCGGTGTTGTGAATGAGCTTGTCCCGGGCGACGAGACTGTTGCGAAGGCCAAGGAATGGGTGCTTGCCAATCCGAATGCGAAAGCGCCTTGGGACACTGACGGCTTCAAGATCCCAGGCGGCGTCGTGCACAAGTCACCGGGTGCGGGCCAAGTTGCGACTATGGCGAACGCTATGTTGGCGGCGCAATCCTATGGCAATTATCCCGCGCAGAAGAACATTCTTTCGTGCGTATACGAAGGATTGCAGGTGCCAATCGATGCCGGTCTCCGCATTGAGACGCGGTACTTCATTAATACGCAGCAACGTCCGGAAGCGAAGGCCATGATCCGGTCGCTCTTCCTTAATATGCAGGCGCTGTCGAAAGGCGGTAATCGTCCTGCCGGATTCGAAAAAACCGAGTTCAAGAAGATCGTCGTTATCGGTGCTGGCCTTATGGGGGCAGGTATTGCTTACGTTCAAGCGAAGGCCGGTATCCCGACGGTGCTTGTCGACATTTCCAAGGAGAATGCCGAGAAGGGTAAGGACTATTCCCGCCGCCTCGTCGAGAAAGATATTTCTCGTGGCAAATCGACTCAGGAAAAAGGCGATGCGCTTCTCGAACTGATCACGACTACGGACAATTATGATGACATCAAGGGCGCTGACCTTGTCATCGAAGCCGTGTTTGAAAATCCTGAGCTCAAGGCAAAGATCACAGCGGAAGCTGAAGCTCAGCTGGAAGAAACTGCCGTGTTCGGATCGAATACGTCGACCCTGCCGATCACAGGACTCGCGGAAGCATCGTCGCGTCCAGCGAACTTCATCGGCATTCACTTCTTCTCGCCTGTCGAGCGGATGGGTCTCGTCGAGATCATCATGGGCGAGAAGACCAGCCAGGAAACTCTTGCGAAGTCTGTTGACTACGTTCTGGCTATCCGCAAGACGCCGATTGTCGTCAATGACAGCCGCGGCTTCTACACGTCCCGCTGCTTCGGCACGTATACACAAGAAGGCATGGCGATGCTGGCCGAAGGTATCAAGCCTGCGATCATCGAGAATGTCGGCCGTCAGTCCGGTATGCCTATGGGGCCGCTAGAAGTGTCTGACAGTGTTGGCCTCGATACCGCGCTTAAAGTTGGTCGCCAGATGGCGGAAGCGGCTGGCATGGATTATTCCGGCAATGAGCTTGGCCAGCTAATGGCGTGGATCGTTGAGGACAAGGGCCGCGTCGGCCGGAAGGCTGGCAAGGGCTTCTATGACTATAACGAGAAGGGAAAGCCAGATCGTTTATGGCCAGATCTAAATTCACAGATCGAGGTGAAGGTCGACGAGTGCCCACCGGCAATGAAGGACGAAATCAAGAACCGCTTCCTTGTTCGTCAAGCGATTGAGGTTGCCCGCTGCTTCGAAGAGGGCGTCATCACCGATGCCCGCGATGGCGACATCGGCTCCATCCTCGCATGGGGTTTTGCTCCGTATACCGGCGGATGTTGTTCCTATGTCGATCTTATCTGGGGCATCGACAAATTCGTCGAGGAAGCCGACCGCCTCGCCGGAAAGTATGGCGAACGGTTCACGCCACCGGAGCTTCTCCGCGACATGGCTTCTAAGGGCGAAGGGTTCTATGACCGTTTCCCACCGGCCGAGGCCGCCGCCTAGAACGCGAGGTGGAGATCTGAATATTGGAAAAGCCCGCGCCATTTTGGTGCGGGCTTTTGCTTTTGCAGCTGGTGAAATGAATCACATCATATCTGGTTTTGCTTTGACCATTCGCTTGCCATCGAAAACATTTGCTGACACGAATTGCGCGAATATAAATACTTTTGCGTGCAACTTCCTTTGGAGAGTGACCAATCGAGATTGTTGTTATAACTGGAGCTAATCGAGGTATCGGCCTGGAGCTTACACGCCAGTTTGCGGCCAATGGTTGGCGCGTGTTGGCTGGATGCAGGACCCCTGATCCGGCTTCCGACCTTTGTCGTTTGGCTGAAACCCATGACGTGCAGATCCAGACACTTGATGTTGCCAATGCGGGCGATGTCGGAGCTTTCCGGGACAAGTTGGGTGATCAAACGATAGATGTCCTGATTAATAATGCCGGGGTATTTGGGGGCACCCGGCAAAGCCAGGATGATATGGACTATGATGCCTGGCTCGACGCATTCGAGGTGAATACGCTTGCTCCATTCAGATTGGCCATGGCTCTAAAGCCTAACCTGGCTCGTTCGAGTAGGCCGAGAATCGTGACGATCTCTAGTCGGATGGGTGCCTTGAGAAGCAAAAGCACCGGATCGTTCGCCTACAGAAGCAGCAAGGCGGCTGTGAACAAAGTGATGCAGGTGTTGGCGGTAGAGCTGGAACCCGAGGGAATTGTCGTTTGTTCAGCTCATCCCGGTTGGGTCAGAACGGACATGGGAGGTGAAGCTGCCGACATATCTGCCCTGGAGAGCGCTGCGGGGCTTGCTGACTTTGTTGCTAATTTGACGATGGACCAGTCGGGCAAATTTTGGACTTGGGAGGGTCAAGAGCTCGACTGGTAAACCACTCATAAGTTGGGTTGAGAAGACATGAAAAGGGGAAGGGTTCTACGGCCATTTCCCGCCAGCCGGTGCTGCTTAAGCATTTTCTAGAATGCCCAAATAAAAAAGCCCGTGCCTCATAGCACGGGCTTTTCTGTTTGCTGCGAGGCGATCCGTATAACGCCAAATTATAGATAGTGGGTCAACATCCCAATAAACCAAAAGGAGCTTATCGTTCTAATCGACATTTAAAGCTCTATTCTTCTGCTTCTGCCGCCTCATCTATAGCCGCCTGCTCCTCTTCGGTCTGCCCGCGGACATAAATTGTGGGCTGATTAAGTTGAGCTATGACAAGGCGGTGACAATAGTCGTTAGCATCGCAAACAGCTTCTATGGCCATCTGCTTGTCATTTTGGATAGCTCCCTCTAAAGGCGTTGCTACAACTTCCGACAAACCTAGTGTAAAAATTGCAGCAGTCCCATATCCGAGCGATCTCACAATTGAGCCCTGGCGCTTCTGAATGCGCATCAAGTACTTCGTATCGCCATTTTCAAGTTCTGTTCTTTCGACTACTTCTGCCGTGCGAAGTGTCTTCAAACATGCAGATGTGTCGCAAGCTACGACATTAGATAGCTCCTCACCACTTTTTTGGGCGGCGTTTACAGTTGAACACCCCGCTGAAATCGTTAGAGCACATGCTACGATTGCTAATTTAATTTTCATCAAACCCTCCTCCATTCAAGAAATCCAGTTTTCCGGAATCTCAAAAACATGCAAGGTAATTTTTCAGCAATGAAATTGTCAGTTGCAACGATCAAGGCTGTTTGACTATTTCAAACTAATTCGGACTGATTGATATAGATGCTCGAACGATCTGTTTTAGCAATCTGACGGCATTGAGCATGTGACAAATATTGCAGCCATTGGAATGGCTACCGTTCATAAATATTGGGTTCAATAATTTTCTTTCACGGCATCGGAAGAAGATTTTGTGCGAGATTGTGTTCTGGCGCTGTGGGTGCAAGATTCCTCGACAAATTCAGTGGGGAAACTCTCTTTTTATGAACAAAACAATCTGTCGATTTGGGGGTATTTGTCCGGAGCAAGCGACCCGCGTATTCTATTCTTTCAAGTTAAACAATCGATCTGCCGTCCCCTTTTGTGTTAGAATAGATCCGGCATTATAGAAATTTGGATATGCCCGATACAATCCTCACCAAAAAATCTGGCCTGGCCCAGATCATCACCATCAATCGACCTCACGCGCGTAACGCTGTTGATCCGGATACGGCGGAGCAGTTGAAGGCGGCGTTCGAAGCCGGGGAGAAGAATGACGATGTTGCGGTTCATATCCTCACGGGTGCAGATGGAAACTTCTGTGCCGGGGCGGATCTCAAAGCCGTCGCATCGTCTGATAATCACTATAAGTCGAAAGCTCCCATGGGGCCGACATGGATGGAGCTGACCAAGCCTTCTATCGCCGCAGTTGAGGGGTATGCTGTCGCCGGCGGTTTGGAATTGTCCATCATGTGCGACCTCCGGATCGCCGGGCAGGGTGCAACGTTTGGCGTCTTTTGTCGCCGTTGGGGCGTGCCATTGATTGATGGTGGTACCGTTCGTTTGCCGCGCCTGATCGGCCAGTCCCGTGCGATGGACATGATTCTGACCGGGCGACCAGTTGATGCTGAAGAGGCGCTGTCTTTTGGCCTGGCCAACCGGGTTGTGCCGGATGGTGAAGCATTATCCGCTGCCATTGAGATGGCAGGGCAACTCGCTGAATTTCCGCAGGTCTGTATGCGGAATGATCGGGCAAGCGCGATTACTCAGTGGGGCAAACGGATCGATATTGCATTGATTGAAGAAGCTGCGATTGGTCGCTCGTCATTGAAGGCAGGGGCTGCTGCCGGTGCGTCTCGGTTTGCCGGTGGAAAAGGTCGCAGCGGTGATTTCGATGATATTTAGCCAAGAGATCCTTGCGTCAGGTCGGCAAATCGCCCATGAGGTTGAGCGTGTGCTGCATCGATAAGAGGAACGAATATGTTCAGATCAGCACTGCTCATAGCCACTTTAGTTTCAGCAGCTAGTGTCAACTCAGCTAGCGCCGAACGGCAGATCGCCACGCTGTCCGCGTCGGAAGCCGAAGCCATCATTGACGGCTGCCAGGCCTTTGCCGAAGCGAATGACCGGATCCACGGAATTGCTGTTTATGATTCTTCAGCGCATCTTCTGGCTTTCCTCCGCATGGATGGTGCGAGCGTAGGTGCCGTAGCGTTTGCCTTGGAGAAAGCGAAAGCCGTCGCTATGTGGCGGTTCGCAACATCAGGGATGGAGGAGGCGGTGAAGAGCACGCCGGGCTTTGCTGATGCGCCGGGTGTTGTGACGGTTGCCGGCGGTGTGCCGGTGTTCAGCGCAGACGGGCAATTCTTCCTTGGGTCTGTTGCAACGTCTGGTGAGCCGCCATTGCGGGACGTGGAGTGCGCTGAAGCAGGAATTGCTGCAGCTGGGCTCTCTGCAACGCGCGGATAGCTGACCGCCAAGACAACTGGACGTCTTGACTGAGCCCACATAAAATCCTGCTGGGTTCTGTTCGCAAAGAGGTCCGTCATGAAATATCTAGTTTCCGCGTCTGTCGCGGCACTTATTGGTTGTTCCGTTCTGCCATCGGCGACGGCTGACAACGAACTTCGTGCGTCCATTGCGGCGGATTATGATGAGAATCTTCGGGCGCTATTCGAGCATTTCCATGCGAACCCTGAATTGTCTCACCGCGAATTCAAGACGGCTGAACGCCTTGCCGATGAGATCGAAGTCTTTGGGTATGATGTGACCGAGGGCGTTGGTGGCACTGGCGTTGTGGCCGTGCTTGAGAACGGCGACGGTCCGACCGTTATGATCCGTGCGGATATGGACGGACTGCCGGTGAAGGAAATCAATGGTCTGCCATATGTTTCGAAGGCTACACAGGAGGATATCGACGGGATCGTGAAGCCGGTGATGCATGCCTGCGGTCACGACACACATATCACCTCTCTTGTCGGAACCGCGCGCCAGATGGTGCAGCGAAGCGACCAATGGTCAGGTACGCTGGTGCTGATCGGTCAGCCGGCAGAGGAGCGTATCTCCGGTGCGCGGGAAATGCTGAAAGATGGACTTTATGAGCGCTTCCCGAAGCCTGACTATGCGCTTGCATTTCATGTGTCTGCCGATACGCCAACGGGGCGCATCGAGGTGCCGCTGGATAAGGCCTATTCGAGTTCTGACAGTGTTGACATAACTGTACATGGCGTTGGAGCTCATGGCGCGTCACCGCATAAGGGCGTCGATCCGGTGCTGGTGGCCTCTCAGATCGTGGTTTCCCTGCAATCGGTCGTGTCGCGGACTATCGCGCCGCTGGAGGCAGGTGTAATTACCGTTGGCTCGATCCACGGGGGGAGCAAACACAATATTATAGGTGACGAGGTTCGGTTGCAGCTTACCGTACGCTCGGACAATCCAATCATTCGAACGCAGCTTCTCGACGGTATTGACCGGGTTGCTGCGGGTGTGGCGGCGGCGCATGGTGTGCCGGAGGATTTGTATCCCACTGTTATTCGCTCGGAGACGGAAACAACTCCGCCTACGATCAATGATGCTGAAACGGCCGCGCGTGTGCGCACGGCAATCGCCGACCAGTTGGGCGAGGACGTTTTGCTTGAAAAGCCCCGTCAGGGAATGGGCGCGGAGGATTTTGCCTATTTCGTTACGCCCGAGAGCGGTGTGAAGGGCGTGTATTTTTCTGTAGGCGGAACACCTCCGGATCAGGTGGATAACGCACCGTCGCATCACTCGCCGTTCTTCAGAATTGAACCTGAACCAGCAATCAAGGTTGGGACTGAGGCGATGGTTGCGAGTGCGATTATGTTGTTCAACGAGACCTGAGGTCTTCGGCCGCAAGGCCGTCATAAAACTCTCATCAAATCAGTCTAATGGCGATTGATATGGAGCATCAGTCGCCGAAATATCGCAGCGTTTTTATCTCCGATCTCCACCTCGGGTCGAAGGGGGCGCAGGCTGAGGCAGTGGCTGATTTTCTGAAGCACAATACATGCGAGAAGCTGTATCTTGTCGGCGATATTATTGATGGTTGGCATTTGCGTAAAAAGTGGCACTGGCCTCAGTCTCATACGAACGTCATCCGCCGTATTCTGACCGCTTCAAAGCGTGGGACCGACGTGACATACCTGATCGGCAATCACGACGAATTCCTGCGTGCGTTCCTTCAGTTTAAACCGAGCTTTGGGCGCATTAAGATCCGCAACCGTGCTACGCATGAAGGGGAAGACGGTAGGCGCTACCTCGTCGTTCATGGTGACATGTTCGATGGCATGATGCGTTCTGACCGAAAGTGGCTGATGTTCCTTGGTGACAGCGCATACAACGCGCTTCTCTGGATCAACATAAAGCTGAATACCGTGCGTCGTTGGCTTGGCTTGCCTTACTGGTCGCTTTCAAACGCTCTTAAAAAGAAAACAAAGCGCGCATTGAACTATATTCTTTCCTTCGAGGATCATGTGGCTAGCTACTGTAAGCGAAAAGGCTTCGACGGTGCCATTTGTGGCCATATCCATGTCGCCGAAATGCGGGAGATTGGCGGCGTCATCTGCATGAATGATGGTGATTGGGTCGAGAGCTGTACTGCTCTCGTCGAACACCATGATGGTACATGGCAGCTTGTTGAGCATAAGCCCGATGCTATCACCGCGCCCATCGTTTCGATCAAGACAGGGGCGCTTGAGGCGGCATAGACATCACCGCGTGTCTGGGGCCGGAGTTGCCTCGAGCGCTCTTGGTGTTGCTACTTCTGAGCCAACCGGCGTCTGGATCAGCGATTGCGATCTTCAAGCAGGCGCCGGGCAATCACCATGGCCTGTACTTCGCCGGCACCTTCAAAGATGTTCAGGATGCGGGCATCCTGCAGCACGCGGCTTATCGGATACTCAAGGGCAAAGCCATTGCCACCGTGGATTTGCAGCGAGTTGTCGGCAGCCGCCCAGGCGGCGCGGGCACCAAGCAGTTTCGCCATGCCAGCTTCGAGGTCGCAGCGTTTGCCGGAGTCTTTCTGGCGCGCAGAGAAGTATGTCAGCTGACGGATTCCGACGAGTTCTGCGGCCATCATTACCAGCTTGTTGGCAACGCGTGGAAATTTGAAGATTGGCTGGCCGAACTGCACCCGATCAAGGGCATATTGCAGGCCGAGCTCGAAGGCGTTCTGGGCAACGCCAACAGCGCGGGCGGCCGTTTGGATGCGAGCGCTCTCAAAGGTTGCCATCAGGTGGCGGAAGCCCTGGCCCTCTTCGCCACCGAGGAGGTTGGCGGTATCGACTTTGAAATCGTCGAAGGCGATCTCGTATTCCTTCATGCCGCGATAACCCAGCACTTCGATCTCGCCACCTGTCATGCCGTCTGCCGGGAAGGGGGTCTCGTCGTCTCCGCGGGGCTTTTCGGCAAGGAACATGGACAGGCCGGAGAAATTGTTCGTTTCCGGATCGGTCCGTGCCAGGAGGGTCATCAGGTCCGCGCGGACCGGATGGGTGATCCAGGTCTTGTTGCCGGTGATCGAGTAGGTCTCTCCGTCTTCGGACTTTACCGCCCGTGTGCGGAGCGACCCGAGGTCCGAGCCGGTGTTGGGTTCGGTGAAAACAGCCGTGGGCAGAATTTCCGCCGTTGAAATCGCGGGCAGCCATTTGGCTTTCTGCTCGTCTGTACCGCCAATGAGGATCAGCTCAGCTGCGATTTCGGAACGTGTGCCAAGTGAGCCAACACCAATATAGCCGCGGCTAAGCTCTTCGGAGACGACGCACATGGCGATCTTGTCCATGCCGAAGCCGCCGAATTCTTCCGGGATGGTTAGGCCAAAGACGCCAAGTTCGCCCATCTCCTGAACGACATCCATCGGGATGTATTCGTTCTTCATATGCCATTCATGGGCAAAGGGAACGACCTTGTCGTTTGCGAATTTGCGGAACTGGTCGCGCACCATATCCATCGTGTCTTCAAGACCGGTTTCTTCCACGGTCGCGCGACCGAGAGAGTCGGGTAAATACTCTGCTGCTGCTGCCATAGCTGCCGGTGTTCGGCCTTCATCCACAAAGCGCTGAAGAACCGGTGCGTCGAGAATAGCGATGTCGGTATCGTTGCATCCGAGATCTGCGGGGCGAACGAACTCGCCCTGATTCATCGGTAGGCCACCCCTTAGCTGGGCGATGTATTCTGAGAAGAGAATTTGGGAGAGGAGTTGTTCAATTTCGCCGAACTTGCCTTCGCTTTCGAGCCGCGCAGCCCATGCTGCCGTTTCGCGAAGGGTTTCTACGTATGTGATCACCCAGGCAAGACCGTGGGCCATATGCTGGTTTGCAGCGAAAGCTTTGCGGTCAGGTTTGCCCGTTGGAGCCAAAACAGCGCCAGCAGCAGTGCTTGCTGCGTCTCCATACGCCTGCAACGCAGTCACGGCATCTTGCATTGCATCCAGAAGCCCCGCCATGACTGGCGTTTCGGCCGCTTCAGTGGTCACTAATCCGTCCATGACGTGTCTCCCATATCTCTTTGATAATGGTTATAGATCAGCACAGCCCAATTGACAGGCCCAAAATGCTGCACCGCAGCGAGACGGATTGCCGCGCGACCGGGAAAGGAATTTCCATAAAATTCAATCCATCGCGCAAACCATAACTCCATCTATGTGTGCCATTACGGGGCGCAACATAGCTTTCTCGAGGGACTGAATTCCATGGCAAAGACCGTACTCGTCGTCGATGATGATCCGACCCAGCGCCGTTTGCTGCAAGCAGCCGTGGAAAAAGCAGGGTTTGCTTGCCGCACGGCCCCCGATGGTGAAAGCGGGTATGCGTTGGCTTCAGATGAGAGCGATGGTGTGGATGTAGTCCTGCTCGATCTCGTCATGCCAGGACTATCTGGAATGGAAACGCTCGAGCGCCTTGCCGAGCGCCGCCCCGAATTGCCGGTTATCGTTCTGACAGCGACAGGTGGAATCGACACCGTGGTTCAGGCCATGCGCACTGGCGCGATCGACTTCTTCATAAAGCCAGTCAGCCCTGAGCGTGTGATCGTTTCGATCCGCAATGCGCTGAAAATGACAAGCCTTGCCGGCGAAGTGAAACGCCTCGTGAAGAAGTCTGAAGGCGGCATGAACTTCGACGACATGATCGCTGGCGCGAAGTCCATGCGCGCTGTGGTGAAGATGGGGGAACGCGCAGCGGCGTCGAATATCCCTGTTCTGATCCTCGGTGAAAGCGGCGTCGGTAAGGAAGTGGTCGCCCGTTGTATTCAGGGTGCGTCCGACCGTGCGGGTAAGCCCTTCGTTGCTGTGAACTGTGGAGCGATCCCGGAAAATCTCGTGGAAAGTATCCTCTTCGGCCATGAGAAAGGGGCCTTCACGGGTGCCGTTTCCAAGTCTCTTGGTAAATTTGTTGAGGCAGATGGCGGCACGCTGTTCCTCGACGAAGTGGGTGAATTGCCGCTCGATATCCAGGTAAAACTGCTCCGCGCGCTGCAGGAAGGGGAGGTGGATGCCGTTGGTTCCCGCCGTCCGACGAAGGTGGATGTGCGGATTATCTCGGCGACCAATCGCGACCTTGCTGAACAAGTGAAGGCGGGTGCTTTCCGTGAAGACCTGTTCTACCGCTTAAACGTCTTCCCGATCGATATGCCATCCCTACGCGAACGCACTGAGGATATTCCGGCACTCGTTGAGCACTTCATCACGCGGTTCAATGCGTCTGAAGGCACGAAGATCAACGGCGCGAGCAAGGATACGCTGAAGATGCTCTCTGCATTCGATTGGCAAGGTAATGTTCGCCAACTTGAGAATGCGGTGTTCCGTGCTGTCGTCCTGTGTGAGGGCGACGAACTTCAACCGGAAGACTTCCCACAGATTTCGGGTGTAAGCCCGAAACTCGAAGATCTGCCGGAGCTTCCGGAAGTGGCGAACGATGTTGCTGTGATTGCGTCCGAGCCTGCCGAAGACAGCCCGGTTCCGGTGTTCGGCGACGATGGTGATCTGCGTACGCTGGAGGCTGTTGAGCGTGATCTCATACAGCTCGCCATTGACCATTATGATGGACATATGTCCGAGGTGTCCCGCAAGCTCGGCATTGGCCGGTCAACGCTCTATCGCAAAGTGCGAGACTACGATCTGAAAGTCCGCGAGGAACGTGAGGCGAGCTAAACCGACGCCGGTTTGAAGGTCAGCGCGACGCCGTTGTTGCAATAACGTAGACCTGTCGGCTGCGGGCCATCTGGGAAGACGTGGCCTTGATGGCCAAGGCAGCGTGCGCAGTGATATTCGGTGCGTGGATAACCGATCTTGTAGTCCACGCTTGTGCCGATATTCGCTTCGATCACGTCATAGAAGCTTGGCCAGCCAGTGCCGGAATCATATTTCGTCTCCGAGTGAAATAGTTCGAGACCGCAGCCCGCGCAGTGATAAATCCCAGCGCGTTTTTCATCGTTCAGGGGCGAGGTCCAAGGCCGTTCCGTCCCAGCCTTGCGCAGGACGTGGTATGCTGGCCTCGACAGTCGGGATTGCCATTCCTCATCGGTGATTGTGCGCCATTCGGATGACGCAAAGTTCTGGGCAGAAGAGTCGGCCACCTTACCGGCTGTCGCACCACGAGAACATGCTGCGAAGAGCATTGAGTAAGCCCCGCCCAGCAAAATATGCCGTCGATTCATAACGTTCATTGTGATGCCCTCTTTCAAGGTTTTGACCACAAGGTCTTTGCAGAAACTAGTATGGGGCCACTGACAGTCCATGTCGCCCCACAGCGCCATCACATTGATGTCACTGTTTCTTGGGCGAACAAAAAGTGAAAACGTCAAGCTGTGATTAACCGTAAATGCCGTTAAGCTGCGCGCTATGGCAGAAACGATTCGTATTTTGGGAATTGATCCAGGACTTCGGCACACGGGCTGGGGTGTTGTGGATCTGACCGGCGCGAGGCTCGCCCATGTGGCGCATGGTGTGATCCGGCCAGAAACCGATCAGCCGCTCGCAAAGCGACTAGCGGATATCTATTCGGGCGTGTCTGGGCTTGTCATCCAACATCAGCCGGACTTTGCAGGTGTCGAAGAGACTTTGGTGAATGTGAATGCTCGTGCGGCGCTGAAGCTGGGTCAGGCACGGGGTGCCGCCATGACGGCCCTCGCGAGGGAAGGCGTGGATGTGGGCGAGTATGCCCCTCGTAAGATAAAGCTTTCCGTCGTTGGGACTGGTGGAGCTGACAAGAAACAGGTCCAATTCATGGTCGCACGGTTGCTGCCAAGAGCGGGAAAGATGACGGAAGACGCAGCCGACGCGCTTGCTTGTGCGATTTGCGCGGCTCATCACAGGCCAGCTGACGGGGTCGCGGCATGATTATCGGACGCCTAAGGGGAACCGTTGCCGCGACTGGAACAGATACTGTGCTGATTGATGTGAACGGTGTCGGGTATGTTGCTCAGGCGGGCGGCCGTCTCTTGTCGAAGGTCAGTCCCGGCGAAGAGGCCGAGCTACACATCGAAACCAAGGTGACCGAGAACTCCATAACGATGTACGCGTTTGCGACGGATGATGAGCGCGCCTGGTTCGTCCGCCTGCAGGATGTGCACGGCGTCGCTGGCAAGGCCGCGATGGCAATTCTAGATGCCATCACACCGGCTGAGCTGATGGATGCGATAGCGCTGGGCGATATTGCTACGGTTCAACGCGCTAAGGGCGTCGGGAAAAAACTTGCTGAGCGAGTCGTCGGAGAATTGGCCGGTAAGCCGCCGCCTATGGGCCGATTTGGTTCTTTCAATGTCGATGCCGCCGCCAGTGCGCAAGCCATGCAGGCGGCCACGTCGGGCGCGCGGGGCGAAGCTGTATCTGCCCTTGTTAACCTTGGATATGCCCAAGCTGAGGCGGCTCGAGCTGTTGCGACTGCTGCAAAGGCCAGCGGTGATGAGGATACTGGCGCTCTCATCAAGGCGGCGCTGAAGGAGATGGCGGGATGAGCCGAGATGGCACTGCCACAGATCCTGAACGCTCTTCGGGGGATGCTCTCGATCGCGCGCTGCGACCGCAAACCTTTGCCGATTATGTCGGTCAGGCGAAGGCGAAGGACAATCTAAAAGTCTACGTCGAGGCTGCCCGCAAACGTGGCGAGGCGCTTGACCACGTATTGTTGTTTGGTCCTCCAGGACTCGGCAAGACGACGCTCGCCCAGATCCTCGCACGGGAGGCTGGGGTCGGGTTTCGATCAACCTCTGGACCTGTGATTGCCAAGGCGGGTGATCTTGCGGCGATCCTCACCAACCTTGAGCCGAATGACGTCCTGTTCATTGATGAGATCCACAGGCTTCCTGCCGCAGTCGAAGAAATTCTCTATCCCGCCATGGAGGATTACAAGCTTGATATCGTGATCGGGGAGGGGCCGTCTGCGCGATCGGTGCAGCTGGAACTGTCTCCCTTTACCCTTGTTGGGGCGACGACGCGGGCAGGGCTTCTTGCTACACCGCTTCGGGACCGGTTCGGTATTCCTATTCGCCTCCAGTTCTACTCGCCTGAGGAGCTCTCCCGCATCGTCCTCGCAGCCGCGCGGAAACTAGGTGCTGTGATCACTGAGGATGGTGCTACGGAAATCGCTGGGCGGGCGAGGGGCACACCGCGTATTGCCGTTCGGTTGCTTCGCAGGGTCCGCGATTTCGCTGAGGCCGAGGGTGGCCCGATTGATCTTGCCGCTGCTCGAAAGGCACTCGCTCGACTAGAAGTCGATGAATCGGGACTTGATGCTCTTGATCGGCGATACTTGGAAGCGTTGGTCGTGACCTATGCTGGCGGACCCGTAGGCGTGGACACGTTGGCTGCTGCGCTATCCGAAGCGCGAGACGCCGTAGAAGAAGTCATCGAACCGTTTCTCATGCAAAAGGGCTATGTGGCACGAACACCGCGCGGGCGGGTCGCAGCTCCACTTGCTTATGAGAAGCTGGGTTTGAAGACGCCGGAGCAGGTTCAGGCTGGTTTGTTCAGCGAGGAAGGCTGACGTTAACGTTAGGTGCGCCTCGAAATAGGTCAATCCGCCCAAGCCATAGGCGTTTTGATCACAATGCAGTACATGCCGTAGGGACACCTGCTGAGCAGTCTTGCCTGGACTGGAATCCGACGCAATTGCTGCATCGCAACATGAAAAATGCTGCGGGGCAAAAAGACCCGCGGGCGGATCGCTCAGTATCGTAGCAATCATGTGCGGGAGGAGTTTCTGTTGGGTTTCGGCCCAGCGCTAACTCTGAGGTAATACAATGAAAAAACTAGTTTTCTCCCTTACAGCAGTATGTGTAGCATTCTCTCCGGTCGCTCTGGCCGAAGAGGAAAAAGAGGTCTCTGTGACCATTGAATACGACATGGCGCTGCTCGACAGCGATGCCGGAGCGGAAGTTCTTATGGCGGCGATTGAAGATCAGGCGCGCGATGCCTGCAAACAACCGTCGACGAGCTACTTTACAGGCGGCATCGATTCAATCTGCGTTGATGAAGTGATGAGCCTTGCTGCGCTCAAGATTAGTGAAGAGCGCGCGAAAGCAGGGCAATCTGTTCCGCGTGAATTCGCTGCTCTGGCGAAGGATTTCGTCGCGCAGTAGCCGTGATTTCACGAGATATCTAACAATTGGATTGCCCCGGCGAGCGCCGGGGCAATCTTTTTCCGGCTTGATCTTCGGCCCGGCTCTGGTGTTTTTGCGCATATCAGAATTTGAGGCTGGTTATGAAAGATCCCGTCCGGAAGGGCCCTCTCGCTGACATTCGTGTGATCGAACTTGGTCAACTGATTGCCGGTCCTTTTTGTGGACAATTGCTTGCCGACATGGGGGCAGATGTCATCAAGGTGGAGCCTCCTGGGGTGGGAGACCCTATCCGCGCATGGGGGCGCGAAGGTTTTCCACTATGGTGGAAAGTCTGCGGACGGAATAAGCGCTGCGTAACTGCGAATCTTCGAGTTGAAGAAGGGCAGGAACTTGTTCGGCAGCTGATCGGGCAAGCTGACATTCTAATTGAGAATTTCAGGCCGGGAACCATGGAGCGCTGGGGCCTGGACTATGAGCGCCTGTCTGCGATCAATCCTCGGCTTATTATGGTGCGCGTTTCTGGCTACGGTCAAACTGGTCCGTATTCGCACAAGCCTGGATATGCCTCTGTAGGCGAAGCGATGGGTGGTATGCGTCACCTTTGCGGTGAACCCGACCGGCCGGCTAGCCGAGCTGGGCTCTCTATTGGTGACACGTTGGCGGCTACCTATGCCTGTAATGGTGCACTTGCTGCGCTTCATGCGCGAGAAAGAACGGGACGAGGGCAAGTGATTGACGCCTCAATTTTCGAGTCCGTCTTGAACGTTATGGAAGCGACGATTCCGGAATATGCCATCGAGGGGCATGTTCGCAGTCGGTCCGGTTCGAAACTACCCAATATTGCTCCATCGAACGTCTACACTTGCAAGGACGGCGACTACATTATTGCGGCCAATCAGGACACGATCTTCAAACGACTGGCGGAAGCCATGGATAGGCCGGAGCTAGCCAGCGATGTTCGGTATGCGACGCATGTTGTCAGAGGGGCCAATCAGGACGAGCTCGACGCTCTGATCAATGACTGGACACGGACGAAAACTGTGGCCGAGTTGGAGGCGCTCATGGACGAGCATGCCGTTCCTTCGGGCAAGATTTATCGCGCTCCTGACATGATGGATGATCCTCACTATCGGGCCCGCGAGGCCATTGTGTCGGTGCCTGACGCTGATTGGGGCGAGATTCCGATGCAGAACACGTTTCCCAGGTTTTCAGATACACAAGGCGATGTGCGTTGGACCGGGCCCGCACTCGGAGAGCATAATGAAGCCGTGTTTGGAGATCTGCTCGGACTGGCGGACGACGATCTTGAGCGCCTTCGGAATGACGGCGTAATCTAGGTGATCCTTTTAACCACGGCCGATAGGCTTGCCTGGGTTGATATCCGTTTGGTGATGAAAGCGAGGATAAACATAGCGCTGAATACCAGGACCGCCGTTGCTGCTGGAGCGCTGTCCAAAAAGAAGCTCAGATAAACGCCTGCGAAAAGCGAGAAGAGGCAGACGAGAACACTCACAAGCATCATTTGGGCGAAGGTGCGTGTTATCAAGAGGGCAATCGCCCCCGGGGCGATAAGAAGGCCAATCGCCAGGATTAGTCCGGTTGCAGCAAGGGTGGCGACAATTGTCAGAGCAAGTGCTGAAAGAAGCCCGTACTGGAGCATGTTCACATTGATGCCGAGCAACTGAGCCTGGGCGGGATCAAAACTTTGAAACCGAAGGTCTCGCCAGAATACTGCCAACCCCAAAATGACTGCAGATCCGATCAGTGCTGACGTCCATAGCTCATGTTGTTCAACGCCAAGGAGGTTACCAAAGAGGATATGGTCGAGGTGGATGTCGGTTTCGATTGCTGTGTAGAGGACGATGCCAAGTCCGAACATGCCGGAGAAAACGACGCCCATTGCGGTATCGGGCTTAATACGGCTGTTGTCCGATATGTATCCTGACGCGATGGCGCAAAACATCGCCGCTAAAAATGCTCCAAGAAGCAATGGCAGGCCAAAGATGTAGGCCAGCACGACTCCGGGAAGGACCGAATGACTGACTGCATCTCCTAGCAGCGCCCAGCCTCTTACGACTAGAAAACAGGAAAGAAGCGCAGTTGGGATTCCGACCAGAAATGAGAGGGCAAAGGCCCTTTGCATAAAACCGAACTCGAAGGGCGAGAGCAGGACGTCCATTGTTTCAGACGGCCTCGCTAACGCGGACGGGTTCGCTTGCCGGCAGCTCAGATTTGACTTCGCTTTTGTCCATTGCTAGACGGCCATGTTTTGGCGCGAAGACGAATGCGATCAGGAATAAGAGAGTCTGTAGACAAACTATAAGTCCGCCGGTCGCGCCGTTCAGAAAATAGCTGAGATAGGCCCCAATAAAACTCGTCGCCGCTCCTATCAGAACAGCGTATCGGATGAGGTGACCAAATCGATCCGTTATCAGATAGGCAGTCGCGCCCGGCGTGATCACCAGAGCAATAACAAGAAATGCACCGACGGTTTGCATAGCGGCGACGACGGACGCTGACAGCAAGGTGAAGAAGACGCCTTTCAACAAAGCCGGGTGTAAACCGATTGACCTGGCGTGATCTTCATCAAAAAAGACCGCGAGTAGATCGCGCCAAAGGACGAGAAGGGTGATCGACGTTATTGCTCCAATGATTACGAGCTGCAGCGTATCGGCCGGCTGAATGGCCAGGATGTTACCCATGATTATAGTTTGTATACTGACTGATGTGGGATAAATGCTAACCATAAATAGGCCGAGGCCAAAGAATGATGTGAAGATCAATCCGATGATGACGTCCTCTTTCAATCCTGTTCGCTTCGTCAGAAACAGAATTGAAGCGGCTGCCAGCCCGCCTGCGGCGAATGCTCCGGCAGCAAAGGGGAGTCCGAGTATATAAGCTCCGGCAACGCCTGGTACGATCGAATGCGAGAGGGCGTCGCCAATCAGAGACCACCCCTTGAGCATCAGGAATGCTGAAAGGGCCGCACAGATGCCACCGACCATAGCCGACACGAACATGGCGTTGACCATGTAATTGTACGAAAACGGTTCGAGCAGGCCAGATATCACTATTCGTCTTCCAAGCGCTGGGTTCGGCCGCCGTATTGAACAAAGGGGCGCTCATCGTCGGTTACGATCGTGACCGAGCGGTCATCGTCATCATCGTGGAGGCGGTTGCCGTCCAGGGTGAAGACGCGCAGGACGCCCCCAAACGTTCGTTCAAGGTTGCGTGGCGTGAAGGTCAGGTCAGTTTTACCATAGGCGATGACAGTCCTCTTGATCAGGATGGCCTGATCACAGAATTCAGGAACTGTTCCGAGATTGTGGGTGGATATCAACATGACGCGACCTTCTTCGCGCAATTCTTCCAGTAGTTTGACAATTTGCGTCTCTGTCTGGACGTCAACACCGGTGAAGGGTTCGTCGAGAAGAATGACCTGGGCATCTTGAGCGAGGGCGCGAGCGAGGAAGACGCGTTTGCGCTGACCGCCCGACAGCTCGCCAATCTGGCGATGTTTGAGATCAGATATTCCCAATCGCTCAACGGCCGCTTCAACAGCCCGGTGATCTTTGTCCGTCGGTCGCCGCAAAAGTCCCATGTGGCCATAGCGGCCCATCATCACGACGTTCTCCACAAGCACTGGAAATGTCCAGTCAACATCTTCCGACTGCGGGACATAAGCAACGAGGTTCTTTTTGAGTGCCTGCTTCACAGGCAGACCAAGCACTTCGACCTGTCCTTGTCTGTAAGGGACGAAGCCCATAATTGCTTTGAATAGCGTAGACTTTCCCGCGCCGTTTACGCCCACCAGCGCTGTGATTGTTCCGCACGGGATCTTGAACTCTACGTTTTCTAGAGCTGTGTGCCCGTTGCGATAGGTCACCGTTAGGTCTCGTGCTGAGATGCCGCTGGTAGCGGTACTCAGCGCGCGCGGGACTGGATCCTGTTCGCTGTTTTTCTCTGATATGTTGCCTGCTACGGTCATTTAGTTTTTGGTACTGGGCTTTCTGTTCAATTGGAGGCCGATGCCAGCCCATCTGCGATTGTTGAGGTCGTCACTCTGAGCAGATCCAAATAAGTAGGAACCTGCCCATCAGGACCACTCAAGGAGTCTACGTATAACACGCCAGCAAAGGTCGCGTCTGTTTCTCTTGCGACTTGAAGCGCTGGAGCATTGTTTACTGTGCTTTCGCAGAACACAGCTGGAATGTCATTCTCGCGAACCTCGTCAATCACGTGTCGGATCTGTTGTGGCGTTCCCACCTGGTCAGCATTCATTGGCCAAAGATAAAGCTCTTTCAAGTCCAGATCTCTTGCGAGATAGCTAAATGCCCCTTCGCAGGTGACGAGCCAACGCCGCTTCTCCGGTATTAAACTAATAGTCGTTTTCAGTGGAGCAACGATGTCCGCAATACGCGCCTTGTATGCCTCGGCATTCGCTATGTAGGTGTCGCTATTATTCGGGTCCAGTTTGCTTAAGGCGGCCGCGATGTTGTCCACGTAGATCTTTGCGTCTTCCGAGCCCATCCAGGCATGGGGGTTGGCTTTGCCCTCGTACGACCCGCTGGCAACGGGTATTGGCGTGATGCCTTCGCTGATCGTGGCGGACGGCACGTCGTCGAGATTTCCAAGAAACTGTTCGAACCACAGCTCGAGGTTCATCCCGTTCCAAAGGATCAAGTCGGCACCGGATGCGCGAACTAGATCCTGCGGCGTTGGTTCGTATCCGTGAATCTCTGCCCCCGGTTTCGTAATCGAGACGACTTCGATCTGGTCGCCGGCGACATTGCGGGTGATGTCTGCGATGACGGTGAACGTTGTGACAACTTTCAGTTTCTCGCGGGAGTTCGTTTGCTGATCTGCGCAAGAGGAGACCCAGAGTAAGCTGATCCCAATCAGGATTGCTTGCCAAAAACGCAACGTCTGCTCTGCTTCTCGAAGGAACATTTGAGGTGGCACTCCAGCGGTCTCGCCCGCTGATTTACTCTTAATGGCAGACACTTTCCAAGTATACGCGGGAAGGTCGCTAAATGACTTTGTGCCACGGTCAGTGGTTGGTTTTGCCCGATAGGGGCTCGATGACCGGTTGGAACATGCCTCGCATGCATCAAATAAGGATCGATATTGTGGTATTGTCGAAAATGCTGCAGCGCAGCGCTTTTGAAGCGGCAATAAAGAGGCATATTGTCCTTTAAAACCGCAAAACTAAGGAATTTTGTTCTCTTTCTTATACTGTCTTGTTGTGTCATGACACTGCTGAGTTGGGTGGGGTATTAAGTTGCTGGTGATCTTTACCTGAGCTCACGACGGCTTTGCGAAGGAGTGGTTTGGATCGAATATGACTGACGATATTTCATTCAGCCTGCATGTGCCCGAACCCGAATGCCGTCCCGGGGACACACCTGACTTTAGTAGTTTCGAAGTGCCCGTTGCGGGTGCGACGCGTCGCCCACCGCCTGATGTGGATGCCCAAGATATTCATCATCTCGCCTATGATATTATTCGCGTACTCGACGACGACGGAAACGCCGTTGGAGATTGGGTCGACGAGCTGGATGATGAAAAAGCTCTGAAGGGCCTGAGAGATATGCTGACGGTGAGAGCATTCGACTCCCGGATGCTTATGGCGCAACGTCAGGGGAAGACCAGTTTCTATATGCAGGCTCTCGGCGAGGAAGCCATTGCCTGTGCGTTTCAAGCTGTCCTTAGAAAAGGGGACATGAACTTCCCCACATATCGGCAACAGGGGCTGCTTCTCAGTACCGACTATCCGATGGTCGATATGATGAACCAGATTTATTCCAATTCGGCTGATCCGCTTCACGGGCGGCAGCTGCCGATCATGTATTCATCCAAAGAGCATGGGTTTTTCTCAATCTCCGGAAATCTTGGAACGCAGTTTGTACAAGCTGTCGGTTGGGCGATGGCGTCCGCTATTGCCGGGGATAACAAGATTGCGTCTGGCTGGATTGGTGATGGGGCAACCGCGGAGTCGGACTTCCACTCAGCGATGGTGTTCGCCTCAACGTTCCGGGCTCCGGTCGTTCTCAACATCGTCAATAACCAGTGGGCCATCTCGACGTTTCAAGGTATCGCAAGAGGTAAGGCTGCGACGTTCGCCTCGCGTGGTCTTGGTTTTGGTATTCCTGCCCTTCGGGTCGACGGAAATGACTATCTTGCTGTTTACGCCGTTTCTAAGTGGGCTGTCGAAAGGGCGCGACTGGGCCTTGGTGCCACGCTGATCGAGTACGTGACATACAGGGCCGGGCCACATTCGACATCTGATGATCCTTCCGGATACAGACCGAAGAAAGAATCCGCATCCTGGCCATTGGGTGATCCAATCGAGCGAATGAAGCTGTATCTCATCAAAAGAGGTATCTGGTCTGAAGAGCGCCACAAACAGACTGTGGCGGAGATTGAGAGTGAGGTTATCCGCGTGCAGAAGGAAGCGGAAGCTAATGGCACGCTCCATGATGGCCCGCACCCGAGCCCGAAAGACATGTTTGAGGATGTCTATAAGGAATTACCCAGCCATTTGATCCGGCAGCGTCAGGAGGCTGGAATCTGATGGCGCGGAAGACGATGATCGAGGCGATCCGGGACGCCCAGGACATCTGTATGGAACGGGATGATGGTGTCGTCGTGTTCGGCCAGGACGTGGGGTATTTCGGTGGAGTATTCCGCTGCACCAAAGGTCTGCAAGAGAAGTATGGGCGGCATCGTTGCTTCGATACGCCAATCAATGAGAGTGGAATTGTTGGCGCGGCCATTGGTATGGGGGCTTATGGGTTAAGGCCATGCGTGGAAATTCAGTTTGCTGACTATGTGTATCCTGCCTACGATCAGCTTGTTTCGGAGGCGGCACGACTGCGGCACCGCTCAGACGCTGATTTTACAGTGCCGATGACGGTAAGAATGCCGACAGGTGGCGGTATTTATGGGGGCCAGACGCACTCTCAAAGCCCCGAAGCCCTTTTTGCGCATGTCGCCGGACTGAAGACTGTGATTCCGTCCAATCCCTATGATGCCAAGGGTATGCTGATTGCAGCAATCGAGGATGACGATCCAGTCGTATTTCTCGAGCCGAAGCGTCTCTACAATGGTCCGTTTGATGGCCACCACGATCGTGCAGTTGTGCCATGGTCAAAGCATGAGCTTGGTGAGGTGCCAGATGGTCACTATACGGTTGATCTCGGTAAGGCAGCTATACGTCGAGAGGGTTCTGAGGTCACAGTGATCGCTTATGGTACTATGGTCCATGTGGCTTTGGCTGCGGTCGAAGAGACAGGTGTAGATGCTGAAGTTATAGATCTGCGCTCGATCGTTCCAGTCGATTTGGATACGATCATGGAATCTGTGAAGAAGACGGGGAGATGCGTCGTTGTTCATGAGGCAACGCGCACATGCGGATTTGGCGCGGAGCTGGTCACGCTAGTCGCCAATCACTGTTTCTATAATCTCGAAGCGCCGCCGGCGCGTGTGACTGGATACGACACCCCCTATCCTCACGCTCAAGAATGGCAGTACTTTCCCGGGCCCAAGCGTGTCGGGGCGGCGTTAAAAAAAGCGATGGAGCCGGCCTGATGGGTGTCCATGAGATACGAATGCCGGATATCGGGGAGGGCGTCGCTGAGGCCGAACTCGTCGAGTGGGAAATCAATATTGGCAGCGAAGTGCGCGAGGACGATGTTCTTGCGTCGGTCATGACAGACAAAGCGACAGTGGAGATACCTGCGCCGCGCGATGGTAAGATTGTTTGGTTAGGTGCTGAGATTGGCGAGATTGTCGCCGTTGGTGCGCCAATCATCCGTATGGAGGTGGATGGCGAAGGGAATGTTAAGCCCGGTGAAGTCAACGAGCCGCCACCTGCTAAGATCACAGCGGAACCGCAGAGATCAACCGACGCTGAGGATGTTAAACCCAAGCCTGAACCTGTTGCAGTTAAGCCCTCGATCGCAGCCGCACCCGCGCCCCGGCGGGCACCGGGGGAAAAGCCGCTAGCGTCGCCTTCGGTCCGTAAGCGGGCTTTAGAGGCAGGTGTGGATCTTCGCCATGTCGGAGGTTCTGCGGGAGCTGGCCGGATTACCCATGAAGATCTGGATGCGTTTCTGTCTGCCGGAGGCAATGCAGCGCCTATTACGAATGGCCGTGTTGCAGATACGTCCATTACCGAGGTCAAAGTGGTTGGCCTTCGCCGCAAGATCGCGGAACAAATGGCACGCTCAAAATCTCGTATTCCGCACATCACCTATGTCGATGAAGTGGACATGACCGCGCTGGAGGAACTGCGAGAGCGGTTGAACAAAGAGCGCAAGGACGGCCAAGCAAAGCTTACAGTGCTGCCGTTTTTAATGCGTGCACTGGCGCGGGCCATTGAAGAGCAACCGCAGATGAATGCCCGCTTTGACGATGATGCTGGGATCATTCATCAATATGGCGGCTTGCATATGGGTGTCGCTGCCCAAACTGACAGTGGCTTAGTCGTGCCAGTCGTGCGTCATGTTGAGGGGCTGTCTTTGCGCGATTGTGCCGAAGAGGTCACCCGGTTGGCCGCGGCAGCAAAGGCCGGAACGGCCAGCAGAGAAGAGCTATCGGGCTCAACGATCACGATCACGTCGCTCGGAAAGCTTGGCGGCGTGGTTACGACGCCCGTGATCAATCATCCCGAGGTCGCCATCATTGGTGTCAACAAGATGCGTACGCTGCCTGTTTGGCAAGACGGAGAATTTGTTCCCCGTAAGATGATGAACCTGTCCTCCAGCTTCGATCACAGGGTTATCGATGGGTGGGATGCTGCAGTGTTCATCCAGCGTGTTAAAGGCCTGCTCGAGAGCCCTGCCACGATATTCATAGAGGACTAGATGGCTGATCTTTCCTGCAAGTTTCTCGTTATCGGAGCGGGGCCAGGTGGCTACGTAGCAGCGATCCGTGCGGGTCAGCTTGGCCTCGATACTATAATTGTTGACGCTCAAGCGCTTGGCGGGACCTGCCTAAATGTCGGTTGCATTCCGTCGAAGGCGTTGATCCACGCGGCTGACGAGTTTGAAAAGGCCACTCATTTTTCCAAGAAGAACGCCCTTGGCATCAAGCATTCAAAGCCGAAGATTGATCTGGAACAGGCAATCGCCTGGAAAGACGGAGTGGTTGGTCAACTCACTGGTGGCGTTGGCGGTCTTTTAAAGAAGGCAAAGGTTCGCGTTGTCTCTGGCTGGGCGAGCTTCGTCGATGGAAAGACGGTCAAGGTTGAGGGCGAAGACGGCGTTACCAAGATCAGTGCGGAGAACATCTGCATCGCGACGGGATCGGTTGCTGTTGAGCTATCGCATCTGCCTTTTGGAGGCGACATTTTATCGTCCACGGATGCGCTGTCTTTAACGGAAACCCCTGCGACACTCGCCGTTGTGGGCGCGGGCTATATCGGGCTGGAACTCGGAATGGCGTTCGCCAAACTCGGTTCCAAAGTTTCGATCGTTGAGATGGAAGATCGTGTTCTTCCCCTTTACGACAAAGAGCTTACCAGGCCCGTTGTGGATCGCTTGAAGGTGCTGGGCGTCGATCTCTACCTTGGTTCAAAGGCTTCCGGTTACGAGAATGGTGAGCTCAGTATCGAAAGCGCTGAAGAAGCTACGGCAATTCCTGCCGATAAAGTTCTGGTGACCGTCGGTCGGAAACCTGTGACGGAGGGATGGGGGCTCGAAGAGCTCGTGCTCAATATGGATGGCCCCTTCATCAAGATTGATGATCGGTGCAGAACAGCGATGTCCGGTATCTATGCAATTGGTGACGTTACGGGGGAGCCTATGCTTGCTCACCGCGCCATAGCGCAGGGAGAGATGGTTGCCGAGATTGTCGCTGGCGAAAACCGTTTGTGGGACAAGCAGGTGATACCAGCGATTTGCTTCACAGATCCCGAGATTGTTAGCGCAGGCTTGTCACCTGACGAGGCAAAGGCAGCAGGACACGAAATCATCTCTGCCAGTTTTCCGCTGGCTGCCAACGGCAGGTCTCTGGCGATTGAGCGGACAGACGGGTTTGTTCGCGTGGTTGCTCGAAAAGACAATCATCTTGTTCTCGGTATTCAAGCTGTGGGTAAGGGCTGTGCTGAGCTTGCCGCGAGCTTCGGGCTAGCGATCGAGATGGGAACTCGACTTGAAGATATTGGTGGGACAATCCACGCGCATCCGACGCAAGGCGAAGCCCTGCAGGAGGCGGCCCTGCGCGGACTTGGTCACGCTTTACATATCTAATCAGTTCGCGCTGAACTGAGCCTGCAGGACGGCGAGTGGGTCCGCCCCGAACAAGTGTCCGTGTCCCACCAGAATAATACCCCAAAGCGCAATGCCGAACACCACGCCGATAATGGCATTTAGATCGATGTGACCTTTGGCTGGTGCCAGTTCTTGCCAAGCTTCCGTGCCAAGACGAGCCTCATACCTCTTGCTCAGACCTTGTGTTCCGACAAAGCCAAAGAGCGCCGTTCCAGCGAAGAGAATGAGGCTAGGCCAGTCGCCGTTGGCAGGGATATGGGCAAATCCCCAGAGGGTGAGACCCCAGATCAAGGGGTGGCGAATCCAACCGACAATCCCTGGCTTCGCGGGATTGTACCCCTTCTTCCTGAAGGACGCCGATAGCGGGTTCGGCACAAAAGACCCGAGGCCAATCAAGATGAAGGCGATGATCGTCGTGATTGCGGCGAAGGGATAGCTCCAGCCCGGGGCTGCCCAAAAGATGATCCGATCCGCATTGATCATTGTGATGACGACCCAGGCGAGCAGGACAAGAGACATTATTGAGTAACCGGCGCGAAAAGCCCGCTCTCCAAATGCGTCGATAGCCATCGGCTTGATGCGAGAGCGCGACACCACGACATGGCTGACAACGAAAACGATCATGGCGATCAGTACGTCCATGGCGATCTTTCCCCACTACTCTCCGGGCAGTTTTACAATAGGCTTGTTGTGCATAAGCGCTGTTACGGCGACATGTAGCAAAACCGGTTGTCAGGCAAGGGCAGGCTGTTTCGCCGTCGCCTTGATCATATCGCTCGCTTTCTCGGCAATAGCGATTGTGGGCGCGTTTGTATTGCCGCTGACAAGGCGAGGCATGATGGACGCATCCACCACGCGAAGGCCTTCAACACCGCGAACGCGGAGCTCTCCATCGACGACACCCATAGTGTCACCATCTGGTGCCATCTTACAGGTGCCAACAGGGTGATAGATCGTGCCGCCTGTTTCCCGTGCAAAGGCTAGAAGATCCTCGTCGGACTGCACCTCAGAACCCGGCTCCAATTCGTGTTCGATATACTTTGCCAGCACAGGCTGTTCGGCAAATTTTCGTGCCCAGCGAAGGCCCGCGACGGCGGTCTGCTGGTCCAGTGAGTCAGATAGGTAGTTGGGCTTTATTGCTGGGTGGGCGGTATGCTCGGCGGCGCGAAGGTGTACGCTACCTCTGCTTTCAGGGCGCAGCTGACATGGGGCAATCGTAATGCCCGGTTCTTTTTCTAACTCCATGTCGCCCGTCTCGGTCATTTTCTGCATGTCCATAGTCGCTGGTAGGATGTGGAATTGAACATCGGGGGTGGCGAGTTCTGGTCGGGTTTTCACAAAAGCCGCGATGTGGGCGGCTGAGAGGGTGAGCAGCCCTTTGCGCTGAGTGAGGAATTTGAAGACCTCCCCGACGAGCGCGAGCCCTCGAGACTGCTGGTTCACTGACGGCGCGTCCTTCTTCATGCGATAGCGGTTGCCGAGCACGAAATGATCCTGGAGGTTCTCACCCACACCCGGCAAAGCGGATACAACGTCGATATTCTGAGCCTGCAGGATCTCGGGGTTACCGATCCCCGATAGTTCGAGCAGCTGTGGACTGTTGATAGCTCCTCCAGACAGAATAACTTCTGCGCGGGCCTTTACTGCTTTGCGCTGACCGCCCTGTGTGTACTCAACACCGACAGCTTGTTTGCCATTGAATAGTACACGGGCTGCCAGTGCTTCAGTTTCTATCTGGAGATTGTTGCGGGATTTCGCCGGGTTCAGATATGCGACGGCTGCGCTGCATCTCTTACCGTCTTTGACTGTCAGCTGGTAGTAGCACACGCCTTCCTGATCTTCGCCGTTCACATCGCGGTGAGGGAGACCAAGGGCCTTGCCTGCTTCGATGACCGCATCCGAGACCACGTGCTTTTCCGTCACATCGGAAATGTTCAATGGGCCCCCTTGGCCGTGCCCGTCGAGCCCTTCGCGTTCCTGATTCTGACTTTTCAGAAAGTATGGGTGAAGGTCGGAATAGGACCAGCCCCTGAGGCCCATTTGCGCCCAACCATCATAATCCTCCCGCTGGCCGCGGATATAGAGCAGCCCATTTATGGAAGAGGATCCGCCCAGAACCTTGCCGCGCGGCCAGACGTGAGTTCGATCATTGGTTCCTGGGTCAGGCTCCGTCTCATACATCCAGTTGACCTTCGGATCCTTCAGTGTGGATGCGTAGCCGACTGGAATATGGATCATCATCGACGTGTCTTTGGGGCCTGCCTCAAGGAGCAGTACGGTCGTCTTGCCATCCTCGGTCAGGCGATTGGCGAGCACGCAGCCTGCGCTCCCTGCACCAACAATGATGTAGTCAAACTCGCTCATCTGCGTCTCCCGGATCATTTTCTTTGATATCGTATTGGGTGAGAAAGTCTCGCACTCCCGTAGGGAAAGGCAAGGGTGAGCGCGTCTCGGGCGAGTTCAGTGGACCTATCCGCTCGACGCACAGTTCAAACGTGGCGGTGTATGGTTGGTCCTTTGGATTGGTACAACCGCACCACCGAGTTGATACCGGTCCGCGGACTCCCTAGATGCTGATTAGGCCGGTTGCAGAATTCGGCACGGTGGCCACACGAACGAGACCAGAGAGCAAACCCTGACTGACACAACCGATCCTTTTGTCGACGACCGAAGAGCTGCGGCTCCGCGGCATTCGGGGAACATGAATCGTGATCGGGGGAGATCTCTTAAGTCACTTGCTATGCTGTGGCCGTATGTGCGCGAACACCCAATAACCGTTCTGGCTGCGCTGGTGTTTCTACTGGCTGGAACCGGCGTGACGCTGATTATTCCCCTTCTATTGGGTGATGCGGTTGACGCGGGACTTGGCGGCGGGGTCGATGAAGAGCAATTGCTGCGCGTGATCGACGGCAATTTCTTCCTGGTTTTTCTGGCGGTTGTCGCGCTCGGCCTGATAAGCGCCATCCGTTTTTATCTGGTTTCGCGTTTTGGACAGCGGATCGCCGCAGATCTGAGGCGTGACCTATATGGTCATATGCTGTCTTTGAGTCCTCGCTGGCATAGCCAGATGCGATCGGGCGAGGCCGTATCGCGGCTGACAGCTGATATCACACTGATCGAGACCTTTCTCGCTTCGTCGACGAGCTTCGGTCTGCGTACGCTTATCAATACGGTTGGTGCGTTGGCCATGATCCTAGTTATTAGTTGGCAGCTCGGCGCGGCGCTCCTCATCATGATCCCGCTTGTGATGATACCCGTCATGATTATTGGGCGGTGGGTCCGTAGCCTCTCCAATAGGACACAAACGAGCCTCGCCGACGCGGGAGCGGAGGCTGCGGAGGCGCTCGACGCCGTAGAGCTTGTGCAGGCCTACAATCGCGAAGCGAAGAGTCGTGGACGATTCACCGACGCTGTTGAAGCGACTTTTTCTGCCGGTATGCGTCGTGTGACTGCCGAAGCGAGTATGACGGTTGTGTTCACGACACTTCTGACCGGCGGGATTGTTGGTCTTTTGTGGCTGGGTGCGCGCTGGGTGACGACGGGTGTGATGACCGGCGGCGAACTCAGCTCACTTGTGCTGTATTCGGTCTTTGCGGCCTCGGGCTTTGGGATGCTGGCGGAGATTTACGGACAGGTTATGCGGGCGGCCGGGGCTGCCGATCGAGCGGCGGATGTTTTAGGGACTGCGCCCGATATCGCCGCGCCATCGGCACCGCTTGCTTTACCTGCGCTTGTTCGTGGCGCGCTGCGGTTCGAGGATGTGACGTTCACCTATGACTCCGACGAGCTGCCCGCGCTCCAGGATTTCAATCTGGATATTGCTCGTGGAGAGTTTGTTGCGCTTGTCGGGCCCTCGGGTGCCGGAAAGTCGACCGTGTTTCGGCTTGCCCTAAGGCTGTTCGATCCATATTCGGGCTCGGTTCAGCTGGATGGTGTTGATGCGCGCCGCGCCGATCCTCACGATTGGCGTGCACGGTTTGCCTATGCGTCTCAAGACGCGACGCTTTTTACCGGCACCGCTCGGGAAAACATTTCTGTCGGCGCTGATACACTGTCTGATGACGTCCTAAGACAAGCGGCGGAGAGTGCGGAGGCCTGGAGTTTTCTTGATGAGCGTGGCGGGCTGGATGCAAAGCTTGGGACGAAAGGTCGATCTCTGTCCGGAGGCCAAAGGCAGCGTATTGCTCTTGCGCGCGCGCTTGTCCGCGATGCGCCCGTCTTGCTGCTGGATGAAGCGACAAGCGCGCTTGATTCTGAATCCGAGGCACTCGTTCAGAAGGCGCTTGAAGCTGCCGCAAAAGGCCGGACCACACTCGCGATCGCGCATCGGCTGTCGACTGTTCGCAAGGCGGATCGGATCATTGTCATGGATCGCGGCCGTGTCGTTGAAACCGGCACACATGACACCCTGGTAGAGCAGGGCGGGCTTTATGCACGGCTTGCCGAGATGCAGTTCGCTGGCGGCTGAACGACTCTACTGAGACGATCGATGCGGCCCGTCTTTTGGCGGTCCATAGAGGATTCGAACCTCTGACCTCTGCCTTCGGAGGGCAGCGCTCTATCCAGCTGAGCTAATGGACCAAACCGACGCGCACCTAATGGCGCATTTGCAGTTTGTTGTCCAAAGATTTTCTCAAGCGAGCTGGGGATTTGGACGAGGATAGAGTGTCCGGATTGGATGGGGTGATTGTCCGGATTGGTCCGGAAATTTCACGCACATAAACGAATTTATATTGTGATATCAGGGGCTTGATCTGTTCTGCGGTGTCCAGCGCTCAATCAGAAGGCGATCCGCGGCCCAGGCTACGGCTGAACCGCCAGCTGCGTTTCCCGGCGATACCGGGAGCCTTAATACTCATTGCTAACGATATTTCTTTTTGAGCTGAGTTAGGTTTTAAGCGCCAGCTTCGCGCAAGGCTTTGGCCACATCCCTCGGCATAATGTCTACTGTGTAAAGGCCCGTGACCTGTTCCAGCGATGCGAAATATTTGATGCGGTTCGGGGCCCGTAACAGGGGGTAGAACTGAGCAGTGAACTGGAACGGCCCATCCTGGCCATAGGGTGCTGCCTGTAAGGAGAACATATATGGCGTGGCCTCGCCGAAGAAGGCGTCGTACCGCTCAGTAACGAGACCTAGGAGGTGCGCGAACCCGTCGGCCTGATCTTCTGAAAATGCCCAGGGACCAGAGACCGGCTCAATTGGCGCGAGCCATACCTCATAGGGGAAGCGCGCAAAGGGCGGTGCAAAGGCGACAACGCCGCCGGCTTCGGCAATCGCATAGTCTTCCTGCCAATCGGGAAGCTGGGCTGAAAGATCAAATCCGCCGTCGAACGCTCTGACAGCTGCCTGTTGGGGTTCCGGCACCAGAGGTAATGCGTAGATCTGCCCGTGGGGGTGATGGAGGGTTACGCCCACCGCGTCACCGCGATTTTCGAAGGGCAGAACGTAAGAGTGTCCTTCCGTATAAAGACTTTCATATCGATCAATCCAAGCCGAGAGGATGAGGCGTCGTCGGGACTGGCCGAGGGTTGCCAGTGACCCGGTTTGTTGCGGGGCATAGACAACGACCTCACACGTTCCTTTCGCCGGGATCCGTTCCATGTCGTCGCGATCTCTCGGACTTAATTCAGATGACGGATGAAATGCCGGAAATCGATTTTCAAAGACGCAGAGTTCGAAATCTTCAAATGGGATCTCGGTTTGCGGCTCACCCGGTTTTGACGGAGCGAGGGGATCTGTCGCCGAGCTTGGTTTGAATGTGCGTTTGTTGCGGCCCGCGGCGTAAACCGACCAGCTCTGTCGGAGTGGGTTGAAGCGTAGCTCGCCGCCGGTGATCTGTTCCAGCTGTTCGCCGGGCAAGGGCGGAAGGATATGGGGTTCGTATCCGTAGAGGTGCAGTTTGCGGCCATCTGTTTTCTCGAACACACGCCGATACACTCGTCGATCTCCGGCCAATCGGTTAAGGGCTGGAACCTCCTCTGTGATTTGGTCCGGCATGCGCTTACTCCGCAGGATCCGGGGCGCTTTGTCCCCAGGACGGCTCTATTGGCCGGCCAAAGACAATTCTATTTGCCACCAGTGAGATACCTATTGAAAACAGCAGCGTTACAAACATCGCGTGGATGTAATGAACGGGTGTCCAAACGAAACTGAGGATGGTGTAAAGTGCAACGCCCGATATGACGCCGATGATCGCCGCTCCGGCGTGTACGCCCCTGAAGGCAAGGCCGACAATGAATGCCGAAAGAATGGGCATGGATAGGATGCCGTAAAGCCGTTGGATCGTGTTTATGATGCTTTCCTGAGTCGCGTAGATCGGCACGAGTACGATGGCGATAGCGGTCAAGATCACTGATACGATGCCGCTGATGGGCGGTACGTTTTTGACGCGGTCAAAATAGGGCTCGTGTATGTCGCAGACATAGAGCGCTGCGGACGCGTTTAGGATCGAGTTGAAGGTGGTCAGCACAGCGGCGGCAATGCCTGCTGCGAAGGCACCGGCGAGCCAGCCCGGGAGGACGTCGCCGACGATCCGGCCATAAGCTTCATCTCCGACGTCACCATAAAGTTTGAAGGCCACTATACCCGGCACCGTAACGATAACCGGAACGATCAATAGGCGAATGCCCGCAGCGGCCATGACGCCTTTTTGCGCTTCGCCGATCGTTGGAGCTGCCATAGCCCGTTGGGTGATGGTCTGGTTGGTGGACCAGTAGAACATTTGTATAAAGATCATGCCTGTGAAGAGCGTATGCCACGGGATCTCGGTTTCTTCGTCCGGGCCAAACATGCCGTCGCGTCCGATCAATGTCAGGCGCTCTGGCGGAATGCCTGTCAGATCAAAGTTTATTGCTTTGAGCGCGAGATAAACCACGAAGAGGGCGAGGGTGAGAATGAGGACGCCGCTATAGGTGTCGGATATGGCGACGGCGCGGAGCCCGCCAAGGATGGCGTAGAGTGCGCCGACAATGGCGAAGGCTGTCGCGATTAGGAGGATTGGCAGATCAATGCCCATCATTGATTTCATGAAGAGGGCTCCGGAATAAATGGCCGCCGGAAGAAACATGAAGATATTGCCGAACAGGAAGAGGACCGAGATCAGTGCTCTGATGTTCTTGTCACCGTATTTGCGCTGGAGAAGCTCGGTCGTCGTTGTGCAATTGTTGCGGTAGTAGATCGGAAGAAACACGAACGCGAGAATGAAAAGCCCGGCTACGGCGGCAAGTTCCCACCAGGCCAAAAGCAACATTTGGTTCCCATTCATACCGACGAGCTGCTCGGTGGACAGATTTGTCAGCGTGATGGATCCCGCGACGAAATACCAGGAGAGGCCACCACTTGCGAGAAAGTAGTCGCGCTCGGAAGATTTGTCGCCTGAATCCACTGAGCGGCAATGGAGATAAGTGACGAATCCGATGAGGGCGGTGATCCCCAGAAAGATCGCAAGCTGAAGTGGATCGGCCACAAGTGAACTCTCCGTGGTCTTAAAGTAACGTCGATCGGTAAAGGTGGATTGCGTGCGGCAATCGGATTGATGATTCCGCCAGCATCATGCGACTGCCTCTAGCTCTAGTTTTTCTTTTAGTCCGGCTTTCTCCGCCTCGGTCATGTGAAGATACAATTTCGTTCGTCTAAAGAGGATGTCGTCTGCAGTCCGTGCAAACTCGTTGTTTATGAGGTAATCGACTTCGGCCTGGTACAGCCCGCCGCCATAATGGTGGCCAAGGTCTCTTGTGGCCTTTGCATCACTAAGCAGATCGTAAATTCGTGTGCCGTATTGGCGAAGCAAACGGTGACGTAATTCGCTTTCCATCCAGGACAGTGTTTCCGCTTGAATGTCAGCGAAGGCGTCGAAATCTGCATCGAGTATTGCGCCGCCGGGAAGCGGGTACATCTTCGTCCACTTTTCTCCGAGATTATCGAAAACGTCGCCAAGTTCGCTCATTACGTCTTCGGCGAGCTTGCGATAAGTTGTTATTTTTCCCCCGTATACGGACACTATAGGTGCGCCGCGGTCCTTGCTTGTGGACAGGACATAATCGCGGGTAACGGCAGAGGCGTCGCTGGCTTTGTCGTCGTAGAGGGGTCGGACGCCGGAATAGGTGGCGACGACATCTTCGGGTGATATATTCTGATGGAAATACGCGTTTGCGCTATCGCAAAGATAGTCGATCTCTTCTTTCGAAATCTCAACGTTTTGAGGGTCCGATTGGAAGGCCTCGTCGGTTGTTCCAATCAGGGTAAAGGCTCCGTTCTCGTAGGGGATCGCAAATATGATCCGGCCGTCTTCGTTCTGGAAGAAATACGCTTGTTCGCCGGGGAAGAGAGCCTTGGTGATAATATGGCTTCCCTTTACGAGCCGAACATGCTCGCTGTTTGAGAGCTGGCTCGCCAGGCCGGCTACTCGGTCGACCCAGGGGCCGGCTGCGTTCACAACGGCGCGGGCTTGCACGTCCATTTTTGCATGGCCGTCAATGGTGAGAGATGCCGACCAGGCTCCGTCTTCTATTTCCAGTCCGGTGCACTCAGTCCGCGTCATGATGGTCGCACCGCGCTCTGCTGCGTCGACGGCGTTCAACACGACAAGCCGGGCATCATCGACCCAGCAGTCGGAATACTCGAAGGCTTTGGAGAACTTTGAGACTAGTGGATCAAGGCGATCACTATTGCGGCGTTTCAGGATCTTGGTCGCCGGTAGGATTTTTCGACCACCCAAATGATCATAGAGAAATAGGCCGATCCGAACGAGCAGGGGGGACCGCACTTTTGGATTTTGTGGCAGGACAAAGCGCATCGGCCAAATGATGTGTGGTGCCGATGCAAGAAGGACTTCGCGTTCTATGAGTGCTTTGCGCACGAGGGCGAAGTCGTAATACTCGAGATATCGAAGACCGCCATGGATCAGCTTGGTGCTGGCCGACGATGTGTGGGAGGCTAGGTCGTCCTTTTCGCAAAGAAGAACCTTCAGTCCGCGTCCGGCAGCATCGCGCGCGATGCCTGCCCCATTTATGCCCCCGCCTATGACCAATAAGTCGTACATTCGCCGGATCGCCCGTATTCCAAACAAACTGCGGAGCGGAACAAAATCGTCCTGCCGCCAGTTTCGAGTTGAATGACAGCATGATCGCAAACGAAAAACCACAGTCTGGGTTTTCGAAAATCATATACTTTTAGGGTGAGTTCTTCGTTTTATCGGCATTGTGGTATTTTCACAACAGAACATTTTTCGTCTGTATTTTCGTTTTCGAAAATTTCCTAGCGCGATTGGTACATCCTTAGCCTTGGTCGGACGTGTTCGGAACGTGCAGGATGATCTCCGATGTATCGATGGCATTGAGAAATTCCGGGGGTGGCGGACTGTCGGTAAAAATATGGTCGATGTCGGCATAGGTGCCCATGCGGATCATGGCGCGGCGACCGAATTTGGATGCGTCTGCGAGTAGGAAGACAAGCTTTGAGTTTCGGATAATCGCTTGAGCGCTCCGGATCTCCTGATAGTCGAAATCGACGAGCGCGCCGTCTTCTTCAATGCCACTGACACCAAGGACGCCGATGTCCAGCCGGAACTGTTTGATGAAGTCCGTTGTTGCTTCTCCGACAATCCCGCCATCTGATTGTCGGACCAAGCCACCTGCGATCATAACGTCGAATGTCTCATTCTGTCTGAGAATGTTGGCAATATTGATGTTGTTGGTGACGATGCGCAGGTTCTTCTTGTCCTGCAGTTCCATGGCCAGCGCTTCGGCCGTCGTTCCGATATTGAGGAACACCGACGCACCGTCAGGAATATGGGCGGCAGCCATGCGTGCAATAATCTGTTTGGCCGGGAGGCTTGTCGTCTTTCTATCTGGATAAGGATCGTTCTGGGTGTTGTTGGCGATGCCTGCACCGCCATGGAAACGCTTTAACAGCCGACGGTCGCACAAGAGATTGATATCGCGGCGAATGGTTTGGGGTGTGACGTCGAATTCCTGGCGCAGCTCATCGGTCGCCACGAAACCATTCTGTTCTACGAGATCCAGAATGGATTTTTGGCGTTCGTTCAACCCATCGGCGTCTTTCATATCTATCTCCCAAAGCCTGTTCTATTGTTGCTCTTGTGCCTCCAAATGCCAAATCAGGCAGGTTTCCGGATAGAGGAGCGGTACTTGAATGCCCATCTGCATCAGTGCGTCGCCGGCAAGGATGCTGCCGTCTCCGGCAAGGTCCAGGGCTTCGACCACCGATGGGGTCGAGCGTGACCGAACCGACGCGGGCCAGATGATCCGGACTCTATAAGACTGGTCCCGATCCAAACCTGAAAAGAAGATCCTACCGGGCAGGGTTTCCCGGTGACTTGAGAGATTGCACCAGGAGAAAAGTGCTTCGGACATGTCCTCAGCGACGACGCCGACAGCGTTGATGTGTTCCGGTGTGTCGAGGCGATGATAGTTGCCACTGTGCAATAGGGCACGGTGTTGCTTGTGCAGCGCAATGCCGGCTTTCAGCGTCTCAAGATCCTCCTCCGTCTCTTCTCTCAGATCGAGTTCCATCCCCATATGGCCAAACATTGCTGTTGCGACGCGCAGCTCCATCCGCAGGCGCCGACCCGTTATATGGCAAGTGGCTGGTCCAACGTGCGCGCCCATGATCTCAAGGGGAAAGAAGTGCGATGCGCCGCGTTGGATCTTCTGCCGATCAAGGGCGTCATTGGTGTCGGATGTCCATATTCTGTCGGTGCGCCGGAGGACGCCATAGTCGGCACGCGCGCCGCCCGATGCACAGCTCTCGATCTCAATTTCGGGATGGGCGGTTCTGACCCGCTCCATCAGCTCGTACACGGCACGGGTCTGGCGGTAGATGGCGGGTTTTCCATAGCTGCCCGGATGGTGGATGTCTCGGTTCATGTCCCATTTGATGTAGCTAATCGGATGGTCCGATAGGGTCTTGTGCATCTGCTGGAAGAGATAATCGGTGACCTCGGGCCGGGTGAGGTCGAGCACATACTGGCTGCGGAAGGGCACTTGCTCGACGCCCTCTGCGTGGAGAATCCAATCGGGATGGGTTCGATAGAGTTCGGAATCCGGATTGACCATCTCAGGTTCGAACCAAAGTCCAAACTCCATGCCAAGGTCGACCACATGGTTTGCCAAAGGGCGAAGACCGTCAGGGTAGATGTCTTTCGATGGCCACCAATCACCAAGTCCCGCTTTGTCGTTTCGTCGGCTGGAGAACCAGCCATCGTCGAGCACGAAGCGCTCCGCGCCAATGTCGGCAGCTTTTTCGGCTAAGGCGAAAAGGGTCTCCTGATCATGGTCAAAGTAGACCGCTTCCCATGTGTTGTAATGGATTGGCCTTGGCTTCCCATGTATTCGCCCGTCCATCACGCGGTTTCGAAGGTGCTGGTGGAATTTGCGCGAAAGTGCGCTGAAGCCACGACTGGTGAATGCGGCATAAAGCCTAGGCGTACGATAGACCTCCCCAGGTTTCAAAACCATCTCGCCGGGATAGAAATACTCCCCAAGCTGCACGAAGGCGCGGCCATCGCTCAGGCGATCAATACGCAGTCGGTTGTTGCCGCTCCAGCCGAGGTGAAAGCCGAAGCAGGGGCCGAATTGCTCGGTGGTGCCCGGTGGGGCTGCGAGGAGGGCGGGGAAGTTGTCGTGGCTTGTCCTTCCGCTCTTGTTTTCGCGAACATAGCTGCCGAGGAAAGGCGGAATTTCCTCTATCTGGAATTCATTCGCCCATCTCCCTGTGAATCCGAACAGTCGCGTCGCTCGGGGATCGAGGGGTAGGCTGGCGGATGCGCACCAGTCGAGGGAGAGATCGTCCTCGCCATCATTCACGATCTGGGTCTGGCAGGTCATGACATTGCTGTCGGGATTGAAGCCGATGAAGTGCATCGCCCATACATTGGTGGTCGCATCGTGGCAGATGATTTTGACCCGGTGATCACTTTCCCGCTCGACGCTGCGCACAGCGAAGAGGTTTGCCCAGCCCGTGCCGGAGCGATGGGCCGAGAAGCCCGAAAGACCGGCAAGCCCCGAGCCCGTTTCGTTCAGGAGTGAACTTGCAAGTTCTGCATCGGCACCGCCATGGGCGTGCTGGCGGGTTGTCATGCGTTTCAGAGTCGCCGCATCGATGTCGTTAAGGCGCGGTCCCCAATAGAGAATATTTGGGCGACTGCCGTTTTCGCAATCCAACACGAGGCATGTGTTTCCCGCTGTAAGTGTGATGAATTGTCCGTCTTCGACCAACTTGCTCCTCCCACCGGACTTCGCGTTTTCATATTCGCAAATACCTGTTCACTTTCGAACCCTTGCCATAAATATGGGAGACATCAAGCGGAAAAATGAAAGGGCTCTGCTGGAGCTGTCTGCGCGGATGTGGATGGTTTCCGGTCGGAGCGATCGCCGGGCTTAGTAGACGTCTCGAAGGTATCGCTTCTCGCGCTTGAGTTGGCTGATATACTCAGCTGCTCGTTCGCTAGACATGCTGCCTTCCTTTGCAATGATGTCAGACAGAGCTGTGTCGACATCCTTGGCCATACGCGTGGCGTCACCACAAACGTAGAAATAGCCACCTTCCTCCAGCCAGGCGAAGAGGGCCTTTCCGTTCTCGCGCATCCGGTCCTGAACGTAGATCTTCTCTGCCTGATCTCGGGAGAAAGCGAGATCGAGGCGTTTCAGGACGCCATTGCGGGACATCTTGCCGATTTCGTCCTCGTAGATGAAATCGCTCTCGCGGTGCTGGTCGCCAAAGAAGAGCCAGTTCTTGCCGCCCGCTCCAATTTCCCGTCGTTCCTCAAGGAAGGCGCGGAAGGGTGCGATGCCCGTGCCCGGTCCCACCATGATCATTGGCGCGTCATTATTTGTTGGTATACGGAATGACTTGTTCGGTGACATGAAGATGGGGGTCTTCGTGCCTTCGTCGCAAAGGTCGGAGAGGAAGGTCGAGGCGACGCCGCCATAATTTCGATTGTCTGTGGTCCAACGAACTGCGGCCACCGTCAAGTGGACTTCACCATCATGAGCTTTGGGACTCGACGAGATTGAATAGGCGCGATGCTGTAGCGGTTTCAGCCAGCTCACAAGATCGGCGGGATCAATCTTCAGATCCGGATTGAGGTTCAGAATATCGAGCGTGTCCCGACCCCAAAGGAATGCTTCGAGCGCTTCCTTGTCCCCATTGCCGAGTACGTGGCTAAGCTCTTCGTGGCCTGCGCGCTTTTCGACCTCGGCGAGCAAGCTGCGCGGTGGTGTGCGGATCTCCAACCTGTGGGTGAGGAGGTCGCCGAGGGAGGTGTCCTGATCTGGTATTTTGGTATCGGCTTTTGCCCCTAAACGGTCGAGGAAGGCCTGAACCAGTGCGACATTATTCGTCGGCATGACGCCGAGCGCGTCGCCGGCCGCGTAGTCCATACCACTGTCGCCCAAGTCGAATGCAAAGTGACGAATCTCCTTGGCTGATTTCGGACCAGAGAGAAGGCGGTTTTCGACGACTTTGGATGGGTAGGGGTTCTTTCTGTTCCAACCGGATTTTTTAGCGATCTGAACTGGTGCGGCTGGAGTGGCGACTTCGCCTTCTTCCAACTGGACGAGCGGAACTGCTTCCGCCATCCAGGTTTCGGCGTCATCTTCATAATCAACATCGCAGTCGACGCGGTTTGACAGCCGAGTGGCACCCAGTTGTTCAAATCGCATGTCGAGGAGTTTTCCAGCCTGGCAGAATTGATCGTAGCTTGTGTCGCCCAATGCCAGAATAGTGAAATTCATGCTTTCAAGACGCGGAGCTGTGCTCGCGGAAAGCGCCTCCCAGAAGATGTCGGCATTGTCCGGCATTTCGCCTTCGCCATAGGTGGATATAGCGACGAAAACGTTCTTCATCTCCGCCAGGTGGTCCATCTCAATGTCGTTCAGCTCATTTACTCGCGGATCCATCCCATTGGCTTTGGCGAGCTCGGCGACATCATTGGCAACGCTTTCGGCATTACCTGTTTGCGTGCCGTAGAGGATGTCGACTGGGATCGCTGCCTTTTGGCCGGCGGTCGATTTCGTCAGTGCTGCTTGCGAGCGAACGCCAGCGAGGAAGCCTGAGAGCCAGACACGCTGATCGCCAGAAAAGGGAGCTTCGTCGGGGATAAAGGGCGCTTTCATCGAAGTCATGGCTGGTTACTCTGCCGCGATCCGGGCGGCCATATCCGTCATGGCGTTTTTGGCGAAGAGTTCTTCGAAGCTTGGTATGCGGCCAAGCTGTTCGCGGTTCTTCTCGCTTTGGTGCAGGATCCATCCATAGGTCGCGATACTGTCCATCGAGCGGGCGTCTCTTAAGGATAGAGCGCGTTTGAAGTCCTCGATCCGCTTATTGGCAACAAGGGCTGCGAGGTCAGCGTCTTGATAATCGGAAACAGCAGCGCGCGCATGTTTTGCGAGATCGCTCATCAATGAGAAATCCTCTGTCAGGACAAGATTGCGAACGGCTTTGATGTTGCGAGGGTCTTCATCCGTCCGGCCAATGCGTTTGCGGGCGATGGCCTGAGCCGTTTCGAGAACCGTCCAGGTGTTGATCAGGCGGAACATACTATCGGGATCTGATCCATCCTGGTCTGGCACGTCACCGCCGAGTACGGGCGCGTCATCTTTCCAGGATTCCTTGAGCCGTGAAATCTGGTGGGCTGAGAGGGCCGTCGCCAGCTCTTCCATCAGCTCCTTGCGCGATTTTTTGGCGAGGATGGCATCTGCGTCCTGATATTGAAGAAGCGCGCGCGGCATCACCCAGCGGATGTGCTGCATTTCCGCGTCGAAGTTATCGAGAAGGGCTTGGGCCCGAGAGGACCCGGTCGCTTCGACATGCCATTCGAGCATCTGGCGCACCATTGTGCGGTGAATGTCTGCCTGCGGATGATCATCGCCAAGCGTGTGGACGAGAACAGAGTCATGGCTGACGAAGCCATCGAATTTGTTTTCCGGATCGTACTGGTATGCGAAACCGCCTGACATGCCGTTACCGAATCCTTTTGAGAGGTCGCCAATGTTCAGGACCGCGCCATTGGTCATATACTCGCAGCAGAAGTCGCCGACGCCTTCGACAACGGCGACGGCGCCTGAATTGCGGACGGCGAACCGATCGCCCGCCTGTCCCTGAATGAAGGTGCGCCCGCCCGTGGCTCCGAATAATGCAAAGTTCCCGATCAGTACGTTTTCACCTGAGGCCGCACTGCCGCCAGCCGGGGAACGCACGATGATTTCACCACCGCAAGCACCTTTGCCAACGCCATCATTGCATGTGCCGGAATGTTCCATGAGCATGCCGTCATTACAGAATGCGCCATAGCTTTGGCCGGCGGAACCCACCGTCTGCACACAAACCGAACGGGGGCCGAGATAGCGCCGCCCTCTATCGTCTTCCAGGATTGCTGGATAGTCGGACACGTCTTCGAGCTCGTAATTGAGCATCCGTTCAATATCGACTGAAAGCTGTCCGCCGACCGATTTGTTGCGATTGTTGAGGACGATGCCCTTACCAAGTTTTGTTTGGTTCTGTTTGCGATTGATCAGCCTATCGCGAACATTCTTGATCAGTTTTTCATCGACGGCGTAATCGCGCTCTAGATAGGTGGGGTTTGCGACCTTAATGTCTGGCACCTGAACTAGCATGCCGCGCAAATTTAGTTGGCCTACGGATGATGGATGGTCGAGGAGGTGCAGAAGATCTGCACGGCCGCGCGCGTCTTCAAGCGACCGCATGCCGATCGAGCCGAGAATTTCCCGAACTTCGTGGGATAGGTTGAGCAAATACTGAGCGAGGGCTCTTGGGTCGCCGTCAAACAGCTCTGCGTTTGTCGTAAGGCCCGCCGGGCATTTGACGTTGCAGTTTTTCGCCATAACGCACTTCAGCATCATCAGTGCCGTCGTGCCGAACTCAAAGCTGTCACCGCCGAGGAGGGCCGCTTTCACCACGTCGGACCCGGTTTGCATGGCTCCGGAGCAGCGCAGAACAACCTTCTGGCGGATACCGTTCATGCAGAGCGCCTGATGGACCTCGGCGATGCCAAGCTCAGCTGCGCGGCCAGTATACTTTAGGGACGTGACTGATGCTGCGCCTGTGCCGCCGGTTCCGCCTGCGACGTTGATGACATCCGCGCCGGCTTTCGCAACGCCGACGGCAATCGTGCCAATGCCTTCGGAGCTGACGAGCTTGACGACGACGCGGACGCGGACCGCCTTTGCATCGTGGATGAGCTGTCCGAGGTCTTCGATGGAATAGGTGTCGTGGTGGGGTGGGGGGCTGATCAGTTCCACGCCGGGTGTGCCGCCGCGAGCAGCCGCTATGGCCACTGTGACTTTTGGGGCAGGCAGTTGTCCGCCTTCGCCGGGCTTCGCGCCCTGGCCAATCTTGATTTCGATCTCTTCGAGGTTTGCGTCGGCAAGGTAGCCTGCCCAGACACCAAATCGTCCGGAGGCAAACTGTTTGATCCGGCTCGCGCGGATCGTGCCGTAACGGGAGTGGTGTTCGCCGCCTTCGCCCGAGTTCGACAGGCCGCCGGCCATATTGGTGCCATGGGCGACGGCTTCGTGAGCTGGCGCTACTAGGGCGCCGTGGGACATGGCACCGGACGCGAGGCGACCGGTGATTTCGGAAGCGGGTTGCACCTCTTCCAATGCGATAGGTTCCGGTGCTTTGCGAATGCGGCTGAGATAATCTTCGGCCCATCCGGTCGCTTCTACGTGAAGCGCACCGCCTTCGATCCAATGGTTCTGAACATCATCTCCGAAGCGTTCAACAAGTGTCTGGCGGAGTGCATCAAGGCGGCTGATGTCGGATGCTTTCGGGCCCGTCAACGAGATCCGGTAAGTGCTTGATTCGAGCGTTTCGACGATCAGCCCACGGATTGTGAAGTCTCTGTTGCCTGCACGGTTGAAGAGCATCATTTCGCGCTTGATATCTTCGGGGCTGGTCAGGAAGGTGATGTCGGCAGGAAAATGCAATACATCGCGCAAGGCGGCGGGGCGACGGTTGCGTTCCTCGGCCATCATGCGCGAAAAGGCGCGGTAGCCCTCTGTGATCTCGAAACGGTCGATTTGGTCTGGAGTGAGCTGGTCGAAACTTGTCCGCTGGAACGCTGACCCATCGGCTCCGAACGCGTCTTCCATCTGACCAAGCGTGAGAAGACGGAAATCTTCTATCTCTTCTTGCTCAGGTGCGAAGCTCACCTTCTCTTCGGTGAGATCAACAAAGCCGCGAACGGCCGTCACGCCGTAGGAATGCCCGGCACCTTCGGCTCGCTCCTTGAACAGGCCCAGCATCGGGATATCGGCTTCCTGCTCGACGGTCAGCGCACGCTCATGCCAGTCGGCGACGGACTGGGCGATGGTTGAGAATTGTACGCCTCCGACCGGGGATTTCATGTTGGGTAGATATTTCGCGAAGACCGGGTCGTTCGTGTCGAGGAAGTTCGGCTCGAAAAACTCGCCGCCGGAATAACTTTCCACCGTGCAGAGGCCGACTTTGCCCATGGTCTTCATAAGTGACTTTTCGGCAGCTTTCTTGAACTTTTTGAACGCGGCGGGCGCGTCGTCGCCGAATTTTCCCTCGGCTCGCATACGCACGGCCAGTGGGTAAATGGCGCTCGCGCCGAATCCAAGTGCGCAGGCGATGTGGTGCGATGAGCTGATCTGACCGCTTTCCACGATGAGCGAAACCTTGAGGCGAAGGCCTTCTTCGATGAGACGCTGATTGATCGCGGAGACGACAATTGTCATTGGGATCGCGGCGTTCTCCCGGCTGACATGACGATCCGTGACGATGGCGATACCACCGGAGTTTCGCGCGAACTCAACGATCTCATTGGCGACTGCATCGATCGCGCTGACGAGCGCCGTCTCATTGCTTTGTGGATTGTCAAACACGGGTTGATAGAGCGCGTCGAATGCCGCCCAAGGCGTGTCGCTTTGGCTCTTGATCTTCAGCATGTCCGCCATGCGAAGAATGGGGGAGTCGACGACAATCTGCTTTGAGCCGGTAAAGCCCTGATGTGGTTTCTCGCCGAGAGCAACGCGTAGGGTCATCCCGTCTGCTTCGCGAATGGAATCAAGCGGCGGGTTGGTGACCTGGGCGAAGCGCTGACTGAAATATTTGGCGACGCCACCTTCATTGTCCGACAGGGCGTTAATCGCGTTGCCATACCCCATGGCGGAGACTTTCTCGCTGCCGCTTGCGAGCATGGGATCCATCAAGAATTTGAAGCTTTCCTGATTGTGATTGTAAGCGACGTACATGGCTGGGACGCTTAGATCGCCCTTGTATTCTGTTGGATGGTGAACGACGTCTTGGTCGCCCGCATCGCCGAGATCGCTGATATGTACGCGGGCTTCATCCAGACGGGCCGGATAGTCAGCGCGCTTGGCAAGCATTTCGAGCGCCTGTTCGGTGTTATAGGCGCGCTTCTTCTTGTGGTCGTAGAAGAGCATACCGCCGGACTCGATGCGGCCACGGCGGAGAACTGTTTCAGGTGGGAACGCGATCTGTCCGGCTTCAGAGGTCACCGCTAGATACTCTTCCGTTTCAACGGACCGTAATGGACGGAGCCCGAGGCGATCCAGACGAGCCCCCACAATGTGGCCGTTACCGAAGATCAGCGCTGCCGGGCCGTCATTCTTTTCTTCATATAGAGAGAAGTATTCGAGCATGGCCCGAACGGAAGGTGATAGGGTGTGGTCGTTTTCCCAGGCGGGCGGCATCATCGAGACGACTGCCGTAACGAGGTCGAGATCGTCCTGGAAGACGCGTGCGTTCAGTGTCTGGTCGAGCCGGCAGCTATCGGACTGACCTTTGGGCCGAATGATCGCATTGTTGCGGGCGAGGGCGACGGCTGCCTCGGACAAGCGGTTCTTCTTGTCGGTATTCAGCTCACCATTATGGGCCATCAGCCGGAAGGGCTGAGCCATCGATGGATGCGGATCGGTATTGGTTGAGAATCTGGTGTGGAAATAGACCGTATGTATCGCGTGTTCCGGATCGTTCAGATCCTTGTAGTAAGGAATGATCTCCCAAGAATTCAGTCGCCCTTTCAGCACCTGCATATGGGCCGACATGGAGAGGGGGTAGAGCCCATCCATGTCTGGGTTCGGATAAGCCTTTGCTTCAATAGCCAGCAGCAGCTTGTAAATTGATTTGTCGAAGCGAAGGCCTGCTTTCGGATTGCTTGCCCGTTCGAACACCCATTGCATGATGGGAAGTTGGAGTTTGACGCCGCGCGGTTCAATCGCGCCTAGATCAACGGGGACCTCGCGGCGCAACAGCACACGCATCTTAGCATCTGCAAAGCAGGATTCGATCAGCGCTATTGCTTCGTCGCGGCGAGCCTCATCTTCGGGCAGGAAGAAGTTACCGACGCCGAATGCGCCTCTCTCTAGCTGCTTTCCGGCGAGCTTGGAGAAGAACTTTACCGATATGTCGATCGAGATACCGGCACCGTCGCCAACGCCCGCGGACGACATGCCGCCCCGGTGTGGCACCGCGCAAAGGGCCTCGTGCGCTTTCTTTAGGACGTCATGGGATTGCACACTGTCTTTACGAGTGAGGAATCCCACCCCGCAAGAGCTGTGCTCCCGCATTGGATCGTAGAGGAGATCTTGCCTCATGCTTTCCAACTTCGTTCCGACCTTTCCTATCTCGCCATGGCTGTCCATGGCGGCAAAGCTCTTGCAGCTGACATATATGGCCAATGATTGGCCCACCGCGGCGGCAGATTGGGTGACTACTCCCGGTCTGGGATTTGGTCCCGCATTGCCATTTTGGTGTGTGCGCTCCCCTGTCGGAGTGCGCAGGTGCTTGCTGTCTTCCGCGTCCACGTATTTATGCGAAATACGTTCAGATTCAAAGACTATTTCAGTCTGTGCCTTCGACGCGACCGTCAACTCGCTGTCAACTTTGGAAATATATCACCGGAAAACCCTTTAAGCGACCTTTCCGGTACAAGGTTATTTCGGTCGTTGTGGCCTATCCAGGCTGCATTTTGCGGGGATAGCGGGGTGGATAGACTGCGACAAAACAGTCCGGATCTGGGGCCGTTATGTCCGGAAGCGTCCGGATTGAAAGCTTTGATCGCAATAAAAATCAATGATAACAGTCATCTATACTGGTTCTTTGTGTCCGGATGAGATCAACTTTGTGAGCTCACCGTTCTAGGCGCGACAAACCCTTGTTTTGTGCTCGAGATTTCCTGCAGCTGGAGCTTAGGTGCGGCAATTGGTTCGGGTTGCCCCAGTTTGGTGGAGTATCTGACTTTCCGATAGCTGTCTTCGTCTCTTACGGCGGTATCCGGCAAAGATTTTGACCATTTGAAGCATACCGGATTGGCGCTTTCAAACGGTGGAATTTGCAGCTCAGAATGACATAGAAAAGCCGTGCCGAAGAACACGCCTTGCAACACGTCCGGCACAGCGCTATGTGTCGCCGCTCACTAACGCGGTCCGATAGCTCAGCTGGATAGAGTACTTGACTACGAATCAAGGGGTCGGGGGTTCGAATCCTCCTCGGACCGCCAATATCGCTCTTAGCGATAGGCATGTGAGATCATTCGTACCCACGTTTCAATACATCACTAGCGATCGTTTGGAGATCTACAGCTTAAACTAGATGGTATCGTTGTCTGCTTCGATCAGATCCGGTGGCAAGAGTTTCTCAAGAAGGTCCTGTTGCTCTGGGCCCGCTGCGGCAAGCAATACAGCTTTGAGTTCAGCGATACTGCCCCGCCGAACCGCCTCCTTATAAGCGTTTTCGTCCTCGGGCCGTATTTCCAGATAGAGCTTATGTTCAAGCTCGGCAGACATCCCTCAATCTCTCTCCGGCGGAATTAATATTCCCGCCACTCCACTCGCAGGTGTATTATGGGCTCAACTTGTAAGCGTTGTCGAGTCCGGTTTTGTCTCCGATGACGCGTAAACGCCGCGGGCGATCGCACGCGCTAGCGTGGCGGCGGCAAGTTCTCCAATACGCGCCAGGTTGAGTGGCTTCGGGTCTTGCAGTTGGGTGTGTCCAGTCGACAGAACAAACACCGTATCTCCGTCGAAGGGTGCGAAGACCGGCCTGATCGCGCGAGAGAACCCGGACAGTGCCATCTGGGCGACGCGTTCGGCATCGCTGGGTGTAAGAGCGACGTCTGTGGCTATACAGGCAATCGTCGTGTTTTGGCCGAGACCGGGGTTCACTTTTGCTGACCCCCAATTATCCGGATCCGCAGCGTAGTTTGCAGGCGGGCGTACACCGCCAAACTCGCCATCAATTTCGAAGGGCCATGCCCAGAAGCAATCCGTTCCGGGCATGTAGACAGAGCCGAAGCAGTTAACTGCTGCCAGTGCTCCAACTGTCATCCCGTCATCGGTGACAATGCTCGCCGATCCGACGCCTCCAGTATGTTGACCGGCCATGGCTCCGAAGCCCGCCCCCACGAGCCCGAGCGGGAACTCTGATGAAGCGGTGTCGAAGGCGGTGCGACCTAGTCGCGGGTAGGGTGATGGGCCGGCCCATTCCTTGTCCCCCCCATTTGCGAGATCGTACAGGATCGCCGCTGGAACAATCGGTGTTTTTGGGACACCTGGAACATCCATGAGACCGAACCCTCGGCCAGCTGTTTTGAGACCAGCAGCGACTCCGTCAGCTGCGGCTAGTCCAAATGCACTGCCACCGGAGAGACAAATCGCATCGACGGCATCGACGAGCGTGCCTGCACGGAGGAGGTCTGTTTCGCGGGTGCCTGGGCCACCTCCTGCAACCGCAACAGCTGCGACAGCTGGTTCGTCGGTGGCTATGACGGTCGTGCCGGTTTTTACCGTTTCGTCGATAGCGTTCCCGACCTTGATGCCGCTTACGTCGGTGATGAGATTGCGTGCGCCCGGTTTCGCCATGAATTCAAGCCTTTCGCTTCCGTGCGCACCTTCTTATGGTGCCGCGAAGTGTGAGCCAAGCCGGAGGTTGATGAATGCGCGTTCCTGGATACCTGTTTATTGCTGCCGTGGTCGCTGCGTGCACGGCGCAGGACGCTCCCCCCTCATCGGAAACGGTGACAAATTCTGTCGAGGAGTCCGCCGCGTGGACCAAAGGCGGCATGGTAGCTGCTGCGGATCCGAGGGCCGTCGAGGCTGGGCTTCAGGTGCTACGAAGTGGTGGACATGCTGTGGATGCTGCGATTGCGGTTCACTCGGTTCTGGGGCTCGTTGAGCCGCAAAGCTCAGGTCTTGGTGGTGGGGCCTTTATGGTCGTCTATGAGCGCGAGAGCGGTGAGCTCACGGTGTTCGATGGCCGGGAGACGGCTCCTGCTGGAGCTGGTCCTGATCTGTTCATGAAAGATGGCGAGGTGATGGGATTTCTCGACGCCTGGCAGTCCGGGCGGGCGGCCGGTGTGCCCGGTCAGGTTGCGCTCTACAAGGCGGCTCATGACGCTTTTGGGACAGCTGAGTGGTCGAGCCTATTCGCTGAAGGGACGCGTCTTGCCGATGAAGGGTTCGTCGTGTCGCCAAGACTGGCTTCATTGCTCGCCAATGAGCGCCTTCGGGGTGCTGTTCGGCTCGATGATAATCCTGCAACAGCGGCATATTTCTATCCAGATGGTGAACCGTTGGCTGAAGGTGCTGTCAGAGATAATCCCGAATATGCCGCAACACTGCGTGCGATCGCTGAGGAGGGGCCGAGTGCTTTCTATAGCGGTGCGATTGCGGAAGCGATTGTCGAGGCTGCGACGGCTGCGCCTGATGGCGGATCGATGACGCTGGCCGATCTTGAAGCCTATCAAGTGAAACAGAGGCCGGCACTATGCGGGGCGTTTCGATCTTACCGCGTCTGTTCGGCACCTCCACCGTCTTCGGGCGGGGTCGCTGAGAATATGATCATGGGGCTTTATGACAGGCTACTGCCGGAGGGGGAGGTTGAATCAGACGAGCGCGTTGTGACGTTTGTTGAGGCTCAGCGTCTCGCCTACGCCGACCGTGATCACTACGTAGCCGATGCGGACTTTGTCGCCGTGCCAAGCGAAGATCTGATCAATCCAATGTATCTCGACGAGCGGGCGAACCAGGGTGTCGCTCCGGGTGCGACACCACAGCCGGGTGACCCGGGGGAGGTTCTGGGTCGTGGGTCCATTATTGACCGCTGGGGCCGCGATACAACCGAGGATGCTCCGGGTACGACACATATATCCATCGTGGATCAAGACGGGAATGCCGTATCGATGACGGCTACTGTCGAAGCAGCCTTTGGTTCATCCCGTTGGGCGGCTGGATTTCTTCTGAACAATGAGCTTACGGATTTCGCGCGAGAGGCCGAACTTAATGGTAAACCGCTCGCAAATGCGCCGGCCCCGCGGAAGCGACCTCGCTCGTCCATGTCTCCTACGATCGTGTTCGATGAAGCCGGGGACCTCTTCATGGTGACCGGGTCGCCGGGTGGCAATTCGATTGTTGCTTATGTGGCGAAGACGTTGGTCGGTGTTCTCGACTGGGGCATGACTGCACAGGAAGCTGCCGACTTCCCCAATATTATTGCGCGTGGCCAGCCTGTGAATGTCGAAGTTGACAGAGGTGACGGACAGGCAATCGCTGACATGCTCAAGGAGCGTGGCTATGAGGTGCGTGAGCGGCGCGGCGAGAATTCTGGGTTGCATGTCATTGTGGTGCGTGACGATGGGCTCGAAGGTGGTGCCGATCCTCGCCGTGAGGGGATCGCTCTCAGCGTTGAGTAGGTAAGTTCGCCGGAGCAGCGTTTGGGTTTTGAATTTTAGCGCAAGCTCACGACGGTAGGGCAATCAGAAAGGTTGTTCCGTCGGGGCCTGTCTCTTCAAGTTTAACGTCGCCGCCCATCACGCGGGCAAGGTCTCGCGCGATGGTGAGGCCGAGTCCTGTGCCGCCTTCAGCCACACTGCCCGAGAAGGCCTTGAAGAGGTTCTCCCGCGCCTTGCGGGGGAGGCCGGGGCCGTTATCGATCAAACGCAACCCTTCGGAACATCGCTCGACACAAACGCATCCACCTTCGGGCCTCGCTTCAAGGGTGGCCTGACCGGCATTGCGAAGGAGGTTCGAGACGATGCGGTGAATGTGGTCTGGATCGACCTCCGCTGTGTCGTTTAGTGGGACCTTGTTTTCCCAAGCGAGTGAATCACGACCTGCGAGCGCTTCGGCGGCTGCTTCTTCGACTGCATCGTGAAGATTGATCGTTCGGAAGATCGGTTTGGGTGTTTCGGCCTTGCCATATTGCAGCGTATTCTGGGTCAGGTTGATCGCGCGTTCCAGAGCGCGTTCGAGGCGCGGCGCTGCTTTCTTCACGCGCGGATCGTCGGACATTGAGAGGCTGTCAGATACGAGTTGGGCTGCTGCCAGCGAGTTTCTGAGATCGTGGTTGATCTTGGCGACGGCCTGACCAAGGCGTGCGAGGCGTTGACGCTCCCGGAAGGCGTCGGACACGACCTGCTCCATGTCCGATAGCGCGTTCTGCGCGAGACCGATTTCATCGCGGCGGCTCGATCGGTCTTTTGGTGGACTGATCTTGCTTGGATCTCGACTGAAGCGCAGGATCGATTCTGTGACAGAGCGCATCGGGTCGACCACAAGGCTTAGAAGAACAAGGTAGACGAGGCTGCCCGCGAAAATGGCAATAAGGAGCGAGAGCAGGATCACTCTATGACTGAAACCGTTCAGATCCTGCCTAAGTGGACGCTCGGGTACGAGCACTTCGATGATAAAGCCTTCCTCGTTGCTTTCATCGAGAATACGGAGCGTCAAATCTTCGGGGCTGAAGATTGTTCCGACGGTGTGACCGAGCCGTCTTAGATAGCTATCTCCTGACGCGGTTAGGTCTACGGACCGCATCGGCGTTGAGACAGGCGTGTCAGGCGCGAGCAAGAGCTGTCTGATGCCGCCACCGAGTTCAGCTACGGTGACGACTTCTGCATTGTCGAGCAGCTGTTGAGCGAGTTCTTCGGACACGCGCTGACTTGGTGCCGCTTCAAGGGCCAGTGCTGCGATACGGGCCGCCTGAGTGCGTTCACTCAACCATGCATCCCGCCGGCTAACCGCCGACGGGACGAATATAATGAGTTCAATCAGGAGTATGGCACCGATGGTCAGTGCCAGCAGTTTGACGGATAAGCTATCTCGCCAACCAGTCCCGTTTGGTTCGAGCAGCGACATGCTTGCAGAACCTCTGATTTACAATGCCCGGTCGGGGAGTAAATCAGGGTATCTTCTGAAGCAAGCCCACCAGGCCTTTTGTCCTCGGTGCGAAAAGTGCACCTGCGAAAGCGTCGGACCCCGATACAGCCCGCTTTACAGCTTCTGCACGGGTTGGATAGGGCGAGATGTGCTTGATGAGATCGCCCGGCTTGCCGCCGTTTGCCATCACAACTGAGACGATCTGTAAGAGGTCGCCTGCACCTTCCCCAAGGATCGATGCGCCGAGGAGCTTCTTGCCCATCCAGATGATCTTAACTTCACCAACGGTCTTGCGTTCGGCAATCGCCCGGTCGTTTTCGTGGAACGGGAATTTCCCGACAGTGACCTTGTCGCCATACTGTTCGCGAGCTTCTGCTTCGGTCATGCCGAGTTGTGCGATTTCTGGCTGCATATAGGTGACAGCAGGTAGCGGTGTTGCTTCAGCATTGTTGCCCGGTGTCTTAAAGAACGCTGCGCGGGTAAAGATGCCAGCGTGATGATTTGCCCAGTGGGTGAACTGGGCCTGGCCTGCCGCATCGCCGAGTGCCCAGACGCGGGGGTTAGAGACAGACCGCATATTTGGTTTCGTCACGACGCTGCCGCGTTCCGTTTTCACATTGGCTTTTTCAACATCGAGACCATCAAGGAAGGTGCGCCGTCCGACGGCGACGAGAATGTCTGTGCCCGTGATCGTCTCACCACCGCCATCGGCGGTTTCAGTACGAACGCTAACATTGCCGGCTTCGCCTGAGACTTCGACAGCCTTATGGCCTTCCAGAATGCGCAAGCCTTCCTTGCGGAGCTCTTCAAGCGCCACGGCAGCCTGCTCGGCATCGGCGCGTGCGAGCGCCCGGCCCATCTCGATGACGGTGACCTTAGAGCCCATACGTTGGAATGCCTGGGCCATTTCAATGCCGATTGGGCCGCCCCCCAGAACGATCAGCTCTTTTGGAAACTCTGGGGTTTCGAAGATCGAGTGGTTGGTCAGATATGGTACGCTGTCCAGACCGGGGATCGGTGGGATGAATGCGGTGGACCCTGTGGAGATGACGATCCGGCGTCCGGTGACCCGTACGCTGTCGGAGACGACGGTCTTGGCATCCTCGAATTTCGCGTATTCGCTGACGACGATTGTGCCGAAGCTTTGATACCGTTCTACGCTGTCTACGGGGGCAATCGAGCCGATCACGCCAGCGATGTGTTCGCGGACTTTGTCCCAGTTGGTCACCGGTTCTGCATCGACGGTGATGCCGTACTTCTCGGTGTTGCGGGCATCGTAAGCTGCTTTGCCCGCAGCGAGCAGCGCTTTGGAGGGGACACAGCCATAGTTCAAGCAGTCACCGCCCATTTTTGCGCCTTCAAAAAGCACGGTCTTGAGACCAAGATTTGCTGCGACGTAAGCGGTGGAAAGGCCGGCTGATCCGGCACCGATGATGACGACATCCGCTTTGATTTCGCGTTTGCCATCGTTGGAAACGTTGTGACTGGCTTTGTCGATTCTCTCTGAGACCTCGCGCGATAATTCTGCGCTCATGTCTCTTGCGGAAAGCGTTGCTGCGGTCATTGTTCTATTCCTTCTCGCAGAAGCCGCCTAGGCAGCTGCGCCTTTCTTGAAGATCTTTTTGTAAGCGACAGGGATCAGGGCCACAACGCCGAGAGCGATGAAGGCAGGGATGAAGTTCGCCGCAAGCGTACCGATGTCGACATCACCGCCGGCGCGGACTGTGTCACCGACGGCTACACCAATCCAGGTGTAAGCAAGGGTGCCGGGGACAATGCCGAAGAAGGTCGTGATGAGGTAATCGCGGTACTTCGCACCGAGAATGGCTGGTGCAATGTTAACGACAGCGAAGGGGAAGGCTGGGATCAGGCGCAGGGCGAACATGTAAGAGAGCGCATCCTCGTTGAAGCCTGCCTGCATCTTGTCGATGAAGGGACCAACAATAGAGCGCAGCGATTCACCAATGGATGTCTTGGCTGCGATGAAGAGAACCGATGCGCCGAGTGTCGCGCCGATCACCGTGCCGAGTGTTCCAAACGCCAGGCCGAAGAGGACACCGCCGGCGATGGTCAGGAAGCTCGCTGGCACCATGAAAGCTGTAGCGGCTGCGTAGACGACCATATAGGCACCGAGTACGAGCGTGAAGTTGGCGGCGACCTGGGCGTCCAGCCATTCGATGTTCTGACTGATGCCTTCAACGGTCAGGTAATTGTGCCAGCCCTGGGAGACGGCGATGCCGAGCCCGCCAAGGATAAGAGCGATCGGCCAGAGTTTGGTGACCCGTTGCATGGTGGTGGGTTTCTTTTCAGGTTCCATTTGACCTGCAATATCAACATTCGTAGCCATTGTTTTGTCCTTCGGATTTCAAAAAAGTCGGTTGGAAAAGAGTCGTTATTCGGTGTCGTTGAGGGACCAATCGTAATCGTATGAGCGGATGTCGCGCTTGGCGCTGATTTGCTCGGCGAGGTCCTGCTCGGCGTATTCAAGCAAGTGGTCGATCACGCCGGCTTCGTTGCCGCCGAAATCTTCCTTGAACCATTTGTAGATGGTGGAGACTTCCAGGCGTCCATCGCCGCGAACTGTTACGCCGCGCGGATGGTTGATATAGGCCGCCGCCGCTTCTGTTAGATCTTGTTCGAGCGTGGCAACTTCCCAGGCTGAGGCCTTCAGATTGGGGCATCCATATGAGGCGCAGTTCACGGCGTAGTGGGTGCGTGGCTCCTGCCAGTCTTTCCGAAGAACTTCATGTTCTATGTCGTTAAGTGAGATCTCCCGACCACCGACATTCGTTTTGACCTTCTTCCAGGGGCCTATAATGTAGCCGGACCGGATCGATCGGAGCGGATAGCGGCCGATAATGTGTTGAACGGTGACGGCGTTGTAGGCGTTGACCCAGAGGACATATTGCTCGTCGCGGGACAACGCATCCAGGTCGGCTGAGGCAAAGCTGTCAATGTAAGCGTTGAGTGCGGCGCTATCGGCTGCGCTTGCTTTCAATGCGCCATAGTCGAACCGGTTCACGCCATCTGCGCTTTCGGTCACATACTTGGCGAGGATTTCTGTCCAGTCTGCATGGGCTTGCTCGCTCACGGCTGCCTCCGTTGTGTCTACGGTGTCAGCCGAAGCGGTAAGCGTTGCTGGCGATACAAGCAATGCAACCGCTGTGAGTGCTGTGAATATGGTGTTTCTCATCTGACGAGTGTCCCTAATGTCCTCTTTCGTTGCCAAGTATATATACCCGATGCTTTGAAAACGCCCGTCACGACAGGCTACCCGTCGGTCAAAGACCTGTGATCGGTTTGTGGGATTTTGCGAATTCTGCGCGATTACACCCGGAGATGCCGGTATTTCATAATTGGAGTGCAGAATTCCGGATCTATCTTACGGGGCGCTTCACCTTATGAGACCGGAGAAGAATGCTTGACGTGGATGTATCCTCTCCTGTATCGACGCGGCTTCGAATTTCACTGCCCCTGATCAGAGTATTTAACGATGAAACGTACATTTCAGCCGAGTCGTTTGAAGCGCGCCCGTCGCCACGGCTTCCGCTCACGCATGTCGACCAAGAATGGCCGCAAGGTCCTGGCCCGTCGCCGTGCCAAAGGCCGTAAGGCTTTGTCGGCCTAGAACGACGCAGGTCACTTCACGACCCTGATATGTTTGTAGGGCGTCGACATGCCCGTCACCGATGAAAATCAGCTAACCGAACTTGTCCGGCTAAAGAAGCGGTCAGAGTATGTCTATGTTCGCGGAGGGCTAAGCGAACGCCGACGGACTGTCGTGGTCCAGGCGCGAGGGCGGAAAGACAGCGGTCATATCGGCTTGGGTTTTACAGCGACGAAGAAGATTGGCGGAGCCGTAACCCGAAATCGTGCAAAACGGCGATTGCGAGAAGCGGCCCGCGCGCTTTTGCCGATCCACGGCATTGTCGGAATCGACTATGTTTTCATCGCTCGAAAAGACACTGCTGAGGTTGTATGGCAGCGTTTGCTTGACGATATGGAATCGGCGCTGATAAGCCTCGCCAGCGCAACTGGCGACGCCGCTATCGGCGCATAACCCGCACCTTTATCCGGGACAGGACTTCATGGAACAGCAGGACCAGCGGAATTTCATTATCTTTATGGTCGTCGCGGTGACGGTTCTTCTTGGGTATCAAGCTCTCGTGCTGGAGCCCGAGGCGAACCGCCGGCAGGCCATTCAGGAGCAGACACGGATAGAGCAGGAGCTGCAGGCAGAGGTAGCGCCGCCTGTGGAACGCGCCGCAACTGTCGACGAAGCCTTGGGCCGCGATGCGCGGGTCGTGTTTGATAGTCCAAAGCTTGATGGGTCGATCCGCCTGGAAGGTGCGTTGATCGATGACCTCAATATGAAGGAGCACTTCGAGACGGTCGCTCGCGAGAAGGAAGTGCGGCTCTTCAGGCCGGAGGCCGTGGACAATGGGTACTATGCGTCCTGGTTCTGGATCGGTGAGCAGAATAGACCCGTTGCCAATCTTGGCGTGACTTGGGAACTTGTAGAGGGCAGCACTCTAGCACCTGAGACGCCCGTGACACTTCGCTATGAGGGCGGCGGGGTCCGGATTGATCGCCAGATTTCGATTGATGAGAACTATCTCTTCACGTTTAGCGACTCGATTACCAATCTCGGCACCGAGCAACGATACTTGCGCCCTTATGGTGCGATCCTTCGCCATGGTGAGTGGAAGGAGTTCATCGATGCCGTAACGCCCAGGGCGAGCCAAGACCGCGGCCTCGTTCATCTGGGCGAGGTTGGCATTATGGACGGTAAACTCGTCAAGAAGTCGTACAACAATCTGGAAAAAGGTAACGGTATCACCGAGACCAGCAGGGAAGGCGGCTGGATCGGATTAACCGACAAGTACTGGCTGAGCGCCCTGGTTCCTGATCAATCTCAAGAATTCCAGACAAGCTATGAGCGACGCTCACGGGTGGATGGAGCCGTGATGGAAGTGCGGACGATTGGCACTGAACTCGTTCTCCAGCCAGGTGAAACCACCACGTCTGTGAATCGGCTTTTCGCGGGGGCGAAGACAATAGATGTCGTTCGCAATTATGAGGCCGAGCTCGGGCTGCCGCGCTTCATCGATTCCATCGACTGGGGCATGTTCTATTTCCTGACGAAACCCTTCTTCTTTGCGCTGCTTTGGCTGCAAGGACAGATCGGATCGTTTGGTCTGGCGATCCTCGCCTTCACCGTTCTGGTCAAAATTGTACTGTTCCCACTTTACAATCGCTCCTATGCAGCGATGGCGCGGATGAAGAAGCTGCAAGAGCCGATGAAGGATATTCAGGAGCGCTTTGCTGCTGACCCACAGCGCAAGCAGCAGGAAATCATGAAGCTGTATCGCGATGAGAAGGTAAACCCCGTTGCCGGGTGTTTGCCAATCCTCATGACAATGCCGATCTTCTTCGCGCTCTATAAGCTCCTGTTTGTGACCATCGAGATGCGCCATGAGAATTTTCTCTGGCTGAAAGACCTTTCGGCTCCTGATCCGACAGCGATCGGCAATCTGTTCGGGCTGCTGCCATTTGCTGCTGAGAGCGTGAAGAGTGTTCCCCTCCTCGGCATCGTAATCGGGATCGGTATCCTGCCGATACTGTACGGCGTGACGATGTTTGCGCTGCAATCCTTATCGACACCGCCGCCAGACCCCATGCAGCGGCGCATCATCATGATGCTTCCGATTGTTTTTACATTCGTCTTTGGGGGTCTCGCCGGCGGCCTCGTGATGTACTGGGTCTGGAACAATATTCTGTCCATCGGCCAGCAATATATCATTATGCGGCGGAACGGGGTTGAGACGGAATTCGACAAGTTCATTGCCAAGCGGTTCGGCGGAGCGAAGGGTAGCGCGTGAGCGAGCCGCCTCGCTTTACCGAGGATGAGATCGAGGCTGGGCGACGTCTTCTGGCGGGGCCGGTTGATTTCGCTTTGGGGTGCGCAGGACTACACCAGTTACCAGAAGGGGATAGGCCCGAGTTTGCGTTTGCGGGCCGGTCGAATGTGGGGAAATCATCGCTGGTGAACGCGCTGACGGGACGGAACAAGCTGGCGCGGTCTTCGTCGGAACCCGGACGGACGCGGGAGCTCAACTATTTCGACCTTGGCGACGGCGCAGCCTGGATGGTCGATCTGCCGGGCTATGGATATGCCAAGGTCTCCCGTACGCAAGCAGAAGCCCGGATGGCGCTCACCCGAAAATATCTAAGCGGTCGGGCCAGCCTGAGGCGTGTCTTTCTGCTGGTGGATAGCCGGCGCGGCATCATGGCTCCGGACGAGGAGATGATGGCCATGTTGGATCGTTCGGCTGTGAACTATCAGATCGTCCTGACCAAGGTCGATAAACTAAAGGCCAGTGCCACCGACAGGGTCCGTACCGACACAGAGACTGCACTGAAGACGCACGGAGCGGCGCATCCCTATGTGCATATGACCTCCTCGGAAAAGGGGATTGGTCTGGTGGAGCTGAAGGCAGAGATCGCGCAGCTTGTGAGTGGGTGACTTTATGGTCGAGATTGATCTCGCCGATTTGTCCAGCGATGATTTTGCCGGCCTGATCGATTCTCATAAGCGGTTGATGCTGGAGCATTCGCCGCCGGAGAGTTCTCATGCGCTTCTGATTGAAGGACTTCGCGACCCGGCGATTACCGTCTGGGAGGTTCGACAAGACGGCGTTCTTGTCGGCTGTGGTGCCTTGAAAGCATTGGGATCGGATCATGGCGAGATCAAATCCATGCATACTGTGGAGGCCCGGCGCGGTAAGGGTCTCGGCAAACGGATGCTGGAGTATATTCTGGCGGAGGCTGGTCGGCGGGGTTATGCGCGTTTGAGTCTCGAAACCGGCTCGATGGATGGCTTTCTGCCAGCGCGGCGACTCTACGAGGCCTACGGCTTTGTCTATTGCGGTCCGTTTGCGGATTATGCCGAAGATCCGAACAGTGTGTTCATGACGTTTGAGCTTCCCTCCGGGTTCCGCTCGGCGGCGAAGCGGAGTAGGAGCGGCCCATGAAGAATACGCCAGACCTTCAAGCTGCTCAGCATACGGCCTTCACGCTCGCCGAGGCGTTACCGTATATTCAGCGCTATGCCGGTCAGACGATCGTGGTGAAGTATGGCGGCCATGCTATGGTCGATACTGAACTCAGCGGGTTGTTCGCGAAGGACATAGTGCTGCTTAAGCATCTGGGCATAAATCCTGTGGTTGTGCATGGCGGCGGGCCTCAAATCGGTAGTCTGCTGGAGCGGCTGGGGATTGCATCTCAGTTCGAGGACGGGCTTCGCGTCACTGACGATGCGACGATGGAAGTCGTCGAAATGGTCCTGTCCGGGGCTGTGAACAAGACAATTGTGCGGGCAATCAATTCAGCGGGTGGGAATGCTGTGGGGCTTTCGGGGTCCGATGCGGGCTTGCTCAAGGCGCGAAAGGCGACGCGCAAAAAGCCAACGTCTGATAGCCAGATCGAGCGGATGATCGATCTTGGGTTTGTGGGCGAGCCGGACGGTGTAGATGCAAAGGTCCTCGATGTTTTGTCAGGCGCAGACGGCGGGTTTATTCCTGTTGTGGCACCGGTCGGGGTAGGACCGGAGGGGGCACGATACAACATTAATGCCGATAGCGCGGCGGGTGCGATCGCGGCTGCGTTGGATGCAAGTCGATTATTGCTGCTGACTGACGTCGTGGGTGTCCTCGATAAGTCCGGTGCTCTGATGCGCGAGTTGGAACGAGACCGTGTTGCGGGGCTCGTCGCAGACGGCACAGCTGCAGGCGGCATGATACCGAAGCTTGAAACCGCCGCATGGGCGGTTGAGAATGGTGTTGGGGCGGCGGTTATACTAGATGGGCGTGCGCCGCATGCCCTGCTTATGGAGCTCTTTACCGAACATGGTGCAGGCACGCTGGTTTCTTAAATCGCTACTTTTTCTTGGTGTTGTATGGGTTTCTGCTCAGCAGACTGCTGATGCTCAGCGCGGTTGGTCCCTTTGCAATGAGACGAGCTACATCGTGCAAGTTGCAACGGGTCGACCGGAAGGCGGCGGTACGGTTGTCAATGGATGGAAGAAAGTGCGGCCGGGCAGCTGCGAGGTTCTTCTGGAAGCGCCGCTGACGCCGGGCGCGCACTATCTGTTCGCGCAATCATCTAACGCCCATCGTGGGGGACGTAAGTCATGGCGAGGGGATGAGCGGCTCTGCGTCGAGAGCTCGTCCAGTTTCACCATTGAAAGTCCGCCAGAGTGCGATGTGATGGGGCTCGACGAGCGGGCCTTCAAGCCAGTGCTGATCGAACGAAGAAACAGCTGGAAGAACACGATCCGGGAAACGGACAGGTACAATTTACAACGGGCCCGGTCGGCAGGTGTGCAACGTTTGCTTGGAGATGCTGGAGTTTACACCGGTGCGATCGACGGCACGATTGGCCCTCGGACGCGAACCGCCATCCGGCAGTTTCTAAATGACAGAGAGCTTGCCTCGGATACAAGCGATGATGATCTGATTGATATTCTGGAACAGGTTGCGTTGGACCGTGCTCGAAATGTCGGACTGACGCTCTGCAATCGTACGAATGGGCGAATCTGGTCTGCGATTGGCCGGCGACGAGGGGAAGACTGGGAAAGCCGAGGTTGGTGGCTTCTTGAAGCCGGTGGATGCGCGCGCGTGATCGACGAGCCGCTCCTGCAGACAGAACACTTTGTTTTTGGTGAACTCGAAGATCCGGATGGCGGACCATCCCGCACGCTGATCCGCGGTTCCGACGTGTTTTGCATTGCGCGCTCAAAGTTCGCCATTGTCGGACGGGAAGACTGCGAGGCGGCGGCGTATCGACGGGCGCTGTTTGCTTCAACGGCGGCCCCCACCGACCGCAAGCTCGTTTTCGAGTTTTTCGAGCGGGACTTCGCCGAGCCCGGCGAGGGCTAGGCACCTCCAAATGGCCGCTATACTTCGTCCCCGACAAAACTGGGTCTTTGATCTCGATAACACGCTCTATCCGGCCGAATGCGATCTTTTCTCGCAAATCGATCGTCGAATGACCGGGTTTGTTGCTGAGCGATTGTCGATCGAGCGCGAAGCGGCACGGGTGCTTCAAAAGCAGTATTATCTCAATCATGGAACGACGCTGAAGGGGATGATGATCGATCACGATATGCCGCCGGAGGAATTCCTCGCGCATGTTCATGACATCGACTATTCAGGCCTGCCCCGCGATATGCGTTTAAAGGCTGCTATTGGCGCGCTGCCTGGACGCAAGCTCGTATTCACCAATGGGTCACGCAGGCATGCAGAGAACGTCATCCAGCAGATGGGGCTCGAGGACGCCTTCGACGGCATGTTTGGGATAGAGGATGCGCTCTATGAACCAAAGCCGGCGCAGGTGGCTTTCGACCGGTTTGTTGGAGCATTCGATTTGGTGCCGTCGCAATCGGTCTTTTTTGAGGACCTGACACGCAACCTGGAGCCTGCCCATCATATGGGGTTCAGCACAGTACTTGTGCGCTCCGCGAAAGACTGGAGTCACGAGCCGGAAGGGGCGCGGCCAGCAAGTGCGGATGATCATGTGCCTGCTCACGTGCATCACGTGACAGACCTCTTGTCCGAGTTTCTTGAGCAAGTGATGAGCGAGTAAGCTATTCGCGATCGAGAATGTCGCCGGGCTTGCAGTCGAGCACTTCGCAGATCTTATCGAGGGTTTCAAAGCGAACACCCTTCACTTTTCCCTGGCGAAGCATTGAAACATTCTGTTCAGCCATACCGATTTTCGCGGCGAGCTCCTTGGATTTCATCTTGCGCATAGCAAGCATCACATCGAGGCGGACGATGATGGCCATGACTACACGATCTGCCGATTCTCATCGGAAATGCGAACAGCCTGCAGGAAAATATGTCCAAGGATCAGGATGATAGCACCTATGATCAGGTGATTGACCTGGGCAGAACTGATCGCAATTGAGACTTCCCCGTGGCCGGGTGGGTTGTCGTAGGTTAGGGCGACGGGAAAGACCGTTCTCATCAAAATACCAAGTGCACCGTTGAGCAGGATCATCGCGCCCAACAGCCGTATGGCTCGCTGAACATGGGCAGAGAATGGTTCTCCTCTCGCAAGGGTGTCGAACAGGCGAAATCCTGCCAGCAGGATCAGGATTGCAGAGCCCCAAGAGATCAGTGCCAACCCTCGCAAGAGCCAGTTTTTTGTATCCGAGAATTGAACTTCGCCGCGGGCGAAGTCGCTGAGGGCCAGATAATGCCCCTCGATAATCCGTTGAAGTACATCGGCAAAAACGAGGTCTGCGATCATCAAGAGAACGAGAATTGCAGTCGTCCATTTGAAAAATGCGCACCATTTACGAGTGCTATCGGGGAGTTGGTAAGCTGGTAGCATAGTTCATCCTTGCGATATTATTATTCATGTTTTAAATGAATTAATGTATCTCAGGAGCTTATCATGGTTTGTCGATCTGTCATCATGTCTATCGCATTTGGTGTCGTGGCCTGTGCAACCGCGCCCACAAGCGCCGAGCCTTCGTCTGTCGGTCCGAGTGATGACATGTTCAATTTCTCCGAGCTGGAGTTCGCCGTCAGGGTTCCAGATCACTACAGGCTTCGAGAGCACGGAGCAGAATTCCGCATCAGCGCCAAGAATGGCCGAACGGGCGAAGTGCGGGAGGATCTTTTGGTGATGCGTCCAGAGGACGTTTCGGAAAGTGATTTCTTGCGGGAGCAGCAGAAGCCGGGGCATCATATTGGCCGGTACGGTGTCGATCCCAATGATGATGAGCGTCTGAATGCTTTGCGGGACGCTATTATGGCTTGGAAGACCGAAGATGGCTCGGGCGAACATTCATTGTCGTTCTCTGCTAATGCGCTTGGTTGCCTAGAGCGTGGCGGTGCCTCTGAAGAGACCGTAGTCATGGAGATTTACATGAAGACTGATCCGGAGAAGGATTTCTACGTGCTGGTCGACGAACAGATACTAGATTTTTCAGCCTACCCAGAGACGATTGATCAAGGCGTTTTGAAGCGCTGTAAGGATTGAGGTTGGCGGGGTTATTATGTGGCGTTGCCCCACCATCCGAGCGTTCGTGCGAACAATAGTGCGTAGATCAGATCCATGGATGCGCCGCCCAAGGCTGGCAGTGTCATTGCGCCGGTGAAGTAGGACACAGCGCCGATGATAAAGGCGGTGGCTTTGCCGATTGTTGCAAGTTTGACGATCGCGCGATTGCTCTCGAACTCGTGTCCAGCCGACGCATAGCCCAGGCCAAACACAATGATGACCATGCCAAACATCCATGTGACGGCGGCGCTGTCAGGTGCCGGACTACCAGTTACAAGTTGGTGGGCCAGTTTTGGTTGGAGGATAAAGAAGATACCAACACAGAGGTTGAACACAGCCGCTGAGTAGAAGAGCAGGGGGTGCCGCCCTTGCATTAGTTTTCCACGGTCAAGGCCACTTCACGACGGGCGGCATGGAAGACAAGATGCTGTCTACATTGCCACCTGTTTTCAGACCGAATGTCGTGCCGCGATCGTATAGTAGGTTAAACTCCACGTAGCGACCGCGTCGTACAAGTTGCTCTTCACGTTCCTCCTCGGTCCACGGTTCGGTCATGCGGCGGGAGACGATGTCTGGATAAATGTCGGCGAAAGCCTTTCCGACATCCTGTGTGAAGGCGAGGTCTGCATTCCAATCCCCGCTGTCATGACGGTCGTAGAAGATACCGCCAATACCGCGTGGTTCGTCGCGGTGGGCGAGATGGAAGTATTCATCGCACCACTTTTTGAATTTTGGATAGTACTCTTTGTCGTGATTATCGCAGGCGATCTTCAACGCCGCATGGAAATCGAGGGAGTCTTCGAAATGCTGGTGTCGCTGGAAGTCGAGCAGAGGTGTAAGGTCCGCTCCGCCCCCAAACCAGGTTTTAGATGTGGCGATCATGCGGGTGTTCATGTGCACAGCTGGCACACGAGGATTGGTCAGATGCGCGATCAAAGAGATACCGGAGGCCCAAAAGCGGCCATCGGATTCCTCGGCTCCCGGAATTTGCGATCTGAACTCGTCTGAAAACTCGCCATAGACCGTGGATGTATGGACACCGACCTTTTCGAATAGCCGTCCCTTCATGATTGCCATGGTGCCGCCACCGAGGTCTTCGGAGCCGTCACCGCGTTTCCAGGCTGTTTTTTCAAACTTTCCAGTGTCTTGTGGGTAGAGGCTGGTTGGCGCATCGGCCTCCAGGGCTTCAAATCTCGTAATGATGTCGTCCTGCAGCTGCTCGAACCAGTTTCGGGCTGCAGTTTTTTTGTTGTCGAGATCGTTGGTCGCCATAATTACTGTCATTGCTGGGTTCCCGCATTTACTCAAGCCTAGCACTAGATCGTCTTAAAGCCGCATATCGGAAAGTCTTAGTGTCAACAGGTGGTTTGCGGCGTTGCGCCGCAATTGTCGTTTAGGGTCATTACGATAAATGGAGTGCTGCGCGCTTCGTGAAAGGGATGAAGTATCGTGAGTGATGTAACGGAAGACGTTTTGGAGCCGGTCGATGAAGATCGCCGGAACTTCGTCCACATAGCTAGCCTCGCCATGACAGCGGGCGGCACGGGCATGATCGCCTGGATGTTTGTCGATCAGATGAACCCAGCTGCCGACACACAGGCAGCTTCGAGCCTGGAAGTGGATGTGTCAAAAATCCCGGAAGGCGGGGAAATCCGCGTCCTGATCGGCGGAAAACCCTTTTTCATTCGCCATCGAACACAGTCCGAAATTCAGGCTGCTGCATCAGCAGATGTTGGCCGCCTGCCGGATCCACAATCAGATGAAGAACGTTTGATGCCGCTTCCGTCCGGCGAGCTTAACCCAGCTATCCTTGTGACATCGGGGGCGTGTACGCACCTTGGCTGCGTGCCAGTCGGTCCAAGCCAAGGGAATACCGGCGACTATGGCGGCTGGTACTGCCCATGTCACGGATCTCACTACGACACGTCGGGACGCATCCGTAAAGGTCCCGCCCCCGCCAATTTACCTGTTCCAAACTATACTTACGTTTCGGACAGCGTCGTTAGAATTTCGTTGTAGGAGGAAACAGCGAATGAGTGGTCATCAGTCGACCTATAATCCCCAAAGCGGCATCGAAAAATGGATTGATGCACGGCTACCCCTGCCGCGCCTCGTCTATGATAGCTTTGTCGATTTCCCGACGCCGAAGAACCTGAATTACTGGTACACTTTCGGCGGAATTCTGGCGTTTTGTCTCGCGACACAGATCGCGACGGGCGTCGTTCTCGCTATGCATTATACGGCAACTGTCGATGAAGGTTTCGCTTCCGTCGAGCGTATTATGCGAGATGTGCCCTATGGTTGGTTGCTGCGGTACATTCACGCCAACGGCGCATCCATGTTCTTCCTGGCTGTGTATATTCATATGTTCCGCGGGCTTTACTACGGGTCTTATAAAGAGCCTCGCGAAGTGCTCTGGATTTTGGGCTGCGTGATCTTCCTTCTCATGATGGCGACAGCTTTCCTTGGCTACATGCTGCCATGGGGACAAATGTCGTTCCATGGTGCCAATGTGATCACGGGCCTGATCGGCGCGATCCCATTGGTCGGTGAGCCAATCCAGATCTGGCTGATGGGCGGACCGTCGATTGGGAACCAGACGCTGCAACGGTTCTTCTCGCTACACTATCTGTTGCCGTTCATGATCGCAGCGGTCGTTATCCTTCACATCTGGGCGCTTCACGTGCCGGGCAACAACAACCCAACCGGTGTCGAGGTTAAGGATGTGAAGAAGGATACGGTTCCGTTTCACCCCTACTACACAGTGAAAGACGGTTTCGCGATCGTGGTCTTCATGATCATTTTCTCAGTCTTCGTGTTCTATATGCCAAACGCACTTGGCCACACGGACAACTATATCGAAGCGAACCCGCTGGTGACGCCGGCCCATATTGTGCCTGAATGGTATCTGTTGCCCTTCTACGCGATCCTGCGAGCCATCACGTTCGATCTCGGACCAATCGATGCCAAACTTCTTGGCGTGATCGCCATGTTCGGCTCCATTGCGGTGCTGTTTGTGGTGCCGTGGTTGGATACGTCGACGGTGAAGTCGCTGAGATATCGCCCAACGGCTCGTATGCACTTCTTTGCATTCGTTTTGTGCTCGATTGGGCTCGGTTGGTGCGGGGCCGCTAACCCGGATGATCCGTTGCCGGGCATGAAGTTCGGATCTGATAAGCTCATCGTTTCCTATGCTGATGCCGAGGGAAACACCAACGAACTCGTCTTTGATGAGTATGCGGAAGCGCAAGCCGTGTTGGAAGCCCAACCCGCGTCGGCTGGGGCCAGTATGAGCATCAAGAAGGGTGGTGCTATCCGATTTATCCATCTGGCGCAGCTGCTCACGCTCTATTACTTCGCGTACTTCCTGGTGATCCTTCCATGGCTCGGTCTGACGGAGCGACCGAAAGATGAGCCGGAGTCTATCCACACGGCTGTGCTGCAAGCGAATGGTCATAGTCCCAAGGCGGCGGCAAAAGAAGACGCCGTACCCGTGCCGGCGGAGTAGCTCGATCATGAAATCAATGAAATATATTGCGCTCGCTGCCGCTTCTGTCGGACTAGCTTTTGCAGCCTCGGCCGCCGGTGGAGCGGAGCATCCTCATCCGCCGGAAGAAGGCTGGGTGTTCGAAGGTGCTATGGGCGAATTCGATGAAGCGTCTCTGCAGCGCGGATACCAAGTATATCGCGAGGTTTGCGCGTCCTGCCACTCGATGAAGCTTATCAGCTACCGGAATCTGTCAGAACCGGGTGGTCCGTTCTACAGTGCCGACTATCCGGCCAACGAGAACCCACTGGTGAAAGCGTTCGCTGCTGAAGCTGAAGTCTTCAAAGGCTACGATGATTTCGGGGATCCCGTTTATGGGCCTGCTACAGCAGCTGATAAGTTTCCATCGCCCTTCGCAAATGATGCCGCCGCTCGCATTGCCAATGGTGGCGCTCTACCGCCAGACCTCTCGGTGATCACGAAGGCCCGGCATGGCGGTGCCAGCTATATCTACTCACTCTTGAGTGGCTATCCCGATTGGGAAGAGGTGGATCTCGACGGGAACATCAAATTCCCCCGCGAAGGTGCTCACGGTTCGGATCATGGTGATGGGCACGGCGACGAAGACGCCTCTCACGGCGGCGATCATCACGATGTAGAGGGTCTGCTCGCTCAACCGATTGGCCAGTATTACAATCCTTACTTCCCGGGCGATACAACACCGCAATGGGACGGCGACCCACGCCACATTCCTGCTGGCGGCTTCCTGGCGATGGCTCCTCCGCTTGCGGATGGTCAGGTCACCTATATGGACGGCACTGAAGCTACTGTGGAGCAGATGTCGTCGGATGTTGCGCAGTTCCTCGCTTGGGCCGGCGAGCCGAAACAGGAGATACGTAAGTCGACAGGCCTTAAGACCATTATCTTCCTGACGGTCTTCGCCATCCTCCTCTGGCTCTCCTATCACCAGATTTGGGAGAAGGTTGAACACTGAGTTCTACCTAGATTCAAATTGACAGCCTCGCCCTGGATTGGTCCATGGCGAGGCTTTTCAGTTTTGGGATCAGGATATGACAGATTGGGTTCTGGGCGTCGTCGGTGGCTCCGGCTTGTACGACATTGAGGGTTTAGAGGACCGGCAGCAAGAGCGTGTTGAGACGCCGTGGGGTGAGCCATCGGGGCTGCTCACAAGAGGCCGGATTGGTTCGGTGGAGTTTGTTTTTCTCCCGCGGCATGGCCCTGGGCATGTTCTAACGCCAAGTGCAGTGAACTATCGGGCAAATATCGATGCGCTCAAGCAGGCGGGGTGTACCGATATCCTGTCGATCTCGGCTGTGGGATCGTTGCAAGAAGCTTATGCGCCGGGCGATTTCGTTATGGTCGATCAGTTCATCGACCGAACGTTTGCTCGGGAGAAGAGCTTTTTCGGGGCTGGCTGTGTGGCACATGTATCGCTCGCCGATCCTGTTTGCGCGCGGTTGTCGAAGCTTGCCGGGGACGCGTCTGAAGCGGCAGGGGCGAAAGTCCATCGTGGCGGGACCTACCTCGCTATGGAAGGCCCGCAATTCTCTACGCGGGCCGAGAGCCACATGTACCGAACCTGGGGATGCGACGTGATCGGTATGACGAATATGCCGGAGGCGAAGCTCGCCCGCGAAGCGGAGCTACCCTATGCGACGGTTGCGATGGTAACGGATTATGATTGCTGGCGGGAGGCGGAAGAGGCTGTGTCCGTGGAGGCTGTGCTGGAGGTGCTGGGCCGAAACAGCCTGACGGCGAAGGCGCTCATCGAGCATTTGGCGAAAGCACTATCAAATGTAGCTCGCACGCCAACTGACCAAGGCATCGAGCGTACGCTTGACTATGCTATCATCACGGCACCAGAGGCCAGGGACTCGGATTTGGTCGCGAAGCTCGATGCTGTGGCCGGACGCGTTTTGAGCTAGATGCGCGCAGTGATGAGCCGATAACCGATGTCGAGGGTTTCGAGCTCAGCAAGGTGTCCATATTTCTGGTCCCAGGCATCGGTGACGACATCGTTCTCCAGCGCCATAAGGCGCGTTTCGACATTTTCGATTCTGGCGAAGGTGGATATCGAGGCGCGGGCCTCTGGGTCGAGATAGACATGGGGTCGTCGCCAGTAAGCCCCCAGGAAGCCATCGCTGCAATCATGGGGGACTGGGACGGGTGTGATGCTGATCTCTCCGAGGATGCTTTCCAGCACCTCGAGTGTTGGCATGATGGGTTGGTCCAACTCCACGATTTCGGGAAGGTAGTCTTTCAGCCAGAAATACGGGCCCTCCGGGTCGAAAGTCAGGATAACGACACGGTCTCGCGAGACGCGCCGCATTTCGTTTAGTCCGGCCTTTATGTCTGACCAGTGGTGAATGGTCAGGATCGCCATAGCGGCATCGAAGGAACGGTCTTCAAATGGCAGGTCTTCAGCGGCGCCTTGGATTGCCTTGGCACCGTTTTTTGGTCGTTGCGCAATCATCTCCGCAGACGGCTCAAGTGCCGTTACGTGTCGGCCTTCTGGTTCATATGACCCTGTGCCTGCTCCCACATTCAGAACACTCTCCGCCGGGCCTAAAGCGAGGTTGATGGCATGGGCGATCCGAGCGTCGGGTTTCCTTCGTGCCGCATAGCCGATGCCGATCGTATCGTAGAGCGTTGTCATTGTTACAGGTTAGACCGGTTTAGAGACGATCTCCAGTTCGCTGAGGCGAGGTTGAGCGATCTTCCCTTAAGACCAGGTCCCGTGAAATCCGAGCGGCCAGGTGTAGTCTGCCATCCACGTACAAACGGGGCCGTCGCTGACCTTTGCTGAATCGAAGACGTGTATTTCGCGGGTTTGAGTAGAGATATTGAGGACAGGGCCGACGAGCCAACTGTCGCGTTCATCAGAGCCTCCAGGTTTCGGCACAAAGAGAAACTCCTCGACAATGCGGTTGTCGCCAAAATCAAAGGCGTCGGTCATTCCTGTTTCCCAATCATGGAGGGACAGCGTTGTGTTGCCCGGATGGCGATCGGTAACACCTGTAACAAGAGCTGATAGGCGGCGTTTTGATCCGTGATAGCGCGGATCGATTTGCGGGAAATCGCCATCAAGTTGGGTTTCAATAATGCGAGCGTCGCCGCTCGGCGGGATAACGAGCAGACTGAACTTGCTTTGATAGGGCGGGCGCTCGACAGCGGTCCATGTGCCGGCGATTTCTGATGAGCCGCCGCCTTTGCCGAGGATTGGCTCATCATAGAATGCGACATCGAGTTTTATTGTTCCGTCTGCCTCTTCCCAGGCTGCTCCGGTGTGGAAGAAGGCCCGAGCAGGGGCCTGCGCCCAGCGGGTGTTCGAGAAGTCATCTTTGTCGACAATCAGGATCTTAAGGCCGTCATCAGGCCGCCATTCGAGGCTATTCACAAATGGTGGAATGAATCGTGTCCGTATCCAGGGCTGGACGAGGATCACGAGGTGGCGGTCGGTCATCGCCCAATCGTGGAGGTAGGCCGGTACACCCATATCGGTTAGACCGAACTCGATCAGGTTGCCGTCAGCACCGGACAGATAAATGGCGATTTTGGTTCTGCTAACGCCAAGGTTCCAGATGCGACCGTCGGGCTCGACCTTCGGATGCGCAAGATACGGCATGCTTTCCAGATCGTTGCGCCAGACTTTCGGGCCAAGACTTTCCAGCGTTTCCGGATCAAGCCGCCAGGGCGAGCCAGCCTCCCAAAGCGCAAGAAGTTCACCGCCTGCCATGATGACAGAGGTGTTCGCTGCGTTGACGTCGTCGGAACTTTGGACGGGGTAGGAGGCATCGCCTCGTGTGCCGAAGCCGTCGGCGAGAAATGCCCCAGCGTCCTGTTCAGCCATACGTTTGGTCGTCTGAACGAATTTTCCGGTGTGGATCGCTTGCCCATCCTCGATATGGATGCGCTGGATCATTCCGTCGCCATCGAACCAGTGCGATGCGTGGGCGTTTCCATAATGAAACTGGGCGGGACCATTGCGATAAAGTGTGCCGCTCAATTCTGCTGGCGGCCTGCCCTGTACGAGCTGCATCGCTTTCTGGTCAAAGCCCTCCGATGGGGCCGTTCGGTAGCCGGCATGCCACTTGGGCATTTCCGCATCGCCTGAGGCAGCGGCTGGATACGCGAAAGCGGAAGTAAGTCCGGCAGACAAGCCGGACCCTATGAATTGGCGTCGGTCGAGGTGCATGACGTTACTCATTGATGCGGGATCAGTTGAGGGAGATGATTTGCGCGGTGCCGGCCTCGCTCACGACGAATTTGGCATCTTCCCACTTGGCGGGGCCAAAACGTCCTTTTGCATTGTTGGAGAAGGCGTAGGCTTCGGTTGGTAGACCAAAAGGGTTTGTGTCCATTTCACCGTCATTGTCTTCATCGTGGAAGATTTTGACGCCGTACTCGCCGGGCGTAATATCTTGCAGAGACACACTTACTGTGTTGCCGACGACCGTTACCTGTGCGCCGTTTACGGCATTTCCGCCATCGTAGGTTTCGGCATCATAGAGGCCAATGTGCAGGGTACCTGATTGTACCTCGATATTCTCGACAGTGATATCGACGGTTTCTGCGATAGCGGCTGTTTGGAGGAATGCTGCGGCAACGAGAGCCGCGATGCTTTGGGGGTGTTTCATAGTCAGTTTCCCTATGGATCTAGCGTATGCCGATGGCCTGAATGGCTGCGACGAGGCTAAGATTGGGGGACGATCGCGGAAGGTGAATTCCAAATGCGCGGAACCGAATGCGCCATGCGTGAAATTCGCGTCAATTCAGTTCGCGAAGCGCGAAATGCAGGCCGGATATGGCGCTTGAACGAGAGGATATCCGCCGAAGATTGCCGTCTTCGCTTTTCCGATGCGCTTGCCAACGCGCACTAAAAGCATGACACTGGCACCAGACAATCATCGGGAGGAGTTGTCATGGTCAAAAAGGTCATGGGTAGCGTCGTGCTGGCAGCGGGTTTGCTTGGCGCTTGTGGAGGACCCGCTGAGGAAGCAGCCGGGCCTGCTCCAGCGGTCGATAGTCCGGAAGCGTCGCTTGATCGTTTGGTGGAGCTTGATGCAGGCGAAGGTTTTGTCGCGGCCTTGCAGACGGCGCTCATCACAGCCGAAGCGGGAGACGAAATCGTTATGCCGGCGGGCACTTTTGAGCTGACCGACGGTCTATCCCTTGATGCAGACCGGGTTACTTTGCGGGGAGCGGGTCAAGCGGAAACCGTTCTCAATTTTGCAGGGCAAACGGGAGCCGGTGAGGGCCTCCTTGTCACTTCGGACGACGTGACTCTAACTGGCTTCACGATCCAGGACACGGCTGGAGATGGCATCAAATCGAAGGGTGCCGACCGCATTACCTATGCGAATCTCACCGTCGAATGGACCGGAGAGCCGGACGAAGACAATGGCGCGTACGGCGTCTATCCGGTGGAATCGAGTGATGTGCTGGTTGATGGTGTGACGGTGCGCGGCGCTTCGGACGCCGGTGTCTATGTCGGTCAGTCGGACCGGATCGTCGTTCGGAATTCGGTTGCAGAATACAATGTCGCCGGTATCGAAATCGAAAATTCGACAAATGCCGACGTCTACAACAATCGTGCGGAGAACAATGCCGGCGGCATTCTCGTATTCGATTTGCCCGATCTTCCGAAAGTCGGTGGGCATTCGACGCGCATTTTCGATAATATGGTGATCAACAATAACACGCGGAATTTTGCACCGCCGGGAAACATCGTCGCTTCTGTGCCCTCCGGGACCGGCGTGATTATTCTGGCTAATAAGAATGTGCATGTCTTCGACAATACATTCGATAACAATCGCTCGGCCCACGTGCTGCTGACGGCCTATTCCGATCCTTTTGAAGATGAGCGCTATAATCCGTTGCCGCGCGATATTGTGCTTCGGGACAATAGCTATACGGGCGTCGGCTATGACCCGCAGCAGGATCTGGCCGATCTTGCTCCGCTGCTTGGTGGTTCTTTGCCGCCGGTTGTATGGGACGGCGTCACGCGATGGGGGGATGCACCTGATTCCGACGTGCAGATTGTCATGTCAGAAGCCGAGGACGTTGGATTTCTCAGCTTGGGTCTCGGGGCCTATCCGTTGAATCCGGCAAATCTCGCTCCGAGTATGGATCGTCCGACGGGCGGCGATATTGCGGAGCCGGGCGCGGTTGTTCTGATCCACGATAAAACGGGTTGATGCGTCCGATCTTTGCAGCACTCGCGGGCGTCGCGCTCGCAGCGTGCGGCGGTGTAAAAGCTGGTGGTCCGGATCTAGATATGATCCTGGCCGACCGGCCTGCCGCCACGCTGTCTGCGTATGGTTTTTTTGAAGATGACGGAACGCCGACCGCCGGTGTTGTGCCGTACGATCTGATCAACCCGCTGTTCTCCGACTACGCAGACAAGCACCGGCTGGTCTATGTGCCCGATGGAGATGCCGCGAAATATGTCGAGGATGATGTCTTCAGTTTTCCCATCGGTAGTGTGCTTATCAAAGGGTTCTCTTATCCGGAAACTGGATTGGTAGAGACCCGGCTACTCATCCATAAGGAGGATGGTTGGGCCGCTTACCCCTATGTTTGGGACGATGCACATACCGATGCGGACTATAGTCCTATAGGTGCCAAACGCTCCATTGAAACGGTTGGTCCAGATGGAAGCGCGTTGGCAATCGACTATGCTGTTCCCAATCAAAACCAGTGTAAGACGTGCCATCAGAACGGCGATGATATCTCACCCATTGGCCCAAAGGCCCGCAATCTGGACCACATCGGTCCAGCTGGCCTGCCGCAGCTGGAGGATTGGGCATCGCGCGGAATTTTGTCTGGAGTGCCGCAGGCTGCGCATGCTGTTCCATCTTTGGCTTTGATGGAAGGCGACACCGCTGGGCGCGCGCGTGCCTATCTCGATATCAACTGTGCTCATTGTCATAAAGCCGAGGGATCGGCCTCGAATTCCGGGCTTTGGCTCGATTGGACGGAAGAGAACCCTGTGAAACTCGGCATCGGCAAGCATCCAACGGCTGCAGGACGCGGTGCCGGTCAGCATACCTATGTTGTGGCTGCAGGAGCGCCGGATGAGTCGATCCTGATCCATCGCATGGATTCGAGTGAGCCAGGTGTAGCGATGCCGGAATTGGGCCGAACTCAGATAGATGAAGCAGGTGTCGCGGCGGTTCGGAAGTGGATTTCGGACATGGAAAGCGCTGGATGATTACCAAGTGTTAACCTGTGATTAACGCAATACCATCAATTCGTTAACCATTAGAATGCGTATAGTTGTATACGATTCGTAAATTACCGCTGGAGACAGGCCTATGGCCCTTACCGGAGATCAGGTTCCCTTTATCCTCGCTGCGGGAACAGCTGCCTTATCTCTGGCTTCGATATTATGGGCTTTAAGAATCTCTGATGGCGCGCGCGGGGCTGCCAAGAAGCTTCGTGATAAAGCGAACGATCTGGAAGAGCAGCTGGCCAAGGCCGATAGTGTATTCGGGGCGCATCCCGGCGTTATTCTCGTATGGGAAGGTGAAGCACTGGAAGCTGATGGCGACGAGATTACACCGCCCCAGCTTTACGGGTCGCTCGCTGCGCTGGCTGGCCTGCTTCGCTACACGGATGACGCTATTTCAGCGGACCCTGCTGTCAGGATTATTGAAGGACTTGCCGATCTCGAGGCGCGCGACAGTGTCAAACAGGATACGACCCTCCGCCAGCGCTTGAAAGAACTTCGCCAGGACGGAACGGCCTTTTCGCTCAAGATTATTGGTCCTGGGGATGCGCACTTGGATGCTGATGGCCGGACAGCAGGTGCGCGTGCGGTGGTCTGGATCACCGACGCGACGACCCGAGGTATTGAGGAGAGCGCTGCTCGTGGCCGTCTTGAAGAGGCGCGGCAGGTGATTGCGTCCGACCCCACAGCCTTCCTTGAAATGCTCCGGAAGTCTCCGTTTCCAGCTTGGCGCGTTTCCGGAATGGGCAAGCTGCAATGGGCGAATGAGGCGTATTTGGAGGCTGTTGAGGCAACCAGCCTTGATTATGCTCTTGAGCGACAGATTATGCTCGATGAAAAGACGGCCGAGCAGATGCGGCGGACCATCAACAACGGCGCAGACATAGACGAGACGCGCTCCATGGCGATCAACAAAGAGCGCCGTTCCATGCGCATCCTGACGTTTCCACTGTCTGGTGGTGCGGGGGCCATGGCGTTCGATGTCACGGAGCAAGAAACGGCCCGCGAAGATCTGGACCGCCATGTACAGGCTCATGGCGAGACCCTGAACCATGTCGCCGATGCTGTTGCGATCTTCGGTCCGGATAGGAAGCTTATCTTCCACAATCGCGCTTTTGCTGAGATTTGGGATCTGGAAGAGAGTTTCCTGCTCGATAAGCCGGCCCATGGAGAGTTGCTCGACCGGCTCCGCGAGCGGCGGAAGCTGCCGCTTAGGAGCGATTATGCCTCCTGGCGCGCTGAAGAACTCGCCCACTATCTGGATATCTCCGGTGTAGCTGAGGACACGTGGTCTTTGCCCGACGGTCGCACCCTGTCGATTACGCGGCAACGTCACCCACTTGGCGGCTTGTTGCTTCTGTTCAAGGATATCACTGATCAGCTAAGTCTGCAGACGAGCTATAATGCGTTGATCAAGACCCAGAGCGCGACGCTTAACAATCTGCATGAAGCTTGCGCGGTTTTCGGTGGGGACGGGCAGCTGAAGCTGTCCAACACCGCGTTTCAGACCTTGTGGTCGCTGGATGATAGCGTTTTGGATATCGGCACAGACTATGACGCAATTGTCGACGCTTGTGTGCCTCTATTCCACGACCGTGAAATCTGGAGCGCTATTAAAGGTCATGTGACTGATGTGAGTCCGGAGGCTCGCACCGAGACCACTGGGGAGATGAGGCGGTCGGACGGCACAACTCTGACCTATCTCACGCACCCATTGCCAGACGGGAATACGTTGATTGCCTTTGCCGATGTTTCTGCGACGCGCCGCGTTGAAAGCGCGCTTCGGGAACGGGCCGAAGCTTTTGCGGCAGCAGACCGGCTGAAGACCGAGTTTGTGCAGAATGTGTCCTACCAGCTGAGATCACCCCTTACGACGATCCTCGGTTATGCTGAGTTCCTTCAAAGCCAGATGCAGGACAAACTCACCGATCGTCAGTTGGAGTATGTCCAATCCATCCTGAACGCATCAGGACAGTTGTCCAAGTTGATTGATAATGTGCTCGATCTTGCGATGATTGAGGCCGGGCGCATAGATCTCGAACTTTCCGAGTTTGACCTCGCCGACATTATTGAAAGTTCGGTGGAAATGGTTGTTTCCAAAGCTGAAGACACCGAAGTCACAGTCAAAGCCGAGCTTGGTGACGATCTCGGAACGGTCCGTGCCGATGAACGCAGAATACGACAGGTCCTTTTCAATCTCTTCTCGAACGGGCTGAGGTTTACCGATCCCGGTGGCGAGATTGTCGTTTCGGCGGATCGTGTTGACGATATGGCGCGCATCGTCGTTCGCGATAATGGGCGCGGTATCAACATTGAAGATCAGGTGTCGAGTTTTGACAGTTTCACATCGTCTGACCAACGAGGCGCTGGACTCGGTCTGGCACTCGTCAAGCATTTCGTTGAACTGCATGGTGGTCGCGTCGCGATGAAATCGACGAGCGGTGTGGGTACCGAGGTCATATGCTGGCTTCCGGTTCACGCTGTGGAACAAGCTACGCCGCCGGATCTCATGTTCGCTGAGAGTGTTGCCGCTTAGGTCATCCCTTTTCGAATAACGGATACAGGTTGCAAGATTCAGCAGGGTCCGCTTAATCCCGTGCTGGCTTAGTTTTTCTGGAGTTCCTGTATTGTCCGAGTTTCGTCCCCGCTTCGATTGGAGCCGCGAGGAGATTGCTTCTCTTTATTCCCGTTCCCTAGACGTCCTCATGAGCGAGGCGCTGGCTGTGAAGCGGGCCAATTGGCCGGATGGCAAGGTTCAAAAGTCCCAACTCTTGTCAATCAAAACGGGAGGATGCGCCGAGGATTGTGGATATTGCTCGCAGTCGGCACATCACGATACAGGGCTTCAAGCTTCGAAATTGATGGCGTTGGATGACGTTGTCGACGCTGCTCAGCGGGCGAAAGAGAACGGCGCTGATCGGTTTTGTATGGGCGCGGCGTGGCGCAGCTTGAAGGATCGTGATCTGCCGAAAGTCGCTGCCATGGTTCGCGCTGTGAAGGGTCTCGGTCTCGAAACCTGTGTGACGGCCGGCATGTTGGACGATGGGCAGGCTGAGGCTCTGAAAGAGGCTGGTCTCGACTATTACAACCACAATCTCGATACCTCCCGGGAGTACTATACGACCGTCGTATCAACTCGGACCTATGACGAGCGGCTCGACACGCTTGCAAAGGCCCGAACCGCTGGGATCAAGCTTTGCACTGGCGGTATTCTCGGTATGGGTGAAGGACGAGAGGATAGGATTGGACTGATCCACGAGCTCTCAAAATTGTCGCCGCATCCGGAGAGCGTGCCGATCAATATGCTGGTGCCGATTGAGGGTACGCCGCTTGGTGAAAGTGCTGCCATCAGTGTTGTGGAAATGGCGCGTGCGATTGCGGTTTGCCGGATTGTGTTCCCGAAAAGCTGGGTACGGTTGTCTGCAGGGCGCGACGAGATGAGCGAAGAAGGGCAGGCGCTGTGCCTGCTCGCTGGTGCGAACTCGATTTTTGTTGGCGACCGCCTGCTTACAACGGATAATCCGGATATTGATGAGGACGACGCTCTGATGGAGTCGATGGGGATGGAGATGGCTCCGTCCGGGGAAATGGTACCGTCGTCCGAGCCAGCACGCGTTACACTAATTGGGGGACAATGATGGCGAGTGAGGAGCGATATTCTTACTTTTGGGGCGGTGTACCATCCAGAGTCAGACGCTCCCTATTAGCGATGCTCACAGTCAGCCTTCTTTTCGGCGCTGCACTACCCAAACTGTACAATGGCTACTTTGCTACAAAGCCGACTGCTGAGCGCGTTCTCCTGAACTTTGGTTATACAGGCAAAGCGGGTAAAAATGAGCGGCGGCAGCATCTGCCAGAGCAAGCTCAACAGGAATTCTACGAAGTAGAAAATTACGCAAAGAAGCATTTAGAAGAGTTGCTTGCTAGGAGAAATTCGGATCGAAAGTGGGGCCCATTTTTGCTATTTCTTTTTCTCGCCAGCGCGTTCTCTGCCGACAGACTACTTCATCAGCAACAAAGTGATGATGGGCTTCTCGACAAACCTATCGGGGCAGCATCGTGACATTTCAGTATCAAGCCGTTCTGTGGGACTTCGGCGGGGTGCTGACGACATCGCCCTTCGAAGCCTTCAGCCGCTATGAGGAAGAACAAGGCCTGCCCAGGGATTTCATTCGCGGAATCAATGCAGTCGATCCAGACACGAATGCGTGGGCGCAGTTTGAACGATCAGAGATAGATGCAGACGGCTTCGATATTGCGTTCAGGACCGAGGCGCAGGCTCGCGGACACGACGTGCCCGGAAAGGATGTGTTGGCGCTGCTGGCAGGTGATTTGCGGCCGCGCGTGGTTTCCGCCTTGGAAACCTGCAAATCGCAGGTGAGAGTTGGCTGCATCACTAATAATGTGAAGTCCGGCAAGGGTGCTGGGATGGCCGTCGACGATAAGAAGGCTGCGGCGGTTGCAGAGGTCATGACGCGCTTCGATCATGTGCTTGAAAGCTCAAAGATCGGTCTTCGCAAGCCGGATCCGCGTATTTATGCTCTGATGTGTGAAGCACTGGATGTCGATCCCAAGCGATGTGTTTATATCGACGATCTCGGGATAAATCTGAAACCCGCGCGTCAGATGGGGATGACGACGATTAAAGCGCTGACTGAAGCTCAGATCCTTGAGGACCTTTCCGCCGCAACGGGGTTCACTTTTGCTTAGGCGGCTTGTTTGTGTGGTTATGGTTGGCGTTCTCGCGGCTTGCGGAGCGGAAGATACCGTTGAAGCACCGACGATCAGACCTGAGCCGGACGAGACCCTGATTGAGTTACCGGCGCAAATTGAACCTCCAAATTTGACAGACCTTGCCGAAGCGCGGAGGCAGGAATTGAAAGATCTGGCTTTGGCGGGGCGGCTTCGCGGATTGTCACGGCTCGGCGATCAGACCGAGGGCTTTATTTCAAATTTTGCCGGCGAGGCTCATTATGATCATTGGCGGTTGTTACGGCGAACGGGCGTCGACCCGTTGGCCAAGCTGAGCGCGCTGCTCGATGAACCACATGCCCAACGTCAAATCGGCGACGAAGTTTGGTATATCTGGCCGGATCTTGCGGTTCTATCGGCTGAGGAGTTGTTGCCCGAGCGATTGGCCTTCCGTGATCGAGCACGCCTGCAAGAACTGGTTGGCGACGAAGGGATTGCGCGCATACGGAATGGAGAAGATTATCCCGGTTTTCGGACAGCTATCGCCGATACCGGTCGATGGGTCTATTTTCTACACGAGACAGGCAGCGAGGCGACAGAATGACGGAGAAAATTGGAGCAGAAGCGGCGGTAGCCCGATTGGAGGGCTGGACTGTTGTAGACGAGGAACGTGACGCCATTGAGAGGACGTTTCGTTTTGCGGATTTTAAGACTGCCTGGGCGTTTATGTCTGCCGCCGCGCTAAAGGCGGAACAGATGGATCATCATCCGGAGTGGTTCAATGTTTACAATCGTGTGGAAGTCATTTTGACGACCCATGATGCAGGCGGGGTCACGAACAAGGATGTTGAGCTCGGTCAGTTCATGAATGAACTAGCCGGTGCGCTGGCTGACTAGCCCGCTGCGCAGTAACGCGCCCCCAAAATCTGCATGGTTTCGGTGTCCTGAACGAGAAGCGCGCAATCGTACCCCGACGGTATTGCCGGCAGATCATAACTGACGGCTTCTCCGGTCCAGGAACCTAGAACCTGGAGATTGACGGCTATGTTACGGCTCGCAAGAATGCGGCCTCTATTTTCACCTCTTGGGACGTCGGTGGTTTGCTCTGGCAGTAATTTCACCATTAGAACATCGGCATTGATATTCTCGCCATGAGTGCTTTGTGCAATTTGTACGGACGTTCTGCTTGCCGATATCTCCGCAGACGGAGGAGAGGAGGACCGAACCAGCTCAGATATCGCGTGCGTTCGTGATCCGGTCGTTTCTGATTGTCCGTTTATGATCGCTTGCGGCGTATATACACTGCGCATTCCCCGGATGTTCAGATTATAGTCCCGTTGCCGTGCGGTGTAAGCGGGGTTCGAAAAAGGGTCTTTCCAACGACCATCTCGCCCGTGTACGAGATCGTCCCAATAATCGACGTGCCACTCGATAACCACAAGATCGTCGCGCTTGGCGAGTTCTGAAAAAAGCTCCTCGGCCGGCGGACAAGATGAGCAAGACTGGGACGTGAACAGCTCGATCACGACAGGTGAACGCACTGTCTCAGCTGAATCTGAGATGGCTGCAGGCGCAGCGAAAAGAGACAGTCCAAGAAGCCCCCCTTTCGCCAGTGATTTCATGCCCATGATCAAGTCGCCTCGATAATCAAAGTTCGGCATTCACTTGATCATTTCACTGCGCACTTGCAAATCGCAATTGATCAACCCCGCGTGACGGAGAATTGAAAGTTCCGTCGCCTCTGCTTGACGCAACGTTCGAGACCTGAAACCAGACAAGTCGATAAGATTATCAATTTGGAGGGGCGCATATGGGCCGTGTTTCTGGAAAAAAGGCTTTGATCACTGGGGGAGCTCAGGGGCTCGGAGCAGCTGCGGCTCAAATGCTGGCCCGCGAAGGGGCGAAGGTTGCGGTTACCGACCTGAATGTTGAGGGTGCTGAGGCTGTGGCGTCAGGTATCAACGCAGAGCATGGCGATGGTACCGCGTTTGCGTTTGTCCATGACGTCACAAGTGAGGAGCAATGGAAGGATATTACCCAAAATGCCCATGATGCGATGGGTGGGTTGAATGTCCTTGTGAACAATGCCGGGATTGGCTCCCTCGGCAGTGTTGAAGATGAAAGCTATGATGTCTTCCGGAAGGTGCAGGAAGTGGACGTCGATTCCATCTTTCTCGGCTGCAAATATGCGATCCCGCTGATGCGCGACCACGGTTTGGGATCCATCATCAACATTTCTTCCATCGCCGGGATCATCGCTTCTGGAAACTACGTCTCGTATAATGCTGCTAAGGCTGCAGTGCGGCATATGTCCAAGTCGATCGCGTTGCACTGCGCCAAGACCGGTGGACAGATCCGGTGCAATTCCGTTCATCCAACCTTTATCAACACGCCGATCCTAGATGGCGTGAAGCAGATGTTTGGCGAGGACGAGGCGTTGGCGAAGCTAGCCCGGCAGGTGCCGCTTGGTCGCGTCGGTGAGCCCGACGACATTGCTTACGCCGTGCTCTATCTGGCGAGCGATGAAAGCAAGTTTATGACCGGGTCCGAACTGAAGGTGGATGGCGGCATCTCCGCCATGTGACGAATTCAGCCATGATATCTCTAAAGGGTCAGACTGTTCTTGTTACTGGTGCCTCTCGCGGCATTGGTGCGGCAACTGTTCTCGCTTGTGCTAAAGCCGGTGCAAGGGTTTTGCCCCACGCCACGGGTATGAGCGATGCGGCGGCGACAGTATCCGGCGAGCTCGGCGAGGATTTTCTGTTTGCAGATTTATCCGAAAACGGGGCCGGCGCTCGTCTTTTTGACAGTGCAGTAGAACGCGCCGGATGCGTTGACTGTGTCGTTAATAATGCCGGCATTTATCTTCCGTCCCCCATTGACGGAGGAGACTGGCAGCGCGGCTGGACCAAAACGATGGCAGTGAATGTTCAAGCACCGGCTGATATTTGCCGTGCGGCCGTCCATCATTTTCGAGATCGAAAAAGCGGCGGCACAGTCGTAAATATTGCGAGTAGGGCGGGGCATCGCGGCGACGGGCCTGATCATGCCGCGTATGCTGCGTCGAAAGGTGCTGTCCTTGCTATGACGAAAACCTGGGCGCGCGCTTTGTCCGGTGAAGGCATTCATTTTTTTGCGATTGCACCGGGGTGGGTTGAGACCCGGATGGCACCGGAAGACATCAAGAAACGAGCTGACGCCGTGGCGGACATCCCGCTTGGTCGGGTTGCGCAGCCTGATGAGGTGGCGGCGATGGCTGTGTTTCTATTGTCAGGGGCCTGTCCATCCGTCGTTGGTGCGACGATCGATATCAATGGGGCTAGTTATGTTCGCTAGACAGGAGTTGTAGCGTTTTGGGGATTGATCAATCCATGCTGCCAGCTGTTCGGGGTAAACTCATCCCGAATGCGCCACTTGCTCCGTATACGTGGTTCCGAGTCGGTGGACCCGCCGATCTATTCTTTATGCCTGCGGATGAGGACGATATTTCTGCTTTGCTATCCTCGTTGCCGGGGGACGTGCCCGTCACCGTGCTGGGGGTCGGTTCAAATGTGATCGTCCGCGACGGGGGACTCGAAGGTCTGGTGATACGTCTTCTTGGTGCACCCTGGGGGCAGATCACTTTTGACGGGAAAGTGGTTTCGGTTGGGGCGGGTACGCTCGATCTTGCCATTGCACGCGGCGCAGCGAAAGCTGGCGTATCCGGGCTGGGGTTCTTATCGGGGATTCCTGGCTCTATTGGTGGTGCCATACGCACGAATGCGGGGTGTTACGGTCAGGAGCTCTCTGAAGTACTACGAGCTGTTCGCGGTGTTCGGCGATCTGGAGAAAAAGTCGTGTTTCATCGTGACGAGATCGAGTTCGGATATCGGCACACGGATTTTCCTCAGGACGTCATTGTGACGGGCGTGGAGCTTTCTGGCGATGGGGCGGCTGACCCTGAAGCGCTATTGGAAGAGATCTCTGCGCATCAAGAACGGCGGGCCGAGACACAGCCCATTCGCGAGAAGACGGGGGGGTCTACATTCGCCAACCCTGATCCGCCGGGTACGGAAAATCAGCGATCGTCGTGGAAGCTGATCGATGAAGCAGGCTGTCGGGGACTGCGGGTTGGAGGTGCGCAAGTTTCAGAAAAGCACTGTAATTTTCTGATCAATACTGGTGAGGCGACGGCCGCCGATCTTGAAGCGCTTGGAGAGTTGGTGCGCGCTCGCGTTCTGGATACAAGCGGCGTCGATTTGAGATGGGAAGTGCGCCGGGTAGGGCGGATAAGGGCCGCCTAAAAAGTTCCCGATACTCCAATATTGAAGATAAGTCCGAAATTCCGCTGGCGATCCTCAAACGTATCCACCGGGCCAAGCCGGTTGTCGACGAAGAACGTTCGCTCGAAGTTCTCATCGAGATCAAGCAGGTTCGCAACGCGGACAAATGCCCGCATGCCAAACAAGTCTTTGTGTTCCGCCTCGACGAATGCAAACCCCGGCGTTGCGACGAACTGGAAGGACTCGTCAATCCTGAAGACCCGCGCGCGTCTTTCTTGATCGTATCCCAGTGATAAAGCGAAGTCCGTCTGCGGTATGTCCCACCGCAACTCAGCGAATATAAAGCTGACAAGGTCCTCGTTGATACGCCGGTTTGCGCCTGTGAGCGGGTCTGTAATGTTTGACCGCCGAGCTTCTCCTTCGATTTCAAACTGCAGCCCTTTCAGGCCTATTGGATCGAGTTTCAGCGTCGCGTTAAGTTCGGCTCCGAACCGTTCGCCGTTACCAATATTGCCGACTCCGTCGAGCGTATTGGTGATTGGCACCCGGTCGATGACATCTTCGATCCGTTCGCCGAATACACGCAATGTTGCGGCACCATAGTCGCCGAAATTGCTTTCAAACTCGATCTCGCCGAGCCAGCTCTGCTCGGGAACGAGATCCGGGTTCCCGGCATTCTCGTTCTCGGCACCCAAGTTCACACTGGACACAAAATCGAAAAAATTGAGTTGTCCGACCTGGCGTTCGACACGAGCTGTGATGTCGAGTGCATTGGACGCATTCCACGATACAGATACGAAACCCTTGGGGCGGAAGAATGTCCGCTCTAGTCCGCCCGGACCCGATTGGGTAAGTTGCGAGACTTCTGCACCGACAGATGCTTGCGCAGAGACTTTATCAGAGAACTTGCGGCCGTGCGTCAGGTTGGCTTCGCCCCGTAGCTCCTCCACGCGCGTCGTGGCCCCATCAACTTGAACAATATCAAATTGCCCGGCTGGGTTCAGTACCTGAAACTCCGACGTCGCATCGAGCGAGTTAAATGCGCCCTCGACGGACAACTGCCAATCGCGATTGGGTCGGGGAGCAATGGTGTACTCCAGTCGCCCAATGGCTTCTAGTTCGTCAATGTCCTGATCAAAAATGCTGCCAAGTGCCGGTGAGCCATCGTCGGGTGTCTCGAGTACACTGTTGACGATTGGTGAATTTTCGAAGTTGAATAATGCGATCGTCTTCAGGCGTCCCGGCCCCAGGTTGATCTCATAGTCCCCGCCAATCTCAGCATTGAATTCGTCTTCAGCACGTTCGAAGAAGCGCGTAGTATCCACACTATCTACCGGACGCCGGAAACCCAATTCCGTAAATCGGAAGTCGAACCACCCGACATTAAAGTTGAAATTGCCAATATGCCCATTTTCCGGTGACCAAGTGAGGTTTCCTGACAGGCTGGGGACGTTACCCCTCGACTGGCCTTCTTCGGGGCGGACATCGATGAGTTGGCCTGCACCGTCGAAAACGTTCTCGATTCCTTGAGCGCCACCCCGAAAGTTTTCCAGTTGAACTCCAACGTTCCAGTCTAATTTGCCACGCTTGCCCGATAGTGAAATCTCACCTTCCCCGAAGTTTGGTTCAAGACGACGGCGAAACGTTGCGCGATACTCGTAGGTGCCTGTTAAGTCAGAAGCCTCGGCGACGATATTGGCTACTTGTCCAGATAATCCGGGGATATCGAGACTGGCTCCGTCCAATAACTCGATCCGCTCGACACTAGAGGCGGCGATCCTGCCAAGGGCGTCGGTGGCTCCGTTCGATTTTCCAGAGATTCGTTGGCCATTGATCAGCACATTACCGTTCGCTTGACCGAAGCCTCGCGAGGGCCCGTCGTCGTCCTCGTCTTGTTCAATAACAAAGCCGGGTAGCTCTTCGACCATATCTAGAGCCGTTTGGGGCGCGAAGCGGCTAAAGTAGTCGGGTGTGAATGTCTGCGTTTGGGTGGATGAGTCGGGCGTGGCCTGTGGGAATACGGGAGGAGTGACAGTGCCAAATATCGCAATAGCGGCCAATATCTGCGGCGGACCAATATGCAAGATGTATCCTCCCGTCCGAACGTGAGTGCGTCACGCTCGCTACGTCGTGTGATAGCCCCACCCTGGGCTATCTTATTGTCTTCAGTGGCACCTTTTGATGTCTGTTGTGTTCGGTCGCGGTGCGTCGTGAGTCGGGTATTTGGCAAAGCCATTTAACCGAGTGACTACAGTTGTAGGCATCAATCGGTGTGGCTTCGCAAGTTACAGATCGGTAATATTCTAATCTGGGGTTCATCTCGTCGATTCGTTGTCTCAGCTTCACTGGGAACAACAGTTCATTCTATTTTGAAATTGATCCCACACAGAGTACTTGCGGCCTCAGCTCGAGTGGCGTTAACGGCGCGTTTACCATCGTGTTCAGAATTTTCGATTTTGGTCACATCAGGAGCGTAATCATCCATCAAGACCTCCGTGTGATGAGGAAGGGGAAAGGATGATCAAATGAAGCGTGTCGCTGTCGTTCACGGAGGCTTCTCATCTGAACGAGACGTTTCTCTTTCTTCGGGAAATGCGGTGATCCCTGCTGCCCGCGCGGCGGGCTATGAGGTTGTCCCTGTAGATGCAGCCTCCGATCTGGCGGAAGTACTGAAGGCTGAGCGGCCAGATGTCATATTCAATGCACTGCACGGACCATGGGGAGAGGACGGGTGCGTACAGGGAATTTTTGAATGGCTCCAGATACCCTACACGCATTCCGGCGTGCTCGCGTCTGCGCTTGCCATGAACAAGATGAAATCCAAGACGGCATATCGACAAGCTGGTCTCGATATCGCCCTTGATAAGGCTGTGACGCGAGCAGAAGCGGCGGCGGGGCATCCACTTGATCCGCCTTATGTGATCAAACCGGTAGCCGAAGGCTCAAGCTTTGGAATTGTATTTGTGCGGGAAGGGGCGAACGGTCCAGCCCGTGAGGTGCTTTCGGAAAACTGGGCTTATTCCGATGATCTTATGGCCGAAGAGTTCATTCCTGGACGGGAATTAACGGTATCAGTGATGGGTGACCGTCCCTTAGCGGTTACAGAGATCACCACGTTAAGGGAGTATTACGATTTTGCCGCGAAATATGAACAAGGTGGATCGAAGCATAAAGTTCCGGCCGAACTGCCCGATGATGTGACTTCGCGAGCGCTCGACGCTGCGCTTGTCGCTCACCGAGCGCTTGGTTGTCGCGGCGTGTCTCGATCGGATTTTCGTTATGACGAGGCAAAGGACCGACTTGTGATTCTGGAAACGAACACTCAGCCAGGCATGACACCCACCTCGCTCGTGCCAGAGCAGGCGGCTCATATCGGTATGTCGTTTTCAGAACTCGTCGCCTGGATGATCGAGGATGCGTCATGTCTAAGGTGAAAAAAGGAAAAAGCCGAAAAGCAGCGACGATCGAGATAGAGCCGAATGAGCAGGTTAGTGTCTCGTCCATACTGTTCGGTCTTGCAATTCTTACCGCCCTTATTGTGGCCGCAGCTGCCTGGATGGGCGGATCCCTATCTCAACTAGAGCGCCGCGCAGGCAACATTATGGATTCGGCGGCGCGGTCGCTTGGACTAGCTGTACAATACGTTTCGGTAGAAGGCGTCACAGAAGAGGTTGCCGAGGATCTTCGGTTGGCAGCGCTTGTCGAGCCTGGCGAAAATATGTTTCGGGCCGATCCGCATAAAATCCGCGAACGCCTGGAAGATACTCGTCTTGTGGTGAATGTGCAGGTTCATCGCTTCTGGCCGGACCATATTCTGATACTTGCCGATGCTGTGGAGCCGGTGGCGCTCTGGAATAATGGCGACGGTTGGCAGCAAGTCGATACACTTGGCAGGGTTGTCACCCCGGACGCTGAGCGCCAGGCTTCAGAGGGCCTTATTCGTGTTACGGGCGTCGGCGGCGATATCGCCGCTCCCAATCTCGTGACTGCTCTTGGTGAGTTTCCAAGCCTCCGCCATCGCGTTCAACTTGCCCGCCGCGCGGCGGAAGAGCGCTGGGATTTGCACTTCGACAACGGCATCGTCGCCCATCTGCCGAGAGATGAAATTATGCCAGCTGCTGTCCGTCGCTTGGCATTCATGGATCGGGATTCTTCCATCCTGTCCCGCCCAATCGTCAGCATCGATGTTCGCCATTCCGATCAGGTTTTCTTAAAGCCGAGTGATGCCGATACTGCGGCGCGGGACCAAGAAGCCGGTTAGGCGCTAATACCGGAGTAACCCATGAGCCGTATTCAGAACAGGCTGCCTGAGCGGCGGGGGACTGCTCGTCCTGGGGGCGTTATGGCTGCTCTGGATATCGGGTGTTCGAAGATCACCTGTCTGATTGCCCGGCGTGATCTGGAACAGCCTTCCACATTTAAACTTCTTGGCGCAGGCCGACAGCAATCCCGAGGATTCGAAGGCGGTACGATCACAGACATGGAAGGCCTAGAGCGCGCGATCAGGCTTGCCGTCGAAGACGCTGAACGCCAGGCTGGTGAACGCATCGAACGTGTGGTCCTGGGTGTAACCGGACCGAAGCTCGTATGCCGATTGGTGTCAGCAAGCATGCCGCTTGGTTCTGCCCCTATTACTTCGCGAGACATCAAACGCGTCGAAGCCGCAGCCATCGCTAAGGCGGCGGTGAAAGATCAGCACATCCTGACAGCGCACCCGGTGGCCTATCGACTCGACGATCAGGATGGTGTTCGGGATCCGCGAGGTATGCATGGCGATCGCCTCGGTGTGCTGTTGAGCGTTGTCCTTGCGCCGGAGAGCCTGCTTCTGAATTTGGTTGAATGTGTTGGCCGGGCCCACTTGGATGTCGAGCATCTCGTCCCAGCTGCGATTGCGTCTGGCATGGGTACGCTGATTGAGGACGAGCGCGACAACGGCGCAATTTGCATTGACCTTGGAGCTGGGGTGACAACGGTGGCCGTATTTCTAAACGGTGTGCCGGCCTGGCTTGGCTTCGTTCCTGCTGGCGGGGCCCATGTGACCAACGACGTGGCTCAGGGAATCGGTACGACGTTCGCGGCAGCTGAGAGGCTGAAAACGGTGCACGGTAATACCGATCCGGACGCGCCTGGCTATGCGGAACGTATCGACTGTCCCAAGCTTGGTGATGACGGGCGTCTGCAAGCTTCCCGTTTGGAGCGCCGCGCACTTTCAGAGATCATCGCACCGCGCATCGAAGAGACGTTGGAAATAGTTCGTGATCTGATTGAGGCATCACAACTAAAGAAAGTGATTCCGCGCAGGGGTGTGCTGACTGGCGGTGGAAGTCAGATTGCGGGACTGCGAGATACAGCATCTCGTACGCTAGGAATGCCAATACGTTTGGGCCGGCCTGTCGCCGCTGATCGATTGGGTGAAACTTATGCCAATCCGGCTTTTTCTACGGCGGCGGGTCTGTTAACCTATCAATTGGCAGCGTTGCCTTCTGCCATCAATACTTCCGCAGCTGGCAACGGTGCCTTTGGTATGGCCGAAGGCGGCGTCGTAAACAGGGCTTTTTTCTGGATCAGAGAAAATTTCTGAGAAGAGTTCTGCTCGCTTAACCGTCCTTTAGCTAGCCAGATGCAATTTGTGCATCTCAGGTTTTGGTTTGTAGAGTTTTTAGGCGGGTTTCATGGCAGCTGTAGGTGTAGACGAGTTAAGCCCTCGAATAGTCGTTCTCGGCGTTGGCGGTGCCGGCGGGAACGCGGTCGATAATATGATCGCGTCGGAATTGCGCGGCGTCGAATTTATGGTTGCGAATACGGATGCGCAGGCCTTGGCGCGATCGTCTGCGCAGACCACAATTCAACTCGGTCCTGAAACAACTCAGGGGCTTGGTGCCGGTGCACGGCCGGAAGTTGGTGCGGCTGCTGCTGAAGAGTCTGCCGAAACGGTTCGAAAGCACCTTGAAGGTGCCAATATGGTTTTCATCGCGGCCGGTATGGGTGGTGGTACCGGTACTGGTGCCGCGCCCATTATTGCCCGAATCGCGCGTGAGGTTGGTGCACTGACGGTCGGCGTTGTGACGAAACCGTTTGGATTTGAGCATGCGCGGCGGATGTCCATCGCCGAAGTTGGTGTTGAAGACATTCGAGAGTGCGTGGATACGCTTATTGTCGTGCCGAACCAGAACCTTTTTCGTGTCGCGAACGAGCGGACTCCTTTTTCCGAAGCGTTTCGGATGGTCGACGATGTTCTCTATTCCGGCGTTCGGGGCATCACGGATCTCATGGTTATGCCGGGCCTAATCAATCTCGATTTTGCCGATGTCCGCGCCGTCATGGCCGATATGGGGACCGCCATGATGGGCATTGGCGAGGCAGAAGGTGAAGGTCGAGCTCTTGCTGCGGCACGAGCAGCCATTGCGAACCCGCTTCTCGATGATGTGTCAATGAAAGGCGCAAAGGGTGTGCTTATCAATATCACCGGTGGTTACGATATGACGCTATTTGAGCTTGATGAGGCGGCAAACGAGATCCGATCTGAAGTTGCAGAAGACGCGAATGTAATTCTGGGATCAGCCTTCGATGATGCGCTTGAAGGAAAACTCCGGATATCTGTTGTTGCTGCCGGCGTAGGGATGCGGTCGGCGGAAGTTGGGGCACTGCCTGCGAAACCAGCCGTTGCTGAACCGGCACAGGACGACAGTTTTGTTGCACCGGTTGTTGTGACGTCTTACCGCGACACCGAAGATGACGTTGATGAGACCGCCAAGGAAATGCCAATGGCAGTGTCTTCTGAAGATCAAGTCGAGCCTCAGGCTCCTGAGACTGCGGAAAGTTCAAGCGTAGAGGAGGAAACTGTCATGGTAGATGTGCCACCTGAGGCAGATAAATCGCCTGTTGAAACCGCTTCTGAAGAGCCCCAGGCTGGTTTCAGCAGCCTCTTTGGCTGGCGGCGGTCTTCTGGTGCTGAAAGTACTGAGAGCACGGACGAGCCCGAGAAGACAATTGTTTCCTCACCTGACGATCATCCAGAACCTGCGCCATTCGATGATGCAGATCTTGAGATTCCTGCGTTTCTTCGGCGGTCTGCCAATCACTGAATCAGATGAGTGATTAATAAATCAACCCCTTGAAATATAGGCTTTTTGCCATCTATCCGGGAATCTGCAACATAGCGAAATAATCCGTGTGTTGAGCCCCTGACCTACCCCCAGCAGAGTGGAGATGGGGCAGAGTAGAGTTGGGATTGATTTTGGCAAACGAGCAGACCCTAGCGGGCAAAGCGCGATGTTCAGGGATAGGCATCCATAGCGGACTGCCCGCAACGGTGACGCTTTGTTCCGCTCCTCCGGGTACAGGCATTCGATTCAAGAGAACCGATGTAACCCACGGCATCGATGAGATTCCTGCTGAAATTGAACGAGTGAGTGGTGTTGCCCTCGCGACAAAACTCTCAAGCGAAGATCATTGTGTAGGCACTGTTGAGCACTTGCTGGCTGCGCTGCACGGTCTTGGCGTCGACAATGCGCTGATCGAAATTGACGGTCCAGAGGTGCCCATTATGGATGGGTCGGCTTTGGAATTCTGCAGCGCTATCAGATCGGTTGGATTGGTTCGCCAGTCATCGTCGCGAAAGATCTTGCGAATTCTGAACACGATTGAGGTTGGGACGTCAGAGAAATGGGCTCGGCTGTCTCCAAGATTGGGCAACAGCCTTGAATTGCGAGCGAAAATCGAGTTCGCAGATGATGTAATAGGTGCTCAGGAAGCTTCGTTCTGTCTAGAAAAAGACGATTTTGAATCTGATCTAGCGACCGCTCGGACATTTGGGTTCGCCTGGGAAGTAGATGATCTAAAACAACGTGGCTTTGCTCGCGGCGGATCACTAGAAAACGCAATCGTTATAGACAAGAATGGCGTTGCAAATCCCGAAGGCCTCCGGTTCGCGGATGAATTCGTTCGGCATAAACTGCTCGACGCTATTGGTGATCTATATCTGGTCGGCGCTCGGATTGCCGGTCGGTATGAAGCCAATCAGCCTGGGCACAAGCTGAATTACGAATTGGTTTCAGCGCTGTTAGCTCAACCCGATGCGTGGTGTATCGACTTTGAAACAGATGAAAATGCGATGCCGGTCGAGCTTGCAGGGGGCTCTCATATCGGTGCCGCGGTCTAGGCCGCGTCGACGCCTGTTCTCGAATGACCCAGTTCTTCTAGGTTATCATCGTTCTCAGCAATTGATCTGACGAGTGCCATGATACCGGCCCGGACCTTTTGGTTTTCGATGCTTGAAAACCGACGAACGAGTTCGATCACATGCCGTGGCGAGGCATTGTCGATCGCTTCCGCCCCGTTCTGACCATCATTCAAAGGAAAAAACCAGCCGATGTCGGTTTCCAGAAGGTTAGCGATTTCGAACAGTCTGCTGGCACTAACCCTGTTTGATCCTGTCTCATACTTCTGAACCTGCTGGTAGGAAATACCGAGCGTTTCGGCGAGTTGATCTTGGGTCAATCCCATCATGATGCGCCTCTGCCGTATCTGCGCTCCTATTGTCCGGTCGACATTTTCGCCGATACTAAATTCATATGACATGCGAACAACTCCACTGCGATGTTAAACGTTACTTGACTGTGCTGCGGTAGTTTGACGACTGAACTTGCTAGCAGGTTCATTCAACAGATTGTGAGGCGGCTGTTCACAGCTGTGGTGTAGAGCTTGTAAATCATGCTGCTTCTTCGCAATATTGCGGAGCGAGTAAACGGGAACGCCCAACATGCTGAAATCGAAAGTTGTTTTTCTGGCCGGTGTCTCCGCGAGTCTTATTCTGTCTGCCTGTCAGAATAATTCGCGGCGAGCTGAAAGGGCATATGTCGAACGTCCAGTTGAAGTGCTTTACAATGCCGCTGCGCGTGAGCTTGATCGACGCGATTACGAAGATGCCATCGAGCTGTTCAACGAAGTCGAGCGTCAGCATCCATACTCGGAATGGGCTCGCCGCTCTACGCTAATGAGCGCTTTTGCGGCTTATGAATCGCGCCGATACGATGATGCGATCACGACGGCGCAGCGATACATCGCGCTGAATCCTGGAAGCGAACACGCAGCGTATGCGTATCATCTGGTAGCGACGAGCTATTTTGAACAGATAACAGACGTACAACGAGATCAGCGGACAACTGAGCTCGCTCGCTCGTCTCTTGACGAGATCTTGCGGCGCTTCCCGGAGTCTGAGTATGCGCGTGATGCGCAGCTGAAGGTTGATATGGTCAATGATCAGCTTGCCGGTAAGGAGATGGCGATCGGCAGATGGTACCTGCGGCGCAATGAGCATCTGCCTGCGATCAATCGCTTCCGGACGGTAGTGACGGATTATGACACCACCACTCACACTCCAGAAGCGTTATACCGCCTTGTGGAAGCTTATCTGTCGATTGGATTGCACGGCGAAGCCATGGCTGCTGCCTCCGTACTTGGACATAACCATCCAGAGACCAACTGGTATCGGGATGCCTATCGACTGATGGAACCCTAAAGCAGTTCCGGTCGTATTAGACGACTAGCTTGTTCTCTTTTTGTTCTCATGCTAAAGTTGTAGCATGATAAGTGCGTTGTCTATTGTAAACTTTGTGCTGATTGATCGGCTCGATGTTGAAATCGGCCCGAGATTCACGGGTCTGACGGGTGAAACCGGAGCCGGCAAGTCGATTGTGCTTGATGCGCTCAGTCTTGTTGTTGGAGCACGACCAGAGAAGCGGTTTGTTAGATCCGGAGCGAAACGAGCGGTCGTAACTGCAGTTTTTGAACCGAGCGCCGATCATGTCATTTGGCAGAAGCTTGTTGAAGTTGGCCTTGAATGTACGCCTGCTGATGCTTTGGTGGTGAAGCGCGTGATACCCGCGGAGGGGCCGGCGCGTGGTTACATAAACGATCAGCCGGTATCGAGCTCTTTGCTGGTATCGCTAGGTGAGTACCTCCTGGAAATTTACGGGCAGCATGCGTCGGCGCACCTGATGAAACCATCAAGGCATCTCGACATAGTCGATCGATTTGCGGGAAACGAGAAACATTTGGAGGTCTATTCTGTCTCTTGGGACCGTCTTAGGCAGGCTAGGAATCACCGAGAAAGGGTCGAGGCGGAGGTTCAAACCGCTCTTTGTCTCTACGAAGACCTGTTGCGAGATGCCGGCGAATTGAGGGGGCTCTCTCCGGTAGCCGGTGAGGCAAGCGATCTTGCCTTGCGGCGTCAGCAACTTTCTCAATCTGGAAAAATACGCGATGCGGTGAGCGAGTTGTCGGATGGTCTTGCTGCAGCTGAGACGCCCGAGCGCACTGGCTGGGCGGTTGGCGTTCTACAAAAGCTCACGCGGTTGCCGGGGTATGAGAAGTCTAGCGAGCATGAAGGGACCGGGAGTTTGCTTCACACCGCTATTGACGCTTTTGAACGCGCTGCGATCGAGATGAATGAGGCCGTTTCCGTACTCGAGCGGCTTGCCGCTTCCGTAGACGGGGATGACAGTGAGCTGGAACAGGCGGAGGCTCGCCTCTTCGCTATCAGGGCGGCTGCACGGAAACATGGTGTCGATACCGACGCGCTGCCGGATGTTCTGAAATCTATGGAAGACGATATAGCGCTCGCTGAAGCCGGTACTGAAAGCCTTGAGTGTGCGCGAAAGGAAGAGGCTGACGCCACTGCGCAATGGCGTGCCGCTGCTGATAGACTTTCGCGATCCCGAAAGGTTGCGGCAAAGAGGCTTGAGAAGGCAGTAACTAGAGAGCTTGCGCCTTTAAAGCTCGAAAAAGTCCGATTGCGTTTTGCTTTTGAGGCCATGGATGAAGCGGATGCTGATGGCCGGGGAATAGATCGGGTTGCTATCGAAGTGGAGACTAATCCGGGGGCCGGATTTGGCCCATTGCACAAGATTGCGTCGGGTGGAGAACTTGCACGCGTTTCTCTTGCTTTGAAATGTGCTGCGGCTGAAGCGCTAGAGAATCCAGCAATTTTGATTTTTGATGAGGCCGACCAAGGTGTCGGAGGCGCGGTGGCGGCTGCCATCGGTCAAAGACTTCAGACTCTGGCATCTAAGCACCAAGTTTTGGCCGTGACCCATAGCCCGCAGGTGGTGGCGGCGGCGCAAGCTCATTGGCGTATCGAGAAGTCTAACAGTGGCAAGTCCCTTGGACAGATGCGAGCGAGTGTTCTAGATGCCGGTGAACGAACCGAAGAAATTGCACGCATGATCTCCGGCACTAAGATTACGAAGGAGGCGCGCGCGGCAGCACAGCGATTGCTGGAGGGATAATGTCGAAAGCTGAGACGCCGGTCGAGGCAATGGATAAAGTCGAAGCGCGCCGAGAGCTTGCGCGGCTTGCTACAGAAATCTCTATTGCTGACGTAGCGTACTATCAGGAAGATGCGCCGAACCTCAGCGACGCGGAATATGACGCTCTCCGTCGACGTAATCTGGAAATTGAGACCAGATTTCCGGAGCTCAAACGCAAGGATAGCCCGAGCGATAAGGTGGGTGCACCCGTCGCGGATGGATTCTCAAAGGCGGAGCATGGTGAGCCCATGCTGTCGCTGGGTAATGCTTTCTCTGATGAAGATGTCGCGGACTTTGTTGAGAAGATCCGCCGGTTCCTGGGATTGTCGCCGGACGATCCTGTGGCCCTTACGGCGGAGCCTAAGATCGATGGGCTTTCGCTTAGTCTCCTTTACAAGGACGGTAAGCTCGAGCGAGCAGCCACCCGCGGCGACGGTCGTATTGGCGAGGATGTGACGGCAAATGCCCGGACGATAGCGAATATACCTCATCAACTTGTAGCGCGCGGGTGGCCCTCATCGATTGAGATCCGCGGCGAGGTTTATCTTGGTCATGCCGACTTTGCTGCACTCAATGAGAAGGAATCCGCAGCGGGGCGAAAGACGTTTGCGAACCCACGCAATGCGGCCGCTGGAAGCTTGCGACAATTGGATGTTTCGGTGACGGAGAGCCGTCCTCTGAAGTTCTTTGCCTATGCGTGGGGCGCGCCTTCGAAGGACTTCGCGCAGACCCAATCAGAGGCGGTTAGTGTTTTCGCGGATTGGGGGTTTTCGACCAACCCCTATTTTCGGATCCACAACACTGTGCAGGACCTCATTACCACCTATCGTGAGATCGAGGCTGCCAGAGCTAATCTCGGCTACGATATTGACGGTGTTGTTTACAAGGTGGACCGGCTTGACTGGCAGACCCGCCTCGGATTTGTCAGTCGTGCGCCTCGTTGGGCTATTGCGCACAAGTTTCCTGCGGAGAGAGCAACCACTCTTCTTGAGGCTATTGATATTCAAGTGGGGCGAACGGGTACTTTGACGCCGGTTGCCCGATTGAAGCCAGTTACTGTTGGTGGTGTCGTGGTATCCAATGCGACGCTGCATAATGAAGATGAAATCGCGCGCCGAGACGTTCGCCCGGGCGACACGATTATTGTCCAGCGAGCCGGCGATGTGATCCCGCAAATTATCGGAGTGGTGGACGGAGACCGTGCCGGTCGCTCTGAGCCGTGGCAAATGCCTGAGACATGTCCGGAGTGTGGCTCCCTTGCGATACGGGAAGTCGGAGAAGATGGCGAAGTGGATGTCCGTCGGCGATGCACCGGCGGGCTCACTTGTCCTGCGCAAGCAGTAGAGCGATTGAAACACTTTGTGTCGCGCAAGGCGCTGGACATTGACGGGCTTGGCGCAAAGCAAGTCGCGCTGTTCTTCGAAAAGGGCGTGGTGCGCGCTCCACAGGATATTTTTCAGCTTGAGGCACGGATTTCAGAGCAGGGACTTGATCCGCTTACTGAGTGGGATGGCTTCGGAGACACGTCGGCGAAGAAACTCATTGCTGCGATTGATGACCGGCGAAAGGTGCCATTTGCGCGGTTCCTAAACGGTCTTGGGATTCGTCATGTTGGTGAGACGACATCTGGGCTTTTTGCGCGTCATTTTGGAACGTGGGCGACGTTCTGGACATTGGTCGAAACGGCGGCAGGCGAGGGCGACGAAGCAGAGACGGCTTCTTCGGAGCTTGCGGCCCTCGATGGCGTAGGAATGACGGCTGTGAATGCTCTTCGCGCATTTGCAGCAGAGAGCCATAATCGCGAAATGCTCAATGCCTTGATATCGGAGATTGATATCGAAGCCGCCGAGGCAATCGCTAGTGACAGTCCGGTGGCTGGAAAGGTCCTCGTGTTCACCGGAACATTGGAGCGGATGACGCGGGATGAGGCAAAAGCGAGAGCGACCGCCCTTGGAGCGAAAGTGTCGGGGTCGGTTTCGTCCAAAACGGATATGCTTGTTGCTGGTCCAGGAGCGGGATCCAAGCTGAAAAAAGCTGAGTCGCTCGGTGTCGACGTGTTGACCGAGGATGATTGGCTTCAGCTTATCGGTGATTGAGGTAAGCGTCGCTCTTACAGCGGTGCGCAGGCCGCCTCCAGCCAGTCCTTTACTTCCCCTTCAACCGAGGGACCGATTTTGTCCCAAACATCTCGGTGATAGTTGTCGATCCAGTCTCTTTCAGATTTGGTCACCAAGTCCAAACGGATGAGTTTTCGGGCAAGGGGGGCAAAGGTCAAATTCTCGAATCCCAGCATGGCAATATCGCCGCCGGGGATCTCTTGAGGCTCCGTCACGAACTGCAAGTTCTCAATGCGAATGCCGTATGCACCGGACTTGTAGTAGCCGGGTTCGTTGGAGACGATCATTCCTGGCTGAAGTGGTGTTGCATTCCAGATTTTGGCGATCCGTTGTGGACCCTCGTGAACACCAAGATAGACGCCCACTCCATGGCCTGTGCCATGTTCATAATCGAGCCCCGATTGCCAGAGGGCGTGGCGGGCTAGGATATCAAGATGGGTGCCAGTAGTACCCTTTGGAAAACGAGCTGCCGCTAGCGCGATGTGCCCTTTGAGAACGAGTGTATAGCGCTCTGCCATCTCCGCACTTGCTTCGCCGATAGGAACGGTACGTGTGACGTCGGTTGTGCCGTCCGTATACTGCCCACCGCTGTCTACAAGGAATAGTGATCCACGCTCGAGTTTTCTGTCTGTTGCCGTGGAGACCCGATAATGCACGACAGCACCATTTGGTCCGGCTCCGGATATTGTCTCAAAAGAAAGATCGCTGAGCTGACCGGTTTGATCTCGGAGGGTTTCCAGTTTGATCACGGCTTCGATTTCCGTGACGTCCCCAGACTGTGCTTCGGTATCAAGCCAATGGAGAAATTTGGTGAGCGCTGCGCCATCGCGTAAATGAGCTCTTTTCGTCCCCTCGATTTCCCGCTGATTTTTGCAGGCCTTTGGTATTGCACATGGATCTTGCTGACGGAGAATTTTCGCGCCTGCATCTGCCATCTTCTCAAAGAACCAAGCCGAAGCCGTTGCTGGATCAAGCCCAACCGTCTTGCCGTCAAACTGCTCCAGCGCCGCCTCCAGTTCGTTCACGGAGCGAAGCGTCACGCCATTTCCGAGGTGATCTACCAGCCTATCGGTCACCTTTGCCTTGTTGAGAAAAAGATCGGCCGTTCCATCGCGGTAGAGTATTGCGCGGCCTAGCGGGAGTGGCGTGCACATTACGTCTCCGCCGCGAATGTTAAGTGCCCACGCGATAGAGGCGGGCGACGTTATGACGGTCGCGTCGATCTGCTGGGATGCCAGCGCGTCGGCGATGTGCAAGCGCTTGTCCGCCGATGAAACGCCAGCCAATTCGATGGGGTGGGGTACAACAGGCGCTATAGGCTCGATCGGTCGATCTGCCCAAGCAATATCGATGGGGTTGTTCTGCACTGCAACCAGATCTGCGCCCGCTCGAGTTGCTGCCCTTTCCAAAGCTGAGAGATCATTGGGGCTCAGTAGTTTGGGATCGTAACCGACAGATACGCCGTCGAGCTTCTGCTCTGCCAGCCAACCAAACGGACCTGGCTCAGGTAGCCCGTTCACCTCGAACAGGTCGTGATCCAGCTGGTCAGCTGCTTGAAGTGTATACCGTCCGTCTACGAATACAAATGCGCCTTCGTGGCCAATGATTGCTGCACCAGCAGATCCTGTGAACCCTGTAGCCCAGGCCAGCCGTTCATTCGCATCCGGAAGATACTCGTTCTGATATTCATCTTCATGGGGAATGTAGAAATAGTCCAACCCTGAGACACGCATCTCGTTCCTGAGCAGGGGAAGGTTCTTGCGCCCAATTTCGGGTCCACCGCGTACGTCGAAAGTTTGTCTCATTGTGCCGACTTCTGGATCTAGTTCACTGGTTAAGAAGGATAATTTTTCGGTATGCGCAATTGCATAGGAGGTCTAGTTTCACCTTTGTTCTCAACGGAAATTTCATCCCTATATGCGATGCATAACAACATAAAATACCAATCCATAGGATGAAATGAAATGCAAACCTCCCAGATCTTGAGAAATGAAATTGTTGCTCCTGTTGAGCGTAACAGTGAGCGTGGATCCTTCGTAAATGAGATCGTCAGCAACGCCGTTGCTGAGCAAGTGATCGCGAAGCGCCCACGCATTCTAGAGCGTCGCGCAGCCCGCTGGGCTCGCCGGACTGGCCACTAGCCAATAGGCTTTCGAAACACCAGGGTCGACCAGCCATCATGATGGATGCGCTGGACAATAGACATGCGCCTGCCCGTGAAGGCTGAGCGCACCTGGGGTTCCTGATGGTGCAAAAGCCCCGATAGGATGACTGTGCCGCCCGGCGCGGTCAGCCGGGAGATATCGGGTGCAAGGCCAACAAGTGGCCGGGCCAAAATGTTGGCGAACACCGTCTGGTAAGGGGCCTGGGTGCGCACAAGCCGCGCTCGGGCCCCTGTCACATGCAGCGCCTTAAAGCGTTTCCCCACATGGTTCTTGCGACCATTTTCCCGCGCAACCGTAATACTATCCCCGTCGAGGTCCGTGCCGATCGCCAGTTGGGCACCGACCTTCAGCGCCGCGATCGATAACACGCCGGACCCCGTTCCTAAGTCGAGTACTTTGCCGACGGCACGGGCAGATCGGAGCTTATCGAGGGCCAAAAGACAGCCGAGTGTCGTGCCATGGTGGCCGGTTCCGAAGGCTGGCCCAGCCTCTATCAATATACCGATCTTGCCAGGCTTATCCTCGGTCAGCGCGTGGCTGCCTGCCACGATAAATGGCCCTGCCTCCACGGGTGGCAGACCTTCGAGCGACATCGTCACCCAGTCGCGATCTTCAAGCTCCTCGTAGCGGGCGGACAGGTCCGGCGAGGTGTCTTCGATCATTGTGACGCAGGCAGCGGCGGCGTCTTCCGTTTCGGCATATGCATCCAGCCGCCAGGTCGAGCGGCTTTCTTCCTTGGCATCGACAGCTTCAGCAGGCGTCGGGTCTGCCCAGGCGAGCGCATCCCACGCGGCCTGTATGGAGGCCTGTGGGCCGATAGAACTGATCTTGAACATGGGCGGTGTTTAACAGTGTCGGCTGCCATCGAGAAGGCTCAATATGACACCCACTTCTGGCGCGGTGGGTGTTTTGCGAGTCCATAAAAAACAGTGTTCTAGCTTGTTTGCTTTTCCGGTGGGCGTCGGCAGAATTGCATAGCTTCTGTCTGGCCGTTTCAAACAATGCTGCTTAGACTTCGTCTTACCAAATATGAGGGGATCCACCTTGGCTTTGAAAATGATCCAACTGGCTGCTTTAGGGATTGGTCTTCTCGCGTCCGGATGCGGCTCGTTACCTGTGAGCGAAGAGGACCTCACCGAAACTGAATTAGCGATTGAGACCCCCGAGGATATTGACGCGCCCTATTGGCGGGAGGTGCACCCGCAGGACCTTGTGCTGATCGAGACCCGCCACGGCGTGACGGCAATTGAGCTCAACATAAGTTTTGCCCCTAACCATGCGAAGCGGTTTCGCGATCTTGCGCGCGCCGGATTCTATGACGGCGAATATTTCTACCGTGTCATCGAAGGGTTCGTTGCGCAGGGTGGTGTGCAGGATGTTGAACGCGTGGAAAGCTGGCCGGCTTTGAAGAACGAGAATGATCGAGCTCTGAGCTTTGAGCCTTTTGTGCCACTCGGAAATGATGATCTGTTTACGGATCTGGTGGGGCATTCAGGGTCTGGCTTTGCGATGGCTCGGGATCGGGAGCTTGGCCGGGAGTGGCTGCTGCACTGCCCGGGGGCGCTGGCCATGGCGCGGGACACCGGTCCTGATACGGGAAGTACGGAGTTTTATGTGGTGCTCGGTCCGCAGCGATATCTCGATAGAAACCTGACGATCTTTGGACGGGTCATTGATGGGATGGAGCATCTGCAAGCCCTTGAGCGGGGTGACCGGGATGTTGAAAGCGGCGTCATTCAACCTCCGCGCACTGGCGACGAGATTATCTCGGTTCGGGTCGCTGCAGATATTCCTGAAAACGCTCGCCCGCGCTATCAGGTGATGAAAACCAAAACAAATGCCTTTGAGGTGGCGAAGCGAAATCGGCGCGTACGGGAAGAGGCGTTCTTTTATCGAAGACCGCCAGAGATACTGGACATTTGTGGGTTTGAAGTGCCCGCGAGGCGAGTGGGGTAGGGCGATTGCCTGCGGCGACGTTGGCAGGCGGCTTCGTCTGCCCAAGTAGGGGCGGCCCGAGATGTCTGCTGTTGGTCACCGGTAGCCAAGCTTTAGAGTCCGATCAGCTGGCTACTTACTTTCTCCAAACCCTTCATTGACTGTTCGGCACTTTCACTCCATATCGCCGATGTCGCAGCGCAACATTATGTGCATGGGGCTGGTAGCGTGAGACGCAGCGCCTAGATGTCTAGGCGGTCAGAGCCTCCCCCTTCAGACATAACCTCGAATTCAGCGTCCCCTTTCGCGCGGGCCGCTCCGATCTAGCCGCTCGATAAGAATCGGGCTCCAGGCGCAATGCGTGCAATCGCCAGCGTCGCCATTTGTGAGACATCAAACTTGACAAAATTCAACCAACTTGGCCTGCACCAGCAGGTGCTAAAGGCCATCACTGAACAGGGCTATACGACGCCCACACCTATTCAGGCTAAAGCCATTCCACACTTGCTGGATGGGCGGGACCTGCTCGGAATTGCACAAACTGGCACCGGCAAGACCGCGGCCTTCGCGTTGCCGACACTTGACTATCTGGTGCGCGAGCCCGAAGCACGCCGTCCGAAGTCATGTCGTGTGCTTGTACTTGCGCCAACCCGAGAGCTTGCCGCTCAGATTGCCGATAGCTTTCGTTCCTATTCGAAATTCACCGATTGCGTAACTCAGACTGTCTTTGGCGGTGTCGGAATTCATCGCCAGATACGTAATCTTGGCAAGGGCTGCAGTGTTCTTGTGGCAACACCAGGACGGCTCGTAGACCTCATGGATCAGGGAGCGGTATGTCTGGGCCATCTCGACACGCTTATCCTCGATGAAGCCGATCAGATGCTTGATATGGGTTTCATCCATGATCTTCGAAAAATCATGGCCGAGGTGCCCGATGATCGTCAAACTCTACTTTTTTCTGCGACCATGCCCAAATCTATTGCTGACCTGGCTGGCAAGTATCTCAAAGATCCAGTCAAGGTGTCAGTCGCGCCAGAGAGCACGACAGCAGAGCGGGTAAAACAGGGTGTCGTCCATGTAGCAAACGGCGACAAGTTAAAGCTTCTAGATGCCGTGCTGCGTGACCCCGCCCTCGACCGAGCTCTTGTCTTTACCCGGACCAAGCACGGAGCAAACAAGGTTGTTCGAAAACTCCTCGCAAAGGGTGTGCGGGCTGACGCCATTCACGGCAACAAGTCTCAACCACAACGTCGAAAAGCAATGGAGGCATTCAAATCGGGGCAATGCCCGGTTCTGGTCGCAACGGACATCGCCGCGCGTGGCATCGATATTGACGGCATCACCCATGTGATCAACTTCGAAATGCCGAACGTCGCTGAACAATATGTTCACCGGATCGGACGTACCGCCCGTGCGGGTCGAGAGGGGCGCGCCATCTCATTTGTTGCAGAGGACGAGCTGTATTATCTGCGCGAAGTGGAGAAGATAACGCGCACACAGATCGAGGTTCTACCCACGCTGGACGGGTGCGAGGCTATCGTGCTGCCGACGCCTGATGCCGACACTCGGGTTCGCAAACCGAAAGGCCCCGGCGGAAGACGTGGCGGCCGGCCGACATCAAGCGGCGCTCGGAAAACTCAGCGCAACCTTTCAGGAAACCGTAATCGCAAAGGGCGAACACGGGCTCAGAAATCCCGCGCGCCCAATTCGGTTACGGCATAGAGATCCGATCATCGAGGGCGCGCAGACGATGGACCGATTGTTGGACGATAACGTGCTCAGGCCGGGTTTTGTTCTTGGGCGATCTAGACCCACGCTAACGTCCGAATTGGTGGATACTGGGTATGGTGCTGATAGATGTCTTATGGTCGGCATTACTTCTAGAACGGCTTCACCACCATCAGCCACGTCGCGACGACCAGTGGCACGGTGCTGATCAGGCCCCAGACGATCCAGCGTTTTGACAGGGATCGATATTCTTCGCCGACATCATCAGGGGCGAAGGCCTTTGCCAGACGGGCCTGCTTGATCTGGATTGGCACGATCCTCAGGAGCCAGATCATTCCAGCGATGACGAACAACACCTGGCTCCAGAGCAACCAGCCCTCGCCCAATGGGAAGCCCGCCGAGATGGCCATGAAGTAGCCGCCCCCCATGATGAGGACGACGCCCCAAAAGGTCATGGACCAGTCAGTATAGGTGACAAGCTTTTGCGCAAAGCTCAGCACTTCAGGTCGACCGTCCCTGTCCGCAAAGAACTTCCAGATCGCGGTCACGGTGATGTTTCCCATCAACATGGCAACGCCGGTGACGTGCAGGAATTTCGCGATTTCGTACATCATTCCAAACGGATAGCATTGCGGACCGGCTTCCTCAAAGCGTGTCAAAAAGCGTGAACGGCAGGGGCGAAATGCGACCTGCGCTTGCTTCCGTCGGCGAGCCATCTACGTAGCCGTTTCAGGGCTTTCGGGTGTGAGACGCTATGGCTGATCAAGACGACGCGAGAATTTCGGAGATCATCGAACTTGCCTGGGATGATGAGACCTCATTCGACGCGATAAAGGAGCAGACGGGACTGTCAGAGAACGAGGTCATCGGGATTATGCGCCGGCATATGAAGCCGAGCAGTTTTCGAATGTGGCGGAAGCGCGTGAGCGGCCGGGCGTCAAAGCATGCGAGCCGAACATCGCGGAAGGGTGACACTCACTAGAACTGGATGAAGATGGTGAGGCCTACGAGTGCAAAGGCCGCCAGCATGAGTGTTTGTAGGGTTAGAACAGCGACGGGGTTCGGTCCGACCTTGAAGAGGTCGCTCAAGGAGGTTTTCACACCGAGGGCTGCGACGGCGGCGATGAGGGCCCAGCGGGAGGCCTCGCTGAGGCCTGACTGGACAGCCATCGGCACAAGGCCTGCGCTATTGATGACCATCAATGCGACGAAGGCGATGAGGAATATGGGTAGGAGCGGGGCGGCCGGGTGCGCGGCCTCCTCGCCATCGCGGCGCATCATCAGTCCGATAAAGCAGATCACTGGCACGAGACAGGCGACGCGCATGAGTTTTACGATGGTGGCGGTGTCACCCGCTTCGTCGGAGATTGTGTAGCCAGCACCAACGACCTGAGCGACGTCGTGAATGGTCGCGCCAATAAAAATACCAGCCTCACGGTCACTCAGATCCATCGCCCCGGCGATGAAAGGGTAAATCACCATGGCGATGGTGCTGAGGGCCGTTACGCCGATGACCGTGAGGATGGTGTTACACTCGCTTATTTTGTTCCGCGGGAGGACGGCGGAGATTGCGAGGGCTGCGGATGCACCGCAGATAGCGACAGCACCGGCAGACAGGACTGCGTGATCAGCCTTGAGGCCGAAAGCGCGTCCGATCCAGGATCCGATGCCGATGGTGATGGCGATGCCGCTGACGACGAGGGCAACCGTGGGCAGACCCAAGGATGCCACGTCGCCCATGGTGATCCGGACACCGAGGAGAGCAACGCCGACGCGGAGGACTTGCCTCGCTGTGAAATCAATGCCGGGAGCGAGCCGGCTGTGGTCGCTGAGGAAGCTGAAGGCTATTCCGAGCAGCAGGGCGTATAGCATGACCGGGCCGCCATACCGCTCATTCACGAGCATAGCGGCCATCGCAATCGTTGTGGCGAGGAGGAGGCCAGGTCCAAAGTCCGCGATCTTGTCTTTTAGAACCGACCCGTCAGCGAAGGCTGGCTTCCGCTGCGCCTGACCAGAAATTTGTGCGTCAGACATGCGACTTTGCTCCATCATCAAGGGCTGTTGAGCCGATGGATCGAGCGGTGCGGTGGGTGACCATTCTACGGTGGAGGTCGCTGATGCATTCGCTGCCGGTACGCGTGCAGAGAAACGGGAAAACGCCATGAACAATACAGGCGAGACCGCCGGCGAGCATGGTCCAGCCGAAGCTGAACGCGGCGCGCATATGTTCGAAGTAGCTCTCACCTACGGAACTTGGATGCAGTGTGAAAGATCTGAACAGATGTCTCATCGCGGCTATTCCGTAACTCTTTGGCCGGTAACAGGATAGTAAAATGGTCGCGACAAGAGTTCCCAATTTCCACTGGATTTCGTGATCTGATTAGAATATTTTCCCACGATGGTGAAAATCATAGATCTTGATGATATCGATAAGAGAATTCTTGGGCAGATTCAGGAGGATGCAACGCGCTCTATTCAAGAGATCGCGGACGCTGTGGGTCTGTCGAGTAATCCCTGTTGGCGGCGCATTCGACGGATGGAGGAGGATGGCGTCATCAAGCGACGGGTGGCCATTGTCGATGCGGCGAAGGTTGGTCTCGGCGCGACCGTCTTTGTGACGATCCGCACCAAGCAGCATGATTCAGCCTGGCTTGAAGCATTCGCAAAGGGTGTGCGAAAACTGCCGGAGATCATTGAATGCCACCGGATGAGCGGCGACGTTGATTATCTCTTGAAGGTCGTTGTGCGAGACATTCCTCATTACGACGCAGTGTATCAGCGCTTGATTGGTCTCGTGCCCGGCCTTGGGGATGTCAGTTCGGCATTTTCCATGGAGAGTCTGAAAGAAGGAACGGCGGTGGATCCGCAGACGATCCCCGGCTGACTGTTCGTGTTTGTATTGCTCTATTTTGGGGCCTTCCTTAGGCTTTGTGGCGTTAGGGGAGAGACAATATGAGCTTGAAAGTCATTGGTGCTGGGTTCGGTCGTACAGCTACGGCTTCGCTGAAGATTGCCCTCGAAACCCTGCTTGGCGGGCGGTGCTATCATATGAGTGAAGTGCTCGGCACGGCTGGGCACATTGATTTGTGGCTGGAGGCCGCTGCGGGTCGGGCGGATTGGGGCAAGATTTTCGACGGATATGTCGCAACCGTCGATTATCCGGGGTCATTCTATTGGAAAGAGATGGCCGACGCCTACCCAGACGCCAAAGTGCTTCTGTCTGTGCGTGATCCGAACAAGTGGTTCGACTCGACGCAAGAAACGATCTTCAGCAAGCGCATTCAGGAAGCGACAGCTGGTACGAAGTGGGCCCGCATGTTGAAAGCGACGATATTTGATCACCTTGGCGGCGACCTCACGGATCGCGACACGCTGGTCTCTCATTTCGAGGCGCATACGGAGAAGGTAAAGTCGGCGATAGATCCTGACCGCTTATTGATTTTTGAGGCGAAGGATGGCTGGGAGCCGCTGTGCGGATTTCTGGATGTTCCGGTTCCCGAGGAGCCGTTTCCGCGCGTCAATTCCAAAGAGGACTTCGCGACGGTTTTTGAGCTACTGAGTTCTCCAGTTGGTCCCGCTGTGATGAATGGTGAAGGGTTCGGCGGCGGCTCAGTGCATGACGAAGTTTTCTAATTCTGTTTTGCTTTGAATGGACGTTCGCTCAATCGGAAAGAAGCCGTTCAATTCGTGTCGCAGCATCTTCCGGCGATAACGCTCCCGTGTCTATTGTGAGCGCTGCAGGAGGCATGGTGGATTCAGAGGCTTCGAATTGGGCGTGAAGATCTTTGAGGAGCGAGACATCGCGCAGTTTGCCGAACTTCGCCCTGTCCTCGTTAGCAATCCGCGCTTCCTGCTCTTCCTGAGACAATGTCAGTCGCACGAACACGGTTTTGCCGCCTGTCTCGCGAATGAGATTTACGACGCGGCTCGGGAAATCTTCTGCTACGGACCCTTCCGGTTGGAATGTGAAGATCAGAGACCGATTTTCGTCCCTCGCAGCACGGATCGTTTCCATCCAGAACGTTTCGCGGAGACGTATGAAGTTCGGACTGCCGAACGGAAAGACCGCATGGACGGCGTCTACGACTAAATGATTGTGGAACAGCGGCAGTCCTGTCCGTTCGGACAGGATTTTCGCGATTGTATATTTCCCGGCAGCTGGTGGACCGTAAATGAAGACGAGTTTCATGGCCGCTCCTTAGTACTGATCAGTGTGGCTTTAGCACCATCTGTGTACATCGGAAGAGGGCGAGGCGTTTATTGGTTTCAAGGTGAGTGACTTCGCAGTCCCAGACCTGGGTTGTGCCGCCGAGGTGTTCGGGTTTCGCCGCACCTACGATGCGGCCTTCTGTGGCTGTCGCGAAGAAGTTTGACTTCAACTCTATCGTTGTGAAGCCGGTTGCGGTGTCTCGCAGGCTGGCCATGCAAGCGATGCCGCATAGGGTGTCAGCCAAGGTCACGATCGTCCCCGCATGAAGAAATCCATTGGGGGCCATATGGTGCTCGGCGATATCAATGTAGGCCGAAGCTCCCGAACGGCTCAGCTCGGTAAAAATGATGCCGAGATGACCGGGAAGCTTGCTCTTGATCCGATCATTGATCGCATCAACAGTGATATCCGCGTCTGATCGCAGGAAGCCTTCACCATTCATGGGGCCGTGGTCCTAGACGTCCAGAAGTAGCCGTTCCGGATCTTCCAACGCTTCTTTCACACGAACGAGGAATGTCACCGCTTCTTTGCCGTCCACGATGCGGTGGTCGTAGGAGAGGGCGAGATACATCATTGGACGGATCACCACTTCGCCATTGATCGCGACGGGGCGTTGTTCAATGCGGTGCATGCCGAGTACGCCGGACTGAGGCGGGTTGAGGATCGGGGTCGACATCAATGAGCCATAGACGCCACCATTTGTGATCGTGAAGGTGCCACCCTGAAGGTCGCTCATGGCGAGGTCGCCGTCGCGTGCCTTCTTGCCGAGGCGGCCAATCTCGCGCTCGACATCGGCGAGAGAGCCTTCATCACAATCCCGAACGACGGGGACGACAAGGCCTTTGTCTGTGCCGACGGCAATGCCGAGGTCATAGTAGTTCTTATAGATGATGTCCGTGCCATCAATCTCTGCATTGACGGCCGGGATTTCCTTCAGTGCACTGACACAAGCTTTTACAAAGAAGCCCATGAAACCGAGTTTCACGCCATGCTTCTCCAGGAAGCTGTCTTTGTAATTTTTCCGAAGCGCCATGATCTCGCTCATATCCACATCGTTGAATGTGGTGAGCATGGCGGCCGTGTCCTGGGCCTCCTTCAGGCGACGCGCGATGGTCTGACGGAGACGCGTCATCCGTACTCGTTCTTCACGCGGGCCAAGCTCACGCGGGGCGGATGGAGGTGGCGTCGGCTTCGCCGTTGCAGGTGCGGCGGCAGGTGCCTGATTGATGTAAGCCATGGCGTCAGCTTTCGTTGCGCGGCCATCGCGGCCGGTGCCGGGAATGTCGGCTGGGTTTACTTCATTCTCGGCGGAGATGCGGCGGACAGATGGTGCGACAGGGCGCTCGCCTGTTGCTGCGGGTTGAGGTGTCGTTGCTGCAGGCGCTTGAGCCGGGACTGGTGCAGGTGCGGCGGCAGCGCCTGCGCCAGTTGAGATACGCGCGATGACGGTACCTGGAGTAACCGCATCGCCTTCCCCGACGAGCCATTCGGCAATCGTACCGGTGGCGGAGGCCGGGACTTCGAGGGCAACCTTGTCGGTTTCAATTTCGGCAATGAATTCATCTGTTTCGACGCTGTCCCCGACCTGTTTTAGGAGTGCGCCCATGGTGCCTTCTGCAACGGACTCGCCCATTGTAGGAACTGCCACGTCCACAAGACCACCTGTTGCAGCGGCGGGCGCAGGTGTTGCAGCGGGGGCAGGTGCGGGATCCGCTGGAGCGGGAGATGCGGCCGCCCCATTGGCACCCGCGAGCTTCGCCAGCATTGCGCCGATCTCGACGGTGTCACCTTCCTGGGCGACGATTTCGGAGAGCGTGCCGTCTTCGGGTGCGGAGACTTCGACCGCGACTTTGTCCGTTTCGAGTTCAACGAGAACTTCATCGCGCACAACCGCTTCGCCTGCGGCTTTCAGCCATTTGCCGACGGTCGCTTCGGTGACTGATTCTCCAAGGGTGGGGACTGTTATGTCTGTCATCTGATCAGATCCCATGTCTGCCTGTGGGTCAGGCCGTTACAAAAATATCGTCCACGGGCTTGTCGCCGAGGGCAATGTTCAAAAATTCATTGAGTTCTTCATTGTGCTTGGACAGAAGGCCCGTGGCCGTAGCGGCTGACGGATCTCGGCCAGCATAATTCGGGCGCGGGTTTTTCAGTCCGACGCGCCCGGCACACCACTCGATTTCGTCTCTGATAAATGCCCAGCCGCCCATATTGCGCGGCTCTTCCTGGCACCAGACGAGTTCTGCGTCGGTGAAGCGCTTCAGCTCAGTCATCAGCGCCTTCCGCGGCACAGGATAGAACTGCTCGAGACGGAGTAGATAGATGTCGTCCGTGCCTCGCTTCTCACGCTCTTCGAAGAGATCATAATAGACCTTGCCGGAGCAGATGACGACGCGGCGGATATTCTTGTCATCGACCAGAGTAACCTCGCCTTCGCGACCCGGCGTTTCGGCATCGTCCCACAGCACGCGGTGAAAAGATGATTTGGTTCCAATGTCGTCCAGGGCGGACGTCGCCAGCTTATGCCGCAACAGAGACTTTGGCGTCATGATCACGAGCGGTTTGCGGAACTCCCGGTGGATCTGACGTCTGAGCGCGTGGAAATAATTTGCTGGCGTGGTGAGATTGCAGACCTGCATGTTGTCTTCTGCGCACATCTGCAGGAAGCGTTCGAGGCGGGCTGACGAATGCTCTGGACCTTGACCTTCATAGCCATGGGGCAGGAGCATTACGAGACCAGACATGCGGAGCCATTTGCGCTCTGCAGAGGAAATGAACTGATCGAAGAAGACCTGCGCGCCGTTTGCGAAGTCACCGAATTGGGCTTCCCAGAGGGTCAGTGTATTCGGGTCGGCAAGGGAATATCCGTATTCGTATCCGAGCACAGCTTCCTCAGACAAAAGGCTGTCGATCACTTCGTAGTTGGCCTGACCGTCGCCGATGTTGTTGAGCGGCGTGAACCGTTCACCAGTTTCCTGGTCGATGAAGTGCGAGTGTCGCTGAGAGAACGTCCCGCGACCGCAGTCCTGACCAGACAGACGCACAGGAAAACCTTCGTCGAGCAAGGTGGCAAATGCGAGGTGTTCTGCAGTTGCCCAATCGAGGCCTTTTCCAGAGGAGATTGCTTTCGCGCGACCGTCGATCACGCGTTTCAATGTGCGGTGTATGTTCACGCCGTCCGGAACCGTCGTTAGCTGCGTTCCTATGGCGCGAAGGCGTTTTAGCCCAACGCCCGTCTTGCCGCGCCGATCATCGTCTTCGGGTAGCCGGAAGCCTTTCCATTCGCCGTCGAGCCAATCCGCTTCGCTGATGTTGAGTGTTTTGCCATCCTCGAAGGCCTTGTCGAGTAGGGTGTCGAACTCTTCCAGTTCAGCTTTGACATCTGCTTCCGTAATTAGACCCTCGGCGATGAGGCGGTTTGCATAGATTTCTCGGGTCGATGGGTGACCTTTGATTTTTTTATACATCACCGGCTGTGTGAACATGGGCTCGTCGCCCTCATTGTGGCCAAACCGGCGATAGCAGAACATGTCTATGACGACGTCCTTGCCGAACTTCTGACGGTATTCGGTGGCTACTTTGGCGGCATAGGTCACGGCTTCCGGGTCGTCTCCGTTGACGTGGAAAATCGGTGCCTGGACCATGAGTGCGACGTCGGACGGGTAGGGGGATGACCGGGAATAGATCGGGCTCGTGGTAAAGCCGATCTGATTGTTGATAATGAAGTGGATTGTGCCACCTGTCCGGTAGCCTTGAAGTCCCGACAGCGCGAAACACTCCGCCACAACGCCCTGGCCGGCGAAGGCGGCATCGCCATGGAGGAGGAGGGACATAATCTCAGCGCGCCGGCCTTTGCCGTCTGTTTCGCGCTTGAGCATGGCCTGCTTAGACCGAGCCTTGCCGAGAACAACAGGATCCACGGCTTCGAGGTGAGACGGATTAGCGTTCATCGATAGGTGCACGGAGTTGCCGTCGAATTCCCGATCAGATGAGGCACCAAGGTGATACTTCACATCGCCTGAGCCGAACTCTCCAGCTCCCTGGGTAGATCCGCCCTGGAACTCGTGGAAGAGCTTGTCATAGGACTTGCCCATAACGGCCCCGAGCATATTGAGCCGCCCGCGGTGGGGCATGCCGATGATGATCTCTTTTACGCCCAGCGCGCCACCACGTTTGATGATTTGTTCGAGGGCCGGGACAGCGGCCTCTCCGCCATCCAAGCCGAAGCGTTTTGTACCGGGATAGCGCTTGTGGAGGAAACGTTCGAAGCTCTCCGCTTCGATAAGCTTCGAGAGGATCGCTTTCTTGCCTTCCGGGGTGAAGGCAACACCTTTGTCTGGTCCTTCGATGCGCTCTTGCAGCCAGGATTTCTCTTCCGGATTGGAGATGTGCATGAACTCGATGCCGAGCGTGGTGCAGTAGGTCCGTTGAAGAATATCGAGCATCTGACGCGGTGTCGCCGTGTCGAGACCTAGATAACCGTCAATAAAGATCGGGCGATCCATCGCTTCGCCAGTAAACCCATAGCTCGCTGGATCGAGCTCAGGTTGTCCCTCGAATTCCGAGAGTCCGAGTGGGTCCAGAGTGGCGGCGAGATGGCCGCGCATGCGGTAGGCCCGAATCATCATCAGGGCCCGGATGGAATCTTTTACAGCTTGTGCAACGTCCGCATCCGATGCCGCAGGTTTTGCCTGTTTGATTTTGGATTCCAGCTTCGGCTCAACAATCGCCCAATTTCCGTCGAAGGCTGCAACTTCGTCCTTGTTGTCTGGCTCTGGCCAGCTGTCACGTTTCCAGCTTGCTCCCTCCGCGTTGCGGGTCGCGTCCGATGTGCTGTCAGCGAGGCTCTGGAAGAATTCACGCCAACTGTCGGGAACCGAGTTTGGGTTTTTCGCATAGGCTGCCTGCATCTGCTCGATCCAGACCGCATTGCCCCCATAGAGAAAAGCGGTGTCCAGGAGTGCCGCATTCTGCTCGCCGCGAGCGCCTTTGGGCGGGGTTCCGTCGTCTGCCATTGCGATACCTGTTTTCGACGGTCATTTGGGTGACCGAGATCTATACTCTATTAGCACTATAGGGAGAAAAGCCTAAGCTATCTTCCTAATTATTGGGCTCTCTTTTGCTAACCTTTCAAAACGTCTGCGAGTGTTGTCCCGAGGCGCGCTGGGCTGGGGCTAACCCTGATGCCTGCTGCTTCCATTGCTGCGATCTTGTCTTCTGCACCGCCCTGTCCGCCTGAAACAATTGCTCCCGCGTGACCCATGGTGCGCCCAGGAGGGGCCGTGCGACCCGCAATGAAGCCGACCATTGGTTTTGAGCGGCCTTTTGCGGCCTCGTCCTTGATGAACTGGGCAGCTTCTTCTTCTGCCGAGCCACCGATTTCGCCGATCATAATGATCGACTCTGTCTCGTCATCGGCGAGAAACATTTCCAGCATGTCGATGAATTCGGTACCTTTGACCGGATCGCCGCCGATACCGACTGCCGTTGTCTGACCGAGACCAACTTCGGACGTTTGGTAGACGGCTTCGTAAGTGAGTGTTCCTGAGCGGGAGACAACACCAACAGAGCCTTTCTTAAAGATGGAGCCCGGCATAATGCCGATTTTGCACTCGTCTGGTGTGAGGACGCCTGGGCAGTTTGGCCCGATAAGGCGGGAGTTCGACTTATCGAGTTTTGTTTTCACACGGACCATGTCGAGAACGGGTACGCCTTCGGTGATGCAGATGATTAGCGGGATTTCTGCGTCGATGGCCTCTTCGATCGCGGCTGCTGCGCCGGCTGGCGGCACGTAGATCACTGATGCGTCGGCACCGGTCGCATCTTTGGCTTCGGCGACGGTTGTATAGATCGGAAGATTGGCAGCAGCATCGAGACCGCTGGTCCAGGTCTCGCCGCCCTTTTTGGGGTGTGTGCCAGCAACCATTTTGGTTGCGCCGTAGGCTAGGGCTTGTTCGGTGTGGAAGGTCCCCGTCTTGCCGGTTAGGCCCTGAACGATGACTTTGGTGTCTTGGTTGATGAGAATGGACATGTCTGATTAGGCCTTAACTGCGGCAACGATTTTCTGGGCGGCGTCGTCGAGGTCATCGGCGGCGATAACGTTCAAACCGCTTTCGGCGATGATCTTCTTGCCTAGATCGACATTCGTTCCTTCGAGGCGAACGACGAGGGGCACTGCGAGATTGGTTTCCTTAACTGCTGCGATGACGCCCTCGGCAATCACATCACAGCGCATGATGCCGCCGAAGATGTTCACGAGGATGCCTTTGACGTTCGGGTCCTTCATAATGATTTTAAAGGCCGCTGCGACTTTCTCTTTCGATGCACCGCCGCCGACATCACAGAAATTGGCCGGCTCTTCACCGTAGAGTTTGATGATGTCCATTGTCGCCATGGCGAGGCCCGCGCCGTTCACCATGCAGCCGATCGTGCCATCGAGCGCGATATAGGCAAGGTCCCATTCCGACGCTTCAATTTCTTTGGCGTCTTCTTCGGTTTCGTCTCGTAGTTCCTGAATGTCTGGATGGCGGAAGAGGGCATTGCCGTCGAAGCTGACTTTGGCGTCAAGTACACGAAGGTGGCCGTTTTCCATGACAATCAGCGGGTTGATCTCAAGCATCGACATATCTTTCTCGAGGAAGGCGCGATGCAGGATTGGGAACAGATGCATACCGTCGTCGCGAGCTGCCCCTTCCAACTGAAGAGCGTCGCAAAGCTTTGCAGCGTCGTCGGCAGTAACTGCGCCATCGACGGTTAGGGTCAGAATTTTGTCTGGTGTGTCATGGGCCACTTGTTCAATGTCCATGCCGCCTTCAGTCGACGCCACATAAGCTACTTTGCCCGTCGCTCGGTCGACGAGGAGTGACAGGTAAAGCTCGCGATCGATGTCTGCGCCATCTTCGATATAGAGGCGGTTGACCTGTTTGCCTGTGTCGCCTGTCTGAGCGGTGACAAGGGTGTTGCCCAGCATCGCCTTGGCGTGCTCCAGCACTTCATCCTTTGAGAAGGCTAGGCGAACGCCGCCTTTGTCACCCGCCTCGGCCTCTTTGAACTTGCCCTTGCCTCGGCCACCGGCGTGGATCTGGGACTTCACGACCCAGAGCGGGCCGGGCAGCGTGTCCACCGCTTTTTGAATATCGTCGAGGGACAATACCGGGACGCCATCGGCGACCGGCGCTCCGAAAGATTTCAGGACAGCTTTGGCCTGATATTCGTGGATATTCATGGTCTCGCAGGACACCTTTCTGGGAAGAGGGAGCGGACAATTTGCCGCTCGTGAGGTTGCAGCTAGCGCTGCTTATAGCACCGGCTTTGGTGTGAACAACCTGCTGAGTATCGTAAATTGTATTCAGGTTTGCGTGAGGTGATTCAGCCCTGATTTATTTTGAAAAATATCGAAATATTCCAAATAGACTGATGAGGAGCCAGGCGATCTCAATCACAATTGATGGAAGGTTGGGGTGGAAATACAAAGAGAACAGGATTGCTATCGCCCCGAGGCCGTTCAGCAATGGGTAGGTCAACATCTCTGCGGTTAGCCGACCTGATTGGATACCAGCATACCCGACCAGTATGAGCGCAACTCCGACGTAGCCGACGATCTCCGGGACACTAAACCCGTCCACTATTTAAGGACTGCCATATCGATACTGCTTTCTCGAACCGATATGCCCTCTTCGTTCCGCAAAATCAGCTTTATCATTTCGGCGTCCCAGTCGATTGAAATCTCTCCGAAGTTCGCAGGACCAAATCCTGCACCGATCTGGCGGGGATCGACCTCCTCATTTTCATCATTGATCGGTACGTTCATCGATGACGACGTAATTTCGTAGGCGGGATAAGGCAGGGCTGACGTGTCTTCATACAGAAAACCGGCATGACGATCGCCCGACACGAAGACGACACCCTGCGCGCCACTCTCCTGGATAAGACTGAAGAGATGATCGCGTTCTTTCGGTAGTTTGTCCCAGGCTTCCCAACCATGAACCGTGGGGAGGATTTGGATCGAGGACGCGATAAGTCTCAGATCGGCCGGCTTGCGGAGTTCATTAGAGAGCCACGTCCACTGGTCGTCACCGAGCATATCCTGGTGGGGATCGGACGACGGGATATACCGTTCTTTTCCCTGCGCGCCATAATCATCTGTTGGCGCGAGGTCGGATCGAAAGAATCTGGTGTCGAGCATTATTACCTGAACGCGCTGGCCGTCGGGGCCGAATTCGCGGGCGTAGTAGGTACCGTCCCATTTGCCGACGTCCTGACTATCAAGACCCCAAAACCGCTCATGTATGCGCTCCGCAAACCGCCGGAACGGGAACCGTCTGCCACCGTCATTCGCGCCGTAATCATGATCGTCCCAGGCAACCATCATGGGATGGCGAGCGCGTGCTGCCCGGAACTCCTCGCGACTCGCAAGTTCGGCGAACGCTTCGCGAAGTTCGGTAAGGTCGGCATCGTTGTTTACATAGGTCGGGCCATCTCTGTCCCCGTAAACATTGTCTCCCAGCATAATGAAGAGGTCAGAGTCTTCTTCGGCGATGCGGGACAGCACGGTGCTTGCCTTTTCTTCGTCATTGCAAGAGCCGATCAATATCCGGTTTAAAGGCTCGCTGCTGGCCGGAAGTGGCGGACCGGCTGGAGCAACAGGTAAAGTGTCGTCGGAGATGGTCCGATAATATGTTTCAAGCGCGTCATCCGCTGTTTCCGGATCGGGGAACAGGGCTCGGGCCAGCGGTCCTTTTGGAACGTCATCGCGTATCGTGCCACATGCGGTGGCTCCGAGCAGCAGCGCAATTGATATGCTGGAGAGAAAACGTCGCTTCATCTGGCGGCTCCGGCTAGAGGAGATACTTTTCCGGCCTAGCTGACCCGCGGGATAAAACCAATCCCTGCAACTTACATTTTTCCATAAAACTGTAAATTGGGTTGGATGCCTGTACTCCGTTACATGGCGACGAACACGTCCCACATGAGGCGGCCGGGTAGGAACGTGAATATGCCTGCGATGGCCATGCCGCCGAGGAAAAGGCTCGTCATGTTCTTGGCGTGGGACTGAACTTTTCTTTGGCGAATTGCGGCTACGGCCATGGGAAGAGAAATCAGGGTCCAGGCCGACAAGCCGTGAATAAAGCTAAGCCGGTCGCCGGATATGCCGCTTAGAAGAAAAGAGCTTCCTGCCGTCATTGCCATCGTCGCGACCCAAGTCCACCCGAGAATTTTGTGCAGGCTCTTTCCCTTTGGTGAATTCAAAAGGATCAAGCCGATAAAGAAAGTCGAGATAGCCGCCGCTACATGGACCTGAAGCGCGACCGGGGCTTCAATCAGCGGATCCAGATTTATGCGAAACCTCGGCTTCGCTTCAGGATAGCGTTGGAGAATAGCCCAGGAAATGAAGAGGTAGACACCGCCGCTGATACAAAGCGCCGCCCACCAGTTTTGCAGTTGCGGTTCACGCCGGCGGTTTACTTTCTCGGGCTGTAGGATGAGTTCCGTGGTCACTTTGCAGCTCCAATCGTCTTTGTGGAGCTTAGGTTTTCCTCGCTTTCGACTGCATGCGAGCCAAATTGCGTCGGCTGGGTGGAATCCTGCGCGAAATGCGGCCAGACTTGTTCACGAAGCGCGAACGGAAGGGAGCTGACCGTGCCCGATTGGCTTAGGCGAGGATTGCGGGGATCTGTCGTATTGGTGGGGGCAGCACTCCTTTTCACCTGGTTTGGCGTGTACGACACTTATCGGCTTTCATTTGGTCCACGGTTTGGGTTCTGGCTTGTCACCATGGTCGTTGGAGGGCTCTCTGCGGCTGTTGTCATGCCATGGGTGATGATGGGTCCGGGGCGCGGGCTGGCCGTGCCCCTCAAAATTCTGGTTACCGCCGCCCTTGTGTCCGTTCCGATCACGGCGATGCTGCTATTGATGCACGATGGTGATATCACCTGGACGTTGGCGCTGGAGCAATACGGGTATGTGTTGGTCGTTTCGGTCGTTGTGACCGGCATGATGTGGTATTTTCAGGGATTCGACGACGCGGACCAACAGCCGGAGAACGCTGCCGATCCGATTGCCAACTTTCTTGAACGTTTGCCGGTGAAGTATCGGACCGCCGAATTGTACGCGGTTTCTGCCGAGGATCATTATTTGCGTGTACACACAAACATCGGAGAAGAACTTATCCTGATGCGCTTCAGCGATGCGATGAGGGAATTGAGCAGCGCTGGTGGAATGCAGACGCATCGTTCCTGGTGGGTCGCTACGTCAGGTGTTGCCGATAGCCGGCGAGAGGCGGGCAAGCTGGTGCTCTTGCTAAAATCTGGAGGTGAAGCCGCGGTCTCGAGAACCTATGTTGGTGCCGTCAAAGAAGCAGGGCTCGTTTAGCCTTCAAGCTACTTCTTTTCGGCTCAGCTTTGAAATCAGCCCTTCGACAAATTCAATATGGTTTCTCAAGCGATAAAGATCGTCGGTGTAGGAGAGCGGCACATCCACATTGCCGACTTCTTCCTGCAGCTTATCCAGTTGAGCGAGAACCGTCCTGCGCTCTTCATCGCCCGTTGCGGACCTGCCTCTTGTCTCAAGATCTCTGAGATCTGAGTACCACACGTAAATGCGCCGCCGGACGCGCCAACGATAGATCGGCGGAGCCACCCGGACCATGGGAATGAGAAGCGTGATAAGCGGGATGGCCAGAACCCAAGCGCGCTCAAGGAAGTTCGCGGTGCCGAATGAAAACCACCTGCGGAGTGTTGATGGGCCGCGCTCAAACCAGCGGAATGCTTCTCGGGACAGGGGGAGATCCGTCAGGGTTCCATCGGGAAATGTGCCTGCTGTGGTCAGCAACGAGCCTTCGGAGTGGATGGCGTTTGCGGAGTCGAGCAGGATCGCTTGGATTGCGGGATGGGTGTCTCTGCGGGTCACGATCTGGGCGACGGGCGCGATAAGCGGGATGTCTGTGACCGGCAGATTTCCACCTATGTCTAGCACGCCACGTAGAAGCACCGTTTCAGCAAGGGCTGGCGATCGACGTGACAGCGCCGCTGCCTGTGGAAAAGGGATGAGTCTCACGTCATCGTGCTGGAGGAGTTCCCGGATCACTGGAGAGTCCACCGAGCTCACATAGGTGGCGGCGTCGATGTCGCCTGCTAGGAGGGCATCGCGAGCGGCTGTGCCTGATAGTGCGAGATTTGAGTCCGGGCCCCAATCAGTTCCCCATTCTGCCCGCATCTGTATAGCGAGCGCTCTGGTGCCGGAGCCCGGTTCTCCGATCGCCATGCGCGCCGTTTTGAGATCGCCAAATCCTTCGACATCAATGTTTGTATTGGCGAATACCCAGAGCGGTTCGAGGAAAAGGCCACCAAGGGCCCTCAGCCCATCGTCAACGTCCGGATCCGCTATCCCGCCCTGGACAAGGCCGATATCCGCATCTCCGTCGCCGACCATTCGCAGATTATCGACCGATCCCGCCGTCTCAACGAGATCGACGACAACACCGCTCTCGCCCAGAATGGCCTGATATCGCTCGGCGAAGGCTTCATAGGCTCCACCGTTCGGTCCGACAGCGAAGGTGATACGCTTTGGTGGTGCCGGCTCCACGAAGCGAAGCGCGACGATAAGGGCGAGCAGGGCTATGGCGATAAAAGGCCAATAGGCGCGTAATATTTCTCGCATGGTCAATGGTCTCGTACCGTTCTGTTTTACCGGTCATCGCAGAAAGCAAAGGCGCTTTTAAGGTTAATAGTCATTAATATCCAGCTTCGGTCACGGCGCGATCACGAGTGCGTCACAATTGGCCGCTTACCCTTCATTAAGCGAATAGGTTTCCTACCTGAACATTCGTTAAGGCAGCCGGTGGCGTCCGGATTGCATAGAAAAGATAAAGCAAGAAGGCGGAAAGCCATGGAACATACAAAGCTTACCTCTCGGATACTCACTCTTGTGGTTGTTAACGCGTTTGCCCTCGCAATGCTCTACCTTGCTGCGGGATCCCAGCCGTCCCTATTCGGCTAATCAGGCCTTGTGATAGGGGTTTCCGGCGATGATGGTCGCAGCCCGATAGAGTTGTTCTGAGATCATTGCGCGTACCAATAGATGAGGCCAAGTTTGAGGGCCGAGCGCCATCGTTTCAGGACAGGCTGCTTTCACATCCTCTGAATACCCTTCAGCGCCACCAATCAGAAAAACCAGCTCGCGTACGCCGTCGTCCCGCAAATGGGACAGACGGTCGGCCAGAGCTTTAGAGGATATGGATTTTCCATGCTCATCCAGGCGTATGGTGTGAGCCTTATTCGGAAGTCTGGAGACGAGCCGTTCCCCCTCTTTCGCGATGCCCCCACCCGATTTGACGATGATTTGGTTGATGCCTGTAAAGCCGAGACTTCGAGCGGACCGCTCGAACCGCTTACAGTAATCGTCTGTCAGGGTCTGTTCCGGACCTGATTTCTGTTCGCCAACGGCCAGTATGTAGACTTTCACGTCGGCCTAGGCACGTCGGATTAGGACGATTGTGCGATATGGCCTGATGCGTCGCTGCCCCAGATTCGTTCCAGGTTGTAGAAGCTGCGAACCTCAGGACGGAAAAGATGGACGACGATGTCGCCGGTATCGATCAGCACCCAATCAGCGTTGGGCAAGCCTTCAACCCGAACGCGGCCTAGGCCTTCCTCTTTGAGGTGGCGGGTCACGTGATCTGCAATCGCTGCCACGTGCCTCTGGGACCGGCCGGAAGCAATGATCATATGGTCTGCGATGGAGGATTTTCCCTCAAGATCGATTACGATCAGCTCTTCAGCTTTGTCGTCTTCGAGGGTCTCGATGATAGCGGAGAGGCGCATCTGCACAGTTTGAGCGCCGGTATCAGCCGCTTTTTCTATGGTGGTGGACAGGGTTGGATGCCTTTCAACGTGTCTACTTAGTGGTCGAAACTAGCACAGACCGTTGCCGCCAGCTAGCTGAATATCACTTTTTAAGATCTGCTGATTCTCAAACGTTCATCCGGGATTTGTGATGGTGAGGCGTGAACGGCCAAAGGAACACAGGTGAGGGGATATTTCAGGGCCCAAACCAAAAATGACAGCGTTATCTTCTGCATATTTGGCAGGATTACTGTGGCCAAGATCGCAAATTATCTCTCTATTCGCTAACCTGAGTTGAGGCGGCATATCATTTGCTTTGGGAAAGCGCTGAGTTGATAGGCTTCCAAGTCGAGTAGAAAACCGGGGAAAATAGATGACCGAAATGGCATCGGAGTTGGGCGATCTCAACATCGCTCCGAAGAGCATTCTTAAAAACTGGAATGAAATGCGCCTCTATGAGCGCGCCGTTTCGACGGGCGAGGGGGAAGTTGCCAAGGGCGGCCCCTTGCTTGTGAAGACAGGGCTGCACACCGGTCGGTCAGCCAAGGACAAGTTTACGGTTCGGGACGCAACGACCGAGACCACGGTCTGGTGGGACAACAACGCCTCCATGACGCCCGAACATTTCGATGTGCTGCTGGAGGATTTTCGCGCTCATCTCGCCGGCAAGGAATTGTTCGTTCAGGAACTGTTTGGTGGTGCAGACCCTTCGCACCGGCTGCCCGTTCGCGTCGTTACGGAGCTGGCTTGGCATTCCCTGTTTATCCGCCACCTACTGCGCATCCCGACGGATGAAGAATATCAGTCTTTTGCCGAAGAGTTTACGATCATTAATGCACCGTCGTTCCGGGCAGATCCTGAAAAGCACGGAACACGCTCTGAAACAGTGATTGCCCTGAACCTCGCCAAGAAACTGGTTCTGATTGGCGGGACGTCCTATGCCGGTGAAACCAAGAAATCTGTTTTCACGATCCTGAACTACCTTCTTCCCGAAAAAGGCGTGATGCCGATGCATTGTTCGGTAAACTGCGGGGGAGATGATGATGCTGCGATCTTCTTCGGCCTTTCGGGAACTGGAAAGACGACGCTTTCGGCTGACGCCAGCCGAACGCTGGTCGGCGATGATGAGCATGGCTGGTCCGAGAATGGCCTCTTCAATTTCGAAGGCGGTTGCTACGCGAAGATGATCAATCTGTCGGCCGAGAATGAGCCGGAGATTTATGCCACCACGTCGCAGTGGGGTACCGTGCTCGAAAACGTCGTGATGGATCCGCAGACCCGCCAACTCGATTTTGCGGACAATTCGCTCGCGGAAAATTCCCGCGGGGCATATCCTATTTCAGCAATCGAGAACGCATCTGAAACCGGTATGTGCGGTCAGCCGAAGAATCTCATCATGCTGACTTGCGACGCATATGGTGTGCTGCCGCCGATCGCCAAACTGACGCCAGCCGAAGCGATGTATCACTTCCTTTCCGGTTACACGGCGAAAGTCGCTGGCACTGAGAAAGGCGTGACCGAACCAACGGCGACTTTCTCAACTTGTTTTGGTGGGCCATTCATGCCTCGTCATCCGTCAGAGTACGGCAATCTGCTCCGCCAGCTGATCGCCAAGCACGATGTCACATGCTGGTTGGTGTCAACCGGCTGGACCGGAGGGGCTCATGGGGTCGGTCATCGCATGCCGATTAAAGCAACGCGGTCCTTGCTGAATGCTGCGCTCGACGGTTCACTGTTGAAAGCAGATTTCCGCAAGGATGACGTATTTGGCTTTGAAGTGCCGACGGCTCTTGAGGGTGTCGATTCCTCTATCCTGAATCCTCGCGATACGTGGGCAGACAAAGCCGCCTATGATGCACAGGCCACAAGGCTTGCCGAAATGTTCGCGTCTAACTTCGCCCAATATGAGGCGCATGTGGATGCCGATGTTCGAGCGGCGGGTCCCCGTGTGCGGGCGCTCGCAGACGCGTAGATAACCTGCCGCCGATATCCCGAGATCGACCCGGCATTTCGAGATAGATGCCGGATAACAGTCGTGCCATGATCTCTGTCTTGGTTAATTCTGATGTGGGGTTCGCGACTTGTGTTGAAAGATGCGTTCCAGAGCGATGTCTGGCGCGCGCAGCTTAGCGCTGCGATGGACGCGCCATCATTTGATCGTCTGAACGAGGCTTTAAAAGAGCGGCAACAGTCGGGGGCGGTCGTCTTTCCTCCTGCGGAACAGATCTTTGCCGCCTTCAACCTCACGCCATTCGAGACCGTGAAAGTCGTGATTCTCGGTCAAGATCCTTATCACGGCGCGGATCAGGCTATGGGGCTTTCTTTTTCCGTGCCCAATGGCGTTCGGTCTCCTCCATCACTCAAGAATATCTTCAAAGAAATTGAGGCCGACATTGGGTCCTTATCTTTGAAGAATGGCGATCTCACGCCTTGGGCTCGGCAGGGGGTATTTCTACTCAATACGTCGTTGACGGTGGAGGAGGGGCGGCCTGGCTCCCATGCTAAGCTCGGCTGGTCTCCATTCACGGATGCTGCGGTGTCTGCGCTATCAGCAGGGCGGGACCATCTCGTCTTTATGCTATGGGGTGCACACGCTCAAAAGAAGCAAGTGCTTATCGATAGCCAGAAGCATCTTGTCTTATCGGCTGCGCACCCATCGCCGCTATCAGCCTATCGCGGATTTTTCGGATGCGGGCATTTTTCAAAGGCGAATAGCTGGCTGGAAAAGCAAGGCGTTGCGCCGATCGTCTGGTAGTAAAGTGGTGGTGTGTTGTTGGAGGCTGAAGCTGCCTACAAAGAGAATAAGCTTGATCGAAATCCGTGAAGGAGTCCTAACAGTGGTCACCACCGCTTGAATCCCAGAAAGCGCTCCTGTCATGAAACGTCTAATCCTCATGCGTCACGCCAAGACCGAGCCCTGGTTTCAGGGGACAGATGACGAGTCCCGTGCATTGGTCCCCCGAGGACACGCTGATGCGGGTCTTATTGCGGATGCCCTTCTCTCATCATCGTGGTCACCCGATTTCGTGGTGCTTTCACCTGCGAGGCGTACTCGGGAAACGTGGTCTGCGATGCAGGACTACTTTCCGAAAGCTGAGAAGAAGATCATTGAAGATCTTTATCTCATTGGGACTCGGGGACTCGCTGACATTGTCAGATCGAACGACCATGCCGGCACGTTGATGGTGGTCGGCCACAATCCCGGCATGCACGATTTTGCCTGCCAGATCGTCGCTGAAGCTGGTACTACAAGCCAGCCTGCTGCGCTCTCGCTATCTCAGAAGATGCCGACGGGGGCCGTTGCTCTCTTCGAAGCTGCGAACGAACGAGCTTTCAATGCCGAGGCGTTTCGCTTGATCGATTTCATTCGGCCGAAAACGCTTCGATCCGACGCGTGACAAAAAAAGCCCTCGGCGAGGGGTGCCGAGGGCTTTCGAGTTGAAACCGGAAATGGGGAAACCGGTTTTCTGGTAAGTTGTTTGAGTTAGCCGCGGCGCTCCTGATGGATACGCGTCACCTCTGGCTTGTCGATTTGATCGACCGCATTTGCGAGCGCCTGATCGATACAAGCATCGGCAGCGGCTTTCTCGCTGTAGGAACGCGGGACATAGCTCGTTGAGCATTCATCTTCGATCATTGCTTCGAGCTCATTATAGGTTGCCTCCGCGCCTTCTTCGGTAGCGACTTCGGCAGGGGCGTAGGTGAACTCGACTTCGAAGCGTTCGGCGGCGAGCGCTGCCGGGGCGAAAGCGAAGCTGGCAATTGCTGCGGTTGCGATTGCGGTTTTCATTGGTTTGTCCTTCTTGACGGGTAAGTTTCTGGGAGGTTTGGAAGCTTAGTGAACGCTACGACGCGCCTGCCGTTTGCGGCGGCGGGTTAGCAGGCCCTTCCGAGCGGAGGGGGACTGGTCGTTTGCCGCGGCCAGGCCGACAGCGAGCTCGCTGCCAGTGATCTGGTGCGGGATCGTGGCTGGCTGCACTTGAGCAATCTGTGCGGTCGTGGTTTCGCTTTTGAGCGGGCGCATTGATGTAGATCCTTTACTTCATCTGGTTTTTGTTTCGCCGGTGATGGGGTGACCCCGCCGACCCGATGAACATATGATCATCCTTATTGTTTTTCAATAATAATTTGATGAAAAAAAATAAAATCATATGATTTCAAGGCCATAATTCATATTGAAAAGCAATAAACTCTATTATTGAATAACAATATGAACATCTGTTGATGTTGAACATGAATGAAGGCAGAGTGATTCCGGACGTAATTGCGGGCGAAACATCCCATCGAGGTTCGCGCTTACTTGTCGATCTGCCTGTGCGCTGCCAGAGAGCGGACATGGAACTCTTAGCTCAATATGGTGGACTATTGATCGCGCTCGCGGCAGCGGGGCTATTTGCGGGACTAGTGGCAGGCCTATTCGGTATCGGCGGTGGTGCCGTCATTGTTCCGGTGCTCTTTTTTCTCTTCGATAGTCTTGGGTATGGTGAGCGCGCGATGCATGTCGCTGTCGGGACATCCCTCGCCACGATTATCGCGACGTCCTTGAGGTCGGTTGCTGCTCATAACCGCCACGGGGCTGTTGATTGGGACGTGCTGAAAGGTTGGTGCCCGTGGATCATGCTCGGTGCCGCGGCTGGTATGGGATTGTCCAACCGCATCAGCGGGGAGGGCCTGACCATTCTTTTCGGCAGTTTGGCGCTGGTCATCGCGCTTCAGTTTTTCTTTGGTCGACCGGACTGGCGCGTATTCTCAGATATGGCGACGGGCTTTGTGCGGGCTGGGCTCGGCATGTCAATGGGAGCGCTGTCGGCTTTGATGGGCATCGGCGGCGGAACCTTTGGTGTCACCTTAATGACCATCAGTGGCCGGGTTATTCATCAGGCGGTCGCTACGGCAGCGGGTTTTGGTGTCGCGATAGGTGCGCCTGGTGCTATTGCAGCGGTACACGCCGGGTGGGACAGGCTGGATTTGCCGCCTGGTTCAGTTGGTTATGTCAATCTGCCAGCCTTCGTGCTGATCGCTGGCTTAACTGTCACGATGGCCCCGATCGGCGCGCGTCTTGCCCACAATCTCGATCCTGCAAGACTACGACGTCTTTTCGGCGTCTTGCTGGCAGTGGTGGCGGTCCGGATGATCCTAGTGGCTATTTCCGGATAATCATCGTGTCGCCTTTGAACTCATATGAATAGAGTTCACCCAGAAAGCTCATGCCCAGCAGCGAATGATCGAGCAAGCCATCCTTTAGGACCATGGCCTCGACGTTTTCTATTCTCACATTGCCTATGCGGATGGAGTCCAAAAGGACGGACGCGCCAAAAGTCTCGCCATTTGCTGTGCGGATCGACCAGCGGAAGTCCAGCTCTTTTGGCTTCAGACGCAGGCGTTGAGCGTCTCGCCAGGTCAGAGCGACTATGCTTGCGCCTGTATCGACGAGGAATTCAACGCTGGTGCCATCGACGCTTGCATTTGACCAATAGTGGCCATCTTCCTTGCGGAAAATGTAGGCGGCATCTGGGGTAAGCTGTTTTTCAGGCGTAGGCGTTGCTGTCGTGGACACGACGTTGACGCGCTCTTCTGGCGGCGAATTGGTTTCTTCCGGGGTGCCAAGCACCCCACCCACCAAGGCTGAGATCAACATCGCCGAAACGAGCAGATAGGTAAATTTTGACATCCGGCGTTATCGCTCACTCTACTGGTCCAAGTTTACCAAGCGATTTCAAACGAGACATCCGATCCGGCAGATCTGCCATCACACTGCTGCGTCCGTCCTCGCCGAGGCCAACCCAGTTTCCGATCTCAGACATGGTTCGCCCACATCCAAGACACCAACCTGTTGCGCTATCGACGGCACAAACCTTGATACAGGGGCTTGTGATGGCCTTTGGGGGCATGAAACATGTTCTCTTCTGATACCAACCTGCCGGCCAATAATTTCGTTAAACGCCATTGCGCACAAGGGCAGTATAGTAAATGTCTTTTTCGACTTCCTGAATCATAAGGCGTGATTTTGACCAACTCTGCTGACACTGTTTCCCCGTTTGACGATGCAAGGGCGCTTGCTTTGCAACCTGTCGAGGCTGACGAGTCGTCTGCCGAGAAGGTGCGGGCCCGCTTACTGGAAATGGGTCGGCAAGCTGATTTCGGGCGAATGGGGGAAGCTGCGGAATGGCTTGCCCGATGGCAGAAACGATATCCGCCACGGGTTGAGAATGCGACACTTGCGATCTTTGCCGGTTCGCACGGACTGGCCCAAAAGGGCGTGTCTTTGTCGAATGATGATAGCACTCGGGCCCATGTCAAAGCGCTGACATCGGGAACTGCGCCATTGTCAGCGATTGCGGCCAAGAATGAAGTTAATGTCCAGGTAATGGAACTTGCCTTGGACGTGCCGACCAAGAACATCGCAGAAGAGCCAGCAATGTCTGAGCGCGATTGTGCGGCCACGATTGCGTATGGTTTTGAGGCTTTGGCCAATAAGCCAGATGTGCTCGCGCTCGGTGTTTCAGGCGCAGGAATCGGGACGGCTGCGGCGGCGGTTGGTTATGCGCTTTATGGTGGAAGCGCTGACTATTGGGTGCGCCCAGGTCCGGGTACGCCGGCTGATATGACACAAGTTCGAGCAGAACTCGTCGAAGCTGCAGTGGTTCGCCATCGCGGACACTATTCAGATCCACTTGATGCACTCGCCTGTCTGGGGGGAAGGGAGCTTGCAGCCTGTGTGGGTGCGATTATTGCTGCGAGACTGCAAGGTGTGCCTGTTGTCCTCGATGGCTTTGCGACAACCATTGCGGCCGGTGTGGTTCACGCCATTAACCCGAAAGGGCTTGAGCACGTTGTGGCCGCCCACGCCACACGGCGACCGGCACATGAAGCCGCGCTAGAACGAATAGATTTGAGACCCTTGCTGGATCTTGAGTACCAGACCGGAGGGGGGCTTGGTTCGGCCACCGCAATTGGTCTTTTGAAGACGGCCTGCGCGCCATTTATCGCGAAACCCAGTGAATAAAATCGCAGGGGCCGCTGCAACTTGCCGCGCGGTAATGCCTATGCGGCAGCTGTCATCCGCGATACATATTGCTGGAATTTAGGGAGCAACAGACATGAATTTGGAATTCACGCCTGAGGAAATCGCGTTTCGAAACGAAGTACGTGCGTTCATTGAAGAGAACTATCCAAGTGATATGGCCGGTCTTGGCGGACGCGAAGATCTCACCAAGGAACAGTTTCTTCGCTGGCACAAGATCCTTCACACAAAGGGCTGGGTCGCTCCTGCATGGCCTGAGGAATATGGCGGCACAGGCTGGACCGCCACTCAGCGTTATATCTGGTCCGAGGAGAATGCCCGCGTCGATGCAATGATGCCGCTCCCATTTGGCGTATCGATGGTTGGACCAGTGATCTACACATTTGGATCTGACGCGCAGAAGGAGCGTTTCCTCCCTCGTATTTTGTCTGGTGAAGACTGGTGGTGTCAGGGATATTCCGAACCAGGTTCAGGTTCAGACCTCGCCAGCTTGAAGACGACGGCCGTTCGTGATGGCGATCATTATGTGCTCAATGGGCAAAAGACTTGGACAACTCTTGCCCAGCATGCCGACTGGGGCTTCTTCCTGTGCCGGACGGACCCTGACGCAGCCAAGCCGCAGGAAGGCATTAGCTTTATCCTTGTCGACATGAAGACGCCGGGCATCGAAGTCCGACCGATTATCACGATCGATGGCAATCATGAAGTGAACGAAACCTGGCTAACGGACGTCCGCGTGCCCGTCGAAAATCTTGTGGGTGTCGAAAATCAAGGTTGGACATATGCGAAGTTCCTGCTCGCGCATGAGCGTTCTGGAATCGCCGGAGTGGCCCGATCGAAAAGAGGCATCGAGAAGCTTCGCAACATTGCATCCACAGAATTGCTCGATGGCGATCCTCTGATTTCCGACAAGGATTTCGCTCGCAAGATCTCGCAACTGGAAATCGATCTAACAGCGCTGGAATTCACCGAGCTTCGCACGCTTGCGGGCGAGGCGCAGGGTAAGGGTCCAGGTCCGGAAAGCTCGATCCTGAAAATCAAAGGTACGGAAATTCAACAGCGGATCACTGAGCTTGTGCTCGAGGCTGCCGGGAATTACGGCCATCCTTATCATCGAGGCCTTGAGGATGAAGGCGATAACAAGTTCGAGATCGGACCGGACTATGCGGGCTCTTCGGCTCCGACATATTTCAACATGCGGAAGACGTCGATCTACGGTGGTTCGAACGAGATCCAACGCAACATCATTGCAAAGATGATCCTGGGCCTCTGATTTCGCCTTCGGAACTATATTGGGACTGGGGAAAAATTGATGAGGCTGGGCATTCTTGCACTTGGGGTCTGCTTTGGGGCCATTTCGGCATCAGCACAGGATAGGTATGTGCCTCCGCCGATTGGAACTCAGGTGACCTGGGTGACCGAAACGGCTCAGGGTCGAACCACTCGCGTGAGTGAAGTGGTCGCTACGGGGGCGGATTTCGCTATTCACCTCTATGACCTCGGCTGGGACGTCGATAATCCGACGAGCTATTTTGCCGAGTTCTCCGGCCTCCATATAGCGAGCTGCGCATTATCCATGCCGGATCTTCAGAAACGCCAACGGCTTCAGGAGTTCTGGCCGCTAATAACGGGCGAAGCGCTTGATCTCGGGGACGAGGACAAGTCGACCTATGTCGTCGGTGCCCGGCAAGAGCATACAGTCTCTCAGGCCGGGGGTGCTCATCCTGCCCAAAGCGTGACGTCTTATGTCGGAGAGGTTCGCACCGATAAAACTGTCTCTCTCGAGCTGCATACGCCAGTATCGGTGAATTTGCAGGATGGGACGGACGAGCGTGCCATCGAGATTTTCTATCAGCGAGCCGTGCAGCGGACCGACACGATCGAAAAATCTGTGCTCGGAAGGTGCGCATCACTGCTGGACGAAGTGCTGATTCAATAAGGGGTATGACGGAGGGGCGGGATATTGCGTCTGTCCGTTGAGTAAGACAAAACAGAACTAAGGCCGCGGGGCCAAAGAGATAAAGGAAACTGCCAAAGATGGACTTCAATTTCACAGACGAACAGACGATGATCCGTGATCAGATCAACCGTCTTGTCCGCGAGCAGTATGATTTCGATACGCGGCGCGAGGTCGTGACCTCTAAAGATGGCTGGCGGCCAGAAATCTGGGCGCAGTTTGCGGAGCTCGGCCTGCTGATGGCCCCCTTTAGCGAAGACGATGGCGGCCTTGGTGGCGGACCAATAGACGCAATGGTCGTCATGGAGGAGTTTGGCAAAGGTCTCGTGGTCGAGCCGTATTTACCGAGCGTCGTTTGCGGTGGCGGTTTCCTGCGAGCGGGCGGCTCGGCAGCGCAGAAGGAAAATCATCTGGCGGGTATTATGGATGGCAGCCAGATTTTCGCATTTGCATATGCAGAGCCCCGCGGACGTTACAATCTCGCGGATCTCGAGACGATAGCCAAAGCAGATGGTAGCGGATATGTCTTGAATGGTCACAAAGCTGTGGTCATCGGTGCGCCGTGGGCGACTCATTTGGTCGTGACCGCTAGGACATCGGGCGGACGTCGAGATTCCGATGGTGTGACAGTGTTTGTTGTTGCCAAGGACGCTGACGGTGTGTCCACCCGCGACTATCCAACAGTCGATGGTCGGCGTGCATCCGAGGTTTATTTCGAGAATGTCTCGGTAGGTGCGGATGCGGTTGTCGGTGAGGCTGATAACGGGCTGCCGCTCGTAGAGCAGGTTGTTGACGAAGCCACAGCGGCGCTATGTGCCGAGGCGTGCGGTGTGATGGGTGTCGCCCACACGATGACGGTCGAGTATTCCCGGCAGCGCAAGCAGTTTGGCACGCCGATTGGTAAGTTCCAGGTGCTGCAGCACCGGATGGTGGACATGTTCATGGAGCACCAGCAGTCGATCTCCATGACCTATATGGCAACGTTGAAGCTCGGCGAGGATGCCGTAGAACGCAAGAAAGCGGCGTCCGCCGCCAAGGTTAAGATCGGTCAGGCTGGTCGTATTATTGGTCAGGACGCTGTGCAGATTCACGGCGGTATGGGTGTAACGGACGAGCTCGCCGTTGGTCACTACTTCAAGCGCTTGACGATGATCGACACAGAGTTCGGTAATGTCGACCACCATATGAAACGGTACACGGCGTTGTCGGCAGCGGATCTCGCAACTGCTGCGGAATAAGCGATTTGCCAACATAATAGGGGGAGCCCATGACCATTCGTTCAATCGCCGCAGCGTCGATGATGATCGGGATGGGGTTCTCGCCTCTTGCCAGCAGTGACGCCCAAACAGACACTGATGCCCAGCCTGCGCCGGTGATAGAACCCTGCGCCGCACCAATCTATCAGGAATTCGATTTCTGGGTGGGGACCTGGGACGTGACAGACGTCAATGGCACCCTGCAGGGTCGGAATGTCATCACCAAGGAAGAGCGCGGATGCGTTGTGTTGGAGCGCTGGACATCCGCCGCTGGTGGCACGGGACAGAGTTATAATTACGCTGATCCTGCCACCGGTCTCTGGAGACAGGTTTGGGTCAGTGCTGCAGCCAACATTGATTATGTCGGCGGTCGAACGGCTGCCGGCGGTATCCGGCTTGAGGGTGAAATCACATATCGTAACGGGACAACCAGTGCCTTCCGCGGTGAATGGGTGCCGCGTGAAGACGGCACCGTCTTGCAGACATTCCAGCAGTTCAATCCTGAAAACCGCAATTGGGACGAATGGTTCACCGGAATTTATACCCGTGTTGAGGATGACACGGACAGCTAGGTTTGCCACATCGGTGGAAACCTAACTTACGGTGCGGAGGCTTTCCCCATGTCCGACATAATTCTTCTCGAAAAACAGGGTCCGATTGCCGTTCTGACACTTAACAGGCCGGACATGATGAACGCGCTTGGTCAGGAAGGTGACGGCGCTATTGCTGCCGAGGTTTGCGCAGAAGTCGCTAGCGACCGTGCCATTCGGGTTGCGATACTGACTGGGGCAGGGCGAGCATTTTCTGCCGGCGGTGATGTCAAAGCCATGCGTGACAGAACGGGCGCGTTCGGCGGAAGTCCTTACGAAGTGCAGGAGGGATATCGCCGCAATATTCATAGGATTGTCACGAGCCTCTATAATCTGGAGGTTCCGCTCATTGCTGCGGTAAACGGTGCCGCGATCGGGCTTGGCTGCGATGTTGCCTGCATGGCGGATCTTCGGATTGCTTCGAACAAAGCGAAGTTCGGCGTGACGTTTTTGAAGCTGGGACTGATCCCGGGTGATGGCGGAGCCTGGCTTTTGCCGCGGATCGTGGGGAATGCACGAGCTGCCGAGTTGCTGTTCACTGGCAAAGTGATCGATGCTGAAACCGCAGTAGACTGGGGGCTGATCTCACAAGCCGTTCCAGCGGAGTCCTTGATGGATGAGGCGACGAAACTGGCCGAGGAAATTGCGGCGCAGCCGCCCCAGTCGCTTCGTATGGCCAAGCTTCTGATGCGTCATGGCCAGACTTCGAGCTATGAGACCATCATGGCTATGTCGGCCGCTAGCCAAGCTCTGATGCATCATACTGAAGACCACATTGAGGGCGTCAATTCTATCCTCGAAAAGCGGGCGGCAACTTTCGAGGGGAAGTAGGTTTCCTGTGAAGTTGACGCTCAAATTGACCCCCACTTTTGGCGCGGTGGGCGTCTTATTAGGGCACGTCGTGATCTTTAAGCCTTTGTAAGCTCTCGGCTTTGTCATCCCGATCTTATTTTTGCCTTAGAGTTGGCCGGATTCTGACACCCGCGCTTAAGCTAGTACGGCGTACACAGATTGTCGTTACTCCGGGAGGAATTTGGTGCGCACGACTATCCGTCGACCTGTTCGCTATTTCGTTTTTGCATTGGCCGCTTGTCTAGGTGCGTGCTCCGGTGGAGATGGTGAGTCCTCTCCGGCGGTCTCTGCGGACAACCCACCAATAGGGGGAACCCCACCTGTTTCCCCGCCGCCTCCGGGTACACCGCCCCCGCAAACACCGCCGCCACCTCCACCGCCCCCTGTTTCCTCGGCACAGACTGGGTTGGACACCCCTGAAGAGGTTAGTCGCTTCCTCATTCAGGCATCTCTCGGTGAGCAGATGCCAGTCATCGAAAGCATGGTTGGTACGGATGCGACCGATTGGGTCGCCGCTGAGTTTGAGAAACCGCGCACTGAGTTTCTTCAGCCATTGTTGAATAGGCAAGCGAACGGCGAAAGCCTGGCCGGCATGCCGTATTCTGCGTTGTATTGGCAGGCATTGCTCGAGAGCGATGATACATTACGCACACGAATGGTTTTTGCCTTGTCGCAAATTCTGGTTGTTAGCGATCTTCTGGCCGGTAACGGGAACCCGCTGGAGATCGCCTACTATCAGGATTTGCTGTCCCAGAATGCGTTCGGGAATTACCGCGTTCTTCTGGAAGATATCACTTACTCGCCGGCTATGGGACGATATCTGACGTATCTGCAAAACCGAAAAGGTGACCCTGAAACGGGGCGCATGCCGGACGAAAACTATGCGCGCGAAATCCTGCAATTATTCACTATTGGTCTTGTTGAACTGAATATGGATGGGACCCCTGTCAGTGGTCCGGGCGGACAAATCGAGCTGTTTGACAATACTGATATCACTGGTCTCGCAAGGGTTTTCACAGGTCTCGGACTGTCCGGCGGGGCCTCGATTTTCCAGAGTTTTGCTGAAGATCAGGAATATGTTCCGATGGTTATCTTCGAAGAGGAACACTCTGACCTGGAGAAGGCGTTTTTGGACACTGTTATTCCTGCAGGGACACCGGGTGAGGAGAGCATAACGCTGGCGCTGGATGCGATCTTTGCGCACCCTAATGTGGCACCTTTTATCTCACGCCAATTGATACAGCGGTTTACCGTAAGCGATCCGCCTCCGGACTATGTTCAGCGAGTCGCACAAGCGTTCGAGACAGGCACGTTTACAGCGCCAAATGGGCAAGTGTTTGGTTCCACGGGGCGAGGTGATCTGCAGGCCACGTTGGCTGCGATTCTGCTGGATCCGGTTGTTCACCAGGATCCTTCTACCCTGCCACCGACGATTGCGAAGATCAGAGAGCCGGTTCTCAAATTCGTGCACTTCATTCGCGCCTTTCCTTTCTCGGGTGTTCGGGCTGAAGACGAGTTCCAGTTGTTCGACACATCGCGAAGAGAGAACGCTTTGTCCCAACACCCGTTTCGTTCGCCGTCAGTGTTCAACTTCTACAGGCCTGGCTTTGTTGCTCCGGGAACGGAGAGTGCAGACGCAGGCCTTGTTACGCCGGAATTTCAGATCGTTACCGAGGGCAACACGCTAGGCTACGTCAATTTCATGACCGGCTTCGTGTTGGACTCCTTCAGCGGTGGCGACGGTAATAATTTGTTTGAGACAGACTTCTCGGCGGAGTTCGCCTTGTCTGAAACATCGGACGCTCTGGTCGACCGCCTTGATGTGCTTTTGACGGCTGGGCGCATGACCGACGTCGAGAAGGACATGATCAGAGATGCGATTGACGCTTTGCCCATTGTGGAAGGAGACCGAGATCGCATTCAACGCGTAGAGGTCGCGATCCTTTTGACCCTAAGCACGCCAAGTTTCGCAGTGTCGCGATAGTAAGGATAGTCCGTTATGCTTTCGATGAACCGAAGACGATTTTTGATGGCATCGACCGCCGGTATGGCTGTTGGGGCGGGCCTCTTCACGACACTTGGTGGTCCGTCAGCGCACGCTGCAGATGTGAGCGGATATCGCGCTTTGGTCTGCATCTTCCTATTTGGTGGTTTGGATCATGCGGACACTGTTTTCCCATTTGATGAGGGCGAGTTTGACCAACTGGCGTCCGCGCGGGCAGGACTCTTTTCAGCCTATAGTGGCAGTGCGGATTTTGCGCGAACACGGAGCAATTTGCTTGAGCTCGACGTTCGAAATCCAACTGATTTTGGCGGTCGGCGTTTTGCTCTCGCGCCGGGGATGGAGGAGCTGCAGGCGCTGTTTGCGTCAGGTGAGCTTGCCCTGGTTGGCAATGTCGGGCCACTGATAGAGCCGACGGATCGCGATAGTTTTTCTAACGCTACTGTCGAACTGCCGCCTCGCCTGTTTTCCCATAATGATCAACAGTCAACATGGATGGCGCTGGGTGTGGAGGGCGCACAGCTGGGGTGGGGCGGTCGCTTTGCAGACATCGTCCTGGCAGCTGATCCGAGCGCGAACGCAACTTTCTCAGCAATCACGACCGCGGGCAACCAGGTTTTCTTGGCCGGAGAAAACGCCCGGCAATTTGCGGCGGGAAGCCTTGGGGGCGGAGCCGCCGATCTGAACATCACATCGATCAACTTTCTTCTGGGGCCGGGATCTAGGGGTGTGGAGCAACGGGCTGCTGTGGAAGCATTTTATGCTCAGAGTACGTTCGGCAATCTCAGCACAATGGAGCGGGACTATGGTCGAATATCGTCCAACGGTATCGGCAATGTCCGTAACTTCAATGCTGCAACAAGCGACGTGGTGCCGTTTGGCACCAGCTTTCCGAACACATCGCTGGGACAGCAGCTGAAAACCGTCGCAGAGACGATCGAAACGCGGAACGTGTTTGGCGTGAACCGCCAGATTTTCTTTGTGGGGCTTGGCGGGTTCGATACTCACAGCGCTCAGTCGAATGAGCTTCCAACAAGGCAAGTTCAGATTTCAGCGGCGGTAGGCGCATTCAGGGACGCCATGGTTGAGCGCGGTCTCTGGCAGGATGTGACGGTATTTACCGCTTCGGATTTCGGACGCGCGCTTGTCGACAATGGCGACGGCACGGACCACGGCTGGGGTGGTCACCACTTTGTTGCTGGCGGCAGTGTGAATGGCGGGAATATCTTTGGAGACATTCCGCTGCCTGATATCACGCTGCCTCAGTACACGCCGACGAGCGGCCGGCTGATTCCGAGTGTGTCGGTAGAGCAGTATGCGGCTACGCTTGGCACCTGGTTCGGACTGAACAGCGCCGAGCTACAGGGTGCCTTGCCGAACCTGACCCGGTTTTCAAGTTCATCTGTTGGCTTCGTCTAGGAACTCGCAGCTTCGGCTGCAATTGCAGCGAGCGCACCGGTGACTTTCTCGATGACAGGCGCGGGTTCGGTAACGCCGGCTCTGCCTGTCACCGCGCGTATATCGGTGGTTAATATCTTCACATCGCCGCCGTCTTCATAGACCAGTGCTTTCAGAGGCAGATCTAATCCAAGGGCGGGGTTTGCCTGCATTAGCGGCGTGCCGCCCTGGGGGTTGCCGAAAATGAAAAGGGTTGAAGGAGCAAGGGTGAGCCCAGCTTTCTCAGCGCCTGCTGCGTGATCAACGACTGCGAAGATGGTCAGACCGCGCGATTCGATGGCCGTTTTCATACGGTCCCTGGTGGTTCTGAAGTCGTTTGAGCTGATTGTGGTCATGGCGTCTGTCTTCGTTTCCTCTAATTGCGCTGGTTGAGGTTCGGGCTGCGCGTATGTCTGGCAGGCGGAAAGAGCGATAAGGACGGTCATGATTGCGCCTTGGTAACGTGACAGCATGGCAAATAACTCCTTCTTTGTGGGATCAGAGCCTTATCGACGCTCGGCCCGCATTTTGCTAGGTTTTTGGGGTGAGTTGGAGAAATCGTGATGAGCAATGCGGCTTTTCAGACATTCATGAGCGGTGGTCTTCTGCTGCTGGTGATCGGCGTGCTGGCCGGTGTCTGGTTGCTATGGCTGCAAAAGGACGCTCGCGAAGACGCCGAAGTTGCTGCGCTTGAAGGTGTGACCCACGAGCTGAAGCTGAACCTTCAGCGGATGTTGGGGGAGCTTATGGCTGTGTCCAGCGGCGCGTCATACTCCGAGGGTAGCTTGATGGAGATCCGCCACCCTCAGCTGGACGCTGTGCACGGTGAGCTGATCATGTGTGATCGTCGGGCTTTAGCTGTGATGAGCGCCTGTTATCAGGAACTTCAAGCGAGAAAGTTCCATCTGAAATCTGCTCTGGCGAAGGGTGATGAGGGGTCGGCTGAGCTGCAATCAGCGATTTCCGGTGCGATTGATGGGCTGACGACGCTGTATATGTGGGACGCCCATGATGGCTGCCGCCCGCAAGATGCGCGATCCACCCGCTCGTGGGATGTGCGCAAGTGGATGAAGGAGAACGGTTTTGGACAGGTGAAACTGCCAAATCTGCATCTTCGCGACGCAGTGGTTGAACGGCTCCGCCAATACGGGATGGAACTAACGCCAAGACCGCTAACCCATACGGCTCATGAGTACTGGTCTCTTCGCTATGATCGCCAGAAAGATCCGCGCGGTGTTTTCGGAGCGCGGCGGATCAAGAAGGATGAAGACGCTACCGTGCCTGAAGCCATGATTGAGGCGGCGGAATAATTCGTCTCACTAGGGAGGGGGTAGCGTCGAAATGAAGCGAAGCTATACAAGCGCGTCATGAGAGACTTGGCCGAGACTATCCGTACCATCCCGGACTACCCCAAGCCCGGTATTCTGTTTCGCGATGTCACAACCTTGATGGGCGATCCGCTTGCATTTGAACAAGCTGTGGACGAAATGGCCGCTCCTTGGCGGGAAACGGTTGTCGATCAGGTGATTGGAATCGAAGCGAGAGGCTTCGTTCTTGGTGGGGCACTGGCCATGGCGCTCAAAGCTGGATTCACGCCGGTCAGGAAGCCCGGGAAGTTGCCGTTCGATACGATCAGCGAAGACTACGAACTCGAATACGGAACAGATGCCCTGCATATGCATGTCGATGCAATTACGGAGGGCACCCGTGTTTTGATCGTCGACGACCTGATAGCGACGGGCGGAACAGCTCTCGCCGCCGTGCGTCTCGCGAGGCGTGCCAATGCCCGCATAGTCGGGGCAAGCTTTCTTGTAGATTTGCCCGAACTCGGCGGTGCTGAGCATGTACGTAATGAGAATATCACAGTTAATGCACTTCTGAGCTTCGCTGGGCATTGACGGATCACCCCGACCGCATCACCTATGCGGAAAGACAAGACTGACCCGGAGTTCCCATGATCCGAATGGATGAAGAAGCCGCCAAGGATATGATGTCCCAACCAACGGCATTTCTAGAAGAGGCTTTATTCAAGGCCCGCACTATTCTGCTGACGGGCGGCATTGACGACAAGCAGGCCCAACGCGTCTGCCAGCGATTACTGGCGTTCTCGAGTATGAGCACTGATCCGATCCTACTTGTTGTTTCATCGCCGGGTGGACACGTGGAGTCGGGTGACATGATCCACGATATGATCAAGTTCGTGGAAGCTCCTGTGAAAATACTCGGTACCGGCTGGGTCGCTAGCGCGGGTGCGCTGATCTATGCGGCGGCCAAGAAAGAGAACCGTTACTCTCTTCCGAATACCCGCTACCTTCTTCATGAACCGCGGGGCGGGGTTGGCGGTCAGGCATCTGACGTCGAAATACAGGCAAAAGAGATCATCAAGATGCGTGAGCGTCTGAATAAGATCTTCGCCGAGGCGACAGGCCAGAAGCTTGAAAAGATCAAGAAAGATACAGATCGCGACTATTGGATGAGTGCCGAGGAAGCTGTGAAGTACGGTCTGGTCGGCAAGATTGTTTCGAGCCGATCCGACATCAAATAAGCGTCGCCGGGAAAACACGTCCGGCTCTACGAAACGTCTGTGGTTAAGCCAATCGTAAAGGATTGGGCCCTATATGTGGCAGGTTAACCAAAGACTGGTGCCAGTAGAGTTTATGCCGGTTCGTATCGGAGATATTGCGACACGCGTTGAGCCTCTCCACCCAGAGGCCCGTCTCCTGTCTGTGTGGAACAGATTTCAGGATAGTGCAGAGCACCCGATGCTTCCCGTGGTAAAGGACGGCACACCTGTCGGTATTATTCGAAGATCTGATATTGCCACGCGATTGCTCGAGGCGGCCTCCGGCGGTGCATCTGTCCTTGGTTCTGTTACAGATATCTTGCACGATGAGCCGGTTGTTGCGGAGCTGATCGCACCTGCGTCTTATGTGGCTAAGCAAATCGCGGAAGCTGGGCAGAACAGTCTCGATTCCGGAATCATCGCAACAGACGGCGGCAAGTATGCTGGCTTTGTCCCGGCTGATGAACTTTTCCGTACCATTGCGTCCGAAAATGCTGCGCGGGCAGCGAAGATGAAGACGCTGGTGGAAATGGTTGCAACGCATAAAGCGGCAACCGAGCGTCAGGTTGAAAAGAACAGCCGTTTTCTGGCCTTCGTTAGCCATGAAATCAGGACAGCGCTTACAGGAACGCTTGGTGTCGCCGATCTGCTGGCTGAGGCGGGCCTGGCTGATCCTTATCGCGGTTATGCGAGCACTATGTCGGAGTCCGGTCGACTTCTGGAGCGCTTGCTGACTGATCTTATTGATCTGTCGCGTCTCGATGCTGACAAGATGCCGATCCTGCCCGAGCCGTTTAAACTTGCCGATTTCGCACATGAAACACGCATGCTTTGGGCGAAGCAGGCCGGTTCGAGGAACATATCCTTGAATGTCACTTGTAAATCAGGTGCCAATTCTCGAATCGAGGCTGACGGGATGCGCCTGCGCCAAGTCCTGTTCAACCTCGTCTCCAATGCCATCAAGTATTCCGAAGGTACAAAGATCGATGTTGTGCTCGATGTCGCAGATACGGGCGGCGACACACTTGGACTTGAATTTGTGGTGTCGGATGCCGGCGTTGGCATATCAGACGAAGACAAAGAGCGGCTGTTTGGTGTTTTCGAGCAGGCGCGCACTGACACCGTCCATCGATATGGTGGCTCTGGCCTCGGACTGGCGCTCGCCAAGGGGCTGGTCCAGCGAATGGACGGCACGATCACGCTGGAGGATCGCGATGGTGGCGGATCCGTGTTCACTGTCCGATGTCCAGTGCGCAAAGCCGGGCCACGTCTCGCAGTGAAAAATGATCGGCCGCGACTTGCCAATCTCAAGCTTGGCCGTGTGCTTGTTGTCGATGATCACGATGTTAGTCGGCTTGTTCTGACCCAAGCGCTCTCGGAAGCAGGTTGGTCCGTGGATGTCGTCGAAACGTCCGAGCAGGCTGTGCGACGCGCGGGCGGCGTAGCGTATCAGGCTATTCTCCTTGATTTGCACCTTGGTGCCACCTCCGGGCTGAAGGTCGCGAGAGATCTTCGCGAGCAAGATGGGCCGAACAAAGGGTCAGTGATCCTTGCGGTCACTGCAGATGCTCGCGAGACAGTTCGAGATGCTTGTGAGCGTGCTGGATTGAACGGTGTCATCACGAAACCACTCAGACCAAAAGATCTCGTGGCGACGTTAATTGATGCGCTGATTGTTGCCGAGCAAAATACGTCGGTGGATGATCAAATTCGCCGACTGGAAAAGGCCGGTATCTAGATCTCGGATCTGGGTTGGATTCAGTCGTTACACGCGACGAGACGCAGCTCAACTTTCGTGTCTTCTGGTTCGGGCGGGAATAGCGCGGTGAGTGAGTGCGTTCCAATTGGGATATCTTGTGCCACCCTGTCGGACCCAAGTACTTGATAGAGGGCCAATATGCGGTCGCGACCGACACCTGTTTTATCCAACGGTGCGAAAACAACTTCGATGTTGACGGACTTTCGTCTGCCAATCGCGCCCTGACCGCGTACGATTGCGGGTCGGTGTTCGGATAGTACTTTCTCTACCAGTGCGGAGAGGAGGGGGCGATCCTCTGCGGACCAGATGTCCAGGAAGTTTGATCCGATCAGATTCCTGCCAAGCAGGCCTGACAGGTCATCGCCGGCAATTCGGAACGGTAGTTTCCCGGGAAGTCCGCCCTGCAGGATAAAGAGACAGCCCAGTAGTCCAGGATAGTCATAGGCAGGTGGCCCGCCTGCTAGATCCTCGGGAGTCGCTGTCATGCGTTCCCATGCGTCGAGCATGGCCTGCGAATTCGGGTGCATGTTGGTCGTCGGCATGATTTGCTGTGGTCCCAATGTTCTTTTCTTGTCGTTGTCATTCTTGTTGCCGATCTAATCGCAATAACCGCGCCAGTTCACAGGCGTCGATTCCCTAGTGGAAATATGCCGTTAGGAGAGTGCGAGGCATGGGTTCATCTCCCAGAAAGCGAAGATAAACCATATTAGCGCGCCGTCGTTTCAAGCCGGGACAAATTCACAAGACCGAAAACGGTGTGCGACCCAGCTGAAAGACCTGGTTAACAATATGTTGCATAGGGGTCACGGCGGGGGCCGACCTGAAGACTTAGTGAAATCTGCGCTTTCCGAATAGCGCGTTGTCCTCTAGCGTTTCGAAAACAGAAAAATACAAAAACTGTCTTCGGAGGAAACTTATGAAATCAACCCCCAATAATACGAGACGTGCGCGTGGCCTAAAGCGGAAGCTTGCTTTTAGCGCTGGTCTTGGAGCGCTTTGGTCATTTGCGGCACCGGGCGCGTTTGCACAGGATGCGGCAGAGGTCGCTGATGAGGCGGAAGATACTCGTCGTCTTGATACGATCGAGGTGACGGCAACACGGCGTCAGGGCGTTACTGTCCAGGATGTGCCTATCGCTGTTACGGCTTATGATGCAGAGCTACTGCAACAAACCGATATTACTGATCTCACCAATCTTGCGCAGCTGTCGCCAAGTATTTTGTCGGGATCAGGTCAGAGCGCTTCGGCGGGTACATCGATCTCGATACGGGGCCTTGGGACACCGTCGGATGATTTCGGGTTCGAGCCTGCGGTCGGTATTTTTATCGATGGGGTTTATCGGACGCGTACCGGCGTTGCCGCGCAGGAGCTTCCGCAACTGTCCGGTGTCGAGGTTCTGCGAGGGCCACAGGGAACCTTGTTTGGTCGAAACACAAGCGCTGGCGTTGTGTCCTTCCGGACCGCGAAGCCTGAATATGATCCGCGCTTCACGGCGACAGTTGGTTACGGTAACTTCGATGAAGTTGAGGTCAGCCTGACTGCGACCGGCGCGACCTTTGCGAATTCAGCGTCGCGGATTGACGCGAAGTATCGTCGCCGTGATGGCCTGATTACGGATGCGAACTCTGACAACGAATTCAATAATCTCGACAGGTTTTTCGTGCGCGGTCAGCACCTCTGGGAGAAGGGACAGTCGTCGCTCCGCTTGATCGCAGACTACACTGAAACGAATGAAGACTGCTGTGCGGGTGTGCAGCTTGGGACATTCGAGGTTGGTGCCAATGCCGGGACATTCGACCCTGTAACGGACTCGATTATCCCAATTCCGGAAGGAACGATTGCTGGCGGTGCTCTTGATGATGTTCTTAATGCACTCGCAGCCGCCGCGCCTCTTACGGGATCTGCGGATGGTCCTCTGATTGGTGTTTTGGGAACAGGCGACAATACTGACGATAGCCGGTTCGATGGGGCATTCTCGCCTAACCGCCCATTCCGGGACGACATTCAGGATTGGGGTGTCTCTGCCGAGTTCAATCACGATTTCGAATTTGGTCGCTTTACATCGATCACCGCATACCGTGACTTTGAATCCATTCGAGATCAGGACATCGATTTCTCCGGTATCGATCGGGCGTTCCGCGAAGATCAGATGAACAATGATGCGACGTTTACGCAGGAGTTCCGTCTTCAAGGCCTCGCCTTTGAGGGTAAGCTCGACTGGCTTGTCGGTACATTCTACTTGAACCAGCGGATCGATGCGACGGAGACCATCCGATTTGGTAGCCAGGCAAACCAGTTCACGGACCTGCTTGCGCTCGCCGGCGCTGGTGGAACCCTGTTTGGGTCACTGCCGCCTGACGTGTTCGCGCCTGGTATACCACCGCTGCTTCTCGGCATTCCTGGGCCGGCAACGGCGACCGGGGACGGTAACAACGACGATAATTTCGATCTTGATACCAATTCGATCGCAATTTTCAGCCACAACGAATTCCAAGTTACCGATCGCCTGACAGTAACTGGCGGTATTCGCTACAGTTATGAGAAGAAAACGATTGAAGCTGATCTGAATACTCTGGGTGTTCCTGGGTGTGATCTTCTGCTGAACGGTATTCCAGGTCTCGTGTCCGGTGATGCTATTGCGGGGGCTATTGGTGGGCTGGGACTTCTCGTTTGTAACCCCGCGATCAACTCAGAATTCGACGGACAGCGTGGTGACGCGCGCGTTGATAGCGAGGTAACGGGTACAGCAAAGTTTGCCTATGAGATTACGCCGGATGTTCTGTTTTTCGGTGGCTACTCTCGCGGGTTCAAGTCCGGTTCGTTCAACCTGACCCGATCCGGCTTTGCGTCCAGCATTCCATTTGACGGTTTGCCGGCAGATGAGCCAGGCGACCCACTGTCAGAGCTCGAATTCGAAGCTGAGACCGTGAACGCCTATGAGGCGGGTTTGAAAACCAGCTGGTTCGATGGCCGTTACACAGCCAATATCAGTGCCTACTTCCAGGATGTTGAAGATTTCCAAGAGAATGCGTTCAACGGCACCAACTTCATTACCGTCGGTACCGAAGTTGAGGCATATGGTGTCGAGATTGATCTCGGCGCGAGCCCGATTGAAGGCTTGGTTCTTCAGGGTGGGTTCGCCTATAACTCAGTTGAGCGGGCCGAGACCGTTCCGGTCGGGACCGGGTTCCTCGTCGGGGGCCAGCAGCTTGGCGGCTCGCCGGAGTTCGTGGTTACCGGACAGGGCACCTATACCCGTGAAATCGTTCCGGGCATTGAGGGTGTCGCGCACCTGAATTTCCGTTGGAACAGTGCAGCGGCGATCAGCAGCCTTGCGGCTAATCTGCCGCTCGGCGAGCAAGAGGCGTTCGCGCTCGTGGGCGCGCGTCTTTCTGTTCAGGATGCCGATGGGCGTTGGCGCGCATCTCTTCTTGCCGAGAACCTGTTTGATCAGGAATTCGACATTGCGAACTTCTCGGTGCCCGAGCAGCCTGGAAACTTTGCAGTGTTCCCTGGGCGCCCACGTTTCTGGGGTGGCGAGATCTCCGTTACTTTCTAGAATCCAACACGCAAATGCGAAGAACCCCGCCCAAGTGGCGGGGTTTTTTATTTTGGGGGTGACCACGACCGTGTTCAACTCGTCTCGAAAATTGGGATTTCCGGGCGCTGTGCTCTGATTTTTCAAGGTTCTCGCCTGACAAGTGTTAACCACGTAAAAAAAGCGCAATAAAAGTGAAATTTGGGCTTGCAAAGGTGCTACCAGAACAGATATACACTGAGCTCTTTCGCAAACATCAAACCTAAGCAGTCGATTGTGACTTGCGGCGGGGTTTTTTGCGGTCAAAGTCAGGATTTCGGCAGGTAACTGCACTTCACTGACAAAGGCTTCAAAAAGGGTGTTGACGGGGAAATTAGCGGGGCATATAAGCCGCGCTTCCGGTTCGGGAAACGGACGTTTTTCGGGCCACATCGGGAGCCATCCCGGGCTGTTTGACATCGCAGGAATTGGAAGAGAAACGCAGGCGGCGTGACGGCTTGCGAACCTCATGATCCCACGTGGATGAGAGGTTCAATAACGATCACGACGGACTGCGTTTTAATAAGAAAACCGTTCTTTATGAACAGTCGGGGTTTCGACCCTGACAGTGACTATTTGGACGGGTTTCTCGTCAAACAAACGCAAACTAAGCTTAAGCTAGTTAGATCTCTTAATTCCAAGGGATCTGTTACGTCGGAATCTAATCTCAACCTGAGAGTTTGATTCTGGCTCAGAACGAACGCTGGCGGCAGGCCTAACACATGCAAGTCGAACGATATAGTGGCAGACGGGTGAGTAACGCGTGGGGATGTGCCCTTCAGTACGGAATAGCTCTTGGAAAC
>JBCCBQ010000006.1:0-249827 GCA_039033955.1 Pseudomonadota bacterium
CCATATCGACGGCATCGTTTGGCACCTCGATGTCGGCTCATCACATCCTGGGGCTGGAGCAGGTCCCAAGGGTTCGGCTGTTCGCCGATTAAAGTGGTACGTGAGCTGGGTTCAGAACGTCGTGAGACAGTTTGGTCCCTATCTGCCGTGGGTGTTGGAAACTTGAGAGGATTTGCCCCTAGTACGAGAGGACCGGGGTGAACATACCTCTGGTGGACCTGTCGTCGCGCCAGCGGCGTAGCAGGGTAGCTATGTATGGACAGGATAACCGCTGAAAGCATCTAAGCGGGAAACCCCCCTCAAAACCAGGTTTCCCTTGAGAGCCGTGCAAGACTAGCACGTCGATAGGCCGGGTGTGGAAGCGCAGCGATGCGTGGAGCTTACCGGTACTAATTGCTCGATAGGCTTGATCGTGAAGCCCGTGTGTAGCGGAAAGCCGAGTGCTTTTCATTCACCGGATCGATCAGAACACTCATTGAGTCATTTGACTCAAAGCATGTTGGTTTCACTACACATTCCTCGTTTCCGCCGACCCGGTGGTTATGGCGGGGGGTCCCCACCCGACTCCATTCCGAACTCGGTCGTTAAGCCCCCCTGCGCCAATGGTACTGCGTCTTAAGGCGTGGGAGAGTAGGTCGCTGCCGGGTCCGCCGAAGCGAGGGAATTGCAGACACATCTTCCCCTACACCGACTTCCGCCTCCGGGCGGTGCATAATTACTCCCAGTGATTATGCTTACTCGTCCGGCCCATGGGCCGGACAATCTGTTTCAGGGCTTCGCTCTGGAACCTCTGACGCGGGATGGAGCAGTCCGGTAGCTCGTCAGGCTCATAACCTGAAGGTCGTAGGTTCAAATCCTACTCCCGCACCCAATAAGCCCCTGATTTCCTTATAGGATCTCGGGGGTTTTTCTTTTTTGGCCGTATGATCTTGCTATGTTTCTTGGCGTGCGATTCTAAGCCACCCAGAGCTTACTTGTGGCGTCAATTTATGGGTTCGAAAATGAACGAACCAGACCGTATCTTCATTTCGCGGACGCGGGCTGACAAGGGTGCGGTGTGGCAGCCGCGACGGGATGCCAGGTCGGTGATTGCAAGACGAGGGAAGGCGCACCCCAAGGTCTGACCCTTTTGGATGGGGACCCTAGCGACCGTGAAAAGACATGGCCGCTCAGACTCTAGTTGTCTCGGTCGCGTATGATCTGCTCGACCCGACGTGGACGGAGGAAGAAGCGCTCACTCAGCTGGCGTGCTTCGTCGAGGAAATAGCCATCCAGCTCGTAGGTGTATTCGAGCTCAGACATAATGACGGAGCCATTAGGTGGCACGATGTCCTGCGGCAGATCGGCGACCGTAGCGCCCTGCGACAGGGGTGCCATGTTGCGCCCGTCACTCCAGTCGACAGTCACGTTTCCATCCTCATCCGCAACCAGACTAGAGACCCGCATTGCGGCTTCTTGGGCGTCGAGAGACTGAAGCACGATTTCAGTCGATCCGAATATATCGTTCATGTCGTCGTCAGTAATGACGTCCAGACGGGCGGCGATGTCACCCATTGTTGATGTTGCTGATGTTACGCTCCGCTCACTCTGGAGCAAGAGGGACACTTCTGCTGTTCCGAAGAACAGAAGCAGCATTAATGGCGCGACCAGTGCGAATTCGACGGCGGAAACGCCCTCAGTATTTTCAGCAGCGCCGCGGAGACCGCGTAGACGCCTCGGGGCCAGTCGTTTGAGTGTTTTCAAAGTCATTGTGATCATACCTCTAGAAAGGCTCATTGCGGAAGGCAGTGGTCGATCGAATCAGACGTTTGTTGCCGGCGAGGTTTGAAAGCGGTGCTGTGAGGCCTGGCGTTATCAGTTCCCACTCGTAGAAGACGCGGGCAACGACGACCTGGTCTCGACCGCCTGGGTTGAAGGCAAAGTTACTCGTATCAAGTTCCTGTGTGTCCGGATCGATTGGCGCATTATCATCACTGTTGCCAAAACTGTCGAAAGTCCGCACGTCAATGTAGAGGTTTTCGTCACACGGCAACATTCCTAGCAGCTCGCTGCAAACGGCGGTTCTGAACGTCGCTTGGCTTCCTCCACTGTTTTGAAACTCGCCCGTGCGAATGGCTCGTGAGGCTTCACTTATGCCGTTGTCCAAAGCCGTCGACACCGCGAATAAAAGCGCAATTTCAAAAATACCCATCAGCAAGAAGAAGAAGGGAATAGCCACCATTGCAAACTCGACAGCGGCGACGCCGCGTTTGTCCGCTGCCCAGGCCTGAAACTGCTTATTCAACTTAGGCGTAAGTATAGCCATCCGACCAATAAAACGCATTGTTACGTGCTCCACACGGCAAACTTATCGTGCAGCAGTAACAAAGCGGTATTTAGCGTCGATTAAGTAATAGGATGAAATTTAACGAAAATTTTTAGTCAGCGGCGTTCAGTGATTGAAGGTTTTCCGTCTGTTCGAAGTTGCGCTCGAAATAAGTTCGATCATCACCAATTGCCAGGACCGATTTGCAATTGGGCGCGCAGTCAAAGGTATGATTCTCGCCAGCTCTATTGACCACAAGAATGCTCTGATTATTCGTTGACACGACGACGTCTCCAGAGAACAGCTGCCGCCCGCTTACGTCATAAACGAGCAAGTTTGTTGTTCCGAAGGTGCGCCCTGTGATGAATACAAGGTGTTCATTGTGAACAGCAACATCTGCAATATTGGGATTGCCGATGACGACGCTGGCGGCTTCGCCATTGCGAATTGGTACGCCGATACTCTTGTTGGCTTCTACAACGACTTGCTGTGCTGCCGCTGCGGTGCTTGCTGACAGCAAGACGATTGGAAGAAGAAGGGTACTGATGGCCTTGCGCATAACGAGGTCCTGAGAGTTACAATATATATCCAGATATCGCGAAATAAGGTTTATTGATTCCTAATGGTGATGGCCGGAACAGCAAGCTCCTAAAATGCTGTCGCGTGTCCCCGTGAATAAATGCAAGAATGTGCGCTCTTTGAGTATAAGGGAATCAACTCAAGCGCCCGTTCAATTATGGTAAATAAATGCTTGAAAAGTATTCAGAATTTATTTTTTACGATTCATACGATCTTTATGGCTGCGGTGTAACTTCGGCCCCGTTCTGGAAATACAACTCATAGCCAGAACGGTTATAAACATGCATGATGGGAGTTTCCAATGCAAAACTTTGCTCGTTTTCTGAAAGATGAGTCTGGTGCGACAGCTATCGAGTACGCACTGATTGCTGCCCTTATCGGCGTTGCTGTTGCTACTGCTGTTGGTACTGTTGGTACGAACGCAAGCACTAACTTCACCGAGGCTGCAGACAAGCTCTAAGCTAAGGCTTAGATCGTCTAAAGACCTTTCGAGGTTGAGAAGCCGTCTGGGATCACCCAGGCGGCTTCTTTCTTTTGTGCGTCAAGCCTTCGTTCAGACCTTTGCTCCAATTTGGCTTCAATTATCCTCGCTAAGGAGCATTCGAATAATGTTGTCGCTTATTCTTGGGACCGCATTTGTGGTCTTATGCCTGCAGGCATCCCTAAAAGACATTACATCCTTCACCATCCCAAACTGGATTAATGGCGCACTGGTCATTTTATTCATACCAGCGGCGATCGTTGGTGGCATTGGTTGGTCTGTCGCCGGTTGGCACTTGCTTACTGCCTTGATCGCCTTTGTTTTGGCATTTGGACTGTTCTCCGTAGGATTGTTTGGGGGAGGGGATGCTAAGATGATTCCTGCTGTGCTTCTCTGGATCGGTCCAAACGGAATACTCGACTTTCTGTTTGGAATGGCGCTCGGGGGAGGGCTGTTAGCTTTTGTTCTCCTCAGTCTCCGAAAAGCAGTCCCCGCTGAGATCGCTCCGGCGTTTGCAAGGCAGGCTCTCGATAAGGAGTCCGGGGTGCCTTATGGTATTGCCATCACAGCTGGAGCTTTGATGGCTATGTCAGCTTCTCCAATCCTTTCTGACTTCTTAAGCCAATTGGCGAACTTTAATTAACTATGCCTTAGAGACCTTGTGCCACTGAGGAGTGGCATGAGGGCGTTTTGTGCCCTGAAACGTAGATTCAGGAGGACCGAAAGTGTCTCCATTCCGTATACTGATACTGCTTATCGCGGCCGGTGCAGCCATGGGCGTGGCCTTTTTGGTTCGCTCTGCGACCTCAGCCCCGGCGGCTGCTGTATCGACTGAGGTTCAAGTCGAGACGGTTCAGGAGCTTGTCGAGGTTTCAGAGCTCGAGGTCCTTGTCGCTTCGCGTGATCTTCGCGTCGGAGAAGTCATGACACCTGAGGATTTTCGGTGGGCGCTCTGGCCTGAGCAAGAGATCAATCCAAATTTTATGGTCAAAACTGATGGAACAGACACGATCACTGACCTGTCCGGGATGATTGTGCGGCAGTATATTTATGAGCGCGAGCCCATCATAAAACAGCGAATTGTGGAGCGGGGCGACACCAGTGTGCTGGCTGCTCTTGTGTCTCCCGGTATGCGTGCGGTTTCCATGGAGATATCCGCCGAAACTGCGTCAGGCGGTTTCATCCTTCCTGATGACCGTGTGGATGTCATCCTGACTTACGAGACAGAACGTTTCACCCGCGAGGGTGTCATCGAAGAAGTCGAGAGCGTTGTCATTATTGAAAACGCTCGCATTCTTGCGATCGACCAGGGCCTTAGGACTGAAGACGACACATCAACCTTGGTCGGATCGACAGCCACCCTTGAGCTCTCCGCCGATGATGCAGCGCTCGTGGCCTATGGCGAGCGCGAAGGCACACTTTCGCTTGCGCTCCGTAGCATGGTCGACGCCGTCCAGGCTGGGGATACGGTGATTTCGCGCGCCGAAGATTTCGCGGCAGGTCGCCAGACAAGTGCAGTTACAGTTTTTCGGAATGGCCGGATTAGAGAATCTGGCGGCACACGTAGTGGAGAGTAGGGTAGTGATTAAGTTCCCAGTACGGATTGCCATAGCAGCTCTCCTGGCTGCGACATCCGGAGGTTTCTCTGGCTACTCGCAGAACGTGCTCGATGTCACGATCACCAAGCCCGGTGGATCCGATGTTAGTCAGGGCATTGTACTTGCCCTGAACAAATCAGCTGTCGTTGAAATTGGCGCACAAGCCTCTGATGTCGTCATTACCAATCCAGAGATAGCTGATGCGACAGTTCAAACGGCATCACGGATGATCCTTCGGGGTGTCGGGGTGGGTCAAACCAATGCATTTGTTTTCGACCGGAATGGAAATCAGCTTCTCAATCTGGAGATTCGCGTAGAGCCCGACACCGCGGCTTTGGAAGACCTCATTCGTAGACACGTTCCCGATGCGCGCGTCAAAATTGAAGCCGTTAATGACAGCATATTGCTGACCGGTTTCGTCGATAGCCTCAGTCAATCTGATCAGGTGGTTCGTCTGACCAATGCATATATTGGTCTCAATCCTGACAATACGAGTGGGGCCAACCAAACAAACGCCACTGTAATCAACATGCTGGAAATCGGCGCAAGGGATCAGGTGCTGCTCCAGGTCCGCGTCGTTGAAATGCAGCGGTCTGTGATCAAACAGCTCGGTATTAATTTGGACGGCTCAACCGCGTTTGGTGAACTGCAGGGGGAGCGTGTTGCTCGCGTTTTCCCCGATGGGCCAACGACCGCGAATATTCAGGATATTGAAGCTGCTGCACCATTTCAAAACAGTCTGGGGCTTTCAACCGCGAACGCGTTCAACGTCGCTGGTGGTGCGCTTGGAGGTCTAACGGCGGCGGGTGCTTTTACGAACCTCGTTAATGGTCAGGATGAGCAGTCCAATCTTGGTGTGGCACTTCAGGCCTTAGAACGGGTCGGCATTGTGCGCACGCTCGCCGAGCCCAACATCGCTGCATTGTCGGGCGAACCTGCAAACTTCTTGGCTGGTGGAGAGTTTCCCGTTCCTGTCGCTCAAGATGCCGATGGCGGTATCACGATCGAGTTCCGTCCGTTTGGTGTAGGGCTCGGGTTCACGCCCATTGTTCTTTCTGAGGGCAGGATATCTCTTCGTTTGTCGACTGAGGTTTCCGAGCTTTCAACAGAGGGTGCGTTTACCGGAACTGCTGCGACTGGCGTGACCACTGATGGTCAGATCATCAACGTTCAAGATGCCACCATTCCATCGCTCGTCGTCCGACGTGCGGAGACAACAGTCGAACTTCCGTCTGGTGGTTCCATGATGATTGCCGGGCTCATCGAGGCGACGAGTTCTCAAACAATTGATCAATTGCCAGGTCTTCGGAACATCCCGGTGCTTGGCGCGCTATTCCGCTCGCGTGACTTCCTCGATCAACAGACCGAGCTGGTCATCATCGTGACGCCGTATCTGGTCGAGCCAGCTTCGCAGTCTGAGTATCGTACGCCAGATGAGGGTTTCGCGAATGCTAGCGACGCGAAGACAATTCTATTTGGTGAGTTGAACCGGACTTACGGGCTCGGTGAACGACGCATTGAAGCAGAAGAATATGCCGCACCTGTCGGCTTTATCGAAGAATGAGGACGTTGACCATGAAAGCCCGAAATATACTCCTCTCCGGTGCTGCCTCTTTGTCACTCCTGGCGCTGAGCGCGTGTGGAACCAGTGGCGTCGCAGCAGTGCCCGTCGATTACATTGAGACACCTACATTTGAACGTCACGAAATTGATGTTCGTCAAAAGACTGAGGTTCTCGAGGTCAGTATTAACCCGGCCGATTTCAGTCTGCCGAGGAGCGAGCGTCAACGTATTACCAATTTCGTGCGCGCCTACACCGATCGGGGGCACGGTCCGCTGACGATGCTTTTGCCGGAGGGGTCGTCCAATCCTCAGATGGCTTTGACGTCCGTGGTAGAAGCCAGAGAGATCGCGTTTGCCTATGGCGTGAACTACGAGGAAATTGAAGGCGGGGCTTCGAACTCAGCTGATGGACGTGCGAATTTATATCTGTCCTTTACCAGCTATGAGGCCATTGCGCCTGAGTGCGAGAGTTTTGCGACGATCGATGCTGGTTCTGCCCGACTAAACAACGAGCTGCCTAATTTCGGTTGTTCAGTACGCACTAATATTGCCGCAATGGTTGCAGATCCTGCGGACTTGCTCGGACAGAGAGCACTCGATCCAGGCGATACCGTTCGTAGACAGACAACTTTCGACCTTTATCGTCGCGGTGAGCAAACCGGCTCCGAGCGTAATACCGGAGAGCAGGGTACGCTCTCCGATGCGATCGATGACCAGAGCTAGTTAAGAGGAAGGACGCAAGAAATGGCGAACGAAAGCGCGCTTTTTGAAGATGATTTTCCTCTTGATCTGGAGGAGGATGGCGAAGCTTTAAAAGAGGCGAGTGGTGCCACAGATGCTAGCGTCGACGCCGAGCTAGAGGGCGCTGACACAGAGAGCGGCTATGACGTGGACCTGCCTGATCCTGATGGTGGCGAACGTCCGATTCCAGCCATCTCGATGCGAGTCTTCTATGAAGTCGATAGTACTGCTGATCTGATTGCAACCATTGCCCACGATCGGCGTATGCGCAGCGTTGACGTCGAGGCGATTGAAGGCGGGCTTGCCTCGGCTATCGAATATCTTCAGGCGAACGTCACCCCAAACCTTCTGGTTCTTGAGTCACATCTTCCAGCAGCGCAAATGATCGAGCAGATTGATGCGCTTGCTGAGCATTGTGATCCAGGTGTCCAGGTCATGGTGATTGGTGCGACGAACGATATCGCGCTTTACCGGCAGCTCGTATCTCGTGGTGTGAGTGAATATCTTGTTCCGCCTGTGAAACCTCTTCAGGTTATCCGGGCCATCGGAACGTTGTTTGCCGATCCAGAAACACCCTTCCTTGGAAAATCGATCTCGGTAGTCGGTGCCAAAGGAGGCGTGGGGGCGTCGACGATTGCTCACAACCTTGCCTGGTCCATCGCGGAGAATGCTCGACTGAATACGACGCTGATCGATCTTGATATTTCGTTCGGAACGACTGCACTGGACTTCAATCAAGAAGGCACGCAATCGGTCGTCGATGCGCTGCTGGCTCCCGAACGGACCGATGAAGCTGTGATTTCAAGGCTTCTGACAAAAGCCACGGATCGTTTGTCCCTGTTCACAGCACCGGCAACCATCAATGATGAGCTTGATATATCTCAAGATGCCTATGATGTCGTTATCCAGGCGGTGAGACGGACCGTTCCTTATGTTGTGATGGATCTTCCACACATCTGGTCTAACTGGCTCAGCACCACGCTGGTGGCATCCGACGAAGTGATGTTGGTCTGCCAGCCTGATCTAGCCTCTTTGCGCAATGGCAAGAACATCATCGACCGCCTAAAAGCCGAACGGCCAAATGACAATCCGCCTCGACTGATCTTGAATATGGCCGGGGTGCCTAAGCGTCCGGAAATTCCTGTAAAGGATTTTGCTCAAGCCATCGATCTCGAGCCCGAGGTCGTTCTGCCGTTCGACCCGCAGCTGTTCGGTACGGCCGCCAATAATGGACAGATGATTTCGGAGACTGAGCCAGACGCGAAGTCTACAATGGCCATCAACCATTTGGCGACGCTCATTACAGGCCAGGCGGTTAACGTTCCTAAGAAGTCATTTGTTCAGAAGTTGCTGGGTAAATAAGCCGCGAGCGTAGCAGGGTAGTATATTATGTCATTCGGGAAACGTTCTTCGGGAGCGCCTCAGCCAGCCCCTCAAGCAGCTGAGCCGAAACCTAAAGTGGAGCCTCCTAAGGCCTCACCCGCACCCGAAAAACAAGCTGCCGCTGATCCAAAAAGCAAGCCGGCAGCAAAGCCCGCTCAAGTGAAGCCGCCGGCTCCTGCGGCACCGCCGCCGGCCATGCCGTCGGTTAATCAGTCTGAAGAGTATTACGAGACGAAGACAACTGTCTTCAACGCGCTGATAGATACGATCGACCTCGGCCAGCTGGCTCAACTTGACCAGGAAAGCGCGCGCGAGGAAATTCGCGATATCGTTGTCGAGATTATCGCGATCAAGAACGTCGTGATGTCTATCTCGGAGCAGGAAAGCCTGCTTGATGACATATGTAATGACGTTCTCGGCTACGGTCCACTAGAGCCCCTGCTGGCACGGGATGACATCGCCGATATCATGGTGAACGGAGCCGATACGACCTATATTGAGGTCGACGGCAAGATTGAGCGCACAAGCGTGCGGTTTCGCGACAACGCTCAGCTTATGAACATCTGTCAACGGATCGTTAGCCAGGTTGGTCGGCGGGTAGATGAATCGAGTCCCATCTGTGATGCGCGTTTGTTGGATGGCTCGCGTGTGAACGTCATCGCGCCGCCTTTGGCGATTGATGGGCCCACACTCACAATTCGTAAGTTTAAAAAGGACAAGCTGCGACTTGAAGACCTGGTAAACTTCAACTCGATTTCCCCTGCTGGCGCTGAACTCCTGCGCATTATTGGCCACTCGCGTTGTAATGTTCTGATCTCCGGCGGTACGGGGTCTGGTAAGACCACGCTTCTGAACTGTCTTACGGGATTTATTGAACCATCGGAGCGGGTCATTACCTGCGAAGACTCGGCAGAGTTGCAGCTACAGCAGCCACACGTTGTGCGCCTGGAGACGCGTCCTCCAAATATCGAAGGCTCGGGTGAGATCACCATGCGGGATCTCGTGAAAAACTGTCTACGGATGCGTCCTGAGCGGATCATTGTCGGTGAGGTGAGGGGACCCGAGGCGTTTGACCTGTTGCAGGCTATGAACACCGGTCACGACGGCTCAATGGGAACATTGCACGCTAACTCGCCTCGGGAGGCTCTGTCGAGGGTCGAGTCGATGATTACTATGGGCGGTTTCTCACTGCCTGCCAGAACGATCCGTGAAATGATTGTTGGTTCAGTTGATATCGTCGTTCAAGCCATGCGCTTGCGGGATGGATCCCGTCGCATCATCAACGTCACAGAGGTTATGGGGATGGAGGGCGATACGATCGTGCTTCAGGACGTGCTGACCTATGAGATTGATGGCGAAGATGATGCTGGCAAGATTATTGGTGAGCATCGGGGTACAGGGATCGGTCGCCCACGGTTCTGGGAAAGGGCCAGATATTATAATCTGGAGAAAGATCTCGCTGATGCACTAGACGAGCTGGAGGGTCATGGATGAGCCAGCAAGACCTAATAATTTATGGAACAGCAGCGCTCGTGTTTGTCGCAATAATTTGCGTGGGTGTGCTTTTGACCACGGATGATCGCACGCAAAATGCTCGCAAGCGCGCGAAGCTTGTTGGTGCTGGCGAGACGGGTAAATCTACGCGAATTAGCAAAGCTGATGAAGAGACAAATGCGCGGCGGCGTGAAACCCAGAGGATGCTTGCCAAGCTTCGTGAGAACGACGCGAAGCGCAAAAAAATGATTGTCCCGCAGGACATAAAGAGCAAGCTTGAGCAGGCAGGCGTGAGTATGCCTGTTTCGACATTCTGGATATTATCAGGCTTGACGGGAGTTGGGCTTGCTGTTGCCGCTTTTCTTTCCGGCGCGCAGGGGCTTCCGACCATTCAAGGCGTTAAGCTAGAGAGCCGCCCGGCTGTCATTATCATGGCTGGTCTGGCGGGGTTTTTGGGTTTGCCGAGATTCACGCTTGGTTTTCTGGCGTCAGCCCGCGCCAAGAAGATGACTAACCAGTTTGCCGATGGTCTGGATGTTATTGTGCGGGGGGTGAAGTCTGGTCTACCGCTGAATGAGTGTTTGCGAATTATCGCGAATGAAAGTCCGGCACCACTTGGTCCCGAGTTCGAGATTCTCACAGATCAGATTGCGATGGGCACGAATATGGAGCGCGCACTGCAGAATTTGTATCAACGAGTTCCACTTCAGGAAATTAATTTCTTTGTGATTGTACTGGCCATTCAAACGAAGGCTGGTGGTAATTTGTCGGAAGCGCTCGGAAACCTGTCCGCGGTCATTCGATCTCGCCGAATGATGCGGGAGAAGGTGAAAGCGTTATCGTCGGAAGCCAAAGCGTCAGCGATGATTATCGGGTGTCTACCGTTCGCAGTGGGCGGAATGCTTTACACTTCTTCCCCCGATTACATTATGCCGCTGCTGACTACAGAGTCCGGTCACCTTTTCCTTCTTATTGGTGCCGCCATGATGACCACCGGTATCGCGATTATGCGCAAAATGATCAATTTCGATATGTAGGCGGAATGAAATGTCGTTAACTTCAACCGTCTCCGATATTGTCACTGATCCCGGTGCTATGGCGTCCATTCTGGCGGGCGTTACGGTATTTGCAACGGCTATCTCCTTTGCCATGCCTATGCTGCAGGGCGACAAGCTAAACACGCGTTTGAAGGCCGTGACCAACCGCCGTGAGCAGCTTCGTCGGCAGAGCCGTGCGGAGTTGGAAGGCAAGTCGCTCAAGCGCGAATCCAAGGGCTTGTTTTCGGACCTGAACCAAAAGTTCAATCTTCAGAAACTTCTCGAAGACCCTAATGTCCAAACAAATTTGATGCGTGCGGGTCTGCGTGGACCCGGCCCGGTGGCCGCGTTCTATGCCGCGCGAATGATCTTACCGTTTGTTGGCCTTATGGCAGCTTTTCTTTATGTTTTTGTTCTGGAGGCGATCCAGCTTGAGGGTGCGCGGAAGTACGGTTCCTTGATTGCGGGCATGGCCGCCGGTTTCTATCTGCCGAATATATATATTCAAAATATCGGAGCTAAGCGTCAGCAAGCGATCATGCGTGCGTTTCCAGACTCTCTGGACATGCTGCTGATCTGTGTCGAATCCGGTATGTCGATTGAAATGGCATTCCAGAAGGTTAGTCGGGAAATTGGGTCCGCATCCGCTGAACTGGCTGAGGAACTTACGCTAACAACGGCCGAGCTATCCTATCTTCAGGAAAGACGAACGGCATATGAAAATCTTGCCGAGCGAACGGGGCATGAAGGTGTCAAGGGCGTTTGTCTGGCGCTCGTTCAGGCGGAGCGTTACGGTACCCCTCTCGGCGATGCGCTTCGTGTTATGGCGAAGGAGAACCGGGAATTGCGGATGTCCGCGGCGGAGAAGAAAGCTGCCGCATTGCCTGCGAAACTTACTGTCCCTATGATTTTGTTCTTCCTGCCAGTTATTTTTATCGTGGTTCTTGGCCCGGCTTATGTAAACTTCAAAGAAAATCAACAGTAATCCGCAAACCGATCGACCATTCTATTAATCTATCTCTAAGTTTGATCTGATTATTATTACCGACCGCCAGACAGTGTTCCGCGAAGGTGTGGCTTGCGTGGTTCTTCGCTTGCTAGCTCTATAGGCTCGCTGAGCGTTTCAGTTTCTACGACAGTTGTCGGGGCTGCTTTTGGTACGTCTGTGGGTTGTAGTGGCGTGGGTTCTGTAGGCACCGCTTGTGCAGCTGCGGCGTCGGCGATTCTTTCGAGTTGGGGACTTTCACCGATCATCTGGGCAATAAAGTCTATATTCTTTTCTGCGATATATTCCGAGGCGTCGATGCTTGCGACCTCACGGGCTTCTTCAAACTTTCCTTTCAACGCCAGTATTAGTGCGAAGTTTTGTCTGACCTGGGCGGTTGCTTCCGGCAATGCCACAGCTTGGCGAAGTTTTTGTTCTGCGGCGTCAAGCTCCCCTTGGAGTGCGAGCGATAGTCCGAAGTTTGAAAGTGTTGCCGGACGATTTGGGTCTATCTCCAGCGCTTCGCTATAGGCGATCTGCGCGGCCTGATGTTCGCCCTGGGAGTCGTAGATACCTCCCACAGCTGCATAAGGGGTTGCGTCATTCGGGCGAAGTTCGGCGGCGGCGGCATAGGCGCGTACGGCTTGAAGGAGGCTTCCCTTTCCCTGTTCTGCCCGGGCGACTTCGATGACGACGTCGTAGTTCTGTGGATGGCTGACAGCTGCCAGATTTGCGACTTCGGCAGCACGTTCGTAGCTGTTCAATTCTCTCAATGACTTGGAAAAGGAGACCGCAATATAGGGGTCCGTCGGAAACAGATTGTACTGATTGTTCCAGAAGTTCGCGCGGGTGAGGGGATCAGCGCGCTCTGCTATTTCTATTTCCTCCGCAGTGGGCTTTTGAGGCTCATCCCCAGAAGGCGATGCGGACGGTGCCGTTGCGCATGCAGCGGCTAGGCCTAGAGCGGCCAGTGAGGTTGCGAAGTTTGCGAAAATAGGCTTGGTCATCGCACGTCTCCAATGAGAGAAATTCAGTTTGTTTTTTAGGATCGCTGCCCTCAAGAAAGAGTTAACAATTGGTGTTACCGCATTAACCAACGCGGAAATTCTGATGCAGCGGCGAACGATCAGATCCCAAGGAAAAGGTACGACTAAACGATGCATAAAGCTCTGATCTCTAGCGCTGAAAACCCTGTCGCCATTCACCTCATAGACGGTGATATGTGGAAAGCCGATAAGGGCGGCCTGGACGACGCCAAGCAGACATTTGCGGCTACTCTCGGTTTCAAGGCGGCAGCCGGCCAAACCGTCCTCTGTCCTGAAGCGGATGGCACACTCGGTGCGGTCCTGTTCGGCCTTGGTGGTGGCGACGATCGGTTGGCTGTATCTGCGCTTGCTGCCAAGCTGCCTGACGGCGATTATGCTGTGTCCATCAAGCCTGAGAGCATGCCGTTTGCGGCTATTGTCGATGGCTGGATTGATGGCACCTATCGATTTGAACGATATCTGTCTGATGACAGAGAGCCGCCCCGGCTTCTTGTGCCTAATACCGAAGATATGGAGGCTTTCGGTCGCTTGGGAGCGGCCGTCGACCGGGTGCGCGATCTGATCAATACGCCAGCAGGCGATATGGGCCCTGATGCCATTGAGGCGCATATCAGGTCGATGGCTGAGACCTATTCGGCGGATATCTCTGTCGTTACCGGGGACGATTTGCTCGCGGAAAACTATCCGATGGTTCATGCGGTTGGTCGGGCTGCTGATATTCAACCGCGGATTGTCGAGCTGAGTTGGGGAGGCTCTGAGCACCCTGAGCTCGCCATTGTCGGAAAGGGGGTGTCTTTTGATACCGGCGGGCTGAACATTAAGACCGGAAATTATATGCGCATCATGAAGAAGGACATGGGCGGAGCTGCCCACGCCATAGCGCTTGCCGGGCTTGTGATGGATGCGGATCTTCCGGTTCGTTTGAAGCTTTACATTCCAACAGTTGAGAACGCGATCTCGGGAAATGCGTTCCGTCCCGGTGATGTTCTCCAGAGCCGTAAGGGCAAAACGGTCGAAATTGATAACACTGATGCGGAAGGCCGGTTGATCCTTGCCGATGCGCTCGCCCGGGCGTGCGAGGGAGAGCCGGATCTGATCTGTGATTTTGCAACGTTGACCGGCGCCGCCCGTGTTGCCTTGGGGCCGGATCTTGCTCCTTACTTTACCGATGACGAGGAACTGGCTTCGGCGATTGCTAATGGATCCACTGTGAGTGGTGATCCGGCCTGGCGGATGCCGCTCTGGTCTCCCTATCTCGGCATGTTGAAAAGTTCCGTCGCTGATATCGTCAATTCCGGTGGCGGCGGTATGGCGGGTTCGATCACAGCGGCGCTGTTCCTGAGGGAATTTGTCGATACCAAAAGCTGGGTTCATCTTGATGTGTGGGGTTGGCGGGAGGCGAAATATGGCCGGCCAGCCGGGGCTGCGGCCTGCGGTCTGCGCGCGGTTTGGCAGATGCTGCAAGAGAGGTATTCGAAGTCGTCATAAGCTCTTGCCCGGCTAGGCAAATCACTTGAGGATTCACCCGTAAAGCGAGGTGAGTACCCATGGCATTGAACGAACGACAGGCATTGACCCTCTGGAGACGGACAGTTGTGGCCTCGGTACGTTCGGACAAGCCGGATCTTACGGCGCGCCAGCAAGCCATTTTGTTAACCGTGTCTTTGACGCGGGGACCTCATACTGTTCGCGGGTTGGCGGACACTCTGAATGTTGCAAAACCCGCCATCACGCGGGCACTGGACACGCTGACGCGGTCCAATCTCGTGCGGCGTGTGAAAGATGAGTCCGATCTGCGGAATGTCTTTATTGAGCGGACGCAAGAGGGCGCGGAGTATCTGCGCGGTTTTGCAGAGCTAATCCTGCAGGCGGAGCTCGGTGAGCCTGAGCCACCTTCGCAAACAGGCGACAGCGAGGCAGTTGCCTGATAAGCTCTCACAATGGTTGAGCTTGACGACAAACGAATTTCCAGACCCGAAGGCGCTGAGCCAGCGCCTGCCGTTGTAAATCGCCCGAATACGCCGCTCCTTTCAACACAGGATGGTGCGGCCAAGCGCGTGAGTTCCGCGGTGTTCGGCGAGGAGGTCGCGATCCATGGGCGGCAGGGTGACTTCGCCCTCATCCGCCACCAGCACGACCATTATGTCGGCTGGTCCAAGCTCGATCATCTTGGTGCCATGCCGCAACAGTCCTTCACTCATTGGGTTTCGTCACCTATGGGCCATGCCTATGTTGAGGCCGACTTGAAGTCTGCGCCCAAAACCTCGCTGTTTCTCGGCAGCCGACTGATCATCACCGATACAAAGGATGATTATAACTTCATGGAAGGCGTGGGGTGGATACACAAAGCGCAGATTTCCGCGCTGGGCGTTTACCATTCTGATCCGTGTGATGTTGCCCTAAGATTTCTCGGTAGTCCGTATCTCTGGGGCGGCCGTGATGCGTTCGGTCTTGATTGCAGCGCACTGACTCAGCTTTCTTTTGCGGCCTGTGGCACGAGCCTCCCACGCGACAGCGATATGCAGTTTGCGTGGTCTGGTGTCTCCGTTGAGAACTGGTCCGAGCCGGGCGCTCTTCAGCGTAATGATCTTATCTTCTGGCGTGGCCATGTGGGAATGATGCTTGATGAAGCCACGCTCCTTCATGCGAATGGCTACACAATGTCTGTGTCTTACGAGCCTTTGGAAACGGCAGTGCGGCGGATCGACGAAGAGACGCCATATGGGCGGCCGATTGGAGCGAAGCGAATTAGCTTCCCGGATGCGACTGCGCCAGGCTGGCTGGCCAACTGACACAATGCCGATAGATCCTTTTATCGGTTTCCGTACGGTCTCGACCAAATCTGGTGAGGAGACCCACTGATCAATTTACGCTCGCTTCCAATGCCGAGGATGTTGCTGCGATTTCTTGAGAGGGTAAGCGTGTTGTCTGTCAGAGCATCGAAAACCGGTATCTTCTTCGGCTGGATGTCACACATCTGGAGACCTTCTGCCTCTTTGGCGTTCGCATGGAGCCCGCGCGAGGTCGGCCGGATTGGTTTCTGATGCCTGCTTTCGACGGCGAAACGGGTGTCAGAGGAGATCTCAAAACGCACTAAGAAGGATGCCAGCCCAAAAAGCCAACCTTAAAACCTGACAGTAAGCGACCCTCTCACCTGCCGCGGTTCGACGGGTTTGAAATGGATATCGTCAACGGGGTCGGCTTCTCCCGGTAATTGGGAAGCGAAGAAATAGGTGATGTCGGCATCCTCAGAGTCAAACAGGTTGAGGACATCCAGACCAAGACGAACTCTGCCGATGTCCTTGTAAAGACCGAGATTGACCACGGTTGTAGGATCAGAAAATACCGATCTGTCCTCAATCAGTGGGGCTTCGCCAAAATGCCGCAAGCGGAGTGTTGATGTGAAACCCTTTATCGGACCGACGGTGACACCTGCGCCGACAACACTTTCAACAGCTTGCGGGATACGGTCCTCGCCAGGTTCTGTGTCCAGAAAGCGGGCATCGGTATAGGCCGCAGTCGCATCGAATACGAGCCAGTCTGCTGGTTGCCAGAAGGCGTTAAACTCGACGCCAAAGCGCCGCGAGCCATTGTTTGGCTCCGTGGTGCCAGCATCACCGACAAAGACCAGCTCGCTATCAAGCTCCAACCAGAAACCAACCAAGGCGGCATTGAATGGCCCTCGCTCGAACCGTGCGCCGATCTCAGCGCCTTCAGCTCGCACCAGAACGTCAACCGGATCGACTGAATCGAAGGTCACTGGATCAAGTGTGATCGCCGCGCCGCGCACATCATTGGAATGAAACGCTTGACCATAATTGGTATAAAGCTCCAAATTATCCGTCGCGCGCCAGGCAATGTTAGCTGTCGGCGTGACGATGGCATCAGTGCCATCGCCGGAATTGTCCGCAATCGACGCATCGACATCAAAGGTGAAGACATCTGCTCTCAGACCGGCGCTGGCACGGATACGATCGGTGACATCAACGTGAATTTCAGCAAAGCCGCCAACCGAAAACTCATCTACTTCATCGTCTCTGACTGTGGATAAGCGCTCGCGGCCCGCAGTATTGAAAAGCCCAATATCGAAAATATTGTCATAGCGGAGATCGCCGCCAACTCTGAGTTCGGCTGGCAGGCCGACGAGCGTAAAGGGGCGATCATAATTTACGTTTCCGCCGAGCGTGACGCGCTCATCACGTTGTTCAAATTCGTCGCCATTGATGGGGTCGTTGAGGAACAGAGTGAAGTTCGAGAACAGGGTGAAATCATAATAGAGCGCATAGGCATTGCCCGACCAATTCCCCGTATGGAAACCACCGCTCAGGGCAATACGCGTGGTTTCACCGCCAAGATCCGGATCGATAAAGCCAAGCCGGTCAATCAAACCGCTTTCAACGGCGCGCAGTGGAATCTGATCGGAGGCAGTCCAGGTCGCATCATATGCGCTGAGGGAGACGCGCCAACCGACTGGTCCGCTCTCGCGCGAATATGTCAGTAGCGCGTTGTACTTCTCCAGGTTCTCATCGAGCTCGAACGGGCTGTCATTGAAGGCGGCTTCAAAGGCCGCTAGAAGGTCTCCGCCTCCAACCTCGACTGAGCTCGCCAACAGTCCCCGATAGAAGTCATTCTCTCCGGCGGTAAACTGAAAAATATTGTCCTCGAGTGTGTCTCTCGTCTTGAAGGATGCCGTCGCCGCCGCGCTGAAATCACCAACATCGGAGAAGTATGGACCTTTGCGGAAATCCACGCGCTCGGTCAGTTCCGGGATCAGAAAATTGAGATCGAGATAGCCTTGCCCGTGGCCATGGGTGCGGAAATTGACCGGCGTTCCGTCAGCGAAGGCGGCAAAGTCGGTGCCATGGTCAAGATTGAAGCCACGCAGGAAAAACTGGTTGGCTTTGCCAGACCCAGAGTGCTGCGTTGCCACCAGTCCCGGAACGACCTCAACAAGCTCGCCTACGCGGCTGAACGGTCGGTTTTCAAAGTCTTCATATCCAACAACACCTTCGGAGCCTGATGTTGCCTCGCCGATCAGTTCAATGGCCCGGCCTGAGACAATGATGGTGTCCAGAACCGTTGGTGATTCAAAGTCGGCCTTGGCATCTATTTGGGCATTCACTGCTCCGACCTGGCCGCACAAGGTGCACAGCGCGCCGAGCATATAGCGCAGCACTTTTGATGCTCTTACTTCCTGGTGCCTCACCGTGGGGGGTCCCTTAATCTACAGTCCCAAAGCTTCCCTACCCAGCGCATACGACTTCGTCAGATGCGGTGCAACACTATAACATTTTTTCTTTTTGGTGCGATGCGACATTCATTTTGTGGCTTCCGCTGTCCGCATAAATCGTCGCTACTTGATGTTCGCGGCTTCCAGGGCCGTTTTGTATCGGGTGACGCTTTCGGTCGGCCAGTTGGCGGAACGCCGGTAGTATTCATCGACTTGATTTGCGCCATCGGGGATCACCACCCAGGGCAGTTTCGTGCTGGTAAAAATGTGGATGTCCGGCTCTATGCTGGCAGCATCATCAAGCGTTCCCACACGGACGAATGCGACAGCGTCGCGAGCGGCGGCATAGTGGCTCCAGAGCGTGGTGCCGCATTTGCCACACTGTACCAATTGTTGGCCTTCGCCACTGCCAGACGGAATATCGATGTAAACCGGTTCGCCCTGTAGCACGCTGATATGAGCTGTTTCGATCAGACCGTTGATCGCAAAGCCGGACCCGGTTTCTCGCTGGCACCAGGTACAGTGGCAGCAATGGACGTAGAGAAAGCTCTCTTCGACATTGAATGTTACCTCCTGGCAGGCGCATTTTCCGATCATCATCATTCCTCACATACCGTTCGACTTTAGCTGAACGGGGAGGGGGGACAAGCTGATGCAGTCTGGGTTTTGCTTTAAAGCATGCCTGGGATGACGCGGTCAGGGGGGAGGTGGCCGTCGGCGAAGGTCTTGATGTTAATGATCACCTTCTCGCCCATCTCGACACGGCCTTCCAAAGTAGCCGATCCCATATGGGGTAGGAGGATCGCGTTCGGTTGGCCGAGCAGCTTTTTGTTGACCTCAGGCTCACGCTCGAACACATCAAGCCCGGCTCCGGCGATCTGACCTGATTCCAGCGCACGGGCGAGGGCGGCTTCGTCAATGACTTCCCCGCGAGAGGTGTTCACGACGAAGCTGTCTGGTTTCATTAGAGCAAGGCGCCGCGTGTTCATGAGGTGGAAGGTCGCCGGTGTGTGCGGGCAGTTGATGGAGACGATGTCCATGCGGGCGAGCATCTGATCGAGGCTTTCCCAATAGGTCGCTTCAAGCAGTTCCTCGATTTTGGGGCTGACCTTCTTGCGGTTGTGATAGTGGATTTGTAGTCCGAAGGCTTTGGCCCGGCGGGCGACGGCCTGGCCGATCCGACCCATGCCGATGATGCCAAGGCGTTTGCCGGCAATGCGGTGGCCCATCATCCAGGTAGGCGTCCAGCCGGTGAACTCACCCGCTTCCATGGCCTTACGACCTTCCACAACGCGCCGTGGCACGGCCAGGATAAGCGCCATGGCGATGTCAGCTGTATCGTCGGTGAGGACGCCCGGCGTATTGGTGACGGCGATGCCGCGTTGAGCGGCGCTTTCGACGTCAATATTGTCAACTCCGGCGCCGAACTGGGCGATCAGTTTCAATTGCGGCCCAGCGCGGGCCATGAGGCGAGCGTCGATGTCGTCGGTGACTGTGGGGACGAGCACATCGGCGCGGCTCATGGCATCGGCCAGCTCTTCGGTCGAGAAGGCGTGGTCGTCCTCGTTCAGGTCGGCGTCAAAGAGCTCTTTCATACGCAGCTCTACCGGTGCCGGGAGCTTACGCGTGACCACGACTTTGAGTTTGCCTGATTGCATGCCGTCCTGCCCTTTTTTGCTGGTGTTGGGATAGCAGAGCCGGGCGATAACGCAAATCTGTATCCTAATGAAAGCTTTTCATCCGTTTACCGATTGGTTCCTGAAGATTTACCGGTGATTCACCACGCAATCCGACAATCGGCGCTGGTGGATATATAAGCCGGGACGGTGTGGTGATGATTAGAGTGATGGTGGGTGTTCTCTGTTTGGGGAGTGTTTGGACGGCAGTGCCAGTAATGCCGGCAAGTGCTGATGGGGTGAGTGAGACCCGGATCAGTCATATTTCTGGAAAACCAGTGCCGAGGTATGAGAGCCTCCGCTATGATCGGGTGAATGGTCGCGCCGGGCCGAGTCTCGAACATCCTATCAAATGGCATTATGAGCGCGCCGGTCTGCCGGTGATGATTCTGAAGGAAACCGAGGGGTGGCGCTTTGTGCGGGATCCTGATGGTGACGAGGTTTGGCTACATGCGCGGATGCTGTCACCTGTACAAACGGCAGTGGTAACGCAGGCGACACTCATGCGCGCTGATCCACAAGCGGATGCGAGGGCAATTGCACGACTGCATGAAGGTGTTCAGGTCGAAGTGCTAGAGTATGGCGACGGCTTTGTGCGTGTTGGCTCCGGGCGCTATCGCGGCTGGATTGCGGATGAGGTCATCTGGGGGCAGACGGTCAGCTAGCAGGACTGCGAGCGAGACCCTGCGTTTGGCCGGAATTATCGTATCCGGTGTTGACTTGATCGTCGGGCTCGTGTCGATGCGGTGCTTTCGACTCAGAGGGAGATGCCGCCTTGAGCCAGAAGGGCCCCCACGACTATCACACGCCTCAGCCGACCTATTCCTATGAAGAGCTCCTGAAATCGAGCCAAGGGGAATTGTTTGGGCCGGGCAATGCGCAATTGCCAGCCCCTCAAATGCTGATGATGGATCGCGTCACCGAGATGACGCTGGATGGCGGCGAGTATGGGAAGGGCAGCGTTGTCGCTGAACTCGATATCCATCCCGATCTCTGGTTCTTTGAGTGTCACTTCCCTGGGGATCCCGTGATGCCCGGATGTCTCGGGCTTGATGCCATGTGGCAAGCTGTCGGCTATTGGCTCGGCTGGTCTGGTTCGCCTGGTAAGGGGCGCGCGCTCGGTGTTGGTAAGGTGAAATTCGCCGGTGAGATCACGCCCGATACGAAGCTTGTAAAATACGATATCAGCATGAAGCGGGTGAAGCGCGGATCGCTTGTGCTTGGCATTGCCGATGGCAAAGTCTTTGTTGACGATAAGCATGTTTACACGGCTGAGGATCTCCGCGTCGGCATGGTTGTTCGGGACTGATATCGTCCTAGAGGATTAAGGATTGTGGCGGCGTGATTGGCTGCTCACCTTGGAATTGCCCATTTCCCCGCGTGTGGACGCCATATTGCTTTATTGTAATGACAGTATTGGCAGGGGTTTGCGTGTCGCCAGAACCATGGTTCAAGGGCTGAGAAACCTCCGCAGAGGCACGGCGAGGAGAATGTGATGCCCAGTCTGGCGCTTGTTGACGATGATGAGAACATCGTGACGTCCCTGAAAATCTTCTTTGAAGCGGAAGGCTATCAGGTTCGCACTTATTATGATGGACAAAGTGCGCTGCCGGCGCTGACTGAGACGCCGCCTGACATCGCGATATTCGACGTGAAGATGCCGCGTATGGACGGGATGGAGCTTTTGCGTCGCCTGCGCCAGACATCGGACCTTCCGGTCATCTTTCTCACGTCGAAAGATGAGGAAATCGATGAAGTGATCGGCTTCAATATCGGTGCGGATGATTTTGTTCGAAAGCCATGCTCAACGCGGCTGCTATCAGAGCGGGTCAAGGCGGTTCTCCGCCGGGCGCGCGGTGGCGCTGCTGGTCCGGAAGAAGGCGATCACAAGCCAATCGTCCGTGGGCGGTTGACCCTCGACCCGAACCGCCATGCTTGCACATGGGATGAAAAGCCCGTTCGTTTGACGGTCACCGAGTTTCTCATTCTGCAAAGTCTCGCCCAGCGCCCTGGTTATGTGAAGAACCGCGATCAGCTGATGGATGCGGCTTATGATGATCAAATCTATGTGGACGACCGGACGATCGACAGCCACATCAAACGCTTGAGGAAGAAATTCCGCGAGGTCGATGGTGAGTTTGACGCCATCGAAACCCTCTATGGCGTAGGATACAGGTACACCGAAAGCTAAGCCGCTTTTCGGGACGAGCTGTTCTTTGTTCCTGCAATTGATTTGCCGGGTGCCGTAGGGGTGGCTATGTCTTTGCTCAGTGGTGCAAGTTTCCTGATAGATCTCGAACGAGGACAGGCTCGATGAGCTGGAGTGTTTTCGGGGCGTTCGCCCTGGTGAATTTTGTTGCGGCATCCTCCGGAGGCCTATTCAAGCCGGGGCAGTGGTATGAGCGGCTGAATAAGCCCAACTGGATTCCACCCAACTGGGCTTTTCCAACTGTCTGGTCTGTCCTGTTCCTTCTCAATGCCGTGGCCGGGTCGCTCGCCTGGGAGGCTACTGGTGGAGGTGCGGCCTCCAAAGATCTTGCTCCGTTCATTGTTTATGGTGTCAGTCTCGGCCTGAACTTTCTTTGGTCTGCACTGTTTTTCGGATTGAAGCGGATGAATTTCGCTCTGGGAGAGGTCGCGCTTCTTTGGCTGTCACTTGTGGCCCAAATAGCGGTGTTCGCGCCACTATCGCCAATAGCGGCGTTTCTGGGTGTTCCTTATCTGGCCTGGGTTACGATTGCGGCCTTCTTGAACCTTCGAATGATCCAGTTGAATAATCCGTCCGAGGCGGCAGCGGTTTAGTGGTCCTCCTCGGACTCGATGGTTGTGATCTTGAAAAAAGTTGACGCCTGTGTCATTTTCTTCCTTAAAGGAAACTGTCGTGCTTATGGGTCTGATCAAGACGATATTTGACTATGGTTCACTGATCTTTGCGGTCGGTTTCCTATGGCCGCTGTTTTCTGAGATCATTATTGCCGCTGGTTGGGTTCCGCCATTGGGATTATCGCCGCTTCAAGCTGCATTGGTGCCAGCCTTGCTGCTGGGCTTGGTGGCGCAGACAAGGGGGACGTGGCTATGGCAGCGGTAGACGAACGCCCACGCATATTCCGACGACCGGCAGAAGTCATCGAGGACATGTCCCAAATGTCCGAAAGCGAACTCGTCAAGCGTGAGAAAACCATAGCGCAGAGGCATATGGGGCATTTCCCGTGGTTGTCTGTGGTCTGGTGTTTTGCGAATCTCGCCGTTTGGCTCTCTCTATGGCCACTTGTTTTCCTCGGCGTTCTTCCCCTTTGGGCGGCATTTCCGATCGCGACGCTAAATGTGATGCTCAGCTATTTGCCGAGCCACGAGGCGCAACATGATATCATCGCGCGGCCGGGCCAGAAACTGCGGTGGCTGAACGAGCTGGTGGGCCATGTCTCGATCATTCCGCTGTGGTTGCCGTTCGGCGTCGCGCGACTGACCCATCTGGAGCACCACAAGCATACGAACCATCCGGAGAAGGATCCTGATCATTCGACACATGCGAATGGTCCACTTCATGCGATCTGGAGAAGTCTGCAGAACCGGCAGCCGAGGGCTGAGGGCGGGTTCAATTCCTATGGCGAGACACTAATGCGACTGGGCACGCCTCAGGCCAATCGGGCGCTTTTGGTTGCAGTGCTGTATCAGCTCTTTTTCTTTGGACTAATGTTTACGCTGGCCTGGTCAGGTCATGCGTTCGAGGCTGTGTTTCTGTGGTGGCTGCCGCGCCATATCGGACTGACATATATTCAGTTCTATCTCAGTTGGGCTCCGCATCATCCGGCCATGAATAGAGGTCGGTATCGCGACACAAGGGCGTGGCGAAGCCGTTTTGGGAATGTCCTCACGATGGGGATGCAGTATCACGTGGTGCATCATCTGTATCCACGTATTCCGTTGATACGTACGCCCGCGGCCTACTGGGAGCTGCGTCCAATTCTGGAAGCGCGCGGCGTTCGCATCGACGACCTTTAGCTTCGGTAGTAGTTGCTCTTTGCGCCGCCCGCTGTAGGGTGCGCGCCACTTCCAATCCCCTCCAGATATTCAGAAAGGGCAGGGTATGGCCGATCCCGAAAACACACTCATCCTAGACACGACAAAAGGCAAAGTCACCATTGAGCTGAAGCCTGATGTTGCGCCGAATCATGTTGCCCGCATCAAGGAGCTGGCGCGCGAGGGGTTCTATGATGGGATCGTGTTTCACCGCGTGATTGACGGGTTCATGGCGCAGTGTGGCTGTCCGCAGGGAACCGGGATGGGAGGCTCTGATAAGCCTGATCTTGCTCAGGAGTTCAATTCAGAGCCGCATTTGCGGGGTACCTGTTCCATGGCGCGGACGAATGATCCGGACAGTGCAAACTCGCAGTTCTTCATCTGTTTCGAACCGTCCCGATTCCTCGACAATCAGTATACCGTTTGGGGACAGGTGACCGACGGTATGGACGCTGTTGATGAGCTGAAACGGGGTGAGCCTGTGCGCGATCCTGACAGTATCGTTTCCATGAAGGTGCTTGCCGATATTTGAGGTTCAGGCTTGGGGCGATAAACTGTTGTTATGACGAGCTTTGCGCCCTTTAAGCGAATATCATTCAAAGCCGCTCCTGGTCAGCGACGGTTCGGGTTTCTCGGCTCGCGCATTGCTCAGCTGATTCTGGCGTCAAATCTGGCGGGGCTCGCCATTCTCATCATCGGAGCCATGGTTCTGAATGAGATGCGGGCCGGTCTTGTCGTGGCCAAGAAGCAGGATCTAGTGGGTCAGGCGCAGGTGTTCACAAACCTGCTGGCGGAAGGGGCTACGATTGGACAGCCCGAGCCAGAACTCGATGAATCGCTCGCCAAAGCGGTAATCCGCTCCCTCGACCTCTCCACCACGATCCGGGCGAAGGTTTACAATCGTAGACAGGAAGTCGTTGCGGACAGTTTTTTCCTGTCCGACCGTGTCGATGTCCGCGCCTTACCTCCGATCAGGGAACCCGCGCGGTTTCAGCTTTGGTCAGCATCCTTGTCGGAGACGTTCGAAGGTGTTTTCGGCGTGCTTGTTCCCAATCGTGGCGGGGATGCTGTGCGTGCCCGAACCTTTGATCAGGAGTACGATATCGCGCTTGCGGGGGATGATGCGGCGAGCCAGAGATTTTCCGAACGGGGTCAGCGCGTGATCTCGGTTTCGGTTCCGATACAGAGGGTGTCGGCGGTGGTCGGCGTGCTGACTGTTGAAGCGAGTGATGTCGAAGCGATTGTTAGTGCGGAGCGGGCGGCGCTTGTTCCGTTCATCGGAGTGGCGATGCTTGTGGCGCTTGTGACGTCGGCGTTGCTTACACTCGGAATTGCGCGGCCATTGCGGCGGCTCGCAGTTGCTGCGGACAGGGTACGTACGGGGCGGACGGATCAACTGAATCTGCCAAAAGTCACCAAGCGCAAAGATGAGATTGGCCAACTGGCACAATCGGTCGACGCCATGACGGAAACCTTGTTTGAGCGGATTACTGCGAATGAGCAGTTTGCCGCCGATGTTGCCCATGAACTTAAAAATCCGCTGACATCCATTCGATCCGCCGTCGAGACCGCTGAGCGGGTGAAGGGAGATCCTGAAGCCACCGAAAAGCTGCGGCAGTTGATTGCCAAGGATGTTCAGAGACTCGACCGCCTCATTACCGATATTTCGAATGCCTCGCGGCTTGAGGCGGAGGTCACCCGCAGCCGAGCCGACATTTTGGATATTGGGCGCTTCCTGTCCGATATCGTTCGGACCTATAGCGCAACAGACGATAGCCGTGCCGACGTTATATTTGACGATTTGACACGGGGCGGGGGGTTGATGGTGCGCGGCAGAGACGGTCCGCTTGGTCAGGTGGTTCGGAACCTGATTGATAATGCGCGGTCGTTTTCTCCCAATGACGGCCGGGTGCGCGTCGTTCTGCGCCAGGAGGCGAACGGGCCTCAGACTGTGGCGTGTATTATGGTCGAGGATGATGGTCCGGGTATTCCCGAAGACAAGCTCGATAAAATATTTGAGCGTTTCTACACCGACCGCCCGACCGGCGCTGACTTTGGGAACAATTCCGGACTTGGACTGTCCATCGTCAAGCACATCGTTCAGACGCATCGGGGCGACGTGCGGGCGGAAAATCGCGATCAAGGTGGCGCGCGCTTTATCGTCGAGCTCCCGGCGAATTAGGTTTTCCTATCCGGCGCAGCCGGGTGCCGGTCTGCCGCGACGGGCACGATTGAGCGTACGATGCGTGCAATTCATTGATCTTCGGGACCGTCGCCCAGTTCGCCGGACGGCATTGAATATCGTCAAGCTGACGATTGCCGCGATCAAAGAGTATTCGATTGCAGTTGCACCGCTCTCATCGGCGACAAGGGAAATATCTTCGTTGGCTTCATCCGTTGGGGAGCTGGATGCTTTGCCGAAGAGTAGATTGCGGCGGGTGAGGCTCTGACTATTCATAGCCTTACAAATACAACTTAAAGTTTTATTTTTGGTGAACTATCGTTTCTGGCCGAGGTGGTGACTGTCGGCTGGGGTCCTCATTGTCTTATCGTTTCGACCGCTTCCATCATCACTTTGCCGTTGTTCGGAGACGTCTTTTCGTTCGTGGCGCGCCTAGCTTTTGCGTCCGGGTCTCCCACGATAATAGGTGCCGCATAGCTCCGGGTCAGGCGACCAATTGGTGTCTCCACGCTGGCCCTCAGATTCAAATAGTACTTTCCTTCGGTCTCGGTGTCGAAATACACGGTCCAAGAATGGGTGTCGCCGTCGGCAACATCAAAGGTGGCTTCATCAATCGTTGTCAGCATATCGAGACCTTCGCCGGCGCTGGCCGTTACGGTCATGATGCCTGAACTGTGTCCCTCGATCATCGTGACCTCAAGGGCACCGGCGTCACCTGGGGACAAGGGTTCGCGGAGCTCAGTTTCGAAACGGACATTGGCACCGGGCTTCGCCGTGGTCGACTGGGACGCGCCGTCATGGGAATGTCCTACTGTCTCATGGTGGTGTTCCTCATGCCCGGCGGAGCAGGAGATCACAGTGGCGAGAAGGCCTGTCAGGAGACTAGATTGAAGCGTTGTCATCTATGTTTTCCTTAAAGTGCCGAGAAGTCGAAACAGGCATCCCCTGACGGTGCGGGGCTTTCATTATCTGGGTCTGTGTTTTCGAAGTCCCGCGCATCTACAATCAATTGACCCGCTGGGAGCTGTGCGACGACAGTTTCGGTATCTGGATCTTCGCTAAAACCACCTGTCACGAATGTGCCCTCGTTTCGGATGGTGAAGTCCGGATCGCGGTCAAATGGCCCCGACGTTCGGGTCATGGTGATTGTGAATACACCCGACGATGGATTATTCATTATAATGAGAACGCGATTTCCAAGACGGTTGACTTCGCCAGCGTCGTCAATTGAGCAGATATTGATAGGTGGATCACCCACCGTGTACGGAACGAAGATCGGGAGCGATTGAGTGATGCCGCCATCATTCGTCTCGCCGGTCGCAAACTCGCCCGTTCCGTTGATGTCCTGGAGTGCGAGGAGGGGGGCCAGATCGCTCGTCGATACACCGGGTTGCTCGACGAGCGCCTCGATGAATGAGAATATAGTGGTCGACGCATCGCTGTCGGTGAATGTCGGGCTTGTAAACGCGTCGAACAAAGGTCCAAAGCCGACCGATACAGAATCGGGACCATCATTTGTGGAATCGAACACGTCGTAGAGAATCGATTGGATGGACGACTCGCCATACCAGCCGTTCGCATTCAGTGCCGATCCTATGCCGTTTAGGTCGAGATTGAAGGCGAATCCCAAGTTGCTTCCGAATCCTGCATCTACATATATGGGGTCCTCCGTGATAATTGCTGAGATGGCGTTGCCCCAGCCTTCGCTGAACGCCACGCGAGCATCTAGCAAACTGTCCAGGCTGTGTGAGCCGCCAATGGAATCATCGCGAGAGAGGAGTTCCTGGAAGTAGTGTCCGAACTCATGGGTAATGACATGCTCGTCGAACTCATCCGTATCGGTATCAATATCTCCGGATACAAGAATCGTTGGTATTCCGTTGATAGTGTTCACAAAGGCGGTAGAGGGTATTTCTCCGGCGGGAATGTCGTCGCCGCCGGGGCGATTATTGACGCTCCAGAAGATCTGAAGGTTGGGGAAGTCGAGATTTGGACTTTCGGTCTCGATAAGTCTGAGGCCGTTGAGGATCTCATCAAGGATCGCGAATGGGCCGGATGTGCGTGGTCCCGTATACGCAGAAAAGCCGTTGGAGCCGGAGGGCGCGAACAGGTCCCGGGTTGAATTTGTTGAACCGCTATTGGTCAGGCTGCCTTGCAACACGTAGAGCGCGTTTCCGGCCGTATTGTCTAGCACCGGGACATCCCAAGTGGCCCCTGTGGTTTGAAGAAGGCGTGCCTCCACTTCGATGCGCACGTCCGTGTTGGCGGCGACGTTTAGTGCGTACTGCCCCGTGTCGCTTGTCACTGTTGAGGCAAGAACCGCTCCGGCTGCGTTGACGGCTTCGACGACCACGCCGCGCGCGGGCAGGGCGGTCAAATCGGAAAGATCGAGAACGAAATCATTATTCGATGTGTCGACACCAACGTCTTCAAAAGTGACGGAGCCACTGATTGTGACAGACCCTGCAGGCGGTGGTGGCGGAGACGCAGGGGGGGGAGGAGCTGGCGGTGGAGGAGCTGGTGGCGGAGGCGATGCAACCGGCGGCGGAGCAGCAGAGGCAGGACCGCCGTCTGAATCACTGCAGGCGGCGAACGAGACTGCCATTGCTGCCGAGATTGCCAGCATCAGGGGTGTCTTCAGTTTTCGGGACAGAAAAGTCATGCATTACCTGTTCGCGTCGCGTCGCGTAGCGTTAACCCTAAAGCTTGCGTCGATTCAGGTCAGCAGCCAGTTCAAATGTCAACGCAATTAGCTGTCACACTCTTGTTTGTTTGCCAGATCTAAAGGGCGAAGATGGCGGAAATTAGTATTGCCTCCTGAGACTTAGCAGGTCATCGTGAAAGGTCAGGTGGAGGAGAAGCGACCTGATGATTGGAATTGTTGTGGTCAGCCATGGCAAACTTGCCCGCGAGCTTGTGGCGGCAGCGGAGCATGTTGTTGGTGTTCAGGAACATTTTCGAGCTATCTCGATCGAAGCGGACGACGATATGGAAGCGCGCCGTGCACAGATCATCGAGACCGCAAAAGCCTGCGATCAGGGCAGCGGTGTGATCATTTTGACGGATATGTTTGGCGGTACGCCATCGAATCTTGCGATCTCTGTTATGCCGAAGGGCGAGATCGAGGTCATTGCTGGCGTCAATCTTCCGATGCTGATCAAACTTGCCGAAGTGCGCACGAGTATGACGTTGGGTGATGCGGCGCAGGCAGCGAGTGAGGCTGGCAAGAAGTATATTTCCATCGCATCGCAACTGCTCGAGAAGCGGGCTTGATCCTTAAATGACTATCGCGGTCCAGACGGTGACCATCGTCAACAAGAAGGGGCTGCACGCCAGGGCCTCTGCGGCGTTTGCTCGTCTCGCCGGGAATTTTCGGTCGGACGTTACCGTTGGATATAACGGCCAAACAGCAAACGGCACGCACATCATGGATTTGCTGATGCTTGCGGCGCACAAGGGCGTTGATATCGAAATATCGGCAAAGGGTGTTGATGCCAGCATGGCCGTCGCTGCGCTGCAGCTTCTTGTGTCCAACGGTTTCGGAGAACTTCCCGTGGACAAACGGGAGGAAATTGGACGCGAAGACGCCGAACGGGACTAGCCGGCGGGATCAGGAACCGCTTCGAGATTGTTGTTGCTGGGGATCGCCCCCACCCGCACGCCGCTGACGCGGGCGTTCCTGATCACTCTCCCCGTCTGGACGTGGGCGTCGCTTGGCTTTCAACGAGGCGATGATCACTTCGCCGCTTTCCTCGTCGGCCAGATCATCGGCAAAACTGACGATCACATCTGAAAACTCTTCCGCGTTGACCCTCCTGTCGAGGTTTGGGTCAAATCGAGCGGGGTTTGACAGGCTTGCATCGCGGGTTGGCAGGCTTTCGGACCAGCTGATCTGTTCCAGCGGCGTTAGATAGCCGTCCTGATTGTTGTCGGCGGCGGCGAAGGCCCTTTCGATGCCCGTCATCAACTCCTCATCGGAGACGCGGCCATCGCGATCGGTATCAAAGCTGAGCAGGAGCCCACCGCCTGGAATGAGGCGGTCAGTGCTTCCGAGTTGTGGAGCAACATCTCGCTTGACCTCTCCCTGACCGGGAAGGCGGACCACGTCCTGGGCGAAGGACGGTATTGCAGCAAGGGACAGGAAGAGTGCTGAGAAGAAATACAAACGCAACATGATCGATCATCTCTGACTGATTTGGTTCAACCTAAGCCGAGTGTTGCCAGGAAGCCACACTTATTGTCAGCTCATTGGCTGGGAAATTACATAAACGTACAAACATACGTTTATATCTGAGTTGCCGCGCGACTGTCTGCTTGCTAAGACCCGCGGAAACGTTCCCAGGATGACAAGATCAAAGAGGATCAACCATGTCCGATTACGCCGTTGCCGATATTTCGCTCGCCGACTTTGGCCGCAAGGAAATCGCCATTGCTGAAACAGAAATGCCGGGTCTGATGGCGTTGCGCGAGGAGTTCGGCGGTAGCCAACCGCTGAAAGGTTCCCGCATTGTCGGGTCGCTTCACATGACCATCCAGACGGCGGTGCTGATCGAGACGCTGACGGCCCTCGGTGCCGATGTCCGTTGGGCGTCCTGCAACATATTCTCCACGCAGGACCATGCGGCAGCCGCAATCGCCGATAGGGGCGTACCGGTTTTTGCTGTGAAGGGTCAGACTCTTGAGGAACACTGGGACTATCTCGATAAGTCGTTCCAGTTCGCGGATGGGCCAAACATCATTCTCGATGATGGCGGCGACGCAACGCTCTACGTCATTCTGGGTGCTCGCGTTGAAAATGGTGAGCCAGAATTGATCGAAGGTGAGCCGGGGTCTGAGGAAGAGGCTGTGATCTTTGCTCAGATCAAGAAACGTATGGCGGCAAGCCCCGGCTGGTTTACAAAGATGCGCGACCAGATTGTCGGTGTATCTGAAGAGACCACGACAGGCGTGCACCGTCTTTACGAACTGGTTGAAAAGGGCACGCTGCCCTTCCCAGCTATCAATGTGAATGACAGCGTCACGAAGTCGAAGTTCGACAACAAGTATGGCTGTAAGGAGTCCCTCGTGGATGGCATTCGCCGTGCCACCGATACAATGATGGCCGGCAAGACGGCTGTCGTCCTCGGCTACGGCGATGTGGGTAAGGGCTCAGCTGCGTCATTGCGCGGAGCAGGCGCGCGTGTCGTCGTTACCGAGATCGATCCCATCTGTGCCCTTCAGGCCGCGATGGACGGATTCGAAGTGACGACGCTTGAAGACACGCTTGCGACCGCGGACATATTCGTCACCACGACCGGCAATAAGGACGTCATCCGTCTGGAGCATATGCGCGAGATGAAAGACATGGCGATCGTCGGGAACATCGGTCACTTCGACAATGAGATCCAGGTTGCGGCTCTACAGAATTTTGAATGGACCAACATCAAGGATCAGGTGGACATGGTGACCTTCCCAAAAGGGAACCGGATGATACTCCTGTCTCAAGGGCGCTTGCTTAATCTCGGAAATGCGACTGGGCACCCGTCGTTTGTTATGTCTGCCTCTTTCACAAACCAGGTGCTTGCTCAGATCGAACTCTGGGAGGACAGCAAGGCTTCTCCGCGTAAGTATGAGAACAAAGTCTACATGTTGCCGAAGCATCTGGATGAGAAAGTTGCGCGGCTCCACCTTGAAAAGATCGGTGTGAAACTCACCGAGATGACCAAGGACCAGGCTGACTATATTGGTGTCGATCAAGCTGGTCCGTTCAAACCAGAGCATTACCGCTACTAAGGTAATTGCGGCGGCGGGCTGATGAACCCGCCGCGCTTCCTTCTAGATGAATGCTTGACCGTTCAATGCCTGAACGAATGTGCCGAGTGCCAAGGCTGACATAAGGACCGCTGTAGTTCCAACGAGCAAGGTCGCTCGAGGTTGCCGCCAGCGAAGTCTGTGTACTGCGAGCCAACCGGCAATGGGCACGACTTGCATGATGTGTGTGGCGAAGAAGTGTGCCACCCGCAGGTCTCCGCCCTGGCGGGTCCATCCGACGACGGGAAGTCCATTGGCATCTGTGGTTGGGGCCTCGACCCAATGTCCGCCTTGCATCGACATGTAGCCTGCCACGGTCAAGGTGAATACGAAGCTCAGTAGCAGGCCGGACCCTGCGGCCAGCTTCATTGTGGATGGCATGCGATCAGTTGATTTCGAGGCGAGAAATCGGATGCCGATGATCAGCGCCGGGAGGATCAGGATAAGCGATCCGACGCCCATGATAGCGTAGATGATATTGTCCATGGGCGCGTCTGTGTTGAAATGGGACCCAACCCCGCGCGCTGCCTGTCCGCCGATTAGCGTGATTTCGACCAGTGCCGCGAAAGATGATGAGACTGCGAGTGCTGTTATCCAGCTGGATCGGCGTGTTTTTTCCGAGAACATTCGCACGAGCACCGCGAGAGTTATCAGGTGAAGCGCCATCGATATCTGAAACTTCAGGGGCTTGATCCAGATCGAGACATCGTTGTGCAGCCGTGGATCGATGGCCAGTGCGAGGAGAACCACCGGAATGCCAGCAAGAAGCACTATGGCCATTTGCCACCAAACTCGCTCGGCAAAAAAGTGATCCCGGGGTTGGTCGTTGGAGGTGCGGTGCGGCGAGGCCTTCCGACCCTCGGCGGACCCGCCTGCGAATGAGGATCCAAGATCGCTTGAAATCACAATCGTCATCAGGCTGTCCTCGGAGCTGAGCTCTGGAGTTGTTTCATCGCCAATTCCGTGAGGATGAAGATCAGGAATCCGACCGGTCCAAACATCAACGTCATGAACAGGATGGGGATTTGTATAAGTCTAGAGAGGCCGATCTCTGTGGATCGTTTCGCGATCCAGGTGCCAATGGCGAGATCGAAAGCGAGGTAATGTATCCATCCGGCGAGGAGCACGGAGTCCACAGTGAAGAGGGCGCGGATCTGATCTAGTGAACCATAGCCACCGCCTTCCACAGATGCGAAGTTTGCTGCCATGAGTGCGCCATAGGCTATGGATAGGAGGCCCGGGATCACAAGGCCGGTCGAGCGATAGAGAAGCGGACCTCGATGGGGGAGGAACGCCAGTAAGAGCCATCCAAGCATCGCCAATCGGCTGCTAAGTGTAAAGAGCATCTCATCGGTGATCATTATCGCTTTTCCTTCCTGTCCACCTCGCCACGGTGACAGCCGGCTGCCGCGATAGCTACGCAGTGTACGTGAGGGCTCTGGAATCCTTCGCCAGTTACCGTAAGAGTCGTTTCACGATGCGCGAAGTGCAGAACATCTGGGAGACTGATCGTTTGCCCTGGGGCCGCCTGGCGGGTTCTTTGGTCGCCATTTCGCTGGTGTTTGGCGTCATATTCGCGTTTTTGGGGATCTACGACACCAATGGGGTGCCATTCCTCAAGCGAGTGGTGTTCTGGTTTGCGACAACATTCACGGGAGTGGTGAGTGCTTGTCTCGCATTGCCGCTCTTTCCATCTTCATCGCTTGGCAAATACGGGTTTTGGCTCCGTATCATCCCCATTGCTCTATTGGTCTCTGTTCCCGTCACTTTTGTTCTGACGGTCTTCAATCCGAATTTCGGTCTCGACTCATCTTTCACTTTCTGGCTTCGGCAATATGGGTTGGTGGTGCCGATTTCTGTGTTGGTTGTCGGTGTGGGGCATGTCTTGCTGGCTTATTTCAGGAAGCTGTCATTAGGCGATTTGGGGACAGAAAACGCCGGCGTTTTGCGCCAGGCTGAACACCCGTTTTTCAATCGCTTACCGGTTGGTCTGCGTTCGGCCGAACTCTACGCGGTGTCCGCCGAGGATCATTATCTACGCGTGCATACGAGTGCTGGTGAGGAGTTGATCCTGATGCGCCTCTCTGATGCTATTGTCGAGCTGGGCAATTGGCGGGGCAGTCAGGTTCATCGGTCCTGGTGGGTGGCAGAGGCTGGCGTTCAAAGGGTTCGCTCTGAAAATGGTCGCAAGTATCTCATTTTGAAATCGAATGCCGAGGTGCCGGTGTCCCGAACTTATTCGAAGGCAGCGAAAGCGGCGGGCCTGATTTGAGTCTCAGTGTCCGAGCCGATCTAGCATCGACTCGCTCTCAACGACAGCGCTCATTCCTGATCGCAGCGCATCGATAGATCTGTCAGCGGGTCAAGCTCTCGTGTGTCCGCTGCGATTGCCGTTCCAGAGAGAGAGAAGCTGCCGCCGGAATAGATATAGGAGGCCGAGCCCGACAATCAGACCACCGAGCGCGACGAGGCCTGCAATCAGGAAGCGGTGCGGGTAAATGTTGCGGATGTAGTACTTTAGTCGCTTGGTGGCCGCACTTGGAACCGGCGTGCCAAGCTCGGCCCATGACTCACCGGCATCGATACTGCGATAGAAACGGTCCCCCTCGTATCCGAACAGGGTGCGGTCGTTTGCATAATTAGGGGAGAACAGCAGAGCCGGGTACTTTGGAGCGACCCCGTCAAACTGCGAGAATTGAATTTGCGCATCGATTAGATCGGTCGCAAACGGCGCGAACGTGATGCTGCCGTCGACCGATTTCAGCAGTCCTTTCCCGCGCACCGAGATGATTATGGTGCTGTCCTTCTCGTAATCAGGTGAGAGCGCAACGGTCTCGATATAGTTGCGTTCGGACAGGAACTCGTTTGTCACTGGCGTCCACGACTGACCACGATCACTCGATCGAAACAGCCCTTCGGATCCGGCGACGAGCATCGCGCCGCTCGTCGCGAAATCGGGAAGGAGGATGATCCTCTGTGTTTGACTTTTGCCTCTCTCCACATCGAGAAACTCAATGAAGCCGGGCACCTCTTCTGCCGGGTAACCGATCGGTACGACGTGAGGCGCAAGCTTGTCGTCGGTCACAAGCTGGGTTTGCGTCCAGGTGCTTCCCCGATCACCGCTCCGCCAGATGCCACGTATATCACCTGCGAAGACGAGGCCGTCTGTCGTGTAAGACGGCGAGATGGCGATGGATCCGGAGTTGTTTTCCACTTTGGTGACAGTGTCAAAAGACTGTCCGCCATCGGTTGAGCGAATGATCTCGCCCCAGTTGGTTGATGCATAGATCGTCTTGTCGGTCGCGAAGTCTGGGGATGTCGCGAGCACGAGTGCCTGATGGCGGTTCTCTTTGAATGACTCCGTTTGAGGGGCGTCCAGGCGTTGCCACGATTTACCGCCGTCGGTGGACTTCAAAGGCGCATACCAGGTCGATAAGAAGATCGTGCGGTCTGCGTCAAAGGCCGGAGAGTAAACGGGCTTAAAGAGACGAGTCAGGCCATTGTGGCGGGGGTAATCCACCAGCTCGCCGGAGTTGATGTCCTGCCAGTTGCTGCCAGCATCGCGGCTCTCGAACAGTCCCCAAAGCATGGTTGTCATCAGCATCTGTTGATCCTCGGCGAAGGTAGGCGAGAATTCGGCTGAGACGATGTAGTTGATTGGGAATGTTTCGAGTTCGGAGTGCGACACGGCTCCGTTGGTTGATTTGAAGAGCCCGTCATAGGCTGCCACAAACAGCGTTCCGTCCGCGCTGAATGTCGGGGAGAGAGCCACTTCGCTGAAGTTCGGGCGTCCGAGGGAGGCGGCCTGCTGATCTACGGTCAATCCATCATCGCAGAGCGACCATTCGATCTCTGGCACGGGGCTGCAATAAAGACCGTCACGCCATTGCGTTGCAAAGAGGCTGCTGCCCGCCTCAGCATCGGAGTAGGCCGCTATGGATGTTATGGGTGTGCTCGCATCCGATAGGGTGTGCTGCTGCGCGTCGTCCCCATCGGTTTGCGTGAATAGGTTGCCTGCATTGTCGCTGAAGGCCAGGACATCTCTCGAAGCGTAGATAACGAATACTGGACTACCGATTGTGCTGTCGTGGAGTTGTGTCCAGGAGAGGCCATCGGATGATGCAAAGACGTTGCCGTTGAAATCGCCGATATGGATATTTGGCTCGCCGCCGAAGGATGTTCCGAAAGCCGCCGCCGTAACAGCATCGAAAGGTCCGCTTAAGGCCGTCCAGGTCTCACCGGAGTTGCGACTGATGAAAGCGCGTCCCTCGGCGGATACAGCGATGACGGTTGAAGCGTCATATTCAGAGACCGTCAAAGCATGGATGTGCAGATCAGCCAGACCGGTGCTCGCATTGGTCCAGGTTTCACCTGCATCAAGGGAGCGAAAGACACCTTCGCCACGGGAGGCGGCGTAGAGTGTATTGCCATCGGACCCCAGAACGAGATCGACCAGCATTTGCGTGTTGTCGAGCCCTCTCATCATCCGGGTCCAGCTGTTGCCGGTATCAGTGGATTTTAGAACGCTGGAGCGTGTGAGCGTGTAGACGGTTCCGTCAGTGGCGTAGTCTGGCGATACGGCGACTGAGAAGACGTCGTCATGGGGGGTGTGGGCATAAGCAGAGTGCCAAGGCTGGACCAGGGTGATTGATCCGGCGACTGCGATCAGTCGGAGAAGGTTTCCAAACATGTCTCAATGCCTCGAATTAGAACATCCGCTTTGGCAGATTGTCCGCCTGCGAGCCTACATATCAAGAGCAATGCCATGAAACTCTCGCCAGGCCGACAGGTCCCGGCCAATGAGTCTTTCAAGGCCGTCGACGTCCTTCTGCAACCGTTCAGCCAACCAAGCGCGTTCTTTGTCTGTCAGAGAACGATCTGTGACCAGATTGGCGCGTGTGATGTGCCGCCTCAGGGACGATCGGACCTGTTTTGGGAATAGCGCCTTGATCGGCTTCAAAGGGTCATTTCCACCCCAGGCTGACTGTTCGAGGTACTCTTGTAGCCGTTTGTTTTTCGGGATCCCGCCGATATTCAGCTTCTCCTTGAAGTCGGGATTGTGATCTGCAGAGACGCCCAGAAACCTGTACGTTTCGGCCATGACTTTTTCCGGACTTTCGACGAAGTCTTCGTAAAGATGGATCAGTATCTGATCCTTGGAGAACAGCTTGAAATAACGCTCAAGGCCTTCGTAGTATCTGCTCTGGGACACGTACCACCAGTGTGGTGCATGGCCCGCAGCTTTGCGGGTTTGTTCCGCTTTGCAGGCTGAGATGAAGTCATCTTCGGTTTCGACCTGCTCCCGAACGAGATGCATCCAGTGCGACAAAGCTCGGTCGCAAGGGTTGCGGAGAATCGCTATGATCTTGCTATCGGGGCAGAGCTTTCGAATATTTTCCGGCGCGTCCGGGTGGGTCAGATACCAGGTCGATGCGTCGCCAACTGCTTTGGCATTGCCAGCTTGCCGAAACAGGGCCTCATATTCGGAAAGGTTGGCAGGCACATAGAGTCGTTGGTCGCCAGGGCCTTTGAACTCGGGCCGCCGTTCCGGGTAACACATGAAGCGCGGTTCTTTAGGCTTACAGACAAATGCTTCCGGATGGCTATCCAGATGATGTGCAATAGCCGTCGTGCCCGCTTTACCGGCTCCAATCAGAAAGAAATTTGGCAGCCCCATGGTTTAGCTTACCCCGGATCTTCCAAATATGCCACAACGCTTGGCCACTCCGCATGCGGAACAAGCTCTCCAACCTGGCCCATATAAGTGCCTTCGAACTCCTCAGACGGATTCATCAAAAAGGAGACGAGGCGATCTTCGGTCCAGACGCCAGTGTCTGAGCTCAGCCTTTCAGAGTAGGCAAAGCCGTCAACTGATCCGATTTCACGGCCAACAATTCCGACAAGATGCGGCCCGGCATGGTTTTCGCGTTTCGCCGCCTCGTGGCAGGATGCGCAATTTGCCTGGAACAGCGCTCGACCCCGCTCTTTGGCATCGGCGAAGATTGGCTGAAACTTGTTCTGGGCGTCCTGAACGTTGCGCAATCCGACAAACGTCGTTGAGTCTTCGATATCAGCAGTGTTCTGAGCTGCCTTCTCAGCGTTGCGGAGAATGATGAGGTGGGGTGTGTCGGTGAGCATGGCGATGCGACCATCATTCAACTGGATGATGTCCCGGATGCGCTCATTTATCTCGATCGCTTCATTGTAGATCACGCGGTCGTCTTCCAGCCGGAGGCGGAAGAGTGTCTGGGCGGCCAGGGAACCGACCAGGAGATCGCTCTGCCAGTACCCGAATTCAGGTTTTGTCACTTCGACCAGATTGGTGACGGCAATCGACGGTATGAAAACAAAAGTCGGTTTGGTGTAGTCGATTGACCCGTCGTGGCGACCTTGGGACGGGTTCAACGGCCATGGGCGTCTTGGATAGCCATAGTTGAAACCATATGTCACTTCAGGCCAGCCATAATCGCTGTCGAAGGTAAGTTCATTTAGCTCGTCGCCGCCCTGGGGTCCGCTATCGGTGACCCAGATGCGACCGCTTTCGGCGACGATCAGCCCGGCTGGGTTTCGGAGGCCCTTCGCAACGATGCTTCCTTCGCCTGTTTCTGTATTTATCAGATGGACCTTTCCTAGGCCCATGCTGTCGTCGGCAGACGCCCGAATAGGAGAATTGTGCCCGTCCAGTTCGAAGTCGCCCGTGGTCATCAGTAATTCTGTTTCGGAGTATTCCTGAATGCGTCCACCGGACTGGTGGCCTGAGAACGGAAAGCCGCCATCCTTGCGGCTGACGCACGGAGAGACAGTGTATATCGGTTCGAATCCACTGGGGTCTGCCGAAAGGGCATCGTTCGTGAGTGAAAGCTCAGCCCGGCTGAGAACGATCTCGACACAGTCATCCGCGAACCGGTGGTGGCTTGCAAAAACCTCGTAGCGATCTTCGGACAGGTTTCGGATGAAGAGGTCGTGCGTTCGGAACCAGTAGTCCCTGATCAGGGGGTCCTCCAGCCAACCGCTCTCTATGAAGTCGGCATTGTTCATGTCGACGCTTGCGCCGAGCGCGCGGAATTCATTGTTCGAGCCGATGTAGCGGAACTCACCTTTCGGCGTCATGATCAGAATGAGGTCACCCACCTGTTCGATTGCGCCGCCGCCGCCGAAGTCTGTCCAGTTCCCGACCGGGATGCGGAGCATATCAACATCGTGCAGAGCTGTTTCGAGCGGTGTCCATCTGACTTCAATGCGGTTGAGATCAGGCGCGCTCTCATTGTCCAGCTTGCCGAGGACACGGTTGGCGAGAGACGATGCAATTCCAGTGGATACGAGTATGATGAGAGCGACTGCGCCGAGCGCTGCTACTGCCCCAACGGCTTGCAGCGGTTTAGCCTTCACCGCATCCAAAATAGATTTGACGTCCAGGCGCTGCACTTACTGTGCCCCTCCCAATTCTGAGACATGGTAACCGAAAGCCTGTTTCACTGGCAATTCATATGCCAGAGCTGCCGCTTTGAAACAGCGATCTCCATTGGTCGCAATGGGTTGGTTGTTTATCTCGACAGGGACACTGTCAATGATCGTTGCACCAACCCGATCGCTTGCAAGGGTTGCCCTGTCTGGATAGCTTCACGAATACGCCAACGCATGCCGCGCATGATGCCTTGAACGATGGCCGCTCCTGCTGGCTGAATTGATTTTACCTTTTTGAGGTTCCCGATGATGTCTGGGTCTTCGCGGACTTCATCGCAGCCATATTTGGAGGCGAGTGTTCGACGAAGGAGCGTTTTCTCTGTATCGGTGAGGCTTGTTGGACCGAACTCGGCAGCGGTCTCGAAGTCTTCGATGGCGAGTTCCCAGAGTTTCTTTCGGGCGAAGATGACTCCTCGCTGAAGGAGGGCCATGCGTTTTTGGGCGTCTGTGTTCGCGGTTTCACCGCGAGGGAGGTATTCATTCAGACTGAGCGTGTCACGTAGCTTCCGAAAGATTTCCTGATCATATTCCATCCACTTTGCGTTGCTGTGGGACGCAGCGAACCGGTCACCTGCTGTGCCTCGGATGCCAGCGTGCTGTCGCTGGAGGAATACTATGTCATCCGTATTCGCACAGGGCGCTGCGCGCGCAAGGCGGATCAGCATCTCATAGTCCTGGGAGCGTTTCAGATCCGCGTCGAACCGTCCAACAGTTTCGAAGAGGGATTTACGGATGAGCATGCCAGGCTGATGGGGAAAGAAATCCTCGAGCGTCTGGGTCAGAAAGTCTTCGGGTGTGCAGGTTTGCCAGTACCCCGTGCCGAGTTCTGTTCTTGTCCCGGACGCGTCTTCAGAGAAACGCATGTGTCGACCGTAAGCGAAGCCCGCGTCGGGGTTTTGATCGAGGAGATCTGTCAGCGTCTCGAGAGCGTGGGGCAGGGCAATGTCGTCGTCATCCATTATCCAGATGAGGGACCCGGTCGCTTTCTTGATACCGAGATTTAGCGATGCTGCCTTGCCTGAGTTTTCGGGCTTAGCGATGAACTCAATGTCTGAGCTGAGCCCTCTCACAACGGTCTCGGTCTCATCATTAGATCCGTCGTCGATGACGATGATCTCCGCAGGTGAGTTCGTTTGCGCAAGGATCGATTCCAAGCTGACCTTAAGCAGGCCAGCTCGCTTAAAGGTTGGAACGAGGACAGAAACGTCGGTCATTCGGCTACCTCTTTGGCGGCGTTGAAGTCGCCATGGGCAACTTGTTTGATGTAGCCTTCGAGCCGGTTGATGGATGTATTCAGGCTGAACTCTGTTTCGATCGTCTTGCGCGCCGCGCGGCCCATCGAGCGACGGTCTGCGGTGTCTGCGATGATGCGAGCGAGTTGCTCCGCGAGATGCTCCACGTCCCTTTCCGTTGACAGGAGGCCATTTTGGCCATGTTCTATGAGTTCGGGAATACCGCTATGATAGGTACTGATGACCGGCAAACCCGTGGCCATGGCCTCCATCATCGAAATCGGCAAGCCTTCCATATCGCCGTCATTTGCCGTTACGCTTGGGTGCACGAAGACATCCGCGTCGGCGAATGCGTTGCGCACCTCGGCGTTTGGGATGCTGCCCATGAACTCAACGATGTCGGATAATTCCAAGGACTGCGAGAGTTCGGTCAGACTTTCCCGAAGAGGCCCGTCGCCATAAATGCGGAATACGAAGTTGAGATTGGGATTCGTTGTCCTAACCTGTTTCAGCGCTTGAAGGGTGGTGGCAAGACCCTTTTTCTCGACGATGCGACAGACGGTTGCGAGAACAACAGCTTCATCGCTACTTCGCTGGCGATCGACAAAGTCGAATTTTCCGGGATCGACGCCGAGATGGTGAATGAGGTTTACGTGGTCCGGAGCGCCTCGGTCTTTCAGTCTCGACTGCCAGATGCGATTGACCGATAGGAGGAGCCCGCCACAGGTGACAAGCTCATCATAGGCATCTTCGTTTCCGTTGGAGAGATGGCGCGACATGTCATCGCCGTGGAGGATGGTTATAAGCTTTGATCCAAAGCCATTGTCACGACTGACTTCTGCCATACGCGCACCGAACCAACCGAAATTGCAGATAATGACGTCGCAGGTTTCGAGCAGGCGGTGCTCTTCCCGAGCCTCAAGGGCGCGCGTTACTCGAAAAGGCAGGATAGGGCGGAGGGACTGTGACAGCTTCTGGGTTTCAGAGATATAGCGTGTGCGGCTCGCGGCTCTTTCGCTTTCCCGTCTCAAGGTCGGCTCGATTGTCGCCGGCATTTTGTCTGCCAGGATGGTAACGTCGTGGCCGTGATCCAGCAGGCCATTGATCTGGTTCAGAACGAACGTCTCCGACAGTTTGGGAAAGACCCCAACCCGAAAGCCAATTCGTAGCGATGATCTTTGTTCAGCCGACACGTGTGGCACTCACTCACTAGACAAGAGGACTGATAATGACTGTGCTGGTGCAAAATCCGGTCCATGGACGCTCTGTCATAAGATGAAGATCAAAGACGGAGAAGATAGGGTGAAAGTTATCATGCAAATACGGGGCAGCGAATATGGCCCGTGGTTTGCTTGAGCGCTATCGATTGCGCGTTTGTATCTTGCCGAGATATGTGCGCCAAATTACGGTTCGATGAGTAAGAGTAAGGGATTTTGGTCGTATGCTGAGTTCGAGACTGTCGGAAAAATCGCGTTTGCGTCTTGGCATTATCGCCAACGAATTCTTCGATGCACGCATAAGCCGTCTGGGCGGTTTCGGTATGCTGAGTAAGCAGATTGCTGCCGCTTCGGAAGGTTCATCAGACCCTGCCATCGATGTCGATTTGTATTGGGGCGATCCACCTGACCATATTCGGGAAAGCAATGAGAAGCTTGAAATATATGGCCGCCCGGCGCGATTTCCGACCTATAAATGGCGGCGTGAGAAGCTCTCCATCATGGCGGAGCGCAAGGTTCCCGATCTTTTCCTGACGATCGATTACCGGGAGAATTACGAGTACTATCTCACCATGTTCCCACGGGCTCCAATGCTGATGTGGGTGCAGGATCCGAAGACGCCGGAAGACTGGGCGCGGATTGGCACAACCCACGTTCCGGGCCAGGAAGGGATCGAACCCAAGGGATTGCAGTACATCGATTGTACGCCGCTGGCTGATCTGGTGAAGCGCCGCCGGGCTGCTGGGTATAAGACAATTTTTGCTGCGCCGTCTCCGTTCCTTGAGGCAAAGGTGGAGTCCACATACGGGATGATGCCAAACGAGGTGGCGTCGCTTTGTTATCCAATGGAGCCTGCGCCAGCTGGGCCTTATGAGAAGTCCGAAAAGCCTACGGTCATGTTCCTCGGTCGGCTGGACCCGCAAAAGCGGCCATGGATGCTTCCTGAGATCGCCCGGCGTATGCCAGACGTCACTTTCCGTATCTTTGGCAAATCCCACTTTGCTGGACCAGGCTCATGGGAGCCAAAGGACTTGCCATCAAATATGGAGATGCTTGGTCATACCGAGGGTGAAGAGAAACATCGCCTGATTGCATCATCATGGCTGCACGTGAATCCCGCCATCCATGAAGGGCTGCCCATCGCTTTTGTTGAGGGGCTGCAGTGCGAAGTGCCGGTTGTTTCATGTGTGAATCCCGAGCGGGTGCCTGAACGGTTTGGCGCGCATACGGGCGATCCTCGTGGCACCGGCATGGATGAAGTCGACGCTTTCGTTACGGCGCTTCGTGATCTCATCGACAATGATGAAAAGCGAACTCGTCTCGGGGTCGAAGGGCGAATCTGGGCTAATGAGACCCACTCCGCGGAGAATTTCCTGCGTTCGTTCAAACGTCTTGTGGCACAGTTCGACGAAGAACTGGTCGCTTAGGCTCTGTAGGCCTTCAGGGCGCGGTTCAGATCGTCCTGAAGGTCGCCGACATCTTCTAGTCCAACATGGAGCCGGATGAGCCGGTCCGTTGTATCATTGAGCCAATGCCCTTCTTGCCGGATCGCATCCGGGTCCGCAGGTATAGCCAGGCTTTCATAACCGCCCCACGAAAACCCGAGGCCGAACAATTCAAGCGAGTCGAAGAAAGCGCGGAAAGCGGCGTCGCCACGATCCTCGAGACGAATACCGAATAATCCGTTTGCCCCGGAAAAATCACGTTGCCAGATATGATGGTCGGGATGGCTCGGAAGGGCAGGATGGAGCACGTCTGTAACGGCGTCTTCGTTTTTGATCCACTCGGCGATCTTTCGCCCCGCTGCATCGTGTGCATTAACGCGCGGCACGATGGTCCTGAGACCGCGCAATGCCGAATAAGCATCGTCTGGGCCAAGTGTGGTTCCCCAGTCCGTCGCTGTGTTTTTGACGGCACGGGCAGCTTTGTCCGAAGCGGTCATGACCGCGCCACCGAAACAGTCGGCATGGCCCACGACATATTTGGTCAACGCCTGGATCGAGATATCGACACCGAGGTCTAGTGGTCGGTGCAGCACACCGCAGCCCCAAGTGTTGTCCAGTAGGGTTACAATGCCCCTGTCTTTTGCGAGGGCGACGATCGCCTTCGTATCGCAAAGCTCAAAAGTGAGGGAGCCGGGCGATTCCATTAGGATAGCGGTTGTTTTTTCCGTGATGAAATCCGAAAGGTCAGCCCCGATGCGAGACGGAAAGAAGGTTGCTTCGACGCCCATGGCGCGCAATCTTCGACGGCAGAAGCGACGGGTAGGACCGTAGACGTTATCGGCGACCAGAATGTGGTCACCGGATTTCACCACACTAGCGATGGCCAGGGCGCAGGCCCCAACACCTGTTGGCGCAAGTTGAGCCTGTGTCGCGTTTTCCAGAGAGCAGAGCGCGGCTTCTAGCTCGCGATGGACGGCGCTGCCTATGCGTCCATAGGTTTGTCTGCCAGCCTCATAGAGCGAATCAATGTTCGGCATGAGCAGGGTTGAGCCCCGCTCTACGCCGGGATTGACTGTTAGGTTTGGTCGTCCACCCGAGCGCTCGTGGATGAGCTGTGTAGGAAGTTTCTTTTTGGTCATCCGGCAGTGCCAGTTGCGACAGGTCGATCCGGATCAGATGCCCATTCCGTCCAGGACCCATCATAGACTGCAACCTGGTCATTGCCGATGGTTGCCGCGGCGAGTGCAATGATGGCAGCGGATACGCCTGAACCGCAGGTGGCGATGAATGGGTCGGACAGGGGTAGTTTTGCTTTGTCGAACGCCTCTTTTATTTCACCTGCTGATTTCAGCTGGCCATCTTCCGAAATCACGTCCGTGCTCGGGAGGGAGGCGCTGCCGGGTATATGACCAGACGGCAGGCCTTCTCTTGGTTCAGGAACGGCACCAGCAAAGCGTCCTGTTGGTCGCGCATCGCTGATTTTGACCGCCGGATTGGCTACAGTTTCGATCATCTGATCCAGCGACTTAACCAGGTCGCCTCGGACACGGGGGGTGAAATGACGCTCCACAGCGACCGGTGGCATGTCCTCAGCCGCGCCACCTTCGGCGAGCCACGCAGCGTAACCTCCATCCAGAACATGCACATCCCGGTGGCCCATCAAGCGAAACAGCCACCAAACACGCGCCGATGCCAAGAACTGATTTCGGTCGTAGACGATCAACCTGTTGCCGTCGCCCAGACCGAGTTTGCGCACCTTTGCGGAGAAAACGTTCGGTGGCGGCACTGTGTGCGGCAGCGATCCATCCGGGTCTGCGATCTCATCTATGTCGAAATAGACGGCACCCGGGATGTGCGCTTCGTTATAGGCCTCTCGACCCGTCTGAGGGGGATTGGTGAATGGTGCAAACCAGGTTGCGTCAACGAGACGAACATCGGGCGCTTCGATATTTTCTTTCAACCAGGCGGCCGAGACGAGTGGAGAGGTATTAGACATCGTCAGTGCTCCATCCATTCTGGCACAGGTAGGTCCTTCGATCGCAGGAAGTCCGGATTGAAGAGCTTTGATTGGTATCGATTGCCATAGTCGCATAGTACGGTGACAATTGTCTTCCCCGGACCCAGTTCTCGGGCGAGCTCCATCGCGCCAGCGATGTTTATTCCAGCAGAGCCACCGAGGCATAAGCCTTCTTCCTGGGTCAGGTTGAAGATCACTTTCAGGGCTTCTGCATCGTGAACGCGGTACGGGTGATCGATCACAATGTCTTCGAGATTGGCTGTAATGCGGCCCTGGCCAATGCCCTCTGTGATCGATGTTCCTTCGGCTTTCAGCTCTCCATTCTTATAGTATTCGTAGAGTGCCGCTCCACCCGGATCGGCAAGGCCGATCTGAATGTCAGGATTTCGTTCTTTTAGAGCCATGGACACTCCGCCAAGCGTGCCGCCTGAGCCGACGGCACAAATGAAACCGTCAATCTTGCCATCGAGTTGATCGAACACTTCTGGTCCGGTCGTTTCGTAATGAGCTTGGCGGTTTGCTATGTTGTCGAACTGGTTCGCCCAGATGGCCCCGTTAGGCTCGCTCTCTGCCATCTCCGCAGCAAGACGGCGTGAGTAGTGAATGTAGTTATTGGGGTTCTTGTAGGGGACAGCGTCGACCTCGATGAGCTCTGCGCCAAGCAGGCGGACGGCGTCTTTTTTTTCCTGACTTTGGGTGCGCGGCATGACGATCACCACGCGATATCCGAGCGCACCGCCAACAAGAGCAAGGCCGATGCCCGTGTTCCCCGCTGTACCTTCAACGATGACACCCCCTGGGCGAAGCTCGCCCGACTTCTCAGCATCGCGAACGATACCCAAGGCCGCACGGTCTTTCACTGACTGTCCCGGATTGAGAAACTCGGCTTTGCCGTAAATCTCGCATCCGGTCTCTTCCGATGCCCGGCGCATGCGGATGAGCGGTGTGTTGCCGATGGTTTCAATCACGGAGGGGTAGGTCTGCATTTCGGGGAGCTTTGATCTAATGGGGCTTGAGCCATGGCCTTTTTTTGCCAGACGCTAGAACTAGCTGGGCACGGGTTCAACCATTTGAACGTGATTTGATGGAAAAATCGAAGCAATGCAGTAATTTGCAACGCACTACGGATTGTTCACTGGACGTTCAAATAGATTATACTACATCGAATACGAAATCGAATGAGAGGTTGTTACCGATGAGATCACTTGTGATCGGCCTTGCCGCCATAGCGATGCCATTAGTTGCCATTTCTGATACAGCCGATGGAGATGTTGTCGGCGAACTGAGCATGCCGACGCTGCCTGTATGGCAGCCGAGCGGTGGCGAGACCATTGCGTTTGAGGTCCTGCGAAAAGGCAAGCCCTTCGGAACCCATACAGTGAGCTTTGACAAACGCGACGATGGAAAGATCGAGGTGGTCAATGATATCGACCTACAGGTCAAATTCGGACCGATTACAGCGTACAATTACAGCCACGATTCCACGGAATTATGGGATGATGGCAAATTGGTATCGCTGACGGGTCAGACCCGCAAAGAACGCCAGGACCTGGAAGTATCAGCTACGGCGGGCACTGATGTTCTAAACGTCGATGGGACAAATTACACCGGGACTGTTGCTGCGGACGTTATTCCATCAAGCCACTGGCATAGCGGTGAGGTGTTCGCGGACGCGATCTTTTCCAGCGAAGGCGGTCAGATGTTGGAGATCGAAGTCGAAGATCTTGGCAAAGAGATGGTCGCAGTGAACGGACAAAACATTGAGGCCACACGATTCCGTCTGTACTCGGACATTACGTTCGATCTTTGGTATGATGCCGAAGGGCGCTGGGTGAAGTGCGCTTTCGAGGCGCGGGATCAGGCTATCGAATACGTTCTTCAGGCGCTCTACTAAACGAGCGCCGTTCTTTTTGCGAATGCTTTAGGGCTTCGACAATACGAACTGTCCAACATTGATGCGCCCGCCCATGAAGCCGGCTTCGCAGTAGCTGAGATAGAAGTTCCACATCCGCTTGAACGGAAGATCAAACCCTAGGGGCGCGATGTCTGGCCAGGCTTCATTGAATCGCTTTGCCCAGCTGTTAAGGGTGCGGGCATAGTCCGGGCCGAAATATTGCGTGCCATCATAGCGAAGATCCGCATCCGAGAATTGGCTCTTCAAAGCTTCTTCGCTTGGCAGCATGCCGCCCGGGAAAATGTAGTGCTGGATGAAGTCGGCGCGTTTGCGGTAGCTGTCGAATAACTCGTCATCAATCGTGATGACTTGAAGAGCGGCTCTTGCGCCGGGCTTCAATACGGTTTTGATTTTGGAAAAATAATCTGGCCAGTATTGCTCGCCGACGGCTTCGAACATTTCGATCGATGCCACGGCGTCATATGAGCCCTCATGGTCGCGATAGTCTTCTAGTCTGATTTCAACGCGATCTTCCAGCCCCGCTGACCTTATGCGTTCAAGGGCATACTCTCGCTGAGCCTCGGAGATCGTAAGGCAGGTGACTTTTGCACCTGTATTACGGGCTGCGTGCTCTGCGAAGCCGCCCCAGCCACAGCCAATTTCCAGAACGTTGCTGCCTTCGGTCAGACCCAGGCTTTCGCAAATTGCGTCGTATTTTGCGGCCTGGGCGTGTTCGAGGCTCGTGTTCGGGCTCGAATAGATACCGGAGGAGTATGTCATGGTGGGGTCGAGCCAAAGAGAGTAGAACTCATTACCGAGGTCGTAATGGCTCATGATGTTGCGACGCGCACCCTGGCGGCTGTTGCGATTAAACGCATGCTGGATCTTATTGACCCAACGGACAAAAGCGCGGCCCCTTGCGAGGCTACCATTTCCGACGGCATCGAAATTGTCTGAGAAGTAGCGAAGAACAGCTGTCAGGTCCGGCGTTGACCATTCGTCTTCCATGTAACTCTCAGCAAAGCCGATATCGCCGCTGGAGATTGCCCGTTTTGCGAAGCCATAATCATTGACCTGGATCTCAGCGTCTGCTCCCGGGGCGTCTGCTTCAAAAAGGATTGTTCGGCCGTCTGGAAGGCGGAATGTGATCTTGCCAGATTGAGCAGAAAGCAGGGCAAATCCTGCGAGTTTGAAACTTGTCGGGATGCCTGAAAGCTGGCGGATAGATTTCGCTGTTGCAAGAATGGGTGTCGTCATAGCTCTTTGTTCTTCTTATGCTTTATACTCTATTGGCCGTTGGGTCGGCAATAGGGGATGCAGAGGTTGAGGGCCTGACGTGCGGTGCTGGGCGCGAGCGATAGCCTGCGCCTTTCACCCACAGTTTCAGGGCTTCCCAGTGAATTCCCAGCGTTACGCCATGGGTAGACAATGGGCGGGTCAGCGCGGCTTTTAAAAACGCTGCGTTCGTCGCCGGGCGCATTGTTGCCTTGATATTCGCCATGTGAACGCGTTTGCCATCGTCGAAATTGTCGACAACGAGATTCAATCGTTCTCCCGGAGGCCGGACCGTAAATCTGTAGTCACCTGACACATCGAAAAAAGGAGATACGTAAAGGTTCTTCTCGGCCTCATGGCGCATTAGTTCATTGTCGGCGGCTGCGACGTAAGAGTGCGTATCGCCGAATGTGTTGTTCACCTCATAGATGATGCCGCGAAGTTTCTCATCTGGTCCGTATCCAAACCAAAGAGAGATCGGAGAGAACTTGTAGAATATATGCCTCGGGAATGTAACCAGACGAACGGGGCCGCCTTCGAGATCCACGCTCGCGTCCCGAAATTTGTCTTCTGCCCACGGACGAAGGGCCTCATCTTTCCTGTGGCCGTGATCTCTGCGGCGGAACGAAAAAAGATTCGACGTCTCGACGCTGAAGGATCGGCACATCTGTCCGGCTTCCTCGAGGCGATCAATGTCCAAATCAATCAGGAAGAGTTTGTAGGCGAATGACTGTTCAAAGGGCACAAAGCGGCTGTGGCGGGTTTGCCCGATGTATAAGCGAAGGGGTGCCGTCATCATTTCTGTTTCGCCAGAGCCTCAACCGTTCCCGCCCGCGACCTTGAGGTCAGCGGCAACAGTAGCTTCTTTTGCGGGTAGTCGTTTGGGATCAATGCCGCTTGCTTTCCAGGGCACTTTTCCGCCGAGGGACAATGCTGCTTCAAGTCCCGATTTCAAGCCATCCTCGTGAAATCCAGAGCCCATCCAGGCTCCCGCGAGCCACAACCCATTCTCTCCATTGATGCGTTTAATCTCGCGCACGGCGGCTTCAGCGGGCCGATCGAATTGCGGGTGATCAAACGAGAAGCTTGAGAAGATTGTGTCTTCTGCGGGCGGCTCCTTCGGGTTCAGTGTTACGAACAGCGGACATTCGTTTGGCAGGCCTTGGAGCTTGTTCATCCAATAGGTGAGGCAAATGTCTTCCTCGCCTTGCTTCAGAACGTTCCATGCTGCCCAGGCAGACCGGCGTTGCGGCATCAATGACGGGTCGCGGTGTAAATAAATCTGGTTCGGTCGGTAGTGGACGGATCGGAGCATGAAGCGCTGATCTTCGAAACTCTCGTCGAGCATTGCGAGCGACTGATCGGAATGACTGGCCAAAATGACATGGTCGAAGATGTGCTGTTGTCCAGATATGTCTTCCAGCTTCACCTGCGTTCCAAACCGGGAAACACGTTTGATCTCGCTGCCGGTACGAATACGGTCGCCAAGATCCCTCGCGACTTTTTTCACGTAGCACTGACTTCCATTTGTGACGGTTCGCCAGGCTGGACGCTCTTTGTGCATAAGGCGGTGATTGTCGAAAAACCTAAAGAAGCTCAGGGCGGGGTAGTCCAGCATTTTGTCTTCCGGTGTGGACCAGATGGCGGCCCCCATAGGAAGTATGTAATTCTCGCGAAAATCATCTCCGAAACCGTGTCGATCCAGCCAGGCCCCGAGTGTGGTGTCGTCGAGATCGTCACGCTCGAGTTCAGCGCGCGCGATATCGTTGAAGCGGAGAATTGTTCGCCAGAAGCGATGGAACGCAGGGCGGAACAGGTTTCGTTTCCAGGCGAAAAAACCCGATATGTGCGATGCCCATTCATATCCACCGGGGTTCGATACGGCGAAGCTCATATCACTTTTCTGGGTCGCAACACCGAGCGCGTCGAAGAAGGCGATAAGGTTCGGATAATTCAGGGCGTTATAGACAATGAAGCCCACATCGACACAGAGGCTCCGTCCGTCATAGTCGATTGTTTTTGTGCAACTATGGCCGCCAATGCGGTCACGCTTTTCGAACAGCGTGACGTTGGCTGTGTCCTTCAAAGCCCAAGCGGCAGACAGTCCGGATATGCCCGTTCCGACAATAGCAACTTTCATAAAAAACAAGCCTATGCTGCAAAACTCTTTCGCGCCTGACGGAATAGTAGGGCGCATGCCGGTCGCGTCCAATTGAAGAGCTGCATTTGCCTAGAATCTGAAAATGAGGCTTCCTGTTTCAAACACGGGGGCTTCGGGCTAATACGGGGCGGTCTTGTCCAATGGTCGGAGAAATCATGGCCGATACCGTTAGCCTACAGCCGAACAATGTCGTCACCATACCGTCTCCCGGCGGAGATATCGTATGTTCGAACGATGCACCGGTGGTGTTCATCGCCGGGCCTTGCGCGCTGGAATCACGGGATCATGCGCTGAAAATGTCAGACGCGCTTGCAGAGATTGCTCAGCGTATTGGCGCAAATCTGATCTACAAAACCAGTTTCGACAAAGCGAACCGGACCAGCGTGTCGAGCTATCGCGGTGTTGGCCTCGCAGCCGCGCTGCCGGTTTTTGAAGACGTGCGGAAGGCTACAGGGCTTCCGGTCCTGACTGACGTGCACACGGCAGAGCAGTGTGCCGAGGCCGCAAGCGTTATCGATGTCCTTCAGATTCCAGCCTTTCTCTGCCGGCAGACAGATCTTTTGCTCGCAGCAGCGTCCACGGACCGGCCCGTGAATGTGAAGAAAGGTCAATTCCTCGCCCCTTGGGATATGAAGAACGTTGTTAGCAAACTTTTAGCGGGCGGTGCGCGAGACATCATGTTGACGGAGAGGGGCGTCAGTTTCGGATACAATACACTCGTCAATGACATGCGAGCGCTCCCCGAATTGAAGAAGACCGGTTGCCCCGTTGTTTTTGATGCCACGCACTCTGTTCAGCAGCCTGGCGGGCGAGGTGATAGCAGCGGTGGGAATCGGGAATTCGCTCCCATCCTTGCGAATGCGGCTGCCGCCATAGGGGTCGCGTCTGTCTTCATTGAAGTTCATGATGATCCGGACAATGCGCCATCTGACGGCCCTAATATGATCCGTCTGGAGGAGGCCGAAGATGTGATGCGCCGGATCATGGCGTTTGACGCGCTCGCGAAATCCGACGTTTCGCAAGATCAGGGCTGAGGGCATGGCGCGGCAAGCTCTCAAATCCCTTATTCTAGATGCATCGCGGCAGAGCGTGCTCTGCATCGGTGACGCGATGCTCGATACATTCGTCTATGGCGACGTCGAGCGGATCTCTCCTGAAGCACCGGTTCCGATTATGAGAGAATCCCGTCGCGCCAAGATGCCAGGAGGAGCGGCGAACACAGCCCGCAATCTTGCCGCTTTGGGTGCCAATGTTCGGCTTGTGGCCGCGACGGGCAATGACGAGGCGGGCGATGCCTTGCTGGAGCTGCTAAATTCCTCGAAACGGATTGAACCTTTTCTGGTTCAAAGTTCCGGTTTCGCAACAGTCTGCAAGACGCGCTTTGTGTCCTCGGGACAGCAATTGCTCAGGGTAGATCAAGAGCCGGTGCTAGATCTCGGGCAAGCGACAGAGGCCGACCTTGTGCGTGCCTTGCAGCAGGCTGACGATGGTGTTGGCGCGATTGTCCTGTCAGATTATGCCAAGGGCACGCTGACAGCAGGCTTGATAGAAGCGGCGCTCGATATCGCAGCGCAGAAGAGCATTCCCGTCATTGTTGATCCGAAGGGGCACGATCTCGCTCGATATGGCCGTGTGGCCTTGATCAAACCGAATGCGTCCGAGCTTGCCTCCATCACGAATTTGCCAACCTCCACGGATGAGGAGGTTGAGGCGGCACTCGCCAAAGCGCTGGACCTTTGTACCGCAGACGTGATCATGGTGACCCGCGCTGCGAAAGGGTTGTCATTCGTTGAAAGGGCGGATCCTCGCGTGCGCCATATGCGAGGTGAGGCGCGAGACGTCTATGATGTCTCCGGTGCGGGAGACACGAGCCTCGCCGCGCTCGGAATTGGGTTGTCAGCCGGGGTTCCCATTCACCTCGCAGCTGAGTTCGCGTTGCTTGCGTCTGGTCTTGCGGTCACGAAGGCAGGTACGGCGACAGTGTCGGCCACTGAGCTGCTCGATCTTGGATCGGCAGAGCCTATTCCTCTCGAAACTGTTCTTGATCTTGTCGAGCGCTGGCGAGCCGATGGGTACCGGATCGGTTTCACCAATGGATGTTTCGATCTTCTGCACCCCGGGCACCTCAAAGTGCTCGAGGAAGCGAAGGTCAGATGTGACAGGCTGATCGTCGGGCTTAACAGTGATGGGTCTGTCAAACGGCTGAAAGGCGAGGGGCGCCCCGTAAATTCAGAATCGGCGAGAGCGCGCGTGCTGTCTGGATTGTCCGCCGTCGATGGCGTTGTGCTGTTCGAGGAGGACACACCACTTGAGCTTATCCAAGCGATCAAGCCCGATCTGCTCGTTAAAGGCGGAGACTACTCGATCGACACGATTGTTGGGGCTGAGTTTGTCTTGAACGGTGGCGGGGAGGTGCACATCGTTCCCCTGCTGGACGGTCACTCCACCACTGAATTAATCGCCCGTTCAGCAGATCAGTCCTCGTCGGACTGATCAGGAACAACCTCGCCCGGTCTACGTATGGGGACAATTGCGACTTCCTGGATGCTGCCGAGGGGCTCAGCCGGTTTTGCGCCATTCGCATCTAGCCACGCGCTCACCTGTTCGGCCTGAACTCGTATAGCTTCAGCAGTTCCGTCTGGATCGACCACGCGCCGCGCATTGATACGACCGGGGAGCCTGGGCGCGAGGAAACTAAGCGGATTGCCGGTTGTTTGCATTTCGACTGTCTGTTCGCATGCGGTTTCCAACGACGAATTGCAGTTTTCGGGTGCTGCAAGACCCGTGCTCTCGCCGAATATGACGAGGCCAGCCAATTTTTCGTATCCGTCCTCACTCTGACTTGCGATGCTAGTGGCAATATCCTGTGCGTACGATAGCGCCCGTTCGTCGATGGCGAGAAGTACTGCACGGTCGCGGTTCTGCTCAGTCAGGTATTGTTCGAAGGCAGCGCCAAGCTCTGTACTGACTATGTCAGCCATATCTCCGGCTGGATGGACTGCAGAGGGTGAATGGTAGTGAGGTGCATAAATTGGGACACCCCGCGGCAGCGCACGCGATAGCTCAGTAATGCTGCTATCGAATTTCTCCCGGTGCGCTTCGCCCCGCGCGTCAACGAGACCTTGTCCACTTGCAATGCCGGTTGGCGGACCGATGAGAAATACATCTACGCCCCAGGGTGTCTCCCAGGCGCCTGGTGGGCGCATTTCCGGAAAGGCGGCCCAGCTGTCCACATCTGAATAATCTAGCGGTTCCGCGCTCGCGGGCGTGTTTGCCGTCAGGACAGATCGATAGACAAAGTCTTTCAGGCCGAACCAGGCTATCAGGAGCACCGCTGCTCCAATAATCCATAGTCTTTTCATGTACGTGTCCCTACCGCAGCCTTTTTGCGCCTGAATAGCGCGGTTGGTCGATGTTCAACTGGGCAATTGCGGTAGATTTAAGGTGATCGACCACTCCTGATGTAGATGCTGTAATGTCGCCAGCGCGAATTCTTGAGCATAAGTCGCGGTTGAGTTGGTCTAGTTCCGTGCCCGCGTCAGATTTTAAAAGCTGCACCAGTCTTGCTCTCTCTTCCGCCTCTGCGTCGGTCCCGAGTTCAAGTTCTCTGACCACCGTTGAAAGCACGTTCGAGGCGACTTTTGCGTGGAAGGCCGCGTGTCCAGAAAGCTCTGTAACAGCCGTTTCATCGATGAAGGCTTTCACAGCTTCTACGAGTTCCTTGAGCGAAGGGTGCTTATGCATTGGCGATCCTTGTTTCCATAAGGGCGATCAGATCGATCTCGGTTTCGGAGACCCGGCGGCCAATGGCGGCGCGCTCAACGCTCGGATCGGCTCCGGTGCGGTAGATGTCATACATCGTCATGCACATGATCCCCCATTTGAGCGACCCTAGCATTTCCCACCAGTCAATGTCGGCAGGGTTGAAGCGCTGGCCGCCTGCTTCGGCGTAAGCCTCCAGCAATGCTTCAAGTTCGCCGAATCCGCCGACGCGGTTTTCTGTGCGGCCAAAGCGCCAAGAATTGACGCAAATCCAGCCAATGTCTTCCCTTGGATCACCGAGATGGGCGAGCTCCCAGTCGAGGACACCTGCGAGGCCAGCTTCGTCGACCATAAGATTGCCGAGCCTGAAGTCACCGTGAGCCAGAACCTGGGGCAGGGGTTCCGGAATTTCGTCACGGAGCATCTGAAATGCCAGATCGAAAGTCGGCCTGGGGATGTCGTAGCCACGATAGAGCTCTTCATATCGGTCCAGCTGGTCAGATGCGGACGAGGTTTCCAATGTCGGAAGTGTGGACTTGTCGATATTGTGAATACCGGCCAGCGCTCGCCCGCATTCTGCTGCTAAATTGGTCCGCGCGGCTGAAAGAGCTTCCGAGCGCAGTATCTTCGGAGCGATCGTCTCTCCTTCGATGAAATCCATAACGAAGCCTTCGCCGAGGCCGTCCTCAGGTACGCAGATATGAAGGACGGACGGTGCTGGGACGCCTGCTACTTTGGCAGCGCGTATCAATTTTGCCTCGCTCTCGAGCGTCATGGCGTTGCCGGATCGAGCGTCGGATAAGCCGTGGGGCGCGCGCCTCAAGATGCGCTTTGATGCCTGTTGGTTCGTGTCAATCAGTTGAAACGCCCAGGTTTCCTGGCTCGCACCACCGGATAATCGCTTCAAATCAACGATTTTCGTCCCGGATTCGCCCAATTTCGATGCAAGTGCATTAAGAGCACTTTCAATATCCTGTGGCATACTCATATCCATAATCATTACCGGGACGACAGGATTCTCCAAGTGCTTCCCGGCGACACGAGACGAGACCCGATGGCTGCGAACCAGAATGCGCCCCAAGATCAACACTCTGAGCATCATGTTCAGAAGCCAAGCCTATTGCAGTGGCTGCGGGCACGTTTCTTTGCCGGAATCGTTATTGCGGCACCGATTGCGATCACCTTCGCCGTTACGGCGGGGCTGATCTCATGGATCGACGCACGGGTAAAACCGCTGATTCCACCCGCTTGGAACCCTGAAAGCTATGTGCAGTTTGGTATTCCAGGGCTTGGCGTCGTCGTAGCTGTCGTATTGTTGACGCTGATCGGTGCTGTCGGTGCGAACCTTATTGGGCGCGCCATGATCAAGGCTGGCGACCGTTTCCTCGATAGCGTTCCGTTTGTCAGCAATGTCTATTCGCTGTTCAAACAGCTGTTCGAGACCATCGCCTCCAGCCAGCAGCAATCCTTCCGGGATATGGTACTCGTTGAGTACCCTAAGCGCGGCACGTGGTGCATCGGTTTCGTGACCGCTCCTGTTAAAGGCGAAGTGAAAGAAAAGCTTGGCGAGGACATGATGGGCGTGTTCGTTCCAACGACACCAAACCCAACGTCCGGCTTCTACATGTTTGTTCCGAAGGACGAAGTGATCGACCTTGATATGTCCGTGGAAGAAGGTGCCAAGATGATCGTGTCCGTTGGCATGGTTGTGCCAGAGCATGTCACCGAGGAACAGCTTGAAGCGGCGCTTGCGAAGATTCCGGCACCGGAAGCAAAGGCGAGTTAGTCGTCCGGCTTTTCGATTCGCGGACTGAGCAGCTCGCGAAGTAGGCGAAGTGCCTGTCCTCTTTCCGATTTTAGATCTGCATCGGCTTCTACCAACGCCTGGGCGTCTTTTCGGGCGATCGCGAACAGGTCTCCATGGTCCTGCAATCGGATAACGCGGAACATTGGTGCGCCGGACTGGCGGAGACCCAAAACGTCGCCTGGGCCACGCAACTGGAAATCTGCTTCGGCAATCTCAAATCCGTCTTCTGTGCGCCGAAGGGTTTCAAGCCGAGCTTTTGCTGTTTCTCCGAGGGGTGGGCGATACACAAGCAAACAGAAAGATGGCTTGTCACCTCTGCCAACGCGCCCACGCAGCTGGTGAAGCTGGGCAAGGCCAAATCCTTCAGCACGTTCGATCACCATGATCGTGGCGTTAGGAACATCGACACCCACTTCGATGACGGTGGTTGCCACGAGCACTTTCGTTTCGCCTAATCGAAATGCTTCGAGCGCGGCGTCTTTCTCTGCAGGCTTCAGGCGACCGTGGACAAGCCCCACCGGAACGCCGAGCATGTCCTGCAATGCCGCATGCCTAGCGACGGCACTTGAGTCATCGTCGTCCATGTCGACTTTCGGGCACACCCAAAATGCCTGCTCACCTTGCGACGTCGCTCGGCCAACAGCGGCGACAACATCATCAATGCGGCTGTCTGGAAGGGCACGGGTTTCGACCGGCTTTCGGCCGAGGGGTTTTTCATCAAGCACTGAGATGTCGAGGTCGCCATTCACTGCGAGGGCGAGTGTGCGCGGGATGGGTGTCGCGCTCATCACGAGCATGTGCGGGCTAAGCGCTTTTCCGGCGAGGCGCGCGCGATCCATAACGCCGAAGCGGTGTTGCTCATCGACGATGACCAAGCCGAGATTGGCGAAGTCGACACCTTCCTGAAACAGAGCGTGGGTGCCTGCCGCCACCTGAATCGAGCCATCGGCCAGGGCCATGCGTGTGGCTTCACGGGCTGAGCCCTTGTCTCGCCCGGTGACGGCAGCAACAGAGTATCCCAGTGGGCTGAGCCATGTGTCGAGGGTGGCGAATTGCTGTCTCGCAAGGACTTCGGTCGGTGCCATAAAGGCGGCCTGAAAGCCCGCCTCAACGGCTTGAATAGCCGCCAGTGCACCGACCAGCGTCTTGCCTGAGCCGACATCACCCTGAAGCATCCGCCGCATGGGAGAATCTTCGGTGAGATCTTCTGCGATCTCTTTGGAGGATCGCATCTGTGCCCCGGTCGGCCTGAAGGGGAGTGACGTAACGAGCCTGTCCTGAGCAATAAAGTCCGTTTTCATCGCCGGGGCCTTGCGGGCTCGCCGCTGGGCCTTTGCAAGGGCGAAGGCGATTTCTCGAGCGAGGGCCTCGTCATAGGCCAGGCGCTCAGCAGAGATGTGAAAGAGCTCTTCGTCATATTCCTTGGGCGCATGGAGATTTCGAAGAGCGTCAGCGAGTTTCGGCCAACCCCGCTGCTCCACCAGATGATGGTCCGCCCATTCCGGAAGGTCCGGTAAAGTATCGAGGGCCGCTCTGGCGGAATTGTGGACGCGTTTGTTGGTCAGGCCTGCGGTGAGACTGTAGATCGGTTCGACGGGTGGGGGACGTTCACCGCGTTCTGGATCGACAATGTGGTCGGGGTGGACCATCTGGCGCTCGCCATTGAACTCTTCGACCCGACCGGACACGATGCGTTGCCTGTTCATGGGCAATTGGCCGGAGAGCCACCGGCCATCACCTCTAAAGAATACAAGTGTCAGGAACCCGGTCTCGTCGGCGAGGCGTACTCGATAGGGCTGGTTGCCACCTTTCGGTGCGATGTGCGCCTGGACCTCTCCTTGAACGGTAGCGACTTCGCCGGGTTCTGTATCGTCAAATGTGGCGCGGACCCGCCTGTCGAGCCACTTCTCCGGCAGATGCAGAAGCAGATCCCAGACGGTATCTCCGCCAACCAAGCGCGCGAGCGGCTCCTTCAACTTGGGACCTATGCCCGGCAAGCTGTCGAGTTCGGCGAACAGAGGAAAAAGGCGTTCATCCCGCATGCGATTTATTTACGCCGTGTCGCACTGCACTGCCAGCTGAAGATTTGCTAGGCGTGTAATTGATGGGTGAGCAGTGGAGATATCCGTGAAGGTTCTGATCGCAGGAGCGGGGATAGGCGGGTTCACTGCAGCGCTTTGTTGCCTTCATCATGGCCACGAGGTCGTTCTGTTTGAACAGGCTAACGAGCTGTCCCAAGTCGGGGCCGGTATTCAAGTCTCGCCGAATGCGATGAAGGTGTTTCAGGCGCTTGGTATTGCAGACGCTATCGCTGAGCGCGGCTTTCGTCCTGAAGCGATCGAAACACGCATGGGGGAAAGCGGGCTAACGCTCTTTAAAATTCCGCTGGTCGCGCGGGCGAAAAGAGAGTGGGGTGCTCCGTATCTGCATATTCACCGTGCGGATTATGTGGCGGCGTTGGCACAGGCACTTCTGACACAGGCACCGGATGCGATACGGCTAGGGCGCTCCGTTGCGGGCTACTCGCAGTCGGATACATCCGTCTCGATCCGATTTGATGACGGCACTGAAGAAGAGGGCGATGTCATTATTGGAGCTGATGGGATCCATTCCAGAATTCGCGAGCAGATGTTCGGGCCGGGAGAGCCGAGGTTTACGGGAAACATCGCATGGCGAGCGGTTGTTCCTGCATCTTTGCTCGAACGCGACAGACCGAATGCTACCGCCTGTGCCTGGATGGGGAAGGGGAAGCACGCCGTTACTTATTATCTCCGCAATGGCGAGCTCGTGAATTTCGTTGGGGTCGTTGAGCGAGATGATTGGCAACGCGAAGGGTGGCAGGAGAGAGGTTCAAAGGAAGAGCTACAAAATGATTTTGCTGGCTGGCATCCGGCAATCAGGGAACTGATCAATAGCGCTGACGATCAAGAGCTGTTTCGATGGGCCTTGTTTGATCGTTCTCCGCTGCCGGGCTGGACGGATGGTCGTGTGGCGCTGCTGGGAGACGCCGCTCACTCGATGCTGCCATTCCTCGCCCAGGGCGCGGCAATGGCGGTGGAGGATGCCTGGGTGCTGGCGCGCGCACTATCTGAAGGCGTGTCGGTCTCGTCGGCGCTTATCGATTATCAAGGGCAGCGTCTGCCAAGAACTTCAAAGGTTCAGTCAGCCTCCAGATCAAATATGACGACCTTTCACCAGCGGACCCTTTCTGGCCGTTTGCGCACCTATGGGCCTATGTGGCTTGGTGGACGACTTGCTCCGCAGGTGGTCAATGCCAGGATGAATTGGCTTTACGGGTACGACGTCACGTCGAGGGCTTAGGCCGCACTCTGTACGCGCTCGACCTGGGCATCGACATGGGCGAGGTGGCCTGTCTTTACCCAGACTGTTGCACCGTCGGCACCAGCAGTGACAGAAAGACTGCTACCGATAGGAGCTCGTAACCAGTCTCGTGCGGTAAGCGCATCTGTTCCCTCGGCGATGTCGCCTTCGACAACGAGAAGCTCCGCTCCGCCCGTAGCATCAAGTTCGAGCTCGGCGCCTGCATTGAATGTGTAGAGTGAGACGCGTTCGATGCTGTTCTGAAAGAGTGGTCGTTCCGATACGCCGTTTTCCGTTGACGTTATAGCGGCTTCGTCGAGGCGGACGCGAATATGTGTCTGATCTTCTGGTTCAAACTGCCAAAGCTTCACGAAGATTGTGCAGCCGGGTTCTGATCCTGGCGTATGGGACGAGCCCGGCGGATTTCGGATATATGACCCAACTGGGAAGTCGCCATGTTCATCCTGAAAAACGCCATCTAGTACGATGAACTCTTCGCCACCCGTGTGTACGTGTGGTGAGAAATGGCTTCCCGGAACATAGCGAACAATCGTCGTCGCCCGGGCAACTTCGTTTCCGACACGGTCCAATGGTCGGCGCATCACGCCTTTCATAGGCGATTGTAGCCACTCTATCTGGTCGCTGTGGACGACCACACGTTCATCAAAATTCGCGTTGATTTTCATCGCCTGCGCTCCTGATTGTTGGACAGACTACAGATGCCATGAGGTAAGGACAGTTTGTCGGTTTCGCAATCACGGTTAAGTGAGGGGGAGTCATGGCGGAGGAATCCGATATCAGCATCTCGCCTGTAGATGAGGCCAGTGAAACGGGCGAGGCACCGACAGCCAGCTTGCTTTCTGACCTTCAACTCTTCGTACTGGCGGTGGCGAGCGCCATCGTCACGGCCAATGCCTATTACATTCATCCGATCATTGCACCGGTGGCAGCAGATTTTGGTGTTGATCAGGGATTGATCGGTATCGTGCCCGGAGCCAATCAATTGGCGTTGGCACTTGGCGTATTTCTTCTTCTGCCGCTGGGTGACTGGTTTAGTAATCGCCGCCTTGTGATTCTCTTTGCGTCCTTGCAGTGCCTTTCGCTTGCTGCGATGGCCGTCGCCGCAGAGTTTCATTGGTTTCTCGCTGCCTCTACGGTGCTCGGGTTCTTCACCATCGCGCCGTACCTCCTGCCGGCCTATGTTTCACGGCGTGTGCCGGTTAATCGTCTCGGTCATGCGAACGCGATTCTCACAACAGGAATTATTGTTGGCATACTGATTGCGCGCGCTGGATCCGGTGCAATCGCTGAGTATTTTGGCTGGCGCACAGTCTACTACATCGCAACACTATTGATGATCGCCATCACCCTCAGTCTTCCATTCATCATGGAGGGCCGACGCCCCTCCGCCGAACCGCAAGACCGTCAGTCCTATTTGCAGCTGATCGGATCCATATTGCCAATCGTTCGGCAAAATCCCGAGATACTGATTTCGGGAGCCATCCAGGGCATGAGTTTCGGTATCTTCCTCGCCGTCTGGATGGGTCTTGGACTACACCTGACGAGCCCGGACATGGGTTTTGGTGTGGATGTCGTCGGCTATCTGGCCCTTTTGGCGATGGTCAATTTGTTCACGACGCCACGTCTTGGGCGCTGGGCGGATCGCATGGAGGCGCGCCGCGCTCGTTTTCTGTTGGCTTTCGTGCAGCTGTTTGGCGTCTGCCTGTTATGGCCGTTCGGTGGATCACTTTGGCTCCTGATGATTCCGATTGTGATTACGAATATTGCCGGTCCGGCCATGGATGTGACGAGCCGGATTACGTTTCTCTCACAGGCTCCAGACATCCGGACGCGGCTGATGACGGTGTACATCGTGCTGATGTTCGCCGGAGGCGGTATCGGTAGCTGGGCGGGAACTGCCGTTTATGATTGGGCAGGGTGGACCGGCAACGCTCTGCTCGCGCTCGGCTTTTCATTGATTGTGCTCACACTATCGGCGGTCGCCCTGAAACGGTATCAACCATCGGCCAGTTGACAGGTTGGGCAATGACTGTAACGCGATCATTCGGTATTTGCAGACAGGGCAATGGAAAAGAGGCCGAGTGAATGGTCAGAAAATGGCTGGTTGGCCTTACGCTGTTTCTCATCATAGGGTCAGCGGCGTTCTGGTGGGCGTCGAACACAACCCGTCATGCGTTTGATACATCGATTGACGTCATTGAGCTGACATCGGCGAAGTCCCAGCCAGAGTTTTACGCGCCCGGGTTTTTGCCTTCGCTTGAATATAGTGAGGACCGTGCACCCTGCGCGGAACAAACACCAACAAAGCGCGCTCTGTTCGGTGACCTCCATGTGCATACAGCGCTTTCTGGCGACGCCTATGCCGAAGGAACGCGGCTTTATCCTGAGGCCGCTTATCGTTTTGCTCAGGGGCAGACCGTTTTGTTTCCGGGGCCCGGCGAGAGCGATGGCGCGCCTGTTCGGCTTAACCGGCCTCTCGATTTCGTTGCTGTGACGGACCACTCAGAGGCGCTTGGGGAGAGCTACATTTGCCGCAATGAAGGAGCATATCCGGGATACAATTCTCGCGCTTGTCAGATCTATCGGGAGGGCAAGGACCCTGGTGTCCGCGTCTTCGGGGTTCCGCGTGCCGGGACACGGCCGAAACGCGTTGCATCTGTTTGCGGCCGGAATGGCGAGGACTGCCGCGAGGCAGCGAAGATCGTTTGGCAATCGCTGATCGATGCCGCTGAGGAGGCTTACGACAAAACCCCGGGCTGCAGTTTCACAAGCCTCGTCGGCTATGAATATACGCGCAGCCCGAGCGGCATGCACATGCACCGGAATACGATCTTCAAGAATGCCGAGGTGCCGGACTATCCCGCGAACTATATCGATTATCCAAGTTTGCCGGCATTGATTGGAAAACTGGAGACCGAGTGCCGGCTCGGAATTGAAGCGTGTGACGTTATCTCCATTCCCCACAACTCAAACATCTCTAGCGGTAATGCTTTTAATCCCTTGTCGCTGACCGGGCTATCGGAGGACGCGCAGCAGCGGCACCGTGTTCAGCGTCAGGCCTATGACCGGTTAATTGAAATCACACAGCACAAGGGTGCGTCGGAGTGTGTGAATGGCGTTACGGATATTCTCGGCGATGAGGATGAATATTGCGGGGTTGAAGCGGTCCGCGCGATCGGGCGGCAGGAACGTGCTTTTGATACGACATCCTGGATCCCGCGGGTCTTCCGCACGACGATAAGGGAATGCTCAGACGACGACTTCGATCCGGTGGACAATCTCTATAAAGGTCCCTGCATTGCGTCCCGCGACTTCGCCCGTGGTTCGTGGCTCGAAGGGCTTCAGGAGCATACCCATAGCGGCGTCAATCCATTTCAGATGGGTGTGATTGCGGCGACCGATACCCATGTCGGAACACCCGGATTGACCGAGGAGGTAAGTTGGCGCGGGCATATCGTGCATGAAGGTACGCTTGCGGGCCGGATGGGCGTGCCTGGTCTCGGACGCCATAATCGGCTGGACAGCAATCCTGGTGGACTTGCCGGTGTATGGGCCGTTGAAAATTCTCGCGATGCAATTTTTCAGTCCCTGAAGCGACGGGAAACATTTGGGACTTCGGGCACGCGTATCGAGCCGCGCCTTTTCGCCGGGGATTATCTGGCAGATCTTTGCGCCGCGCCTGACTGGTTGGATCAGGCGTATGCCAATGGCGTGCCTATGGGGGCTGACATCTCTGCGCCGCCGGACGGGATAAGCTTTTTGGTTCAAGCGCACGCTGACGATAGTCCGTCAGCTATGCCGCTGCAGGAGTTGCAGCTGATCAAAGGATGGGTCGATGAGGAGGGGAATAAGCAGTTCAGCGTGGTGTCTGTTGCGTCAGCACCGCCGGAGGAGTCGAAATCGCTCTGCACCGTCTATCGTGATCCGGAATACGACCCTGCACTGCCGACCTACTATTACCTTCGCGTTCTAGAGCTGCCGAGTCCCCGATGGAGCGCGGCGCAATGCGTTGTTCAGGAGAGGGACAAGTGGCCAGCGGCCTGTGCTGGCGCATTGGGCAAGACTGTCAATGAAATGGCGTGGACATCTCCCATTTGGCTGACCCCACAGTAATGTGATGGCAGGGAAGGGTCACAGTCGGTAAATTAGCGCCCGTGACTTTAATGGAGATCAGAATGCATGGTCGACGTACCGCTCTGGCTTTTTGTGCGCTCGCTCTGTCTGCTTGTGCCACGGCTGTAACAGAGTTTCCTGATGTCGCCTCTGTTGATCTCTCGCAGGAAACTGTCGAGATCCAGTCTGATATTGTTGAGGCGACACTGGAACAAAAGGCGCGCATCGACCGGCTTGCGTGGCCATTGCTCGTTGCCAATGCCGAACTTTGTCATGAGCGCCAAAGGCAAGCGTATGGCATCACTTTCGGCAATGACGATACAATACGGGCGCTCGTGGATGGCCTTACACCGGAGCAGGTGAGCGCGATCGGATATGATGCGTCACTTACCGTGATCGCTGTTTCCGGGGGAAGTCCTGCTGCTGAAGCAGGTGTCGAGCGCAGAGCTGTGCCCATTCGTGTCGGAGAGACGGTTATCGGCGGCGATCCGGGTGCGCTTGAGGATGCGTTGCGAAAGGACCGGAACGCTCGTGCCGTCGCTAAGAAGACCGGTCTTATCGCCAATCCGCTAGCCATGGTGTTTGAACAAAATGGGGAGCGGCTGGAAGTTGCCTTGCAACCCGATGCGATTTGCGATGTTCAGGTTCGCAGCGTTGGCACTGATACCGTGAACGCATCGGCGGGTCGGAGCGTCATCAACATCAATCGCGGGATTTCCAATTATCTGACGTCTGACCGAGATCTTTCGATTGTGATTGCCCATGAACTTGGGCACGTCGCTGGCGGCCATGTCGGTAAACTGACGCGTAACCACTGGGTGTCGGGCCGCTTTGCCTGGGGCCTCCCGCTTCGATTGGGGGCTGGTCTTGTCGATCTTGGGTTTGGAGGCATTTTGGAGCGCCTTGCCGGACGTGAAACACCTCCGGGGCAGGCCGCCGTGGCAAGTCTCGACAATCGGGCACTTGGCATACGAACGTTTGAACGCGAAGCAGACTATCTCGCCGTTTATTTCGCCGCTCGTGCAGGCCTCGACCTAGAGGGCATCGAAGACTTGTTCTCCCAACTCGCCCGTCTATCGGCTCGGTCCACATATGGGGACAGATCCCACCCGGTTACGTCAGAGCGCATGCTCGCGCTCCAGCTGGCGAGGCAAGAAGTTGAAGCGAAGATCGCCAAAGGTGAGCCGCTCGTGCCGGAGGGTTGGCCCTATCCACTCGATCAGTAGGCTTTCTCTCAAATGAGTGCCTGAGGATTGGGGTCTGTTAAGCCCATCTAAAGCGAGAGTTTTCCGAATTCAGACTTGCCGTTTCTCCGGGAATGGCGTCCTATCGCCAAAACTTTCCGAGACATACACCACCCGTGGAGGACGAATATGGGTAAAGTAATGGAATTCAATGGACTGAAGCTCGATCAGCCGGGACGTGGACGGGTTTACGATTCAATTCTGGAAACCATCGGTAACACGCCGCTTGTGCGCGTTCCGACACTTCTTGCCGAAGAGAAGGTGACGGCAGACGTTCTTCTGAAGCTGGAGTTCTTTAACCCGCTTGCCAGCGTGAAAGACCGGATCGCAATCGGCATGATCACGGCTATGGAAGAAGATGGGAAGATCGGACCAGGGTCTGTGCTCGTCGAGCCGACATCAGGCAATACGGGCATCGGCCTCGCTTTCGTGGCTGCTGCGCGCGGCTATCGCATTATTCTGACAATGCCGGAATCTATGTCTATCGAGCGCCGCAAGATGCTCGCGCTGATGGGTGCTGAGCTTGTTCTTACACCGAAAGAGAAGGGCATGCCGGGCGCGATTGCGAAGGCTGAGGAGCTGCTCGAAAGCGTTGAAGGGGCTGTCATGCCGAGCCAATTCGACAACCCGGCGAACCCAGCCATTCATGAAGTCACGACAGCTGAGGAGATTTGGACGGATACAGCGGGCCGTGTGGACGCTGTTGTAGCTGGTGTTGGAACCGGCGGGACATTCACAGGCTGCGCTCGTGTGCTGAAGTCGAAAAAGCCAGAGCTGAAAATGTTTGCCGTGGAACCCGAAGGTAGCCCGGTTCTCGCTGGCGGTGACCCTGGCCCCCACATGATCCAGGGCATCGGTGCCGGTTTCATTCCGGGAAACATGGAAACCGATCACATGGATGAAGCGGTGCCCGTTTCTAATGATGAGGCTTTCGACATGGCGCGTCGCCTTGCAAAGCTAGAAGGCATTCCTGTTGGTATTTCTTCAGGAGGTATTCTTGCTGCGGGTTTGAAGGTCGCGAAGAAACCAGAGATGGCTGACAAGACGATCGTCGTTGTTATTCCATCTTTCGCAGAGCGTTACCTTTCGACCGCGCTCTTCGAGGGTCTTGGATAAGCTAGACTTTTGCAAGCTCGCAATAAAAACGCTCCGTCAGTGCAAGCGGGGCGTTTTTTGTTTGGTCAGGTCTGGAGCCAATCAACGGCTTGCTTATCGACGCTTGCGGCGGCAATCCCGACGTTTCAAGCATATGAAGAACAGCGCGGTATAGTCACCGGCCAATACCTCTGCACCACCGACCAGCGACAACGGAACGCGACCAAACTGGCCACCGTTATCCTCGTCTTCGATGAAGACTATGAAGTGGCTTTTGATACCCCAGAAGGTGAGGGAGTCGATCTTACTCCAGCGTTTGTGGATTAATTGATGACGGCTTTTGAGAGTGGCGCAACAGATTCTCCATCGAAATCATTTGTGTCCAGTCCTAAGGATGCTTGCGAAACTACTATGAAATTACTCACCGTTTTCGTCAGTACGGAGAGTGTGACTGGATTAATCTATGGAAATCTAGCCGTAATTTAATTTAGCAGCCTATGTGCAGAAATATTATTCACAGTTAGGATCATATCAGAAATGTAAGAGTTAATCTGTTTGAGTGCGGAGGAAAATGTATGCGTCCTCTGATTATGTTGGCCTTCTACCTTTGGGCTGCGTTTGGCGGGGCTACATCAGCTGATACTGGCGGTCTCGATTACATCGACCTACGGGCGCTGATAGATGAAACTGATACAATTGTGCTGGCCGAGAGCGTTCCATTCTCGCGTCAGGCGACAAACGTAGCAGCCCGCAGAGGCGGTGCGTCGCTTGATCGCGCCAATGCCGAACAACGTGTTCGTTCCTCTGGTGGTACCGAAGAGCAAATTTCCCTTTTCGGCAATCTTGCGAGGCTTCGTGCCGTAGAGGTGTTAAAAGGGCACCGCGCTCAGAACCTATACGTTGTTGCAGACGTCCTTACGGCGGCAGATGTTCCACCCGTTGATTTCGATGGACACTCGAGAGACGAGTTCTGGACAGATGCGAGCTTGGGAAGACGGACCCTGGACCAGCCTGGGCGTGCATCGGCTCTTTATATTGGCGGCAGATATCTGGTTTTTGTAGGGAGCACACACCCTAAGGCGCAAGAACTCATCCTGTCGGAAGAGGATGACTGGCTCCAATTCGTCAGAGACGCTCTAGCGTCTTCCTCAGCAGACTGAAACGTGCTTGCGAACGCTCAGACTACGGAGAGTTTGATTGTGCGTCCCGCGGAGAGATGGTTGGCGGCAGCTACGATTGCATCGGCGTCAATCATGAAGTGCTCATAGAGATCAGCGATTGTGCCGGTTTGCCCAAAGTGCTCCACGCCGAGAGGTGCGGTTTGGTGGCCCATCACGCTTCCGATCCAGGCCAGTGTGGCGGGGTGGCCATCTGTCACTGTTATCAAGATCGCGTTGCGAGATACCTCGGCCATCAGGCGTTCAATCTGACTTTTGGCTTCTGATTGGCCACGGGCTCTTGCACGCCGCGCTGCCGTCCAGCCTGAGTTCAGTCGATCGGCTGACGTGACCGAGAGGACCCCGATGTCGCGCCGATCATTGCCAATGCGACCCGCAGCTTCGATGGCCTCAGGCGCGACACATCCTTGATAAGCGATGACGACCTCGCAATTCGGGCCGGGTTTCCGAAGCCAGTAGGCTCCATCAATAACCCCGCGAACGAAATCGTCGTCATCGCGTGCTTTCAAACCGAGCTGTTCAAGAGGGCGGGTGGTCAAGCGCAGATAGACCGAGCCGCCTGTCTCATCTCGCAGCCAGGTCCGCTCGTCGGGATCGCCCTCGCCATTCCGCTGCAGATAATCGAAAGCCCAATCCATAATGATGGAAAGTTCGTCCAGATAGGCTGGTTCAAAAGATACGAGGCCATCCTGGCTCATACCAATCAGTTGGGCCCCTATAGACTGATGAGCACCGCCCTCGGGTGCGAGGGTTACGCCGGACGGTGTGCCAGCGATGATAAATCTCGCATCCTGGTAGCAGGCATAATTCAGGGCATCGAGGCCGCGGGCGACGAAGGGGTCGTACACCGTTCCGATAGGGATAATTCGCTCGCCGAACAGAGAATGGGAAAGGCCCGCTGCCCCCAGCAACAAGAACAGATTCATCTCGGCAATTCCGAGTTCAATGTGCTGCCCTTCGGGTGAAAAAATCCATTTCTGGGCGGACGGAATTCTCTGATCACGGAATACATCTGATTTGGTTTCCCGCGCGAACAGGCTTCTGCGGTTTACCCATGGTCCGAGATTGGTTGAAACTGTCACGTCAGGCGATGTCGTGAGGATTCTATCGGCGAGGGGGGCGTCTGATTTTGCAAGAGCATCAAGAATCTTGCCGAACCCGGCCTGGGTTGAAAGTGTTCTATCGTCGATAAATACGGGGCCGGAAGAAGCGAGGACAGGTGCTGTGTACCGCCTGGGTCCAGGTTTGAAGAAGGCAACGTCGCTCAAGAACGCTTTGAGCTCGCTTTCATTGTCCACCCCGGCATAGGGAGCCCATTCATCGCCCTCGGGAACGGCCATCATCGACTGGAACTCCGCCATCTGGGCTTTGGTCATAAGACCAGAATGGTTGTCCTTGTGGCCCGCAAGGGGTGTTCCCCAACCTTTGATCGTATAGGCAAGAAAAACCGTGGGCTGATCGTCATTGATGCTATCGAAGGCTTCGGTCAGTGTTTGTATGCACTGGCCGCCCAGATTGTTCATAAGGGCCGCAAGCTCTTCATCCGTCCTTTTGTCCAGGAGAACAGTGACGTCGCCCTGATCTCCGAGGTCATCCATAAGTCGGGCGCGCCAGGCTGCGCCGCCCTGATAGGTTAGGGCTGAATAGTCTGCGTTCGGACAGGATTGAATCCAAGCTCTCAGGGTTTCCCCGCCTGGCTCTTCAAAGGCCGCCCGTTGCAGCACCCCATGGCGGAGGACGACAGTCCGCCAACCAAACGCGCTGAAGATCGCTTCGATCTTTTCCCAGAGGCCCTCGTGAACTACACCGTCCAGGCTCTGACGGTTGTAGTCGATGATCCACCACGTGTTGCGAAGGTCGTGCTTCCAGCCTTCCTGGAGGGCTTCATAAACGTTTCCCTCATCGAGCTCTGCATCGCCGACAAGGGCAATCATCCGGCCGAGCGTTTTGTCCTGCGACCAGTTTTTCGCCGCAAGATAGTCCTGAACAATTGAGGCAAAGGCTGTGATTGCGACACCAAGCCCAACCGAACCCGTTGAGAAGTCGACATCGTCTACGTCCTTGGTTCGACTGGGATAGGATTGCGCACCGCCGAGGCCTCGAAAGTTCTCGAGCTTCTCGCGTGTCTGGTTGCCCATCAGATATTGCATGGCGTGGAAGACAGGGGAAGCGTGAGGCTTTACGGCCACCCGGTCTTCCGGTTTCAGAACATGGAAATAGAGCGCTGTCATGATCGATACCATGGACGCGCAGGAGGCCTGGTGCCCGCCCACTTTTACATCACCGTCGTTCTTCTCTCTTAGATGGTTCGCATTGTGGACGATCCAGGATGAGAGCCAAAGAAGGCGCTGCTCAAGTGTTTTGAGGTGGGCGGACGCAGTCATGGCCGAAATCTCCTTCCAGATTCAGATTTTCGCACGGTGCAGCATCGTTTCCAAGATATGGGATGTCCGACCGGAATTCGGCTTGCTGACCTGATACACGCACTTTAAGCCTTAATGAGTGTAATTGGAGGCCATTGTGGAAATCGACTATTTCCTTGTCCTTGGGGCGATTTTTTTCGTCTTCGCGCTGCTATCGCGCCGTATCGAGGGATCCATTCTAACAGCACCGATGCTTTTTACCGGCGCTGGTCTCGCGATTGCCTACTGCCTCCAGGCGATGAATAGCTATGCCGAGCCGATCTCGGAGTCCGCTCTGCATACGGTCGCGGAGTTGACGCTAGTGCTTATTCTCGCGGCGGATGCGTCCCGAATTTCCGCATCGTCGCTTCTGCGGTTCCGGTCGATCCCTATGCGGCTACTCATTTTTGGTTTGCCGCTCACCATTGCGTTCGGCGCGGTAACGGGAAAGCTCATTCTAACCGATGTCATCTGGGTAGAGGCTGCGTTGATCGCGGCCATACTTGCGCCCACTGATGCCGCGCTTGGCGCATCCGTCTTGGCCGAGAAGTCGATCCCATTGCGGATCCGGCAAAGCCTCAATGTCGAGAGTGGCCTCAATGACGGCATATCTCTTCCAGCGGTTCTGTTTTTTGCCTGCTTTCTAAATCTCTCCCACCAAACGGGCGAAGTGAATTGGCTGGTTTTCCTTGCCCTGCAGCTCTCGCTTGGACCTTTGGCCGGCATACTTGCCGGATGGATTGGTGGACAGTTGATTGGTCTAGCGTCCAGCCGGAACTGGATCACTCCGACATATCAGGGCGTTGCAGCTATGGCGCTGGCTCTGGTCGCCTTCGCTGCGGCTGAGCAGGTTGGCGGCAATGGGCTTATCGCGGCTTTTGTTTGCGGGCTGGTCTATGGCAATTTGCGCGTCGATTATTCTCACTTTCTCCACGAGTTTACCGAGACGGAGAGTGAGGTCCTTTCACAGCTGACTTTCCTATTGTTTGGACTCGCCATTCTTCCGCATGCGTTAGAGGCGGTTACTCCGGAAATCCTACTGTATGGACTGGCAAGTTTGACCTTTGTCCGAATGGTTCCGGTGGCGCTTGCGATGACGGGTCTGAAACTTCAACTGCCGACGCTTGGTTTTCTCGGTTGGTTCGGACCGAGAGGACTTGCCTCCCTTCTGTTTGCCTTGCTGGTTCTGGAAGATCTCGGTGTCGAGTCAGCAGAACTGATCAAGACAATCGTCGCCATTACCGTATTGATGAGCATCGTCCTGCACGGCTTTACGGCGGGCTTTTTGAGTCGGGCTTATGGACGCTGGGCAGACAAGGGCGCTGGCGAGGATTGTCCAGAGAACGAAGCACCGAAAGCTGAGGGTGTTTTTCTGGGCGGGTCATCTGCAACCTGATTATTTGAAAAGCCTGGCATTGCGCAGGTCAACAGACTGGAACGGCGAGGAGCGTCGCGGCAAAAGCCAGACAAAAGTGGACATCGACGGCACCGAAGATTTGGCCGATCCTGTTCCAGCCGCTTCAGCTACAAAGTCTTAGACGAGCCTCGGCTGTTTTCAGGTCGCTGCAGGTTCCGTGACCGATTCCACTTGAGCCGCAGCTTCTGCCTTTTCGAGTTGTTGACGAATATCGTCGTGTACGGAACGCGTCAGCTTGTGCCGGCTGATTAGCAAACCACCCGCCAGCAAAAACAGCGACGGCCCGACAATAAACATCACTGTGAGCCACATCGTCCCTTCGGGTGTCGGTGGGAGGTTCGGATCGTAGCCTGCCCAGCCAAGAATATTATAGGCAATGAAAGGGCCCGCAGCGGCCCCAATTTTCGCTGTAAGGGTCAATGTGGAAAAGAAGACCGACATACGACGCTCGCCATTGCTGAGAGCATCATGGTCGGCGATGTCCGCAAGTATCGCTCGCGCCAAAAATATTCCAGCTCCGAAAGCCAAGCCGTAGAGTACCGTTCCAAACAGAGCGAGACCGAGATTTCCTGGGGGCAGGAATATGTAGCTTCCTAACGTCATCGCGCCGTAGATCATGGCGACACTGAAGGCTATGTGTTTTTCGTAGCGCTTCGCGACCCAGATCCAGAGCGGCATGGACACAACAGCCGCGCCAAAATAGGCCAGAAGAACGAAACTGGTTGCGTCTCCTGTCAACAGAACGTCCTCGGAGAACCACACGAACAGGCTGCCCGTTATTGCCAGAGCACAGGCGAGACAGAACTCGGCTAGGAGCAGTCGGCCGAGATATGGATTATTGGAAAGATCGTTGAATATGTCTCGCAGGGCTGGTGGATTTTCGCTGATCTCCTCCGGTTGAGGGTCTGGCGCGAACGCAGCTGCTATAAACACTGTGATTGGCAAGCTTATCAGAACGTAGACGCTCATAGCTGTCGCCCTTGCCACGCTATCTTCATCCAGACCGAATATCGCTGGCAGTACCAGCACCGTCAGCATGCCGCCATTTACTGCAATCTGACGAAAGCCAAGCACGCGAGACCTGTCATCGTACAGCCCTGACAGTTCTGCCCCCCAAGCTAGGTGGGAGATGAAGGACATCGTGTATCCAAAATAGACGAGTGTCAGCCACACGGTCAGGTATAGCCAGCCTGCACTCTCAGGAGGATTAAACAGCATCCAAACCGAAAGCATGAGCAGGGGAAGCGATGCCAGCATCCAGAACCGCCTGCGTCCCATTGCCGGTCGTGTTCGATCGGCGAAAAGACCAAAACCCGGGTCTGTGAAGACGTCGACTATTCGCGTTGCAAAGAAGAGTGTGCCGATGAGGTTCAAGCTGAGGGATGTGTGCTCTGCGTAGAGCGGAGGAATGAACACCGACAGAGGTAGAGATAGTGCCGATAGCGGTATTGCCGGCAAGCAATAGGCCGTGATCCGTGACAAGGAGAGGCGCGATCGCTCTGTCATGCGTCAATCAGCGTGGACGGCTGGTGGAACGGGGTCAATAAAAATAGCGCGTTTGCCACCTTCAATGCCTATTTTTTCTTATGGATGGGGCGTTGGGTTGCCGGCTCCGCATGTTCAATCGACTTTCCAGGGCTGACTATAAGTCCTTCTTAGAAAGGGCGAATGGCGTGGAGCCGGTTTAGAACTAGCTATCTTTGGTTTCTGTGACCCAGCGATCGACGCGAGTTTCAAGGATGTCCAGCGGGACAGCACCACCACCGAGAACGGTGTCATGGAAGGCCTTTATATCGAAGGCATCTCCAAGTTCGGCTTCGGCGTCCCTGCGGAGTTCCTGGATTTTGAGCATACCGATTTTGTAGCTTGTGGCTTGCCCTGGCAGAACCATATATCGGCGGACCTCCGATCGAGCTTGTGTTTCCGGTGCGGCAGCATTGTCGAGGAAGTAGGCGAGGGCCTGGTCCTCGGTCCACCCTTTAGAATGTAGGCCGGTATCTACGACCAGACGAATGGCGCGCCAGATTTCGGAGCCAAGTCGGCCGAACTTCGATAAGTTGTCCTCATAGGTTCCTGGTATCTCGGTTGCCAGAAATTCGGAATAAAGTGCCCACCCCTCGACATAGGCAGTGAACCCTGTCTGTGTGCGGAAGGTTGGGATGCCTTCGAGCTCCTGCGCAATCGCAATTTGCATGTGATGACCGGGCAGTCCCTCGTGGTAGGCGATCACCTCAAGCTCCCGCTTTGGCATCGCTTTCATGTCAGAGAGGTGCGCGTAATAGACGCCGGGTCGCGTTCCGTCAGGGGTTGGAGGGAAGTAGTGCTGGGCGGCACCGTCCTGCTCACGGAAAGCCTCGACCCGTTTTACGACCAGATCTGCTTTGGGTAACAATCCGAAGTATTCCGGAAGCTTGCTCTTGATATTGTCGATGGCAGCGGTGGCATCATCGATATAGCCTTGGCGACCTTCGTCTGTGTTCGCGAAGTAGAGGGTTTCGTCTTCCTTACTGTCGCGAAGATAGTTGAAGTACTCCTTCAATGTTCCCTCGAAACCTTCAGCTTCCTTGATCGCTTCCATGTCGGCTCGAAGGCGTGCGACTTCAGCGAGACCGATCTCGTGTATCTCGTCTGCTGTCAGGCTCGTCGTCGTTTGATTTGCCAGTCGTTCATTATAGTAAGCGATGCCATTCGGCAGGGCACCAATTCCGGTTGTCTGTTCCGGTGCGTTGATTATGTCTTCTTCCTGCCAGGCGATCAGGCGCTCATATGCCGGTTGCCATCTCTCAGTGAGTGCAGCTTCACCGTCAGCGAGAAGTGTGTCTGCCTGTTCCTGCGTGACCGTTTCTGCATTCAGCAGTGACTGAACCTTTCCAGTGAAGTCTTTCCAGATATCACTTGGATCCCCGTCATCGAAGGGGGCGCCGGTGATGATCTTGTTGGCTTCCGCAATGACTTGCTCGAAAGCGAAGCGAGGGGGTCGGACACCCGTCTCAGCGTTCGCTTTCGATCTTACAATCAGCTGATCGATTGCCCGGCTCGACTCGTCGATTCGAGACACATAAGCCTGAAGCTGGTCGTATGATCCCGCTGGGTGGAATGAGATCAAAAGCTGCGGAAAGAATGAGTGAACGGCCTGCATCTGCTCGAAGATATAGCCATTACTTCTGAATTGTGCGGCGGCTTCTGCCTGCTCCAACTGATACGCCCAGATATCATATGACGTCTGCGCTTCGGGTGTGAGCGCTTCATAGTCGAAGCTCGCTTTCATCTCGGCGACGCTTGCGCGCTGCCAGTCCAGTTGCATCTCCTCTGCTTCGACCGAGAAGTCATCTATTTTGTCGAGGTCTGTCGTGCGTCCGAGAAAGGTTTGCTGGATAGGACTGAAAGCGATTTGCGCTTCAAACTGTTCTTCAAACCAAGCGTTGATTTGTTCGGTCTCGCTGGCGGCCTCAAGCTCAGATGACGTCGTGGCGTTGGTATCAGCGGTGCGGTCACTTTGGCCACCACAGGCAATCAGGGCCGTGGAGGCAAGAAGTGCAGTTAGCAACGAACGCATGGGGACTCTCCGAATATCTTTGTCGGCCATCTATCGTAAAACGATATCGACTTGTAAATGGCGGCAGGCTGTCGCTGCCGCGTTAATTTGCGAGTTCAAATCCATCCTGAGGGCAAAGGGCGGGCGACGGTGACACCCTTCCATCGTTTGCGAATTCCGGTCACGCCAAAATTGTGCAGTTCGATAACCAAGCGTATCGATTCCGACGTCGTCACCAAAAAATGCTATGCAAAACAGAAATTTAGGAAATTCACCACGCGATCACGTTTTTTGATGTTCTGAAATATTCGCCTTATGTCCCAGTAATGTTCCGTTAACATGAACTTGTGGAGAAGGCGAATAATCCCGCCAACCCATGGCATCCCAGTTCTTCCTATGATAGCCCAAACTATAGCATAGTTAGCCCATAAGGAGGCTGACATGAACAAGGGGCTAGGCTGGTGTTCTCGTCGAACCATGAAAGCGCAATTGATGCGAAAGGTCGGGTATCCATCCCCGCACCGTTTCGTGCGGCGCTTGGTGGAGCGAGCCATGTCCATGTCTGGCCGGCGTTCGATGGAAAAGTATGCCTTGAGGCTGGCGGCGACGAGCTGCAGGATTACTACAAGTCCATTCTTGCGCAGATGCAGCCAAGTAATCGCGCCCGCGAAGCAATTGCTCACGCCGTCTTTGGACGGAGCGTTCAGCTAAAGATGGATGAGCCGGGCCGCATCAAAATCCCTGAAGCGATGTTGGATGCCGCTGGTATCACCAAGGCGGTCAAATTCGTCGGTGCGGTCGATCGTTTTCGTATCTGGAGCCCGGATCAGTACGACGCTTATGACTCGCAAATGGTGGCGCTGGCGCGGGAGAGTATGGAGGCGCTGGATGAGCCGTTCCAGGCGGCGCTTGCGTCGGGTGCTCTACCGGGTGGTCTAAGGTCGGCGGAGGAGAGCTAATGGCTCAGTCGAGCGGGCATAATCCTGTCATGCTTGCGGAGGTCCTGGACACTCTGAACCCTGCGGATGGTGAGACGCTGCTCGACGGTACATTTGGTGCCGGAGGGTATTCTCGAGCCATACTTGAAGCAGCTGATTGCCGTGTGCTCGCTATCGACCGGGATTTGGACGCTATCAAGCGTGCGGAAGCGCTGGCGAAAGAGGAGCGACGTTTCGCACCACTTTTTGGTCAGTTCGGTCGGCTTGACGAGCTTGCCCGCGATGTTGGCGTCGATGCCGTCGATGGCGTGGTGCTCGACATTGGAGTCTCGTCCTTTCATCTCGACCAAGCCGATCGGGGGTTCTCCTTTCAGCAGGAAGGGCCGCTCGATATGCGTATGGGCCAATCTGGGCCGACCGCTGCTGATGTCGTAAATCATATGGGCGAGCGCGATCTTGCCGACATTTTTTATCGGCTCGGCGAGGAGCAGAGGTCCCGCCGGGTGGCAAAACGAATTGTTGAGCGCAGGGCCCAGCGACCGTTTGAAACGACAGTGGATTTAGCGGAGGCGGTGGATGAGGCTGTTGGTGGTCGCCGCGGCGCGAAAATCCATCCGGCAACGAAAGTCTTCCAGGCCATACGCATGTTTATCAACGATGAGCTTGGTGAGCTTGGTCGCGCCTTGGTCGCTGCCGAGAGTCTTTTGAAGGCGGGCGGTCGCCTTGTAATCGTAACCTTTCATTCGCTTGAAGACCGTATCGTAAAATCCTTCATGCGGCATCGGTCGGGTATTGTGTCCGGTGGATCCCGGCATGCGCCAGAGCGACTTAAGGGTGCCAGTCCTAGCTTTGAGTTGGTAACCCGGCGCGCATTGATGGCAAGCGCTGAAGAGGTGGCGATTAACCCTCGATCGCGTTCGGCCAGATTGCGTGCGGCCCGCCGAACCTCTGCGCAGCCGTGGGGTGGTGAAGCCTGGGACGGTATTCGCTTGCCCGCATTGAGCGAATTGGAGGTCAACTAGATGAGCCGCAATGCTTTTCTGTTTGGATTGCTCGTCGCGATGCTTCTCGTGGTCGGGCTTTATCGCGCCAAGGACGGTGCGCGGCAATCGAGTGCCGAAATCGTTCGTCTGGAAGCGAAGATCGCAGAAGCCTATCGGCAGAAAGCGCTTCTGGAAGCCGAGCTTGCCCATATGAGCCGGCGAGAGTGGATTGAAGAGTATGCGCGCGAGAAGCTTGGGATGGGCCCAGCTCGCGCCAATCAAATTGCAACTGAATTCAATCTCGACGTGCTGGTCGGAGAGCCAGTCAGCGATCGCAGCGCGGTGCGAGAGGTAGAGGAGGCCGGCACCGTCCAATGAATTCCGATCAGGGGCATATCGGGCTCGCGGGGATTTCGCGAGCTGCTTTGGTTGCGTGCGCACTTGCTGGCGTCTTCGTCTTGCTTGGTTTGCGCGGCGTTCAGGTTGCGCTGAATGACGACGGGCAGACGGCGGTTTTCGTAAGTGGCATCGATCAGGGTGCGGAGCGCGCGGATATCGTCGACCGCAATGGCGAGCTTCTGGCGACGTCGGTGACAGCTTATTCTCTTGTTGCCGATCCGCGAGCGGTTTGGAATCCGGATGAGCTGGTCAACCAGCTTGCCGAGATATTGCCGATTACCGATCGTCAGGAACTCGCGCGTCGTCTCAGCAATCGGGAGCGTCGTTTCGAGTGGGTCGAGCGGGGACTGACACCCCGCCAGATGCAAGCTGTCTTTGATCTTGGCTTGGAGGGCCTTAGTTTTCGCCGCGAGAGCCACCGTGTGTATCCGCGAGGGTCACAGGCAGGCCACTTACTTGGGCATGTTGATGTGGATGGCGTCGGCCGCATGGGGGTGGAGCGTGCATTCGAGGCCGAGCTCGCCAAAGCTGATGAGCCTCTTCGTCTGACCATCGATTCCGGTGTGCAATTCGCGCTCGAGCAGGAGCTCAGCAGGGCGGCTGAGGAGTTTGACATAGAAGGGGCTGCTGGGCTGGTGATCGAAGCGGCGAGCGGAGACATACGCGGCTTTGCCAGTTGGCCGGCTTATGATCCCAACCGTCCCGAGCTTGCAAGCAATGATCAGCGTCTGAATAGGGTCTCCGGTGCGGTTTTCGAACTTGGCTCTATCTTCAAGCCGTTCACAGTGTCTGCCGCTCTTGAGGCAGGGACAATTGGTGTCGATGACCGGTTTGATGTGCGCAGTCCCGTTGTTGTGGCTGGAAAGGCCATAACGGACACCCATCGCGGCACCGCCAATGAGTCGGTATCCGACATCGTGGCGGAAAGCTCTAACATCGGCACTGTTCAAATTGCCCAGAAGACAGGCGGCGGGCCGTTGCGTGATGCGTTCGGACGTTACGGGCTTTTTGATCGTGCACCGGTCGATTTCGGCGTGTCAGCTGCGCCGTTGCTGCCGGAATATTGGGGCGAGCTGGAAGAGGTGACCATTAGCTATGGTCATGGGATGGCGGTTTCGCCGCTCGCCTTTGCGCACGCGTTTCTTGCCTTCGCTAATGATGGTGAGGTGCCGCCGCTTCGTATGCGTGAAACGGAACCAACAGAAAAACCTGATGAGGCTGACCTTCCCCGGCGCGTTATGTCGGTCGAAGCCGCTGAGCAGGTGCGGGGTATGTTGCGCGCAACCGTGGTTGAGGGAACCGGCACCCGTGCTGATGTTCCCGGTTTTCAGGTGGCAGGAAAGACCGGGACGGCTGAAAAGCCGATCCCTGGAGGCTATGCTGTCGATCGAAACATCACCAGCTTCGCTGCCCTGTTTCCCGCAAGCAGCCCTGAATATGTCGTATTGATCGTTCTGGATGATCCCCGGGCGGGAGAGGGCGAAGGTGCGACCGCAGCTTTGAATGCTGCGCCGACGGCCGGACGGGTGATTGAACGCATAGCACCGCTACTCGGTGTTACGCCTGTGCTCGACGTGGGTCCTCAGGATGCTCGCGCCTCTACGACGAGGAGAGCGCTGTGAAGCTAGGCGATATTTTCGATACGTGTCCGGACGGATCCGAGCATCTTACTATCACTGGGATGACTGCCGATAGCCGGAAAGTGGAGCAGGGTTTTGTCTTTGCTGCTTTGAGGGGCGTTGCAGCGGACGGACGTGACTTTATTCCTCAAGCAATCGAGCAGGGTGCCACCGCAGTTCTTGGTCATGATTTGCCGACGGGTTTGCCTGTCGCAGCTATTGAGGTGTCGGAACCCCGGCTTGCTTTGGCCGAAGCGGCTGCGCGCTTTTATCCGCGCCAGCCCGAAACGATCGTCGCGATCACGGGCACCAATGGGAAAAGTTCCACGGTGGATTTCCTTCGGCAGATCTGGGCTGCGTCCGGTCGCAAGGCTGCGAGCATGGGAACGCTTGGTGCGATCGGTCCGGGAGGCACCATCGATCTCGGACACACCACGCCTGATCCGGTTGCGATCCATGAGACGTTACAAACGCTCGCGAATGATGGCGTTACGCATGCTGCGATGGAGGCGTCTTCCCATGGTCTTGTGCAGTATCGCCTGGACGGCGTGCGGCTTGCTGCTGGTGCGTTCACGAACTTGACGCAGGATCACCTCGATTATCATCCAACTTTTGAGGACTATAGGGCAGCCAAGCTTCGTCTCTTCACGGAGCTTTTGCCTAAGGGTGCGCCGGTCGTCATAAATGCCGACAGCGACGAGAAAGCTGCTTTTGAAGATGCTGCTAGAGCTGCTGGGCTTGAGGTCGTTTCCGTCGGCTGGCGCGGCGCAGATCTGAAGATCTCTGAACTTATGCCAAAAGCGACAAGCCAGAAGCTGTTTCTAAGCTGGCGGGGAGAGGACGCAGAGATCGACCTTCCTCTTATCGGCGAGTTTCAGGCGTTGAATTCTCTGACGGCGGCGGGTCTTGCGCTGGCCCTCGGTGACAGTTTTACTGATGTTGCAAGAGGTATGACCGCTCTTGAACCTGTAAAAGGTCGGATGGAGTTCGTCGGGGAGACGGGCGATGGTGCTGGGGTCTTTGTCGATTACGCCCACACACCCGATGGTCTCGATACGCTTCTTCGCGCGGCACGACCTCACACAGCGGGAAAACTGGTCCTGGTATTTGGCGCTGGCGGTGATCGCGATCCCTATAAGCGCCCGCTCATGGGCGAGGTGGCGGCCCGCCATGCGGATGAAATTATCGTAACCGATGACAATCCGCGCACCGAAGATCCGACCGGGATTCGCCAGGCCATTCTTGCTGCCGCCAATGGCGCGGATGACATAGGTGACCGCGGTGACGCCATTATGGAAGGTGTCCGCCGCCTTACTGCGGGTGACACTTTGCTGATCGCTGGCAAAGGTCATGAGACAGGTCAGATTGTCGGCGACACGATTTTGCCATTTTCTGATCAGGAAACCGCCCTCAAAGCGCTGGAGGCGGCCGCATGACTGAATATCTCTGGACATCGGCTGATGCGGCGACGGCAACTGGCGGGAAAACGTCAGCGAGCTGGCTTGCGTCCGGCATCTCCATAGATACACGCACATTGCAGCCGGGCGACCTGTTCGTTGCTCTAAAAGATGTGCGCGATGGCCACGATTTTGTGCGTCAGGCTTTCGAGGCTGGTGCATCAGCTGCTTTGGTTTCTCAACCCGTTCAGGGTGTTGGTGGCCCTGTGCTCATGGTGGAGAGCGTTCTGCCCGCGCTCGAAGCCATGGGCATTGCCGCCCGAGCTCGCTCCGAAGCGGTTCGCGTCGCTGTCACGGGGTCTGTTGGGAAAACCAGCGTTAAAGAGATGCTGGCCCAGATTTTTCGCGCCCATGGCCGCAGCCATTGGCCGGAGAAAAGCTTCAATAATCATTGGGGTGTGCCGCTAACACTTGCGCGCATGCCACAGGAGACCGAACGCGCTGTGTTCGAGATCGGCATGTCGACACCGGGCGAGATTGCGCCGCGTAGTCGGATGGTGCGACCTCATGCGGCAATCATCACAAAGATTGCGGCTGTGCACCTCGAAGGTGTCGGCACGATTGAAGGTGTCGCAGAGGAGAAGTCGGGCATATTTGCTGGCCTGGAGTCGGGCGGAGCGGCAATTCTTCCCGGCGAGGATGACTTCTTCGAATTGCTCAAGCAGCGTGCGCTCGAAGCGGAAAGTGATGCCGAAATTCTGACGTTCGGAACTGAGGCTGGTCGCGACGCCCGTGTGCTCAGCTATGAGGTGGATGGCCACGGTGCCAAAGCCTCCATCGATGTCATGGGCACGGTCGTGTCTTTGCCGTTGCAAGCTGGTGGAATGCACTGGGCCATTAATGCGGCGGCGTCTTTGCTGGCCAGTGTTGCAATAGCCAAACTCGCTGCAGAGGAGTCCGCCGAAGCGTTGGCGGGATTCACACCGCCACCCGGTCGAGGGCAGGTGGAGGAACATGCCCTACCGTCCGGTGGGCGCTTCACCTTGGTTGATGATGCATACAACGCAAATCCGACCAGCATGCGAGCGGCGCTCACGTCTTTGTCATCTCGCCCTGCAAAACGTAGGCTCGTGGCGCTTGGAGCGATGGGCGAACTCGGCCCGGATTCGTCAGCTATGCATGCGGGTCTTTCGGAAGATGTAATGAATTCAGGGGCCGAGGCCGCGTGGCTCTCTGGTGAAGACATGCAAGCACTGGCCGATGCGTTGCCCGGTACGATTCAGAAACACTGGGCCGTCAATGCCAAAGACCTGCTGGAAGAGGTGAAAAACTCACTTCGTGATGGAGATACGCTCTTGATCAAAGGGTCGAATAACTCCGGGATGGGATCCTTCGCAGATGCTTTGCGCCAATGGAGCGCGAGTACAGACGAAACGGTGATGGAAAGCGGCGCAGAAAACGCTGCAAGGGGTCTATAATGTTGTATCTGCTGTTCGTCAGCGATGACGGACTCTTCAATCTCCTAAATTACATCACGTTCCGTACGGGCGCGGCGATCGTCACGGCGTTCGGTTTGTCGGCGTTTTTTGGCGGGCCGGTCATCGATGCGCTGCGTGCGCGCCAGGGGAAAGGACAGCCGATCCGTGACCTGTCGCTTGAGGCCCAACTTGCCAAGCAGGGCACGCCGACCATGGGTGGTTTCATCATATGGCTTGGCCTGTTTGCCGGAACTGTGATCTGGGCAGACCTGTCCAACCCGTACATCTGGACCGTTTTGTTTGTGACCGTAACTTTCGCCGTGCTCGGCTTCTTTGACGATTACGCCAAAGTGACAAAGCAGACCGATGCTGGCGTTTCCGCCAAAGTCCGGCTGTTGGTTGAGTTTGTCGTTGCCGGTCTTGCCTGTGCCTTCATCATGGGACTTCACGGTGCGCATACGCCACTAGGTCATGCTGAATGGGGATCTTTAAATGGTCTTGCGCAGACCATTGCGGAACTCGCTCCGGAAACAAGCGTTGCTCCAAATGATCAGAATTTCTCCGGCGGCGTCGCTGTTCCGTTTGTGAATGACTATTTTTTCCCGCTGGGCGGCCTCTTCATTCTCTTTGGTATGATTGTCGTCGTCGGGTCCGCAAACGCTGTGAATTTTACTGACGGTCTCGACGGCCTTGCCATCGTTCCCATGATGTTTGCTGCCGGTGCCTATGCACTGATCGCTTATCTGACAGGGAACTTTCTCTTCGCGAATTATCTCGGCATCCAGTTCACGCCGGGCTCGGGCGAGATGGCCATTATTCTCGGGGCCATGATGGGAGCCGGTATGGGTTTCCTCTGGTACAATACGTATCCCGCGCGCGTCTTTATGGGCGATACAGGTTCGCTCGGCCTCGGGGGTATGCTTGGCGTTGTTGCCGTTGCCGTCAAACACGAATTTGCGCTCGTGATTATTGGCGGATTGTTCGTGCTCGAAGCATTATCGGTCATGATGCAGGTTGGCTATTTCAAGCTGACCCGGCGTCTGACAGGGGAGGGTAAGCGTATCTTCGCGATGGCTCCTCTCCATCATCATTTCCAGAAAAAAGGGTGGCCCGAAACTCGGGTCGTAGTGCGGTTCTGGATCCTCTCTGTCCTGTTTGCCCTTGCAGGACTTGCAACCCTGAAGTTGAGGTAACCGGTCCCGCACTATGATCCCCATTACGGAATATTCCGGGCGCGACGTCGCTGTATTCGGATTGGGCCGTACAGGTCTTAGCGCCGCCAAAGCATTGGTGGCGGGCGATGCCCGTGTGCATGCGTGGGACGATAATGAGAAGACACGTGCCAAAGCCGAGGCCGAAGGGATAACGCTTTCTGATATCAACAAGCGCGACTGGCAGAGCTTCGCCGCTCTCGTCCTTTCGCCGGGTGTGCCTTACAAATTTCCCCAGCCCCATCGTATTGTCCGCATGGCAGAGATGACCGGTGTGCCTGTGGTTGGGGACATGGAGCTCTTCGCTCGCGCCGTTCAGGCATTGCCGGAGCGTGCTCGCCCGAAAGTGGTTGGCATCACAGGGACGAATGGTAAGTCCACGACGACAGCTTTGATTGGTCATATCCTAAAAGAGGCTGGTCGAGACGCGCGCGTCGGCGGAAATATCGGAACGGGCGTGCTCGATATGGCACCGCTACATGCCAACGCCATTTACGTGCTTGAGCTATCCTCCTATCAGCTTGATCTTGTCAAAAGCCTCCACTGTGATGTCAGCGTTTTTCTCAATTTCTCGCCGGACCATTTGGACCGCCATGGTGGTTTGACCGGTTATCTCGATGCCAAGAAACGGATCTTCCAGAATCAAACCTCGTCTGATTTTGCGGTTGTCGGCGTTGACGATTTGCACACACAGGCTGTTTCGATGAGCCTTGCCGGGAAGGCCAATCAGCGGGTTATTCAGGTCTCTTCCGATTATGCGCTTGGTCGCGGCATTAGCGCCATTGATGGGCGGCTGTATTCCAGCCTGCTCGGGAAAGCCATGCTTGCAGGCGATCTGCGTCCAGCGGCTGCGTTGCCTGGCCGGCACAACCATCAGAACGCTGCGGCTGCGTTCGCCGTCTGCCGCGTGCTGGGTGTCGAGCCTGGTGTCATCATGCAGGCCATTGAGACCTTTCCCGGTTTGCCTCACCGGCTCGAACTTGCCGGGACGATTGACGGTGTTCGCTTTATAAATGACTCCAAGGCAACCAATGCGCAGGCGGCTGAGCAGGCGTTAAAGGCCTATCCGAAAGTGTATTGGATTGCCGGGGGTCAAGCGAAGTCCGACGGTATTGGCGATCTTGCTCCGCTCTTCCCGCGTATCGCTAAAGCCTATCTGATCGGAGAGGCACAGGACAGTTTTGCACGCACGCTGAAGGACAAAGCTCCCGCTGAGAAATGCGGCACCCTTGAAAACGCCGTGCGGACTGCGTTGCGTGATGCGCAGCAGAGCGGCGAATCCAATCCTGTTGTTCTGCTTTCCCCAGCCTGCGCGAGCTTTGATCAGTTCAAGGATTTTGAAGCGCGAGGCGATGCTTTCAAATCCATAGTGTCCAGTCTCGTTGATGGGACGTTTGCGATGGAAAGCGCATGACCAGCTTCGATCGGTCCGACCGTTCGGCCGTTGCTGAGTGGTGGCGGACTGTGGACTGGCCAATGATGGCGGCCTGCTGGGTCCTGATGGGCTTCGGTCTTCTTCTGTCGCTGTCCGCAGGCCCTCCAGCGGCTGCCCGCATGGGCTTCGATGATCCTTATCATTTCGTCTATCGGCAGACATTCTTCGTGGCCGCGGCGACAATAATGCTGGTCGGCAACTCGGTTCTGGACGCCGTGTGGGTGCGCCGCTGGAGCGCGGTCGTGTTCCTCGGTGCTTTTACTCTTATGGCTGGCGTGTTGCTATTTGGATATGAAACCAAAGGGGCGCAGCGTTGGTTGCGCTTTGCTGGTTTCTCGCTGCAGCCCTCGGAGCTGGTCAAGCCGGCCCTTATCGTCCTTACCGGTTGGTTGTTGGCGCAGCGGGCGCTGTTTCCCCAGGGGCCGTGGGCGATTATTTCCTTCTGTCTCTACGGAGCGACGCTTGGACTTCTTCTGCTGCAACCTGACGTAGGTCAGGCTTTTCTCCTGAGCGCCACATTCGTTACGACATTTTTCGTGTCAGGATTACCGTGGCGTTGGGCGGCCGGGTTTTTCAGCGGCGGCATCGCTTTGTCTGGGGTATTGTATTTGACGTTGCCCCACGTTCGTTATCGAATTCACAGTTTTGTTTCTCCGACTGACTACGATACCTATCAGATCGATGTCGCCATGAAGGCCATCGCAAACGGAGGGATGTTCGGCGTCGGCCCAGGGGAGGGCACGATCAAGTCGGCGCTACCCGATGCCCACGCCGATTTCATTTATGCGGTCCTCTCTGAAGAATTTGGTTTGGTCGCTGCGCTGGGGCTCCTTCTTCTCTACGGCTTTATCGTGGTCAGGGGAATTTTGCTTGCATCTCAGATTGAGGATCCATACCCCCGCGCGGCTGCGACCGGATTGTTTGCCCTTTTTGGCCTTCAGGCAGCCATAAATATCGCTGTGAATATCGCTCTGATCCCGCCCAAAGGGATGACGTTGCCATTTGTATCGTCCGGCGGATCGTCACTCCTCGGCACGGCGCTAACACTTGGTCTCGCCCTTGCGCTTGTGAGGCGGAAAGGTGCGCGCCTCAGATTTCGGAGTGCCTATGCCTGACCGCGATGTTTCAAAGCCTCTCGTCATTATCGGGGCAGGCGGGACAGGCGGTCATATGTTTCCGGCGGCGGCATTTGCAGACGAATTGCGTGGGCGCGGCTGGTCTGTTGGGCTTGTCTCCGACGTGCGCGGTATTCGGTATGCTGATAAATTTCCAGCTGACTGGAAAGAGGAGGTTCAGGCGGCGAGCCCTAATATTCGTAAGCCCTGGACGTTGCCGGGAACAGTCTGGAAATTGTCTCGAGGGGCGGCTCGGGCGGACCAGTTAATCACGAAACTCAAGCCGTCTTTGATTGCGGGATTTGGTGGCTATCCGGCATTTCCCTTGATGTCTGCCGCAAGGCGCAAGGGCGCGCCTATTCTGATTCACGAGCAGAACGCAGTTCTTGGCAGGGTCAACCGGCAGTTTGCGAAGGCTGCGGCTGTCGTGGCGAGTGGATTTCAACGGCTTGATAGGCTGCCGGACGGTGTCGTCCACAAACCGATTGGAAATCCTGTGCGCGCGCCCATCGCTGCTTTGCAGGGTGCGGAATATCCTTCGACTGACGGTGCGCTAACGGTGTTCATCACCGGTGGTTCCCAGGGTGCCCGAATACTGGGAGAGGTTATCCCGAAAGCTATCGCCGCTCACTTACCGCATAACTTGAGATCGCGGGTCCGCGTCATACAGCAGGTTAGGGAAGAACAGGTCGACGAGGTCAGGTCTGTGTATGCGGCGGCTGATGTTGAGGCAGAACTTCAACCCTTCTTTTCTGACATGCCCGAGCGATTGGCCGGAGCTCATCTTGTGATTGCAAGGTCTGGTGCCGGAACGGTTTCAGAGATTGCTGCAATCGGACGGCCGTCCATTCTGGTTCCCTTGAAGATCGCTATGGATGACCACCAGACGGCCAACGCGGCGGCGCTCGCTGACGTCGGCGCAGCAGACATCGTTACCGAAGATGATTTTGTAGCTGAGCATGTCGGCGAACTGATTGCCGCGCGTTTGCAAAACGGTGACGACCTTGTCAGTCGAGCTAAGGCCGCAAGATCGGCAGGTACGATTACTGCCGCGAGGGATTTGGCGGACATTGCGGAGGGGATGGCTCAAACATGAGTCGTGCACCAAGCGTCCTTCTTCACTTGGCTGCGGTTGGCTCCGTCGCAGCGTCACTTACTCATGTCTGGGCTATATTCGCAGGCCCTGATGCCTATGCCAGCCTCGGTGCGCCGCCGGACATCGTAGCGTCTGCTGAAGCTGGAACGCTCTATGCGCCTATTACAACATTGATCATCGCCGCAATTGTTTTTGGTTGGGCGATGTATGCGTGGTCGGCATTGAAAATTCTGCCTCGTATGCCGCTTTTGCGCACTGGTCTCATAGCCATTGCAATTGTTCTTGTTGTCCGCGGCCTTCTTTTGTTTCCGGCTCTGATCGTTATGCGTGGAGCCCTTCGACCATTTGATTATTGGTCGTCTATTATATGTCTCGCGCTCGGACTCCTGTTTGCGGTTGGCACTGCACTTAGTTGGTCATCCTTGCGAAGACGGGATTGAGTGAGGGTTTCAAGGGGCTCGCTACAATTAAAAATTGCAACTTAAGCGTGTATTAGCTTTGATGCGCTAAGGCATCTTCCGGGTTTGGTTATCGCCAAGGGAAAAAGGGGAAGATGTTCAATAACGCTTCTGGAGCAATCGATGTTTCTGTTCGCATGCTTGACGGTGCAACACTTCGTGGTGCCTTGCTTCCGGGGAATAACGGAACGCTGGAAAGTGCGCTCTCGAAAGGTAGTCCCTTTCTCGAATTCGTTTCCACGAATGGCCAACGGAATTTCCTCGCCAAGCACCAGATCGCCTATGTTGAACCTGTCGAACCACTGAAGAAGTTGGTCCTGACCCCCAAAAGCTCACGGTTTGTCGATGCTTTTTCGCTGCTTGGGCTGGAGCGCCCTTGCTCATTGGCGGATGCAAAGGCCGCGTACCATGCGAAAGCGCGGCTATACCATCCAGATGTTTTCGCTGGACAACCGCTGCCAGACGAAGTTCTGCGCTATGTCACGGACATGTTCCGACAGGTGAACACTGCGTTCACCGAAGTCCGGTCCGAGCTTGAGAGCGTGCAGGCGGCCTAAGCCATCTTTGATGGCCAAAAAATTGTCCAAGACTTAACTATCTTCAGGGACTAAAAAGGCACACCACCCTGAGGGACATATGACCAATCCTACTCCTTTCGACCTTGGCCCAGCCCATATTGTCGGCATTGGCGGCATCGGCATGTCTGGCATTGCAGACGTGATGCTGACCCTCGGCTATAGTGTGCAGGGATCTGACATTCGTGAAAGCGAGATTGTCGAGCGTCTGCGAGGGCGTGGGGCAAAGATATTCATTGGCCATGACGGCGCGAATGTCGCCGGTGCTGGGACCGTTATCGTGTCGTCAGCGATCAGGGCAGGTAATCCGGAAGTAGATGCGGCGCGGGCGGCCGGTATTCCCGTCGTTCGCCGGGCCAATATGTTGGCTGAGATCACGCGACTGAAATATACGGTCTGTGTGGCGGGAACACACGGGAAAACAACGACAACCAGCATGGTCGCCTCCCTGCTTGATGGTGCGGGTATTGATCCCACTGTAATCAATGGCGGAATCATTCAAGCCTATGGTTCAAACTACAAAGCCGGTGAAAGCGATTGGCTTGTGGTCGAGAGCGACGAGAGCGATGGTACGTTTACGAAACTCTCGCCGACCTGCGCCATCGTCACCAATATCGATCCGGAACATATGGACCATTACGGTACGATGGATGTGCTCCGCGAAGCCTTCGATACTTTTATAGAGAACCTTCCATTCTACGGGTTTGCTGTTCTCTGTACGGACCACCCGGAAGTTCAGGCCCTGGCTGCCCGGATTATCGACCGGCGGCGGATCACTTACGGCTTTAATCGCCAGGCCGATGTTCGTGCGATCAATCTGACAACGGATCTTTCGGGCGCGAAGTTTGATGTCGCACTTCGTCGCCCCGGCTCGGCAACACCGCGTTTGATTGAAGGGCTGACGTTACCCATGGCTGGCGAGCACAATGTGCAGAATGCGCTCGCCGCGATCACCGTAGCTATGGAGCTTGGTGCGACTGACGATCAACTTCGCTCTAGCCTCGCCGACTTTGGCGGCGTGAAGCGGCGCTTTACCGATGTTGGCGAGTGGACGCCGGCTGATGGTGGTGCACCGATCAAGATTATCGATGATTATGGGCACCATCCGGTTGAGATTGCCTCTGTACTGAAAGCGGCTCGGGCCATGGTTGGTGACCGCCAGTTGATCGCGGTTGCCCAGCCTCATCGCTATACGCGGCTTCAGGATCTCTTCGAGGATTTCTCAACCTGTTTCGATGCGGCAGACTTGGTGATGATCTCGCCCGTCTATGAGGCCGGTGAGTCGCCTATTCCGGGTATCGATCATGAGAGTCTTGTGAAGTCGATCAACGAGCACGGCCATCGCGGCGCGGTCAGCTTGTCGTCTCTTGACGATTTACCTGATGCTATTCGCGAAGCCGCGAAACCCGGCGCAATGGTTGTCTGTCTTGGGGCAGGGGACATATCGGCCCACGCGAACAAGCTGGTTGAGGGGTTGTCCAAGACCTGATTGGCACTCGCGTCAGGGTTTATTACCTTGACGCTTCGAGCAGATCGTTCAAGCTCGTGATGAGGGAATGTGTTGTGGTAATTTGGGGTATGGATGTGAGGGATATGCCGACGGGGCAATGGGCTCGGCCTGTGCTTTCGGGCGCTGCCTTTCTTTTGCTTGCAGCTTGTAGCGGCGGCGATGACGGGCCAGCGGCCACATCTGCCAGCACCACACCGGCACCTCCGCCCGCGACGTCCAGCGGACCGACATTTACGCCCGGCGTCTTCCTTTCGGCAGATGATTTCGAAGCGCAGTGTGAAATGCCACGGTCCGGACGGGACATAGAGGGCAACACGTTCCCCGATCAGGCTGGCTCGACGCTGCTTGAGAATTTCTGGCTCCGCTCATGGACGCATGAGACCTATCTCTGGAACGACGATGTACCGGATCAGGACCCTGCGGGCTTCAGCAGTCGTCTCGCCTATTTCGATGTGCTGATCACACCGGAGATCACGCCGTCCGGCAAACCGCTTGACGACTTCCACTTCAGTCAACCAACCGACGAATTTCTCGCCGGTCGGAACTCCGAGCCAGAGCCAAGCTATGGCGTGTCCTATGTGGCGTTCAGCAACACCGTACCGCGCGACTTTCGCGTGCGCTTCACCGAGCCGAACTCGCCCGCGTCCGCAAACGTATTTGGACAAGTCAATCTCGTCCGCGGGACGCGGATACTGGAAATTGACGGCATCGATTTCGTGAACGCCACGAGTGACGCGGATGTCGAGGCCCTGAACGCCGGTCTTTTCCCATCGACTGTGGGCGAGACCCATACTTTCGTCGTCCAGGATCCAGGAGCGAACAGTACGCGTACCATCACCCTGAGCGCTGCCAACATCACACCAAAGCCTGTCAATCGTACACAGATCATCAGCACGCCCACTGGGCAGGTTGGCTATATCCTCTTCAACACGTTCAGCCCGTTTGCGTCTGAAGAGGGGATATCGACTGCGATCCAGCAGATGTCGACGGCGGGTATCAGTGATCTGATCCTCGACATGCGGTATAATGGCGGTGGTTTGCTGGCGGTCGCCGCACAGCTTGGATTTATGGTGGCAGGGCCTGCACGAACCAGCGGGCGTGATTTTGAGCGTTTGCGGTTCAACGACGATGCCGGGAACACAAATCCCATTGATGGCAGCTTCAATGAGCCCACCCCATTTTTCGACCAGGGCGTCGGCTTTACTCTGCCAACGGGCGCGGCGCTGCCGACGCTGAACCTACCCCGGGTATTTGTTCTGTCTACGGAGCGGACCTGTTCGGCGAGCGAGTCCGTGATCAATAGTCTGCGCGGCATTGGCGTGGAGGTCATCCTGATCGGGTCGACGACGTGCGGCAAACCTTTCGGGTTTTTCCCGACGGACAATTGCGGCGAGACCTACTTCACCATTCAGTTTCAGGGCGTGAACGATATTGGTTTCGGGGACTATGCCGACGGTTTCATCACCGGAAACTCCTCGGCGAGTTTTGGCGTACGCCTTCCGGGATGCGAGGTGCGGGATGATTTCACTCGCGAGCTCGGTGATGAGGATGAAGCGCTTCTTGCGGCGGCCCTGCAATTTCGTGAGGACGAGACTTGTCCGATGCCGCCTGCCGCGACATCCGTTTCCGCTGGTGTCTCGGCATCGGTGAGCGGGACCGGCACGAACTTTCTCAACGAACCTGTTGCCGGTATCGCAGCGTCAGACGCGACGGAGCTGGAAGAGTTTCTGGCATCAAACCGCGATATGCGGATGCCATTTTAGGGGTCGCCTTAGGGGGCAAAGCGTACATAATCCCAGTGACTTAAAACGCCCGAAAACGGTCGCTAACTGTTTGGCGAGTATTCGCCAAAAAGCGACACCGATACTTTTTGGATCAGTGTCTATTTTAGCGCGAGTTTAGGCCACTGAATATGTGTGATCTTTAGGTGGTTTAGCAGGCTTCAGCGGTTCGCGGTGCCTATCTATCTCGCCGCTTCCGTGACAAGGAATTTCAACGCGGCGCTGGAGTAAGCCGCCGCCCACTCTACGGTCAGGTCTGGCGACTGGAGAAGTCGCCCAAGGAGTTTGGTGTTAACACCACGCCAACATTCGATTGCAGCTTTGACTTTGGTTGAGCGCATGCGTTCCGGTAGCGATGATAGCATTCGTTCCGTAGCTTCATTATTGAATTCATCGACCAGCTTTTGCGCTTCTGCGACCCCTGTAGCACCTCCCACGAGAAGCGATGCCTGCGGGTGTTTCAGCATGAATTCGAATAGCTCGCGCAGATAAGGCTCAAGGTCTTCAAGCGGATTGTCGGTGATAGGTCGCCTTATCCTCTGATCCAATCCGGCAAGCGCATGTCTTATAACAGTCAGAAAGAATGACTTCTTTGAGCCAAAGTAATGCTCAAACAGTCGCCGACTCACCCCGACCGTCTCGCAGATCTCTTTTACTGAAACGTCGTCGAAAGATCGGTTTCCAAAAGCCTCCAAACCGACGTCCAGAAAAGCCTGTCGTCTTTCCTCCGGATCGAGGCGCTTTGATCTCATTTTTCCCTTATCTTTCATAAAATTAACATTGCCCCCCACGATGCAGCGTCGCAATTGATTTTTGCAAATTCTCGGCTATTGAGTATATGCATAATAACAAATTGAATAAACGGCAGGCATTCTATCAAATGCAAAAGTTCGAATTCCGCGTCGCTTTATCAATTGTCAAAAGACCATCTGCTTGGACGGGCTCATCAAATGAATGAAACAATAAAACTTCTGCTCTCGTTTGCCTTCGCGATCGTCGTGGTTGCAGCGCCAAGTTTTGCACAAACCGCATCTCAGCGAGAGTTTCTGGGCGTCAAAATCGGCGCACCAATGGCGTCATCAGACGTGTCCGAATGCCTTGCTCCGATCGAGTCCTATGACGAGTATCTGTCCATTGTTGAAGCGAATGATAGAGAGTGCCGCCGAAGCATGTGGAAATGGGGAAAGCCCGGCCAGCGCGCATACGACAATCGCGTTCGAAAGTGCGACAAAGAGCAATACAGATTATCTCGAGCAGACAACAATTACCTGCCCGCCGATGAGGTCACGAGTACATGCTGGCGGCGTTGCATCGATAGAGCCTGCGGCGTCAAGTTTAATCATCCCCGCACCTCACGCTCAAGATCCTTCGTGCTAACTGGTCCATCGCGGGTGCTCTTCGCTGAATCGTATCAGTATGGAGACAGTGGCTATGGCGTGCGCAAACTGTCATTCGCCAATGACCTGCCGGAGTTTATCCACGATGAACCATATTTCCTGACGGATGACGACAAGTCGACTGCCGGTGTTGTGATGGCGACGTCCTCCAGCCGCCGGGCAGAAGGTCTTCAGCTGTTAACGGCTAAGTACGGTAAACCGACGAGCGAGAATGCCAGAAGTGAAATTCTGCGCAATGGTCAATCTGTCGATATCACGACCCACTATTGGGACTTGGGGGATATAATTGTTCACTTCGAACCGATCACGATTGCGACGGTGTTTCATGGATTTGGGTTTACCAGTTCGGATCTCGAACGCGGGTTTCTGGGCGTTTATACGCGACAGGCGTATCGGGATATTGTCGGCACACGCCGCGGCAGACAAGCGCTCTAGATCGAGCCCGGCCGAAGAGCGTCCTTTCCCAATCCGGACACTTTGAATTCAATAAATTCAGAGCACTAGGACTATTTTCTGGCCTTGAACCGGACGCATCCGGACGTTCCGCCCATGAATTCCGGACGGATAGATAGGTCACATTTGCGTGGATAGAGCCCGCTCAATCCTCGTTCGACATCGACAGAAGCAGCGCGGGGTCGATGTAGAAGTCATTGCTGCGATCATCGCTTGTCGGGTTGCGCCATTTCACGCCCCAGTGGAGGTGCGCACCGGTGACGCGCCCTGTCGCGCCGACCTTTCCAATTGGGTCGCCAGCCGCAAGCACGTCGCCCACGTCAGCTTCGACTTCTGACATGTGGAGGAAGATGGAAACGAGGCCGTGGCCATGGTCGAGGAAGACCGTGCCGCCTTCATAGTAGAGGTCGTCATCGGCGAGCGTTACGGTGCCAGCTGCCGGCGCGACGATCGGCGTGCCGGTGGGAGCCGCGATGTCATATCCGAAATGTGGGCGCTCGCGCGATGGGCAACCTTGGGTGACGTATTTCCGTACATAACCAAAGGGGGAGGAGGTTGGTCCCGGTGCTGGCCGGATGAAACCGTCCAAGGCACCTCGGCCGGGATTGAAGCTTTTCCAGCCGATTTGCTTTTTCTCCCAGGAGCGGCCCGCCGCTGCTTTTTGTTCCTCGGTGCGGGCGTCAATTTTATCGCAATTGATGCCCCGCAAAACGCTCGTCTCATCATTTCGTTCGGCGATTGGAAGTTCAAACGTCGTCATAGCGCTCGCCGGACCAGATGCCGATATGATAACCGATGCCTCAGCTTTTCGACCGAGCCCGAACGCGACGGCTCCCGTCTCATCGGCTGTCAGGGTGACATCGCCAAGCGTGAAACGTGTGCCCGGGCTGCCCTTGCAGATAATCAGGCCGCCTTGGGTGAGTGCTCCTGAACAGCTTTCCGGCTGATGGTCGATCGGTGTGATGTCGGGATGGCCCGTTTCCGCAGACGCGGCGACCGGCAGGCATAACAGAGCGCTGGATAATAACAGCGTTTTCAGCATGATGCGCTACGCCTCTTTGGCGTCGTCTTTCATGCGAGAAAGGGCCGCGGCTGCATCGGCATAGGCTTCCTGATGCTCGACGCTCCAATATCTCAACGCTTGCATAGGGATTTTGCGCTCCGTGACGGCGCAAACGACATAGTCGCCGGGCGACAGGACCTGCAGGTCTGCATCAAGGTAGCGAACGCGGGCTTCGCCAGGCTGGCGATTGGGTGTCTTTAACATGCTCTTATTATGCCGATTTTTTGGATAGGAGAAAAGAGCGCGACTGCGGGCATCCCGGAGATGACACAATTTAAATATTCACTCTTTGTTCCTAAGAACAAATATGGTACAAAACTATTTCGATGTTCAATCAGGATGCGCTTGCCAAGCGGTGCTGCACAGTAGAAAAAGGATACGACTCATGGCCAAACCAGCACTTCAGCTCGTAGATGAGGTAAGCGGCGTGGATAAGCAGAAAGCCCTGGAAACAGCCCTTGGCAATATTGAACGGTCCTTTGGTAAGGGCTCGATCATGCGTTTGGGGGATCAGCAGGCCCTCGACATTGAAGCGGTGTCGACCGGGTCCCTTGGTCTCGATATCGCTCTCGGCATAGGCGGTCTGCCAAAAGGCCGGGTGATCGAGATCTATGGGCCGGAAAGTTCAGGTAAGACGACGCTCTCCCTGCATGTCGTGGCTGAAGCTCAGAAGAATGGCGGGGTATGTGCCTTTATAGATGCAGAGCACGCGCTTGATCCCGCCTATGCTTCGAAGCTCGGGGTCGATCTTGATGACCTCCTGATTTCCCAGCCAGACACGGGCGAGCAAGCCTTGGAGATTGCCGATACTCTGGTGCGCTCCGGGGCGGTAGATGTTCTCGTGGTGGACTCCGTGGCCGCTCTTACGCCTCGGGCAGAGCTGGAAGGTGAGATGGGCGATAGTCTCCCAGGGCTTCAGGCGCGTCTCATGAGCCAGGCACTGCGCAAGCTGACGGGGTCGATTGCGAAGTCGAACTGCATGGTCGTGTTCATCAATCAGATCCGCATGAAGATCGGGGTGATGTTCGGCTCACCGGAGACGACAACCGGCGGTAATGCGCTGAAATTCTACTCGTCAGTGCGCCTCGATATCCGTCGGATAGGTGCGATCAAGGACCGGGATGAAGTCATCGGCAACCAGACACGCGTCAAAGTCGTCAAAAACAAAGTCGCCCCCCCATTCCGGGTCATCGAGTTCGATATCATTTATGGTGAGGGTATCTCGAAGACTGGTGAGCTTATTGATCTCGGTGTGAAGAGTGAGGTCGTTGATAAATCGGGGTCCTGGTATTCCTATAATGGTGAGCGGATCGGGCAGGGGCGCGAGAAGACTCGCCAATTCCTGAAAGACAATCCAGCTATTGCCGATTCGATTGAAGAAGCCGTGCGCCGCAAGGCCGGACTCCTCTCAGAAGAAATGCTCACAGCTGGTGAAACTATCGAGGATGATGACGAAGCAGCTGCTAGTTAGTGCACCTGCCATAAGTCTTATCTAATCAATGGCAGATTGGATCGCGCTCCTGTCTTGGCGCGGTCCAAACCCGTCTATATACCGTCGGTTCTGATAAGACCTGACAGGACCCGATATGACCGGTGTGAACGATCTGCGCGAAGCTTTCCTTTCATATTTTGAGGGGCAAGGGCATACGCGTCGCCCGTCCGCCCCCCTTGTGCCGCAGGACGATCCGACACTGATGTTCGTCAATGCTGGCATGGTGCCTTTCAAAAACATTTTTACGGGTGTTGAAGCCCCCTTTGCGCCGCGGGCCGTCACCTCGCAGAAGTGCGTTCGGGCAGGCGGAAAGCACAATGATCTCGATAATGTCGGCTATACAGCTCGGCACCACACGTTTTTCGAGATGCTCGGCAATTTTTCTTTCGGTGATTATTTCAAAGAAGATGCCATCAAATTCGGTTGGGACTTCGTCACTCGTGAGCTGGGACTGCCGGCGGAGAAGCTGCTCGTCACAATTTATGCCGATGACGATGATGCCGCTGGCCTCTGGTCGAAGATTTCTGGGTTGCCTGCGGATAAGATCGTCCGCATCGGTACTTCAGACAATTTTTGGTCGATGGGTGACACCGGTCCATGCGGCCCATGTTCCGAAATTTTCTATGATCACGGTCCCGACATTCCTGGAGGCCCACCCGGTAGCCCAGATGAAGATGGGGATCGATTTATAGAGATATGGAACCTCGTTTTTATGCAGTACGATCAGGTAGGTGATGGATCCCGGGCAGGTCTGCCGAAGCCGAGCATCGATACAGGTATGGGACTTGAGCGCGTTGCTGCCGTGCTTCAGGGCGTCCACAACAATTACGACACGGATCTGTTCAAGACGCTGATTGGAGCCGCTGAAGATGTCTATAAGACAAAGGCGGCGGATGATCAGCTCGCTTCATTTCGGGTCATAGCAGACCATTTGCGCGCGTCTGCATTTCTTATTGCCGATGGGGTGCTGCCATCAAATGAGGGCCGGGGATATGTGCTGCGCCGGATTATGCGCCGAGGCATGCGCCACAGCCATATGCTCGGCGCGCGCGAACCGGCCATGTATCGTCTTACAGGCGCGCTTATCGATGAAATGGGTCAGGCGTATCCCGAACTCATTCGTGCGCGCGCATCTATTGATGCGTCTCTCGAACAGGAAGAAGCTCGTTTTCAGCGCACGCTTGGTCGTGGGCTTTCGCTTCTTGAGGATGCGCTTGTGGGTGTTGAGGACGGAGGTGTACTGCCGGGCGATACCGCATTTAAACTCTACGATACTTACGGATTCCCGCTTGACCTCACGCAGGATATTTTACGCGGACGGGGATTGAGCGTAGATGAGGCGGGATTCGATGCTGCGATGGCAAAGCAGAAAGAAGATTCGCGTGACGGGCAATCGAGCTTTGGCTCATCGGGTGCGGGCAAGATATGGTTTGATCTTCTTGAGAAGGCCGGCGCAACTCGCTTCACCGGGTATACTGAGGTACAAGGCCAGGCGGCCCTGAAGGCCATTGTCGTCGATGATATGTCCGTTGATGGCCTTTCTTCTGGCGAAGCGGAACTCGTGTTTGATGAAACACCGTTCTATGCCGAGAGTGGGGGACAGTCGGCGGACCATGGTGAGATCCGTTTTGACAATGGCGCGCATTTTATAGTGCGGGATGTGCAGAAGCGGGCGGGTGGCCTTTTCGCGCATGTTGGGGAGCTGATTACGGGGGAGATTGCGCCCGGAGATCCTGCGGATCTTCAAATCGATCGAAACCGCCGCGAGAGCATATCATCTAACCATTCCGCGACGCACCTCATGCATGCGGCGCTGCGCAATATACTTGGCGAGCATGTGGCGCAAAAAGGATCGCTGGTAGAGCAGGACCGCTTTCGTTTCGACTTTTCTCACGGTGCACCGGTAACGCCGTCGGAGATTGAAGCTGTCGAAGATGAAGTGAACGAAATTATTCGCCGCAACGCGCCTACTGAAGTTCGTCAAATGGCGATTGATGACGCAATTGAGTCCGGCGCATTAGCGATGTTCGGAGAGAAATATGGTGACGATGTGAGGGTCATCTCGATTGGAGGCGAGGAAGCTCCTGGCGAGCGTCCGTATTCCCTTGAGCTTTGCGGTGGAACGCATGTGAAGCGTGCGGGCGATGTAGCGATGTTCATGGTGACGACGGAGGGAGGCGTGTCGGCTGGAATTCGTCGTATTGAAGCGGTCACGGGAGCCGAGGCCCTAGCGTATCTCAGGGGGCAGGCCCAAGTCGGTCTCGATATCGCGCAGCAGCTGAAAGTGCCCCTAAAAGACGTTGCCCGCCGAGTGAGTGCTTTGCAGGAGGAGCGCAAGACGCTTGAAGGCGAACTAGCCGATGCGAAACGGAAGCTTGCGATGGGTGGCAGCGGTGGTTCACCGGCTGGGCCTGAAGAGATTGGGGGGGTTAAGCTCGTTGCTCGCATTGCCGAGGGCGTTGGCGGTAAGGATTTGCGGAGTCTTGTCGATGAAGCAAAGGCGCAGCTTGGGTCCGGAATTGCGGTATTCGTCGGTGTTTCAGATGGCAAGGCTGGGGTTTGCGTTGGTGTGACCGACGATCTGACGGACCGGTTCTCAGCTGTTGATATTGTGCGTGCAGCGAGTGCCGAAGTTGGTGGCAAGGGTGGGGGCGGCCGCCCAGATATGGCACAGGCTGGAGGGCCCGACGGCACCAAAGCAGATGCTGCGCTGGATGCGGTCCGCTCATTGCTTGCAAGCTAGGCTTAGCGACTCTGAACGGAGTCTACATCGACAAATTCTCTTTTACCGCCGTGGTGGAGCACCAACGCCGTAAGAGCGCCACCGTCGACTGCGCCCGTATCAATGCCTGTGGCGTGGGGGAATTCGGCCGGGCCTTCAAAGAATGGTTGATGGCCGAAGACGACATGTCCGAACCGACCGTCATAGACCTCCGCCCAGAATGGATCGCCAGCCTCCTCTTTTCCGTAGCTTAGAAATGCGCCTGTCTGTCTGCTGATAAAACGTGTTCGGAGTATCTGTCGAAGTTGCCGTGACGCCTTGCCCGTCAGCAGCTTTGCCTCTTCAGGTGTTTCGGGAAGGCTTTTCAAGTTTCCAGGTATGCCGCCATGGACACAAAGGATATTGTGTTCAGGTATGCGCCAGAACGGAAGGGCGCTTGCGAGAAAGGCTCGATCTTTATCATCAAGCATACCGCTAAGTTCTGGGAGGATCGGCGCTGCCTTGGCCATTTTGTTAGCGATGCCCGGGCGCTCGGTCAGATTGCGATGATAACGTAAGTGACGGTCTTCGTGATTGGCCTCAATCAGAACTACTTCAAAGCGCGCCGTTTCGGACAGCTCTTGCATGAGGCGAACCGTACCAGCCGGATCTGGACCTTTGTCGACGAGATCACCAAGCGATATCAGCGTATCTCCTGGTTGCAGACCGAGCTTGTCTAAAAGCTGGCGCAGCATATCGGTCATGCCATGGACATCGCCAATTATGCAGGTGCGAGCCATGGGGCACGGAGCTCCGAGTTAACTAAGCGTCTTTGCCATGACAATATCGTCATAGATCTTGCCGCCAACATCGAATGCACGTTTTCCAATGGTTTCAAACCCGTGCTTCGTATAGAATGCTATTGCCCTGAAATTCTCTTCATAGGTGCCGAGAAGCAGTCGCGGCGCTCCCACAGATTTTGCTTGTTCTATCGCAGCTATCATCAGTGTGCGACCAATGCCTGATCCGTGGAAACGGGACATGGCGTATATCCGCTTCAGCTCGAGGTCGCCCGGCTGGGGGTCGATCGGAAGGTCCGGCGGACAGTTTACGGCATAGCCAATAGGCGCGCCGGTGGGTGTGTACTCGGCGAGCCAGCAAGTGCTGGCCGGATCGGCGAGGTAGGTTTCATAGACACTTCTGGAGTGTTGACGCGTGCAATGGGCAACCATCGCCGCTCCGTCTAGATCTGCGGTGTAGCTATCGATAAACGTTGCAACGCCGATATGCGACAGGGCTTCGGCGTCGGCTTCCGTGGCAATCCGTATTGCGAGTTTGTCTTTGACGTCGAACATGTTGTTTTTGCTGGAGTGTCCGGTGCATTAAGTCAACGCGCTAAGCTGTCCAGCGCGCATATATGGCGGTTGGCAGAAGACGGTCGGTGTTCTCCTGTGGAAGGGCCATTTCTCCCATCTCCATGGTCCCGCCTAGCGGCTTCAGTCGGTCCGCCAAAGTTTGAGCAAGGGCCAAGTAAGACAGACGTACCGCGTAAGCCGTCAGGATAACAAACAGAGGGCTCGGCGACAGCAAGGTGCGAACGCCGTCCAATAATTCAGGTAAGTCCTCTTCAAAGCGCCAGGTTTCGTTTTTCGGCCCGCGCCCAAATTTTGGTGGGTCGAGAATAACGCCATCATATGTATTTCCGCGTCGCTGTTCTCGCGCGACGAACTTCATGGCGTCATCGGCAATCCATCTGATGGTGCGACCACCAAGACCGGACAATTCCTGATTGGCCTTCCCGTACCCATTTGATTTAGGGCTGGCATCGAGATGGACGACTTCCGCCCCCGCAGTCGCGCAAGCGAGAGACATAAGGCCGGTATATCCGAAGAGATTCAGCACCTTTATCGGTCTCTTGCTTTCATGGATTTTGTCCATGGCATAGTGCCAATGAACTGAATGTTCCTGAAAAACGCCGAGATGACGGAAGGGTGTCCTCCGCACTTCGAAACGGAGCGGGCCCCATGCCATTGGCCATGTTTCGGGCGCTAACGGATTTAGTATCTGCCAGTTGCCTCGGTCATCTTCTCCAGATTTTGCATCGAAAAGAGCGTCCGCGCGCCAGTTCTCCACGGAGTGGGACGGCTGCCAAAAAGCCTGGGGATCTGGCCGTATGACTGTCTGTGTGCCGAACCTTTCAAGCTTTCTGCCATGTCCGGAGTCGAGCAAAGTGTAGTTGTCCCAGTCGTCGGCGACGAGCAGCCGTGTATTTGTTTTCATCGTCATGAGTTTGTCGATGCTCCGGGATACCCTTGTGATCGCCAAGCCTCGTAGGTCATAAGTGCTGTTGCCTGGGCAAGGTTCAGACTGTCCGCGTTCTCTCGCATCGGTATCAAAGCAAGATGATCACAGGCCGCTTCAACCTGTTCAGATAAGCCTGCTTGCTCATTGCCCATGAGAATGGCGACCTGGTTGCCGTATGCGATCCTGTCGTGAGGCTGCGTGCCGTTGACGCTCGCTGCCACGAGGCGTGCCGATCGCGACTGTCGCCAGGAATTGAATGTATCGAAGTCCGATGACGCAAACGGAATATCAAAGACCGCCCCCATGGATGCCCTGACGGCTTCGATGCTGAAGGGGTCGCAGCAATTTCCTAGCAGAATAATGCCCGAGGCCGCCGCACAGTCTGCCGTGCGCAGGATGGTGCCGAGGTTACCCGGGTCGCGGACTTCGTAGAGCGCGAGCCAAAGACTGTTTTTGCCGCTCTTGAGTTCATCAAGGCTTTGTTGGCGTTGCTGAAAGGCAGCTGCAATGCCGCCCGGGTTATCCTTGCCTGTGATCTGGGAAAGTATGCGCTCCGGCACTTCAAGCACTTTTGCGCCGGCGGTCCGTGCTCTTTCCGCAAGGTCGCGAATATGAGGTCTGCCGGCTCCTTCGGCGGTAATGGCGATGTAATCGGCCTGCCACCCTCCATCGATGCCCTGGTGCACCAATCGCCCACCTTCCGCCATGAAAAGGCCCGTCTCACCTCGGACTTTCTTCCGGTGAAGACTTTTGAGCATTTTGACAGCTGGATTTGTGCTGCTTGTGATTTTTGTGAATGGTTGTGACACTATGGGTGATGATACCTGCAGGGCCGTCTTGCGCGGCGTTTGGAGTTCATGCATGGCTAAAGCATAAGGTTTGCCTTGAGGGAAAGGCATGATTGGTCGATTAGTAGATTGGTTATTGTTGATTTTTGGGTTGGTGGGTCTCGCTGGCGTGACCTGGTGGGCGCTCTATGGCGGTCCAACCAGAGCTGAAAATCTGCAAAACATACTTCAGATGGAAGCGGAGACTGCTCTTGTTGAAGGCGGGCATGTCTGGGCAAGTGTGGTCGTGGACGGTCAGCGCGCGATATTGTCGGGCGACTCGCCGTCATATGACTCTGTCGATGCGGCCGTCGCAGACGTGATCGCTGCAGTCGGCGAGGGTGGATATCTTTTTGGCGGTATCACGGTGGTTGCAGAAGCGGCGCGAGCCGCCCAACCGGTATCGCCATATGTCTGGTCGGCAACGCGGGACAGTGAAGGCACAATTACGCTTGCGGGCTATGTGCCCTCCCGCGCAGTGATGAACAGTTTATTGGATGACGCTGAGGCGATGGCTCCGGGTGAGGTGCGCAACGAACTTATGCTGGGCACTGGCGAGCCTTATGGCGATTGGTCGGATATTGCCCGCCGTAGCCTTATGTTTCTTGATCAGATGGAACGTGGGTCTGTCCAACTTGTAGATGCCGGTTTGACTGTCTCTGGCGTTGCTACGAACGATCAAATTCGTGATGCACTGGTGCGAAACGTCGGATCCGTAGAGGAACCGTATTCGGCCAAGGCTGAGATAAGAAGTGCGGGCTTATGGCGCGCGCGCCATTCTGATAAGGGGCTGATCTTATCTGGATCGGTCTCCAGCCAGGCAGAGCGCAATGAAATCAACGCTTTGGCGAATGAGTACTATTTGGGCCGCGTGCGAGATAACATGATTGTTCGCGCTTCCAATGCGGGAAACTGGCTGTCTCCAATACGATTTGGATTGCCCCATTTTGCTAGGTTTCAGACGGGTGAATTGGCCTTTGTGCCGTCAGAGGGCGTGGTGCGCTTTGAAGGAGATGCCACGAATAGCGTTTTGACATATCTCAACGAAGATCTCAGCGACGTGGATACTCCGTGGGATATTCAACTCGACGTTAAAGAAGTTGCCCCCATTTTGTCTGAACTCGGCCCCGCGGACGGTGGCCGCGAAGATCACGCTGCGGCATGTCAGGCTGCATTAGAGATGGTGCTGTCCGATAATCGTATCGTCTTCGAAGCGGGGTCGGCATCCCTATTAAGAGAAAGCGGGCCCGCACTCGATCATCTACTGGCGATTGTCCGGCGCTGCGACGGGTTGGATCTTCAAGTGCAGGGACATACAGACGCGTATGGTGATCGCGCTGGAAACATTCGACTCAGCGAGCAAAGGGCCGCTGCGGTTGTCGACTATCTGGCAGCAAGGGGCATTGCTCAAGGTGCTCTCGATGCAGTAGGTTTTGGGCCGGATCAACCTATCGCCACCAATGATACAGCAGATGGTCGCTCGGCTAATCGCCGGATAGAATTCCGCGTGCTGGAAAGAGGTTAGACTATGCTTTGGCTACTTGTTCAGATGGGGAGTCTGCTGGGACTCGCTGCGCTTTTCGGCACATTTATCGGCTGGGCTGTGCGGGGGCTTCTTCTTAAGGGGCGGGCACGCCGCGCGATGGTGGAGCGGGACGTAGCGCATACCGAGCTTGATCAGGCCCGTGCGGAGCTGGATGGTCTCTATGCAGCTCAGAAGTCAGGTGTTGCCGCTGCAGCTGAGGCAGGGGATGCCGCGCTCAAGCAGGAATTGCAGGAGCGGGAAGAGAAGGTTCATTCACTTTCGTCGGCCTTGGCCTCTTCGCAGGAACAGCTTGAGAAGTTAAAGGCCTTAAAGGCCTCGGGCGTTGCACTTGCCAGTGGGGTTGCTGCAAGCGCAGCAGAAACGGCCAATCCTGTTCCCGCCTTGGACGATCGTTTCGATGGAGCCATCCACCAGCCAAGTGCGGATCTGGAGTGGCGGAACCGCTATCTGGAAAGCCGTGTTCGAACGCTTGAGGGGAAGATGGATCGCATGGCTTCCGAGCTCGAGACGGCCGAAGAGGGTGCCGCTGATATGCTCGACGTCGCATCTGAGGCCACGCCCCCCATCACTGATGCTGCCGAACCAGCGGTGGCTGAAACAGAGATCATCGCGAATGGTAGCGATGATGTTATGCTTGGCCACGAGACAGAGAAAATGGAGTGGCTGAATAGCTATCTTCGCCAGCGCCTAGCGTATATGGAATCGCATCCCATTGCAGAACGCGAAGCATTGTATGCGCCCACAGCTGATCAAGATGAAGTAGCTGTGGCGATGGTGGATAATTCGGCGACCGAGAGTGCAGCTGACACTGATGCAGGTGTTGTTGCAGATGATCCCCAGCCAGACACTCAGGCTGCAGCAGCGTCATCGGGTGAGTTGGAGCAGGAGCTTGCGCGTCTTCGCTGGCGGAATCGATATTTGGAGGGTCGGCTGGCCTATATTGAGGGTGATGTTGAGCGTAGCGAGGAGGGGGTTGCCAGTGAGCAACCCGCCGGAACCGACGCGGCTCAGCCGGCCAAGATGGATCGCCCCGATGATGACGGCGATGACCTTACCCAAATTCGCGGTCTGACCTCGAGCTTGGAAACTGCGCTTAATGACATTGGAATCTGGCAATTTACGCAGATTGCGTCCTGGTCCAAGGAGAATGTTGCCTGGGTGGGACAACACCTTTCAAACGATACGGATGCCAACATACAGGACTGGGTGGAGCTAGCCGATGTGCTCGCCAAGGGTGGGGGAAGTGCCTGACTTGTCCGTTCAGATGCGCTTCATTTAGCCTGTGCCATATTTGCAGTGCTCTGAATAGTAACGTATTTTGGTTCGATCGCTAATAGGGTTAAGATGGCCGAAAAGCGATTGAGGAAGGGACAGGCTATGGAAGAACGTATTGATATTCCAGATGGATTGATTGAGGCAGCGCCGCAGGTGAACTTGTCTCGCAGGGCTATTATTTCGGGTCTTGCCGCCGGAACTGTGGTGCCATTCATCCAAGCCTGTACAGTTAATCCTGTTACAGGTGCGAACCAGCTGATCCTACCCGGTTTTGACAGTGCTGCGCTTGCTGCAATGTCATCTTCAGCTTGGCGCGAGATGAAGCAGCAAACGCCACAATCGAGTGATCGCCGCCTCGTTGGCAGGGTTAATGAGATCTGGGAGCGCACAGCAAATGGGCGGACGGCTGCTCTCCGGAATGTCTACGGTCAGAATGTGGCTTACAATCCAAACGAATGGGAAGTTGCCGTTTTCGATACAGACGACGTGAATGCTTTCGTTATGCCGGGCCAGCAGGTCGGCGTGTTTCGGGGGATCACCGAGCTAACCGAAAGCGACGATCAGCTTGCTTCTGTTCTTGGTCACGAAGCTGGGCATATTGATGGTCGTCATTCGGCGGCGCGCGCGTCGGCACAAATGACGGCGAGTGTTGCTATGGCTGCAGGTCAGATCGCCATTGCCAACTCAGAATCCATGCGACAGTTCGGACCGACCCTTGCTGCGCTGGGCGGGGCAGCCGTACAGTTCGGTGTGCTTTTGCCCTACAGCCGTCAGCACGAGCTGGAAGCTGATCGGTTGGGCGTCGATTACATGCATGAGGCCGGTTACGATGTAGGCGAGGCACCTCGCTTGTGGGAGCTCATGGCCGCTCAAAGCGAGGGCCAACGTCCGCCGGAGTTTATGTCGACCCATCCGGATCCGAACCGCCGGGCGAGTGAGCTACGTAATTACATCAATGCCCGGGGCTACGATCTCGTTTAGCGAATGCTTCAATATACATTGAACTGCCATAAGCCGGCCCGGAAAGGGTCGGCTTTTTGGTATCGATTAGTATCATATTTTTACTAGATTGATCGATGCGGCGCATTGTTTTTACAATAATATTTCTCATTTCCGGTTTGGTCGGCATTGGTATTTGGCGGTATGGTCAGATCACAAATTCCGGCACTGAAACATCGTTTCTGCGCGGTGTTGATGTCTCCCACCATCAAGGCGCGATTGATTGGAGCGCCCTCGCCGAGGATGACACCGCTTTCGTGTTCATCAAGGCTACAGAAGGTGTTTCACACGTCGACCCGCGTTTTGATGAGAATTGGCGCGGCGCGCGGCGGGTAGGGCTGCCCCGCGGAGCGTATCACTATTTCACGCTGTGCGAGACGGGGCGCGCACAGGCCGAGCACTTCATAGCAACGGTTCAGTCATCTTCAGCAACGTTGCCGCCGGTGGTCGATTTAGAGGACACCGGAGCGTGCTCAGAGGGGTTCAGAATTACCGATGTGCCTGCAGATATATTTGATTTTATTGATCTTATTGAAACGGAACGAGATGTTCGGCCTATCCTCTATACCAATCACAGTTTCTACGAGCAGCATTTGAGCAAGACGTTGGCGGGCGAGCAGTACTGGCTGAGATCCTTTAGCGGCGAGCCTGATTTTGGGCCGTCAGATTGGCTCTTCTGGCAGTATACGGATCAGGGGCGACGGCGCGGTATCTCTGGCCCGGTAGACCTCAATGCATTTGCAGGTGACGCAGCGGACCTACGAGCTTTGACAAACCCATAATACCCTCAGTTTGACGCCCACTTTTGGCGCGGTGGGTGTTTTGCGGGGATAGAGGCACCTTATCCGACATCTGCTGATTGAGACGTATGATGCCTCCATGGCTGACAGCACTTTCTCGAAATTGACGATGGCGGAGCGGCAGGGTGTTCTGAAATTGGCAGAGCTGCGCGTTCGGGCGGGAGAGACGCCGATCGCGGTTCGGACGGCCCTTGGTATTCCAGAATCTACATTTGTCCGGGCTGCCGCCAGAGGTTTCTGGCGGCTGAAAGATCTGCAGCGGGAAGAGGAGGGGTTGGAGCCGCTGCCGCTCGCCCATTTTGCTCGTCCCGGATGCGGCAAGCCTGCCCCGGCAGACCGTTTGGCAGATGCCGAGGATGACGATACGGGAGCGGGTAGGAGCGATCCGCAGAAACTCTCTGAGCTAATAGAAAGAGCAGAAGCAACGGGCCTGCAGGCGCTGACATATTTCCGTTCCGGTCACACAAAGAAAGCCGAAGACAAGTTGAAGGAGGCGGAACGACTGGCGCGGCTTCACAGACGTTTGCTGGCGCATGTGCCACCGGAACCGACAGCGGCGGAGCTGCAACGCCAGCGGGTCGCCGCGATGACCAAGCCGGAGCTTATTGCCGAGATCAAGCGCCGGGCAGGATTGGAGTAAAGGGAGGTGTTTCCTTCGTTGGTCTGTATCTGAGTTTACGCGACGCCTGCTTCTACATTCTGACCGCACTAGAAGTTTGTCCGTGCGTCTTTGGCGTCTTCCTCATTCCGGTATCGCTGGCCTTTCAGAGTACGGACATATATGCGCCCCTCACCAAACACCTCATTCTCATAGCGGAGGCCTTCACTAATGCCTTCGAGCTCGACTTCGAGTTCGGGCGTTCTCCAGAACACACTTCTGGATGTCGCCCTATCTCCTTTGGGAGTGATAATTTCAGTTGTTGTATTGATTGTCGGCTCGCCAAACCTGTTGCTTAAAGTCGAGACAAGGCTGTCTTGCACAGCTAACCCATTTGTTACCACAATGAGGGTTTCGACGGAGCCATTTATCGCAATGCCACGGATGATTGGCTTTGTAGATCCATGACCCCTCATGCCAGGTAGCGCTGGCGCGGATGACGTCGGCCAGAATATTCCAATATCTTGAGGGACGTTTAGGGGCGGTGGAACGTACTGAGTTGCTTCGATGAGATAAAAAGTAGGCCCAAGATATTTATGGGGGACAAAACAGGGGTAGGGGACAGCTGTTGCGCCTACACGGTCTCTGATGGCGGGGCCCGTATCCCAGCCTGTTGGGCGGGTCCATACGGGGCTAAAATATCTTTGTCCGTTTGCGCGCCGCCTATCGTTTTGCCCGATCGGACACTGCTCGACACCGCCTGGACCAAGCGAGATACCGAATATCTTCTCCCTGGTTTGAGAGGCTGCCTCCGGGGCTCCGAAAAATATTGCCGAAGCGAATGCAAGACCTGCCAGTAGGTATTTCATGTTGATTCCCTCTTGTCCTTTCGATGCCGCCCGTTTGCCCATTCGTTGGCGAACACACTTCAGATCCGTATTTGCTGAAGAGATTTAATGTACAGCGTACACTTGCGGCGGTTTGATGACAGGATGGGAAGTTACCGGATCAGGGCGCGAGACCTGTTTCGCAGAGAATTAAATCGAAGAGGCCGGAGGGAAGTATCTCGTTATAATAGACGAGTATCTGGTCTGTGCCTGAAACGCTCTCAGCTTCATGGCGCACTTTGTCAGGTTGCCCATCTCCGCAATCGAGCGTGAAACGGTTCGGTCCATCGTCGATGCCATAAATCCAGATTTCGCTGTCGGAAACGTCGGTGAAAACGCTGCCCGGGTCATCCTTCAGGGTCAGGGTTATGTAGGAGATGCCGCCTTCACTCACGAAGGGCTCAGCCGACTGGACGTATTTCAGATCAGTCTCGGCGGGGGGTGTGAGTGTGGCGATGCGCTCGAAGAGGGGGCCGCCGCGATCAACGTAGATCGCTAGATCGGTCTCATTGACCGTGGCGTGCACCGCTATCGCTCCGCCGAATTCAGGGGCGAACCAAGGGAACGGGTCGAATTTGATACCTGCATCATCGGTTATGACTCGTTCTTCGCCGGTCGCAGCATTGACGAGCAGGATCTGGCCTTGGTCCGGCCCGTCTTCGGCGATCGTTGTTGTGAAAAAGGTTGCCCCTTTTAGCCATCTGAATCCTGCAAAGCCCGGGCGAAGTTCGGTGGCGTCTCTGTCGTCTGCTGGTGAGGCTTCGTCGAGATATGAGATGAAGCCAGTCGCGACCGGGACACCGGGGACAGTCGCTTCGCGGCCGTAAGTGAGGAAGGTGGTGAGGCTTGTGTCATCCTGGCTTGGGAGCTGATTGATGCGATCATTGCCATTCGGGGTAAGCTGTTCGGTGACATAGCTGCCAGGGCCAAGTTCCGTCGCGCGGGAGAACTGAGCCGAGCCGTCCGATGCTTCAGAGTTATAGAAGATGGCGATGCCATTTGTGTCTAGACCGTACTCAGGCCCATTGCGGGAGACGGTCAGGCTGACTGTATCGTCGACAAATGTGTCCATGCCTGTGTCGGAGACGAAACGTCCTGTCGTCGGGTCGATGGCTCCAACCCAGACGTCACCATTCTCCTGAAAGACCAGCTCTGGCCGCAGGGGGTGAATTTCGGGATCTATGTAGCTCGACCCTGCCGGGCTGATGCTAGAGACCGTCACGCCGCTATCGGTAATCGTGACCGTGACTGTATCGGAGACGGCCGGGTTTGATCCGTCATCGGCGGATAGCTGGAATTCGAGCGACATTGGGGCCGGGACCATCGGTGCGGTGAATTCCGGTGTCAGGCTCGTTGTATCCGAAAGGGTTATGGCTGGACCGCTGAGCTGTGTCCAACGTACTGCCGGTACGTCATCCGGATCGGTTACGGTGCCTGCGAGCGTTACGAGGTTCATCTCGCTGACGGTTTGATCCGGCCCAGCCGATACTGCGGGCGCTATATTTGTGGGTGGGGGAGGCGCTGGTGGTGCGGCCGGGGCATCACTTCCGCTGCAGGCTGTCAGTGCCAGAAACGCCATAGGCAATGCGACATTCGATCGTGATTGCGACATGGTTCTACTCCCGTCCGTCTGCTTTGAACGGGCGGCAGAGCAATATCCGTCGCTGGATTTTTGAGGTTAGGTATTGCGTGTTGGTCTGTGGGCAGATCTGGTTATGCTGCGCCCATGCCTAATACCTGTCTGCTCGTTATCGACATGCTCAATGATTTCCTCGACCAGTGGGAGGCTGGCGCACGACAGGCGCTGACGTCCAATACGAATGCACTTATCGACGCGTGCCGGAAGGCGAGTGTGCCGGTGATCTGGGCGCGGCAAGAATTTGCGCCGGATCTTTCTGATGCCTTCCTTGAGATGCGAGACAAGACTATTTCGATGACGATCCAAGGGACGCATGGGGCAGAGATCGATGCCTCGCTCGACCGCCGTCAGGATGATCGCATCATCGTCAAGAAAAGGTACAGCGCCTTCTTTCGGACCAGCCTTGAGACGGATCTTGCAGACCTTGGCGTGACTGAGATCATTCTAGCTGGTGTGAACACTCATGCCTGTATCCGCATGGCGGCCATTGATGCCTATCAAAGAGACCTGCGGGTTGTGATCGCGAAAGACTGTGTCGGCTCCATTGATCAGGAGCATGCCGACGTTTCGCTTCGCTATATGGACAACAAGATCGCTCGCGTAGAGACGAACGCTACGATTATCTCATCTTTGGCGAAGTGACCGGCTCTTAGCCTTCTTCAGCCACTGGCAATGGTTCTGGGAAAGCCGGAGCGCCCGGGCTAACGCTTGCAAGATAGGCTATGATATTCACGCGCTCTTCGTCCTTACGGGGGCTGCGAAGACCAGCGTAGGACATCTTGTTGCCGCGCGCGAAGCTGCTTGGGTTGGCAAGCCAATCATTCATGGCTTCATATGTCCAAGCGCCCTCGATGCCGGATAGAGCTGACGAATAGTTGTAGCCCGGCTTCGCGGCGATATCGGCACCCATCACGGCGTAGAGGTTCGGTCCGGTGCCATTGGCTCCACCGTCGTTCCAGTTGTGGCAGGCTGCGCATTGGCGCATGGAGGCTTCACCGGCAGAGATGTCAGCATTGGCGAGCATCAGGCCGAGGTCGAAGGGCTCGACGTCCTCGTCGTCGCCGCTCGGAGCAGCTTCTGCGATCTCAATTCGGTAACCTGAGAAGTTTTCTTCAGCCCACTTATTCGCGCTTTCATAGTGATGATCACCATGATGACCGCCACCACCGAAAACTGCAGCGGACACTTCGTTTACACCAAAAATGAACAACACCGTTCCCAGTGCTGCACCTACAATCTTGTTGATAAACAGTTCGTCCATAACTGATCGATATCCCAGATTAACCCTTGGCGCGAACGCTTCTACACGTTAGCCAGCGCGTTGACACCATAGATAAAAACGATGGCCAAGACCTTACGTCAGTTCGCGGCGATCCGCCGCATAGGACCGTTCCGGATGCAATGAGGAGCCTGATTGTTATTCCAGCTCGGATGGCGTCAACTCGTCTCCCGGGCAAACCCCTGGCCGATATTGCCGGAGCGCCAATGATTGTGCGTGTTTGCGAGCGGGCTGCGGCGGCGGGCATTGGGCCCGTTTGGGTCGCGGCGGCAGAGATTGAAGTCGCACAAACAGTTGAAAAGGCTGGCTTTTCAGCTGTTTTGACTGATCCGGATCTGCCGTCTGGATCTGATAGAGTTCATGCAGCTCTGGGCGCGATTGACCCCGATGAGGCTTATGATGTCATCATCAACCTGCAGGGGGATATGCCAACACTTGATCCAAGCGCGCTGGAGGCGGTCGTAAGGTCGATTAAGGCTAATCCATCGTGTGATTTGGCGACACTGGTCGCGGAGATTCGTAACCCGAAAGAGGCAGTTGATCCGAATGTGGTGAAGGCGGTGCTTGGCGACGTCGCAGATGGTCAGGCTCGGGCGCATTATTTCTCCCGGGCGGCCGTTCCGGCGGGCGAGGGACCCCTTTGGCATCATATTGGTGTGTATGCTTGGCGACGGACGGCCCTCGACCGGTTTGTTGCAGCACCGCCGTCAACTCTCGAGCTTCGGGAGCGACTTGAGCAATTGCGCGCTCTGGACCTTGGAATGCGAATAGACTGCGCGGTGCTGTCCGGCCCACCCCCGAACGGCGTTGACACACCGGAAGACCTTGAAGCGGCGCGTGCGGTCTATAGAACAGCGCCATGACAAATCGTATCGCTTATCAGGGGGAGCCTGGTGCAAACTCCCACATTGCCTGCGCTGAAGCCTATCCCGATATGGAGCCGATGGCGTGCCGGACATTCGAGGATGTCTTTTCGACAGTTGAGCGGGGCGATGCCGATTTGGCGATGATCCCGGTCGACAATACGATTGCCGGGCGTGTGGCGGATATTCATCACCTTCTTCCGCATACGACGCTCAGTATTATTTCAGAGCATTACCTGCCTATTCGCTTTCAGCTAATGGCACTGCCTGGAACCGAGCTTGCTAGTGTGAAAGCCGCCCGGTCGCATATTATGGGGCTTGGGCAGTGCCGGAACTTTCTGCGTGAGAATGCGATCGACGGCATTATTGCTGCGGATACGGCAGGGGCTGCGCGTGAAGTAAAGGAGCTTGGTGATCCGACGGTTGCGGCGATTGCGCCAAGGCTTGCCGCGGAGGTCTATGGTCTCGATGTGCTCGCTGAGAACATTGAAGACGCCGAGCACAATACGACACGGTTTGTGATCATGTCCCGCGATCCCGGTGATCTTTCCGTCGATGCCGGGGACGCCGTAACTGCCTTCATCTTCCAGGTGCGGAACATTCCCGCAGCGCTCTATAAGGCGATGGGCGGGTTCGCCACAAATGGCGTGAACATGACGAAGCTGGAGAGCTATCAGCTAGGAGGGTCGTTCACGGCAACCCAGTTCTATGCCGAGATAGAGGGGCACCCTGACGAACGCTTGGTTCAGCTGGCGCTGGAAGAGCTTGGTTTCTTTTCAACGCAGCTGAAAATCCTCGGCGTCTTTCCGGCAGGTGAGCGGCGACGGATTGGTGGCTAATGGGTTTGTTGGACTGTTTAAGCCGCCCATTCATCGAGGTGCTTTTTTAGCGGCTCGACTTGCCAAAGCGCCAGCACCTTATCGGCGTACGCGCCGTCCGCCTCCAGGCAGCGCTCATCTAATAGCTTCAATGGTTCGGGGAAGTTGAAAGGTGGCTGGGTCATGCTAAGCGCTCGCCAGTCACCATCCTCAATATCCTTATTATGGTAGAAATCTGTAAAATGCGTGAGTAGCACGTAGCGACTTCCTGAAGAGATAATATTCTGAAGTGCGAGTTTGATATTGTTGTAGCTAAGATGAACCAGAAGGTCTCGGCACACTACAAGGTCAAACTCTGGCAGCGGGTTAGAGCAGATATCTGAAACAGAGAAATGTCGATTTGGGGATGTAGAAAATCGCTCTGAAAGTGTCTTTATCAGTATGGGGACAATATCCATCCCGTGATAAATGAAGTTCTGCGGCAGAACCTCTGACAGAAATCCTTCGCCACACGGAGCGTCAAGAACCGACTGAACGTTGAGCTCATCGACCAGGCTGATAATCTGATCTGAGATCGCTGCCGTTGCGGCGGGTTCAGACCCGAGACCCGAGCGCGATTGTCTTGCGCCCCAGATGTTCAGATCGTGGATAGCAGTGAATCTCTCCCTGAGTGATTTATTTCTTAGGTCGGAGCGGTGCGCTTTCCAACCGGTCTGGGCAGCGATTTTCGGTCGATCATCTCGGGGCATCTCGTCTGTACCTTCTGAACTTTTCTGCCTTCTTTAAAACAGCCTTGCACAGGCGCGCATCTGGTTTCGTGTTTAGGGTTCGTCCCCACGCCTTATTGGGAAACAAAATCAGATCGATCAGGTTCCCCTTTGCTCATCCAAATAGTTTTGAAGTCGGATCTGTAGTTGGGGAACCGCTTCTTTGTTGGATAAAAATTCTTCGATTGTTGTCATTTCCCAATACTGTCCTTCATCGCTGAAGCGTATTGCATCGATCTCCTCCTGGGATACGGCGGCAACAAAGAAGTAAGCGGCCAGGCCATCTTCCCTCTGATTTTCGTAGCGTCGACCCCAGGTGATCCTGCTTTCATCCAGCACTATTGCAAATTCTTCTTCCAACTCTCTGAGAGCGCATTGCTCGGGAGTTTCATCGCCTTTGCGTGCACCGCCGGGAAAGTCCCAGAAATTTGGAAACGGAATGCTTGGTTTATCGTCTCTCCTGTACACTAGAATTTTCTCGTCAAGAATGAGCGCGATTTTTGAGCCTGCGTAAGTGTCTTTAATCATGGCGTTAGAGCTATGCTCTAAGCTTGGTGAAAATTTGGCACCAAAGACGGCTAGAGCGTTACCCTGAGCACGTGATGACTGCGGTTAACGATCCGACATGAGTGAAGGCGATCAATTCCCAGGTGGTTTAGGTCCCATGCGCACACCCGCAAATCTGCAGAAAGCGGATAAGAGTTGGGCGTCTATGCGTCATGCTAGTCGCGCTCGGCCCAGACCTTCAGGATGTGGTGGGCGACGGCGAGTTCAGGCGGGGCGTAATGGTCCGGATGCTCACCGAATATAATTTGTCTCGCCTCGTCTTTTGAGAACCATTTGGCGTCTTCGATTTCTTTCTCATCGATTGTGACGTCTTCGTTTTCGGCATGGAGGATAAGTCCGACCATGAGGGAGGACGGGAAGGGCCAGGGCTGGCTGAAGAGATACTCTGCCGTTGAGGGATCGGAGCGAATACCAGCTTCCTCGAAGAGTTCGCGGGCACCGGCTTGTTCCGGGGTTTCCCCGGGCTCCACGAAACCGGCAAGACAGGAATAGAAGCCCTTTGGCCAGGCGGCCTGGCGTCCGAGCAAGCACTTTCCATCTTTAACAGCGAGCATAATTGCGACGGGATCCGTGCGGGGGAAGTGCTCCGCACCGCAATCAGGGCAGACGCGCTTCCAACCCGCCTCAGCGACGACCGTCTGGCCGCCGCATTTGGCACAGAACGTATGGGTGCGATTCCATTCGAATATGGAGCGCGCAGTCGAGGCCAAATTTGCTTCGAGGGGGGACATTCTGAGGAAGGCGCTTCTCGGTTCTTCGAACCCGCCAAGACCTGCAATTGGGGACGCGTCCAGTTTGAAATTTCGGTCCATGTCGATGGCGAAGATTGGTGTGCCCGCGGTATCAACGCCGAGGAAAATCCGCATGGATATATTCTGTAGGCTGCCCGCTTGTGCTCCGAGCCAGACCGGCCCGGCCTCATCTTGCATGAGGGGTTCGCCGCGCTGGAATATCAGCACAAGGACATCGCTTCGCTGGAAGGCGTCTTCCAGCCACGCATCGTCCGTTCGATGGTGGGCTGCACGATCGACCGGGTTGGCGGCGAGTGGAATATCAGTCATTCGGCATTCGTCGATACGATCCGAATCTTCAGAGCATTGTCCGGAGCGAGCCAGGTGCTGGCAGCATCTATGACATCTTCTGTTGTGATGCTCGCATAGACCTCCGGCGCTGTTCGCCAGCGATCCAGACGTTCCGGATCGGTCTGGGCTTCATCGACAATGGCGAGCCAGGCACCATTTTGCTCTCGAGATTCTTCAAGGTTTTCAAGAATAGGCTGGCGTGCTCGCTGGAGCTCATCCGCACTAATTCCACCTGCCGCCATATCGAGGACGATTTGATCGATGGCGTTGTAGACGAGATCGATGTCTGCTGGATCAACCTCACTGCTGGCTGAGATATATCCATAGCCGGGAAAAAGGGTTGAGGACGTCGATCCGGCGCCTGGTGAGTAGGTTGCGCCAAGCTCTTCACGAAGCGTGTCGGTAAGTTTCAGCCTAAGAATGGCGCGCAGCAGGGTGCGCGTATAGGTGCTCTTCTGATCAAAGCCGTCCGTCGTTGGCCAATAAGTAAGCGCTAGAGACTTATCGGCGGACCCCTCATGGGTGAGCGTTATCGGCGTCCGGTCATCTGGGAAGCGAACGGTCTTTGCTTCATCGAAGGGAACTGGATCCGCTCGACGTGTGGGAAGCGCGCCGAATGTCTGCGCGACATCGGCTATTGCTGCATCCTCATCGATGTCTCCTACCAGTGCGATCTCTATGGCTCCCTCGGTGAAGGCGCGCTCAAGGACGGGTTTCAGGTCCTCGAATGAACGAGCCTTCAAGTCATCTTGAGAAGCAATGCCGTAGCGGATATCACCGCCGCGAATGATGCGTTCAACGTCTCGCTGGACAATACCTGCCGGTTCGGCATCCAGTGTTGGATAGAACACGTCGACAAGTTGTCCGTATTGAGCTTCGGCTTCTGGGCGGTAGCCTGGAGCAGTGAGGACAGCGGCGAGCACTTGCATCTGCAACAGAAGGTCATCCGGTGTGGTGGTGGCGCTCGCTCCAAAGCTGTCTGCGCCCGCGCTTAATCCGATGCTGACACTTCGGCCCGCAAGGATTGTTTGTAAGTCATCGACGCTATGCGCCTGAAGGCCACCTTGAGAGAACGCGGCTGCCATCAGGAAGGCAAGGCCATCCTGATCCGCCGGGAACTCGAGCTGACCGCCGCCGACACGCAAGCTTACACGGATGCGGGCGTCTTCGAAATCTGTCTTCTTGAGGTTAAGACGGACATTATTTTCGAAGATCAGTGCGCGGATGTCGAGGTCGTCAACTCTGGTGTCCGAGACGACCTCTCCTGGTGGTCCGAAATCGGTATAAGCGAAGCTGGCTGTGCCAGCGTCCGCTGGTGGATCCACCGGTGTGGATTGGCTTTCTGTCCACGCTGCAACGATCTGTTCGTCAGCATTCTCAATGTCGATATTGTTGGAGAGGTGGATCAGCGGACCTGAACCGCCGGTCCACTGTTCTCGGAATGCCGCGTTCACCTCCTCAACGGTGATATCCTCCGCGAAACTCTCAAAGCGTTCGAGCGAAGAGGCTGGTGTCGTGAACACGTCATCTCCGTGGACAGCATTTGCAAGGCTGGCGGCTAAACCTGTACTGCTGCGTGTTGCCGCCTGGTCAGCGGCGTTCTTTAGTCCTGTGCGGATATTTGCGATCTGTTCGGTCAATTCGGCTTGTGTGAAGCCAAAATCAATGGCGCGCCGAAGTTCCTGTTCGCCAACGGCCAAAGCTGCTGGCCAGTTTTCCGGTGTTGTGGTGATGTCGAGGCTAGCCGCTTCGCCGATATCAAAATATTCGGAGTGACTTGCACCGGCGCTCAGGAACATCGCACCTTCCTGGCGGGACAGCGTCGCAAAACGGCGGCTCAGAATAGCATTGCCTATTGTCCGCGGCAGGCGTTTGCGGCGGGCTTCTGCGGTGTCTGGGGCCGGCTCTCCCGGCTTGGTTGTTGAGATCGAGATGAAGGTTGGAACATCAGGATCGTAGAAGAAGGCCGCCTCTAGCGGGCGGTCAGCGCTGAGTGTGCCGATGGGCGCGTCGTCGCCGGGCTCGCCTACTGGTTGCCAGTCTCCAAATGTTTCCTTGATCCTCGCTTCGATGTCAGCGGAGTTGATGTCTCCAACCACTATCAGCGTGGTTCTTTCAGGCCGGTAGTAGGCTTCATACAATTCGCGAAAGCGTTCAGCCGGTGCAGTAGCGATGACTTCCAGGTCTCCGATTGGTAGCCGATCGACGATGATCGTTTCGGGCGCGACGAACCCTGTTAAATGCATGAAGCGGCGCAGGCCGTATGTGTTTCTGACCCGTTCTTCTGACTCGATTACGCCGCGTTCCTTCTCGATCGCCTCAGGATCCAGAGTAAGGTTGCTTGCCGCCTCCCGCATCAAGAAAAGGCCAGTGTCGATCAGTTCGTCGTCAATGGAGGGAAGGTCGAGCTGATATTGGATTTGGTCGAAACTTGTGAACGCGTTTGTATCCGCTCCGAAGGCGAGACCGAACCTCTCCAGGATTTTTACCATTTCTCCTTCAGGAACGTTGGTCGATCCATTGAATGCCATATGCTCCAAGAAGTGTGAGAGCCCCGCCTGATCGTCGCGCTCATTAAACGACCCCCCATCGACGCGCATACGAAGAGCTGCCGTGCCGCTTGGCGTGTCATTCTCGAGAATAATGTATCGCATACCGTTTTCGAGTTGACGGTAGACAACCGCTGGATCTGGTTCGAGATCGCTAGTGTCATGGGCCCAAGTGGGTGGGGTTTCCCTTTTGGACTCCTCGTTGGCTTCATTCGTCGCCTGGGCACCACAGGCAGCCATCAAGGCGAATACTAAGGATAGGGCGATGCCGTTGAATAGGGGTCTGTGTTGCATGGGAGGGCTTTCCTGGCGATCTGCGCCCGGACATTATCGGCTTTGCCCGCTGGTGCAACTGACACAATCAGCCTTGTGATATTCATACCGATAAGTTGATTACTTGCTTTGCTTTACTCAGCGGCCCGCAGAAGCACATCAATTTGCTGTAGGTAGGCGAGCCAGGCCTTTCTGCCGGCCGCGGTAAGATGAGCGCGTGTCTGGGGGCGGCGACCCACAAAACGTTTCTCCAGTTTGACGTAGCCGGCTTCTTCGAGCTTGCGGAGATGCGTTGAAAGATTACCGTCAGTTGCTTTCACTTTCTCTTTCAGCTCGCCAAATATTGCCGGGCTCGCAGACGCCAAATACGCCATTATGCCGAGGCGCAAACGGCCATGAATGACGTCATCAATGGCCGAATGGTCAAAGGGGGTCTCGTCGGCTGCCATCGGTTACACAATAGCTTTCGGCTCGGCGCGCAGAGCCGCGTAGCCCGGTATTAGCTGCGTAGTGACTATGCCGGCCGCGGCCAGGAGATAGATTTCGGGCAAACCAACCAATGCGGTAGTGACGAAAGACAAAGCCAGCGAGACCAAGACAAGCCAGTTCGCTGAAGACTTGCCGAACAATCGCGCCGAGAGCGCTGTCATGAGAGCGTAGAAAGCAAAGGCAATTGGAATGATCATATCAAACAGGATAGGCGACTGATCTCTGAAATTGACGCTGATTGCGATGGCGACGGCAATCCCGAAAATCGCGACGCTGACAATGGGCCAACCTGCAGCCTCCGCCTTGTTTCCTGCTGTTGATAATCCCGGTTTGTCACGCAAAGTCATACAGAGAAGGGCGGTGCCCACGCCTCCGACGATCATTACTGACAGCCACAGAAAGGCGATGGTCTCAACCTCGAACGGCAATACGTCCCGGAGGATCCCCCAGTGGACGGCGAATGCGCTACCTGCAAGCGCGGACCACATCACCGTAAATCGCCCGGACAGTGTGGGTGCAGTTGCGCCTTCCTCTGCCATCGCTCGAGCAAAGGCTACATCTTCTGCCAGAGATGGTTCTTTCATTGAAATCTCCATTACTTTGTAATTCAAAGTAGTTGGTTCTTCCTGAATGTCAATGCTGTCATTGTCTTTGGCTTGTGGCGGGAACTGGATTGCTCGTATGTATTACTCAGCGGATGGGAGTGCGACATGCCGGGGCCAGATATCGACTTGGAACAGCCGAATGCGATTGGTGGGCTAGACCGCATCGTTACCAATTTCGCTCTTTCGGTGATCGCTGTGCCGCCAACCTTCGGGGCTGCGCTATTCGCGCCGTGGCGGTTGGTGCCGCTGGTGGAACGAGATGAGCCAGACGGACGTGACGGACTTTTGCTTAGCCCCGGAGCGTTTCTGCCCCTGTCTCTTCTGGTGGTTCTCATCATTGCCTCGATGTTCACCACGAGCGAAGCGGTCGAGTTCGATCAATCGTTCATTGGTCCGGGGCTGGCGATTTCGGTATCGGCGGCAGTGTCAGAGGGTGACATTTGGAAGACTGTTTCTTTGATCATGCCAATCTACGCGGTGACGATATTGCTGGGTCTTGTCGGGCAAGTCCTGAGGCGTTGGGCTGGTGAATGGTGGACGTTGCGCACGAGCCTGAGGGCTGCATTTTACGTGACCGCGACGATGACCTGCTGGATTGTTTTGACCAGTACGGCGATAAATGTGCTGCGTGTATATGTGGAGAATGCGGCGCTCATCCGCGCGCTTTACAGCCTGAACGCGCTTCCGATCTTAGCAATCTGTTTGTGGGTCTATTTCTGGATGTTTCGCGTGGGTGGATCACATACGTCGGTGCGATCCGGGATTCTGACAGTCGCCATGCTGAACCTCGCCTTCCTGAATCTGCTTCTGATCGATAATGTCGCGCTCAGCTAGGAGGCCAGCGCGGCTGCCCTGCGAACGGGCGCGAAGCTCATTCGGTGGATTGGACAAGGGCCAAGGCGGGTGAGGACATCGCTGTGGGCTGCTGTGCCGTATCCCTTGTGACCTGCAAAGCCGTAGCCGGGATAGGTTTCGTCCAGCTCGATCATCAAGCGGTCGCGGGAGGTCTTTGCCAGGATAGAGGCTGCTGAGATGCACGGCTCCGTCAGGTCGCCTTTGATGATTGTGCGGGCCGCGCACGGTAAGTTTCCGGGCGCGTCATTGCCGTCAATGAGTACGAGCGTCGGCTTGGTCTTCAAGCCATCGACAGCGCGGCGCATGGCGAGGTGGTTGGCCTGGCGGATGTTGAGTTCGTCGATTTCGGCTGGGCTCGCCCAACCGATGGCCCAGCTGAGGGCTTTGGATTTGATCTCGGGCTCGAGCCTTTCTCGCTTCTTTTCACTCAGTTTTTTTGAGTCTGTCAGGCCGCCGATTGGTGCATCGGGATCCAGGATAACGGCGGCTGCCGTGACCGGTCCAGCCCAGGGGCCACGTCCGGCCTCGTCGATTCCGCAAATTATCTCTAAAAGGGACATGAATTCATCGAACACGATTCTGCAGGAGATCTCAAAATGGCCGATGCCCGTATCATCCGCTTTCACGAAACCGGTGGTCCCGAAGTTCTGAAAGAGGAGAGTGAGCTGGTGGACGCACCCGGCCCAGCTGAGGTGATCGTTCGGAATACGGCTATCGGACTCAATTTTATCGATACCTATCATCGAACAGGTCTCTACCCCGTTGAGCTACCTTTCATTCCGGGAACGGAAGGGGCAGGGGTCATCGAAGCTGTCGGCAGCGATGTCACCCACGTTTCCGAAGGTGATCGCGTTGCCTATCTTGCGCCGGGTGGTGCTTATTCGACCCATGCGAAAATTCCTGCAGGGTCCGTGGTGGCGCTGCCGGACTCCGTCGACGATGAGACGGCGGCCGCGACTTTTCTGAAAGGGCTGACGGCGTGGATGCTTTTGTTCGAAGTCTACAAGGCACGGCCCGGAGATACGGCGTTGATCTGGGCCGCTGCTGGCGGTGTTGGATCGCTGATCGTGCCATGGGCCGCGAGTTTGGGCGTCACCGTGATCGGGATTGTTTCTACGAAACGGAAAGCTGATCGGATAATTGAAAATGGTGCAAGTCATGCTGTCTTGGTGAATGAGGACATTCCGGCGCGGGTGAAAGACCTTACGGAAGGCAAGGGCGTGGACGTTGCCTATGACAGTGTCGGCAAGGATAGCGCTGAATTGTCTATCAAGTCGCTGCGCCCCCGAGGCTGGTTTGTGACGTATGGAAATGCGTCAGGACCGGTGGACCCGATTTCACCTGGAAGGCTCGGTATGGCGGGGTCCGCTGTGATGACGAGGCCGTCGCTCTTTGACTTTGTAAGTACGCCTGAAGAAATCGGGCGAGGTGCGGCCGCCCTGTTTGGAGCGCTCCGTGTCGGGACGATCAAAGCGGATGTGGGACAGCGCTATTCTTTGTCTGATGCTGCGGAGGCGCATCGGGCTTTGGAAGCACGACAGACAATGGGCAGCACGGTGTTGCTGCCTTAGTGCTCTTCTCGCTGGAGCTCCCCCTGGTATCGTACGAGTAGCCCGACAATTGGCAGGGCAATCGAAACGTCAAAACGAGTGTTTCCGTCCTTGGTCACGCTTTCTCTGGTATCGCTTATTGGCAACAAAAGACTTGGGATCGGAATTCCAAATATCCTGCCGCCTGTGACCGGGTAGTGCAAATTTGTGCCATCCCAATGCAGACCGACCTGAAATCTGAATAAGCCAAAACGCTCGTTGATTTCACCGGCAGGCGCACTTGGTGCGCGCGATAGATTGGAAACGAAACGGTGGGTGGCGAATGTTCGTATCCATCGTTCTCCCGATAATGTGGGTAGCTGCAGGACTTCGACGGGTAGGTTGTCGCCAGCTGGTGGAAATCTGAATAGGGAGGCGAGGATCCTTGCAATCGGATTCCGGCCACGTTGAACGCGAGCGGTGCCGCGCCATACTTGCCGAGCATTTACGGTGTGGAGCAGCTGTAGCCGGGCGGGGAGGTCGTCAAAGGTGCCGCCCAGCGCGTCGCGGAAGATGGAAGACATTACTCAATCAGCCTTGATCGAACCTCTGCGCTTGGCATTGGACAGACCTCCCGCTGGAACAGTTTTCGGTTGTTCGCGATGCGGCGGTAGATCCAGTCCGAAATCGGACGCGGAAGCAAGCGGAGTATAATGGCCGTCTTCCAGATGCCGCCCAGGGCGACCAGTGTTTCAGTAAACACGTCGAGGTTTTTATAGATGCGGTTGTTGACCCGAAGAAGCGCAGTTTCCATCAGATCGGGATCGAGATTTGCAGTTCGGTAAATGGCTCGACCTTGTTCGGACTGTGCCGTCATCAGCGCAAATTGTTCGGACTGATCGTGCTTCACGAGGAAATGGACAAAACGCGAGCACAGGGCGCATTCCCCATCATAGACGTAGAGATCGCCGGAACAAGCTTGCTGTTCGGTCGTTTCAATCATTGACCATTCCTATCGCGCTTTTCCCAAATATTGGGTTTATGGTGTGGGTTCACACTGCGGCGAATTGTGTGTCGCAAGATTCATCAAAATCCATCTTCTTAGGCCAGAACAGATTCACCATTCGCGGTTAAACTATGCACGGAGGTGGATCATGCTCGGTAGGGTCGCTGGCGTTTTTGCTGTTGCACTGGGGATTGGGATGTTGCTGCCCGATATTCAGCGAGATACGCCTGACGCGCCTGCGGTAAAAATCGAGTCTTCCGACAACGCTGATATTAGGACAGCTGACAGCTCATCTGTTCAAACGAGGCGAACGGTCAAGCAACGGCAACGCGTGGAAGCCCCCGAAAGGGAGCGCAGGCGTCGTCTGGAGCCGGAACTGCGCCAGCCGAAATCCTATGAAATCATCTATCTTGGTTCCGAAGCTTGTCCGGCTTGCCGCCGATGGGAAGCAGATCAGTATGCCGACTGGCGACGCGATCCGATACGGCGGAAGGTTCCCGTACGGATGGCGGAAGTCGAACGGTTTTCTGTCAATCGCGGCGTACGCGGTGAGGACTTTGGCCGCTATCACCGGATCTATGAGCGTGCTTTCAAAGATCGGCGCTTCGCGTTTCCGTCTTTCGTGTTGATGGATGGTCGGCAGATCGTTGACGCCGGCACGGGTGCGCGCACCTGGAACCGTTTTGCGCATATGGCGCGTGAGGAGGTGCAATACGCTGAGTGGCGTGAAGAGGTCCTTCGCCGACAGCGGTCAGCAGGTCGGTAACAAGAAAGGGCGGCCCGAATGGACCGCCCTTTTTGTTTTTGGTTTGGTGGAAAGCTGCTTCCGCAGCCTTCTAAGCCTAAATTCGATCCACTGGATCGAATTTTCCGCGAAGCGGACTGGCTCTTAGAAGCCCATTCCGCCCATACCACCCATATCAGGCATGCCGCCACCTGGCATTGCCGGTGCAGCTTCTTCCTTAGGTGCTTCAGCAACAGCTGCTTCGGTCGTGATCAGGAGACCAGCAACAGATGCTGCGTTCTGCAGAGCCGAGCGAACAACCTTGGCTGGGTCAACAATGCCCATTTCGATCAGGTCGCCATACTCTTCGGTTTGAGCGTTGAAGCCGTAGCCTTTGCCGCGGCCCTTTGCGACAGCATTGACAACAACAGAACCCTCGACACCTGCGTTCTCGGCAATCTGGCGAAGCGGAGCTTCCAGAGCCTTGGCAACGATATCGATACCGGCTTGCTCGTCGTCGTTCAGACCTGTGACGTCGATGTTGCCAGCAGCACGGAGAAGTGCAGAACCACCACCAGGGACGATGCCTTCTTCCACCGCAGCGCGGGTGGCGTTCAAGGCGTCATCAACGCGATCTTTCTTCTCTTTCACTTCGATCTCGGTGGCACCGCCGACTTTGATCACTGCAACACCGCCAGCCAATTTGGCGAGACGTTCTTGGAGCTTCTCTCGGTCGTAATCGGAAGACGTGTCTTCGATCTGTGTGCGGATCTGAGCAACGCGAGCTTCGATGTCTTTCTTCGCGCCTGCGCCATCGACAACGGTGGTGTCATCTTTGGTGATGTTCACGCGCTTCGCTGTGCCGAGCATGTCCATAGAGACGTTTTCGAGCTTGATGCCGAGATCTTCGGAGATGACTTGTCCGCCAGTGAGAACAGCGATGTCCTGCAGCATGGCTTTCCGGCGATCACCGAAGCCAGGTGCTTTCACAGCAGCGATTTTCAGGCCGCCGCGCAGCTTGTTCACAACGAGCGTTGCGAGTGCTTCACCGTCAACGTCTTCGGCAATGATCAGAAGCGGCTTCTGGCTCTGCACAACGCTTTCCAGGATTGGCAGCATTGGCTGGAGTGAAGACAGCTTCGACTCGTGCAGCAGGATCAACGGATCGTCGAGTTCAGCGACCATCTTGTCTGCATTGGTGATGAAGTAAGGAGACAGGTAGCCGCGGTCGAACTGCATGCCTTCCACAACGTCGAGCTCGGTTTCGAGGGATTTGGCTTCCTCGACCGTGATGACGCCTTCATTGCCGACTTTCTGCATCGCTTCGCCGATCATCGCGCCAACGGTTGTGTCGCCATTCGCGGAGATTGTGCCGACCTGGGCGATCTCTTCGTTGGTTTTCACTTTTTTGGAGTGGTGAGCGAGATCGGAAACGACTTCTGCCGTCGCTTTGTCGATACCGCGCTTCAGATCCATTGGGTTCATGCCAGCGGATACGCGCTTCATGCCTTCGCGAACGATGGCTTGAGCAAGCACAGTCGCTGTCGTGGTGCCGTCACCGGCGACATCGTTGGCTTTGGAAGCAACTTCGCGCACCATTTGTGCGCCCATGTTTTCGAACTTGTCAGCAAGCTCGATTTCTTTTGCGACCGTTACACCGTCTTTCGTGGTGCGGGGTGCGCCGAAAGACTTTTCGATAACAACGTTCCGGCCTTTAGGACCGAGCGTCACTTTCACTGCGTTGGCGAGGACGTCCACACCGTGCAGCATTTTGGAGCGGCTATCGGCTCCGAATTTTACGTCTTTAGCAGCCATGGCTGTATAACCTCTTGTTTGAAGTCAGAATTTTGTGTGGTTTGCGCTTACTCGACGACGCCGAGAATGTCGCTTTCCTTCATGATCAGCAGCTCTTCGCCGTCAACATTGACTTCGGTGCCGGACCATTTGCCAAACAGGATGCGATCGCCGGCCTTAACGTCCATGGGGACGATTTCATTGTCGTCGCCGCGAGCGCCTGTACCAGTGGCGACAACTTCGCCTTCCTGTGGTTTTTCCTTAGCAGTGTCGGGAATGATGATCCCGCCAGCTGTTTTTTCTTCCTCTGCAACCCGGCGCACAAGCACGCGGTCATGGAGTGGACGAAATTTCATATCTATCCCTCATTCCTTGATCGATGGATTGGATTGTCCTCACGAGTTAGCACTCATGCAAGTCGAGTGCTAACTCTGCGGCGGCAGGTAGAAGATGGATTAGCAAACGTCAATAGGCGTGGGGAAATTTCTGTGCCGTTGGGGTGCCGTGGGCCTGATTTAATGGTCTGCGATGCGCTCATTACCTGTCCCGGTATTTACCCATCAAAGGCCAATGGCGAGACACCGATTGCTCCGATCACCCAAACGTCGTACCGCACGATTAGTGTTTCACTACGGATGGAGGCTAGGGTTAGGTGATGGAAACAATAGACTGGCGACGAACAAGAACTGGTTTGGCTAGCGTCCTGTCTGGCGCTCTTATCAGCGCGTGCACAGTCTTTGGAGATGCCGGACTGTTGGCTCCCCCCGACGCCAATAATGCCGTTTTCTCCGATTATCGCGGAGGCCCCGAGATCATCAGAGGCGAGGGCGATGGCGCTTCGACGGTTCGGGGTGTTGTGTTTGAAGACCTCAACCGCGACGGAAGCCGGCAAGATACAGAGCCCGGCTTATCCGGCGTTTCTGTTTCAAATGGCCGAGACGTGGTCGCAACCGACGAGACCGGCCGGTACGAACTTCCTGTGCGCGAAGATATGGCTGTTTTTGTTATCCAGCCATCGGGTTTTCAAGTGCCGCATGATGCCAACTGGGTTCCCCAATTTGCCTATCAGCATAAACCGGAGGGGTCTCCAAAGCCTCTTCGTTTTGGAGGGTTGAAGCCCACAGGCGCTCTACCGGAAGCGATCAACTTTCCGCTTGCGCGAGCAGGAGATGCCAGTGATTTTCACTGCGCGGTCTTGGGCGATACGCAGACCTATTCCAATCAGGACATCAGCTACTTTCGGGACTCTGTTGTCGATGACTTGTTGAATCGTCCGGACGGTGAAGCACCGGCTTGCCTCTTTGCTGTCGGCGATGTCATGGGCGATGATCTCGGATTGATCCCTCGGATCGCAGAGGTGATGTCTCCCGTTGCCGCGCAGCAATGGTGGATCCACGGGAACCATGATTTCGATTTCGACGCCGACTTTGACGATGATTCCGCTGACAGCTGGAGACAGCTATACGGGCCTAACTACTATGCTTTCGAAATCGGCGATGTTTTGTTCATCGCGCTCGACAATGTTGTGTATCCCTGCACCAAGAAGGATGCTGAAACAGCCGGCAGGGAATTCTGCGTTACGGAAGAGCGCAAGCTTTATAATGGGCGCATCACGGACGATCAGCTGGCATTTGTCGAGAACCTTCTGGCACTGACGGATGAGGACAAGCTTGTGGTCGTCGGTCACCACATTCCGTTTGTGAGCTTCGTTGATCATACCGCAGCGGCCCACCAGACTGATAATGTCGCCGAGCTTTATGCTTTGCTCGAAGGACGAGAGGCGCTCTCGCTTTCGGGTCACACGCACACAACGGAGAATTTGAGTCCCGGGGACAGTTTCGCGGGCTGGATGGAGGTGGTTGGCGTTAGCGTCTTACCGTTCCGCCATATCATCGCTGGTGCCGGATCTGGAGCTTGGTTCACTGGCGACTTCGACACATTTGGTGTGCCGATGGCCCTGCAGCGCCTCGGCGCTCCTCGTGGGTGGTTGGACCTCAAATTCGATGGTGCTGACTACATCGAGACGTATTACGGCTCCAATCTCGCGGACGACCAGCGCATGTGGGTGTCTGTGAATACGCCAGACTTCCGGGACTGGTTCACCGCAATTGTCGAGTGGCGTTTGACACCGGATGAAGACAGAGATCCGGTACCGCCATTTTCGATTAATGATCTGCCGGACGTGAAAATCCTGACGCCGGAGGATTTGTCGCTTGGCACGTACATCACCGCTAATGTCTGGGATGGGTCGAGCGAGACGAGCGTTACTGCCTCATTTGCCGGGCAAACGGTCGCAATGGAAAGAACCCAGCAGGCAGACGGTGAAGCGGCTCTTATTGGTGCGGAGTGGGCTGACCCATTCGCGGCTCAGCGCCAGCTTTCGGTCGGCCGCTATGCCTTGGAAAGTAGATCCGGCGTGGAAAGGAATCAGGGCTGGGAAGCGTTCAGGGGGGTGAGATTCGGGCCCGTAGCCCCGCAGCCGCAGCTGTCTGTCGCCGACCGAAACATGCATCTCTGGAGGGTAAAACTGCCGGAAGACTTGGCACTCGGTGTCCATGAGGTGTCTGTTGCCTCTACCGACCGTCATGGCAGGGAGTTGGTGGATTCGATTATCATCGAAGTTCGCGGCGAACGACCACACATGCGGTTTCGTACAGACGTATTCAACGCGTTTGAGGATGGACCACCGGTTCGGTGACTACATCTCTTCCAAAGCGGCGATCAGTGTCGACATGTCCTCCGGCAGCGGAGCCTCAAAGTGCAAGGTCTCGCCGGTCGCCGGATGCTGAAAACCGAGAACTGCGGCGTGCAGGGCTTGGCGGGTGAGTTTTCGGGCGAGGGTGGTGGCGTTGATGAAGGCGTCCCCAGTCCCCCAGGCTTTCACTCCCCGGTGGCGACCATAAACAGGGTCGCCTATTAGCGGCGCGCCTATATGGCCCATATGGACCCTGATCTGGTGAGTACGTCCGGTTTCTAGGCGGCATTCGATTAGCGCTGCGGCGGGTAGACCTGACCCCTTGTCGAGTTCGCCGTAGGTGGCTCGGGCCTTGTAATGGGTGACGGCATGTCGGCCAGCTTCAGAGCTAGGGTCGCGCACGACCGCCATTTTTTTTCGATCAGAGGTCGAGCGTGCCATGCGTGTTTCGATTGTGCCGGTGAGTGGTCGCGGGGCCCCTCGCGTAACTGCCAAGTACATGCGCTCTATGGAGTGGGCCGCAAACTGTTCCGACAAACCCGCATGGGCAGCTTCGGTTTTCGCGGCAACCATGACGCCAGTGGTGAGCTTGTCTAAGCGATGAACAATGCCCGGCCTTTCTACACCGCCGATTCCCGGGAGACCTCCAGCACAATGATGGAGAAGGGCGTTTACGAGCGTTCCAGACCAGGTGCCCGCCCCCGGGTGGACCGCCATGCCTGCGGCCTTGTTGATGATTATGAGGTGGTCATCCTCATGGAGGATATCTAAGGGAAGATTTTCCGGTTCTGGCGTCGCCGGTATGGGCTCGGGCATGGTGAGGACATATGCAGCCCCAGCTACGATCTTAGCGCGCGGATCTTTCTCCACGATATCGTCAACGGTCATAGCACCGTCTTGTATGAGCGCTTTTGCCCTCGATCTTGAGAGCGTGTCGAACTGCTGTGACAGCCACAAATCAAGCCGCGCACCGGCGTCATCGTCGCTTGCAAGGGCAGTGAGGGTCTCCATCCGTCGTCCTTAAACCAATACGGCGGCGTGCGTCACTCAACCGTTACTCTTGCGTGCTAGCCATTGGCGGCGGATACAAGAAAAAAAGAAAATACATCATCCGGCTAGGAGGAGAGAATGACTGACCTGACAAGGCGTAGTGCCCTTGGGCTATTTGGAGGTGTCGCTGGACTGGCGGGCTGCGCCACACCCGGCGAGGACAATCGGCCAGCGGTATATGCCGGCGAGGTTGCTTTTGATCACGGTGTAGCGTCTGGCGATCCCCTTTCGGATCGTGTGATTATCTGGACGCGTATTACACCCAAGACGGGACAGGGCCCCGTTGAGGTCAGTTACAGTGTCACCAAGGCTGACGATGACGAGGCAGAAATCAGTGGCTCTTTCGTAACCACTGCGGAGCGGGATTATACGGTTAAGGTTGATGTTGGCGGGCTTCAGGATGGACAGGACTACACATACAGGTTCGGCGTTTCGACAGCCGCAGGTGAGGTCTTGTCTCCAGTCGGCCGCACCCGGACCGCAGCGGCAAGCGGAGCACGTCCCCTAAAAGCGGCGGTTGTCTCCTGCTCGAATTATCCGTTTGGCTATTTCAATGTTTATGAAGCCCTCGCCAATGAAGACGATCTCGATCTGGTTCTGCACCTTGGCGACTACATCTATGAGTATGGTCCGGATCGATATGGCGGTGAAGCAGGGGAAGCTCTGGGCCGTCGACACGATCCGCCGCACGAGATCCTCGTTCTTGACGATTATCGTCAGCGCCACGCGCAGTACAAAGCGGACCCTGCATTGCAGAAAGCTCACGCACGAGTTCCGTGGATCTGCACCTGGGATGACCACGAAAGTACAAACAACTCCTATCGCACTGGGGCTGATAACCACAATGACGGCGAGGGCGATTGGACGGAGCGAAAGGCCCAAGCTGTTCAAGCCTATCTTGAATGGATGCCGGTGCGTGATCCGGTTCCTGGCCAGCCTCGGGCCGCCATTTGGCGCAGTTTCGATTTTGGGGATGTCGCCACGATCAGTTGTTTGGAATCACGCCTGACGGGACGATCTGACGAAATCAGCTGGGGCGTTGAACTCGCCGATGTTGAGCCAGAGGATTTCCCGGAAACGGCGCGGAACGTTCTCGCACGCGTCAACGATCCTGCGCGTACAATGCTTGGGTCAGAGCAGGAAGCATGGCTTGGCAACGAATTGTCTGCCTCTGTGGAACGCGGACAGAGCTGGCAGGTACTCGCCAATCAAATCATCATGGCCGAAGTGCGTATGCCAAATTTTGCTGAGGCGCTGACACAAGAACAGATTGCCGGTGCGGTGGTCGCTGCGGGTGATGATGGAGATTTTGTCCGTCAGGTGGTCGGGTTTTCGGCACTTGGCTTGCCGCAGAACCTGGATGCCTGGGATGGTTTTCCTGCAGCGCGCGAGCGTTTGTATCGGTCGGCGGCAAAGGCCGGCGCGCATCTCGTGACGTTGACTGGCGATACGCATACGGCTTGGGCAAATACGCTGAAGGACGGTGCGTCGGATGTGCGAGGCGTCGAGTTCGGTTGTACATCGGTGACGTCCCCTGGGCTTGGCAGCTATTTGCAGGGCGTCGATAATCTTGGCGAGCTGTTCTCCGATGTGAACGAGCAGGTCGGGTGGTTTGACCCACATGGCCACGGTTTTATCCTCGTTACTTTTGAGACCGAACGTGTGTCGGCTGAGTTCCGTAAGGTCTCGACGATTACCGAGCCTCGGTTTGAGACGCGGACGGAGGCCAGCTTTGTCTATACGAAGGGGAACGGTCTACAACGACCCTAACGCCGCCTGTTAGCGAATTGGGTTCGGCGATGCCGGCAGTTCAGCAAGGTCTTCAGCGCTGTGCTGGATGATCACGCGGGCACCCGTTTCAGCCGCGAGCGCTTCGAAAGCCTCCATGCTTGAGAGGGTCTGGCTTTCGTCATAGTTGAAGCGCGGCACGCGTTTAAGCTCCCGGCTTTCCCGACGGTGGTAAAGGTCGCCAGTCAGCAGGACAGGGCCGGTTTCCGGCAGATCGATGAAAAGGGCCGTGTGGCCCGGCGTGGGGCCCGGCATGGGATGGATGACCACTGAACCATCACCAAACACGTCTTTTTCCCCTGTAAACTGTTCGGTTTTCAGGGCCGCGAAGTCGGCGAAGGGGTTTTGATCTGGATTGTCCGTTTGTTCGTCGCCCAAAGTGGCTTCTGTCTCCTCTGCAGAGGGAAACATAGAGGCATACTCATCGACGTGGACAAGCCAGGTGCTGTCGGGAAACTGACCGGCCTGGCCTGAATGATCGAAATAGCTGTGGGATATCGAGATATATTCGATCGTGCTGGGTGAGAGCGCCAGTTCTGTCAGCTGGTCTGTAAGGGTGAAGTCCATCGAGACCGTGAAAATATTGGTCTGCTGAGGTTCTATGCCTGCGATTTCTGTTGGTAACCCAAGATCCCAAATCAGATCGCCTTCGGGGTGTCGGATGAGGTAGCAGGAGTTGCCGAAGGTCGCCATCTGGCCAGCGTAGTCACCTGCGCTTGAGAATGCATCGAGATCGGATACTTCGATAACACCGCAGTCGAATATATACATCTGTAAGGCGTTACTTGCCGGTGCGTCGACTTCTTCTCCGGCGGGTGGGATGACGGCTTCAGGTGGGGATTGGATATCCTGATCGGACTGCGAACACGCCGCGATCAGCAATAGACCGGTAAGCCCAATTTGCTTGAACATCACCAACACCCCTTTTTCGAGCCATTGGTTAGTTAACCGGTTTCGGACGTTTTCAAAAGCCGATCGCCATCGATCTTTCTGTAAAAGCAAGATCGGCGTCCGGTGTGACAGGCTCCCCCGACCTGACGTACTTTCAAGAGCACTGTGTCCTGATCACAATCGATCAGCATGTCGACGACCGTTTGAGTGTGGCCCGAGGTTTCGCCTTTAACCCAAAGTTTCTTGCGGGACCGTGACCAGTAGGTCGCACGCTTTGTCTTTATTGTCTTGTGTAAGGATTGGGCATTCATCCAGGCCATCATCAAAACCTCGCCGGTCTCAGCGTCCTGGGCGATGGCTGGGATCAAGCCTTGAGCGTTAAATTTCGGACGTAATTCCGTCGTTCTATCTTGTTCTGTGCTGGAGAAAAGCGGGGGTGGAAAAGACTTGGCCATTGGGGCATGCACTTTGTAAACTCTAAGGATCGAGAGACATAGCGAACCGATCCGCGGACCACAATTGGCTTCATCAGGAAAGAGAGTGCTGCAATGGGCCGACCTATTGAAATCGTCGAGGTTGGGCCCCGAGACGGCCTGCAGAATGACCCGGCTGATCTGACGATCGATGAAAAGTTAGAGTTTATTCAAAGGCTTGAGGCATCTGGCATATGTCGCGTGGAGGCTGGCAGCTTTGTTTCACCGCGTGCTGTGCCGAAAATGGCGGATAGCCCAGAGATTTTTCGACAGCTGGAGAAAGCGAAGGGCCGGTCAAGGATTGCCCTTGCCCTAAACGAGAAGGGCATGCGCCGAGCGACAGATGCTGAGGCCGACGAGATCAATTTCGTGCTCGTCGCGAGCGAGACATTCGGCAAGCGTAACCAAGGCATGACTCCAGAAGAGAGCGCAGACATGCTGGATCAGTGCGCGCCCCTGGCCCATGAGGCAAAAATCTGTTTGTCAGCGACGATCTCGGTCGCTTTTGGCGACCCCTATGATGGGGAGGTCGACCCTGCTGTTGTTGAAACTCTTGCCCGCCGAGCGGCGGCAGCAGGTGTCGTCGAGCTTGCCCTGGGCGACACAATTGGCGTCGCTACACCATGGGCTGTGCGCTCAATGACAGAGCGGTTGAAAGCGGCGATCCCGCGCACGCCGCTTCGCATGCACTTTCACGATACGCGCGGCCTTGGTCCGGCCAATGTTTTCGCTGCTGTGGACGCTGGGGTCGACATTATTGATGCGAGCTGCGGTGGGATTGGCGGCTGTCCTTTTGCACCGGCGGCAACAGGCAATGTGGCGACAGAGGATGTCGTCTTCATGCTTGAGCGTGCTGGCTTTGAAACGGGAATAGACCTTCGCCAGATGATCGAAACAGCCCATTGGCTTGAGGGTGTGCTCGGCCATCCCATTAGTTCCGCTCTGAGCAGGGCCGGAACGTTCCCCTGAATTCGTCCGTGTGACCCGTGGTGCGGATTTGGATTGTGACTTGCCATCTTTTTGACCGCTTAAGAATGGGAAGATCTAATTAGTGACTACGGAGAAAGACCTTCAGATGGATCATATGGTGCGACCCCAACGCTGCCTGGCATTAGTTCGCGGTGTGCTGATGGCTCTAACACTCGCGTCGGCGAGCGTTGCTCATGGAGAGCGATACAGCAGTGAAACATCAGAAGCTGTTGAGCTGATCAATGCCTTCGCCGGATCCGAGGAGCCTGGGGTGGCGGTGGCTGTACACCAGAACGGAGAAACCATCTTCACCGATGTCCGCGGATTGGCTCGTCTCGATGAAAAGTCCGCGATAACGGACCGAAGTGTTTTCTGCGTTGGTAGTGTCTCGAAGCAATTTACTGCGTTCGCAGCCCAGCTTCTGATCAGTGAGGGAAAGCTATCCCTCGACGATGATGCGAGACGGATGGTGCCGGAAATAGCTCATTATGACGAGCCCATCCTGGTGCGTGATCTGATCTACCATTCGAGTGGGCTCAAGGACATCTGGTTCTCGTTTCCACTTATGGGTCTCTACGAAACAGACGCCTACGAGCATGAACATATCCAGAAGATGATCGCCCGATATGAAACCCTTGATTTTTCACCGGGGTCTCGCTGGATCTACAGCAATTCTGGATATTCCGCGCTCGCTGATGTTATCGCTGCAGCTTCAGGAGAACCGTTTCCTGATTTTGTGAAGCGCCGCGTTTTCGAGCCGTTGGGCATGTATCAATCCTCGGTTCGTGCCGATACAAGTGAGCTTCGAACAGATGCCGCCGCGCCGTATCGCAAAAAAGAAGATGGTCGCTGGCATCGCGTGCCGTTCGGATATGCGAGCCACGGTGCGAGTGGTGTCTGGACGTCGATCAGCGATCTTGGGCTCTGGCTGAATAATCTTGCCGAACCGATCGAAGAGCACAAAGCCGCTATGTCCCGGATGTTCGATCTGGGGATGTATCGGAACGGAGAGACGTACAATTATGCGTCCGGGCTGGTCCCGGCTTTCATTGCAGGCCAAGACGGATTTCGGCATTCTGGCCATGATCAGGAATTTACAGCCGCCCTCGTTTATCTGCCTAAGGAGAAGGGCGGTGTTATCGCGATTGCCAATCGCAACACTGGTGTGGTTGGTCTGGCAAACACTGTTGCCGAAGCCTTCTTTGATACCGGCGAAGTTAATCCGGGCTTGGCAAAACCAGCCATTGCAGACGATCTTTCAGCGGCGGGCTACTATATATCAGAAGGGGGCGTCGGGCTGACGGTTAGGGCCGACGATGATGGGCAAGGCCTGGTTCTGATCTCACCGAATGATACGGATAGCATCGTCTTCCGCGAGGACGGATCGTTTACGCGCGATGATGGCACGCTTCCAAGTGGTGCATTCCAGAGAGATGATGATGGCGCAGTTGCTTCGCTTTCGACACCTTTTGAGGGGCGGGGCTCAAGCACGCCCGTGGTTTATTACAAGCAGCCTGCTGATTATGGTCCGATGTCTCTCGAGGAGATCAAGTCGGGAGGCTTTGAGGGACGATATTTCAGTAGAGAGCTTGAGGCGTTCATCGATATTGGGCTGTCCGAGGTGGGGCTTACGATTGAAAACTTCCGAGAGCTCAGTCCGCTAATGATGACGGCTTTCGGGCCGGACAGTTTTCAAGTTGCCTGGCCAGCACCGGCCTATACCGAGGAGTATACGCTGCACTTCAAACGCGACGCTGATGGCACTGTGACCGGAGTCAACATTAGTAATTTTGTGGTGTCGGACATTGCCTTTGTGAGATTCGACGTCCCCTGAGGTTGGTCTCACCTAGAATGTGGGGGGCGTGCAGGCTGTAATAAGTTGGCAGACAACCGCACCCTCGTTGCGAAAGGAGTGGGGTTGGTCGCTCTTGAAGTAGTAAGCTTCTCCGGCTTTCAACGTTCGTGTTCGACCGGCAACCGTGACGGTCAGGGAGCCGGAGATAACAAAGCCGCACTCTTCGCCCTCATGGGTGATCTCGTGGCGGCCCGTATTACCGCCTGGCTCGTAGCGCTCCCACATGAACTGAATGGCCCTTGCTTCCAGACTGCCGCCTACCTGTCGATAGGACACGAGCCCGTCGGAAAGCTCTGTCAGTTCGTCCTGGGCAAAAAAGACTTTCTCGCTCTCGGCGGACAGGTCATCGCCAAAGAACCGCGCCAAGCTCATCGGCAAGCCGCTTAGTATCTTCCGCAAGGTGCCAACTGTTGGGTTCAGCTTGCCTGCTTCTATCTGGGATATCGTTGCATTGGCGACGCCCGAGCGTTTGGACAATTGGCGCTGCGAGAGGCCGAAGGACTGGCGGACATTCGCCAAGCGGATACCGATCTGCTCAGCTTCGTCAGAGATATCTTGTGATGTGTTTATCATGCTAAACATTCTGCAGCTAATCGGTCAGAAAAACAAAGAAAAAATAGTGCTATCCTAACATCTTGCTGAACACTCCCGCGCGACATTAGATCTTCGAAGTTGCCTTGGTTGAAAGGTCGAAGACTATGCGTCCCAATGATCACTTCTCAGCGTTCTGGATGCCGTTTACGTCCAATCAGGATTTTGTTGCGGATCCGCGCCTGCTGACGGCGGCGAACGGGCACTATTACCAATCCGCCGATGGCCGTCAGCTCTATGACAGTTTTTCTGGATTGTGGACGACAGGTCTTGGCCATTGCCATCCCAAGATCGTCGAGGCTGTTCAGAAGCAAGTGGCCGAGCTTGACTACGCGATGTCGTTTCAGATCGGTCACCCAAAAGCCTACGAGTTCGCGAACCGGCTTGTCGCTCTTGCTCCGGACGGGTTCGGGCATGCATTCTTTTGTGGGTCGGGATCGGAGGCGGCTGACACGGCCTTGAAGATTGCGCTCGCTTATCATCGTGCCAAGGGAGATGCGACGAGAACCCGCCTGATCGGGCGCGAACGTGGATATCACGGCACCAATTTTGGTGGAATGTCTGTAGGCGGAATACCTGCGAACCGTAAAGTGTTCAGCCCGTGCCTTATTCCGGGTGTTGATCATTTGCCGCATACGCTCAATTTGAGCGAGAATGCCTTTTCCAAAGGCCTGCCCAAATGGGGCGCGCACCTTGCCGATGAATTAGAGCGTATCTGCGCGCTGCACGATGCCAGCAATGTCGCTGCGGTAATTGTGGAGCCAGCGCCTGGGTCAACGGGTATACTGCCGCCGCCGGTCGGATATTTGGAACGCTTGCGAGAGATTTGCACACGCAACGGCATTCTTCTGATCTTTGACGAGGTCATCAATGCGTTTGGTCGCATTGGCGCGGCGTTCGCTGCTGAACGTTTTGGCGTTATCCCTGATATCATCACCACGGCAAAGGGGCTCACCAATGGTGTGATCCCCATGGGAGCTGTTCTGGTGAGCGAGGACATATACGACTCTATTGTTCAGGGCCCGGCGCACTTGGTGGAGCTGTTCCACGGCTATACGTATTCCGGCCATCCAGTGGCCGTCGCTGCTGCCCTTGCAACGCTAGACGCCTATGAAGAGGAGGGCAGCTTCGAAGAGGCGTTGTCGCTGGAGCCCATCTTTGAAGAAGCGATCCATATGCTGGACGACCATCCAAAAGTCATTGATGTTCGCAATGTGGGCTTAATGGGAGCAGTGGAGCTGGCCCCGAGCGAAGTGGGGGCAGGGGCTCGCGGTCTCGCTGTACACAAGCATTGTTACTGGACGGAAGATCTGATCGTCAGGAACGGAGCCGATATCCTTCAATTCTCTCCGTTCCTGAACTCAAAGCCTGACGATCTTTTCAAGACGTTTGAGAAGATCCGGCGAAGCCTCGACGCGGTAGACTAAACGACGAGCCGCTCTTTGCCGGATCCAGACGGCAGCTGGCGATGATCTTAGGCGTGTTTCTCTTGTTTGCGCTTCAGATCAGGAGCCAGGGCTTCGCTTGCCAATTGTGTGAGCGCATTGTCCAGCGTGATCATTTCCTGAGCCTTCGACCCGAAACGCCTCAGCGCGAGCGTGCCCTCTTCAGCCTCCTTCGCCCCGACGACCGCGATGATCGGAACCTTTTGCAATGAATGCTCGCGAACCTTGTAATTGATCTTTTCAGATCGGAGATCGGTTTCAACGCGCAAACCTGCTGCGCGAAGCTTCTCCGCCGCCTCCACAGCATAATCTGCCGCCCCTTCGGAGATCGACGCCACCACAATCTGCGTTGGCGCGAGCCACATGGGGAAGGCCCCAGCATAATGCTCAATCAGGATACCCGTGAAGCGCTCGAGGGACCCGAACAGAGCCCGGTGAAGCATTACAGGACGGTGGCGTTCACCATCCTCACCGACATAGGTGGAATCAAACCGCTCTGGCAGATTGAAATCGACTTGCAGCGTACCGCACTGCCAATCCCGTCCGATTGCGTCGCGGAGGACGAATTCAAGCTTCGGCCCATAAAACGCACCTTCACCCTCATTCAGCGTGAACGGTAGGCCCGTTGCTTCCAGAGCATTTTTCAGAGCCGCTTCGGATTTATCCCACACGGCGTCGTCACCAATGCGCGCTTCCGGGCGATCAGAGAATTTGATCCGTACATCCTCAAATCCGAAATCCTTGTAGATATCGAGGACCAGGTCCACGATGATAAGGCACTCCTCCTGCAGTTGATCCGTCGTGCAGAAGATGTGCGCGTCGTCTTGTGTGAAATGGCGCACGCGCATCATGCCATGCAACGCGCCCGACGGCTCGTAACGGTGCACCTTACCGAATTCTGCCATTCGCAGCGGCAGCTCTCGATATGAACGCTGACCGTGATTGTAGATCTGCACATGCCCCGGACAATTCATCGGCTTTAGCGCGTATTTGCGCTCGTCTGGCATCACCGTGGAATACATGTTCTCGCCGAACTTTTCGGCGTGTCCTGACGTTTCCCAAAGGGAGTAATCCAGCAGGTCCGGCGTATTGACCTCCACATATCCTGCATTTTGCTGGCGGCGACGCATATAGTCGATCAATTCCTGGAACAGGGTCCATCCCTTCGGATGCCAGAAGATCGAGCCCGGGCCCTCTTCCTGCATGTGGAACAGGTCCATCACTTTGGCGAGCTTGCGGTGGTCGCGCTTCTCAGCCTCTTCAACGCGCAGCAAATAGGCTTTGAGATCCTTCTCGGAGCCCCAGGCCGTACCGTAGATCCGCTGCAGCATCTCATTATTGGAATCGCCGCGCCAATAGGCTCCGGCGAGCTTCGTGAGCTTGAAGGCTTTCGGGATCTTGCCCGTCGACGGGATATGCGGCCCCCGGCACAAGTCAAACCAGTCGCCCTGACGATAGATCGTCAGCGGCTCGCCCGGCTTGATGATGTCGTTGATGATATCAACTTTGTAGGTCTCACCCATCTGGGTGAACGTATTTACCGCCCGTTCCTTGTCCCAGACTTCACGCACAATGGGATAGTCAGCATCAATGATCTCGGCCATCTTCTTCTCAATGGCGGGGAAATCCTCCGTGGAGAACGGCTCCTCCCGGGCGAAATCATAATAGAAACCGTCATCAATCACCGGCCCAATCGTCACCTGCGTACCGGGATAAAGCTCCTGCACCGCTTGAGCGAGCGCGTGGGCGCAGGCATGGCGGATCATATAGAGGATATCCTCGTGCTTCGCCGTGAGGATTTCTAATTCGGCGTCCCCTTCCAGCGGCCGGGTCAAATCCCATAGCTCACCATCCACTTTGGCGGCCATGGCTTTCTTGCCGAGGGAATTGGAAATGCTGGCAGCGACGTTGTGAGCCGATGCGCCTTGTTCGTATTCACGGACAGAACCGTCTGGAAGCGTTACGTTTATCATGGGAACAGGTCTCTAAATCGTTCAAGCGAGCTTTCAAGCAGTATCATCTGCCACGGAATCGTTAAGAGGGGGTCTCGGTCCCCGCCAATCGCCATAGCGCCATGGGGCATAGAACGGCACGCTCGGTTTTTCCGCAGGCACCGGATCGTGGCCGAACGAGCCGCCGGGCCGACAGCGCAGCAAACGGGCGAGCGTCATCCACCCGCCGGCCCAAACGCCGTGGCGCGATACGCATTCCGCACCGTACTCAGAACAGCTCGGCTCGTGGCGACAGCGCGTGCCGAACGCGAAGAACACTGGGCTCAGCGTGCGCTTGTAGACCCATAACAGGCCGTAGGAGATGCGATGACGCAGGGTGGTAGCCACGGGGCGACCTCTCAAAAGCTCTTGGTTTAACAGTATAGCGAATTGGCGCGCCGGGTCAGCTCGTTAAGCTGAAATCGACTTTAGGCCAGAGCGGCAGCCATGCGCACCCCAGCCCGAAGAGTTCGGGTGGTCAGTGTTTTCGCGAGGGGCGCTTGTAAGATCATGGGGTCCATGTAGGCAGGATTAGCAGCGGCGTCTAGAGAACTGTACTAGCAGAGAAACCTTTACGTCTACTTTCGGCGGCTGTGCGAACATTGGGGCCGACCCAGCAACCGGATAGAGCTTGGCATAAGCGGTCATTGATGGGTTTTCATTCAGAGGTCATTTGTAGGGACCCACGATCATTTCCCTGATTTTGGTTGTTACGGTCTTCGCCTGCGCCAAATGCGGCCAGTGTCCGACGTCATCAAATTGAACAACCTCTAGATTGGCGGAAGACGCCAGCATCAAATCTATGAACTCTGGCTCGAACAAGTTGTCGCTTTTGCCCCATATCAAAAGCGCTGGCACATCAATCGATGCATTTTTGCCGGGCCAGTAATCTTGCTCTGTAATGTCTTCGTAGGGCGGGATATTGGCGCGGTACCAGTTGATATGCGCGTGAATACGCTTGGGTGATGCTAAGGCGTCGCGAAACAGATTTCCCTCTTCCTCAGAAAGAAGTCCTCTTTCGACGTGACGGCTATAGGGTTCTTTCCAAATTCTCTGAGGGATACGCAGCGCTAATAGTAGGATAGGGTTCGCACGCTTAAAGCGTTCAACATAAGCGGATGTCTCCTGTTGGCGCGGATTGGTTTCCATTAGCTGCAACAGAATATTCTGAGGCGGACTGCTGATCCCGGTCACCGTCGCCACGCGTTCGGGATATCGCTGAGCAAAGCCGAAAACGAGGGCAGCTCCCCAATCGTGACCAACGAGGTGCGCTTTCTCCACTGCCAAATCATCAAGCAATGCATGTATGTGCTCTGACATCGCTTCCAGTTTGTAGGGCTCGGTCTCAAACGGTGCATCGGAACGACCAGCCGCCAGTCCATCTATAGCGATGACGCGGTAATCTGCACGCATGTCGTCGATCTGGCGCGCGAAGGAATACCAATAAGATGGAAAGCCGTGCAGAAATAGAACGACCTCGCCATCACCCGCTTCGACGTAATGCAGGGATTGGCCTTTATGCTCGAAGTACGCCTCTTCAAGGGGAGGAGCCTCGGGCGAGCGATTGTTGAGATACAAAAGTCCTGGATCAGGCGTGGTTCGATCAGTTCTCACAGGCAGATTTGACCAGATCACAAGACCTGCGAAGCAGATCGCAGCAGCCAGGATCGCGCCGCCAATCCAGATAAAAGGACGTCTCATCCGTCCTCAAGCGCGTAGGCGATGACATAGCCACCTTGCCCGTCCTTGACGCTTTGGGAGTCTGTGTAGGTACCGGTGGCTGGATCTCGCGGATAACGCCAGCCAGGATTGGGAATGGTGACGATCACATATTGCTTGCCGTTTTCCTCGGACACATAGCTCATCGGTGTTGCCTGGCTGCTGCTCGGCAGGTCAGCCGACCATTCCACTTTTCCCGTGCGCACATTGAAGGCGCGAACAGTACTGTCCATGGTCGAACTCAGGAAGGTGAGGCCGCCGCGCGTGGTCATTGTTCCTGCACGGATTGGTGCGCCAACCTGAAAAGGTAGTCCCGTACGCCAACCAAATGGGCCAGACTCTTTCATGCTACCGACTGGGCGGCTCCAGAGGAGTTCATTCGTGTTGAGATCAATCACGGCAATTTGCGACCATGGCGGCTCAAAGCATGGGATCTGCGTGTTGCCGAGGATCGGGTAGGAAAAGGGCGACATGAACACGATTGGTATGCCGAAGAACTTGATCCGCCGATAATCGTAAGGGTCATTCGGATCAGGCTCTCCAGGGTCTGTTACGGAGGCATCCGGATCTAGACGCACAGCAGGATGCTCAGGCCCCAAAAGGTCTGCGGCCGCCGGACCAGCCTCTGCGACCTGTTCGGGCGACACCAGCACGAGTTTGGCAGCCAGCATCATCGGCGCAGCTATAAGGAGACCATTATCAGCGTCCACTGACACACTGCCCCAGTTAAACCCGCCAAAATTGGCTGGATAATAGAAACTACCACCGGTGAGAATGCCGCCGGGCGTTGGCGGCGTAAGGTGCCCTTCATAGTGCATGGTGCGGTACATGATGCGGCAAGTCATCTGATCGAGCGGGGTCAGGCCCCACATATCCTTTTCATGCCGGTACGGATGAAAATTCGGTAGAGATGAAAAAGGCTGAGTAGGCGACAGATAATCACCCGCGACCTCAACTTGCGGCACGGGGCGTTCTTCGATCGGATGCACAGCAGAGCCATCTCTCCGATCAAGCAAGAAGATTTCCCCGCGCTTGGTCGGTACTGCAACCGACGGCACCATTTCACCATTGTGCTCGACATCAACAAGGACCGGCTGAGCTGGAACATCATAGTCCCAGACATCGTGATGAACGGTCTGGAAGACCCATTCCGTTGCGCCGGTTGCCGCATCTATGGCAACGACGGCGGCAGAGTACTCGTCATCAAATGGCCGGCGTTCGCCGCCAAACCAGTCGGGGTTTGCGTTGCCGGTTGGTGCATAGATCAGATCAAGCTCGGGGTCATAGCTCATCACTGACCAGACATTTGGCGTGCCGGGTGTGTAGTATTCGCCTTCGGCGGGTTCGCCATGATAATCGGGATTACCGACATCCCAGGCCCAGGCGAACTCGCCCGAGATGGCATCGAAGGCGCGTACGACGCCCGATGGAAGGCCCAGTTTTTGAGCGTCTAGCACCAGTCCGCCGACGGCAAACACGTCCCCTGCCACGACCGGTGGAGAGGTGACATAATACTCGTCCGGTGCATGCGGGCTAAGGCCTTTGCGGAGATCAATCTCGCCATTATCGCCAAAATCAGTACACGGCGCTCCGGTTTCCGCATTAATGACGATCATACGGGCATCAATGGTGCCCATGACGATGCGCTTGGTGCAGACGCCAGAATAGTCCTCCGGGGCTTCGAAGTAGCTGATGCCCCGGCAGGTATTGGCATATTGATGGGTTGCGGTTGGCTTAGCGCCGGACTCATAGCGCCACAGCTCTTCTCCTGTCGCATCATTAAGTGCGATCACATTATTGCCCGGCGTGCAGAGATAAAGGTGACCCCCAACCTGCAAAGGGGTCATTTTGAAGTCACCCTCGACCCCGGTGCGGTATCGCCAGACCTCCTTCAGACCGCCGACAGTTTCAGTATTAATCTGGTCGATTTCGGCGAAGCGTGTGCCACCGTCTGTGTTGCCATACTGCCGCCAGTCGGTCGCGCTGGTTGTCTCTGCAATTACGCGCTCTGTACCTGTGCCGTTGCGCGTATAGCCTTGAAAGCTCGCGACTATGAGCAGAGCGACAGAGGCGAGCACGGGCCCCGCAATCCACTTTGTAACTGTAGGGATGTCAGTGTCGTAGCGCTTCGTCAGTGTGCTGCGATACCAAGGCGTCAGGAACCAAAGACCAACGCCTACCCAGGCAGCAAGGCGCGGCAGAAGCGCCATCAGATCCAGGCCAGATTCATAAATGGCCCAGACGAGCGTGACCGCCAGAATGCCTGCATAAATTTTGGGGGCAAGAACATGCCTGCGGATCATCATGACGATGACAGCGATGGTCGCGATACCGCTACTGAAGTAGTAAAACGATCCGCCGAGATAGATAAGCGCCGCCCCACCGACTGTTAGCAAAAGGGCGACGAGCGCAAGAAAGACAATGAATGCCCAATGTGCAATGCGTGATGCCAAGTCTATCTCCCTCAGGCAGTCTCATCCTGGTCTTCTGAAATCGGCTTGATCACATTGGGTGGATCGTGTGCCCACCATCAATGACCAAGCTCTGCCCCGTGATGAAATTACTATGCTTGGACGCTAGGAAAACCGCGATACCTTCCATGTCCTCAAGCTCTCCAATTTTGCCACTGACAACGCGGCGGCGCACCGCCTGTTGAAACGCTTCCGGCGTATCAAGAGACATTTCAGTTTCAACGTAGCCTGGCAGAATAGCATTCGCTTGGATTCCGGCTGGTCCGAGCTCAACCGCAAGCGCCTGAATAAGGCCTTTTACCGCTGCTTTGGTCGTCGAGTACCCGGCTGCCCCGCCAGTTCCAACAAGCGCCGCGACAGATGAGGTAACAATCAGTTTGCCGCCTGTCCCTCGGTTGATCATCTGCTCGGTCACCGCGCCAAAGGTTTGGACAACACTCATCAGATTGAGATCGATCGTGGACAGCCAATCCTGCCTGCTCGTTTGATGAGACATACCGCGAAAGCCGCCGCCGCCAGCATTGGCAAAACAAGAGTCTACCTGGCCAAACCGTGCCATTGTTGCCTCAAACGCAGCGGTGACTTGCTCTTGATCTGTCACATCACAGGCAAAAGCTTCGACGTCGCCACCCAGTTCGCGCAGCTCCTCTGCGGCCGCAGAGTTTTTCTCAACATTGCGACCCCAGATAGCTACCTTGCCCCCGCACTTCACAATGCCCCGGCCATAAGCAAGGCCAAGTCCACCGTTTCCGCCGGTGATAAGCGCTACTGTCCCTGTGAGATCAAACATCTTCGTCCTAAGTTCCATCATTTGCAAAGTTTTGAGAGGAAAGTGCCGAGGTCATTGGAAGAGTTTGGAACCCAAGCAAATTCCCATCAGGGTCGCGCCCAAACAGAATGCGTCCGTCGTTCGTTGAGATAATATCACCGACGAGCGTGCCGCCTGCATCAATAAGCTTGGCTCGGGCAGCTTCGATGTCGGCCACTTCGAACACGATGATATTGTATCCGAGAGCATTGATCGGGCGGGGTGTTTCAGGTGTGTCCGTGGGGTGGCTGGTGAATTGAATAATCTCTAGCTCAAGATTGCGCACCTGAAACCAAGCCATCTTTATTTTGCTGCCCTCAAGACCTGATACGCGATCAACTTTTTCGTTGCCAAAAGACAGGAAGCGCCCGGCCCGACGTGGTTTCGGCTCCTCCAGCAGCGTTGAGTAGAACTTCACTGCTCGATTGATGTCGGGCGTACTCAACTCAACTTGCCGAATTCTGTGTTGATGTGCAGGGGGCTCCGGCAAATCCAGCGCATCTACATCAACGTGCTCAATCTCCATAACAATCCCATCGGGATCGCGCGCATAAGCATATTCGACCGGGTTGCTTGGGTTGAGCTGCACCATTTCTGGATCGCCAATGTGCGTCGCCCCATTAGCTAGAAATGTCTGGTACGCGTTTGTCGATTTTGCCACCTGATAACAAACATGAGCGATCCCCGGGCCTTCTACCGGCACGGCTTGAACTCCAGATGCCTCATCGAATTGCATAAACAACAACTGGGCATTGACGCTTCTCATCAAGCGCACGTCTGTAAGAGTGTTTTGGGAAGCGAAATTTTCCAGGGACGCGGATATGTCATCGGGTGCGATACCATCGATCCTTTTTAGGTTCGCACCCCCCGCGTATAAGGCTTCGGCGGCATTTATGTCGCTGACCGTTACTCCAATATAATTTATCCCACGGACAATGGTTTTTGTCCTGTCTATTGGTTCAGGACCTGAGCCTCCACACGCGGTGACGATGCAGACAAAAGCAATGAGCGTACCCAATCTGAGCATGTCGGTTCTCCCTCGTCGTCGCTAAGCGCTACCATTTCGCGAGCCCGGCGCAGGGAGCGGCAATGCCACAACGCTACCCCATCTTCACTGCGCCGACTGTGTCTGGACCTATCCAACCCACTATTGCTCTATTTGTCAACAAAAGGACTTTTTCGAGTCATTGTATTGCGAATATCTCACTTTAGTGTACTTAATGTGGAATAAAGCGCGATTGAAGATGCTTTTGGGAGGACCTTATGCACAACTCACATAGTCGGAATCTGCTCACCGCTCTGAAACTGGGCGTCGGTTTTAACGCTATGATCATGGTATCTGGCGCGGCATTCTCTCAAGAGACGGAACCACCAGAGGCACGTCTCCAGACTGTCACTGTAACCGCCACCAAACGACCGCAAACGCTACAAGATATCCCGATCGCCGTATCAGTTGTGGGCGATGTGGAAATTCAACGCGCCGAGATTCAAGACGTGTTTGATCTACAATCAGTCGTCCCTTCACTGACAGTCAGCCAATCTACAACGACCGGAAATTCGGGATTTTCCATTCGAGGGTTCGGCGGCGTAGCCAGTAATGCGGGAATCGAACCTTCTGTCGGGGTCTTTATCGATGGTGTTTATCGTTCCAGAGCATCGGCACAGATTTCAGATTTGATTGCCGTCGAACGTGTCGAGGTACTGCGTGGTCCACAGTCAGCCATCTTTGGAAAGAATGCGTCCGTCGGGGCTGTTTCTATACTGACGAAAGAACCCGAATTTGATTTTGGCGGTTCAGCATCAGTCACCTACGGCAATTTCGACACCGTACGATTGCGCGGTGATATCACCGGACCAATCACGGACAATCTCGCTTACAGAATTGGAGGGACCTACAACCGCCGTGATGGATATGCAGATAACCTTGCCACTGGAGGTGACTTCAGCGACAGAGATCGCTGGTCGATTCAGGGCCAACTATTATTTACCCCGACTGACGATCTGAGTATCCGTCTCATAGGGGACTACGATGAAATTGACGAAACCTGCTGCTTCCAGGGAAACCTTATTGCAGGCCCGGTAACAGCTGCTGTTCTGCCCGCAATAGGGGCGGACGTCGTTCTGGAGGACCCGTTCTCATTTACAGCCTTCAATGACGCCGAACCCGTCAATGAAATTCAGAATGGCGGTTTTTCTCTTCATGTGACGAAGGGATTTGCGAATTTCGCAGACGTGACATCCATTACTGCTTTTAGAGTTAGTGACACTCTGCAGATCACCGATGGGGATACAAGTTCTGCAGATATAAGCGTCAGCTTGAACGAGCTAAATACCGATACGTTCACTCAAGAAATTCGTCTTACATCAAATAACCAAGACTCTCGGTTCGATTGGCTTGTTGGTGCTTTTTACTTCAATGAAGATCTAGATTTTCCGGGTAGTTTTGTCTTTGGCGAGGACTTCCGGCCATTTGTTGACGCTATTTCTGGCGGAGCCGTTGGAGGGGTGGAGGGTGCCTTGGGGCTGCCCGTTGGATTGACTTTCTTTCAAGATGGCCAGGGGACTTTCGAAGAGCGCGGTCAGGAGAATACGACATGGTCGCTCTTCGCCAATGTTGACCTGCACATAACAGATCGCCTTACGGCGACTGGTGGCATCAGCTATATCAATGATGAAAAAGAAGCTTTCCTGACACAGGTCAATACTGACGCATTCTCCAGTCTTGATTTCGTGGCGCTCGGGTTTGGTGCAGTGCTCGGAGGTTTGGGAGTTGATACGGATGATCCGGCAGCAGTTGCCGCTTTTGCTGCGGCAAATCCTGCGACCTTTGCAGCAATTCAGGCCGGTGTCCAAGATCCTGCAATCAACACTTTGCTTGGTCTGCAAGCCCTGCAGTTCTTTCCCCCGTTCCTGAATTTTCCCAATGAGGTAGAGGATGGCAGAACGAGCGATGATGATGTGACGTATACGGCGCGGTTGTCCTATGATGCTACCGACTGGCTAAACGTCTATGGATCGTATGCCACTGGCTTCAAAGCGAGTGCAATCAACCTTTCCAATGCGTCTCGGCCATCGCCACAGGATTTCATTCCTGGGTCTCCGGTCACCAATCCACCGCCTTCAGCCATTAGGGACGCTGGACTGGATGTTCCTAACCTGACGACTGGTTCGAGATTTGCCGGACCGGAAGAAACAGAAGTCTTCGAGATTGGCGCTAAGCTGCGTTTATCAAATTTGTTTGTCGGTCTGACGCTATTTGATCAGACTGTGGATGGCTTTCAGTCCAACACATTCAATGGACTTGGTTTCGAGCTCGCGAATGCAGGTTCACAAACGACCCGTGGTATCGAGATAGACACCCAATGGGCTGTTACCTCTGACTTCACTGTGTCTTTCTTCGGTGCGTTTTATGACGCTGAGTTCGACGAGTTCACAAACTCGCCATTTGGTGATCTCACTGGTGAACGTCCTGCCGGAATTCCTGCTGTATCGACCAACCTGTCGGCCAACTACAATTTCACTCTCTTCAACCTCGATGGGTTTATCCGCGGCGACTGGCAATATTCCGGACCGGCAGCATTCTCTGACGATCCAGATGTTCAGGCGCTTATCGGATTTGAAGAAGACTCAAATTTGGTCAATCTGTCCGCTGGCTTGACCTTGCCAACTGGTACTGAACTCACGGTTTGGGGACGTAACATTTTTGATGAACAGTTCGTTGTCGGAGCATTTCCTGCGATTGGTCAGGCGGGATCAATCACTGCTTTGCCGAACCAACCTGCTACGTACGGCTTCACATTGCGACAGAATTTCTGATTTTTGGTCGACAAGAAAACCAAAGCCAAAGAATAATAGACGGCCTTGTATGCTATCGCGGGAGCTTTTGCTTCCGGGCAAGAAACTCGTTTCGTACGTGTACGAATGTACCGACGATCATACTGACTGTAAGGTCCTCAATCTCCTGTAGATCGGCCTCTTCTCGCAGCAGGTATTCTCCGGCGGAGGCTGGCAGCCCGAAAGAAATATCTGTCGCTGCCCGTGCCAGCTCTTCTGGCATGTCAAAATGTTTGGCTACGATCGGCGCGAGGTAATCAACCGATGCAGTACGACCATAATCGATAAGAGCACCAGTCTCCGAAATCGCTGGGTCAGCCTGTAGTCTCTCTATGATTAGCCCGCGCTTATCTATGTAGGTCAGGTATTCGTGCGTGATATTGCGCACGAGTTCTTCAAAAGTGTTCGCTTCTTCAGCAGCCGCGAATTGCAAGCGTCGAAGCGCCCTTAGCTCTCTCGTTAGTAGCTCACGCAGTATCTCTAAGGGTGTTGTGAAGTACTTATAGATAAGCGATTTGCTTGATCCGGCGCTTTGACTGATGCTTTCCATCGTCACGGAGGATACACCGTGTTCAGCTACGATTTCTGCGGCGTTGTCGAGAATCATTGCGCGCCTAGCCTCAGGACTAAACCTTCGCCTTTGCTTCGGCTGTGCTACCTCCATTTAACGATCCTCAGAAACCTGTTCGCAAATGCTAGCATATTTGCCGAAGATGCACATGCCAAGGCTGGGATCGTAAGTTCGAATTGCGCCATTCGCCCGTATAAAAACAATGACTTATTGAAAATCCGATCCTCCTTCCGATTGGATTTTCTCGAGAGTATCCAGTCGTGCTTTGTTCGTGTGGAAGAGAGGCAGGCTACCACGCCAGTGGCTGCAGTCAGTTGAGAGTAATATCCGCATTGGCTCGAATTTGTGACAATCCAATTTGGGGACTTTGAGGCATTGGATATTTCGGTCTCGACTGTCGTAAATGGGCCAATATCAGACGTTCGCGGTGCGGTCGGTTTGGTCTATGCCTGACCAGAAGCGGATGTAAAATCTCGACTCAAAACCCTGAATCCGGACACAGCAATTCCAATACAATCAGCGCATTAAGTCCGAAATCCGCCCGTCATCCGGACGCATCCGGACACTTGGCCCCTCTAATCCGGACGCTCTATCCCCGTTTCGTCGCGGGGATAAATCGCTCAAGGGGGCGCTGATCGGCCTGGCCGGGCACGCCCTCCAGCCACGTTGCGGTTTCGATCTTTTGTTCGAGATCGACTCCCTTCTCAAAGCCAGAGTGCTCCGGCACTGTCGCGACAGCCCGCTGGGACTATAGCGTCCTAAATCGATACCGCCGTTTAGTGGATCGTCTCATTTGCTAGTTCGACGGTTGGGGCAATCGTGCTGACCGGCATACTCGCAAACTGCATGTCGTGGTGCTCGAATACGTAGGCGATGTCCTCGAACAGATCGCTCAGCATTCTTGGAAGCATGACGTTAAAGTGCCGCTTGAAATGGTAGTATTGCTGCATTTGGTCTTTTGACTGGGTGCACGCCAGGCAATGCAAGATGGCGACTTCGTCGGGTGTGCGAACCGGTGCGTCTATTGCACCAATCTCTATTTCATAATGCGGCATCAGTCGAAGTAATCGCTCAGCCGCAAATATGCTTCCCAGAAGCGTACCCCCATCTCGTTTAAAGTGGTCGCCGTAAAGTCGGAACAGACAAGCGCACGGACCGGGAGGTGTTCCAATAGAGCGAAGTGCCACGAGGAGAAGGTGCTCTGCTCTGGATACCGGTTCGCTTATTTCCAACACATTCAATCTCCCACACCGCTGACGCTTTGCTGTATTCGGCGACAGAAGATTTCATATTGCGAATGATTATTAGGTGCAATACAGTTTCTGAATTGTTTTTTTGAAGAGAAAATTGCCCCGATCAAACTAGGTTTGTTCTGCAAGGACAGGAGAGCTCGATGAAACAGGCATTGCTGTGGGGCGTTTTGGTGTTGGCTGGAGTATTCGCGTCACCAATGGGCGTCGCACAAGACCGAATTGTCTCTCTCGGAGGGGACGTGACCGAGATCGTATATGCGCTCGGGGCGGGCGATCGTATCGTGGCAACGGATACGACGAGTGTCTTTCCGGTCGATGCCACGCAGACGCCAAAGGTTGGATATTTGCGGCAGCTCTCCGCAGAGGGCGTACTGTCGTTGGAGCCGGACCTCATCTTGATTAGCGGGGCGGCGGGGCCGGAAGCGGCGCTTGAACAGATCCGAGCCACGGGCGTTCCGATCGTCCAGATGGAGACGGCCTATACCATTGATTCCATACTTGAAAAAATTGAGCGCGTTGCTGACGTGCTGGACAAAGAGCCTGAGGGTGACGCGCTCGTGGCCGAGATCACTCAGCGATGGGAAGATGCGCAGGGTCGGCTCGCTGAGTTGGGATTGTCGCCGCGTGTTCTTTTCTTCGCGACATTTGCTGACAGTGCGCCGCGTGCGGCGGGGCGCGACACGGCGGCCCATGGCGTCATCGAGCTATTGGGGGGGGAGAATGTCTTTGAATCTCAAACCGGTTATAAGGCTTTGTCGTTAGAGGCGGCAGTCGCAGCGAGCCCAGATATTATTCTCGTTATGGATCAGAATGTTCTGCGGGCAGGGGGTTTGGACAAGCTGGTCGGTCATCCGGCGGTATCCTTAACTGAGGCTGCGCAGACAGGTCAGGTTTTTGTGGTGGATGCGGTGAAGATCATGCAGTTTGGACCTCGCACACCCGAAGCGATTGCTGACCTTGCCACTACAATTGAAAACGGTATCGAAGGCGCGGGATGACAGCGCCTTTCCGATCGGCAGAAACGGTTCAGCCGTTCGGACAGAAGCGCGCACAAACCGGCAAGTTGGTGCTCGTCGCCAGCGCGGGCATGGCGGTGCTCGGAATTTTCCTTGCTGTGATCGTGGGGCCGCTGGCCATTAGCGCAGGGGATTTTGGTTCCGTGCTCCTCAACAGGCTGGGCCTGTCCAATGCGGAAAGCGTGTCGCAGGTCAAAGCTGGGGTGATTGAGAACATAAGGTTGCCGCGAGCCATTCTCGCAACGCTCGTGGGTGCCACGCTTGGCGTAGCGGGCGCTGCTATGCAGGGCTTTTTCAGAAATCCACTGGCCGACCCCGGGCTGATCGGCGTATCCGCTGGTGGTGCGTTGGCTGCCGTCGCGGTCATCGTGTTGGGTGGTGCTGCGCTCTCGGGTCTAACCGGCATACTCGGCCGGTTCACTCTACCGATTGCGGCCTTTGCTGGGGCTTTAGGGACAGTCGCTTTGATCTACCGTGTCTCGACGATGGACGGTCGCGTGATCGTTGCGACCATGCTCCTCGCCGGCGTGGCGGCGAATGCTCTCGCATTTTCCGGCATTGGCTATCTGACATTTCTCGCCGACGATGCTCAGTTGAGAGATCTGACGTTCTGGACGCTCGGCAGTCTCGGCGGTGCCACATGGTCTCGTGCACTGCCCGCGTGTGCCATGATGCTTGTCTCTGTACTAGGCTTGGTGTCGCTGGCGCGTCCGCTGAACTCTTTGCTTCTAGGGGAGGCTGATGCCTCTACGCTCGGTGTGGATGTGGAGCGGGTGAAACGACGTGCCGCGATCCTCACTGCGTTGGGTGTGGGAGCAGCGACTGCTGTCTGCGGGATCATAAATTTCGTTGGTCTCGTCGTTCCTCATCTGGTTCGTTTAATGACCGGGCCGGATCATCGGTTCGTTTTGCCGGGTTCCGCACTTTTGGGTGCAGCACTCGTATTATTCTCCGATCTCATCGCCCGTATGGCCGTGGTTCCGGCAGAGCTTCCTCTTGGCGTTGTAACAGCTGCAATCGGAGCGCCGTTTTTCTTCTGGTTGTTGCTGCGGGATAAGCGGCGGGAGCCGATGGGATGACGGCGGAGCTGAAAACTGTCTCGGTCGTCAAAGGTGGGCAGCCGATCCTGAAAAACGCGTCTCTGCGTTGTGTCGCAGGGGAGTTGACGGCGTTTTGTGGCCCAAACGGTGCTGGAAAGACGACGGCGCTTTCCGTTCTTGCGGCAGCGCTGTCTCCAGACACTGGCGCGGCCGTACTTGAAGGGGAGGACCTTGGCGCGATCGACGAGCTAAGCCTTGCTAGACGTCGCGCGGTCGTTTCGCAGTCCAGCCAATTGAGCTTCCCGTTTCAGGTTCATGAGGTCGTTGCTATGGGGCGTGCCCCCCATCACGGCCTATCTACTCCGATGCGTGATGCCGAGGTTGTTTATGACGCCATATGCGCCATGGATCTGCTGCATCTCGCTGAGCGAAATTATCTCACACTTTCGGGTGGAGAGCGGCAACGGGCAAATATCGCTCGGGCGCTCGCACAAATCTGGGACCCGCCAACTGAGGGAGGTGCTCGGTGGTTGTTCCTCGACGAACCAACCGCAGCCCTTGATCTGAAATATCAGATTGCGTTGATGAAGCGACTGGACGAGCTAGCGAATGCAGGATGGGGGATCGTTGCTGTGCTTCACGACCTGCAGCTCGTGAAGGACTATGCGTCGCAGATTGTCCTTTTCAAAGCCGGGCAGGTTGTCGGTCAAGGGAACTGGAACGATATGCTTTCGCCAGAGCGTGTGCGTGACGTTTTCGACTTAAGTGAGCCTTACCAGCTCGCTTGAACCCGTCTCGGCTTATGCGGTCACTTTAGAACCGATAATCTCCTGTACCGACTCAAATCCCTCGAACTGCGGATGCCCGAGATAGAGCCCCTTGTTATCGCCAGCGTTGCGGTGGGCCAGTCTGAAGGCTTCTGACTTTGTCCAAGCGATGAAATCGTCTTCCGACGCCCAGATTGTGTGGGAGGCGTAAAGCGTATGATCGTCGCCTTGCGGTCCTTTAAGTAGTCTAAATTCCTGAAACCCCGGAACTTCGTCCAGGTGAGTTTCTCGCTCGCGCCAGACCTGTTCGAAAGCGTCTTCCTGACCCGGCGTGATTTTGAATCTATTCATCGCGATAAACATCAGTTCTACTCCACGTAACTTGTCCCGGATTCGACTGTTGGTCGCAGTCTGGCGGTCAGGGGGCCTAATTCTTCTGTTGTGAATTGCGCGATCAAGGCTTTCGCCTCGGTGCCGGCAGCCTCCAAAGCCACCTGTTTGGCCTGTACCTGATCTGCAAGACCCAAAAGTCCGATGTACAGATCCTGGGGTTCACCTTTTAGCGTTAGGGCAAACTCTGGCAGATCGGTTTCCATGCGGGTCCATTCTTCGCGAACGCCATGCCAGTAATCGGCTGTCGCCTGCCAATACTCATCGGCTATGGCAATCTCGAAATCTTCGTTCCGGCTATATGTATTGAACCCGATTTCCCGCACGAGCGGTTGCGCTTCCCCGTTCGAAAGAACGAGCTTTATGTTGTCCTGTTCGTGCACCCAGCCGTCGGGTGTAATCGTGTGCCGATTTACAGCAAGGACGGCATGGTAGTCATCGCGTGTGGTCATGTCTCGGCGAGGGAGCGGCCGCCATTCAGCTGGTGGTTCCCATTCCGATAATCCGAGATCGTGCGTCCACGCGCCCACGGCACCGTAGCGCGGCGAGTCGTCAACTTGATAAACGGTCTGAGACCATTTCCCCGTCCGTTCCTGTTCGCTCACGTCCCGAATTTCCCAAGCGTTTCCTCCAGCGAAGATCAGAACCTGGTCAGGCTCATACTGCCAGTCTTGTCGCCAGTGCTTGATGGGGAACTTCTCGTCTGGCCCACCAACAACCAGGATGTGCTGGAGGCTAATGTAGTCACCTCGGTCTTCGATGACCCGAACAACTTCGTGGGCACCAGATTTGTATGGGTCTTTTGGCTCGTACCCGTCCATAAAGGAGACAGTCTCTATGAAATCGAACGAGACCAGATAATTGCCCGCCATTGCCAGGATCGCTTCGCGGTCAGCTTCGAACCGCTCGTTCTTCTTTTCGACAGGCTCCGCAATCACTGCTGGCTGATCCAGCGTCGTTTCACTTGCAGGTGAAACGCACGCAGCAATGCCAAGTGCTGCTGTTATTCCGGCTGACACCCTCAACGCCTCTATCAGATACCTCATGTAAATCTCCTGATTTCACACCCTCATAATGACAAATCGAGTCGCGATCGGCTAGTGCGACTTATTTGCATTTGCAAATCATTCTAAGGACGTATATCAGGTGCGAATGATTTGCAATCTCGGAGGGAGATCCATGAAGCGATCCTTATTGATGGGCGCTGTTACTGGCGCGATGGTGGTCGGCGGTGCCAATGGTCAAAGTGTGGATACATCAGGTGATGACGAAGAAATTCGGCTGGATCCGATTTCCGTCTATGCGACGCGTAATCCCATTCCAGCCTTCGATTATCCGGGGCAGGTGACGGTCGTTGAGCGGCCGGAGATACTCGATTTTAACCCGTCGACTCTTCAGGAGGTCTTTCAGGCGATCCCCGGAGCGCAATTCGATTCCGGTCCTCGACGGACAGGCGACGCTCCGAGCATTCGAGGGCTCTCCGAAAGCAGCGTGTTAATTTTCCTCGACGGTGCCCGCCAGAGTTTTCTGTCGGGTCATGATGGCCGGTTCTTTGTCGATCCGGAGCTGATCCAGACCATTGAAGTTGTGCGCGGACCATCCTCGGCGCTTTACGGGTCAGGGGCGCTCGGTGGTGTTATTGCGACTCGGACAATTACCGCTCAAGATGTTTTGGATGAGGGGGAACAGTTTGGGTTTCGCGTGACCTCTGGGTTTCAGTCGGTCAATAACGAGTACCGCGTCGGGGGCACGGGGGTCTGGCAGTCTGCTGACGGTCTAATCGATGTGGTGGCGAACGTTACCTATCGCGACTCCGGTGATATTGAACTTGGTAACGATCTAACCCTGCCAGCGGACGACGAAATCCTCTCGTCGCTTCTGAAGACGACCATTAGGCCGACCGACGATCTGGAAATCTATGCCTCGTGGATGCGGTATGGTGGGGACTCCACCGATCCGCAAAATCCGCAGGGTTTGAATGTCGCTGGGCCGACCAATGAGTTGGTCTTCCGCGATGCCGAGAACAATACGCTGCAGGGTGGTGTAAATTGGAACCCGGCCTCGAATGATCTCATCAACCTCAATTTTGTTGGTTACTATGCGGACAATTCAGTTCAGGAAGACGAGGTTGAAAATCCTCGGACGACGGATCGCTCCGTTGAGACATTTGGATTTCTTCTGGACAATCGCTCGCAGTTCACACTGAACCAAGCTGCCACGCTGACATTCACCTATGGTGGCGAGTACTATCAGGATCAGCAAACCGGACTGGATACTGAGACTGCTGATGGATCGCGCGGCGGTGTGCCAGATGCGGAGACAGACTTCTTCGGTGTTTTCCTGCAAGCGGACCTATCCCTGACTGATCTTGGTCCAATACCCGGTGAGCTCAGTATCATTCCCGGTATTCGTTGGGATAGCTTTGAAACATCTGAACCCGCCGGGACGTTCGATATCGACGAGGATGAGTTCACCCCAAAGATTGGCGTGTCGTACAAGCCGATACCTGAACTGCTAATCTTCGGAAATTATGCTGAAGGGTTCCGCGCGCCGTCCTTCAATGAGGCCTTCGCAGACGGCGTCCACTTTACGGTGCCGAATTTGACTGCGCCTCCAGGACCATTTGGACCGGTCTTTGTATCCAACTTGTTTATTCCGAATCCTGACCTTGTGCCGGAGGAGTCGAATACATGGGAGATCGGGGCCGGCGTTGATCTGGATGGCATTTTCTTTGGCAATGACGCTTTCACGGCCAAAGCATCTTACTACAATTCAGACGTGGACAATCTGATTGGTTTGGATGTGCAAACGCCTCTCGGATGTTTCTTCACACCGCAAACGGCACCTCCGGGAGTGCCGCCTTTCGTTGTCGCGGCGATGCCTTGTGGCACAGGGCCTGAGTTTGGGAATACCAGCCAAAACACCAATATTGCGAATGCAGAGATAGAGGGTGTCGAAGTCGAGTTCACCTATGACTCGGATTATTTCTATACCCGCGGGAATATTACCACCATTGATGGCGTGGATGCCGATAATGGCGAGTTTCTCGAAGGAGTCCTGACACCAAATACGCTGTTCCTTGATACCGGTGTTAAGTGGGAACCGTGGGGTCTAAGGGGTGGCGTTCGGGTCACATTTGCTGACGACTTCAATGAAGTGAATGATCCCGGTGAAGAACGCTCTGGATTTGTCTTCGGTGATATATACGCCGTATGGGAACCACCTTTTGAGACCTTAGAAGGCGTACGCCTGGATCTCGGTGTCGATAATGTTGCCGATACCGATTTCGATGTCGTGTTCGCTGGTGTCAGCCAGCCCGGTCGAAATTACAAGGTGGCGCTCAGCTGGTCGAAAGGTTTCTAGGTCGGGGTTACGCGCCGCGGTCTGGGCGGTTGGCTAGGGCAACGTCTTGAGACGTTGCCCGTGGTGCCACAGCGTCGGCAAAACTCGGCTGTTCCAGACGGATGATGTCTTCGACGATCCGCGTCTCCGGATCAATCAATGCAAGGCTCCTTCCGAAGCGGACAAGCTGCTGGTCGTTACTTTTGGCTGGCGTCGCAACGAGAATTGGGAACTCAGCGGGCAGAAGCGGAATGTGTGCTGCGAGTGCCTGACCTTCTAAGAGCTGACCCTCAAGCGGCGAATACTGGAAGCAAAGCCGGTCTTTTTCGATACCCACAGCGCACACTTCACGCCCGTGACGAAAGTCGCGGTCGAATGCGTCATAGTCGGCGGCCGCGAATGCTTGGGAACGTTCTAGAGGGGCCGGGGCGGCGAGAGGTTGCTCGACAGCGAAAAACCCCGCGGCACCTGCGAGTGTCATACCTAAAGCGGCAAGTTCTATCTTAAGAGTCATCGGCTGCACCCCTTAACGAGCTTCGACGCCTCTAAACCGTAAAAAAGTTCCGATTTCGTTAGCGGTTTCTCTAAAACTGACCTTCCATTAACCTCTCATTAGGCATGACACTTTGCTTGCAAGCATTGACGTTCCAGCCCATCAACGGGCGAATGACTTTTGGTGTTGGATAGGCGACCTGTTTTTTCCCTTCTTCATATTCATTTGGTGTCTGTGGGCACCCGCGGCTTTTACCAGCGGTAAGCTGTTTGCTCCCGCTCTCTTTGTCACGGCGCTGTTTCTCGCACCGGAGGCAATCAAACGCCTGCGCGGCGAGCTGCGGAACGATATCGTACTTGTCGTACTTTTTCTTGCGTGGCTGGCCGTATCTGCGCTCTGGTCGCCTTCAGACGTCTCTCTTCTTAGCGGATCTCTAGCCGGCGGCGACTTTTCGGTTGATGCGCCACAAATCCGATTTGGCATTACAATCCTGGCAGCTGGAGTACTGATTTCTGCAGCTCTTTTTTGGGTCCCTGCCGTTGCCGATCCCAAATTGCCATTCCTGTTCGGTGGAGCTGCACTGTTTCTATTGGTGGGCTTATTGGTGGTCACACCCCTCCGGCAGACAATCATTACGAATGAAGGGGCAGGTGCTCTTCCGTCCGCTCAAAGTATCGGACGAGCTGTAAATCTGCTGGCTGTTTCAATGCCAATCGCTGCTGGCGTGATGGTCACGGAACTTCAAGGGCGTGCTCGTCATTTGGCGATAGCGACGAGCCTTGCCGGTTTCCTAGTTGTCGCCATCCGTATGGATGGAGCCGCAGCGCTGATCGGGTTGATTGTTGGTGCTGGCGTTTTGGTAGTTTTTCGCCTCTGGCCGGACAGAGCGCTGGAAAGACTGTTCGATGCTCTTGCGGCTGCCGTCATCGCGACGCCCATTCTTGTATGGGTTGGGACAATGGCGCTTTCTGGTATTGGGTCTTCGCTGCCCGTGTCAGCTCACCAGCGTCTCTTCATATGGGAAGCGACGGTGCAGCGCGTTTTTACGAAGCCGCTTTTTGGCCACGGAGCCGACGCATCAACGACGTGGCACCGAACGTTTGCGGAAGAGCCGCAATGGCTCGCCTTCATGCCTGAGACATTTGAGTTCGTACGTATTATTCCAGGGCACCCGCATAATATGGCCCTTCAGGTCTGGGTCGAGACAGGGCTTGTCGGAGCTGTCTTGCTTGCCGGCGCGCTTGCAACACTAGGACGAAAACTTCCTGGTCCTGGTAATCTGGAAAGTGGCGTGCGTGTTGCGGTGGCTGGCGTGTTCGGTGTTGCGGTCACCCTTTTCTTTGTTTCCTACAGCGTCTGGGACGAGAGCTTCTGGGCGTCTCTTGCCATTGTCTCGTCGGCCATCATCTGCCTTCATACTATTAGTGAGCGGCGTGTTTGATGTCTGTTTCTGCTATCGTTGTTACCTACAATACGGGGCCACGGCTCAAGGAATGTCTGTACGCTATTGTCGCTGCGAACGTGGTGAACGAACTGGTGATCGTGGACAATGGAAACCCGCCGGAGATGCAGGTTTGGCTGAAGTCCTTCGCCGAGGCTGGGAACAAGGTTATGCTGATAACGCCGGATGCGAATATCGGGTTTGGCCGGGCGGTCAATCTGGCCTCTGGCGCAGCGCGCTATGATGCTCTTGTTGTAATCAACCCTGATTGTGTGGTGCGGCACGATGCCATTCAAGCGCTTGGGCAGGCTGTAGCTGGGCGTTCGTCGCCGGTGCTTGTTGGTGGGCGAATATTTGATGTGTCCGGGTCAAATCAACGGGGACCCATGCGCCGCGAGCTGACACTCCGTCGTGCAATTTCCAAGATCGTTGGTCGCTCGGGGACAGACATGCCTCTTGTCCCGCAGCCCATTGAAGCGTTTCCAGTTGATGTTGTTTCAGGTGCTTTTTTCTTGATGAGGCGAGAGGATTTCAACGCGCTTGGCGGTTTTGATGAACGCTACTTCCTGCATGTAGAGGATATCGATCTCTGTAAACGTGTTCGAGAAGCCGGGGGAGAAGTGATCTATCAACCGAAGGCGGGTGCATTGCACTATGGGTCCACGTCGGATGCACCGAGCGTAGTGGTTGAAAGACACAAGGCTGCCGGGTTTGCTCGCTATTTCCGAAAATTCTCGAAGGGATCGCTGCACCGTTTCGCGGCGGAGCTTCTGATCCCGATCATCAGGACCGGTCTTATTCTGCGAGCTCTGTTTGCCGGGCGGTCAAAGCCTCATTGATAGCCGCAACGGCAGCTTCAAAGGCGAGCATGGTCGAGGTATGTCGCGGCGGATAGTCAGCTACGCCCCGCAAGTGGCGCAATTCCCAGAACCGACCTTTAGGCGGCTCAGCACCGTCTTTGAGCATGGCCTTCAAAGCATCTCTTGCGGCTACGATCTCCTCGATTGATGCGCCGGGTGCGCTTTCTGCAAGAATTGCTGTCGATGCTTGGCCAAGGGCGCAAGCTTTCGGGGCGACAGATATTGTCTCAACATGTGTACCAGCCGGATTCAGTCTCAAAGACACGCTCACGGTCGATCCGCAAACGCGAGAAACCTTTTCTACATCACCCTCGGCATCGGGTAGTGGATCGAGGTGAGGAATATTGGCGGCGAGTTCCAACACTCGATTGTGATAAAGATCCGTCATGGGGCCTATGTCGGTCGAAAAGGGCCTTGCTTCAAGGGTTTGTGGTCAGAACAGGCGCTCAAGGACCTTAGCCACGATGACAAAGGATCCAATCAACGAGCCGCCCGCTAGCAGAACCATAACGCCATCCCGGGATGTGACACCTAAGCCAATAAACATAACGGCAATGCCAGGAAGGACTGGACCGAATGGCACAAGGCCCAGAGGGAATGTGACAAGTGCTGCGGCTATGGCGATAAGGGCGATCAACTGAATGAAGGGGGGGCGGGTCAGGAAGCAGATACGCGGCTGAAGTAGCTGATCGATTACGTAGGCCGTTTTTCGCATAGCGTTTACGCCAGTGACCAGCGCTGACCTTGGAAACTCAGCGTTCAGCGCCTTTGCGGGTAACCAAGGTCTTTCAAATCCCAGGGCGACCTGAACGGCGATGAGCAGGGTTACCAGTGCGACCAGCCAGGTCGCGCCCGGAACGACTGTCAGTGGGCTGATAGAAATGAATCCGAGAAGTAACAGCAATGGGCCAAAGGCGCGGCGCCCAACGGAATTTAGCAGATCTTCGACAGTTACAGTCTCTCCATCGGTGCAAGTGGTTAGAGACATCAAGAGGGTTTGCAGATTTCTAATTTGTCCCGGAGGAGACGCAATTGAGGCGGTGTCTGCAGCCATGAAAGACCTTTATCAGCAAACGTAGAAATTGTCTTCTTTTAGAACGGCTTTCTGCTGCCAACAGGCCGGAGCGCGAAGAAGCTTACGAAAAAGCAATGCATCATGCCGATTTTCCGCCGCATTAAATTAGCAAAAATTTAAGTCAATTTTCGGCTTTATGGCCATCTTAGTTAATGAATTCGGGTTGGCTGTTAAGGGTAGGCTGCATATGTCTCGCAAATCGCCGCGCTGGGCGCTGGATATGGGTTACACGTCTGACATCCGGGCGTTTCGTTCGAAAACGAGTTTGGCTGAACACGGCTTGAAGGGCGAGAAAGCGAACGGAAATCTCAGTTTCAGTCGGATGATGACACGTAAGCAGGCCAAGGCTGACGCTCGCGACGGTATTCCGGTTTCAGAGGCGATGACGCGAGATCAATGGTCTGAACGCGAGCAGCTCTTTACTGAAGAAGCTGATGATATCCGCCGCGGTGTCGACACGTGGTTTAAGACAACAGGCGGCGATGTGCGCAATTTCGTTCTTGAGATGACGCCGGCTGATATCGAGCCAGATCAGCTCGAAGAGGCGATCAAATCCGAAGAGTCAGAGCTGCGCCACTTCGAAACTGATGACATGAAGGAGGCCAAAACAACTCATGAATCCTCCATCGTAGAGCTCGATGCTTTCAGAGAGCAACACAAAGGCCGGATCGGTCAACGTACTCCGGACATCAAAAAGAATGTCGAACAGACAATCGCGATCCTCCTATTCATTCTGATCGTTGAGGGATGTTTCAACGCGCTGCTGTTCAAGGATGCGCAGAGCTCAGGACTGTTGGGCGGGATGCTGATAGCTTTCGGTGTCAGTGCCGTGAATGTCGCCTGCGGTGTGTCCGCTGGATTTCTCGGGCTTCGCAACCTCAACCATCATGAGCAGCCTATGAAGATTATTGGTGGCATTGTCGCCGGGCTCTTCATTGTGATGGGTCTATTCGTGAATTTCTTTGTCGCGCATTTCCGCGATGCTGTGGAAGAAGCGCTTCTTGCCGCTCAAGCGTCTGGATCCCTTGCTGGCTTCTCCATGTTCAATATCCCGCCGGGTGAGGTGATTGCCGGCATGTTCCCGAACATTTTCGGCCTGGAGTCACTTGTTGCTTATGGTCTCCTGTTCATCGGTCTCGCCGTATTCGGTATCGGGATCTATGAGGGATATGATCGCATCTCGGACAAGTATCCTGGTTATGGTCGGGTGTGGCGTAAGGAACGTAAAGCGTATGAGCGCCGTCAGGCTGTGCGTAACGAATTGCGTGACGACCTTTCAAACTACTTCACGCAGTGCCGCGCCTGGTTCGACACTCAGCAGTCCCGTCATGTGGCGGCGAAGCGAGAAATCGAAAAGGCGATGACGGAGCTTGAAACACGCCGGGAGCAGGCCCTCGCGATTGCATCCCGCTGCGCTGATCAAGAACGCGGTCTCAAGATTGCCTATCGGCAGGCGCATCGTAGGGAGCGCAACGGTTTGCGGGACAAGCTCGGCGAACAAGCGGATTGCCCTGCCTACTTTGATGAGATTGTCACGCCGACGCTTCCGACCTTCGAGTATGAAAAGGAGCGTGAGCTTGCAGCGGTTGCGGTTAAAACGATCGAGCAGAACATTACGGCGCTGACGCTGACCCGGAAATGGCTCGAAACCCACATTCAAGGTGTGCAGAAGGGGCTGTCCTCAATTGAACAACGGGTGGGGGAGCACATTCACAATATCCGTAAAGAGCGCCAGTCGAGTGCAGGCAAGGCACCGGAGCGCGCAAAAAGCGCCTGAAAGGATGAGGGAGTTTAATCATGGCCAGAGCTCGAGATAGAGACGCAAACTTTTGGCGCGCCATGATTGCCGGGATGCTTTTGAGCGTCTTTGGGCTGTTCGCCTTCATTGCGTTCAATGCGCCGCCAGCGACGGCGGAAGATACGGCGTGCCGGCTTGATCGCCGAGATCCGGCGCATACGGTTCTCCTGATCGATCAGTCGGATCCGTTTAATCCGAATGACTTCGGGTGGGTGCGAGAGTTCATGGATGCTGAAGCGCGGCGGCTGCCCAAGTATGGGCGGCTCACTGTTGTGACCCCGAATTCGAAGAGTCCATATGAACCGGTCCCGGTCTACACCAAGTGCTCGCCGGGCAGCATCGACGATGCAAATCCTATCCTGCAAAACCCACGGATGATCGATGATACATGGCGAGAGTATTTTTACGAGCCGCTGAAAGACAGTGTCGAAGCGACGCTGACAGACAAAAATCAACCGAGTTCTCCGCTATCTGAAGCGATCTTTGCTGTCGCGGATCGGGCCGATTTTCAGTCGACACAGAAGAAGCGGCGCTTCGTGATCGTGTCTGACCTTATGCAGCACTCGGATCAATTCAGCTTCTACCGTTCGGGCGCTGATTATGTCGGTTTCGGTGAGACCCGGCTTGCTCAACAAATCCCCGGTATGGACGGTGTTGAAGTGGTTGCGCGGATCGTTCCTCGCCAGGAGTACGATTTGCCGATGTCCGAAGTGAAAACATTCTGGGCGAGCTATTTCGGCGAGACCGGTGCGAACTACACGTCCGTGAACTAGAGGTGTTCTTTGAGCCCGGGGCTTTATATCAGCTAGAAAACTGGTTATCTACTGTAAGTAGAAAATAAACCTTCCTCTGCTAGACGGTGCACCCATGTATGGTTTGCTTGTCTTTGTCGAGGTGGTGTCAGCTGCTCTATTGATTGCAGGTGCCGTGGCGTTTGCCTACCACCGTCGCACCATCGCGCAAGTTGCGCGGGCTCCAAGGCACGGCGAACTTGACGTCTCGCTTAAGTCCATTTCGCGAGCCGCCGATCTTTTTTGGCAGACCAATAGGGAGGGTCTTGTTACCGGTGCTGGCGGACGCCTGATGGGCCAGCTTATACCTGATGAGTCAGACATCATTGGCCGGCATTATCTCAAGACGGTCGCGCTTCAACCTCAGGAAATGACGAAGATGCTGGCAGCGCTTACCAATGGCAGCGCTTATTCCGATATACATACGCGTTTCCAAGCAGAGGACGGGCGGATTTACATAATCTCGTTGAGTGGCTCACCGCGACGCGATGAAGCGGGCGAGATTATCGGGTATTTTGGTCTTGGTACCGATGTGACAGAGCGCGTTGCCGCACAGGATGAATTGAAGTTTCTCGCCGAACATGATCCGCTAACGGAGCTTGCGAATCGGCGCGCTTTTGAAGCGAAAATGAACCAGCTTCTAACGTCTGAAGGACCGTCCTCATTTGCTATCATTGCAATCGATCTCGACGGGTTCAAGGCCATCAACGATACTCACGGACATGATATAGGAGACCATATCTTACGAGCCGTCGCGAGTCGGATTCGCATGACAACACGTTCAACAGACTGGGCAGCACGGATAGGCGGTGATGAGTTCGTATTTGTTGCCGAACAAGTTCGCGATGAGGAAGCGGCGGCAGCTGTTGCCGAGCGTCTTATCCGCGTGCTGAGCGAGCCTTACATCGTCGATTCTAGAACACTTCGTGTCGGCGCTTCAGCCGGTGTATCACTCGCGGGTGATCCAAGACCTAGAGCTGTTGATCTCATGAAGCAGGCTGATGAAGCTCTCTACGATGCCAAAGCAGCCGGAAAAGGTTGTTTTCGTTTTCATAACGGGATCGTCGACAGATCTTCGAATTTGTTTGTTGTTTCGAACAGAAAAGACTCATCCAGACCGAAGCACGCGCGCAGGCGGATGGGAGAGCGTCGCGAGACCGACGATCAGACCTCCGAGCGCTGCCGAGAGGACCGCAAAGCCTGATACAGAAATGACGGTTGCCCATGGCATGCTCCATTCTGCTTCGAAAGCCGCTGTGACCACTGGCCACGCAGCGCCTACACCCATTGCAGTACCAAAGACGGCGGCGGCGGTTCCCGCGAGGGCGAACTCAGCTGCGTAAAGGCCGAGTACGGAGTTTCTGCTCGCACCGAACGTTTTCAGGAGTGCTGATTCCGAGCGTCGCTTGCGCGCCATAGCGGCAAAGGCTCCTATCAAGACCATCAATCCTGAGAGTAAAACGATGCCCGCAGCGGCGTTTATTGCGATCGAGATATTACCAAGGATTCGCGACGCTGCAGCGAGAGCTTCGCGGGTTTGAAATACAACTACTTCCGGGAAGTCTTTCGACAGAGCATCGATGATGGGTCCTTCGTTCTCTATTGCAGTGCGAAGGATTGCAAAATTGACTGGCTGCGCGGCTTCCAGTGTCCCCGGTGACATCAGAAAAGCTGAATTTGGTCCGAAGCCGCCCCAATCTACGATGCGAAGCGACGCCACGGTTGCTGTGATCTCCCGTCCGAACACCCTGAACCCAATGTTGTCTCCTATACCGATATTCAGGCCTCGCGCCACATCGGTCTCAACGGATGTTAGAAGTGGGCCCGTGTAGTCTTCCGGCCACCAGTCGCCGTCGGCAAGGTTGAGTTCTGGCGGGGCACGACCGATGTAGGGCATCGCTGTCTCATTATCGATAACCCAACGTTCCGAACGTGCAATCTTCTCAGGGTCGAGTGGCTCGCCTTTCAGAGAAATGACCCGACCAATCACAAGCGGTGTGCGTTGGAAGACTTCGGGATCCTCAATATCGATACCGCGGTTTGCAATTATCTGGTCGAAGTCATTGGTTTTCGAGTTGGGGATCTGGCTGAAAACAAGAGAGGGAAGGTTCGCAGATGCGGTTTCGTTCACCTGACGCAGAATGTTTGCCTGAATGCTGGCTACAAAGACGAGTAAGGCAAGACCGAGCCCAAGGGCTGGGGCAATGGTTGGCGCAAGGGATCCTGGGCCACCAAGATTTGAAAGAGCGAGACGGCTGAACCCGCTTGCCCTACCTGCCGCTCGGCGCGCCAGAAACCGGATGAACTCTGCCAGTCCCAAGAGCACACCCCACGCAACACCTGCTCCGATAAGTAGCGATACGGTGACGACTGGTTCCTTGCTTGTAATGACAGCAAGTCCAATGAGTGAGACAGCAGCAGTCGTTGACCAGATTCTCTCAGGCCATGGCGTGTTTGATTGATCGTCAGCACCAAGGCTACGGAAGAGCGCTGCGGGCTTTGTCGCTCGTGCTCGACCAATCGGTGGGAGTGTGAAGATGGCTGCGGCGAGTAGACCGAGGATGACCGCGCGGACCAATGGAAATGGGTAGATTTGTAGTATTGTTGGCAGCGGAATTCGTTCGCCAACGAATGCTGCTAATAGAAATGGAGCGGCGGCACCCAACCCCACGCCGATGATTGCGCCCAGAAGCGCTAATCCGCCGAGTTGTAGCAGATAGGCCAGTCGAATGGTGCCAGCTTCTGCTCCGAGCGCCTTGAAAGCTGCAATGGAGGGGATGCGGCTTTCCAGAAAGGCTGTGCTCGCTTGAGCAATGCCGATACCGCCGGCGATCAGGGCAGCTATGCCGATGACTGAGAGAAAAGACTCCAATGTTGCGAGAAGTTGCTCGAGGCCGTCAATTGCATCTTCTGGCCCTCGATAACGAAGCCCACCCGAGCCCCATTTGGTTTCGGCAGCGTCCTCAAGAGCTTCGCCAGTCATGGGCTCTGCAAGTACAAGGCGGTAGGAGGCTCGGAATAACTGGCCATCGGTCAGTCTTCCAGCTTCTTCCAACGCTCCAATACTGATGGTCGCTTCGGGGCCGAATGTGCCGGGTGTTCCGATACCGTCAGATTCTTTATCGAGACGTGCGCGAACAGTCGCGTTTATCCGGCCCAGCTGGATATGATCACCAACTTGCAATCCAAATTCTTCGAGGAGCGAAGGAGAAGCGGCGATACCCCATCGACCGTCGATGTAGTTAAGTGCCAGGTCGAGTGTCGCTGCACCACCAGACAGTTCTGGCGTCCCTAGCAGCGGATGCGCTGCATCGACGGCTCGCAGATCAACCTGCTTGCGGACTTCGCCAGCCTCGCCCATCACGTTGACGTCGATTTTTTCTGATACGGAACCCTTTGCCTTCAACCAGTCGAGTTCGCTTGGTTTGGCGCGGCGTTGAGCGGCTGTGAATACGGCGTCGCCACCCAAAAGTATCTTTGACTCTGCTTCAAGGCCGCGGCTGAAGCCTTCAGTGATTGATCCCGCCGCAGCAATGGCGAAAACCCCGAGCGCAATGCAGGCAAGGTAGATCCGGAAGCCCGAAATCCCGCCTGCAAGTTCCCGAATTGCTATTCTCCAGGCAAGATTCATGAGGTGAGCTGTCCGTCATGCATGGTGACGGTGCGACTGGCTCGAGCGGCGAGTCCCATATCGTGGGTCACGAGGACGAGCGTCGCGCCGCGATCACTTGCGATCTGGAAAAGCAGATCAGCTACGGCAGCGCCCGTCTTGGAGTCGAGATTTCCTGTCGGTTCGTCGGCGAAGACAAGTTCGGGGTCTGAGGCGAGCGCGCGCGCGACGGCGACACGTTGGCGCTCGCCTCCAGATAGCTGCCCCGGATAATGGGTAAGACGGTCAGACAGTTCAACGGAGGCGAGGGCCTCTTCTGCGCGGGGCTTGGCGTTCTCAATGCCGGCGATCTCGAGCGCTGCGCGGACGTTGTCGAGCGCCGTCATCGTGGGCAGAAGATGGAAGGACTGGAACACCATGCTCACTCTGCCTTTGCGTAGGCGGGCGAGCTCGTTCTCGTTCTTGCCTAAGAGCGTTTCGCCGAGAAGTTCCACCTTGCCGCCGGTTGCCTGTTCAAGGCCTGCGGCGACGGAAATCAAAGAAGACTTTCCGGAACCTGATGGGCCAACAATCGCAACTGACTCGCCGCTGTCACATCTGAAGTCGACACCGCGTAATATGTGAACGGGGCCGCCGCTTGCAGGCAGCGTCAGCTCGATTTTTGTCATGTTAAGGGGGGCGGGCATCGCAGCTTTTGCACTCATATGTTTGCTTGCCGGGGACGGCGGTACTCCCTATCATTTATCGAGGAACAGTAAGTGGACAAGGACCATGTTGAAGAAAGTTGTCTGCGCCCTCGTGATGTTTTCACTGGTGGCGTGTGGCGGTCCTGAAGCGAATGAACCATTGGTGGAGGCTGAAGTGGTTGCTTCCCCGGCGACCAAATCCCCAAAAGTTGACGTTCAGACAGAAGTTGAAACGTTCACGGTTGTTATGTTGGGCGATAGCTTGACCGCTGGATTTGGACTCGCTGCAGAATTTGCCCTGCCTGAGCAGACTGAGACTCGTCTGCGCGAAGCAGGTTTTGACGTAACGTTTATCAATGCCGGGGTTTCAGGCGATACGACGGGCGGCGGCCTCGCAAGGTATGATTGGTCGGTCGCCTCAGCTAATCCGGAAATGCTGATCGTCGCTTTGGGTGCGAACGACTACCTGCAGGGTCAGACTCCCGAACAGGCGCACGAGAATCTCTCTGCGATTATTAAGCGGGGGCTTGATGATGGTTTGGTTGTCTTGCTGGTAAGTGTCGGAGCGCGGTCAGATGAGATCGATGATCCGCGTGCCGCTGCTTTTGCCGAAATCTATCCGGCGCTTGCGTCTGAGTTTGGTGTTCCACACTTGCAAGGAATGCTTTCGGACATTCGTAGCAATACTGACCTTTTATTGCCAGACTGGCTTCATCCGACTGCGGAGGGGATTGGTTTAGTTGCGGATCGGTTGAGTGTGTTTGTCGCCGAGAACCTGCCTCAAGGGTGATGTGCGCTCATAAATAGCCGTTTCAGTAAGCTTCTGCGACTGCAATCAGCTTAGTATCCATTTCAATAAGCGCTGGTCCTGTCCATGCGAGGCGTTACCAGTGCGTCTTGCGCGGATATCGCTTCGCTGAGTTTCGCAGATGCGATCTCGAAATTCAGCTCGTCATAGGCCGCCAGTTTGTGGGGCTGGGTTTCCAGACGTGCGCGCGTCTTGCTTCAGGCAGCGCGTGGTGGAAACTGGTAAGATTAGCTAGACCAGCCCAGCCAACGGCGTTGTCAACGCTCTCAGAAATGCACTGTCGATAGCGCACTTTGTCGACAGAAACCTGAGACAGGATCGGTGAACATAGTTGGTAGGCTGTCGATACGATGCGGCGGTGAGCACGGGCAACACCGTCGATGGTGTTCAGGTCAAATTCGCTGATGTCGACTGTGGTCACTGCCCTGGAGTTGAAATCTAACGCCTTTGCGGCGGCTTCGGCTGACTGCGCCGCGGCGTTTGGCGCAGTAATGAGGGTTGCGGTCACTAGTGCAGCTATCATCGAATATTTCATGGCATTACACTCCTTTGTACTCTCCGCTACGGAAAACAGTGACGGCGCAATTACACTCTAAATGCTACCTATCAGCGGGCCACGCCGGCTGCTTATCAAAACTTATTGTAGCACAGATGGAAGCCCTTGCGCATACGCCAATCGGCGTAAGGTTCGCATGCAAATCTTGAGTTTTGTCGTGCGGCTGAAGAAAGGGAAAGGAAAATCCCGCCCTAATCGAGGTACTGTACTTCTGAAACAAAGCGCGGCTTCCGAACTGCATACCGCGTAATCTCTATGGAACTCGGCAGATCGAACGCCACAATGGAAGGCGTTATCTCAGCGCGGACAGCGATGAGAATAACAGACTCGTTTCTCGACAACTCGGGTAACACAAAAGAGGGGAGTTCGCCCGTCGACACTGTAATGGAACTCGATGTTCCTTCGCTCCAGCGCACTTCGTACTCAACGGCGTCTGCTTCATCGGCTGTATTGACGACACTGGTGATAGAAAGGTCCATTTCGACACCCTCTGCCGATGTATCGAGAAGGGCTTCGGCTGTGGAGAAAAGGGCATCTCGTTCTCCGTCATCCAGGTCGATTCGGCGCGAAGATAGCTCCGCAATGGTGTTCATGGAATTGGTGACCTGACGAATGCTTCGAAGGTAGTCGACGATTGAGAACGAGCTCAGATAGAGAAGTATCAGCAGGGGCAGGCATAGTGCGAACTCAACCGCAGCGACGCCCGAATCTTTTTTGGATAGTTTTTTAAAGTGTGTCGCAAGCATCATCAGAATGGCTCGCTCAAAAATGCTGTTGATGAGATTATTTGATACTTGTCGGTATCGGTTTTGGGCAAACTCAGACCGAGCCCAACGCCCGGTGCAATAATCGGTGTCGATAGGCAGACACGCATAAAAGCTATCTGGGCACTTCCGACCGTATCGTAGCGCACGGCTGGTGAGAATGATGTGTTCTCGCTGTCGCGACAGGGAAGCTCATTGTCCGGCGGTGCGAGGAAGTTTGAAACGACAGATATTTCAATCGTAATGTTCTCGCGGCAATTCGACATGAATAATACACGATCGCATAGCGCGCGCTCTAATTCATCCTGCGTCGGTGTTTGTCCCGTATATACGAGCCGGGAGGATGCCGAGAGGGCGTTATCGAGGCTCGAACTTCGTAAGAAGATCAAGCTCAGTTCAAACAGGCAGAAGATCAAAGCAAAGAAGACCGGTGCTATGATTGAAAACTCAACCGCCGTTACGCCTTCACGACATACGCGGAGATCACGGAGAAGAGTTTTCAGGCGTCGTGATCCGCTTGGATTGAATAGCGGGCAATTTTTGGTTTGGACATTCGGCATTATTGTACGACCCGCAACGCGTTCACTGAGGCAGCGATGGCGTCAAACGCCGATTGAATATCGAAGTCTTCGACAAGGAAGTACTTCGTTTGATCCGATGCGCAGTATTCCAGCATCTGCTCGGGTAGCGAGCCTCTGCTAATTCGGAAGCCGATTGTGTAGACAACAATTCCGTTGTCTTGGGCGATGTCGCAAACTTGTTTGAACTGGCCAATCGCATTTCTGGAGCCAGCCCCTGATCCAGCATTTCCGCGGGACGCGACTGTTTGCATATTTCTTCTATTGCCCTGATTGCTTCGTGCATTTTGATTGGGTTGGCGGTTGTCAGGTCGATTGGTGTGAACGTTGAACAGAGAGAAGTCCTCAGGCCGGTTCTGCGATGTGATCGCACCGTCGGTCATGACGACCATAAATTTCAGTGTGTCATCAGAATTAAAGTTGGCTGGCCTGTCACCAAAATCACCGTCGATTGCACCTCTGAACTCGGGTGATAGAGACTTCAGTCCCCACATGGCACCAATGTCCATGCCAGTTCCATCTGACAGCACCAATCCGTCGATTCGGCTTTTTAGACGCGACACATTGTTCGAGTTGAGTTCGATGGCACTTGGTTCTCCTGGGCACCAGGGATGAAAATTCCACCAGCGCCAGAAATGCGGTACCTGTCCCCGAGAGTTGGAAGGAATTCGACTTTGGTCGAAATCACTTGTCGGATGCTCCAGACAGAAGTCACCATCCGTGAAACGGAACGGCGTATTCAGAACATTGGGGCCAATATCGTATTCATCTTCTTCCGGATTAGTATTGGGTGGTGTTTGGGCCACAGCCGACGCTTGGAACAATTCTTCGCCGATATTGACCGTGCCGCCGAAGGGAATGAGGCTTAAGGACGTGTAATTTGCTGCGTCACCAGCAAGCATGTGATCAACAAATATCTTCGCGGATTCTTTCAAATTCGCGAGTTTCACGCCGTTCATCGAAGACGAGATGTCGAGGACCAACGCTAGTTCGATATTCAGTTTACTTTCGGTAGCTGTTGCCTCAGCAGCGATTGGAATTGTGTCCAGATTAACAAGGCCCAGAAAGTAAGTTGGCAAGTCCATCGCGACTTCAATTGTCACGGTGCGCGAGTTCAGGTTCGATTCCGTCGACGAACTCAGTCGATACTGTCCAGGTAGGCCAGATGCGGAAGCAAGATTGGCATCCAAATAGTCTTCGATGATCTCGTCGAAATTGTCGGTGCTTGTCAGATTTGACGCCGCCAAAACAGCACTGTCGATTGCAGCTTGCAACTCTGCGCGATGGAGGGCGGCTCTTGTGAGATCGACGCTTCCACCTATCAGCATCAGGATAGGCATAATTGATAAAGCAGTGATAACAGCGATGTTTGCTCGCACATCGGCCATTAGCCTCGCGAGCGTATGAGCATGTTCCCTAAGACGGGCAGCGCAGAAGAATCTCTGATGCATTGAAATCAACCCAGAATTGTAAATTCAATTATGGGTAGCATTGATGGGCTAATGCATTGCTAACGCATTGAAGCAATTTCAATAATGCCGGTCATATTTTGTTAGCAATACTGGCCAATGCGCCAAATATCATAGTGCGCGGTCCGTCTAAATTGTCAGACCGCGAGGTGCGATGTTTTCAAGCTCAACAATGCGATCTGGCGGGGTAGGGATTACTTTTCTGGTGTCGAGATCAAAGGTCACCGCGACAGCTTCGCTTGTAAGCCAGGTATCTCCGGACTCTGGATCCAGCATCCAGTGAACCAATGTATGGGTCTTCTCATCTGCGTTGGCGAGAGAAGAATGGACAACGAACCTGTCGCCCATTCTGGGCCACTTTCTATAGACGAGTCTGTACTCCAGAACGGCCGCCCCCATTCTGGCACCATTCGCTGCGTTCGCGACTGATTCCCGCCATTCTGCGAGAAGGTTGGGAACGCTGTCTGAGATTCGGCCCATGAACCAAGCAGCCTTCATTCGACCGTGCGGATCGCAATGTTCTGAGGGCACCGTCCCCATGCCGATCTGCGGAGCTCTGGCTTTTATTGGAGCGGCAAGTGTCGCCTTTTTTCCCACGAGAACATCCGCTTTCGGATCAATAGATCGGGGAGCCATGGTCTTTGGCGGCGTATCGATAAGATTCGCCAGTGCTTCTCGGCTTCGGGCGCTCCATGGGAACGGCTTACCGGACTTTGTTTCAGCATGGGTGAGGCGCGTGCGGAATGCCGCAGCTGGCGTACCATCACCGTGAAATAGACCTTGAAAAACCGTTGTATCCGTCTCGGTAGTTTCAAGGACACATGCTTCCATACGGAGCGGGCGTCCGGGTCTGACTTCGCGCATGAAACGGATATGTTGATCTACTGGGATCAAGGTGGATGGTGTATCTTCCCGATACGCATGGGGCATAGCAATATGATGCGCGAGAGTACCAATACCTTCCATAGCCTTCTCGATATAGACGCGCACATTCATGTGCCCCATCTCATCGCAGTCCCAGGTGTTCGCAGATCCTTGCCAGACGGTGATCATAGGCGCGCTCCTATTCGGCTGGCGGGAAAACTAATTGGTTCGGTTTTAATTGGCGGCACATTTTCGGCATCTGCCGCGCGCCTCTATGACAGCATGCTTCATTCGGAAACCTGCGGCATCAGTTTCTGATGTCAGAACTTCTAGTGTCTTTAAGCCATGCAGCTCTTCAGCACCGCTACAGGTGTCACAGATTAAGAACACAGCCGCATGATTGTGGTTTGCATGGCCGCAAGCGACATAAGCGTTAAGACTCTCGATCTTGTGCGCGAGGCCAACGTTTTGGAGAAAGTCGAGAGCGCGATAGATTGTTGGTGGTTTGGCTGACCCTTCTCCGTCGAGTTGATTAAGAAGGTCATAGGCCTTGGCCGGTTTAGGTGACTCCAGCAAGAGGCGGAGCACCTTTCTTCGAATACGCGTCATCTTCTGGCCGCGCTTCCGGGCAAGTTGCTCAGCCTCTTCGAGCGCGTCGTCCGTCTCTTTTGGAGTGCACGGGCCGAAGGTTTGAAGATGCTCTCGGGGGTCAATTTTTGCCATAAGCGTAATGTCGTCGTTTTGTGGTGATTTGTGAAGTCCCAACTGATTACAGCTTTAAGCTGCATCATGCTTAATCGGTTGCAAGCAAACGTTAACCGGTTTGCGGCATCCTTAATGTCTAAAGCTGATGGACTGCCGCCATGCCGTTAAAACTGACCCTCAAGCCTGGAGAGACCTTCATCCTCAACGGCGCGGTTGTGCGCAATGGCGACCGACGTGGAACGCTGCTTTTAGAAAATCAGGCGCGTATCCTTCGAGAGAAGGATATCATGCAACCGGAGGAGGCGACGACGCCGGTGCGCCGCACTTATTTTGCCATCATGCAAATGTATTTGCTCGGCGAGCACGAAGGTCCGGCATATGATCGAACGACGCGTGCCCTTGCGGATCTCTTGGCCGTAACGCCTGGTGCGGATACCCGTGAGACAATAACCGAAATCTCTGCTGCGGTGGCTGCTGGTGAGCTCTACAAGGGGCTGGCGAAGTGTCGGAAACTTGTCCAGCGCGAGGATGCGAACTCTCTGGATCGGGAGGCCAGCTGATGGGAGTTCGGCGTCTCACCACACCTGAGTGCGCCGAACCGGTGTCCCTTTCTGACGGTATTGCGCGGCTTGAGTTTGGCGGACCGCGCCAAGGCCTCATCGTTGAACTGGGCCATGGACACAAGGCGATTGCAGATGGTCCGATGGGACAGGCTGGATTGTTGCAGCGTCTGGTTGGTCATCGTTTGATTGCGGCGTTTGCAGCGGATACAGCATGCGTGGCAAGAGCTTTGCCAGAACGCATGGCTGATGTGACGCCAGAAGCCAGAGAATTGCTCGACTTGGCCCGTCCGCTGAGCTAGAGCCACGTAGAGCCGACTGGGCTCACCTCAAACCATTGTAAGGATTTGTTCGAATGGACGGCACCGTGTTGTCGCTGTTTGCAGCGAGCTTCGTGACTTTTTTCGTTTTGATTGATGCGCCAGGCGTGGCAACGATCTTTGCGTCCCTTACTGCGAAGGGTAGCGCAGCTTATCGCCGCCGGATGGCGGTGCGCGCAACCTTTGTGGCGTCGCTGATCATATTTGCATTTGCGTTTGGTGGAGCCTGGTTGCTTGGGGCAATGCACATTTCGATTGATGCCTTTCGTGCAGCGGGAGGCGTGCTCCTCTTCTTGATCGCACTCGATATGGTTTTTGAAAAGCGTACTGAGCGACGTGAGAACCGAGCAGAAGAAGTGCTAGCGGAAGAGGAAACTACAGAGGATGATATTTCTGTATTCCCAATCGGCATTCCTATGATCGCAGGTCCCGGGACCATCGCTACAGCGATGCTTTATATGTCCAACTCTTCCAGCCTGCTTGAGCGCGGCGTGGTTCTTGGCGCGCTAGCGGCTAATCTTGTTCTTTGTCTGATTATTTTTTTGGCTGCGGGCCCCTTTGTTCGACTATTGGGTGACAGCGTCGTGGCTGCGCTTACCCGGATATTGGGCGTTATTCTCGCCGCACTGTCCGTGCAGCTGTTGATCGACGGTATCAAAGGTGCCTTCGGCTTGTCGTAGTTTACGCTGTGCTCGATCAGAATATCGCCGTGACAGGCCGACCAAACGCCATCCTCAACAACGCGGAAATGACAGTGAGGAGGAGGGCAATGCAGGCAGCGGCGAGCGCCATGACCAGCAGGATGGTTCGTTCTGACCACTGAAGGTTCATGCCAGTCAGCGAGAGTGTTCGACCGCCTATCAGTGTGGTGAGCGCTACAGTTCTGTCGCCTCCGGCCTCAGCCACGAGTCGTGCTCGCCGGATGTCGCGGGCAGAGTGAGCGTGTTCAAGGAGCGACAAGGCACCCATCGGGCCAGTGACTTCCGTTATGCGTCCGATCTGATTGAATTCCGGTGCAAGACGCGCTGCGGCGCGATAGTCAATGCTGGCCGCGAACGCTTCTCTTACTCGTTCAGCTCTCACGTCCAGCGGGGCTACCTCGGAAAGGGCCCTTTCCAGCTCAAGCTGCAGCGTGTCGTCGGGTATAACAATATCGATCCGCTGACGGAGGCTCCTTGCATAGTTTTCGCCGAGTCTTCCGGATTTGATGGTCGTTTTTAGAACGGATGCAGCCTGATTGAGCCTGGCGGGTGACACATTGATCAAGTCTGGATCACCCGTCATTGCGAGGCCTGTCAGCTTCAATTCAATCGTATTTCGCCGATTTCCACGTAACCAGTCTCGCGAGTTATTGGCCAGATCTTCCAATGTGCCGAGTACGTAGAAGTCAGCTGGTCGCGTCATATGGTCGATGGGATCAACGAAGCTAGTGTCGTCGCTCCCTGGAAAGCTAATAATGGTCGCTTCGGTGTCCGACACGTCAGCCTCTTCAGGGTCGGAGGAAGCATCCTCGACATCTTCAGCGGATATCAGCTCAGTTCCTTTCGGACGTGCAGACTCCAGGTAACCGTTGCGAACATCGTTCGGCAGGAATAGCAGGGCTGCGCGAAGGAGCCGCTGATCAGCTGAGCCAGACAGTTCATCGCTCGCGGCAGCGCGAATTGCGCGGGCGTCCTCACGACTCAGAAGCTGAGGGGCAGCAAGCAAGAATCCTCTTGCTGCTGATGTATTGCGGGCATCGAGCTGTCTGTCGACGAGCTCTGCCCAGCTGGCTCTCGCTCCGTCCCCAGCTGGCGCGAGTGCTTCAAATGTTCTGTCTATCGTTTTGCGTGTTTCCGTAATGGTTTCGGCTGTTGGTGTTGCTTGATCGACGCTGTCCGAAAAGGTGCCCGCAATGACCTGCACCGAGAAGAGAGGAATCAAGAACAGAAGCACGTTGAAGACGATGGCGGGAAGCCAACCAGTTACGTATCCGGATTTTTTCCGGGCTACCATCATCTAGATTTCCAAACTTTTTGGGACGAGCATCTTTCGAAGTAAGCACATAAATCGTGGTCGCAAATCAAGTTCTATGGGCATCATGGACAGAGTTTAACTGCAATTATTTGTCCGGAATCACTCCGCGTACATTGTGCGTTGATCCGTCAGGAGCGATTTCACTTACTGGTCATTCAACCTACATGATTTGTGTGATTGTGGTTTGTCGAAATGAACGATATAGAGCGAACGCAAATCGGAGGTTCAGCCAAGAATGACTGATCGATTGGAAGAGACGTATACGCCGTCGGCCGACGAAGAGTTCATGGGCACTCGGCAGCGACACTACTTCCGCGCAAAACTAGAGGGCTGGAAAGAAGACATTCTCGCGGGTTCAAAGTCGACTATAAACAACTTGCAAGAAGACAATTCGTCCTTGCCGGACATTGTAGATCGCGCGTCTGCTGAGAGCGACAAAGCTCTCGAACTGAGGACTAGAGATCGCCAGCGGAAGCTCATTTCAAAAATTGACGCTGCCCTTCGTCGGATTGAGGAAGGCACCTACGGATATTGCGATGAGACTGGTGAGCCTATTTCCTTGAAGCGTCTTGAGGCAAGGCCAACGGCGACTCTTAGCCTGGAGGCGCAGGAGCGCCATGAACGGCGCGAGCGCACCTTACGTGACGATTAGGTCGCTTGCCAGAATTCAAGTGTCATCCAAAAAATAGGCGGCTCCGCTTTGGCGGGCCGCCATTTTTTATCACCCAACGCCTCGGCGATCGCACCGTAGCGTCGATCATAAGCTAACTGTATTTGCTCAACGCCGGGTTACTTCGGTCTTTCCAGAGTCTTTACCCAGACATTGAAGTCTTAATGGATGTTGTTTGTGCCGTTAAGAATAACGTGTGCGTCGTCCAAATCCTAACCGTTCGTTAACTGCGTTCAGTCAGACATTGCTGGCTTAGCAATTCCCAGGAGCGGACATGGCGGGAGTTCCACAACAAGCGTTCGGCATCACAGATGACGACGATTGGTGTCCGGAAGATGCCAAGCTGCCGACATCCCGAGGCGTATTGTCAGCAGCCGAAATCGAAATGTTGCTGCGGCCAGATTTGCCAGACATCCCCGCCGTGGAAGACGGCACGCTTTCGGAACGAGAGATTGAGCCTCTGGCGGGTTCGTCGCTTGAGACAGACGCCGCATTACTTGCTGCACAGCTTACGCTGGCGTCTCGCAAGGATTGCGATGTTGATGTCCTTTTCACCGCGAGAGGGGGGAGCATTTCCGATTTTAGTTCCAGCCCGTCTTTGGTCGGATCGAATCCCGTCTTGATCATTCTTGAGCGAGATACTGACGGTGCTTGTGCCGTTCTTGGGTTTTCAGGTGCTCCGGCTGCAGCTCTGGTTGATCGCATCTATGGCGGCGGGGCTGCGATGGGACTGTCTTCCGTTGAACGCCCACGGGCTTTTTCGGCTCTGGATCGACTGGTTTTGGAGCGCGTTCTGGGGCCGCTGGCAACGTGCATCGATCCAAACCTCCGGGTCAGTTGTGTCGAAACCGACCCATCAGCCGCCCATGCAGTATTGCCCCCTGGCAGAGCTATGATCGCGGAGCTTTCGTGCCAGGTTGGGGAGGTTCGAGGTGACGCTGTTTTTGCTCGGCTTGAAACGTCAATGCATCAGCAAGACCGGGCTGCGCCGACACCAAACAGCAGTGGTCTTCAAACGACCCTGATCGCAAGGATTGCGAGTTTGCAGGTGCCTGTTAGTCGGCTAGCCAGTTTAAAGGCAGGCTCAACGCTGCTCCTCGGTCTGCCAACACATCAGCCCGTTGAGCTACTATCCGGCACGCGGAACGGTTCGTTGGCTGCGGAGGGCGAGGTCGGGTGTAAGGGAGACAAAATGGCGGTTCGTATTACCCGCCGATGCGGAGTCCTCCAAACCCCCTAGCCACCTTTTTCCATGGCTGCGTTTACAGCCGCCAATGCGTCCGCCTCTGGGTTATCCCCGCGGATTTCTGCTTCCTTCTGTGCCCAAAGCCGCTTCTGATAAGTGGTAGATATTATGTCAGTCACAACCAGGACGAACACTACTAGATAGAAACTTGATTTACTCATCGCTTCTACCGGGAAATTGAAGAGCTTCAGATGAGCAAGATGAGCGCCCTCAGAGACCAAAAGCACTCCGACAAGGAACAGAATGAAAAGTCCCAGGACTTCGTACATGCGGTTTCGCTTAAGGAACTCGGCGACGTAGTCGGCCAGAAGGATCATCACTATCCCAGATGATAGGATCGCGATGGCCATAATCCATACTTGATAATCTTTGCTAGGTTCGCATCCGACGGCACCTTCTAGCGGTGTGGCAATCAAGCTGGCTTTGCATTCAGCCACGGTTCCCTTGAAGTCGGAGAGGACGCTTCCTGATGCATCCACTATCTGCGCGATTTCAACATTGGCGATGGCCATCGCGGATAGGATAGAGTCGAATGAGAAGACCAAGTTCATGGCGACAATCATGATGATTGCCTCCGTCACAGACTTCGATTTGTTTCCCTCGGAATGCTCGATGTGATCGACCGCCAAAAGGTGATGGATCTCTTTGATTGCCGTGTAGATGATGAAGCCGCCACCGAGGAATGTAACGATAGCCTGAAGCGTGAACTCTCCCTCAAAAATACCAGCCAAGTGAACACCGAAGAGCGGTTCTGCCAGTAGGGTGAACAGGTTGACTATTATGATGAGGAGAACGATCCGAAGAACGACCGCCAAGCCAATGCCCCACTGCCTGACCATTGGTGCTTTCTCTTCACCAACACGTTTCGATTCGATAGATATGTAGAGAAGGTTGTCGAATCCCAGGACGGCCTGCAGCATGAGCAGCATCAGTAATGTGAACAGCCCGGAGACGGAAAAAACTTCGGTGATGATCTCGGTCATTATGGGAGCCCCCGTGGAATACTTGATTAGTGCGTTACGACTGTTCGACGATCGATTGAAGGCAAGAAGTGTTATCAGTTAGTCTGGAGCTCGGGTCTTTAGTGCCAGCGCATGTAACTCTCCCCCCATCTTGCCTTTCAGTGCCCTATAGACAAGTTGATGCTGAGCGACCCTGGAAAGCCCCGCGAATTGCGAACTAACGATTTCAGCCTGCCAGTGATTATCGTCTCCAGCCAGGTCTGTGAGTGTGATTGCCGCGTCAGGAAAGGCTTCGTTTAGAAAACCCTCTAACGTCTTTTGATCCATTGCCATCGCGCTTCCTTCCAAGTTTCGATCGTTCAGACCATGACAGCGTTGCTCTTGCAATCGGTCAGACTGTTATGGAACTCTAATTTCAGTTGGTTATTCGAAAGGAACTCAGTACCGATGCGTTGGTTAGCCTGTTTGTTTCTCGTCGCCGCGTGTGCAGAGTTCAATCGCCCAATTTATCCTGAAGTCACATCCATCGCCATTTCTGATCCTCTTGAGGTTACGCGTATTCTTGCGGCTGATGATATGGAGGGACGTGAAACCGGGACAGCTGGGAACAACAAGGCGCGTGCTTGGTTGCTGGACCAGATGCGCGCAAGACCCTTTGATATGATCGGAGAAGACTTTCAACATGACTTTGAGTTTGTGCGGGACGGCAAGTCGACAATCGGTGTGAATATTGTTGGCAGGATACCGGGCTCTTCGGATGAGCGCGGCCCCGTGATGGTGGTAACTGCGCATTATGATCATGTCGGCGTTATAGATGGTGAAATTTATAATGGCGCAGATGACAACGCTTCGGGTGTCGCCGGCGCATTGGCGATAGCGGATCATTTTTTTGCTAATCCGCCGAAGAATGATGTTGTGATCGCCCTGCTCGATGCAGAGGAGAAAGGCCTACTAGGAGCAGTAGCGTTCCTGCGCGATGAAGTTGTTACCGTTTCCGATATAGCGCTCAACATCAATCTCGATATGATTTCGAAGAATGACAAGAGAGAGCTATATGTCGCCGGTGGGTATCATACGCCAGTGCTCCAGCCTTTGCTCGACCAGCTCGCAGATACCGCTCCTGTTACATTGAAGCAGGGGCATGATAGCCCTGACTTGGGTGTCGACGATTGGACTTTGCAGTCCGACCATGCCTTGTTTCACAAAGCTGGGATTCCATTCCTATATTTTGGGGTTGAGGACCATCCTGACTATCATCAGCCGACAGACGATTACGAGACTATCCCGGAGGCGTTTTTTCGCGACTCTGTAGAAACAGTAGTTATGGCCGCTGAAGAGCTGGACAGTAATCTCCAGGATATTGGTGCGTCGAAAGCCAGATAGCTTCTAGAGGCAACGGATACGCTCTTCGTTGCTCCTGCAATCAGCTAGTATACTCTGAATTGCGTCCGGCGCGTCAGATTCGTGGGTTAAGCTAAGGGCCGGCTATTATTCCAGCCATTGAAACACGTCAAAGTCCACGAGGTCAGCGAGCTTCTCCACGTCATCTCTGTAGTAGTCGACGAGACGAGCTCTTAGGCTCGGCGTTAGTTGTTGGGTATCCTCCCAGCCGGCCGCGATACGTTTTTCGCTTGATGTGTGCGTTGGTCCCGGGATGGCATCACGATCCAGATCATAAGTGATGCCAAGATCGTCGAAGATCTTGTTGAGGAAGTCCAATCTATCGGATCGGAGCTTGTCATAAGAATAAACAAGCATGTCCGGGAATATATTCCGCCAATGGCTAAGTATCTTTCCATACAGGCCTGTTGCCAGCATTATTTGCTCGTCTGTAAGTATGCTGATGGAAGACGTGTATTCCAGCCGTCGCTTTTGCATATGGTGCGTGTAGGCAGACCGATATCTTTCTATCGGGTTTCGTAAGACCACCATGATGCGAACGTCGCCAATTGTTTCCTGGATCTGGCTGGCGACATCGGAGATGACTGTTGGTGCATGAAAGTAGTGGGGTGTGCTTTCAAGGAAATATGTGGCCGTGGGTTTTGAATGATCCACGAAATTTGCTCGGTAGTCATCTAGCCGGTTCTGATAGTCCGGCCGGCCGAAAAGATTCAACTCTTTTTGTTTGGAGCCGAAGATGTGCCGCGACATTGAGAGGGTTTGGTGAAGCCAGGTTGTCCCAGATTTTTGAACTCCAACGAGGAGGAGGTTGGGATATCTCATAAGCGCACGATTACTTTCGCTGAGGACCGATCAACTGGTTCATTCTCGATATTGCGGCAGAGTTCGGATGCCCCAGGAAAAGTGTCTCCACATCTGGCCTCACATATGGCGTGCCGCGGATGCGTTCGTATTCGGCATTGAAGGCATCTCGATATGATTTGGCGCTATTTGTTGTCACGCCACCGTGGACTTGATGAAACGTTCCCTCGCACAGTAACATGATTGGTCTGGCATTAGGCGTTTCGCAGGCTCGTCTCCATATATCCAAGTTGGCAAGGCCGCCGCCAGGTGACTCAAACCGTTCATCATAGCCTCCGAGCTGCTCCCAGAAAGTACGATGCATGAACAGTGAGTTGCTTTCTGACGGAAGGAAAAACCATCCTTTCCCGGACGATTTTGAAAGCGTTGATATCCCAAAAAGTCGATAGCCATCGTTTTCCCATTCAACCGAATTCAGAAGGGAATCTTCAACTGCCTCGTCGTAGCCATTTTGAACAGAAATTTGTTGAACGTCGTTTCCAAGGTGAAACCCATGCGCACCAACTACGGCGTGCGGCGACAAAGCAAGTCCGTCAAGTGCTGATTTGACAAGCCCAGGTGAAGCCAGTCTGGCTCCATCGATCATTATGCCCACTAGCGGACTTTGTGCATTTGATACGCCTTGATTGACTGCATGACAGGGTGACTTTCGCCCTGGCGGAATTCGCAGAAGCCTAATGTGCGTGAATTCGCTTTCGAGCTCTTTGATCTTGGCCGGTTCAGAAGAGCCGTTGTCGACAACAATAATCTCGTAGTCTTCCGGAGACACATTTTTCTGCATCTTTGGTGATAGAGACAGGAGTGTTCGCGGAAGTTCGCGGGCCATCTCATGCGCGACGACAACTATCGAAAGTTTGGGCAGTGAGGCGCTTGAGCTCTCGCATGAAGTGCTTTGGACTTTCGGAGTGACCGCGTCCTGACTGCGGTGCAAAGGCTCTTTTTCCGCTCGGGCTGCGGAGTGCCGCCGTGGCAGCTTGTCGAGTGCTGATAATTTGGAGACGCGAACCATATCCTCGAGCTGCCCGGTTGAGTGAACCGCATAGGTGTCACCCAGGATTTCATTCTCGAGCAAAGGTAGGTTCTTTTCCAGCGTGTCGCTTGTCGGGTTAAGATTCCTGACGACTGCAAGACCTTTTCGGTAAGGACCAACGAAAGCTTCCACGACATCAATCTCAAGATCGGGGCGATGCTTTCGCAAGAGCGGAACGATTTTGTACACGTCCCCGCACCAAGCATTAAACCGCCGTTCTCGCTCGAGTAGTTCGATCCGCTCGGGGAGCACATCGTCAAAGACAACGACACCATCTTTGTTCATCCACTTTTCGACATTTATGAAATCGCGCAAAACATACTCTGCCAAGTGCATGCCATCGATAAAAGCTAGATCGATACCATTGGCAAAAAGGTCCGCACACCGCTTTTTGTCAGCGAAGAATACGTCGCTTTTTTCTCGAAATAGTCGACAGGACGATGCAATTGGATTTGAAATAAAGTAACCAGGATCGACACCGATACTGTCACATTTCGCAAGCCGAAGGCTCGCGCCTGTGTCGACACCAATCTCAAAATAGAGCTTGGGGTCAACATGCTTATGTATTTTCTGGAGACATTTAATATAGCTAAGAGCCTTCTCAGGCTGTTTATTTCGCGCGGCTGCTTCGGCCAGCAATCCAAGGGGTTTGATTGGAGTGCGAGCCAGCCGCTCATCGGGAGAGCCACCTACGGCTAGCTGTGGATGATAGTCGTCCACCATCTCTCCTTGAGCGCGAGCCACATATATATTGGCCAGTTGGCGTATGATACGTGAACGAGCCGCTCCATACTCTCGCGAAATCGTAGGAACACGTTGGGCAGAGCGGCGAGTAATGCCAAACACAAATGGGCTGCGAGAATTTAGAACTGTCTCGCTCCCCGTTACTTCCTTAAAACGCACGCGATAGTCGCGGATGATGTCTTCTCGTTCTTCTGGCGACCTCTGGGTTGTGACACCTCTGTGATCCTGGTGGAAGGAGCCTTCGCCAAGTAGAACAATGTATGCGTTTCGAAGGTCGTGAATAAGTCGGGAAAACAGTTCAAGGTTTGCAAAACCTGCTCCAGGTTCATCGAACCTCAGATCGAACGCGCCCGATTGTTCAAAGACTTGCTTGGTTGCAATCAGACAATTGGATTCAATAGCGGAAAAATGGGTTTTTTCGAAATTTTCTCCCGGATATGTCGCATAGTCGAATAGTCTGTATCCGTCATCCGGCCACCCAAGCTCCTTTAATGCTTCGGTCTCCCGTTCAAAGGCATTTTTTCCGTTAGAGAGGCTTTGGGCGATTGCGCCTAGAAGATATTGAGGAACGTCGATGACTGGATTGTCGAACAAACGAACAATGTTAGCTGTGTTTTTGACAATCCCCGGTGATAATATGTGCGCGCCGTCAATCATGAGGGCAATTGTGCTAAAACGAGCTTCCTGAATCCCGCGATTCAGTCCGACCACTGGCGAAGCGTGGCCATCTACTCTTATAATTTTTGATACATGTGGAAACCTGTCTTGTAGATCCTCGGGCAGGGGGTCTGTCGAACCATTGTCGACGACAATCACCTCAATCTCATTCTCTTCCATTTGCTGATACGCAGGCGAACAGGAGTAAAGGGTGCGCTCGATCTGTCTAGGAATGTCGTAATAGGCGACAACGAAGCTTATTCCATCGAAGTCACGTTCCACACGGTCAAGGCGTAATCGTTCCGACGTAAGTTGGTTACAGGCATTGTCTATCAGAAGGTGAAAGCGGTGGTCCCGTGCCTTAAGCTTGTCTCGCTCTGCCTCAAGCGCTGCGATGTGCGCCTTTAAGCGCTGTATTTCGAAATCCGACTGACGCGACATTCACGGCAAACTTTCTGATTTGGTGGGATGGCGTTATGGTCTACTTTGGTTCGCTTGAATTGTAGTTACGCTACTTAAATAATTCGGCTAGAAACATGGTGACGTCAAGTCGGGAGACAGCGCAATGGTAGTATTCGCTGACGAAAACATCGCGCAAGACGCGCATCGTGATTACTGGCTGCCTCTTCAGAAAGCTGCAAAAGTTGAGAACGACGCATCGGCGCTTATCGCCTTGAGAGATGCCCGACTCTCATGGTTTGATAAGATGCCCAGAGGGTCCAATCACGCCCACGGCTTTCGGCCTTCGGACGCTGGTGCTTTACTCTCGGAACGGCGCGGCAAAATCCCCGAAATTCAAGCCGATGATTTGGAAATTGGCGTGCTGGCGTCAGCTATGTATCGCAACGGTGCACTAATTGTCAGAAAACTGGTCAGTAAAAGCGACGCTTCAGTTGTCCGAGATATGATTGATCGGACTCTTAATAGTGCCGCAGCGTCGGGTGCGCTTGGAGAGGATTCCAAGCCAGTCGATCAAGATAGGGAAGCCGAGTGGTTTTGCCCACCGCCAGCCAAAGCTGATCGACGTGCGCATTTGTCGTTTGTGAAAAACACCGGTTCGGTTGAGACGTTTATGTCGCCGAGGACGAGCAATCATCTTCTAACTCTATACGATCAGCTTGGTCTGCGTAGTCTGATGAGCGCGTACTTTTCTGACGATGTGTGCGTGTCGTTTAACAAGTCGGTGCTGCGGCGCGTCGCACCTTTGCAAAGCCCGGCCGACTGGCATCAGGATGGAGCGTTTATGTCTCCGAATATCAAGAGCCTAAATGTTTGGCTTGCGCTTACACCTTGCGGCGAGGGTAAAGACGCCCCGGGGCTCGATCTTGTGCCGCAACGGTTGGATGAAATCGTCGAAACCGGGCTCAATGGAGCTAATTTCGACTGGTCGGTGTCGGCAATAACTGTGAGGGAGACGTTTCCAGATACCCCGCCCGTTCGGCCCACGTTTGGCGTTGGTGATGCGATTTTTTTCGACCATTATAATCTTCACGCAACATCGTTTGGTCCCGAGTTCACCGAAAATCGCTACGCAGCAGAGACCTGGTTTTTTGCTACTAATCAGTGTCCCGAGAATCAAAACCCAGTTTATTGGTAGATCTATACAGTAGTTAAACCGATCAGGCTGAACTCACGTGCTATCCCTGTTTGGGGCATCGCAAGTCAGTGATGAGGAACGCGATCTTCGTTTTCTCTTATTCTCGGTTTGTGCGTGGTGGTCAGACTGGTTCTGATTGCGTCTCGCACTGCTCCAAGATAAGGATTTAGACGGAGTGCTTCGACTGCTCGTTGTAACCGCGTCTCACCGTGCTTCTTCTTTAACGCAACCTGTCCTTGAGCATTTAGTTTCGAACGCTTTTCGTGCCCAAAACTCTTTGATTTTGCGTGATACACGAAGGCCCTTATCGCGATCGCAATACCAAATCCGGCGTCAGCCGCACGAAGGCAAAAGTCGTCCTCTTCGCCGTATCCAAAGGGAAATGAGTCCTCATCAAGGTAGCCTATTTCATCAATAACTAAGCGCCGAATAGCGAAGCAGAAACCGTTTACAAGAGGCGTCCGAACAGTTTTCGGCAGTTCAATGTCTGCGCTGTCAAGCATCCGGTCAACATCGTCTGCCGATACACCGTCTGGCAGAGGGTTTTCAGACCACCCGCCGCCGGGTGCACTCAGATCCGGAACTGACTGCCAGCTCGCCGCGTTTGATAGGGGCCCGACTATGCCGACATCAGAACTTGTCTGGAATACCTCAACTATCTTTCGGAATGATTGGCGGGATGGGATTGTGTCGCTGTTCAAAAGTATCAGAAAATCAGCATCAGTAGCCTTGAGCGCGGTGTTCGCCGAATTTGTATAGCCTTTCGCTGCGTCTCTACGAATTAGCTCCACCTCAGGTGCTCCTTCGGCGAAAAACTCCAGATATTGGGCCGTTGCAGCGTTGGACCCATCGTCAACGATTACAATGGATAAGCGACCTTCATAATCTGCTTGGTTTATTGCTGCCAGGCAAAGCTTCACATCGTCAAGCGCGTTGTGAACGCATACCAGTATCGCAATAGACGGTGCTGTTTTCATACCATTTTGTGCCTATACCAATTAATGCGCGTCATCATTGTGAGAAACGTGCCGATGATAAAGTACGCGGGGATCAGTTCGCATGCACATTCTTTCCTCGCCAAGGAAGCCGATAGTAGCTCCTGATTTCTTAATCGCATAGGGGAGGCTTAGTTGGTCTCGCTTGCTGCCGCGGTCAATTTCGGCCCACCACGTGTCGTAAAATTTCTTGACGTTGGGAGCGCCAATACGCGTTACAAAAACGCTTGTTTCAAATAGCCCAGCCTTGGCAGGGAATTTTTCTTTGCGCAGATTGTCGAGATAAGAATCGATGATTTTTGGTTCGTCTTTATCTCGTCGAATGCATTCCTTTCCCTCGTCGTAAACGCAGTTTCTTAAGGGATGCTTCCAGGTGAAAACGCTGGCCACGGAATCATCGACCGGAAGTAATTCCTTCGGATCACAATTCAAAATTAAGTTTCCATCGAGCCAGATCGCCCAGTCGTAGTCTTGAAAATATAGATGTGGATGCGTCTTTATAAAGCGTGCGGTTCGGGTAGGGTCTCCTGAGACGTACTCAAAAGGCTCTGGCTTCCACACTGATGATGCCGGGCCGTCGCCGTCCGTGAATGCATAGAAATCGGCGCTCGCTGCACCCCTTGCTGGTTCTACTAGTAAATCATATTCGCCAGCAATTGCTGTAAAGACTGCTATCTTGGCGCCGTCGTGTCGAGCTTGTGCAGTTGGTTTCCTATGATTTGTTGTTGATAGATAGTGGATCAAAGGACATTCGTCAGTATTCAGAATATCTTTATGAGATGCGATGTAAGCATCGGTGTTGAATGCGGCGCTTGGATTGTATCCTTTACGCCACCCCTCCGAAACGTAGTGAGCGGCAGCACCAGTGGGATGCAATTGTGCATCTGGGTAACTGGCGAGATACCATGCTTGGTCGAATAGTTTTGACTCACGGACTAGGTTAGCCTTCGTCGCATCTGAAACGGGCGAGGATGCGGTTGGTTTCGTTTGACTATTCTTTGGATTGCTCGGCTCTTTAGCGGTTTTGCCTGCTAAACGTGTGGAGAACGAATGTCCGACGGATCTATACGTCTCTACGGCTCGTCGGAGCGGGGCAGTCAATCGCCACATCGTGGAGTTGTGTAAATTGGTCAGCATGTCCTTTCGATATGCGAGTTCGTCCTGCAGGCGAAGATATCGCCTTTTGAGCCTTCGTTCTGTCTTCTTCAGTTCCTTTACTGATGTTGAGAGTTCGGTGCGCTCAATCTCCAATTTCTTCACCGACTTGAATAGTTCGGTGCGCTCTTGCTCAACCTTTTGCAATTTTGCTGCTAATGAAGAAAGTTCAGTTCGCTCTTTCTCAGCCTCTTGAGCTTTTGCACGAAGTGTCGCCTCCACTTCGTCGTGTAATCGCGCCGTCTGTATTTTTTCACTTCGCAGAATACGAACCTGTTCCGCACGCATATCAGATGATGTTGTAGCTTTATTTAAAGCGGCATTTACGTCCGCCAGTTCGTCGCGAGCGTGACTTAAAGCTCCTTCGAAAAAAGGCAAAGCGGCATTGATTTCCGAGCGCACCCGCAAGATCGTTTCAAAAGCCTCGCTTGCTGTAGGGTTCCGGGCCAAAATTCGCAAGGCTTCGTAAACGTCGCTAATCCAACCACGTGTCAGGTCGTCATGAATTAGATCTTCAGTGCGGTGGGTGTGATGACGTAAGTCGGCTGACAGAAAAGCACCTATTTCATCGCTCGCGTCCTGAAGTCGATATCGCGGATTAAGCGACAGGGTATCGCATACATGCGAAAGGGTGTTTATCGGATCCTCTAGAAACTTATCGTAAGCGACGAACGCACATTTCTCGCCTTTAGTCGCTGCTATCGAATCGACAACATATCGAAGCCAAAGCAGCGCTGAATCAACTCGTCCAATGCCGTTTCGCCGGTCAAGAGAGGAGGCGACTTCATGTGGATGTCGAAATGTCACGATGAACCGAACGGAAACATCGTTTTCCGCGAAAAAGTCTTTATATGTTTCTACTAGACGGCCTATCCGGGGCTCTTTGATGACTGGCGCAATAGGTGTCGGGAACTCAGATGCGAGGTGCCGCTTAAGATCTTCCAAGAAATTTTGACGGAATGCTTCGCTGATCCGGTTGAGTCGCCCCTCGCTCCAATCCGACCAGGTAAGCCCTGCTTCAGCTAGATAAGAGTCATTTAATCGGGCGATCGGTTGGCATTCCCAGTGCCCCCTCAAATTCGTCGAATTATCTTTGATTAGATTCTTGGGTAACGCGTAACCGAGAAGCGAAAGAGATCGAGTTAAGGCGGAGCTACCGCTGCGGTGCATACCTAAGACGAGCAAAGCCTCGGAAAAATTCAGTTTATTTGTGCTCATGCCCGTCTCATCAGTGCTTCGCAGTGAAATCCACTCAAGATAATGCCTTCGGCTTGCGGGATCACACGTTTTTCGTCAAAGACTCTGTATTGTCAATGCGTTGCAGCAGCAAGTTAAGAAGTTGTGACGCGCTCCTCTTCGCAAAAGCGCATGTCGCAACCTTGTAGTTTGAATATAAATTTTCTCGTGTTGGATATAGCAATACTCGATGGTAACGCGTCAATCTATAGCCTCGCTTATCTTAGGGTTCATTGAGCACGATTGGCTGTAGGATTATGTTCCTCCCTGTCCCGCAGGCACGCCTACTTCAACAACCGAAGGTGATCACATTCTGCCATCTAAATTGGTGAAAGCGGCACAAACTCTACCTTCTCGCCGATTTTGGTTGCTGCTGCCTCAGGTGCTCTCTGAATCAGTGCGTTTGCTGAGGTGAAAGGTGTTATCAAGGAGCTGTCTTGATCAGGAGCAGCAGTGATAATGAGATAACCTGCATCGTCGATTTGCGTTGTGGCGCGAAGGAACGTTTCTCGAGGACCATTGGCACTAACCGTATTTGTCACGCGAGCCACTGTTGTTTCAATCTGATCTGTTACGCCCATAAGAGCGCGCAAGAACAGGTGGGCGCAGACGAAGGCGGAAGCCGGGTTTCCGGGCAACCCGAGGACTAATTGATGGTTGCGGCGGGAAAACCAGGTGGGTTTTCCGGGTCGTACGGCGACTTTCTCAAAGATACGTTCGAAGCCAGACTGTTGGAATGCCTCGCGCATATGGTCATGGTCGCCAACAGAGGCCCCACCAACGGGGACGAGGATATCTGCATCCGAAACCGTGGATAGAACGTCCAGAATTCCATCGATAGAGTCCGGTGCATGTCCGGATTGGAGAAGGTTCCCGCCCCAGTTTTTGGCCAAAACGCCCAGCCCATAAGGGTTTGAGTTGACAATTTCGCCTGAGAGAAGGTCCGATCCTGGCGGTCTCAACTCATTGCCATTGGTGATAATGGCGACTTTTGGTTGGCGTTTAACAGATAATTCTGCGTGATTGCTGGCGGCTGCCACGGCGATATCTGCGGCACCGAGTTGCTTGCCAGCCTCGATCAAGGTGTCGCCTTCTGAAAAGTCACGACCAGCGGCTCGAATGTGGCGCGGCTCTCCATAGGCATCATTGCAAATGACAAGATCGCCATCGCGGGACACGGCTTCCTGTATGACGATGTGATCGGCTCCGGCGGGCATATGGCCGCCGGTAAAAATGCGAACGGCCTGGCCCCGTTCAACGGTGCCTTGAAACGGGCTGCCTGCCGGTGCTTCACCTATGACGCTTAGCCTTTTGCCGGGTTTTGAGACATCCGCGAGGCGGACGGCATATCCGTCCATCGCGGAAAGGGCGGCGGGAGGCTGTGTGAGCTTTGCTTTTAAGGGCGACGCAATAATACGCCCGTGAGCATCTTCGAGTCGGACCGTTTCGGCAGGCATTTGCGGCCTATGTTTGACAATGAGGGCGATGGCATCATCGACGCTGATCAGGCCAGTCATGTGGTCGCCTTGTCAGTAGGGCGTTTGAAGTGGCCAGACTTTCCGCCGATTTTTTCAACTAGTTGGATCGCTTCTATCGTGATCCCCTTATCAATGGCCTTAAGCATATCGTAGAGCGTCAGGCAGGCGGTAGAAACTGCGGTCAAAGCTTCCATCTCAACGCCAGTTTGGCCTGTGGTGCGAACCTCGGACAGAACTTCGAAGGCTGTCTCGCCCTCTATCTGGGATATCTCCACTTTCACCTTTGAGAGTGGCAGCGGATGGCAAAGGGGGATCAGGTCCGCTGTACGTTTCGCCGCCATAATGCCTGCGAGTTCGGCAACGGCGAGGGGGTCGCCTTTTTTGGTCTCGCGGCCCGTGGCGGCTTGAAACGCGGCATCTCCCATCCGTACACGGCCCGATGCGCGGGCTGTACGATGCGTCACCGGCTTATCGCCCACATCGACCATGCGGGCCCGGCCGTCAGGGCCAATATGGGTGAGATCATTGGACATGACAGGCTACACTTCCTGCAGGCGAGGCATCAGCTCTACCAGGTTGCAGGGTTTGTGACGGCTATCGAGCTGGTGAGAGATGACCTTGTCCCAGCCATCTTTCACCGCGCCGTTCGAACCTGGCAGGCAGAAGATGAAAGTCCCTTTGCTAACGCCGGCGAGCGCCCGAGATTGCAGGGTGGAGAGACCGACACTCTGATAGCTCACCTGATGGAAAATCACCGAAAAACCATCGATGGTCTTTTCGAACAGAGGCTCTATGGCCTCTGGTGTCACATCCCGACCGGTAAGGCCCGTTCCTCCGCTGGAGATGATGGCGTCGACGTCCGGACTATCGATCCATGCCGAGACCGTATCACGGATGGACGGCACGTCGTCTTTGATGATTTTTCGGTCAGCGAGCTGGTGCCCCGCTGCTGTAAGACGGTCGGCGAGCAGCTGACCTGACGTGTCGGTTTCCAGTGTGCGTGTATCGCTCACCACGAGGACGGCAATCCGCACGGGTTTGAAAGTGAGTGTTTCATCGATACCAGCCATGGCGGTTATCCTGTCGTCTGGTCCCATCTTGCCCGATCGGTATAGTCTTCATTGCGCGGTTCGATCCAGACTTCATCTCCGTTGGCGCGCGTTTCCTTTTTCCAGAACACCGCATCGGTTTTGAGATAATCCATGAGAAAGTCCGCTGCCTCGAAAGCGGCCCGACGGTGAGTGGAGGCTGTGGCGACGAACACGATTGCGTCGCCTGGTGACATGTCACCGATGCGATGGACGATTTCGGCTGCCTCTAATGGCCATCGGCGGATGGCGTCGTCGTGGGCAGCCCTAATGCCGTTTTCAGTCATTGGAGAATAGGCTTCGAGGAAGAGGTTCGAGACTGGGCCGGATTTACTCATCGGTCGGACGAGGCCGGTGAAACTGATTATGGCACCGGCGCCGCCCGCTCGCGCGGTGAATGCGGCGAGTTTTTCTGTTGCGTCGAAGGGGCGGTCGGTAAGGGTGATCATCTCATCCGCCCCCCACGGGTGGCATGAAGGCAATTTCCGCAGCACCGACGATGGGTGCTGGTTCAGCAACTATTTCATTGTCTACGGCGATACGAATAGTGGCGTCGAGGAGGGCACCCCCACCGTCATAAATGTTATCAATCCATTGGCGAAGAGATGTCGTGTCAGCAATCGAAGACGGCGGAGCCTCAGTCTCTTCGGATTTTCCAGTCAGGTCAGTCAGCTTGCCGAAATAGAGAATGCGAGGGGATGTGCTCATTGGCCAATCACTCGCACATCAGCCACCTGTCATTGACATATGGCGGGGGAGCGCAGGATCTGCGCCGCGCTTGTCGATCCTGAACTCGTGTTTCTCCGGTTTCAGGAACAGCGCGCGGTCGAGTGCCTCATCGAGGGCGTCTGGCCCCTGTTCGCGGAGGATCGTGCGCAGATCGATATGGTCGTCCTGCCCGAGGCACATATAGATTCGGCCCGTGCAGGTGACGCGGACGCGATTGCAGCCTGCGCAGAAATTATTGGTGAGTGGCGTGATGAAGCCGAGCCGTCCGCCCGTTTCTTCGACGCGTACATAGGAAGATGGACCGCCATTCCTGTCCGAGCGCGGCAGGTCGGTGAGGGTCCAAAGCTTTTCAAGTTGCTCGCGTACGGTTGGCAAAGGGACATACTGGTCAACTCGGTCTTCGCCAGTATCGCCAAGCGGCATGACTTCAATCAGGGTCATGTCTATGCCGCGGGCGTGGGCCCATTCGACCATGGACGGGATCTCTTGCAAATTCTGGTGCTTGAGCGCGACCGTATTGAGCTTGATCTTCAGCCCGGCCATTTGCGCCGCTTCGATGCCTGCAAGGACCTGTGGCAGACGTCCGCGGCGGGTGATCTCTCCGAACCGTTCCTCATCAAGAGTGTCGAGCGAAATGTTGATGCGTTTAACACCGGCCCGGGCGATCGTGTCGGCCATGTAGGCGAGCATGGTCGCGTTGGTGGTTAGCGTCAGCTCTTCAAGGCCTTCACCCAACTTTGCGCCGAGGCGCTCTACAAGCTGAAGTATGTCGCGGCGGACGAGAGGTTCCCCGCCAGTGATGCGGATCTTGGTGACCCCCCGGGCGATAAAGGCTCCGGCTACGGTTTCCAGTTCTTCCAGGGTGAGAAGGTCTCGTTTGGGGAGGAATGTCATCCGCTCGGACATGCAATAAGAGCATCTTAGGTCGCAGCGGTCCGTTACTGACAGGCGCAGATAGGTGATCTGTCTGCCGAACGTATCGATGAGGGGAGAACGGACTTTGTTTCCAAGCGCCGATGGGGCTTTGGAAGAGTCTGTCGTCGCTGGCGCGGCATCTACAAGGGAGATTAAATTGGCCGGCACGAAGTGCTCCGATTAGCTTTAAGACAGTTTACGATTGCCGATTGGTCGTGATCAAGCCTCTTAACTGGAGCGAGTGCTTCTGGCGGCAGTGCTTTTCCTTCCACGCCAACCCATTTAGGAAGGCGCTATCGGAGATAGATCGGAAACCAATGGTGGAGTCGGAAACACCTGGCATTGCTCGGGAAGAAGCCAATACGGCTTTGAATATCCTGCTGAGTGACATTGAAACAGCGGTTCGCGATGGCGATCTGCGCTGGCTGTCTCGTGTGCTTTCCCGCCTTCACCCCGCCGATGCATCGGATGCTTTGGAACAGCTCTCGCCGGATGATTTTTCGGAAGTCGTCTCTCTGCTTGGAGAGGAGCTGCCGTCCGAGGTGCTGATCGAGCTCCGGGACGAGTATCGCGAGGACGCCATCGAGGTCTTGCCCGATGAGGCTGTTACGGCGGTCATTGGCGATCTCGATTCCGACGATGCGACGGCCATTCTCGAAGATATGGAGGATGATCGCCGGGATCGGATTCTCGATGATCTCGCTCCCGAAGACCGCGCTCCGCTTGAGCAGGCTCTCGACTTCGACGAGGAAACCGCTGGTCGACTTATGCAGCGCGAGTTTGTAGCTGCGCCGGAATTCTGGACCGTGGGGCATACGGTCGATCATGCGCGGGATCAGGGCGATGATCTGCCGGATCAGTTTTTCGAGATTTATGTCGTGGATCCGGCCTTCAAAGTGTTGGGTGCTGTGCCGCTTGCGACGCTTTTGAGAACGTCGAGGGATGTCTCTCTGTCGGATATTATGCGGGACACCGAGGCGACGATTGAAACGGGTATGGATCAAGAGGAGGTGGCTTACCTCTTTCAGAAGTATCATCTCGCGTCCGCTCCGGTGGTCGACGAGAACGGCCGGATTACCGGTATGATCACCGTCGACGACATGGTCGATGTTATCCAGGAAGAGAACACTGAGGACCTCCTGGCGTTGTCCGGGGTTTCGTCAGCCGATGGATCGGACACGGTTTGGGAATCTGTTCGGGCGCGGGCGCCTTGGCTTGCGATCAATCTGGTCACAGCCTTTGTTGCGTCGGGGATCATTTCACTCTTTGAGCCGGCGCTGAACGCCTTCGTAGCGCTTGCGATTCTAATGCCTGTTGTCGCTGCGCTTGGCGGTAATGCTGGAAGCCAGGCCCTTGCTGTGACCGTGCGCGCGATTGCCGAGAGAGAGATGGAAGGGGCTGCGGCGCGGCGAGCTGTCCGGCGAGAAGTGCTGACAGGCCTCGTGAACGGTGTGCTGTTCGCCGTTGGTGTAGGCGTTGTTACGTTGATCTGGTTTCAGAATATCCAGCTCGCGCTCACGATCGGCGTTGCCATCCTCGCAACCTTCATCTGGGGATGTCTGGCCGGTATTTTGGTTCCGCTGACGATGAAAAGGCTGGGAGCTGATCCTGCCGTGGCATCATCCGTGTTTGTGCTTACACTCACCGATATCATTGCCTTCTTCAGTTTCCTTGGCTTGGCTACGCTTGTCTTTTTGTAGTTAATAAAGGTTAACACTGCGACGGTGCGGCATTTGCAATATTTGCGAATTGAAGTGAATTCGATGTTCCAAGATGGGCCAGAACAGCACATACACTATGCGCACATCAGAGCGCGGACTGGAGCTTATAAAGAGCTTTGAGGGGTTTTACCGCCGGTCGGTGAGCCTCGGAAACGGTCGTTGGGTCGTTGGTTACGGCCACACCAAGGCCGCGCGTGCTGGCCTCGGCATCCTGAAAGATGAGGCGGAAGCGGTACTCCGCGACTACGACTTACCTCGTGTCGAACGGCGCGTCACCGATCTCGTGCACACTCCCGTCAATCAGAATCAGTTCGACGCGCTCGTATCGTTCGCTTTCAATATTGGCGCAAAGGCATTTGAGACGTCCGCCGTATTGGCGCATCTCAACGCTGGTGAGCATCTGCAGGCTGCTGACGCTATAGGGGCCTGGCGCGTCGCTGAAGTAAATGGTGAAGCCGTTCTGATTGATGCGCTTGTACGACGACGCGCAGCCGAGACGGCTCTTTTTCTTACACCTGCCGGCTGCCGCGTTACCGCATCGAGTGCGAAAATTCGGCCTCAATTCGATGAGACCCGGATACCATTAAACCAACTATCAATGGTGGCACCGAGCACCGACGTAGCCAGACATGTTCAACCGCCAAGAGCTGCAGCTCAAGTTCCGGCCTCAAACGGATTGGTCCCTACAGCGTCGGAGGACATGGCGCTGGCGGTGAAGGAGCGTCTTGTTCGTATTCTTGGCGAGCCGCAAAACTCCCGTCCTGCCGCTACTTCTGAAGCGCCCGCCGTTCCAACGCCCGACGACATCACCAAAGCGATTTCGGCCATTGCTGATCCTGATGCAGGATTGCCGATTGAAGATCAGATCGAAGCCAATGAGATTCCAAAGGCCAATGGCAGGATCGCAATCGACGATCTGGAGCCGGCTGAGATCGATCCTGACATGGTGAGACACGCTATGGCGCGTCAGACCGCCAATACGGACCTCGAAGCCGATCTTGTTGGCCCATTGAGTTATTCCTTCTACGGCGGCCTCGCTGTCATCGGAATGTTGATGGGTGCGGTCGGGCTGACGGACCTGTTCGGTGCTCTTGGAACAACGGTAGATGTGCCGCAGAGCAGCCAATATGCAGGGTTTGGCTTGTCATTACTCGGCGCATTTATGGTTTTGATCGCGGTCTATTTTATCGCGAAATCAATGATCAGCGCCAAAGTTTGATTGGCGAAACACGTCTTTGGGGGTAATTACGCCCCATGATACCGAATTCTTATCCGACTCTGAATTTTGATCTCGGCGAAACGGCAGACATGCTGCGCGACACGGTGATGTCGTTTGCATCTGACCATATCGCGCCAATTGCATCCGAGATTGACCGTACTGATGTGTTTCCCCGCCAGCTTCTGCCTCAAATGGGCGAGCTTGGATTACTCGGCATCACTGTCGAAGAAGAGTGGGGTGGATCGGGGCTCGGTTATCTCGAGCACTGTGTCGCGATTGAGGAAGTGTCCCGGGCGAGTGCATCGGTGGGTCTGTCCTATGGTGCGCATTCGAACCTTTGCGTGAATCAGTTGCGACGCTGGGGAAATGACGACCAGAAAGAACGGTATCTCAGGAAGCTTGTGACCGGCGAACATTTGGGCGCGCTCGCCATGTCTGAAACGGGAGCCGGCTCTGATGTGGTTTCCATGAAGCTGCGGGCCGATAAGAAGAGTGATCGATACGTGCTGAACGGATCCAAAATGTGGATCACGAATGCGCCTGATGCAGATACCCTCATCGTTTATGCGAAGACAGAACCGGAAAAAGAGTCTCGCGGAATATCAGCGTTTCTGATCGAACGAGATTTTCCGGGGTTCTCGGTGGCCCAGAAACTCGACAAACTCGGCATGCGCGGTTCCGAGACCGGCGAGATTGTTTTTCAGGACTGCGAGGTGCCGGAAGAGAATCTAATGGGTCCGTTGAATGGAGGCGTCGGCGTCCTCATGAGCGGGCTCGACTATGAGCGCGTTGTCCTGTCGAATGTCTCCGTCGGGATCATGCAGGCCTGCCTCGATGTCGTTCTCCCCTATGTTCACGACCGCAAACAATTCGGGAAATCTATCGGGGAGTTCCAGCTGATCCAAGGGAAGCTGGCCGACATGTATGTGACGCTTTCGACTGCTCGTGCCTACTCTTATGCGGTGGCGCAAGCTTGTGACCGTGGAGAGACCACGCGGAAGGATGCCGCAGGCTGTATTCTGTATGCAGCGGAAAAAGCGACACAGATGGCGCTTGATGCGATCCAGATTCTTGGTGGGAATGGATACATCAACGAGTATCCCACCGGTCGCTTGTTGCGCGATGCAAAGCTGATGGAGATCGGTGCCGGAACAAGCGAAATTCGCCGCTGGTTGATCGGTCGAGAGCTGTTTGGCGAGACAGCCTAGGTCAACTCGCCGAAGCGCTCCAGATAATCGGAAAATAGCGGGCGCAGATCCGTTTCTGTCAGGTTGAACTGTTCAAGGGCGTAGCGATGCTTGCCGTACTTCGTCCGCGGGCGGTTTTTCAGATATTCTTGCATAGCTGCGCGTTGATCGGCTGGTAGAGGGCGGTCGAAGTGCGCGAAAATTCTGTCGATTTCCGCCATTGGATCTGACATGAAACTCTTGAAAGCGACATCATGGAAGCGGCTCTCGTGTTCGGGGTGTCTGTTCCGGAAATCCGTGGCCCTGCGGCAGACTTCTGCGATGTAGTCGAGATCACCTACGGCCCGCTCATCAATATCGAGTTGATCTGACCAGCCCCGACGACCTGTTGCGCAAAGGCTGCAGACCGATGCGATGACTTTTGCCGGATCGCGGTGGGTATGGACGAGACAGGCGTCTGGGTAAGCGTCCAGCAGTGCGCCGAGATAGGCGGAGTGCATCGGCGTTTTCAATACCCATTGAGCTCCGGGCGTTGCCGCCTGCAGGTAACGCAAGGCTCGTTTGTGCCAGTTATAGGCGCTGTTGAAGTCGGTGTTCAGAAGAAACTTTCGATAGGTAGGAGCCCAGGCGAGGCAGGGGTATTGCTCTGAGCAAAGGTCAAGATTCGTAAGTCCAACACATTCGGTAGGAATGAATGGATCGAAATAGTGGATTGATGAGAAGCCGGGCATGAGCCGGTCCATGCGCGCCATGTTCTTACCGAGCTTGGTTATGCGAGGATCTTCTTTAGCGTCAGTAATCTGGTGGGCGAGTGCGTAGTCACGGCATTCCCAGGTCAGCGGGGCGCGGTGCATCGGCGCTGCTGCAAGCATTTCGTATAGGATCGTGGTGCCGGTGCGTGGCATACCGACAATGATCAGCGGCGCTATAATGGATGCGTTCGCTTTCTCAGGGTTTTCTTTCTCCCATGCAACGACGGCAAGGCGACTTGCCAGCGCAGCAACAATCATTCCGCTGAAGACCAGCCGCCCGAGCTGAGATAGTGCTGCTTCGTGCTCCAATGAGTAAAGCAACGGCTCCAAGGCTGAGCGATAGCTGTCAGATCCAAAATCCGTCAAACCGCCTGACTTTTTTGTGGCGGATCGCTCCATGGCTTGGACCGTAAGAGCAGGTCGGCGCGGCAGGCCAATCGAAGACGCAATCTTTCCGGCTGAGTTGACCAATCCAGCTACGGGTGGTCGTTGCGGCCGGGCGTGGTAATCAGTCAGCTGACCACCGGACATTCGTCAGATATACGCGCTGTTGGTTGCGAGATAATCTGCGAATAGCTCCTCACGAAGAGCGTCTGTGAAGCCGAATTGGTCCCGGCTGTAGACGTGGCGGCCATACTTGTCCCTTGGTCGGTTCGTCAGATAGTCAGCCATTGCCTTATGAGCTTCTTCCGTGAGTGGGCGCTCGAAATGAGTGTGAATATCTTCGATGACTTTCATTGGGTCGGACATGAAGCGCTCGAATGCAATATCGATGAAACGATCGGCGTGTTCGGGGTGGTCTTTTCGAAATTGCGTCGCGCGTCTCACAAATTCTGCGTAGTAAGCGGCATCAGATTTCGCTCGCTCCGGGAGGTCGTATTCTGCATCGGACCAACCGCCGCGGGACACCCTGTAAAGATTTGCGACTGAGGCGATCACTCTCATGGGGTCGCGGTGGGTCTGGATAAGGCGCGCGTCGGGATAGGTTTTCAGCAGTGCGTCGAGATAGCCGGTGTGGAGCGGCGACTTAAGCATCCACGTTTTGTTTGGCTGCGTGGCTTGCAGATAGCGCAGGCCACGCTTGTGCCACTCATAAACGGAGGTGAAGTCGTTGTTTAGCAGGAAATCCCGGTAAGACGGTAGCCAGGCTAGGGATCCGAACTGCTCGCTTGCCATGTCCAGAAGCATGAGCCCAATGCACTCCGTTGGAATAAATGGACCGAATTTGTGAATGGCGGTGAAGCCCGGCATCAATCGATCGATTTGCTCCATCTGCCGACCGAGCTTTTTCACCCTTGGATCACCTTCGGGGTCCGCAGCGGCGGCATGGGCCAGTGCGAAATCTCTGCACTCCCAGGTGAGAGGCGCGCGCAAAGCCGGATCAGCCGCCAGTGTTTCGTAGAGGATGGTCGTGCCCGTGCGGGGCAGCCCGATAACAAACAAAGGCGCGCTGATGGGGGCTTCAGCCTGTTTTGGGAATGCTTTTTCCCATGCGACGACCGTGAGCCGTCCCGCGAGCGCGTTAGATAATTGCCTATGAAGGACGATGCGGCCCATCTGATTGAGATCTGCTTCATGTTCTAGGGCATGGCAGAGTATGGCTAGGCCGGGTGCATAGGAGTTTGATCCATAATCGCTGTACCCAGAGATTTTCTCGGCGGATCGCCGGATACTGTCGGGTGTAAATCGTGGAACGCCGAGGCGTGCCTTTGTCATAACACCGCCCATCGCGTTGATCGCCCGCACGACGGGAGGTCTTTTTGGTGCGGTTGTCTTGGCAGGCTGTTGCTTGTCTGAGGCCGTGTCAGGGCGTGGGCGTGTCGGCGCGGTCTGGCTCAAATCAGCCTCCGATTTCTGGGTGGTTTACGGATGTCATCAGAACCGTAAATGGGGAAGATTGTCTACTAAGTAGTGAACTAATCCATATTGCGCTTGTGCTAGCTCAGAAGACACATCAACGCATCTTTTTTGTATGCATATTGAAAAACTAGAGCAGAAGTGTCGTCGACATAGTGAGCGTGTCAGGCTAGGGCTGAGGTTGGATTCGCATTCAGGGTGGTCGATGCGTGGTGGATGTGTTCCCGGCAATGACGGGGCAGTCCAATTTCTTGTGACTAGAACCGGTCGCGGCTCTGAAGAAATTGGTTGGAAAGTGCTAAGTGATTGGTGCATCTGACCGACGGGAATCCAATTGAAAGACGTTTAACTGGTGTGAGTAATCAGGGGATAAGTCGCATTGGACCTCTCGCCACCTAGATTTTCTGTTCTGATCGTCAATTATAATGGCGGTGAGTTCCTGCAAGACGCAATAGATTCGCTGTCTGCACAAACGTGTCGCGACTTCGAGGTCATCCTCGTGGACAATAATAGTGACGACGATTCCATTCGAAATTTGAATGCTGAGAATTTACCGGGTTTTACACTCCTAGAGGAGAATGAAAATCACGGTTTTGCCGGTGGCAACAACCTCGCAGCTAAAGTTGCGAGGGGAGAGTGGTTGGTTCTATTGAATCCTGATGCCTATGCGGAGCCGGACTGGCTGGAGCGTATTCATGATGCCAGTGTGCTTGATCCAGATGTGAACGTATTTGCTTGTGCTCAAATAAGTCTAGATCAACCGGCGATACTCGATGGCACTGGAGATGCCTATTCCATCTACGGCGTTCCTTGGCGAGGTGGCTTTGGCCACCCCATCTCTGCACTGCCCGGGAAGGGTAGTTGTTTTAGTCCCTGCGGAGCGAGCGCTGTCTATCGGCGTGATATTTTTCTACATTATGGCGGGTTCGACGAGCGCTTCTTTTGTTACTGCGAGGATGTCGATCTCGGTTATCGCATGCAGCTAGGCGGTGAAAGTTGCGTGTTTCTCCCTGATGCCATCATCCGGCACAAAGGGAGCGGCACATCCGGACGACGCAGCTATTTCACCATGTATCATGGCAACAGAAACCGGACGTGGACTTACCTAAAGAACACACCACTCCTGTTGCTTATTCTCACCTTGCCCGCTCATCTTGCGATCGTCGGTTACATTTACAACCACAATCGATCGTCGCTCGGAAATGATGGCATGCGCGACGGGATTATCGAGGGTTTTCGAACAGGCTGGAAGTTGCGTCGAGAAAAACACTACCGAGTCCAACGCCGCCGTGTATCCGTATGGAGATTGGCGCTAGCCATGGCGTGGAACCCATTCCTTGTGTTGCGTAGAAAGCCCCATGTGAAATCTATGCAGCTGAGGTGATGGTCAGGCGCTTCGACCGCCAGCCTACCTATTGATGCCAGCCGCTAGACGCGAAACCTGCTTTCAATCGCTATTTCTAGTTGGAGCTTACGATCTTAAGATGAGGGGCGGTGCTGACTTTCTCAGCTCCGACGTCAGGAGTGTGCACTGGTGCACCTACTGGGATAATCGTGAACCCGGCATCGAGAAAAGATGTTTCATTTAACATACGACGCGCGTCGACAATTGTGCGTCCTGTCATCGTCTCCATGTTGTCCGGTGTGAGAGCGCGATAGGTCGAATGATCAGTCATTATTATAGCAGCATGGGCATCTTTGAGCACCGCTTCCAGATCGTCCGTAAGGTTTGGCTCCGTTCCGTTGTGAACATGCATTTCTTTTACGCGCGGATCATGGACCGCCCATTCGTACCCCTTGGCACTCAGTACTCCCAAGAGCAGTTCTGTTGGTGACTCACGTGCGTCATCGATATCGCCGCGATATGCAGCCCCAAGAATTGCCAGCTTGCCACCCTTGGGCAGCCCAGCTTTCTCCGCACGTTCAACAAGCCGAAGAACCTGTTCGTCATTGATGTTGCGGCTCTTCAGCAAAAGCTCGCTTTCCACAGGTGCGGCGTCTATCAGGAACCACGGATCGACAGGAATACAATGGCCGCCTACGCCTGGACCTGGGGTGTGAACATTCACGCGTGGATGCCTATTTGCGAGTTTGATCACATCTTGAACATCGACACCTGCGTCTTCAGCGATGCGCGCAAACACGTTGGCTAGTGCAATATTTACATCTCTGAATGTGTTTTCCATCAGTTTCGAATACTCGGCGCTTTCGGCCGTCGTGGTCACTGGCGCGCCATCGCAAAACGATTCGTAAAGTGCCTTCGCACGCTCGGCTGCTTTTGGCGTCAAGCCTCCTACAATACGATCATTGTTCAGAATCTCGCGGACGGTAGCTCCCGGAAACACGCGTTCTGGACAATAACAAATATCAACATCCGTCTCTGGATTAAGTCCGGCTTTTTCAAGTTCGGCGGCGATGACATTTCGCGTCGTTCCTATTGGGCTCGTGGACTCCAAGATAACAAGCGCGCCCCTTGGTACGATGGGGGCAGTCTTCTGAATTGCCGCTCTCACCATTGAAAGATCCGGTGATTTGTCGGCGCGTACCGGTGTCGGCACACAAATCACGAAGGCGTCGGCTTCCTTCGGTTCGAGGCTCGCTTCGAAATTTCCTGAATTCAATGCCTCGCGGACGATATCGGCGACTTCTTTTTCGCCCAGCGGGCACTCGCCGGAATTAAGGGTATCGACTATTCGCTCATTGACATCCACGCCACGCACTTTGTAGCCAGCGCGGGCTAGCAGTGCAGCGGTTGGTAGTCCGACATATCCTAGTCCAACGACTGTGATCGACTTGATTTGATGGGAAGACATCATTTGATCCTAGTTAACTGTGTCCAATTTGCCAGCAGAGAAAGGCAGTGGTGTTCTTTTCGCAAGGATGTCGGCAATCCGCTTTGCCGCCTCGCCATCTCCAAATGGGTTGGTGTTGTTGGCTGATCGGCGGTCGACGTCACATTGGCTCAATATCTCTGTCGACCGTTTCAAAATCAGGTCGCGATCTACTCCAACGAGTTCACAAACACCTGCCTCTACCGCTTCCTGACGTTCTGTAGCATCTCGCATAACCAACACTGGCACGCCGAAGCTTGGAGCTTCTTCCTGTACACCACCGGAATCCGTCAGGATGAGGGAGGAGCGCTTCATCAGAGCAACCATTTCCGGATAAGCAACCGGCTCGATAAGGCTCATATTCTCAATTGCTTGTAAGCGATCGAAAGCTGCATCGCGAACGTTTGGGTTCAGGTGAACCGGATAAACGAAATCGACGTCGGGATGCATCTCGGCCAATGTTGCAATTGCGTCAAAGGCTGCATCGAAGCGGCTGCCATGGTTCTCCCTGCGATGTCCGGTAATAAGGACGAGCTTCTCGCGTTTAAGCGGCGTTTTTGGCGCGTCAACGCGCGTTGCCGTATTTAGCAGCGCATCGATTACAGTGTTGCCGACCAGATGTTTCTCGCCAGTGACTTCTTCGGCTTCAAGTGCGGCCATAGATCTTTCTGTCGGACAGAAATGCCAGTGGGTGATCCGGCTCGCCATTTGGCGATATCCTTCCTCAGGATAGGGCTGGTCGAGGTTTCGGGTGCGCAATCCGGCCTCAACATGGCCGAACGGTATACGTCGATGAAAAGCCGCAATAGCTGCGGCGCAAACAGTAGCTGTGTCGCCCTGGGCCAGAACTGCTCCCGGGTTTTCTTTCACGATTAGATCATCAAGGCCTTGCATCGCTTTCGACATGATATGCGATAGTGTTTGGCGCGGTGCCATAAGCTGAAGATCATGGTCTGGCTTGATCTCGAACCAGTCCAGAACTTGATCGAGCATCTGGCGATGTTGACCTGTCGAGATCAGCAATGGATCGAGCCCACCATCATCGCGGAGTGCCATGTACACTGGTGCCATTTTTATGGCCTCAGGACGCGTGCCAACAATAACGAAGACCTTCACTCTACCACCCGCCAATATTGTAATGAAAAAATATCAGTACCGTGCGCCTTTAGCACTAGCGAACCAATTATTCGTTCTAGGATAGCTTGTCTACATATCTTGTGAGTACTGCACGCTTCGGCTTTTCGTTCGGGCGCACTGCTCTGATACCCAATGTCAGAATAGCGATTGGCGGTACTAAGACAATTGCATTCGGGGTACCGGTGCAGTCTTACCGATCACTGGTTTCGATGTCTCTCATCGCGTTCAGCAGTTTTTCAGCTGTTGCTTCGGGCGACGGGAACTTTGCAGATTTGGATTTATTCGGCGTCGCAACTGCTTGCATAAGCTGCTCGATTGGAGGTGTATCTCCGCCGTGCTTCGTCCGATATCGTTGGTCACCGCCGATAAAGACGATTGGTCGCTGCGCGGCCTTGTACTCAGCAAGTTTCCCAGGAGGCGTCTTTGCATCCGGAGCAGCGACGTTTAGCAAGATGTCTGCGCTCGTCTGCGCCTGCCATGCTTCTTCCAGTTCTACTTCGCCGAGGAGCTCAACACCATCGACTGCCCTTGCTTTGGCCGCTTCTTCTGCGGTCAAGCGCCCGATCAGAACGAGTTGAAAGCGCGCATCGCGGCGGCGTGCTTCAGTGATCAGACTGAGCGCGGGATCTATTGAGCGTTTGCTGTGGGAGAGGGAGAAACTACCGGTATGAACAATTGTGATGGGTCTGTTCGGACCATCGCTGCGGGGATGTGTGGGCGAGGAAACGAAAGCTGCTTGCGGCAAGTGCAAGGTCGGTGTCTTCGGTGCATATGAGGCAACTTCCTCCAGCATGCTTTGTTCTGGCGAAAAGAGTAGGTCGGCGCGGGAGAGGAGCGATTTAGCGATCCGCCTTTCAATAACGCGCCTCGCCATTGCTTCGCGCTCGCGTATCAAAGGATAAATCAGCCAATGATCGCGAAAATCTGCTGCCCAGCGGCATCGATATCTTCTTGCCGTACTTAAGGCTGCGATGTGAACTGATTCCGGTGGACTGGTGGAAACTACCCAATCGGGCACAAAGTCGGTGAGTTGTTTCGCTGCTTTTGCTGCCCTCATCGCCCATCGGATATCTGGGTCGGGCAGAAACAAGTTCGCTCGTATCCAGTTCTTGAGAGCTGTGGTTGTGCCGGGGCGGGGTGGTCCGTCCTGCTCCGCGCTGGCACTGGCCTCCGCAACAGGGGCAGGGTGGATGACCGATACTCCGGTGATGTCTTCGGGCAGGGCTGGAGCAATAACACATACATTGTGGCCGAGATTTTCCAGTCCGTTGGCGAGCAAGTAAGGCCGCCGGGCACCACCAGAGACGAAAGGAGGAAAATGCCTTGCGAAGATTAGTATGTTCATTGGCGATCAGCTTCCGGTCTGTCTTGAGACGGCGTCGTTTTAGAACATGATGATTATAGTCGGTGGCGTCTTCAACACGGTCGTACCCCAGAACTAATCTATTGGGCCTCATCGCACTGAAGCGTCGAACTTTCCCATAACGTCTTCCACGTCTCCAAATGCCTGCAACTTACCCTGGTTTAGCCAGAGGGCCTTATTGCAGCATCTGGTGATGATGCTAGCGGAGTGGGAGGCGAGTATCAGAATATTTGCTCCTTCCATCATTTTTTCCATCCGTTCCATCGCCTTGTTGACAAAGCTCATATCGCCAGCGCCGAAAACCTCATCTACCAACAAGATATCCGGTCTTATTTGAGTTGCGATAGCAAAGCCGAGCCTCGTGCGCATTCCGGCTGAGTAGGCAATCATGGGCACGTCTATGTAGTCGCCAAGTTCTGTGAATTCGATGATTTCTTCCACGGCATCGGCCACGCTTCCGCCCTGCAAGCCCAAAAGTCTGACACCGAGCTCTACATTTCGGCGGCCGGTTTCGCGCAAGTAAAGACCGAGAGAATTTGTGAAAAGAGTCGAGACTTTGCCCTCAACTTGTAACGTACCGAGCGAAGGCTGATAAATGTTGGCGAGAAGCCTTAGCAAACTCGATTTCCCGGAACCGTTTCTTCCGATTACGCCGATTCGATCACCCGGCTCGATCAACGCCGTTATGTCATTCAACGCCTTTACGAAGCGTATGCCGTTCCGGGTAAATAGCTCGCCGCCGATTGCTGTTTTGAAGCTGGCTTGCATATGCCGGTCAACTGGCAATTCAAGTGTAATGTGCTCAAGTTTTATCATTGTGCAAAGAGACTTGCCTTCATGGATATTGCTTCGCGGTTTGGATGGGTTTCTAGGTCTGTGCCCAAAGGGCGATATTGTTCTTCCTCAGCCCAAAAACCACATAAGAGCCAATAATGGCCGCCAGCGTGACCGAGGACGTCACACCGTAAGACAGCATTGTGGGCACTTCACCTAAAATGGGTTGCCTAACGATCTCTATGAAGTGAGTAAGCGGGTTGATATTAGCCACTGTGGCCCTGGCACCAGACGTTTGATCCACGGACCAGAGAATCGGCGTCATGAAAAACATGAGCCGCATCACAGCTCTGATTGCAAATTGTATATCCCTCCAACGAACTGTGAGCATTGAAACGCCCAAAGATATCGCCACTGCAGCGATGATATTAACGGCTAGTCCGAACACGGCAAGCAATGCAACTGGTTCCAAACTGTGACGTAGGAAAATGACTGCCGCGAAGGCGACAGTGAGTTCGGTTGCCAATCGACAAGTGTTCCTAGTGGCATCCCTCAGCACGTGAATAAACATGGGCAGCGAGAAGTTTTGAATGATGGTCTTGTGCGTCATGAAGCACAGACCGTACTCCGATATGGCACCTGACATGAAGGTGAACATAGCTAAGCCGAATGCTACGTGAATGATATAGGCTCCACTATCGTTCCCCATAAATGGAGCGAAGAAGAAGCCAATCGCAGTTATCCAAAGTGCCGGTTGGATAAACGCCCAGAGGAGGCCGGCAGCTGTTCGCCCGAATTGGAAGCGATAGTCCTGAACACCCAGTACGAACCAAATATTCGGCTGACGAAGGGCATTGGATACATCACTGAAAGCGCTCATGCTAACTGCCTTGAAATTGTTACCGCCGCAAAATGTCGTTTACGGATGAATGTTGCTTGTTGAAGCATTCGTTTTGTGAGCTGCCGTAGGTGACACCTTAACCCTCTTAAGTCCGCAAATTTATCAGATTAGACTGATCGATGGTCAGTAGTAGACTCATATTCGATAGGCAACTGCGTGCGAGCAGGAGGACATCGAGTTTCATGAAAAACCGTTGTGCAAAGTCCAACCTCTGGCATCGTAACGCATTGAAAGCCTTGGAAAGATGCGTCGTGTCTTTAGTGAGCGTTCACCTTTGAGCCAAGACCGTTTTGTACGCTCCATCGATTGTTTTGGCTATCGTGGTCCATTGGCGGTTTTTAAGCACCCATTGCTTCGCTTTTTCCGCCATTGCTTCGCGCGCGTCAGCGTCCGTAATGAGCAGCTTCAAGGCCTTCCGAATGGTCGATACGTCTCCAGGCGGAACCAACAGCGCACGTCCATCTTCAGCAAACTCTGCTAACGGCGGAAGGTCGGAAAGAAGCATGGCGGTATTGGACAACATCGCGTCCAGCGGTTTGAGAGGCGGTGTCAATCTGGTAACTGGTGTGTCAGATCTTACGAATGGGGCGATGTCTATTAAGCCGTAAGCAGCGGTCGCTTCTGAGGGCGAAACCCGCCCCATCCAATGTATTTTGTCAGAGAGCCTCAACGCTCTTGCCTTGTCTTGCAGAGGCATGCGAGCCGGACCGTCACCAACAATCAAGAGCTGAAACGGTAGTGTGCGTAATCCAGAAAGCGCTTCAAAAACAAGCTCTAAACCTTCGTATGATGTAAGGCTACCGACAAATCCTATCACCGGCTCACCTGAAAGGCTCAAATGGTTTTGTAGGGCTTTTTGACGTTCTTTTTCGAGATTCAGTTCACTTGCGCAGCCATTCGGAACGACCGTTATCTTATCTTCGGCGATGCCTCGCTGCGAGAAGAGTTCGGCCAGCGGTCGGCCATTCACGAGGAGATGATCTGCGCGTTTTGCAGTTTCGATTTCAAGCTGTTGTTGGGCGCAATATCCTAGTGAGTTTAGATAGGAAGGTTCGACACTGCGGCGTGTTTCTTCCCACAAGCCGCGTATTTCATAAATGAGGGGCAGGTTGGCTCGTTTTGCTGCGATCGACGCGGCGAGACCAGTGACGTGATTGGACGCAGCATGGACTATTGCGGGTCGCGTCTTGATGAAGTGCTGATAAAGCCGCTCTGCATATCTGCTTACATAATCTTGGTGGGTCTGTTGATCGCTCGGAACGGTGCCGACTCGTTCATATTGACGGGCAGTTGATGCTACGTCCGTCGATCTTTCGCCCCTGACCGCGCCGCTAATATCCCAGCCGGTTTGCTGCAATGCCTGTATCAATTCATGCGAACGTCGCGTGTATCCGTTGACGATGTCTTGCTCGCACGCGTGTAGTGGCATGACAACTCTTTTGGGCGAAACGGGATTAACGACCTCTGCCTTGGGTAGCTCCCAATCTGCACCTGATCTTACGATTTCTTCGAGTTCATCACTGCGTACCAGAGCTGCTTGGACGGCGCGTGACGGTTGCGCTGATGTCACTGCCGGCGGTGCTCTTCCGTTCAGGATGGATGAGGCTACAGACTTTAGTTCTGCCAGTTCCTGCCTTTCCGGGGTTAAAAGCCGCAACGGGTCATCTGGCAATCCACATTCGAGGCCGAGAACGACTTTGCGCCATTGCTTAACTACCCGCACGTCGCGCAAAAGACGAATTAGTTTCGCAGGTATAGTCAACGTGGTAAGCGGCGACGACAGGTTTTCTGCGAAAATCGAGGCCGCACGCATACGCAAGCTGTTATTAACGCGGTCGAGCTCGGTACGTAGTTCTCTATTTTCTCGCTGAAGCGCGTCGATGCCTTTCGTCGAACACGCCTCCTCGTCGTTTTGCCCTGCCATAGCCTTAAACATGCTCCTGCTTACTGGCTTTTTGCGCCTCGAGCGCCATTCAAGCACCTTTCCGTTTATGACGAGACCTTGTGAACAGGAAGCTTCTAAGCGAGATGCTTGATATTTGTAGCTCAAGCTACTGAATATTCAGCGCTTTTGGGATATACTAATCCGCAATAAAGAGACTTGCCCCATCGAGCGGATGGGTCGGTAATTCTTTAGGTGGCATCTAAAGCACTCCTCGATTTTACGTCCATCCAGTAATCGACGGCAGAGCCAAGGTCGAGCGCGACAGCGCCTTGTGAACGAGCTTTATTGGCGAAAACTTTTCCCCAAATGCCAGCCGCGATGAGTACCAGGACTCCAGCCTCAGATTCTCTGGTTACGCTCTCGGCGATTTCCATCGCTATCGTTGGCAACGTTCCAGGTGCCTCTTTTCCTTCTTCAATTGCCTGTCGAATGCGGGTGTGGGGTGGAATTTGAATAATTTTCAGCGGTGTCGAAAGCGATAGCTTATCCACAATATCACTTTCAGGATAAGGGCCGACTACGACAACGCGCCTCGATATCTCTGCTAGATGCGCCACTACGTCGCTTGTGAAAACATGATTGAAGCGCTCGTCGGCAACAGAAAAAGTGTCTTGCCGTTTGCGCAGAAGCCCCGCTGTTTCAATGAGAGCATGGCACAAGCCACGACCCTGCATCTCTTCATGAAAAGGCGAGGGGCGAAGATCTCGACACAATCTATATATGTTTGGTGTGCCAATAATATCCGCGTTTAGGATGGCGCTTTCGATTTCGCTTCGCAGTACTTCCTTATTGGCGGTATCGATGTGGTCACCCCACCAAACCAATTCGCGTGCGGGATGGTCATGTTCGAAAATCTGTGCCGTGCGCTCTAACAGGGGGGGGACAATTTCATTATCAAGCGATTCTAGGGCTGTTGTCCCGAACCCATAACTTTCGCCGTCGCCAATTCGGATGCAAGATATGGGCACGCCCTGCTTCAGAGCGTTTTTAACACGAATAAGGAGCAAATCCCGTTCGTCCTCATCTACACGGATATTGAAGTATGTTTCGCCTCGCGTCTCCGCAAATCGGTGCAGATCTTGCCAAAAGCGCCCAACGGCCTGGTTAAATGAACTTACCGCCTCACGCTGATAAAGGTCATATGCATCTCCCGTTCCCGCACGCGGATCGTCAACAGCAAGATAGTTTTTTGCTGCGATAGTGGTTTCGATGGACCGCAGCCTAAAAAATGAAGCAAACGACTTGTGCTCTGTAACCAATAAATCCGCTGAAGCTTGCAGGGCCGCCGCGTAACGTTTCTCGCTAACCAAGCGCTTCAGATAGGCCGCTGCAAGCGTCCCGGAGCGCATGGTGTCCAAAATGATCTCGCTGCGATAAGTTTCAAAAAAGGCGACCAATTCGTCGATTGATGCCCATCGGATATGATAATCAAATACTAAAAGATGTGCGCCACGAACTTCATCTAACTGGCGCTTCTCTTCTGCTGTTTTCAATAGTTCCAGCGCGCGTCCAAGCAAGTTCGAATTCGGTTGAGCGTAGATCGCGTAATGCAGAGCGTAGAGTTCGGATATTAATGGCTCGGATTTTGCGACTGCCTTAGACAACGCATATGCCTTATGATATTTTTTTGAGCGCCAAAGGTTTTGTAAAATGGCGCGCAGGCTTGGTGATACTTTCACACCAACATCATAAGATTTAATAATCAGATCGCCAGCAGCTTCGGAGAGGTCTCCAGGCGATATACTCTTGTCAGTTGGCGTCGTTAATTCGACAGCTTCCCGCCAAAGCCCATGCTGTAGTAGTAGCCGGCTTGCCTTACTTATTTCTTCTGACGTCGAGGCTGCTCTTTCTTCTCGAACCAATTGAACAATAGTATCAGCTCGTCTTTGTTGGACGCGCGCTGGTGTAAGTCGATTACCCATACCAATCGCAGCGATTTTCGCATCCAGGGCCTTTGGCCCGAACCGTATCAGCATCGCTAACCGAAAGCGCTCTACGATATCGAGAGTTAGTGCGGCGCAAGTGCGCATAAGTGCTACAATTCGAGGAATCATTGCATTTCTCACCAACAAACGTCTCCGCATGCGATCTGGTAACGCTTTGGAATAGGCCGACGTCTAGTTCAGTGCGAAATCAAACAGCCTATATGTGGCGTATGGGATGAGTGTGTTTCGGTGGATTGTGTGCGAGTTCATCGGTTATTTTTAGCCCCCGGGCGGCTAGGGCTTCTTTGTAGGTCTCGCGACTTCTCGTCATAACGTGGACGTTAATCCGTTTCGACTCCTCCGGCAGCTCGTCTATGAGCAGGAATAATCCGCCGGGTTTGAGTGCGCCTGCTACAACGTCCAAAGCGTTCTCCCAGTCTTTATCTTCCACAAGATGCACAAGAACGTGCAAGGCCATAACGAGATCAAACTTTTGCGTTGGCTGATAGGTTGTTATGTCGCCGACGACAAAAGAACCTTCAGGGTATGTGGCTTTCGCCTGTTCAATGGCAGTCGGCGATACATCGACACCGGTATATTCAAAACCTAAATCAATTATATCCGGAGCAACGCGTCCAACGCCGCATGCAAGGTCGAGGGCGGACCGTGGCATAAGTTTTGGCACGACACCACGGATCAGTTTGCGGCCATTTAATTGAGCAACATCGTTTTGTTCGACGGTGCGACTCAGATTGCCAACGGAACGCGGGTCGCCACGATATTTGTCGTGACGCTTGATCCAGTATTCTTTCTCGTCAAAAGGCTCTTCCATGCGTTCCTCGCTTTAACTGTCCAAGGCTGATACGATGTGGTCAGAAGTGCGGATCGGTATAGGATCAGTACTTGTGGAGTGCAAGTTTGGCAGAAACGTTCGAAACAGTGATTGCTAATCGAGATCTGATGCCGTGACTTCGAACGTGCAAGCACGGGTCCCGCGCCATCCGGACGCACTCAGAGTTCCATCTTTCAATGACGCTACAAAAGTCACATCACGTGCTTGGTATTTCTCGAGTTTTGTAAAGCCTGTGAAGATAATGCGATCACCCTGGGTGCGACCGACCCAATGATCGAATGCCCCTTTTCGTTCCTTCCAGTCGCCGCGTCTTACAAGATAGCTGTCTGCTCGAAGATAAACAGAGATAGGTATTGTAAAGCCAGCGACAGTCTCTGACAAAGGGTCGCATTCAAGCACACCATCAAAGCGTTGCGTCTGCTGAGGTGATGTTACCGTGTCGGGTGTCGAATCTCGCTCGAGAGCGGGGTTTGAAGGTGAGAGAATGTCGCGCACGCTCTCGTAGAAGAACGGACTGAGGAGACGCGCATAGGTCGCTGTTAGGTGGTGATTGTCACGCCAGACGACAACGTTGCCGACAATCATCTCACACCTGTGCGATCCGCAGATGTAATCTGTCATGTTCACGAGGTGCGCATCAGCCATGCGGGCTGCGGCGATAATCATGGGATCACGTCCCGGCAAAACGTCTGTTCGCGGAGCACCGCAATCCTTGCTCCGAGCGAGGCATTCCCCTGGTTGAAATGGAAACCAAGGCGTGTCTGCGATTGCAACGATCTTTATGTCAGCATCTGTAAGTTCCTGCCATAATGAAAGGGCACCCGACGCAAATGCATTCGGCGTTTCATAATCATAGCGCGCCTGGCTGACGAAAACGACGTCAGGTGCAAGCTTTAGTAGACGCTCAAGTGCGTTTTTGCGCCACTCATTACACGAGCTGTAGATTTCATCGCCTCGACGCGCTGTTATGCGACTGAACGGGCAGGCAGACTTTGTCATTTCAATTAGCGCCCAACCTTGCTCTTCTGCGATGGTCTCTAAAGCGGGTGCCCATTGCGCGGCGTGAGAGTCACCGATGAGTGCTATCGTTCTGTCGCTACTTTTATCGCCGAACAGGCAGAACCGTGCCTCTGAAGCGCTTTGCCGCTGGTGGCATCCGTTGAGAACACTTTTCGGTTTGTCATTCGCCAGGACAGCAAGATCAGGGATTGGCGGCACGTCATTTGAGACTGCTATTTCTCGGATCAGCGACACCGGGCCCGGATAATCGGGGTCAGAAGCATCCGCTAAGCTTCGGGTCCGCGCCTCGATCGAAAGTTGTGCCGCATATGCGGCACCAATACAAACTGCTATGGACGTAATACCGGCTCCAATAGCGCGCCAGTTTCTTTTGGGATTTTGCTTCGATAGACGCTGAAATGGCTTCTCTAGAAGGGCGTAAGAAAAGTGCGAAACTAGAAGAGTGGTTGCAATCAATCCGGCTCCAATAACAAATGAGACTTCTGCCCATAGATAATTGGCGAATATAATTAGAGGCCAGTGCCACAAATATATTGAGTAGGATCGATCACCAAGATATTTGAAGATCGAATTTCCCAACACACTGTAGCCGGAAATCTCAAGATTTCCTGCCCAAATGAGCAAGGCGGTCGCTAGGGTAGGGATCAGTGCAATGTATCCTGGAAAAACCAGTTCTTCATTGAACATTAGAGCCGCGCTAAAAATCGCGCTGAGACCCATTGCGTAGGCCGACAACTGTAGTTGACGTGAACCAAGAGGCTTCAATGCCGCAAGTGCGAGCAGTCCCCCGAGTGCTAATTCCCAAATGCGCGTATGAGTATAGAAGTATTCTTCTGGCGCGGACGATGACATGCTGATCGAAGCATACAGAGAAAGAAGGAAAACCACTCCTAGAAAAATAGCTAAAGGCCTACGCATAGGAATGCGGAAAATAGATGCTATATTCGATATCAATATAATGGCGAGTGGCCAGATAATATAAAACTGCTCCTCGATAGAAAGGGACCAGTAATGCTGTACCGGAGTGGGTGCTGCGCCGGTCGCCCAGTAATCAACAGTGTTTGCAGCAAGAACCCAATTTTGCATATATACGGCGGCGGCGATAACTTGATGGGTAACATCTGCCCAGCGAGGTGCCGGCAGGATTAGTAGCGTTCCGACTAAGATGAAGATCAAAACTACACTGGCGGCGGGTAGTAGCCGCCGAACGCGTCTTGCGTAGAAATTTGCGAGCAAAATGCCATTCGTGCTGTCGGCCTCTCTTGCAAGCATATCGGTTATCAGAAATCCTGATATGACGAAGAAAACATCGACACCGATGAAACCTCCGGGCAATGCTTCCGGCCAGATGTGAGAAATTAAGACCAGAAGGACGGCAATAGCGCGCAGTCCCTGGATTTCCAGGCGAATTGCCTTCGTGTTCATTTTAGTAACCTAGAAGCTGTGTGCTTGATCAGTCCACCAAGCTTTAAGAAGATGCGCACAACGATATGCGGTCCGTCCGTCCCATAGTGGAATGCTTTGAGCTTTTGCTCCTCCCCCATTGGCAATGATATTTGCCTGCTCTGCGACATCAGAGAAGTTCACAAGCGTGTTTGAGCCATGTGTAACCGTTATTGGACGCTCTGTATTCTCCCGCAGTGTCAAGCAGGGCACGTTCAAATACGTTGTTTCTTCCTGAATGCCACCAGAGTCTGTCACCACGAGCTTCGCTGTAGCCATCAGGTTGATAAACTGCGCATACGGTGCCGGTTCAATAACGGAAACGCCATTGTCGACTAGTGTTTTGAGTAGCCCTGCTTCTTCAAGCTTCTTTCTCGTGCGTGGATGAGCAGGGAATATCACCTGTTGAGCATTGTTTAATTCTATTAGGAGGTCAAAAACGCGTTCCAGGTTTGCTCGATCATCAACGTTTGAGGGGCGATGGAACGTTGCGACTGCATAATTTTTTTCTTCAACACTATATTTCGCCATTAACTCACGCGATTGCTTTGAATCCACAACCGAGACAAGTGAATCAATCATTATATTTCCGACAAAGTGGACTTTGTTTGGCGCAGCACCTTCGTCATAGATCAAATTTCCGGTCGCTGCTTCAGATGGTGTCCAGAGAATATCTGAGATCGAATCAATCATCAGACGGTTTAGTTCCTCAGGCATTCGTTGGTCTTGACTGCGCAGCCCCGCTTCCAAGTGAACCAATGGAATGTGGGCACGTTTGGCAGCGATCGCCGCGCCCATTGAGACGTCAACGTCACCAGGGACTACGACGATGTCTGGCATATCTGCATCGATTTGCTTCGCATAGTTGGTCACAATCGAACCTATGCGTTGACCGAGTTCTCCAGTTTCAAGCGGGATTGAGGTTATCTCAGCGTCAACGCCAAGCTGGCGAAAAACATCCTCACCCATGTTCTCAGAATAGTGCTGAGCTAAGAATACTATCAGTGGTGTGCACCAATCCTGACGATCGAGTACCTTGAACAGGGGAGCGATTTTCATCACATTTGGACGCGTGCCAGCTATCAAGTGGATACGACATTTCTTCATACGAGATGCTCAGAAAATTCTACATGCAGGTGAACAGATCGAAAAAGCAATCCTGCTGCAATGACTAATCTATCAGAATAGCAAAGGTCCCTAGTGTTGACAACTGGCCGGGGCTTGCATTTTGCCCGAAATTGCCTATCGAGTTCGGGCTAAGTATGCGAGCGTTTTCAATCATCTGGGGCCGCCGCTCGCCAAGGGTAACGTTACATGACAGATAGTGCTTCTGCATTTATAAAGGATATCGAGCCGTTTTTTTATGGGCGCCGTCTTACTTATATTGACGCAGGCGCGTTCGATGGCCGTCTGTTACTGGCGTTCGAGGACTCTCGGCTGGTTATTCGCGAAGCTGTCTTAGTTGAACCAAATCCACGGTCGTTTGCTGGTCTGAAAGACAACGCCGCTTTGCTTGATGCCGCCCCTTCCGTGCGGTTTGTGAATGCGGCCCTCGATAGTAGTGATCGCCTTTTAGAATTATCGCTCTCAGAAGACATGTCAAAAGTTTTGAATGTGTTGGATGAAAACCCTGATGCGATGCAAGATTCGGTTATCGATCTGGGCGAGCGATTTAATATTAAAAGCCGAACACTACCCTCGATCCTAAATGAATGCGGTATTGACCACGTCTCGATTTTGAAGATTGACGTTGAGGGACATGAACTAGCTGTTCTCAAAGGTGCTTCATCCTTTCTGAAGGAGCAAAAGATCGATGTTCTCTACATAGAAGTCGGCATGGATTCTGGCTCGAACCAACACACATACTATCAAGATGTCGAAAGTGAGCTTTCCCAGTACGGATATCGGCTATTCAAGATTTACGAGCAAAATTATGAGTGGATAGCAGACTCACCATTCTTAAGGCGCGCAAACTTCGCGTACATGAGTCCAAAATTTGCGGCAAATAATCCGTATCGCCTTTCGCAAGAAATCTTCAGTATGGCGGACAGGTTAGAGACGTTGCGTTCGTCGTTGAAAGAGGCGAATAGCGCATTTGACGAGAAGAATATTGAGCTTGACGAAGTAAAGATCGAGCTTAGCAAAGCAAATACAGAGCTGAGTAAAGCCAATGCTGATCTGGCGACTGCCTTAGAAGACTTGAGCGATAGCGAGGCTGGTCTTGCGGATATCCGCAGTGCTCTTGAAAAAACCCAAACCGAGCTAAACGCAGCTCGCGCACAGTCCGCTGATGATGCGAAGCTACACGCTTATGAATTGCAGAAGCGACTGAAGAAATCTCAGCAGGAGCTAAGGGCTGCAGAGGCTTCAACGGCTATCCTAAAGAAGCAATCATACATACAAACGCGAACGCTTGGATATCGCGTTGGTCATGCGATTACGAGTAACCTTTCGCCATCGAGGTTCTTTCGTATGCCTATCGCCGTAACTAATGCTGCGTTGGCATATCGCCGGGCGAAGCCAGAACTGGCGAAAGCCGAGCAACAACTTGCGAAGAAGCGCGCGGCTCCTGAGCAAGAACAAAAATTTGCTAAAGTGCCTTCGCCGGCTTTTCCGTTTCCAAGAAACAATATTGACGCGCGTTACGAGCCCCGGCTCGAAGAGATTGAACAAAAGCCGGTTGTACCGCCAAGCACAGCAGTCAGCGTTAATAAGACATCAACAGCCGGAGCCAGCCTTGCTGCTCTCGCGAAGCAACCATATGCGCGTCATCTTGTTACAGCGAACAATAATCTCGGAGAAGAAGCGCGTTGGTTGGATTCACTCAATCAATATATTTCTCAATTTGAGATTTCGCCAATTGCTTTAAAAGACGGCGATCAGCCGATCTTCTCGAGGTTAACGGCGAAGACTCCTTACTTTATACAGGATGGTCCGCTCGTTAGCATTCTGATGCCTGTTTATAATGCAGAGGAAACCGTTCAATTGGCGGCAGCGTCAATTCTCGAACAGTCTTGGCGGAATATTGAGCTAATTATTGTTGATGATTCGAGCACTGATCAAACCGGGCGGATCATTCAAGAGATAGCCCAGCAGGACCCTCGGGTGACGGCCATCACAAACGGCAGCAATGTAGGTCCCTACGTGTCGAAGAATTTCGCTCTGAAGATCGCAAAGGGCGCTTTTATTGCTGGTCACGACGGAGACGACTGGGCGCACCCGCAATGGATCGAGTCTCATGTTAAGTGGTTTTCAAGGGGTAACGGTCCTGCCAGCTTGTTTGGCATGCTTCGTGTGGCCATGAATGGCGAGATCACCCGCATGGGATTTACATCCAACAATACGAAGGATGGCGCACTGTATGCTTCTTTTATCTCCACGATGTTTGATGCAGCCTTTCTCAAGCATATGCTGGGGCACTGGGATGAAGTTCGGTTCGCCGGTGATAGTGAGCTGATAAGGCGGGCTGAACTGGTTAACGGTGAGGAGCTGCCCAGAGTTCACCACTTGTCGATGTTGTGTCTCGACTCTCCGACTAGTCTGACACGCTCTACCACACACGGAATTTCGTCTGATAATCGGATGTCCCCATCGCGCCGAAAATATAGGGACTCTTATCAGAAATGGCATAAAGGTCTTAATCGGCACAGAGCATACTTGCCATTTCCACAATCGCGACGGCCTTTTATACTTCCCGATGGCCTAGCCGTCACTCGGGAGAATTTTGATAGTGCGGTCGCTGACTTTAACACAGGGACTCCTTATCAGGCGGCTAGAACAAATATTGATTGCGACGTATGCATGATTACCGACCTATGTATGCCGGGCGGGAATGCAACGAGTACGCTTGATGAATTCAATTTGGTGAAGAAGCGTGGGTTGAAGGTAAAACTAGTACACTGTCCAACGCCTCGATCGGCGTGGCGCCCTACTTCTGATCGCTATAACTCTTGCAGGTCAGATATTCATTACTGGCATGAGATAAATAAGATTAATGCTCCCGTCATAATCGTGCGCCAACCCGTGGCGGCATGCTCTCTTGGCTTTGGTCAATTAATGTCTTCACTTCATGCGGATGTGATTTACTTCGAAGTAAATAACTCTAAGTTCCGCGCGAGCGGTGAGCCGACTTACGACCCTGCGACTCTCGAGAAGAGGATTGCATCCCTCAATATTCCTCGGAAAATAATAGTCCCTATCGGACCAGCTATAAGGCGTGAGTTATACTCGAGCTTCAATGATCATTCGTTGATCAGTGATCGCGATTGGAATCCAACATTCGATATCGGGCAGTTTTCTGGAGCTGCGAAGCAGACAATGTCGGTGCCGTATAAGATCGGAAGGCACGGGCGTGACGCACCTGAGAAGTGGTTGGAATCAAAAGAAGATTTATTGAGTGCCTATCCTGATGATCCACAATTTGACATCAGAATTCTTGGAGGTGCCAATGCGGCGAGAAAGACTCTTGGCGAACTTCCTGCGAATTGGCGAGTAACGGGTTTTGGTGGCATGGAGGCCAATGCGTTCTTGGCCGAACTAGACGTTTTTGTATATTTTCCAAGCGCAGGACTTAATGAAGCGTTTGGGCGCACTGTTATGGAGGCGATGTTCGCTGGTCGCCCTTGTATTCTTCCAGATAGGTTTAGAGAAACTTTTGGCGAAATGGCGTTTTACGGATCGCCGGCGGATGTCCAGCGTTTTGTTAGCCGCATTGCTGAGCGGAATGAAGATCGTATGAACTTTGTTGACGAAGTCACTAACTTTGCGATCAACAATTACAGCTTTGAGGCTCTCAACAAGCGGTTCCACGATATGTTGAATACGAATATGAAAGACCCAGGCGCCTCTTCTGAACAAGTGGTCGGCATAAATGCATTCTTATCTGAGCGCGCGCGTTCTTTTAAGTTCTGGGTTGAGTCCTAACGAGCTGGGCGATCATCTATCCAATGATTGCTTATACACTCCGCCGGTAGAGTCGTTGGGAGTGCCAACCATCGCTTGGAAAACGCTAGACGCAAAGATATAGAGTCAACCAGCCCAACGCTCCGTCAATCTTTTGAAAATCTCCACGCCGTGGCTCAGCTGTGCTGGATCGATGAACTCATTCGGCTTGTGAGCCTGGTCGATGGAACCGGGGCCGCAGACGACTGACGGGATTCCAGCCGTCGCGAATTGACCAGCTTCGGTTGCGTAGGCGACGGCTCTAACAGCATTGTCTCCCGTTAAGGCGCGCATCATGGTTTCAGCAGGGCTTTCCGGCGCGACATTTAGGGGAGGGACGTTTGTCATTTGATCGACGTCTATGCCGCATTCGGGGAACCGGTCGCGAATTCGCTGATTGGCAGCGTCTACGGCATCGTAGAAGGGGGCGAGGACTCCCTCCACATCGTAGCCGGGTGGACAACGGAGATCGAATGCAAACCGGCATTTGCGCGCCAGGATATTCGTGGCTGTTCCGCCTGAGACTTCGCCGATGGTGAGCGTTGGATATGGCGGCTCAAACGGAGTGTCATCGGGTGCGCTCTCTATGAGGTCTTGTTGTATTTTGCGAAGTATGGCCATCAAATCCACGGCCTCTCCGATAGCTGACAGGCCCATTTCCGGAAGGCTTGAATGGGCTTCGTGGCCTGTGACCTCGACGGCTGTAAGGGCTATGCCTTTGTGTCCGGATATAACCTGCCACTCAGTGGGCTCGCCGACCCATACAGCTTCGGGTGACGCGCCCTGTTTGACGATTTCCTCAATCATCGACGGCGCGCCCTGGCAGCCGACCTCTTCATCATAGGAAAAGGCAAAGTGTATCGGCTTTTTGAGGGCTTTCTTCGCAAAACTCGGTGCAAAGGCAAGGCATAACGCGAGGAAGCCCTTCATGTCGCACGTTCCTCGGCCATAAAGCAGGCCGTCCGTACCTTCGGTGAGTTTAAAAGGGTCGGTGTGCCAGTCCTGACCATCGACGGGTACAACATCTGTATGCCCCGACAGAACGATACCTCCAGGCACCTCGGGGCCCAACCGAGCCCACAAATTAGCTTTTGTGCCTGAGGAATTCGGAACTCGGATGCAGCTTGCTCCAAGCGGTGTGAGAAAGCTCTCAATCCAATCGATGATATCGAGATTAGAGTGGCGACTTGTTGTGTCGAAGGAGATCAGCTTGTCGAGCATGTGCCGAACGTCAGAAAGTGAGGTCATGAGTAACTACCTGTTCCGGCTCAACTCGGCCGGCGTTTGTCGTGGGGGCTGTCGAGGGAGAAAGTTGGGATCTTGGCGCTCAAAATGCCGCCTGCGTTATCCACAAGATCATAACTGCCACCCATAATACCAGATGGCGTTGAAAGCGGCGCGCCAGACGTATAGCGAAAAACGTCGCCGGGCTTCAATGTGGGTTGTTGGCCCACGACCCCTTCACCGTCGACGGTTTGAGTTTGGCCCATGGCGTCAATGATTTGCCAGTGGCGATGTATAAGCTGCCAGGTATTGTCCGATGTGTTTTCGACCTCGATCTGATAGGCCCAAACAAAGCGGCTTTCTTTTGGCTTCGATTCCTCGGCCAGCCATGTTGGCCGGACGCGGACGACGATACCGTCGGTTATTGCTTCGTACGGGAACGTTGTCATGAAATCGCGCTGAGGGCGTTCAGAATGTCAGCTTCCAGATCATCAGCGTCTTCGAGACCGACAGACAATCGTACCCAACTCTGATCAAGACCCATTGCTGCCTGTTCCTCGTCTGTCAGGGCGCGATGCGTGGTGGTGCACGGATGGCAGGCGAGGGATTTCGCGTCCCCTAGATTGTTGCAGATGTCGACGATTTGAAGGGCATTCAGGAACTGGAATGCTTCCCGTTGTCCGCCCTTTACTGATAGCGCGAGCATGGTGCCGCCACTCGACATTTGCCTCATATGAACATCGTGATGCGGATGGTCTGCACGACCTGGATAACGCACAGCGATGATGTTTTGATGGCTAGCGATGGCATCGGCGAGGCGTGCGGCACTGGCACTTGCTGCATTTACACGCAGTTCCAGCGTTTCTATTCCCTTCAGAATGACCCACGCATTGAACGGTGCAGCTGCTGGTCCTGTATGGCGCAGATAGGGGTCGTAAACCTCTTCCATGTATTCGTTTTCACAAAGGATCGCACCGGCCATCACGCGACCTTGGCCATCCATATGTTTCGTTGCCGAATAGACAACGACGTCCGCGCCGAGGTCGAGCGGGCGTTGAAGCACTGGTGTCGCGAATACGTTATCGACGATGAGTCTTGCGCCAGCCTTGCGGCAGAGCTCTGCAACCGCTGGAATATCAATGCCGTCGAGCAGCGGATTCGCTGGGCTTTCAATAAGAACAAGCTTTGTCGGTTTGGAGAGCGCCCGGGCCCAAGCGTCTAAGTCCGAACCATCTACGAGTTCCGTATCCACACCGTATTTTGGTAGAAGGTTGGCGACGATCCAGCGACACGAGCCGAAGAGTGCCGTGGCGGCGACCACTCGGTCCCCCTGTTCCACCGGCGCTATGACCGCCGACGAAATGGCACCCATACCTGAGGCCGTCACGCGGCACGTTTCGGCCCCTTCGATCAGGGCCAAGCGCTCCTCAAGCATAGCCACCGTCGGGCTGCCATAGCGGGAATAGACAAAACCGTCCTCATCGCCCGTCATACGGGCGGCCGCCTGCTCTGCGCTGTCATATGCGTAGCCCGATGTCAGATAGAGCGCCTCGGAGATTTCGCCGTGGCGCGAACGGTCAAGGCCACCCCGCACTGCGCGGGTTGCCGGTTTCCAATTCGGTTTCGGGTCTTTTCCAGCCGAATCTGCCATAAGTCTTCCTTTCCAGAAGGAACCTCCGGTCTTAGGAGTGAAGGGTCAGAAGGGTCAAGTCATGGTGGTATCACAGGAGGCTGAGCAACAGGGCGTTTTGCCTGACTGCGACATCGCGGATCTGTTCAAGGCGGGGGCCATACGCAGTCACGACCCATTGGACGAAGACCAGATTCAGCCGGCCAGCCTCGATCTGCGGTTAGCCGAAGATGCATATCGTGTGCGTGCAAGCTTCCTCCCGGGCCGTGATCGGAGTGTTGCGCAGGTTCTGCAAGAGCCAGGTATGCAGATGCACCGGGTTGACCTGACCGCGGATGGGGCCGTTTTGGAGACTGGCTGCGTGTATCTTGTGCCTCTCCAGGAGAGCCTGAAGCTTCCTTCAGGTATATCAGCTCGAGCAAACCCGAAGAGCTCAACAGGCCGAATTGACGTCTTTACGCGCGTGGTGACCAATAAGGGTCGAGCATTTGATGACGTTCCCGTTGGCTATTCCGGTCCGCTTTATCTCGAGATCAGCCCGAGAACCTTTTCTATCCTCGCGCGGCCAGGTGACCGACTGGCACAGTTGCGACTCCGGCGAGGAAAACCACAGTTGCTCAGCGAAAAAACCGTCAGCGTTGATATGCGTTCTGAAGCTGATGGGCCGATTGGATGGCGCGCGAAGCGTCATTCGGGCGTCGTTGATCTGAGAAGGCTTAGGTCACACGATGTCATGGAGTATTGGGAACCTGTTGTGCCGCATCGCGGGCGGATCGTTCTGAACCCCGACGAATTTTACATTCTGGCATCGCGAGAGAAGGTGAAAGTCCCAGCGGGGCAGGCCGCCGAAATGGCTCCAATCGCGCCGGAACTTGGCGAGTTTCGCGCCCACTATGCAGGCTTTTTTGATCCGGGATTCGGAACCAACAAGGACGGTAGCAAGGCCGTGCTTGAGGTGCGGTCGAGGGACGTTCCGTTTATCTTGGAAGACGGTCAGCCCGTGGCAAGGTTGATATACGAACCTATGGTGAGCAAACCGAAGGCTCTCTACGGAAACACTGGTAGCAATTATCAAGGGCAGGGGCTGCAACTGTCAAAGCACTTTGCCCCTATTTGACGGTGCTGCTTTTTCTTCGGCAAACGCTTGAAGCATGGCTCATGGCAGAGTAATTGAAGCGCTCCGAATTAGGCCGCCTTAGCTCAGTTGGTTAGAGCGCTAGATTGTGGATCTAGAGGTCGGTGGTTCGAGACCACCAGGCGGTACCACCTTTTTTGCGACATTTCGTTGAATTGTTTGGCATTGAAGAAAATGCCCCGAACACGTGGTGTCCGGGGCATCTTGGGTTTTAGAGCCGATTCTGTTGCTTAGAATTCGACGTCGAGGCCAACAGTCAGCAACGCGCCGCGTGGGTCGTGGACCCGGCTGTCGAAGCCGCCATTTGTGTTGACCGATGGTGGACGTGCTCCGAAGACGTTACGCACGCCGACCGTGAACTGAGCGATTTTATCGCGGTTCAGGAACTCGTTGACGGCCACACCGTATTGGAGGTCGACGCGGAAATCTTCCTCGATGGTCACACCGCCATTCTGATCGTCGGTATAGCTGTCGATGTAGCGACCGAAGATATTGAACGAGTGAGGACCGTATGCGTACTCCAGGCCAGCATTGAAGCGAAGCTCAGGTGTCGGTGAACCGAAGTTTGTAAAGTTCCGGTTGCCTTCGCCCTGTACTTCACCTGCCAATGGATCGACCAGAGTGTAGTCGATAATGTACGTACCGATGAATGATGGTGTGAACGAGCCAAATGGTGTGTCGGCTGTGTACCGGATCGAGAAATCGATACCTGACGTTTCAACCGTCGCAGCGTTGGCAAATCCATTGTTGACCTGAATGATGGTGCCGGCGGGGCTCCGGATAACATTCGGGCCAAGTGGGTCGGCATCTACAATCGCTTGCGGTGATGTCTGGATGATCGCGTCATCAAACTCGAAGTTGAAGTAGTCAACATTGAGCTCCAACCCATCGATCGGGGACACGGTGCCGCCGACATTGAAGGCTTGCGAGTCTTCAGGAACGAGGTCCGGGTTACCGAGTGCCCGGACTGCCACAAATGCGTTGCCCGCTGTTGCTGGGTTCGGATCCGTCACCTGCTGAAGCGTCGTCGACTGACCAACCAGCTGGAAGGTTGAAGGGGCTCTGAACGATGTCGAGTACGAACCGCGTAGAGACAACCAATCGGTCGGACGCAGCAAAAGAGCGACCTTTGGATCGAGTGTGTCACCACCATCTGCGCCGTAGTCTTCGTAACGAAGCGCGACCTGCAGATCTGCCCATTCAGTCAGTGGCACAGCCAGTTCGCCGAAGAAGGCATACACATCCTGGCTACCATCGAATGGCTGTTCACCGATCAGGAAGGCAAAACCGTCATTCTCCGTGATGAAGTCAAACGATGCTGAAATGTCCTGACGGCGATACTGCGTACCTACGGCGAGACCGATCGGACCAGCTGGGAGCTCGAACAGTTCACCAGATACGAACCCTTCAACAACTGTCAGCTCTGATTCACGATCAGATACGCCGAACTCAATTAAGTAATCCAGAAGGGCCGGATCATTCGCTGCACCGCCCAGAAGCGATGATGAAAACGGATTAAAGAACGTTCCGTCAGCCGGGATTGTTCGGCCATTGGCGGTCAGGAACGGGTTTGAATCCGTACAGTCGAGACCTGTCGCCGCGTTGAATGCTGGGCTTGCATTAAAGCCTCTCAGCGAACATGCGAACCGGTCTGTCACCGTATCCTCGGTCATTCCCGTGAAATCGTTCTGTGCCCGCGTGAAGTTGATATTCCATCGCGCATTCGAGAAGAAGTCTAAGTTGAAATCACCTTCGACTGCTGTGGCAAATCTCCAGGTTTCGGAATCGAAGCTTGCCGGAGATACGCTACCGCCATTACCGATCGCGCGACCGAAGAAGGCCACATCTGCACCGAAAATATTATTCGGGTTGAATGAAGGCACAATCGCGTTTGCCGTTTGCAGAACAGGGAAGGTTGGTGAGTTACCGCGAACCGCCTCGTTGTCGGCATATCCGAACTCCGCCTCGATGCGGATATTATCGGTGATGTCATAATTCGCCGACGTGAAAAGTGTGATTCGCTGTTCGTCCGGAACAAGATTGAAGAATTCACCGAAGTCAAAGCCACAAAGGCCCACGTCAGGAACGCCTGCAGGCGTCGCAGAAATAACGTTCGGAACACCGCCCGCTGCCGCACACCCTGGATCAATGACGGGTGCGGTGGCAGGGAAACCGGGAACGCCGAAGAATGAGCCTGGGTTACCAAGGTTCGACGTATCATCGCCCGCAAAGAGTGTTTCACCACCTGGTCCGAAGATAGGGCCAGTCGATAGTCGCCGTTCCTCAGTTGTTAGAGCAGAGCGATCGAGATAGCTGAACGCGCCCATCAGGTTCAGATTACCAATGGCACCGCCAACGAGGCCCTGAATGTTGAACTCGTCATACTCGCCCTGACTCAGGTGATTTGTGTATTCAGCCGAGAAGAGAGCACCTTCATAATCATCACGCGTGATGAAGTTCACAACGCCAGCCACCGCATCCGATCCATAGAGCGATGAAGCACCGTCTTTTAGGATCTCGACGCGCTCAACGGCGATCAGTGGGACAAGGGAGCTGGTATCAACAAAGTTGATGCCGTCATTCGTAGGCGCGGAGGAAAGCGTCTGACGCTTGCCATTGAGCAGGATCAAGGTCGATGCAACGCCAAGTCCGCGGAGGTTGATGTTTGACGTACCGGTGGTTCCGCCTTGTGTGAAAGCGTCGGGGTTGTTCTGAGCACCGGTGTTGATGGTCAGCGTTTGGGTGAGATCAGCGATATTTTGAGCGCCGATGTTACCGATATCAACACTGCTAACCGTATCGAGCGGCGACGCGAGATCGGCTTGCGATTGCCGACGGATAAATGAACCGGTCACGACAACCTGGTTCAGCGTGCGCTCGCCTTCTCCTTCATCGGGAACGGTTATTGGGTCCTGAGCGAGTGCGGGCGCGGCTAAAGCCAACGCGGTCGCTGCACAGGACATTCGAAATGCAAGTTTTGGGTTTGTCACGGACATTACCTCCTTCTGTTCTATATTCCGGCGACTTCCCTCAGTCGTCGGATCGAATCGTATACAGCGCTTTACACAAAGCGTCCGTATCGTCGCAGCACCATTTTGCAGGATGCGTTCCTCTAGGGAACCGAATTTTCCCGGATTATTCGATATTTTTCTTGAGGCTGGTAATTTGGCAACGGTTAGCGATCCCGTTATTGTTCAGTTGCCAGAAAGCTATGATCGGAATCTCCCTGAGATGACGATATGCTTGCCCTTGGCATGTAACCGGCACGAGAGGTCTACGCCGCGGGAATGTCTACGGTGACATATTCCACGCGGGCACTCATCGCGGCCTGGCAGGCTTTCCGCGCTGTTGCCTCAGAGGTGAGTATGAAAAGTGTCTTGCCGTCGTCACCGCCAAGCGCTGTAGCGATTGCCATTCGCCCCGTTTCGATTCGTTCCGTTATCTCACCGCCTTCGATTACCCGGAAGGCCTCTGCAGTTGTCGGTGAGGCAACCCAAATGCCGTTTTCGGCGTCGAGGCAGATACCATCAGGCACGGCTCGCTCCGGCATTTCTGCCCAGGTCCGCCGGTTGGTGAGGCTGCTATCCTTTGCGATGTCGAAAGCGGTTAGCTTTCGGCCAAAAGTCTCAGCCACAATGAGTGTTTTTTGATCGTTTAGCGTTACCGTTCCGTTTGGGAAAAACAAATCCTCGGCAGCAACGGTCGAGGAGCCATCCGGATCGACACGCACAAAGTTGGTGGATCTTGCTGAATCACCAGCATCCAGGTCAAAGCCGAAATTTCCGATCCAGGCCCGACCCGAACTGTCCACGTGCATCTCGTTGATGCGTTCGGGCACGAGTCCGCTGATGTCTGCATGCTCTGAGACATCACCTTCAGGTGTTCGGCGCAGGATCTTCTTGTCGAGCATCGAGACAATCAACATGTCGCCGCCCTCAAGCCAGCCCAGGCCAGAAGGCTGATTGGATACATCCAAGATTTTTTCGAACTTGCCGTCCAGTGTAAGGCGGTAAACAGCGTCGCCATGCATGTCCGACATCCAAAGCGCCCCGTCACGCCAACGCGGCCCCTCAAGAAATGCAAAGCCATCAGCCAGAATTTCAGGTTGCATTGGTTTTGGTCCTTTTCCTCATGTGTCGAACTGATCCTGCTTTCTGTCTCCCATCAATAGTCTTTGTTCTAGATGTTTGCGTAGCGCTGAGTAAAACGCGTTGAGAAACGCCATATTGGTTTCACTGGGGCGTTCTGCCCAGCCGATTTTCTTTTTGATCTCGGTCGCGACGTCTTTCTTCGTTTGATCGTTTGATTGACGCAGAACGCTTTCCAGAACCTGCAGCTCGTAGACGCCATAAGTGCTAAGTTGTTCCGGCGAGAAGTTGAAATGAACCGCATCCGTTTCTGCGTCCGTCCGCTTTGTCGTCACGTCCTTTTGCAGCTTCAGCTTGGGTGCGTGGATGACCCAGGTGCCGGCTATGATATCCCCACTTCGAAGCTTGTCGCGATTGAAGATTGGAAAAAACAGAAACAGCGCAGACCAGAGAAGCCCGAGCAGGGCGATCCAGCCATTGATGGTGTTATCGGCGCTCAGAAGGAAGGAGAGGGGAAGAAACACTTCGATCTCTCGAAGGAAGTTCCGTGCGAAGACAGCGTTGGCCGTTAGCCTTCCGCCATTGCGTGCCGCAACGCGCAAGCCAAGAACTCTCTTGCCCGGCGTAGCGGCTCGCCGCCCAAGTTCGAAGAAAATGAAATAGAAGTTGCGCAATGTGAATGCGAACAGCATGGCAATGGCATTCGCAATGTTCCAGCCACCGAAGCCAAGCTCTGCTGCGATATAGCCGATCGCTATGAGGCCAAGGATCAGCGATATGATCAGAATGATGAAATCGATGATGAATGCGCCGGCTCGTTCTGAAGCGGTTGCGATTTTCAACTTCAAGACCGCGCCCTCTGGCGTCACGAGTTCACGTGTTGTCTTCTTCTCTCTTGCCTGAAAGGCCATGCGCGCCCGACGGCGTTGGGCTCTTTGTACGTTCTCCGGGGATGCGGCTGCATCAGACATGATCGCTCTGCCCACGCTTCGGTAGATAAAAATATGTGGCCCATAAGACGGCAGACGTACCCGCGATGGCGTAGCGAATGAGATCGGAGTTGATCAGTTGACGGCCAAACCCTTCGAGTATCGCGGCAATAAACATCATGACGATAACGCCAACGGCCACCAGAGCGGCCGATTGCCCCTCATCCCTCGCTGATGCCAGTCGACTTTTGTCCCCCGGAAAGGCAACGGCTCCTCCAATCATGAACCCGGCCGCACCGGCGAGCACAATGCCGAAAAGTTCTGTCACCCCGTGGATCAGCAACCAGCCCGTGACCTCAAACCCTAGACCCCGGCTCCAGAACAGGGCGTAAAATGTGCCGATGACGACACCGTTGTAGGCAACGAGAAGCGCTGTCGGAATTCCAAACATGAAGCCGAGCGCAAACGCGAAAAGCGCAACGCCGGAATTGTTTGAAAAAAGCTGAGCTGAGAAAGCACTCAACATGCCGTCGACATCTGTTGCGTCGCTGTAGAGAGTAGACCTTAAGTGCTCTGTCGTTGCATTGGGATTCCTGTCACCCTCGAGTGCGCCCGACTGAAGCGACCAAAACCACTCCATGTCGATCATGCACAGAATGAAGGCGACAGCAGCACCGCCAAAAAAGCAGAAAGCTGACAGGAGTGTCGGTTTCCATGCTGCTCGAACGGCACTCGGCCAGTCACGGCGAAAGAACTGCGCAAGGCGCTCGCCTAGCGTCGTGCGGGTGCCATAAACGAAGAAATAGCTCCGTATGCAGAGATTCTCGAGATACTGGATCACGTTCTGATCAAGAGAGATGGCGCGGGCGACGGATAGTGATGACACCGCCTGGCGGTAAAGGCGCGGTAGCGCCAGCATATCGTTGTCAGACAATGATCTGACGCCTCGACGCTCCGCTTTCCCAAGGATCAGGTCCAGTTTTCGCCAGTCGGCTTCCCGTTCTTCGCGGAACCGATATGATTTCAGAAGGTCGCTCATAGCATCTCCCTCTGCTTGATATCCAGGTATCGCGAAACAAGGTTCGAGCCGAAACGATCCGGCGCGGTTTCAATGACTTGAACCCCGAGACGCTGCAGCTTGCGAAAGACGACCTGACGCTCGGCGAGGAGCGTGTCCGCGATAACTGCGCGGCTGATGGCATTTGGTGTGTGTGGTGGCGCATCCACCATCGTCTCCAGAGCAGCGTCATGGAAGGTTGCAAAGAGCACAAGATGCCGACCCGTCAGGCGGGCGATTGTATCGAGCATCAGCTCAGCAGATACTGTATCGACAAAGTCCGTGAACAGAATGATGAGTGAGCGACGTTCCAACCGGCTCGAAAGATCTGTCAGCGCCAACGTATAGTTCGCCTCGTTGGAGGTGTAATCCAAACGAGCTGCCATTGCCTGCATATGGGTGAAGGCGTGAGGCCCTGTCAGAATACCGCTGGTCAGTCCGGGACGTGCGTCGAAGCTGTAAAGAGCTGTCTTGTCTCCGGATCGCAATGAAACATAGGCTAATAGAAGCGCGGCATTTATGGCCCTGTCGAGTTTCGGAACGCCGCCGAGTGGCTCGCACATCAATCGGCCTGTATCAAAGGCAAAGACGATATTGTGATTTCGCTCGGTTCGGAATTCTTTGGCAAGCAATTGGCGGTGGCGTGCTGAATGCTTCCAGTCGATTGCCCGTCTATCCATCCCGGAGGAGAACTCGCGCAAAGCATCAAACTCTGATCCATCACCCCGGTCGATCTGCTGTTTGATGCCGAAGTCAGCATCGCGAGAATATATGCGGACAGCTTCTTCCTTCACCCATCGCGTGTTCGGCGTGACAGGTATTGTTATGTCGAGTTTCTTCCGGACGCGCTTTTGCACAAGTCCAAGCGGTCCGCGCCATCGCACCCAAAGTGTCTCGAGCACAGCCTCACCACGCTCAAGAGCTGTTACGTCAAATGCGTGAGGTCGGGTGCGTCCATCGAAACCGCGTAAACCTTGTGTTGGCATGTCGCGGAGGCGTTCATTGGTATCGAGTTTTACCTCAAGCCGTTTCGGCAGGGGACCGCTGTTAAAACTGAACTCTACAGGGACCGGGTCAGTCGCATCGATGTAAAGCAGAGACGGAGCGTTTATTTCTGCTTGGAAAGCAGATAGTTTGGCTCCTCGAACGGTGTCTAGCAGGATAATCCCGGCGACAGCAACGATCCAGGCACCTGAGACCGCCCAGAGCGCTGGTGTCCAAATTGCGAGGGCAAGCAAGATTGGAATGCCGCCCGCCATAATCCAAACCGCTCGAGGTGTTGGTGCGATCATCGCGGTGCCGCCACCTGTTCGATAAGGTCATTCAGTGTTTCGTCGGTCGTTTTGCCCTCTATTTCAGCGGCAGGCGAGAGAATGATCCGATGTCGGAGCGCGGGCAGGGCCAGATACTTCACATCATCAGGTATGACAAAGTCACGCCCCTCCAATGCGGCTCGCGCTCGCGATGCGGCGGCAAGGGCTGCTGCTGCCCTAGGGCTCGCACCGGTTTCGATGGCGGGGCTTTCGCGTGTGGCCCGAATGATATCGACAATATAGGCTGCGATATCATCCTGCAGCCTGGCCTCTGCGACAGTTGCGATCGCATCGGTCAAATCCTCTGCCGTGATTGCTGCCTCAACGCCCATAGCTCCCGCAGTGCGCATCCCTGATCGCTGCCCATGCTGCAGCACGATCTTCAGTTCATCGTTGCGATTTGGATAGTCGACGGTGTGTTTGAACAGGAACCTGTCGAGCTGAGCCTCTGGAAGCGGGTAGGTGCCTTGCTGTTCGATTGGGTTTTGTGTCGCGACGACAAAGAAGAGTGGGTTTAGGGCATATGTGTCGCCATCAATCGTAACACGGCGCTCCTGCATGGCCTCCAATAATGCGGCCTGCGTTTTTGGTGGTGTGCGGTTGATTTCGTCGGCGAGCAGGATGTCTGAGAATATCGGACCTTTGGTGAGCGTGAATTCGTTCGTTTGGAAGTTGAACAGATTGGTTCCGAGGACATCGCCTGGCATCAGATCTGGCGTAAACTGAATACGACCGAACTCTAGCGATATGGCCTTTGAGAAGCACTGGGCGAGGAGTGTTTTCGCGGTGCCGGGCGGTCCTTCCAGAAGGATGTGGCCGCCCGAGAATAGCGCGGTCAACATCAGGTCGGTGGTTTCCTTCTGGCCGATAATGCCCTTTGCGATCTCTGCCCGAATGCGACCGGCCAGGGGTTTGATGTCACTTAAGTCCATCGCTTTTCTCCTTGCGCCAGCGCCAAATGCGTTGGGCTTTGTCCAATAGGTCGTCCCGCGAGAGAGCGGGTTTGCTTAGATCCTGCGCGAGTTCGGACCATTTGCGACCCGATTTACTGTCCTCGTCCATGCGATCAAACAGTTCAGCGAGGTCTGATTCTGATAGTCCCTTCGGTGCTCCCAGATCCCGGGCAGCGGCCTTTCGGCTCAGCGCGAGGTAACCGGGAGCCATGCGCGTCTCGCGGCGAGTCATCGAAAATAGCCCCGCTGTGTTATCGGTCAGTGCCTGTTTTCCTAGGGCGAAGGCTCGATCTTCGCGAACGGGGCTGCCGAACCGAACGAGGGCGGTCCAGCCAAGGAGGAGCGCGGCGACGAGTGCCGTAAGGGTCGCACCGATAAACGGAACATCCAGGAGCGATCTCAAAAGACTGCTTGAACGCTCGAACCCGTGGAGCGTTGCGTCGAACATAATGGTCGTATCTGATTCTCCGCGAATATCATCCAGTATGGCGAGCATCAGGGCGGCGTTGTCTGCATTCGCTAGTCCGAACGTGTTCGCCAGGTCCGGATCGGAGAGAACATAAATGTCCGTATCAGGAATTCGGGCAAGGAGGTCTCCATCGGTAGCAGAGATAATCGGAATGAGCATCTCGCTTTGGACAAGTTGCAACTCTTCTTCGAACTGGAGTTGGTAGTCGCCGTACGGCGTTTTGATCTTTGAATCGGGTTCAACCCGAACACCGGATACATCGCTTTGAAACGGTTCAATCGATCTGGTGGCACCGTCTACGGAGCGAAGCCAGAGCTCGCTTTGCCAGCGTCTGTTGCGAGGATTTGTCATACCCCACCACTTCGGAAGTACGATCAAAGCTGGATCTGCAAGAAACAGATCATCATCCAGTTTCTCATCCCGCCATCCCGGCGTCAGAACCATCAGCCCACGATCATACCTTTCGATGTTCTGTACGGTCCTCGAAACGGATACATTATCACCCCGGAGCTCCAGCAGCTTCACGAGCCCGCCATATCCAATTGCAGAGCTTGAATAGGGGTGTGCGCCTGCACGATCATTGCGGGCAAGTTCCGGAGCCCAGGCCAGTAGCGTGATCACAGCCCCGAATGACATCAACGCAATGGCAATGATCAGCAACACCGAGCGCCGCCCCATCAGATTGTCACCTCTGGCCGGTCGGATGTCCGTCATGTCCAGGCCTCTCCAAAAGCGAAGTCCTCATACGATGACCGTGCCGTTTGCCAGTCGTCCTGTCTAAGGTCGCGGCCTCCAAAGAAGCTACGCTCGACGAGATCCACTATTGGCTTCAGCGCCAGACGCGGACGGTTCGGGAGATCTTTAAGGTTGCCGATTTCTCGAGAGGTCAGTGCTTCCGGTAGGTCCTTTCCACTACGGGACTGTATATCCTGTATTGATCTGAACAGGAGCAGATGAACGGCCTCGCTAAAGCGACCGTCCTGGGCCAGAGCGTCTGCTTCCTCCAGCAATGAACGCGCTGCCTTTTCGTCAGGCCGGATCGGCGTCAGCACATCGTCTTCCGGCTCTTCAGATCTATTGCGGAGCTTGTCGAAACGGATGTCCGTATACTGGGTTAGAATGAAATAAAGGATCGCGCCGACGACAACAGCGAGGCCTGCGTAGAAGAGAATTTTTATAATACCACTGAGGCTGCCAAGGAGTTGAGCTAGCCATCGAAAGAAGCCCGAGGAGTCTCGTGGTTCGCGTGTATCTTCAATTTCCGGCGGCGGTTCCGGGATGGGGCGTTCGAGCTGAAGATCGCCGTTTTCAAGCCAAGTTTGGTGCAAGTTGTCGAAGTCTGCCGGAACATCCATGCCAGATGTGTCTTCAGCCGTCTGGCCCCATGCGCTATCGCCTGCCAGGACAAGTACAGCGGCGAGAATAACAAGACGCAGATATCCTGTGCTCGAACTCATATGGATGTGTACGTCCCGCTCCAACGTCTGATTCGGCAACACTGGACGGCGTGTTTCCGCTTGGCAAGGTTGCGCTGTCTTGGAAGCGTGCCGATATATGCGCGGTTTGCGAGGATCAGAGCTTATGGATGTATCCGACAGATATGTTGATGTGGCCGCCGAGATTGCTAGCGTGACCGCCGGTGAGACGAGCGAGACGGCCAGATATGCCACGGCAGCGTGCCTGCTCGCGGAGGCTTTCCGTCCTCGGTTCTACTGGACGGGATTTTATATCGTTGATCCGCTAAAGCCTCGAGAGCTCGTGGTAGGGCCTTATCAGGGGACACTTGGATGTCTTCGGATCCCGTTTGGCAAAGGCGTTTGCGGATCCGTCGCGAGCTCCGGCGAAACACTGATCGTGCCGAACGTTCACGAATTTCCGGGCCATATTGCTTGCGATAGCCGGACCAATTCCGAAATCGTCGTGCCCGTATTTGATGCGAATGGCTCACTTGCAGCCGTGCTGGATGTCGACTCGACAGAACCTGACGCTTTCGATGAAATTGATCGTTCAGGGCTGGAGCAGATCTGCGCTCGCTTGCTCGCCGATTGATGGCGTATCGATAATTTCCGGGCGCGTTTGCTTGCTGATTTCAACGGACGCCGCAAGTCGTTCTGAGAGGTGTGCGTCCAAAATATCGAGTTTGTCACCGCGCAATCGATCGATAATCTCAATATCGTGTGCGAGGTGCATCCATTGGTCGGTTTCGCCGGAGTAGGCGGGCCAGATGGGGACGTTTCCGCTATTCGGATCTCCGGTTTTTGCGAAATTGGTCCAGTACGTCGTCATAATGTCTGTCAGCGATGCGTCCGCGTTTGTGAAGCCCAATAGCTTTATATGGCTGTCGAAAACAAATGCGATCTCTGAGGCATGATAAGCCCCGAGGGTTTGCCGTTCTTTCGGCGGTGTGCGGGAAAAGAAGTAGAGCCAGGTCGGAAGGCCCGCATCGGCATTATTGCGACCGAGAAAGCGCATATGGACGCCGAACATATCGTCGCCGAGCATATCGTTTGCGCCCTGGTCCCAGGTTTCCTCACTGCCTAGGCCGTACAGCTCCGTCAGTTGCGCGGCAGGTTCAGAGCCATACTCCGTATCAAGTTTCGCCAGCCGTTCAGCCTGGTCTTCCGGAAATGGTCCTCGGATCAAGACGGTCGGCGTCTTGAAGTATGGGTAAAACAACGTGCCTTCATCAGCGTTGAATCCAGCCAGTATCGGAACAGACAAAGCTGATCCATCATCAATTGTTTCTCCGATCAAACGCGGCAGAACGTGCCCGTCCACATTCGGCAGAAAGTAACCGGTCAAATCCTGTGCTTCGGGTATGCGCGAAAGAATGACATCTGCGGGCAGGGTGCGTAGCTCGGCTGCCGATGCTTCTATCGCCTCGCTGGGTAGAAGCGGCATCAGAAATTCCCGGCCAGCGGATTCAGCGCTGCGCGTTGTCTCAATGTCGGTGTTTAGATGGATGCGATTATACGTACTTGATCCGCTTTGCAGGATGGCTTTATCGTAAAGTCCATCGGACATGGGGGAGGCCATGATCTCCGTTACCGATTGAGCGCCTGCTGACTCGCCGAATATCGTCACATTATTGGGGTCACCACCGAAGGCCGCAATGTTTCGTTCTACCCATTCAAGGGCCTTGATCTGATCGAGTAGTCCATAGTTCCCAGAGACGCTGTTCGGATCATCGGCGCTCAAAGAAGGATGTGCGAGATATCCGAAAGGGCCGAGCCGATAGTTAATTGTAACGACCACCGCGCCTTTATCGACGAGCCCGTTCGCCTGATAGAGATCAGTCGCGCCGGTGCCGGTCTGGTGGGACCCTCCATGGATCCAAACCATAACCGGTTGCAGATTGGCATTACCTAAATTGGCGGTGCGAACATTCAGGAAAAGGCAATTTTCAGATTCGATGGGCTCTGGCGCAAAGGATACCACGATCTCGGCCAATTGCCGTTCGATCCAATTAAGACCGTGGCCTTTGACGATGTCCGCGACGAATTCGGCGGTGCCTTCCCGATGCTGGAGACATTCAGCGCCGAAATCTCGTCCGTCTCGTACAGTGCTCCAAGCTGGAGGATCCTGAGGCGCACGCCAGCGAAGATCTCCGGTCGGTGGAGCGGCGAAAGGGATGCCATTATAGACGGCCACTGTCTGTGTTTCGTCGGTCCAGCCGCCTGTAATTTCACCGGATGTCAGCGTTACATTAGGGCTTGGTTCGAATGGAGGAGCTGGACGCGTGAAGTACCAGAATGCCCCGCTGCCGATCAGGATCAGCGTAAGCAGGGCTATGCCGCTGCGTTTCAGCATACTTTCAACTCTCAGCTCAGATTTTATCTATGATTTTTCGTAATAAGCGTCGGTCATGACGTCCAGTGCTGAATGGCCGTGGCGTATGAGTTTTCGCAGTGTAACAGCTATCAAGCAGCGGGTGCCTGAAGTTCAGTCACCTCAATGAGGTCCTGGTGGGCAAGACCCGCTTCGCGGTGGTGGTGAATGGCTTGATATTCGGGGCTTTGGGTCATTCCGATCATCACTGCGCGTGATGGATAGCGAACAAGCGCAACCATATCCCAGTCGCCGTCGCCAATCATGAAATTTGGCCCGGCACCACTGAACAGGGGCGTGGCACCGATACTCGCCAGGATCTTGTTCACTTCGATCCCATATCTCAGATACGCCGTCGCACCTGAGACATCTTCGCCATGCTCAGCCGTTCCCTCAGCGTAGGTCGCCTTGTCCTTGAACTTTAGGAGATTGACCATGACGACGGATTCATCCTGATCGCGGCTTAGAAATGCGGCGGCCTGTTCTGGTGTTGGTTGGATGGCTTTCATATCAATTCTCCGGAATTGAGGGACGTGTCGTAATCAGTTCCTGGCATAGAAGTCCTGCGTCGCGGTGGCGATGCATGTCCTGATAGGTGGCATGGTTCAGCGTGGCGATAAAAGCTTGGCGGTTTGGAAAGTGCATCACCATCACCGCGTCCCAATCTCCCTCACCGATGAAATAGCGCTCGGCCTGGCCCATGAGGAGGCACCGCCCACCGACCTCCGCTGCGGCGGCACCAAACGCGTCGGCGTAGCGTTGATAGGCTGCGCCGCCAGACTCTTCGTTTCCATGTTCTGGATCTTCGGACTTGTATTCCGCTTTGACCCGGAACTTCAGGAGGTTCACCTGCGCAATCGGGCCGTCATGGGGATCATCGCGAAAGGCACGAAACTGGTCGGCGGTGGGCTGGAATGCGGGCATATCAATTGCCCCCCGGCTTCAAGTGTCGGTTTAGAAATTCCATCCGTGTGCGCATCAGATGTGTCTCCAGCGCTTCGCCGCGGATACCGTGGCGCTCTCCGGGATATGTCATCAGCTCGAAGTGTTTGCTGCGCTTTTGTAGCTCCGCCATCAGGCGCGTCGAATTTTCAAAGACGACATTATCGTCAGCCATGCCGTGGATCAGCAGAAGCGGATCTTCCAGATTGTCAATGTATGGAAAAACGGATGAAGCATCGTAGCCCTCCGGATTGTCCTGCGGCGTATCCATGTAGCGTTCCGTATAGAATGTATCATAAAGCGCCCAGTCGGTGACAGGTGCGCCTGCAACAGCCGCGGCGAAGGTTCCGGGCTCGGCCTGCAAAAGGGTCATCAGCGTCATGTATCCGCCATAGGACCAGCCCTGTATCGCGATGCGATCTGCGTCTACATAAGGAAGCGATTTCAGATAATCGACGCCGACCAGTTGGTCGCGGACTTCTGGTCCGCCGGTTCGGCGGTAGATGACATCCTCGAATTTGCGCCCGCGATTGTCCGAGCCGCGATTGTCGAGCCGAAAGACAATATAGCCCTCGCGGGTGAGGTATTGATCTGACAGGGAGCGCCAGGAATTGGAGACGCGCTGAACATGCGGACCGCCATAAACTTCGATAATAACCGGGTACTGTTTTGCCTCGTCAAAGTCTGGTGGCAATTGGATGGAATAGTAGAGATCCTGATCGTCCTCAGCTTTCAGCGTGCCGAAGGTGGGAACTGTGTGCTCGGCCGCATAAGGGTGATATGGGTGCTCCGTATCGGTCAGGGCGTTTTCTTCTATCCAGGTAATCAGTGTGCCGTCGATTTTGTAGAGTCCGACTTGCGGCGGCTGATCCGGGCTGGAGGACGCGCCGATATAGGACTGTCCGTCTGGCGACATGGTAATCGACCATGACGAGCCGAGCGGTGTGATGCGGGTGGGGTCACCGCCTTCAAGCGGCACCGAATACAGATGTTGCTCCAATGGGGTGTCTTTGTAGCCGGTGAAGTAGATGTCTTTGCCTCTAAAACCTTTGATTTGGCCGATAGGCCAATCTCCTCCCGTTACAGACTTGAACGTTGGAACGTACTCGTTGGGTTCTAGCACTTCGCGTATTTGGCGGAGCTGTTCGGGGAGGCCTGAGTGGTCAGCTGGGATCTCATCCAAAGTCAGTTTGTATATGTGCCTGAATCCACTCGTTTCTTTAGACCACACAATGTTTGTATCGGGCGCGATCTTTAGATCCGAATTCAGATTGATCCATGTTTCACTTCGATCAGCGTCGATCCATCGAATTGGACTAAAGCCAGTTAAAGTCTCGATTTCACCATGAATGACCACTGCACTTTGGTCGCTAATCGGGACCGTTGCTCCAATTGCTAAGGTGTTTTGTTCTCGACCAACTGCCTGAATGTATAGAATTGTTGGTTCGCTAGAACTTGGCCCAATCCAATTCACCCGCGCCAGATATTGATCCGTTGCTGGTCCCCAGTCTTCGCGTCGCCAACCCACCTCAACCGCTTCGCCGGTCTCCATATCCCGTACGAACAGATCCACTACGGCATTCGGCCTGCCAGCTTTCGGGTAGCGCTGCTCGATCACGGTGACCTTGTCGGCGGCAATGTCGAAGCGGGGGACGATATCGACTGTGCTTTCGTCCACGCGGGTGTAAGCGACGTATCGATCGTCCGGGCTCCACCAATATCCGGTGTAGCGGCTCATCTCTTCCTGAGCGACGAATTCGGCGACGCCGTAGGAGATCGCATTCTCTGGTTCTGCATCGGGGGTGAGCTGCTCTTCCTCGCCAGTTGTCAGATCGATTGCGTGAAGCGCGCCGTCACGAATGAAAGACACGTACCTTCCGCCAGGCGAGACTTTGGCGTCAAACTCGAAGGCGTCGGTTTCTGTCAGACGACGGACAGTTGGCTCGCTGTCCGAAAGCTCAACCAGATACAAATCCCCGCCGATCGGCACGAGGATCGAATTTGCGGTTCCCCACTGATAGCTAACAATACCCTTTGACCCAGCAATTCGTTTTCGCTCTCGCAGGGCTTTTTCCTGTTCCGATAGTTCAACGTCGTCTGGTTCCAGCAGCGTCGAATCGACCAGCATGGATGCTTCGCCAGTGGCCACATCAAAAGCCCATAGATCTAGCCGGGCACCATCATCATCTCGCGGTTTCAGGAAGGTGACCTTCGATCCATCCGGTGAGAAAGCGAGAGACCGCGGGGTTGGGCCAGAAAGAGAAGGCGATTGAAACAGGCGTTCCAGGGGCAGGGTATTCACGTAGGCTGGCTCCGTTTGGGCCTCCGCAGATCCAGATGATGATGCGAGTAGGTTCGCTTCATTTCCTGATCCGGTAATGTCGGTGACGCAGCCGGAAATGCAGAAAAGTGTGATTGCGGAAAGCAGGATGTATCTCATGCGCTCGCACCATAACGCTGACTGCAAGCTTGTCATCTCGGTTTTTCTGGTAGGCTGCGCGAAACAAAAAAAGATGGAGGATCGCAATGAAGTGGATTTTGCGAATTGGCGTTGCGTTGCTCGCTTTATTGGCGGGCCTGTTTTGGTGGTTCATGCTCTCAGGATCAGATGCGACCTCAACAGCTCCAAAACTGTTTCCAATCGAAGACTGGCGTGCGGAACTCGCGGGGGACGATGTTGCGCTCCGTCCAATCGAGCTTCGCTTGATTGAAGTTGGCTCCGATGTCGCGCCAGGATTTGCAGCGCAGGCTGGCATGTTCGGACGGGACTGGAAAACGACCTATGGCGGATTTCAGATCGTGACGCCGACCGGCTCCATATTCGTTGACGGCGGGATTGATGCCGAGACTGCGGAGCTTATGACGCAATCAGCAGAAGAATCTGTATTCAATCTCAATGAATACGAAGCGATGCTCAACGCGTTCGAATCCGCAGAGCATATTGTTCTGACCCATGAGCATCTCGACCATGTCATGGCGATTGCGCGTCATCCGAATCCCGGGGCGATTGCCGGAAGCCTTCGTCTGAACTCACCCCAAAAGGCGGCGTTGGGTCAATTCTCAAAGGCTGGCTCCCTGCCACCGGAGCTGGACGCAGTGGCTCCAGCATTGCGCGAAGGGATGCAGCAACTCGCACCGGGCGTGCTGATCGCATCATCGGCTGGGCACACAGCTGGCAGCCAGGTAATTTTCGTGACCCTTCAAAATGGCGGCGAATTTCTTCTGATCGGCGATATCGTCTGGGCAATGTCGAACATCGCTGATTTGAAAACCCGGCCCCGACTGACGCAAGTCATCGTGTTCGATCCGAATGAAAATCGCGGTGCCATAAGAGAGCAAGTCCGTGCGCTGCATGAACTCGTCGCAGCTGAACCTCTTCTCACAATTCTTCCGGCTCATGACCGCGACTATCTGATGGGTCTCGTGAATTCCGGATCGATTGGATTGGGGCTCCAATAAAAAAGGCAGCTGGGTAACCCAGCTGCCTTCCAAATAATTCTGTCTGGTGGAGATTAGGAGCCCTGTGGCTCTTCTTCCACTTTATTGAATTCGCCTGAGATCAGGATCTGAACCTCATCGGAGACGGCAGGCACAAAATTGCCGAGGCCGAATTCAGAGCGGAGCACTGTTCCGGTTGCTTCCACGCCGACGGTTTCTTTCTGGTTCAGCGGGTGAGGGCCGGCACCGATCAGCGTAACATCGAGGGTCACAGGTTTGGTAACGCCCTTGATGGTTAGATCACCTGTCAGCGTACCGGTCCCAGAATCTGTCTGTTCGAGAGCGGTGGAGACGAAAGTGATCTCTGGATACGCTTCCGTATCGAGCCAGTCGGCGCTGTTCATGTGGCCGTCAAACACATCGACGCCGGTGTCGATCGAGTTGGCTGCAATCGTGACATTCACTGACGACGCCGCTGGGTCATCTGCGTCGAGTCCGAGCTTTGCGTCCACTGTGCGGAAGCGAAGCTGCGGATTTGAGAAGCCAAGATGATTGTAGGAGAATGTGACATAGCCATGGGTCACATCCATCACATAGTCGCCGGACGAGACTTTCTCGCTGAGGGCATGGCCGTCAGCAGCGGCAGTACCGGCGAGGGCAAGACTTGCAGCAAGCAGCGAGGCTGTTGCTGTGGCGCGAAGAGCGGTTATTGATTTCATTGGTGCGTCCTTTCTTGGGGCTGTAAGGCCCGCCCAAAATGCTGACCGTCTGCGGCAAGAACAAGTCACGAGCCCGTGAAATACGTGAAGTCAAACTGTCGCGAAAAACGAGACAATGAAGCGAGCGCCAATTTTAGCTGAGCGAAACAGCTTCGCTGACGGTCGCCTGCCACGAATATGCCTCCTAGAGCTTGATCTCAGCTTGTCCCTGTTCCACAGACGCCGACAACTCAGAGAACAGGAGCGCGCAGCGTCTATGGCCGTCCAATACGTCTACACTCTTCAAGGACTTTCAAAGACCTATCCAGGTGGCAAGAAGGTTTTCGAGAATATCCATCTTTCCTTCCTGCCGGATGCGAAGATTGGTGTTGTCGGCGTGAACGGTGCCGGTAAATCCACGCTTCTGAAGATCATGGCCGGGCTCGACACCGAGTTTAACGGCGAGGCATGGGCGGCCGACGGCATAAAGGTTGGATACCTGCCCCAGGAGCCAAAGCTAGACGAGAGTTTGAACGTCTTCGACAATATCGCGTCGCACTGTCCTGAAAAAGTCCTGCTCGACAAATTCAACGCGATCTCGATGAAGCTCGGTGAGGAATACACCGACAAACTCATGGAAGAGATGACCGCCTTGCAGGAGCAGGTCGACGCTGCCGATGCCTGGGACATCGATTCCAAGATTCAGATGGCGATGGAGGCGCTTCGTTGTCCCGATGATCTGGCCGACGTCTCGAAGCTGTCAGGTGGGGAGATCCGCCGCGTGGCGATCTGTCAGTTACTACTCTCTAAGCCGGACATGATCCTGATGGATGAGCCGACAAACCACCTAGATGCCGAGACCGTCGCATGGCTTCAGAACTATCTCATCAATTTCCCCGGCTGTGTGATCCTCGTGACGCACGACCGTTACTTTCTCGACGACATCACCGGCTGGATTCTTGAACTCGATCGCGGCCGCGGCATTCCTTATGAGGGCAATTACTCTGCCTGGGTCGAGCAGAAAGCGAAACGCATGGAGCAGGAGTCCCGCGAGGACAAGGGGCGCCAGCGCACGCTATCGAAGGAGCTGGAGTGGGTCCGCGCCGGTGCGAAGGCCCGTCAGGCGAAATCGAAAGCCCGTATCCAGCGCTATGAAGAAATGGCGTCCCAGGCTGAGCGCGAGAAAGTCTCGACCGCCCAGATCCGCATTCCCCCTGGCCCGCGCCTCGGCAGCGTGGTTCTGGAAGCTGAACAACTGCGCAAGGGCTTCGGCAACAATCTCCTGATCGAAGATCTCGACTTCAAGCTGCCCCCCGGCGGCATTGTCGGTGTGATCGGCCCGAACGGGGCCGGTAAATCGACCCTCTTCAAGATGATCCTCGAACAGGAGCAGCCGGACTCCGGCACGCTTCGCCTCGGTGACACTGTGAAGCTCGGCTATGTCGACCAGTCTCGCGACAAGCTCGATGACAACAAGACCGTCTGGGAAGAGATTTCCGACGGGCTCGATATCCTCGATATCGGCGGCATCGATATTCACTCGCGAGCCTATGTCGGGGCCTTCAACTTCAAGAAGACTGACCAGCAGAAAAAGGTTGGCATTCTGTCTGGCGGTGAGCGCAACCGTGTTCACCTTGCCAAGATGCTGCGCGAGGGCGGCAACCTCCTATTGCTCGACGAGCCGACCAACGATCTTGATGTGGAGACGCTTCAGGCCTTGGAGGAGGGGCTTGATGGCTTCCCCGGCTGCGCGGTGATCATCTCCCACGACCGCTGGTTCCTCGACCGTATGGCGACGCACATCCTCGCTTTCGAGGGCGACAGTCATGTTGAGTGGTTCGAAGGTGACTTCTCGTCTTACCTTGAAGACAAGAAACGCCGCCTCGGCGAAGACGCCGTCAATCCGAAGCGGGTGAAATTCAAGAAGTTCGCTAGGTAGCATTTGATCCGGTGGATCAAATGCCTGGCGAACGCGCGTTAGAAAAGATGTAGGTACGAGTAATCGTTGCTTGGTTTCGCGCTGATTCTTTAAAGCAACTAATCAACGATGGGAAAGACCATCTATAGTGGATACACCTTTCAAAACGAATGCACCGTTTGGCTGCGTATTCACACAATGCTTCAGAACCCAACTCTAGTTTTGGTCATCACTTGAGTTCTAGAGCTGCCGCCAGCGTCTCCTTTACTCGAGAGATGATTTACTTGTACCATCAAACCTCCAAACGCTGGGATAGCAGCGATGCACGAGACATCATTGAAAAGCATGCAAACTTGCTTGGAACGCCACGGGGCGCGTCTGAAGGCTCATAATGGCAAGAGGTTGAGGATGATCGATATCGGATCCCTCAATGTGAATGGCTCATACAAAAGTATCTTTGACCCTGAGCGGTTTGACTATACCGGCGTCGACATGGAGCCGGGTGAGGGCGTCGATTTGGTCCTCCAGACTCCCTATCAGCTGCCTTTTGAAGACGCGTCCATGGAACTGGTGATCTCCGGCCAAATGTTGGAGCACAATAAGTTCTTTTGGCTGAGTTTCGAGGAGATTTTTCGTATTTTGAGGCCGGGTGGGTTATGTTTCATGATTGCTCCTAGCCGTGGTGAGATACATAGATACCCGCTCGACTGTTATCGATTTTATCCCGACGCGTATGTCGCGATGGCCGAACACACTGATAGTATCTTGATCGATTGCTGGCTCGACACTGATGGGACGTGGGGTGATCTCACAGGAGTATTTTTCAAGCCGGACGGTACGGATGTGGTACCCTTTGACACGAGTTCGCTGGATACAATCGGTGGCCCCAGCGTTCAGTTTATGGAAGCTGCGTATCGAGCTGAGATTTATCTGAAACAGAGGGATAAAGCACGTCAGGCACTTGAGAGGCGTGAAGCTGAAGTTGCTGATTTGAAAAAAGAACTCATCCGTTTAGAGGCGAGTTTGATCAAGAACTGACCCCATCAGTATGTCGCACAAATATGCGGGCCTTATTCGTCAGTAAAACGCATCTATCCCCGTAAAACACCCACCGCGCCAAAAGTGGGTGTCATTCTTGGTGTCTCCAGGCTTCGCATTCCCAGGGACTAATTATCGTGATTGATTCTCTTCTTCGAGATCAGCGGTAAGCTCCTCAAGTTTGGCAATGAGGGCATCAGCAGAGCCGTTTTCTCTATCCAGTAGATCCAGGAACTGCGCGCGTTGTTCAATTGCCAACCACAAAAGATTTCCGTCTATATTCAACGCAACATCGACAACTTCATGTTTGCCGTCACGTAGCAAAACGCGCCAGCGGACATCGAATTCCTCGCCATCGGCGCTGCGCAAGACAGAATCGACGATGGAGTCTCGTTCGCTGCGATCAGTCGATCCTGTCACAGTGATATCTGAGCCGCGATACTGGTCGAATTGTGCTTCGTAAGCGGCGAGATTGTAAGCCCTGAAGGCTTCGCGGTATCTCAACAGATCCGCCCGCTCGAATCGTCTAGCATACTTGCCGATTACAAAGTTCGAAATCCGATCGAAGTTCGAGAATTCGTTTACATAAATACCGAATTGCTCTGTTCTGGACGATTGATCAAAGTCAGGATTGTCCAAAGATTCAAGGACTAAGGTTGCGTTTTCCTGAACGAAAGCTTCTGAGGCACCATCGGCAAGAGCGGGTGTGCAGGTAAATGCCGCGAGTGCGGCACCCGCCAGGGCTGATTTGATGAATCTCACGTTAGTGCTCCTATTCTTCGAGCTCTGTTCCGTCTTCGAGGTCATCAAAGTCATCAAATTCGTCAAAATCAGGGAGATCGTCATATGGATTATCGACAGGCTGACCATCGCGGATCGCCGTGACACGGCCATTTGTGTAGGCACGACGTAGAGCGGTGTATGGCTCCGGCTGTCGCTGCAGAGCTTCGAACGAGTCGTTCAGGCGGGCTCTTGTATCGATTGCGAAAACTACAGTCTGACCGACTTGCAGGTAGGTATCGAGATTGCTGGACGCGCTAAATTCCAGCCAAGTGTAAGGGTTGAATACATTGTCAGCAAAGCCACCGACCGTGTCGCGCAAGTTTGTTGGGCCGAGGAAGGGTGCCACAAAATATGCGCCCGATGGTACGCCCCAATAGCCAAGTGTCTGACCAAAATCTTCCCGATGAGGTTTGATCCCATTCTCCCCGGCACCCGCCACATCGAAAAGCCCGCCGAGACCGAGCGTCGAGTTGATCAGAAAGCGGGTAAACGTCTCCGCGGCGCGCTGAGGCTTCGCTTGAAGGACGTCGTTGGCAAACGTGGTGGGTGCGTTGAAGTTGGCCAAGGCGTTGCTAACACCGTCGCGAGCGGGTTCTGGTACCGTATTGATGTAGCCCCGGGCCACTGGCCCGAGAAAGATCCGGTCAACCTCGTTGTTAAAGCCGAAAACCTTACGGTTTAGCGGCTCGAATGGATCATAGGTAGGATCATCGCTGTTGACCCGAGCCGTCTGGCAAGCAGACAAGCCGAGCGCGACTGCTACGAAAATTAAGGATTTGCGCATAGGTATTAGCCTGCTGAATCTTGCGTCCGACTTTATATGGACTGTCGAGTGCGACGCATCAACTCACGGGACCGTTAATATCCCAGAACACGCAAAGCAATGACCTTGACATAAACATATAAATATACGTTTATATGTTTTGCATGACCTATTCTGCTGATCAGATTGTCCCAGCGCTTCGAGCAGCTGGTGAGCCTAATCGTCTTCGTATCCTGGCGCTTTTGCGGCATGGTGAGTTGGCCGTGGGGGAGCTCGTTCAGATAATGGGGCAGAGCCAGCCACGGCTTTCGCATCATCTAAAGGCACTTACGACTGCGGGCCTCGCCGATCGTTTGCCAGAGGGCTCATGGGTTTTTTACAGCCTGCCTCACGATCCGGCAGCGAAACATATGGCAATGACTTTGCTTGATATGATCGATCCCAATGATGGGGAATTTGGTCGTGATCTTGCCAATTTGAAACGTGTCCGGGCTGAGAGGGCAAGCGCAGCGAAATCCTATTTTAGCGAGATGGCTGACACATGGGATACGGTTCGCGCCCTGCATTTCCCGAACCAGGCTATCGAATCCGCCTTGCTGGAAATAGCAGGCCCGGGCCGATTCAACCGCCTCGTTGATATCGGCACAGGAACGGGGCGGATGCTGTCCTTATTTGCTGATCGCGCCGTTCGCTCTGATGGCGTCGATCTCAGCCACCGAATGCTCACTGTTGCGCGTGCAAATCTTCAACGTGACAAAATAGACAATGCGTATGTGCGTCAGGCTGATGCCACCGCATTACCTTTTGAGGACAGTTCGGCTGACCTGGTCATCATCCATCAGGTTCTTCATTTCGTTGATGAACCGGACAGAGCGCTTGCGGAGGCTGCCCGGATCCTGCGCACTGACGGGCAGTTGCTGATCGTTGATTTTGCGCCACATGAACTGGAATTCCTGCGAGCGAAACATGGTCACCGTCGTCTAGGGCTACGCCATGATATGCTTTCGGAGTGGACAAGGAATGCCGGTCTACTTCTCGATACTCCACGTCGCTTTGAGCCTCCAGCTGATCTTGAAGAGGGGCTTGCTGTCGAAATCTGGACCGGCCGCCATTTGCACCAGAAAGAGGAAGCTGCAGCATGAGCCTGCCAAATGTATCTTTCGAGTTTTTTCCACCTAAGTCCGAGGCCATGGAGGTCCGGCTGTGGGATGTCGTCAAACGTCTCGAGCCCATGAATCCGGGATTTGTCTCAGTGACCTACGGTGCCGGCGGTTCGACAAGGGACCGGACGCATCGAACGGTCAAACGCATTGTTGAAGACACAAGGCTAAATCCAGCGGCGCATTTGACCTGCGTTTCCGCAACGAAGGGTGACGTTCTTGGTGTTGTGAGCGAATACGCTGAAGCAGGAGTTCGTCACATCGTTGCTCTGCGCGGAGATCCGCCAGACGGTATGGATGCTCAATTTGAGCCACATCCTGGCGGGTACCAAAGCTCCGTTGATCTGATCGCGGGCATTACGGATCGCTACGGGTCTCAGTTTCAGATTTCGGTGGGCTGTTATCCTGAGCCACATCCTGAAAGCCGTGGTTGGGATGCAGATATCGCTCTTTTGAAGGCAAAGCAGGATGCTGGAGCCAACCGTGCAATCACCCAGTTCTTCTTTGAGCCTGAGGTTTATCTGCGTTTTCTAGAGAAAGCTCGTGCTGGTGGCGTTACGATACCCATTGTGCCTGGCATCATGCTTCAGGCGAACTTTCAGGGGCTAAAACGTATGGCGGGGATGGTTCAGGCGACGCTGCCAGACTGGCTGCACGAGCGTTATGACGGACTTGATGATGACGCAGAAACGAGGGACCTGCTAACGGCGACCATCGCGGCGGATCTTTGTCGTCAGCTAGCCGATGAAGGCGTTCAGGATTTTCATTTTTACACGCTGAATAAGGCGCCTCTCGCTCTGTCCACTTGCAGATTGCTAGGGCTTCGACCTCGAGCAGCGGCTGCGGCCTAAATTTCGGAGTTTAACGTGTCGAGACAACAAAGATTGGCGGCGCTCGAAGCCGAAGCCGCAAAGCGAATCCTCATTCTTGATGGGCCGATGGGGACCCAGATACAAGATTTCAGTTTGACAGAAGCTGATTTCGAGGGAGACCGGTTTCAGAACTGGTCGGTCCCGCTCAAAGGCAACAATGATCTTCTGAACATCACCAGACCCAATATCGTGAAGGCGATTCATAGGCGCTATATTGATGCAGGTGCTGACCTGTTCGAGACCAATACCTTCTCCGCTACGACCATCGCTATGGCGGACTATGACATGACTGATATTGCCGCCGAAATCGCTCGAGAAGGAGCGCGCCTAGGTCGGGAGGTGGCCGATGAAGCAAGTGCTGAACTTGGCAAGCCGATTGGTGTTCTTGGGGCCATTGGTCCAACCAATAAGACGCTTTCCCTATCACCCAATGTCAACGATCCCGGCTTCCGCGAAGTTACGTTCGACGATGTGCGGTACGCATATCACAAACAGGCAGCTGCGATGGCTCCGTATATTGATATGTTTCTCATCGAGACAGTCTTCGACACGCTGAACGCAAAGGCTGCGATCAAGGCCATTCTGGATTTGCGTACCGAGACTGGCGAAGACATTCCTATAATGATTTCAGGCACCATCACGGATGCTTCGGGTCGAACACTTTCAGGCCAAACCGCAGAAGCCTTCTGGTATTCGGTGCGTCATGCGAAACCCTGGGCAGTTGGTCTTAATTGCGCTCTTGGTCCGGATCTGATGCGCCAGCACGTCGCTGCGATTTCCAAGATAGCTGACACTCGGGTGCTAGCTTACCCAAATGCCGGTCTGCCGAATGCTTTCGGCGAGTATGATGAAACACCCGAGCAAGTGTCAGGGGCGCTTGGCGAATGGGCAGAAGCCGGGCTTGTCAATATTCTTGGCGGGTGTTGCGGCACAACGCCGGAGTATATCCTAGCCATCAAAGATGCGGTGGACGGTCAGGCTGCCCGGGTCGTTCCTGAGACAAGCCGTGCTATGAAGCTTTCAGGGCTCGAACCGTTCGAGCTCGTAAGCTGAAGGAGACAGATGTGGGCAAGCTTTACGATGAAATCACTGACAAGCTGGCGGACTTCATCCGATCGCAAAAAGTGTTCTTTGTCGGTACAGCGCCGCTGTCCAGCGATGGACATGTGAATGTTAGCCCGAAAGGCTATGATAGCTTTGCTGTACTGGGACCGAACAAGGTCGCCTGGTTAGACGTTGGCGGGTCCGGAATCGAGACGCTCGCCCATCTCAAAGAAAACGGGCGTATGACGGTGATGTTCTGTGCCTTCGATGGCTCGGCGCTGATATTGCGGTTATTCGGTAAAGGAGAAGCGGTTCAGTTTGACGACCCGCGCTTTCCAGAACTATTGGCACATTTCCCGGATTTCGGGAAAGCGCGCGCAATCATGGTGATGGATGTGAGCCGCATACAGGACAGTTGCGGGTGGGGTGTGCCCTTCATGGACTTCCGCGAAGAGCGGGATCAGCTTAAGCGGTATGCGAACAACCCCAAGGTATCTGCAGACCAGTGGGCAGAAGCCTTCTACTCCGAGAACGCCACAAGCATTGACGGTCTGACAGGCATGGAGCGCCCCGAATGACTTATATAGACGGATTTGTTCTCGCGGTGCCGACCGAAAACAAAGAGGCATATCTTGCCCATGCGACGGCCTGCGTCCCCGTGTTCAAGAAGTACGGAGCGACGCGTGTCGTGGAGTGTTGGGGAGCTGATGTGCCTGACGGCGAAGTGACGTCATTTCCTATGGCTGTGCAATGTGGCCCAGACGAAACGGTTGTTTTCTCTTGGATTTCCTGGCCGTCAAAAGAGGCGAGGGATACCGGCATGGAAGAGGCCATGAAAGATCCGTTCTTCGCTGATGAAAGTATGACTCAGCCGTTCGACGGCAGCCGTATGATCTTTGGCGGTTTCGAAACGATCTTAGACGCATAAGAACACAAAATGACCCAAGCCTCCCAGACCTTCATCAATGTTGGTGAGCGGACGAATGTTACCGGCTCTGCCAAGTTCCGTAAGCTGATCACAGCCGGGGATTACCCGACAGCTGTGGAGGTCGCACGTCAGCAGGTCGAGAACGGTGCCCAGATTATTGACGTCAATATGGACGAAGGCATGCTTGATGGTGCCGAGGCCATGACCACCTTCCTCAACCTGATCGCGGCCGAACCGGACATCGCCCGCGTGCCTGTCATGATTGATAGCTCCAAATGGGAGGTGATCGAGGCTGGTCTGAAATGCGTTCAGGGTAAGGCTGTCGTAAACTCTATTTCCTTGAAAGAGGGCGAGGAACAGTTCATCGAGCAGGCGCGGGCCGTTATGTCGTACGGGGCTGCCACCGTCGTGATGGCCTTTGATGAGGTCGGGCAGGCGGATACCGCCGAACGCAAGATCGAGATTTGCGAGCGAGCTTATAAAACACTGGCTGAACAGGTCGGTTTTCCGCCGGAAGACATCATCTTCGACCCGAACATATTCGCTGTCGCAACGGGTATTGAAGAACATGACAATTATGCGGTCGACTTCATTGAAGCGGCCCGTGAGATTCGTAAGCGCTGCCCTGGTGCCCACATTTCCGGTGGGCTCTCCAATGTCAGTTTCTCGTTCCGAGGTAATGAACCGGTTCGCCGGGCGATGCACTCGGTTTTCCTCTATCATGCCATTCCAGCCGGCATGGATATGGGCATCGTCAATGCAGGCCAGCTTGATATCTATGATGAGATAGAGCCCGAGCTCCGGGAGTGCGTTGAAGATGTTATTCTCAACCGACGAACCGATGCCACCGAGCGCCTGATCGAGATTGCGGAACGCTTCAAAGGTCAAAAGGGGAAGACAAAAGAGAAAGACATGTCTTGGCGTGAGGGCTCCGTTGCCGAGCGCCTCGAGCATTCTCTGGTAAACGGCATTACCGAGTTTATCGTGGATGACACCGAAGAGGCACGTCAGTCAGTGGATCGTCCGCTTCATGTAATCGAAGGCCCCCTTATGGACGGCATGAATGTTGTCGGTGATCTGTTCGGGTCCGGAAAGATGTTCTTGCCGCAAGTGGTGAAATCCGCTCGCGTGATGAAGGCAGCCGTTGCCCACCTCGAACCATTTATGGAAGAGGAAAAGGAACGCCTTGGTCTGATCGGCCAATCCAATGGCAAGGTCCTTATGGCCACCGTGAAGGGCGATGTGCACGATATCGGCAAGAACATTGTTGGTGTGGTTCTCGCCTGCAATGGCTACGAGATCATCGATCTCGGCGTCATGGTTCCTGCCGAGAAAATCCTTGAGGAAGCGCAGGCCCATGGGGTCGATATGATTGGCTTGTCCGGTCTGATCACGCCAAGCCTCGACGAAATGGTCTACGTTGCATCAGAGATGCAGCGGACAGGTATGGACGTGCCACTCCTGATTGGTGGCGCGACGACGAGCCCAGCGCATACGGCTGTAAAGATTGATCCTGTGCGGATTAATGGGCCAACGATCCATGTTTCCGATGCTAGCCGCGCAGTGGGCGTGGTTGGCGCTATGATGTCTGATGAGGAACGCCCGGGCTTCTGGGAGATGACGCAGGCGCGCTATCACCGTTTGCGGGAGAGCAGAAAAAACGGACCGCCCAAAGAGAGAATCCCTCTTGAGGAGGCACGTGCAAATCGCCTCGTAGTGTCCGCTGAAGATCGGACAATTGAGCCGACCTTTCCAAATGATGTGGAAGTGTTCAACGATCTCGACCTTGGTGAATTGGCGCGCTTTATTGACTGGACGCCCTATTTTGCAAGCTGGGATCTTGCCGGCCGCTATCCGCAGATTCTTGAAGATGAAATAGTCGGTGAGGCCGCAACCAGCCTCTGGAACGATACCCAGTCCATGATGCAGCGGATTATTGGTGAAGCGTGGTTCAAGCCAAAAGCGGTCGTCGGGTTTTTTGGTGCGTTCCGTGAGGGCGATGATATCCGGCTAGACAACGGTGAAGTGCTACACACACTTCGCCAGCAAATGCCGAAGACGAATGAGAAGCCCAATTTCGCCGTGGCGGATTTCATCGGTGAGGGCGGCGATCATGTCGGTGCGTTTTGTGTCACCGCGGGGCCCGAGGCGGAAACAATTGCCAAAGACTTCGAAGAGAAAGGTGACGATTACTCTGCCATCATGGTGAAAGCTCTGGCAGATCGCTTCGCTGAGGCCGCTGCAGAATATATGCACTGGCGCACACGGACAGAGCTTTGGGCCTATGCCAAAGATGAAGCGCTATCCAATGATGATCTTATCAAGGAGCAATATCAGGGTGTCCGCCCAGCTCCCGGATACCCGTCACAACCTGATCATACAGAGAAAGAAACACTGTTCCGTTTGCTCGATTGCGAAAAGAATATCGGCGTTAGTTTGACATCGAGCTATGCAATGTATCCTGCCGCGAGCGTGTCTGGCCTTTACTTCAGTCATCCTGAGTCAGTTTATTTCGCTGTAGGTCGTATCGCCCGCGATCAGGTCGCCGATTATGCCAACCGCAAGGGTTGGGATATGCGCACGGCCGAGCGTTGGCTTGCCCCAATCCTGAATTATGATCCGTTCGAGCAGCTTGGGGAAGCAGCGGCGTAGAATGAACAAAACACCGTTTCAGTTCTTGCTAGAAGAAATTTGTGTGAGGTACGGCTTTTGCGAGTTTACCCGCGCTTTTGACGGTCAAGTGCC
>JBCCBQ010000007.1:0-187961 GCA_039033955.1 Pseudomonadota bacterium
GCCGGTCTCGTTCATCACAGTTTGAACTGTCACTTGAAGGGATCGCGTTTTTATTTCTTTAGCTGAGTAAGGATTCAGGCCAGTGAACACACGTGACTCATAAAGTGCCTTTAAGTACTCGATTTGGCCAACGATAAAAGCTGCACATGCGATCGTATTGCCCGGCTTCTCAATTACGGCGATCTTCCAAAAAGAAACTGGAATCTGCCAGGGCCCGCCCTCGCGCGCAGCTCCATATTCAGGGTCATCATCACGAAAAATTGGACCAGTGAATACACTAACCTTTCTTTCTTTTGTTTGTGTGCGATCGAGAACATAGTCCTCCAAATCCCCCCATTCGACATTGTTGTAACGCTGAACCTGCGGTGCAGCATTACTGAAATGGAAGGTCTGCATCTCAGCCTCAGCTGCCTCATCTTGCGTCCCCCAACAAGGATCGAAACGCCGCACGAGGTGGCCACGACTGAAGGCTACTGGATCGTTGCCGAGTTTCTTGACATAGAAGTTGTCTCCGGGCTGGAAGACGTCATTCATCCGTATGTCCCGACGCCAGCTATCGGACCGGTCTCCTGGGTGCCTTAATGAAGACCCATTGATATTGACCGCCGCCATCGTCGCGAACTTCCGGGGCGCATCAATGGCGATAGAAAAGTGCAAGTAGTCTAGTAAATGTCCACTCCCCTTTTCCAACTTCGCGAGCCGCCCTGATACTGGAGCCAGCACGTCTTTCAGGTCAATTTTCTCCGGTAGGAATTTTGGGTCATATCCAAGTGTGCCGTCTGCACTCTGTTTCGTCCAATACGACTCAGGCTTTGGTTTTCGCTGGGCTTCGAATTGGGCTGATCCATCATCCGAACTAGAAATGTACGGTAAACCGGAAAATCCAATCCCTTGTGACAAACGATCGAGAGCAGCCGCTGCCATTCGATCGGAGAACCGTCTTTTTTGCAAAGCGCGAAAGATAGCGCTAATCCGTACCCCCTGATTAGCAACCCACTTCACATCGGGATCGTCTATCGCAATCTGACCCAACTCAATCTTCTTCTGGCTGTCTGGACTTAAAATGGCCCGATGATGCAAAGCAACCACTTGCCACTGATCCGTTAGAACAGGTGCCCCAGATGACCCCGGCTGAGTATCGACGGTGTAGTGAATGAAGTCCTGAGCGACGTCCTGCAAGCGTTTATCTTCAATTTCTTGGAGTTGGCTTTTTCTAAGCGCAATTTGTTTGGGCAAGCCCTCAGGATGCTGAATAATGGTTACCCACTCGCCGTGAAGGCCTTTTCCGGACAGAGGGATCATCGGAAGGAAGCCATACCGGTCGAGCGGCACTCCGCCAGATGAGTTTGGCACCACAGATATCAATGAGAAATCCAATTTAGGGTCGGTGTAGAAGACTTCATGTGGCGACAAGTTAAATGCTGCGGGCTGTTTTCGGACCCCATCGACGTCATGGTCATAGTCAAATTCTGCTTCAGCCTGGGCAGCCTCCTGCATAGAGCCGATAACATGGTGATTTGTTAGCAACAGCCGGGGACCCACCAAGAAACCTGTTCCAAACCATTCCCCGCCTGGATCTGGTACGCGCAGCCGGCAAACGGCTTTGGCAATGCGAGCGCCACGTTCAAGATAGTTGATTGAAACTAGATCGCTGTCCCCAATGAGCCGCTCGAATCCCTTTGGGTCTTGGTGGGCAGGTTCTAGCAGCGATGCCCTTACAGGCTGCGACAAAAAACGATCAATGTTGTTTCTTGCAGATGCCTTCTTCGTTTTTTAAGAAGTCAGCTTTGCAAGTGCCTCGACAATTCTATGATCGTCCGATTGGATACGCTTGTTTAGCATTCGCACATCAGCTCCCTATCTTAAGTGTATGAGATGATACAATTAATTAGGCGGCAACTCACCACTTCTCTCCCATTGCGGGAATATTGAGAATTTGTTGCTTTTGGTAGAAAAGTCATACCACAGAAAGATCTATGCTCTTTTCTCGAATGGCTCGCACGACGTGTTTGGGGACGCCCCGTTCGCACAGGGCATGCGCGTTGCGGCACCCCTTTTAGCTATCGCTGTCCTTTAATGTCTCACTTTAGAGTGGCGGTCTACTCAGACGTCACTTGGAGCGCAAAACGATGCGAAATTTTAGCCTATTATCGGTCGCTGCGAGCATGTGCTTTCTCGCCGGCTGCTCACAGGGTGGTGTGTCTTCAGATGCAGACCCATCACCTGACAATTTGTCTACTGCGGTAGAACAAAGCAACCTTGTGGATCTCGCATCAGGGCCATCGCTAAGTGCATTGGAATTTGGCGGTCCAGACCTCCTCTTTGCAGCTAGCAATGACGACGGCACCGTTTACGCATTCAAGCTTGATCCGGACGACGCGAACGAAACGATTGATGAGCCGAGGCCCTACAACTTTGAGGATTTCGGTTCTCGGATTTCCGAGTTTCTCGGCGTCTCACCATTGGATATCACCTACAATGATCTTGCCGTTCATCCGCTTTCGACGGCGGCATTTCTCAGCCTCACAGTCAGACATCCCGACGGCGATAAGCCAGCCCTCATAAAGGTCAGGCAGAGTGGCACCCTTTCCCTGGTCGACATCGATGCGCTGGACGTCACGAGCGTAGAACTCAATGAACCCGCAAGCACAGATGTCGTCTTTTGGCGCGACATTCCCGCAGCTTCACTCACCGTGACCGACTTAGAGTATAGCGATGGAAAGTTGCTGATTGCTGGACTGTCTACCGGGGAGTTCGCCTCGACACTGCGCCAGTTGGAATATCCTTTTGAAGAAGCCGCCCGCTCCTCAAGCATCGAGATGTTCCATACAGCGCATAACCAGAACGAAACGCGCGCACCGATCCGAGCTATGGCCATGGCGTCCATAAATGGGGAACCGACGCTTATTGCAGCGTATACATGTACTCCCCTCGTCACCATTCCAGCTGATAGCCTCGTCGATGGTGCGCATGTGATTGGCACGACAGTCGCTGAACTTGGATATGGGAATGTGCCAGTCGAGGTGCTCGCTTTCACAACCTATAATCCGCAAACTCAGGGGCTTGAAGACTTTGTCCTAGTTATCAATCGCGAGATGAGCGCCAACCTGATCCGCATGGAAGACCTCGCAGAAGCTACAACAGGTCCGGGCCTGACAACGGCATTCCAGGGATTAGGCGATACAATGGGCGTTGAGAATACGCGCCACCCTATGGGCGGCGTCATCCAGGCAGACAATCAGGATAGCCAATTCCTCCTGGTCCTCCGCCGAAACATCGACACTGGAGAGATAGAGCTCATTTCACAAATCAAAGGCTCTTACTTCCGTCTGTCGGACTTTGTGAGTGAGTATAATTTTCCAGACTATACGTATCCGGAAAGTCAGGCAGCCACGCTGGGCTTTCACAACATGGTCAAACCTATGGAAGGATATCCAGAGCTGGTCAGGCGTTAGAACCGCGGAGCTGGATATGGTCTGGCGCGCATTGTTCAGTTCGTCGTTTCTGTTCTCGCTATTGTCCTGTGCAGAACCGTCGACGATGGCTAGAGCATGCGAGACCGACGCGCCTGTACAGGTGTCGGAGATCTATCCAACCGCGAACTCCATCCCGGTGAATATCATACGGTTCTACATCTATTTCGATGCACCAATGCAGACTGAAACCGTCTTCCCCGAGATCAAGCTCACGGATGACGGTGGAAATGACATTGACGGCGTATTTTTGGAGAACCGCTATGATTTGTGGTCGCGCGATGGCCGCCGTCTAACACTCTTGCTCAATCCAGGGCGCGTCAAAACTGGAATAAAGGCGAATGAGCAGTTCGGCAGTGCACTTGAAAAAGACCGGCGCTACAAACTTACAGTGGGTGCCGGTGCACTTTCCGCAGACGGCTGCGCGATGACAGCCCCCTTCTCCAAGCCCTTCGTTGCGACGACCCCAGACACAGTGTCCCCCTCACCCATGCGTTGGGAGTTTCAAACGCCAGTTTCTGGAAGCAGGGATCAGCTACAAGTACAGTTGGATGGCATCCATGATCATGTGTCACTTGCCTACAGGGTTCGCGTTCAAACCCTTTCCGGAGATCAATTCGCAGGGCGCATCAATGTCAGTGCTGGAGAAACAGAGTGGCACTTCACACCAAGCACTCCCTGGCAAGATGCAGAGTACTCATTGGTCGTGGACCCTCTGTTAGAGGATGTCGCTGGCAATCGTGTAAACGGTCTGTTCGATGCTCCGTCCGGACAAAGCGGCTACGAGACGACCACAACTTCAGCAATTGTCCCTTTCTCAACTCGCATGTCACAAGAGAGGTGAACCAACTGCGACGTAGGATCGTCGCTAGATAAAGGTGCGCAATGCCGAAGCCATCACTCTTGATACAGAGCGTCAGAGACCCGCTCTTCTACTTCTTGCTAGCAGGTGGTCTGTTATTCTTCTTCTCAAGTGTTTTTCGATCCGGAGCTGAACACCAGATTGTATTCACTAAAGTTGATCAAATTGGACTTGTACGGAGTTGGCAAACCGAATTCGACCGCCTCCCCACTGAATCGGAATTTGATACGCTTGCGAACCAATGGATCAGAGACGAGCTCGCCGTTCGAGAGGCAGAACTTTTGGAATTGGATCGCGACGACCCCGTCATACGCCGCCGCCTCATCCAAAAACTGACCTATCTCATAGAAGAGCGGTCGGTTCAGGAGATTACAGATCAAGACGTCCTTACGCATTATGAGAAAGACCCAGCACTCTACACCGAGCCTGCTACGTTTACCTTCACACACTACTTCTTCAGCAATGAGCGGCGTGAGACACCCGAAGAGGATGCGAAGGGTGCACTTGCCCAATTATCTTCCGGCTTAGACATTGCCGATGACCCATTCATCCAGCATCGAAACTATAATCGACAAACGTATCGGCAGATCAGCGAAGTCTTCGGTTCCCAGTTTGTTGTTCGTTTGACGGAGGCGGCTCGCGATTGGTCACTCAGCGCTCAGAATGACGTCACTTGGCAAGGCCCGTTTGAGTCGTCCTTTGGGTTCCACCTTGTTCAGATTCAAGCGCACACCCCTCGCCGGTCAAAAGACTTTGAGGGGGCCTATGAACAAGTCGCGATTGATCTTCAAGCCAGGCGACGGGACACCGCCAAGGACATGCTCTTCAACGATCTTATGAACAGATATGATGTGGTGATCGAATGATGAGACTGATCGCCAGTTTGTGTTTCCTGTTGGCACTTGCAAGCCCGGCTGTCGCTCACGAGGTTCGGCCCGCCTTTCTGCAAATTACTGAGACTGAGCCGCTGGAGTACGAATTTGTGTGGCGACGTTCGATTGATGCGAACGACCTCGCCCGTATCTCACCAATCATCCCAGAAGATTGTTCGGTTACCAGTGCACCATTGATGTCAATCGACAACCAATCTCGATCCGAAACTTGGACACTCAAATGTGAGAGCGCGATACTGGAATTAGAGTTCAGCGGACTATCAGGAACATCAAAGGAGATCTTCCTTGATGTGCGATTGATAGATCGGGCTCCCATCAGCACTCTATTGCGATCAGGATCTTCACGCATCGATTTTGACAATGCTCAGTCGGGAACTCTTGAGTACTTCAGAATTGGGATTGAACATCTAATCTTTGGGATCGATCACGTCCTGTTTGTTATCTGCCTATTCTTATTTGTCCGAACACCGATCGTACTGATACAAACGCTTACGGCCTTTACGCTTGCGCATAGTCTGACTTTGGGGCTGTCAGTCCTCGAGATCGCTTACTTGCCTCAAAGACCGGTCGAGGCGCTGATCGCCTTATCCATTCTCTTCTTATGTCGAGAGTACCTGCTACCGGAAGCTATGCGCTCCCAACTTACAAAGAGTGCACCCTGGCTTATGGCGTTCGGACTTGGCTTGTTGCATGGATTTGGATTTGCAGGTGCCTTGGGTGACATCGGGCTACCCAAGGATCAAATTCTCCCGGCCCTTTTTCTATTCAATATCGGCATCGAAGCTGGACAGCTTATCATCGTCGCTGGCTTAGGGGTCATTGGCGCAATCGGGTACGCCGTTCTGAGAGAAAGAAACGCTTATCTGGAGCGCAGCGTCGTTTGTGTAACAGGCTGCTACGCTACGTTCTGGACGATCGAGCGGGTCGCACTTTTAGTGTGAGAACACATTAGCATAATGATAGAATTCGAGCGATGAGAAGAGAAAGAGGGAGCGAGGCAGATGGTGAAGGAGCGCTATATACTGATCGGAGCTCTCGTGGCGTTGGTTGCAGCCGGCGTCCATTTCAGCGCACCCTACCTGAAAACGCTACGCGAATATCAGCAATTGCAGGAACTACGCGATGATGCGATCCCGCTCTCTGATCTTCCTGAAAGGATCCTAGACGTTAATGAAGACGTGGTATCGGTCAGCTCCACCGGATCGGAGAGTTCTTATCAAGACCGTCCCAACTCAGATCGCAACGCTTATTTTGGGGACCTCCACGTACATACCGCTCTGTCGTTCGACGCATACGCATTTGGAACGACAGCGTCACCATCGGACGCCTATCGATTTGCCCGCGGTGAGGCCATCAGCCACCCGTCCGGTTTTGACATGCAATTGGAGCGTCCGCTCGACTTTTACGGCGTAACAGATCACGCGATGTTTCTGGGGGTCGTACAAGAAGCAGCCGACACCTCAACAGAGTTCTCCAAGAACGAAATCTCCGCCTACGTCCACAATATCAACAGCGACGGCGACACCCATTGGACTGACCAATCCAGACGCTATTTGGCCTTTGCGCGGTTCATACCAGAAATGATTGCAGGTATCCGCGACGGATCCGTCGATCGCCAGGAGATTGCCCAAATCACACAAGACGCCTGGGCCGACACAATCAGCGCCGCTGACACCTATTACGAGCCCGGAACATTCACCACCTTTGTCGGATACGAGTACACAACATCCAGCAACGACCTTGGGAACCTGCACCGCAACGTGATCTTCAGATCGTCTGACAATCTTCCAAAAGAGCCTTTCTCCAGATTTCATTCTCAAAACCCCGAAGGCCTTTGGGATTGGATGGATGGCTTGCGCGCGCAGGGAATTGAGAGCCTCGCAATCCCCCATAATTCCAACGGGTCGAACGGCCAAATGTTCAAACTGGAAGACTGGGCCGGTAATCCTTTGGATGATGAGTATGCGGAGCAGAGGCTTCGAAACGAGCCCTTGGTCGAGATCACTCAAGTTAAAGGGACTTCCGATACCCACCCTCTCCTTTCGACAAGGGATGAATGGGCTGACTTTGAGATTATGCCCTTTCGCGTTGCGACAGTCCTAGAGAGTGAACCGCAAGGCAGTTATGTCCGAGACGCCTATCTTCGCGGTCTCACATTGGAAGAGGACGGTGTCCTCAATCCTTACAAGTTTGGACTGATCGGATCGTCTGACACGCATGTCGCTGCACCGTCCCTCGATGAGGAGACCTACCACGCAAAGGTTGGAGTATTGGACTCAAATCCCGAGGACAGAGGTTCAGTACCGCTCACTGGCATTCGAGAGAGCTTAGCCAACCGGTTCTTGCCTTCGCTCACAAAGGAAATAGATGGGCGAAGCTATGTTGCAGCGCGCGGTTACGATCAGTGGGGCGCATCCGGATTGGCAGGTGTCTGGGCCAAAGAAAACACGCGTGAGGCCATCTATGATGCCTTTTGACGGAAGGAGACATTCGCAACCTCAGGACCACGGATCAAAGTTCGCTTCTTTGCTGGACACGATTGGACTGAGGACATGCTCCAGTCCTCGACCCTCATCTCGAATGCCTATGCGTCAGGTGTGCCGATGGGAGGGGATTTGCTGAATGAAGATAGCAAGCATCCAAGCTTCCTAGTCTGGGCTGTTCGAGACAGTTTGGGTGCACCTCTTCAGCGCGTGCAAATTATCAAAGGATATGTTCGCGACGGCGAGTATTTTGAAACGGTCTATGACGTTGTTTGCTCCGACGGAATGATCCCAAACTCAGAGATCCACAGATGCGCTGACAATGGCGCTCGGGTTGATCTGACCGATTGCTCTATCAGCAATGATCGAGGATCCGATGAACTTATCCAGCTTTGGCGCGATCCAGAGTTCGACCCCACACAGGATGCGTTCTACTATGTTCGCGTACTCGAAAACCCAACCTGTCGGTGGTCTACCTGGGACGCTCTGAAACTTGGCGTATCGCCGAGATCTGACCTGCCGACGACAATCCAAGAGAGAGCCTGGTCCTCGCCAATTTGGTACATCAACCCAATGACCAAAGAACGCTCAGTTGACGCTAAGTAATTGCGAGCCGAACAGCGCATGGTCTGAAGGTCCGATAGCAATTAGAGAACCGAGCTCCCAAACCACTATTGCTCTCTGCGTATATGTCTTCAAGACCAATACGCATGGCCATAAAAAATCACTCTCGATTGACTCTTCAATAGGCTTAGATTTTGAACGACTTAATCCGATCTAAGTAGCCGCGATTTCAGAGGCTTCTTGGGTCAACCGGGTCTGTACCTGCTTGGACCTCCGACAAATCTGATATTCCATCGCCGTCGGAGTCAGATTTATAGGGAAACGTCCCTGCCGCGACTTCCTGCGCATTCTCGATACCGTCGCCGTCGATATCGTCATCGACGTCATCTTCAATTCCGTCGCGGTCAGTATCCGCCCACCGAGTAGGATCGCTCGGAAAACCGTCGAACGCGTCTTCGACACCATCTCCATCAGCATCAACGGCGAGAGGCACATGGACACCAATCCACTCGCTGATGCCATCAGCAACGTCTCCGGCAAACAATTCGCCAGCTATATACGCATTGAACTGGCTCATATGATAAGGGCGTTGCTCGTTCGGTAAACCGGTATGTACGCCCGCGTTCCACCCTGCCGGTCCAAGGTGTCTCAGCGTCCAAGACATACTTCTCTGGTCGGTAACCGTCGCTTGCGACTGCATGACCGTCGACAACCATGGTGTCAGGACAAGCGTCGCGATGATCTCCTGGATAACTTCATTTGAGTAATGTCGCCTGAGCTCTTCGATATGAGCCGCAGTCGTACGGCCGGGAGACGTCCCGGCGTCACGCGCTAGACGGAACGCCGCCTTTTCACCATCTGACAAATGTGCCGCGCGCTCAAAGTCCATCAGTGATCTGATTTTTGCCGCGACAGCAGGAAGCTCAGCTTGAGGCACTTCATCATAAAGATAGGCATCTTCTATCTCTTGGAAGATGCCGTACGCACCGTGCGCTTGGCAGTGAACACAGCCGCTCGCCAATTGATAGACGAAGAAAAGCGACCACTTCATCTCTAAGGAAATGGCGCGGTCCCTCTGCAGCAAATACGCATCCATGCCGAGTGTCCCAAGACCGCTCTTTCGACTCCATGAATTGTCGAGCTTATGCCGGTCACTGAATGGATAGCTCGTTTCTGGAACGGAGGCTGGCGCAAAGAACGCATAGTCGTAAGCCGACACATTGAATGCCGGTGTCACGGCAGGAGGAAGGTTGGCAGCGTTTGCTTCAGGGTCTTCCCAGCGAAGATATTCCGTTGGATAGAAGTCAAAAGGCTCAGCGACACCATCCTGATCCCCATCAAAGGTGAGCGGAGAAACGCCGTAACCTGTAATCTGATTGAGAAAATCCGTCGTCAGTTTTGGTGCCTTTGCGGTGAGATCGCCGGGCGTCCAATCTGCAACAAACTCATCGTGAAGGGCTTTAATCATGCCTCCGACAAATGGATTGGCTCGCCGCTCGTCTGGGGATGCCGCATTGTGACCGGCAGTCCATCCAACACTTGCGAGATTGGTATTTGCCCAGTCAATCGTCTCTTGGTCAGTTGCGATCGGTAAGATCTGATCATGAACCGCCATCGCCGCATTGATGCCGGTCAGCTCGAACAATTCTACAATCTGACGATCAGCAAAACGTAATCTCAAAGCGGCGTGGGTGTCAGCCGTTACCCGCGTTGGAAGAGTTGCTGCCGCATCCAAGTATTCAAACGCCGAACGGATACGCGTGTCTGTTATCGACGCTACATAATCGGTCGACCAGAGCGCGATGATTTCGTCGCGAGGGACGCCAAGCAATGAGAGTTGGTAGGCGCTACGAGCTTGGTGATGATTACTCCCAGCCCGGATCATTTGGTAGAGTGTTAACTTCCACTTTGTTTCTGCGTCGAACATCGCATCAGCATGTATCATGGCGTCCGCGATCAAAAGGTTTTCATAGAAGTCTCTGAGATTGCTGACATCGATCTTGTGGCGGTCATAATAGCGCATCTCGACATCTTGCGCCGGTGGAGGCGGCGGTGTTTGAGCGAATGCGGAAAGGGCGAAAAGTGTCTGACCAGCTAGACACGACGCAGCAAGGAGTGAAACGCGTTTCATGTCTTATTCCCCTTGGAAGAATTTGACGAACATCCCGTTCGCATTTGCAGAATGTGTCGGGACCTGTTGCAGCACATCCCAATGCTCTTCGACGCGTCCGTCAGGCCCAAAGAAATACATATCAACCGCTGCAGTTCCGAGATCATCAGGCTCTGCATTATCGACATTTCGAAAGTTGACGTGAGCCATGGCCCAATCACCGACAACAATGATCTTGTGAACATCGATTTTCACATCGTACTGAGCCACCGAAGAGGCAAACAGCATTGCGATCGGGTTTCGTCCATTCGGAACACCCGTGCTGTGCTGGATATATCGATCCGATAGAAACGGCCTTAACGTTTCGCCCGTTGGGTTGGTTGCGAATATTTCGTAGAGCTCCATGATCCGCTCTGCCCGTGCGCGGCCGGCTTCGTCTGCTACAATTATGTGAGTTTCAAAGTCCTGTGGAACGGTGTTCCGTTTGTCCATTTGTTGGTCTTGAGACTTCGTCGGGGGCGCGAACGCCTCGTTGGCCAATTGGGGAACGGTGCTTGCGGTGGGAGCCGTAGTATCTGGTGTTTGAGCACAGCCGCTAAGTTGCGATGACAGGCCCCCAAGCAGAACTGCCAATATCATACGATTGGAGAGCTTCTTCATAAGAGAGTCCTTCTTCTGCGCACTTCATCTTGCTGACTATTTTGACGAGACTGACGACCGAGCTGCTGCATCGTAGGAGATCCATTGCGAGCCCGTTCGATCCCAATCTCGTAGGGCACGTTGGCGTAGCTGGCGTGCGGCTCAAAGGTCCACGAATGCACACGCGCTGCGCGCCTGGTAACGACCCAAAATGATGAAGCGGTTTCGACCTCAGATGCGGGCTTATCATGCAGGTCTAGCCTACCAATCCTCCCAATGCGTACTCGTCCGCCAATTCTGGTTTGCACAGCACATGCGCACAACAGCGCCTTGAGCCACCGATACGCTGCAGTCAGACCTTTAGCCTGTCTCATCGCCAAACCAAGGGAAGCGAAAAAGGCTAATGTCGACATTCCGTCCGAGCACAAACTCTTCGAGACTGATCTCGTTAGCTACCATACTCTTGATACTCAGCCCGTCTGTTGCGATTGCTCAATCAACCGATGATGACGAGGTAACAGCGCTTCGCAAAGAGGTCGAAGAGTTACGAGCATTGGTCGAAACCCTGATTGGTGCGCAAGCCGATCAGTCGGGCGATAGCTCAAGCGCTCAAGATATGGACCCCGATACGGTCGTGAGAGTACCCGCAAGGAGCGCCCCCTCGCCCAATGAAGCTGAAACGGACCCAGAAGACAGTGTTCTGTCGCGCGTATTTGCGTCTCGTCAGCCAATTGGACGGTTTCCAGATGATGCGTTAGTCACAGCTGGAGACTTTGATCGCTCCATCACAGTTCCAGGAACCGGAGGGTCTTTTCGAGTAGGCGGTCTTGTTCAAGTCAACGCTAACTTCGATCCCGACAATGCCGGTTTTCAGTTTATTGGCACGCCCCCAACAATCCCCTTAGATGGAACAGTCGACGATGGCACGGATCAATTTGCGATTCATGCGCGTCACAGCAGGGTCAATTTCGACTTTCGAGCTCCCACAAAGCTCGGCGATTTTCGTACATTTGTTGAGTTTGATTTCTTTGGCGACGGCGATGAATTCACCAACGACTTTGATCTGAGATTGCGCCATGCCGCCGCAGAATTGGGTCCGCTGAAGATCGGTCAATTTTGGTCTGGATTTGTTGATGTGTTTTCGTTCCCTGAAACGGCTGATCCAGGCGGCCCCCTCGCGGTTCCAGTCCTCAGAAATCCAGGCATCTACTATGTTCGCGGGGAACGCCAAGGCTCCAATTGGGGGATCGGCATCGAAAACCCTGCTGCAGACCTTGGAGGTGCAACAGATCTCCTTGCGTCTGAATCAATCCCGAATTTGGTCGCCTTTGCACAGCTTAGACGTGACTGGGGATATCTTCGCATCGCTGGTCTAGGCGTTCAGCTCAAATCTGATACGGACACTGACTTTACAGGCGGGGTCCAACTCTCCGGACGAGTTCAAACGCCTTTCACAGGATCTGAAAAAAACAACATCTCATTCGGCACCCAATATGGATCTGGGTTTACACACTATTTTTCATCTTTTGTGGGCGGTTTGGACGGGATCATTGCCGATGATGGGGAAGTTGAGTCAACCGAAGTACTTGGTGCCTTTCTCGGATATCAACATTTTTGGACAGATCGCTGGCGGTCAACGATTACTGGAAGCTTCTTCGATTTAGATGGACCAGCAGGCTCGGGCGATCTCGACTATTCCAGCGGTGAGCGCATTAGTGCGAACCTCTTTTACACCCCGATTGACGGCGTCACATTCGGGCTGGAAGGCATTTACAATACGATTGAGACATTTGATGGATCAGATGGTGAAGGTGTGCGTATCGAGCTCGTCGGCCGTTTTGATTTCTAAGCGTCAAGATCGAACCTTCCGAACCAACTGACTTACTCCAATCGTATTAATCGGCGTCTAAGTCAGCCCTGCGCGCAGACCATGCGCGCCGTAATCCCTGTTTCTCAAAATTCTTCTGTGCGACTTTTTGAAAGTGATCACACCAATCCGATGAACGAAGAAGCGTGACGTGAGACGACTTTATAGAGGATCTGAGCCCGTGACCATCAATGCCACTCTTAGATGCAGCGTTGTTCTCATAGCGATCGCGGTATTGTCCGCTTGTACATCTCCTGCGGAGATTGATGAGAGCCATAGTGCCGAGGCTCAGACCTGGACAGAATACTCCCACGAGCCATACCCCCTTCCCTATTTTGTTGAGGACGAAGATCGCTATCCAGCAGCTGAACCACCAGCCGGTACGGTAAATCGTCATGGTGAGCTGGAGTATCTCGGAAATGGGGTTTTTGGCGCCCATTGGTTTGTAGGTGCGAACGACGCGGTATGGCACTTTGTGAGCGCAGGTGATCCGGCAGATGAGGCTGTTCTGCTCATCCATGGTCATCCAGACACCTGGTACGCTTATAGCAAGGTGATGGCTGAGCTCGCAGAAACCTATTATGTGATCGCCGTCGATACGCTCGGTTACGGACAGTCAGACAAGAGACCAGAAATAGACGTCAGCTACGCAGCCGTCGCGCAGAGCTTGATTAAGCTTCTCGACAATATCGGCATCACTGAGTTCAATCTGATCACTCATGATCGGGGGAGCGTTATCAGCGATCATTTGATCGCCGCAGATGGCATGCCTGACCGCATTCAAGCTTTTCTGCGCATGCAGCAATCCTTTGACAAACCCCACGGATATCCACGCCCTGCTCATGAGCAGATGGCCACCGCCGAGTGGCAAGGCGGCAATGTCGTTCGAGGTATCTATGACAGCAACTATGTTTCAGTGCATGTCCCCGAAGACGAGCTCGCTCGTCTTGAATGGGAGTTCCAGTTTCCTGGGACAGCCGAAGCGGCTGCGCGGACATTTCAAGGCACGAGCTTCGAAATCGAACGAGAGTTTCGTATAGAAAACACGATCCCAAATATGACCATGCCCGTGCTCATCCTGCAGGGAATAAGAGACCCAGGGCAGCACCCTGAAGAGTACTTTGATGCACCTGATCTTCTGCCGAATGGTCGAGTTGTGTTTGTCGACGCAAACCACTTTATCCACACCGAGGATCCTCAGACCGTCGCTAGAATTGCCCGCGACCTGTTCGAGCACAAAAACGAGAACCGGCCGAACAAAGTGACATCTGAACCGGTGACCTTCTTGTACCCAGAGAAACGTTGAGTCCAATACGACGACTGGACGTCATTGCTGGGATTATTGCCCCTGAATTTTGGGCAATGAAACCGATCGGGTCGGGATCTTACAAATTTCGTTCCCTTACATCGTACGTTCATGGGAAAATCGCACCATGACGTTGTCAGCGAGAAACCATGAACCCACTGTCTCCTTGAATACGTCAGGCCACAGGACCTATCGTTCAAAAAAGACAGCAACGCATGAAGACACCCTTTTCCATCCTACACAAAAACATAGAAGAGGCAGGCATTTCCCTCTCACCCTCTGAGTTGAGTACCTGTCTTGGAAGCTATAGCGAAAAGGCGTTCCGACCCAAGGAGGTCATCAGCCGAAGGCGCGTGAATGGTGATTTTCCGATCTCATCTGAAAACATCCTGTATATTACCAGCGGCATAACCGCCGCAGAGATCACAGGAAATGACGGCCAACGCGTTATACCGCGCTTTCACGAAGCCGGTGATATCAGCGCACCTTTGCCCAAACTCACCCCTAAAGTCACTGAAGGAGGTCGCATCATCGGTGACGAAAGCGAGATTGTTGCGATTACACCGGTCGAAGGCGTGTTGATACCCCTCGAAAATTGGCACCGAGAGTATTTGGAGGGCACGCTATTTGGACAATTCGTTCGGCAAAAAATGTTTGAGGGGTATCTACTGAATGCCGCCATCTCGCACGTTAGGTCTCTCAACAGAACAGCCGAGTCCTATAATTTTTTGAAGACGTATCAGCCTGACATACTAAAAAACGTACCGCAAAAGACCGTCGCTCAGTTCATTGGAATTACCCCGGAAGGACTAAGCCGGTTCCTCAAATCAAACGCTAAAACTTAAACGTTCGATACCCCGACTGCGGATCGTGGCGACCAGATCGTCAGCAGGACAGATAGACGAATACCAAACACGACACTCCAGCGATATTACCGGGGCATTGAAGCTTCACGAACCAAAGCTTCTTCGTATTCGGGCAGCGCCAACACGCTTTCAAAATGTGAGCTGACATTCGAATAGGGTTGAATGTCTAGGCCAGCACTTACAGCGGTGCTGAGACACCAATGAAGATAGACATCAATAATCGACCACTCAGCTTCGTACCACCAGTCGCCACTATCAAAACGCTCTTCCAACAAGTCCAGCAAGCCAGATATCTTTGCCCTGCCATCGGCTTCGACGCCGACTGTATCACCCGTCGTAAATCGGTGTGGTGCACGAACCTGTCTCACCATGGGGTGAACCGTCGACGCCACCCAAATCAAGTCTGATACTTGCTGAGCTTCTTCTACAAGGCCGGTGACCTGCGGAAGCAGCCCGCCTGCCGGATAGAGATGGTGCAGAAACAACAAGATTGACGCGTTTTGTGTGAGAACTTCCTGGCCCACAAGCATAGCCGGGACCTTACCGTCCGGATTTACCGACAGATAAGCGGGAGATTTTTGCTCCCCCTTTGTGATGTCGATGATCTCGCTCTCATACTCCAAACCGAGTTTGATGAGCGCCGTAACCGTGACACGGGAACACGCACCGGGGAAATGATAAAGCTTCAGGGCACCGACGGATTCTGACATGTCGACCCTCCTCAGTTGTTTGGTTCGCGCGATCTTTATACGCATAAATGGGTGATGGCGTGAGAGCTCATCCTAACAATCATTCGACTCAACAGTCGCAAATGATCCTCGACAGTTTCGCCGTTTAAAAGATGACAGACCGCACAGAAGGTGCGCGGGTCAGCGACTATACCTCGAACAATATGCACTGCATGTCGCGCAAGGGCTTTCCCTTTGGATTGTGTTCATCGGAAGCGCCCGGCGTTCGCGTTGAAGGTTTGGAAGATTCTTGATCAAAGATAGAAAGCTCTGAACCTTGGCGCTGCGATGAAGGTCGACATGGGTGACGACCCAAATCGGAACGACCCAATCAGGGGATGGCGGCATGACCTCAATAAGAGAGTTTATACGGCGCCCATAAAAACACGGAAGAAACCCTGCGCCGAGACCAGAGAGTACGGCGTCATTGGCCCCGCTAGTCGTTGCCGACGTCAGAACAATTTGATCGGCCGGAATGTTTTCTTCGATCCAGGTCTCGATCACATCACCATAGACCGCCTTCTCTGATCGCACGAACCTGCAATGACAAGGTGATTGGACGTCTTCTCCCTCGCCCAACTCATGGGCTGACTTGAGTATGGAGCAGAACAAGCCAATCGGCATGTCCATCAGATGTCGGACGACATAATCAGGGTGATCAGGCGCACGGCCCAGTGTCAAAGCAACGTCAGCGTCGCCATATTCCAGTTTCAATACTTCATCGCTCGGCTTGAAGTGAACTGAAATGTCCGGGTGCATCGACTTGAATGTCTTCACTCCGAAGAACATGTGGTAATCAAGGATCTCCGGGCACGAGACGACAAAGTCGCCGCTAAGGTCGTCATCTTGGGACTTTGCCCTCACCAAGAGAGACCTGAAACTGTCGTCCGATTTTTCAGCGACGCGGATCAGTTCCAATCCAAGCTCGGTGGGCGTGTAGCCCTTTGCATGACGCTGGAAGAGTTTACCGCCAAGCTGCGCTTCAAGCGACTCCACTCTGCGAATAACAGTAGCCCTGTGCACACCAATTGCATCAGCCGTCGCCGACACCGTTCCCATTTGCCCAAGCAGAAACGCCGTCTTTACTTCCGTCCAGTTCTCCATCTCCACTATCCCCTCGATAGATTAGAGCGCGCCGTTTCACGGCACGATGAAGCCACCCTTCTTCTTGTTGCATTCTTGCACATGCACCGTGCGCAAGCATTGATGTCGGTTAAGATTGTCCGACATCTTTGACTTTACGCACCTCTGCTCAATGCCAACCAAAGCTGATCTGCTGAGGGGGACGCCGCTTTTAGACTAGGCCCGCAATATGTATCAGACCCGTCCGCTGCCATTTGAGCGAAACACAAATGATGGAACAACGCCCCAGCCAATAAGTACAATGTAGTAGATTGGCACGGGTACCACGCCAAAGACGTGGGAGGCGAACAGGCCGCCGAACAGTAGAAGATGTCCAATGAATCCCCAAAGAATGCCGGCTGCAATCAGGCGCAGACTAACCGTGCCCGATGCATGCAACGCTCTAAAGATGGTGATGCTCAGGGGTAGAAAGAGGACAAGCCCAGTCGCTAAACCAGAGTTGTATTCAAAGGCGATGACGGCATTCAAGATGTGGGCAATGCCATTCACGAACATTATTCCGGCCATGGCGAGGGAGGGAAAAACCTGGTGCGGGCTCGTTAGGATCGCCAAGAAACCTGCTGTCCAAACCATGCCAGCATTGATGTAGAAAATCCCTTCGCGTGTCAGAATTCCATATTTGTCTTCTCCAAAGAAAGACGCGATCAAACCGTTCAAAAACTCATAAAGAGGATACGGACGCCCAAGCAGATCAACCCAGTGTTCCTCTACTTGATGCACCAAGTAGGACGCCGTTAGCAGGCAAGCCATGAGCGACACATCCATGGCCCAGTACGATGTATTGTCAGAGCGCGTTTTGAACCCAAAGAAGATGAGAGTAGGTGCAAGGAAAGCGCCTATCTTCATCCAATGATCGACCATGAAGGATTGCTGGCCTAGAGGGAGCCAAGCCATTGCAAAAAAGGCGAACAGGCTGATCGCGGCGATGCGCGGGCTTGTCACCGATCTGGTCAAACTACTTCATCGCTCCAATTATGCATTCGGATTACGACCAATCTCCCCACCAATGCTTTAAACATCGACGCCGACCACCCTCTTCGCGAACGACGTCAATAAGCTCGATAGCTCTTCAGATTTCACCCGGTCACGGATGCATCCTTTGTCCTGGTCAAAGGTCTCGCCAAAGCTTGGAAGGGAAAAGATCCCGCAGACATCGCCGCCAAAGAATGGCGCTCCTTTTGCCGCGATCTCCAAAACGCCCGCACCTCCCCTTTTTCCAGGCGATGTCGACATCAAAAGCAGTGGTTTTCCTTGGTATACTTTCTGATCAATTCGGCTCGCCCAATCAAAGACGTTTTTGAACGCCGAGGTGTAGTTCCCATTGTGCTCCGCGAAGGAGATGATGATGCCATCTGACGACCCGATTTCATCGAGGAAACGCTGAGCGAGATCTGGAACACCGTGTGCCTCTTCTCGATCCGATCGATAGATCGGCATCTCAAAATCGTCGAGACGTAGGATTGGATACGCGGCAGTCTCGCCGAGATCCGCCTGGATAACCGACATAGCGTGCCGAGTTAGCGCGGCATTGATGGAGGTTGCACTATTTGTTGCTGGTAAGCCGAGAATTCTTAGCATCTACATTCCTGTATTCATTGGACGGAAATTCCAGTTTCGAGCTTATGCTCACAGCGCAGTATTCCTTCGACAAGTGATCTGGATGCACATTTGGTGCGCAGAGCACACCGATTGAAGATGTAAGGTCAAACTCGGATCTCCAAGCCTCGTCCAAGGGCGTCAGATCAATCTCAAAATCTGTTTTCTAGCAAGTCCATACGTTGTCCCTCCCAAAAGCCCGGAAACCCCAAACATCAATATCGTCCAAGAGTGCTTCAGCAATTCTTCCCCCATGAGCTGACCCCACTGACCGGTACCTTTGGGCAAGGACAGAAAATCCAGCATAACGATCAGCCTGGTGCCTAGTCCAAAAAGGGCAAAGCGCAGTATCGCTTTGCTTGGGTCGCCTCTTTGCACAATGATCGTCGCGAGGATCGCCGGAATAAGCGAGAACACCGCAATCAAAGGTGCAACTATAAGGACGCTCTCGAAGGGGTTGGGATAGATTGCGCTAATCGGAAGTTTTCTTACTGCGGCGCGGGTGATCATGATCGCCACCAGTGAAGCGCTCGCGACAATCACCACCGTCACATAGGGCACCAAAAAACCGGGCGATTACTCTCATTAAACGCAACAGTGCTTTAAAGGGGCTGGTAGACGAGGTCGCCATCGCGCCTAACATCTAACAGCCAAACAGAGTTGTAGATGTGCGCCCAGTGTTACCCTCATGTGCATTCAGTCGAATTGCCGTCTCTCAACGTTCAGGACCATAATTGGAGGCCGGGACTGGTGACGCCACTCGCGGTTCTTAGTCCTCTCGACACTCGGACCACCTGGTTGCAGATGCCCCCTCGTCTCGTTTTTAAGTCCAAATTGCCAATGGCTATGTCTGGGTCTGATCGAGGGGGTTCTCCGTATCTTTTGATCCAACTGGCCAGCCTTGCTGCACTTTTCAGCGTCTTCATAGCAGCGTGTTCAACGGCCCCTGCCTCACTTTCACTAATCGCGCCCTCCGGCAGTTTTGGCGCAAGTCACAACGTCCTTGTTGTCACCAGCCGGCAACCCATTGATGACCCCCAACTAAGATATGGCGACGGTCGCGCCGAAAGCTTGTCATACAACGACGTTGCCATCTGGGTGCCTGACAATCGAAACCCAGGCTCAGTGAAATATCCTTCCTCTACTCCCGACATTCAAAAAGAGTTTGCGATTACCGGGTTTCAAGACCTCGACAGATCAAGCTTCTCAGATACGCTAAACGAAAGGCTCCAGCTGGTCGGTCCTTCCAAGACGGTCTTTGTCTTTGTGCATGGATACAATGTTCCTTACTCAAATGGCATTTACCGTATCGGCCAACTCGTGGCCGACTTTGAAGCAGACGCCGTCCCTGTTCACTATTCCTGGCCTTCCGAGGGACACACACTCGGCTACCTTTACGACAGAGACAGCGTCCAGTTCTCGCGCGATGGATTTGTGGACCTATTGGTGCAGATTTCGGAAACAGAAGCGGACTCGATTTTCATTATGGGCCACTCTATGGGCACCCTCCTGGTGATGGAGGGATTGCGACAGCTAAGCCTGATGGGACGCGATGACATTCTCAATATGGTCTCGCCACTTGTCCTTGCCTCACCCGACATAGATGTCGACGTATTCAAACGCCAAGTCGGTAAACTCTCGACGAGACCAGATCCCTTTATTGTCTTTGTGGCGTCCGATGATGGCGCGCTTAAATTTTCAGACCGGCTTCGAGGAGGACATGCGCGCGTTGGTGAAGGGCTCCATATTCCAACGCTTCAACAGCTTGGCATTGCCGTGATCGACCTCTCAGATGTTGAACTTGGCGATGGCTCCCAGCATTCAGCGTTTGCCTCATCCCCAACACTTATAAGGATCATGCAACAAGCAAGGCTTGCTCAACAAACACTTCAAAGCGCTGACAATGCTGAGCAACCATCACCCCTAGAAACGCTGAGCGACTTCACATCTGGGCTCATTCACCTGCCAGAGCGTGTGCTCGACGACTAAATCCCTAACTGCCGATCAGTCTATATACTGGGGGTTGGCCTTCAGAAACCGGCTGAGACCTTCAGGCGTTATCCCGAGGAATTGCGCTATAACCCTCTGCGGGACCGATCGCAGAACACCTGGCTGATGCTCTCTCAGGAACTCATAAGACTCCACCGTCCGATTGAGGGTTTTGACCTGGATAATGTCGATGTCAAAATGGTGCGCCATCATCATCTTTTGACGCGCATATTTTCCGATACGCTCACCTTCCAGATGCTCTTCTCGCCACCGATCCATTGGGATCAGAACGCCCTCAACAGGTGTCGTCGCCACAATCGTGTTCGTGCTTGTATAACCCCGCCGTGTGAATCGTATCTTGGCGCAGAAGTCTCTTGGTTCGAAGAAACGAGCCACAACGGTCTGCCCGTCAGGTTGGGTCGCCTGCCCCGCGCACACGCCGTCGGCAATAAAGAGCAAATACTCAGGTCCGACACCGTCTTGAAAAATCGTTTCTCGTTTTTCGTAGCTGGTTTCGATGCAAACACTGGCAAACTCTTCCCATTCGGAACCAGTTAGATCCACGCCCAAAGACACGACATCATCACGCAGCAAAGACAGAGGTGAACGAGATGACGGCATGCGCAATTGGTCGACTTTCTTTTCAGAACGCTTCAAATCAAGGCCACCATCGATCAGCCTAGTTCCATCATGGGCTAATAGAAGTGGCCGGAATGTCTCTCTGTGCAACGTAGATGCGCATGTGCGCACATGCATAGTGATGACGTGCCGATCTTGCCTCCGGCAAACACAAACATGGCGAGCGCTCCGGACATCTCGCACACGTGATGCTCTTTTGAGGAACTATTCTATGGTGCGCCGTTCATGGATATTGCCCGCCAGAAAGGCGTGGATTTGTCGAGCTCCATACAAAACACAATCATTAATGATATGAACTGGACCGAGATTCGGGCAGCGTATCTCGTTGGTGAACTTCAAACCCTGTCCAGAGCAGCAAAACATTTGGGCGTACATCGCTCAACGCTGATGCGCCAAATCACGTCGCTCGAAGAACGGTTGGGTAGAAAGATATTCATAAGGAGAAGAGATGGCTATCTACCGACTGAATTCGGCCGAGAACTCATCAGTGTGGTACGCCATGTCGATACTGATATTCAAGCGTTCTTTGAACAACGATCTTCAAAGGATCTCTCGCCTGGCTCAGTGATCACAATCGCGGCTCCAAGTTCTCTTTCGTGTCTCATAACGGCGGCACTTCCTCCCTTGCGACAGTTGTATCCAGACCTCTGGTGTTCGTTTCTCGACCTTGACAGCACGAATGACCCAGCAGCTGAAAACGCTGACATTGCATTTGGCTTGCATGACATCGCTACGCCGGATCATCCCGCGCAGATACTCACGACATTGGAAATGAATCTCTATGCAAGTTCAGACTATGTGAGAGCTCGCGGAAAGCTGAAAAAGCTAACAGATTTAGCAGATCATGCCTTTGTCTGCAGTTACCCAAATATTGGAGCAGATGATGCCGATGCATGGCTACGTGTCCATGTGCCTGCCCGTAACATTGTTTTTCGATCGTCGTCCAAATCTGCCCTGAATTCCGCGATCGAGCGAGGCCTCGGGATTGGATTCATGCCAACCTTGCTGGCCGAAGACAACCAAAACCTCGTGCCGCTAGTTGAGCGCCCAACACCGTGGACGGTTCAGATCTGGATATCCATACGCCGACGGCCAATGCAACGTGAGCGGATTGATTTGTTTGTTGAAGAAGCGCGTCGCTTCTTGACCGCTTCAGCCAATCAAAGACACTCCAATTGAGAGAACGGTCATGACGTCAAAATACTTGCTTGTCGCGAAAGGCGCTCTGACCGTAGTGATATTGATCTACGGGATCGTCCCGGCCATCGCCGATTTGAATGAAACACATCTTTTAAACCCTCATTGGAGCGCCCATGCCCGTCTACATGGCGCGTGGTTTTTGTTCTTTAGCGCTTCCATGGCAGCGCTCAGCCTATATTTCGTATGGGTTCGTGACAGTCTCATTCTGCCCACGGTCATCGGATTGGCATTTGTCTCCGGGTTCTGGCTGGCGGTCCTAACAGCGCCGCTCTATGGCGGCGCACTTGTAGATGCCAAAGGGGTCGAAACTCAAATCCTTGGATTGGACGCGAATGCTTTCATATTCACTATTTTGACCATCACCCTACTGATGGTTTTCCTTTACGCCATACGTCGAAAAAGTCCTGGGGGTGCCTGAGACGCGCGTCGCGCGGACGATATTCCGTCAAGAACACAAAAGCACCAACTTTGTTTAAACTGAATTCGAAACAATCAGATGCCGCCTCACAATACTAGTTGGTAGAACGCTTCCAGGAATTGATGCGGAATTACTCGGCGCGGATGTACTTCTGAACCAATCGGAACAACTCTGCAGGCCAGACTGGACCTCAGCTACCCCTGGTCATGACCGTTATTGAGATCCGGAAGTCGTTTGGCCAGATAGTTCAGCACAGCACCTACGCCAACCCCATCATCGGTAGTGATGGGGTCGGTTGAACAAAATTGTCATCAACAGAGTAGCCAGCCACTTCTACGGAATCGCCAAAATCACATTAGATCAGTTCAGTAGAGAGTTTCAGCAGATCCCCAAAGTCATAGTCTGAACTTTGAAACATGGGAAATCTTGGAGTGTACGAAGTTGGCTCATATTAGTTTTTGATAGAAAATTCTAAGTTTGCGTTACACCTGCGTTACACACGCGCAATTGCAACGACGCAGTAGAAACTCATTATTGCTTGTCTATCAAAGAGTTAAGCTGGTGCCGCGAGGGAGAATTGAACTCCCGACCTCATCATTACCAACGTGCGCAGAAATACAACATGCGAGGTTTTTCGGGGCCTCTGCGGGTCAATTTAGGTCATCATAATGCAGGACGAACGCAGAACATCGCTATTTTGCGTGACACTTGCGTTACACAACCCGAGCAGTGCGTGCATGCATTCAAGCTGAGTGTTTCTCCACCAACTTCTGCTGATGCTTTTGGTTACAGCATTAGGAAGACTGACACATAAAGCCCCCCTCACATAAAAGCCGACGCTCGTAATTTCCGCTCATAATCGAGGGGGGCGTGAATGATAGTACCACTTTGACGGAAGCGCGTCTCCAAGATTATATTCTGCCTTTATAAACCAACCAAAGAGGTTCGGTCTCAAGTTCTGCTGACTGACCATTACTATCTTCGATGGAGTGTGCGACCAAGTCCTGACTTAAGTGCCCGGTAAACCTTTCATAAGCCTCATTTGCCGTTTCTGTGGGAGCAATGGGAATTGCGTCACATATAAAATCAGTACCACATCCAACAAGCTTGAAGCGGCCATAGTTTGTATCTTGATCAGCACCAACGATGGCATTATCGAGCAACGGGTTTCTAATGGAACCAGATACATCGAGATACCAGTTGCCAGAATCCAATGCGGCAAGTTCGGCAAGTTCCGCTTCAGTTATCTTGAATGTGATACTCGGCACGAGATCGAGCCCCAAGTCCATAATACTCTTTAGGTGAATAAGGTGGGTTCTAGCTCCTTGGACAATGGACAGCCACCGACCGCTTGGCGAGATTAGTATCGATGAGCCCCCAGTTCGTTGACTATACACCCAAGTTGTAATGTCGTTAGGCCCCGCTATAGCGTAGCCATTGGGGCTGCTATTACTAGTAGTCTTTAATTTGATAGCTGGAATGACCGGTTCTGAATTTCCTTGAAACGCTCCCAGTCCAGGATCAATTTCCCTGATTGTATCCATAGTTCTAAGATTTAGAACTTTTTTCCCCCGCCCTTCACGATAGGAGTATGCGATAGTCCAATCATCGTACCAATCAATAAAACGCGCATAGCAAATTGATTTATCGATCGGTAGTTCTACTTTTTCACCACTCTCGAAATCGTACAAAAAAACAGTCCGCTTGTTCCCCCCCCATCGCGTGCAGTAGATCAATTTTTTGCCGTCATTAGAAAAACGTACCCAGTCAACCCACCCACTCTCTTGAATCAAAGAATATCTATCGCTAGCATTAGGGAATCTGATTGTGGACGATAGATTCGCATCTTCCTTGCATCCCATTACCATCGTATCAGTGTTTCGGTCGAAATCGGCTATTTGCCGAATCGAGCCTTGCCACCTGCAGCCCCGCCCAAAACTTCGCTTAGATGCAACTAGGATGAACTCATTTAAGAGCGCTGTACGGTGAGCCGAAAGTAGTGTGTCTCGCTCAAGGTCATAAGATTCGGGATCGAGTACTGTTTCTGGAAGAACAGCATCCCCGTCCGATTGCGGTAGCAATGGGTTTTCTACCGGTTCCAAATTAAAGCTTCGGTTGCTCTGCGCAAAGCTAAGCTGAATAGCTAGGATAGCACAGGCTATTGAAAGAATGACCTTCATGATTAGCGCCCCTTGATAATGTCATTTCTATACATAACAATCAAAGGGGCGCGATGCAGTAGGTATTCGCAGCACCCATTCCCGCACGGCAAACTGCAAATTCACTTTTGGCAACCTTCAACCATTTCTGTATTTGCAAACTGCGTCCGCTAACCTACCGACATCGGACCTCCAACTTATAAGGAAACATCACCGATGAACACGAAGGCCTTATCACTTATCGTGATGAGGTCAGATAACCGGAAATCTGCGTGACGAGTGCGTTACACTTGAATCAAGTAATTGAATAGATTCAATGATCTACAAATAAGTCAAATTCCGTTACCAACGTGCGCAGAGATACAAAATGCGAGGTTTTTCGGGGCCTCTGTAGGTCAATTTAGGTCATCATAATGCAGGACGAACGCAGAACATCGATATGTTGCGTGACACTTGCGTTACACAACCCGAACAGTATGTGCGTGCATTCAAGCTGAGCGTTTCTCCACCATCTTCTGCTGATGCTTTTGGTTACAACGTTAGGAAGACCAACACAGAGGCTACAATGACCTAAGTAACCCACGAACGAGCGCTCGTAATGTCTCCTAATGGTCAGGGGGAGACTTCGGGGACTCTCAAAGATCTCGGCATGCATCGGTAAAGTGAAGCAGTGTCTTTGACGTAATGTGCAAAGCAATAAGAACAATCGATGGCAGCTGATCAGAATGCAGGTGTTAAAACTAGAATTCACGATTGTGCTCTACTGCCCAGGCACTATGACTACGGATTAGCTAGTAATCACTTTATAAATACCTCGAAATGGTAAATATGCTGGATCACAAAGACACTAATATCAACGCGGCACTCAATGCATGGGATAGACGCAACTCTTATAAAATCAATGCAGAGGGAGTACGGGAAAAGGCGTCAACTTTCGAGATGGACAGTACTTGGGAAACGATGTGGACTGCAGTTGATTTTTCTTGGAGTGGTGTTGCTGGTGGTTACTGGGATAAAGACTTCCAAAACATTGCTGAGGAACTCAAGCGCTGGCACCCACCAACCACTTTTCCAAACTTAAGTTTGCATAAAAAATCGGAGGCCGCAAAACAAATTGAAGCAACCTTGCAAGATTATTGGCGTTGGTCAATGGGGCTACCCGGCCACGAAAAAGAAGGCAAATTACTATCGGACGATGAATTAATAGAGCTGGGCTTACTTGTCGAGTATGAATCCAAACTTTGGCACATTATACATCGGCCAGAAACAGATATCAGTGAGCACCCAATACTCATCACCCAAATTATTAGTCGCCTTTCCGCCGCTTGGGATTATCAAAATAATGGGCAAGATCTATACACGCTTCTTATTGGTGCGAGGGCTCGAGGTGTTGACACGGTTTTACGTCAATATAGTTTATCTCAAACAGATAAAGAACGAAAAACGTTATATATATCGGCCCAATTGGCCGATTTGTCTGGTAGTAATTTTTCGGGTTTAACTTTTGGAAATGATGCCAAATTCAACCGAGCGAAGTTTGGAGTCGGTACCGATTTTTCAGATACTCAATTCAGTGACCGAACTAGTTTCTATAGCGCACAGTTTGACGACGGGACCATGTTTAGTAATGCGGTGTTTGGTAGATCGACCGGCTTCACCAAGGCGCATTTTGGTGAATATATTGCATTCAACAGTGTTCAGTTTATAGGTGATGTCAGCTTTAGCGAAGCGCAGTTTGGAGATAAAGTAAGTTTCATAAAGTCAAAGTATGCTGGCGCGGCCAACTTCGAACACTCCCAGTTTGGCGATGACCTTCTTTTCGATATAGTAATTTTTGAAGAAATCGCTCTGTTTTCGAATGTAAAAGTTGGTCGTGATGCATGTTTCAAGGGAGCGCAGTTTCGCGAAGATACGACCTTCAGCCAGGCAGCTCTTGGAGAAGCTACCAGCTTCGAAGGCGCGCAATTTGAGGCTATGGTGACATTCGCGTCCGCGCGGCTCGGTAATGGAACTAGTTTTGACAATTGTGAGTTTACGGGGAAAGCTTACTTCCTTGGGCTTCAATTAAGCGGAAAAGCGAGTTGGAGCACTGCAAATTTCAAAGACTTCGTAAGCTTTAAAGATACAAATTGGCAAGTATCGGGCAGAGGTGTCCATCACGGTCGTGCCTTCGATGCAACGCGGTTTCGCGATATCGCTAATTTCGAGACTAACTATCCATTCTATGCGTTCGCTGCATTTGATGGGGCATCGTTCCAAGGGAAGCTTCTGCTAACGGACCCGTCGGACACGGGGGGACCTGAGGCACGATTTGTTATGGCAGTCACAGCAGTTAACGATACGATCGACGAAGAGATTGCACTTATTCAGGCCAATGAAAAACGATCACGTTTGGTCCGACGAGAGCGTCGGGAAGTTAAGGCAAGATGTTGGGGTGAACTCTCGGGTGGATATCGAACTGTAAAATCAGCAGTTGAGAAAGAAGGTGATTTTGAACGAGCTCAACGATACTATAGATATGAAGTACAGGCACGCATCCGAAAACCTACAACCCGGTGGCCAGAACGATTAGCTGCTGGATTCTATGATTTATTTTCGGATTACGGTGCCTCTATCGGGCGCCCTTTTGTGGGACTGACTCTGTTTCTTATCATATTTGCGGCGACCTATTTCGCCATTGAGTTCCACCTTGGAGCTGCGAACATCAACTTGTCGGTGCCAACGAACCAAGCTGAAGTCGAATCTCACGCAATTTACTCCGCCGAAGATATATGGGAAGCGCTTGAGTTTTCTCTCAATAATGCCTTTCGACCGCTGTCGGCTCTCGCTGTGCAGGAGCCAAGTGGAAACACAGAACCACAGTTTGCGGCCAAATTGTTATACGAGTACGGTGGGGGTTGGGGACTTATAGTTAGAGCGCTAGCCATCCTGCAATCGCTGCTTTCGCTTGTCTTGGCTTTCTTGTTCGGCCTAGCCATGCGTAGGAGATTCCAAATTTCGTGAGCACATCGAGCGAAGTTCTGACTCTCAATTGCCACGCTCATCATCAACAGCTTTTCTGTCAATCCCGCATCTCATTGACGCCCGCATTCATATCAAGAACGAGTGAAAGTCGGTTTCCAAATATTGCTTCACAGCGAAGGCTCGGCATCATCCACATGACTATGGTTGTGCGCATCACTATCCATTTTATTGTGCTCTTACGTCCCCAACGCCGCCGGAAGCAGCCGAAACGAGCGAGCCTCTAAGCTCCTATATGCGGTCATGGACAAAAGTCATAGGATCAAACGTGGTGATTAGCTTGCCACTGATAACTGAGAGGTGATCAAGTAACAAGCTCTTCCCTAAGCTCGAAAAAGATGCTTTTTACGCATTGTAAGCTGTGGGGACCTAATCATGATGAAATATATATACTTTGCAATAGTAGGCCTTGTTTTGACAGCCTGCCAGACCGACGGGGCTGATTCGCCACCAGTCTATATTGAGGCGATTCCTGCGTCTGAGATCAGCGAACTAGAGGTTGGTGAAGACCTTGAACAGTATATCACAGATCTATACGACTCTAATGATACAAGTATACCTTTGGGGCCCGTGATCGAGAATGTGACTATTCCCACGCCAAACCGCGCGGGCCGTTATTTCGATTCTTGTTTTAGGTATAGAAACGGTCAAGTAGATTGCTCGAACACAGATAGCCAATCGTCCGGGCGTTGGCGTTCCGCACACGGTGTTTGCCGTGATCTTGGCTATGATTATTCGCGGGGCGGCGAATTCAGAACTGCGCAACAGCCATTGCGCGACTCTTGGATTATTCGCCAACATCCCAGAATTAATGGAGCAACTTACCGGGAGGCCTATCGCGGTGCTTTCATTTGGGTAAAGCTAGACTGCACTCGAACGATATACAGAGTCGAATAAGCCGACCACCAAAGTCCCATTTCAACACTAGCAAGACATTCGTAATCGGTGAGTGTGTTTTCGGATTCCACTCGACCCCCATTCCAAGGGTTAATTGACTTATATCCAGAAGACTGAAGATGTTCGACAATCGCCTCACCCTCACAGGCCAGGCTTATCTCTTCAGCAATCGAGCCCTTCAAATCGACAACACTCATCGCCACCGATCTCAGGGTCCATCCAATCGCACATAAACGTTCATCGTCTTCTCCCTCATGCCCGCAGCCCAATGCTGCGAAACTATCAGGAGCTCGACTGGCTAGCAGTCCGCCCGATTACCCATGCTTTTGCGCCCATAGAAGACTTCGGGCCAAAACGCCCCTTTGTCGCCGATTGGCGATTTTCGGCCGGTTCTCTACCCGCGAGCTATGTCCCCCAACCTACCGACATCGGACCTCCAACTTTTAAGGAAACAGCACCGATGAACTCGAAGGCCTTATCACTGGTGATGATGAGGTCCGGTAACCGAAAACCTGCGTGACGAGTGCGTTACACTTGAATCAAGTAATTGAATAGATTCAATGATCTATAAATAAGTCAAATTCTGTTACCAAGGGACCAACAAACAGAAAACATTGGGTTTTTACGGGTCAGTACGGGGCAATTTAGGTCAATACAATTCAGAACGAACGCAAAGCAAACAATTTCTGCGTGACACCTGCGTGACAGAAGCTGAACCGAACGAGTTGAACTTTCAGGCTACTGTTTCGCCACCAAGTTCCGCAGATGCGTACGGTTATGAGGTTTCAAGGACATCGACGAAAATTCGAATGTCACACGCTTTGTAAAACCCGAACGATGCGGAAAAGGACGGCCTAGTAACTTAGATCAAACGCGCCATTCCGTTGGCACATTCCGTTCATATTGACGCCGGCGTTTCTCATCTTCCTTCGCTCTTTTCTTTGCGGCTCGTTCGTCTTCTCTTCTTTTGGCATCACGACGAGCGGCCTCTTCATTTTTTCGCTTAAAGTACTTTTCTTGTTCCGACATATCCATAACCTTTCTCTTCTTGTGTTATTGACGAATGCTAGCTTTGCTGACCTAGAAAACGTCCACCGATTCGTAACGCTTGCAAAATGAACGTTTGGTAAGTTCAAACATCGGTAGAGCTTTGACCAAGGTCCATTTCACCGGTCGAGCAAATTGTTTAAAATTCTAAGCAAACAACTCGACCTAAAGACTACGCTTTATGACCAGCATCGGTGAACCACTGCGAAAACGCCTAGAAGACTTATCTTCCGATAAAGAACTCACCTCTGAACAGATAGACCAGGAGGTAAAGGCTTTCATGGAGACAATTGCGCCTTCAATTGAGAAAGGGGCGAAGCGTCTCCTTAGATCACAAGCCAAGCAAACAGACAGTTTTTGTGAGAACAACATCAAGCGTTGGAACGAAGGCTTTCACTATCTTGAGATGCTTATTCAGACGAGTTTGGAGGCTGGGATGGCGACCCGGAAAGAGTTCTTAGGGTTGACTGAGTTCAAAGACGATCTGACCCTTGGTATGCTCCTGAGAATACACGCACGAGGTGTTCGTTTAAGCAAAGAGATCGTCACGCTAATGAAAGCAGGCTACCCAGATGGAGCCTTATCTCGTTGGCGCTCCTTGTATGAGCTAGGCTTAACTTCCCTGGCGATTAGAAAGATCGGAGCCGAAGCAGCCGAAGATTACTATCTATCAGGCAAAGTAAAGGCTCTAGAAGGAATGAAGGCACACGTTAGATGCGCCCCTCGTATGAGGCATGAAACATTCACGCAAGAAGAAATTGATCACGCTGAAACCGAAGTCGCCACTCTGCTTCAAGCTCGCGGAAAAGAGATTGGTCAGTACAACGGTGATTACGGATGGCTACGAGATCATGTTGGTTCAGGAAAACGCAATAAGGTGGAAGAGTTCTTGGACCTTGATTACTGGCAATCTGACTACAAGTGGGCGAGCCAAGATGTTCACTCTGGTTATCGCGAGCCTATGTCGTCACTCGCACTACGCGAGGCAACTGAAGATATGCTCGTGGTTGGACCTAGTAACTCTGGAATGACCGACCCAGGGCACAGAACGGCGCTATGCTTGTCTTGGATTACGCTAAGCTTCATCAACTGCTATCTCGATGACGATGAAAGTCCATTTGATGGATATTCGAGAGTAATATGGTCGAAGCTCATTCAAGAGATAACTGATAAAGTTGGGGCTGCGTTCTTATCAGTCCAAACCAAACGGCCATAAATCAATTTGCAATTTCAAATTTCATCCATAACCTTAAACATACCCGACACTCGTAAAAGCCACTTCTGAGACGTCGGTCAGAAACACAGAGAAACCCTCTGATAGATTGCAAAAGAAGAGATTATTACCTCTTCGTCGGGCTCATAACCCGAAGGTCGCAGGTTCGAATCCTGCCTCCGCAACCAATCCTCTGTCAGACAGCGTTTACCCTCCGTTTTTGACCCCTCAAAAAGTGTGCAGTGCGTATGTCGGGTACTACCCGATAATCCCACTACACATGTTTGAAGTGAACCGACTTCTGGAAACTTACTGCCAACATTCTCGTACCTTTCGCGGTGTTACTCCGCGAGGCGTGAAGACCCTAAATCACGAACTGAGTGCCTTCTTGAGAGACATTGAGGTCGCGCATTTAGAAGACATCACCCGTCCAGTCATTGAGCGTTATATCCTTGAAAAGAAGCGAGACCGAAACTGGTCATCTAAAACCATTCGAAATCGTATCATCACCATCAGAGGGTTTTTGAAATGGGGCGTCCAGCAAGAGCTGATCGAGCAGAACCCAGCCAAGAACATTCCCCTACCTCGCTTACGAAAGAGATTGCCTAGAGCGTTACCCACAGAAGTATCTCAAGAGCTACTAGAGTGGACAAAGTCATATGAGTACGAATTCATTGACGAACGACCCAGAGCTATCGCCATTATCGCCACTTTTCTCTACGCCGGACTGAGGCATGCCGAGCTGCGTTCTCTCAATAGAACGGATGTTGACATGACGAACCGAAAAATTTTTGTCAGAGGAAAGGGAGATAAGGACAGGATCGTACCAATCTCCAAGTACTTATTGCCTTACTTAGAAGACTACCTCGATTGGAGAAAGAAAGTGGGCCGTCATTGCCCAGCCTTCTTTGCGTCCATTAAGCAGGATGCGCGTATGGACGAGTGCGTGATTTCTCGTCTAGTGGAGAAGCTAAGGGAAGCCAGCGGTATCCACTTCACCCCGCATATGCTTCGACACACATTTGCAACCAATCTGATAAGGGGTGGAGCAAGGCTGACTTCAGTTCAGGAAGTCATGGGGCATAGCAATATTGAAACTACTCGATCATATATCGAAGTGGCGCTGGATGATATGAGAGAAGATGTCGATAAGAACGCACTGGGCGCTACAGAAGGTCAATTTCGTCGAACGTCGTCTTTATGTTCTCAGTCGAGGCATGCAGATACCTCTGGGTCGTCGAAATATCAGCATGACCCATTACTTCTTTGATCTTGTAGATACTCCAGCCAGCCTCAATACAAAGCCTGCCAAACGTATGCCTTAATGTATGAGGTGTAAACTTGATCCCAGTTTCGGCAGATAGCTTACGACACACCACCTGCAAATCTTTTGGATACAGGCGAAGTTGGGAGTTTGCTCCTGTGAAGTAGTGTCTGCTCTTATATTTTCTTCCTTCATTATAGCCCTCCAGAATAGGTGCCAGTTTCGGATGAATAGGTACCACACGATCTTTTTGACCCTTTCCTTGTCGCACTAAGATTTCACGGCTTTTGAGATTTATGTCCGTGTCTTCCAAGCCCAGCAGCTCTTCTAGACGCAACCCAGTGTAGGTGAATGTGTAAAGGATAGTTTCGTTTCTGAGGGCTTCCGAATTGTAGTGCCAAGGGTACCAACGAGCACTGTTTAAGACTGTCTGTGTGTCTTGTTTAGATAGGCCCCTTGGAACTCGTTTGGGAAGCTTCGGCTTTTCAATTCCATCAATCGGATTGGACTTGATCAATTGTTGCTTAATGCACCAAGCAAAGAAGGATTGAAGATACTGTCGATGATTTCTAAAGGTGCTAGCTTCCCAGAGCTTTTCTTCTTTCCCCCAGTAAAGAAAATCTTTGATCATGTTGTGATCCAGGCGAGAAATTTCATCCGTACCAGCCCAATCGGTCAGCATTCGCAAGGTGGCCATGATGCTCTTAAAACTCTTTGGCCTCATTCCACGCTCGTGGAGCGCATATCGCTTATAGGGGTAGGTCAACTCACTAACGTACATCCGAAGAAGGGTTAGAAAGCGGAAAAGGAATAGCTGGTGTGTCGTCAGCCAAATGCCAGCCTAACCGGAAATCACTGATCAAGCCATCCATTCTACGAAACACAAAATTGCGCTTGAACGGCTCAAAGTCAGGATGTTGAAGCAGGCGCTTCTTTACACCAAGCAGCACACTATCTTGCATGTGGACAGAGCAGATCATGGGATTTACCTCATAGCCGTATTTGGCCTGAACCGCTCCACTTCGGATCACCGGTAGATAGCGGAGAAGCTGTTCAGTTACCGCCTTTGTCTGGGTCGATCTATGTATCTCCGAAAGATAGATGGCTTGCTGCCCAGAGATCAGTTCCACGACAAAGGTGCCGTCAGGAATGACCGATCTAGATAGTCCCGGGATGTTCAGTGCCGTTGCATTCTGGAGTTTGCCTGAACTGGCACTTGTTCGCCCCTGGAAGTCTTGTAGCTCTAACAGGATATCAGCATCACCGCGTTCTGAAATCCATTTTCGGAAACCGATATGGAAGTCCACCTGAGCAAATCGATGTGGCGCAAATAGAGCTGAGAAAGAATGTCGCTTTGTCGCTGCGGTCTGCGGCGCGTTGATCTTTTCTCGACCTGCCAGTTCGTCAGCCCCAAGTGAGGTGAGCGTATGCACATCTGGTAAGAAGGAACCAATCTTCGTTGATTGAATGAACTTCCGGTGCCGGAGTGCAAAAAGTGTTTTGTCTCTAATCGATTTGGCGTTCTTCGAGATGCCGAGTTGGAGCATCTGTTCGACCGTTAGATAGCGATAGGTGCTGAGCGCTTGCATGACGGCCCATTGCTGGGGACTGAAAACGAAGGTGTTGTGGCTCATAAATGAGAAAAATTACAATTTAGGTGGTTCCCAGTTCTTTGTCTGAGATACGGAGCGGTCTTCCCGTTTCCTGATGATCGCTCGGTAGTATTGTCTTGCCTGATTTTTCAAGATCACCGCCCACTGCTTCAGTGACATGGCGTGCTTGTTTCCTAGGAAACGTACTCGCTGAAGCCGCGTCGGGCGATTAGGTGTTACCTGATAGAATTCCAAATTTCGTAATGATCTGATCTGGTCGGCCGAGACATCACTCTCCTTGGCCATTTTTTCAGCGGTGACATGCCTTGATCCACCAATCCAGATTGTCCCCACATTCCCTAAGATGGCGTCTTGCAACGAAGGGCTGAGACGTTCAATCCGTTGGGTGGCTAAGGTGAGATATAGGCCGAACTTTCTGGCCTCTCCCAAGATGTCCGACACCGTTGGGCTGATGAAGTATTGGCACTCATCGATAAAGACGTGGATTGGTTTACGTCTGACAGTCGGTCGTCCCATGACATGGCTAAAGATGGCCGCATTCAGGAGCTGGCCAATTGTGCGAATGGTATCTGGGCTCTGTTGTGATGGGTCAAACTTGATGACGATCAATTTCCCAGCGTCTAAGAGTTTACCAAGATTGATAGTACTCGGCTGACAAACAAACCGTCTGACGCTTGGGTCACGCACTATGTCGATTAGTCGAGCTAAGAGCGCTTGCTTCGACACTTTGTAGCCAGCCTCATGAAACGTGCTGGCAAAGAATTGCCGATCTACCGCATTGGGGAGCACGTCTCGACCGTACTGAACCAGGTCGGCATTGTTCCCATCTTGGAGAATTCTTACCAGATCAAGCAGGGTCGTGTTGGGCTTGTGTAGAATTACGCCCAGGCAGGCTCGGATAAGAGTTCGCTGTCTCGGTGAGAAGTCTTCGCCTATGATCTGCTCTACCGCTCCGGCAAATTGTACCTGTGCCCGATTGAGTTGATGTTCGGTTGGGTTTTGGAGATCGAATGGGTTGAAGTGAATGTATCGACGTTTGATCCCATTGAACTGGACATATACGAGCCGGTCACTGTTGGCCTGACTGTTATCGTGCGCCACGTATCCTGCCAGATCGCCATGAGGATCGATGACGACTACCGCTGGGCTGGAGTTCTTCACTTGATAGTGCCGTATGAGGTGATGCAGCAGAACCGATTTTCCCACACCAGTTTTTCCGACGATGAAGGTGTGAAGTTTGCGGATATGCTCATCAATGACCAGTTTTACCGGAAGCAACTTTTCTAGCTGTCGCCAGATCAATCGCCCAAGGTAGATCAGTCCACTGGAGAGAAGTCCCCAGATAAGATCAGTGAACAGCGTAATTAGCCGAACTGAGATGGCGTGTTCATAGAAGAAATGTCGAACTCGTTTGGTGTCTTTCATCGCACTAAATGAAACGCGAAAACATCTAAGCTGTGAAACAATCCAGGTGGCGATAAAGTACTCCTTATTTGGTGTTAGGGCGTTTTGAATGTGGTCTTCAAATTGGCAATCACTGGGGTTTCGATAGTGGTTTAAGAGTTGGTATTGAAGGTGGTTTTCATAGTGGTTTTGAAGGTGGTCACGGTACCTTTGGAAAATCTGATAGGTAAGAGGTATACGGGGTGATTTGTGATAAAACTTCTTACTGCTTTTACAAAAGCCACTCACCCATACCTGGGGAGATAAAAGAACGCCGGGAACAGTATGGTACCAGATCGGCATTTTGATTTTTGTTCGTTGCAATTACAAAACCAATAAACTGGAACCAAGTGACAGCCATAGGTGAATGCAGATCAAAATTGAACAACCTGAACAACCGGTTCTGATATATTGAACATGGCTAAAGAAAGCAGGATTACACAGAAGGTTGTGATCGTATCATTACGATTATATTAAGTCGCCGCCTGGATATCTCGTTGCAGATACTACTTAAAATCATTCCAATAATCATCCCAATATCTATCGTTCGCAATTACTGCGGGGTGATTTGCGGTAAATCCCAATGCTTCTGGGCTCTGACCACTTTTCTCAATAATAACTTCTCCTCCAGTTGCAGATGCAATCTGTTTTGCGACGCTAGTCCGAGAAGTTGTATGATCGCCATTCACTTTTATTGAGCAAATAACTCGGTCTATAGCGACTTTCATATATCTGCTTGCGCCTACAATTTCTACTGCCGCTCCTTCATCAGTAAACCCTTTCCCTTCATGTCCACCGTAGCGGCTAGCGGAGAACCTGACGATATCCTTCATATGAACATGATTATGTCGAGGATCTGTTTCAATTAGTGGAGCTACTAAGAACTCACGCTGCATGATCGATGGGGTAGTTATTTCCCAGTCTCTCCAGTTTATTTTTACTTCACCTTTTCGAACGAATTCTCCGTTCCATGTTGGTGTGATAAGGCCCCAGGTTTCATTCATTTTATTTTGAGTTTGCTGCTTCAGTTTCTATTGTTCGAACATTCGAAGTAGTATCGAAACCACTCTCTATGAAATTGCTACTATTGAAAACGGTGCTCTCAAGGTCGCAAGATACAAATGAAATGCAGACAAAGGTGCAATTTTCGAAACGAGTATTGGTGAGGTTACATCCCCGAAAGGTGCCGCTCACAAATTCCTTGTCTTTGATGGTTTGACCAGAAAAATCCGCCTTGAAAAAGTGAAAATCATCGACTTTCCGATCAGCCATATCGGCAACCGGATCGCTTATATAAGCGTCTGCTATGTCTGTCATTTTGTTTTTGTGAATTATGTATACTTAACAAAATACTCAAAGTTGAATATCGGTCAAATCAAACTGGATGGTTCATTCAGAAGTCATGACTTTTGGGTGTTCTGAGCATCGCATTTGTTGGAAGCAGATGCTAGATGAGATCCATGTGTGGTCGCTTCTTTCGACTGTATATAGTTAGAATTTCTGTTTTAACCGTTCAGCTATTTCGTCTCTTCAACTTCTGAACGTCGAATTTGAGGTTCAGTGTAAAACGAGAAGTCTCCCCCTGAACCGTTCCAACTCAATTGGTCGAGATTACAGTTGACGAATGTAACCGCCGCTATGTCGCATTTGGTGAAGGTGGAACCAGATAAATCGCATTCTTCAAATTTGCCACTAATAAAGCTCTTATTCGAAAATTCTGTATTTGAAAAATCGCACCTGAAAAAGAAGAAATCTTCCACTGATTTATCTTCTATTAGTGCGATTGGATCGCCAGATGTTCTGAGTTCGTAGTCAGTATTCATGATATAAAGATAATAGTTAAATTTGCTCCAATTTGCAAAATTGTGGTATTTGTAAATATATGAGCACATGGGGATTGTGGGAACGCAGCGGCAACTTGCTAGTAAATAGTCAAACGTGGACCACAAAAAAGGAGCGTCATAAATTTGTTAGACACGTAATGTATGCACCGCTAAACGTTGATGATCCTCGCGCCACTCATGTACATTTTAAACAATTAGTCGATTTGACAGGATCGAAAAGTGACGAGCGTATATGGAGATACGTAAATGCGCGGGAAGAAGCAAACATGGGCGCACAACGAATTCATGAAATTGTAGAAAAGCTTATAAAGAGTTTTAGTCTACATGTTGACAGGGTTTTATGCGCCGTACACCTTGATGGCCCTCGCACATTCAGTCGTCGACTTTTCATTGAAGAGATAAATTCCGTCACCGGTCTTAATTTGGAATATCGAGGTGAGAATACCGAAGAGTGATTATTCAAGATCTATGCTTGTAGATGTTTGAGATCGATCGGAAAAAGTGACAGGGTAGAAGTCTTTCATTCCGCTGTAAGCCAGGATTAAAAATGTGTGGCCGCTTCTTTCGTCATGACGTCTCCTGGGCTGAGTATCACAGTGCGTTGTCACTGATTGAGCCAGATCAGCCGGATTTGTTTGGCTCAGCTTACAATGTTGCTCCAACTCAAGTTGCACCTATCTTTAGAAGGGATGACGACGCCCCCGATCAGCTCGTCGTGTCGTCGGCACGTTGGGGTTTAGTGCCTTATTGGTGGCGCAAAGACCTCAAAGAGATGAAATTTTCGACGTTCAACGCTCGCTCGGAAGGATTGAAAGCCTCTAAGGTCTTCCGGCAGCCGTACCAGAAGAAACGTGCACTGGTGCCCCTGAGCGGCTTCTACGAGTGGAAGGGCCCCAAAGGCCAAAAACAACCCTATGCCATTGGCCTTAGAAACCGTCGTTGGTTTGCTGTAGCCGGTTTGTGGAGCCGAGCTCTGATCAACGACCAACCGCTAGAGAGTTTCACTATCCTAACCACTGAACCAAACGACCTCATGGCTGATATCCACAATCGGATGCCGGTGATATTACGGCCAGAAGACTATGGCCGCTGGCTTGATCCCGAAATCGACGACCCAGCCGAGCTTCTTAAACCCTATGAGGCAGCCGAGATGGATGCGTGGCCGGTTGGCAAGGCCGTGGGTCAGGTGCGCAACCAAGGCCCAAATCTCATCAAACCTGTGGACTGAAGCCCGGGTCTATTGACCCTGTTTCAGATTTGCTCATAAAAGAACATATCATGAACATCGGAGAACCTGATGGGTCGCTATAAATCTCAGTTAAATGCTGATCGAGACGCTAAGCTGTTCCCGCATGCCGTGGATATACCTGTACCTAATAGAGGGCTCGGTAACCGCATGGATGTAATGGATGAGTGGTGTGCTGATCATGTTCTCGACCAGTGGGCATCACATGGTGTTCGCGTAGAATACGAACACCGTTCGCGTTATTATTTTCATGACCCGCATAAAGCGGCTCTGTTTGCTGAGACGTTTGATGGCATCAAGGTTCGTTAGAGATATATAGTTAGCTTCGACGGTTATACTTGGTTTATTGGACTGATCAGATTGCGCAGAATAGGAGCGATTTTAAATGGCTAGCAATAACGGTTCGATTTCTATTAGGGTAGTATGGGACAATGGAACACCTGCTGAAGGTCAAAAGGTTGGTGTTACTTGGGACGGTCTGATGTCAGGCTTCGAGAGTGATTACACTGACAACGACGGCTGGGTCTCATTCAACATTTTCAATAGTAGTAAGATCCAATATCTTACCGTCAATGATGACACCGTAGATACTGATGTTGATATATATGACGGCTATTCAGCCTCATTCACTCTGACCTGATCTTACTCGGCTTCTGATGTATTCTTGAGCATCGTTAGGGACAACCCAGTTCTCTTCGGCAGGAACAAGGTGTTGAATACTCTCTGGAACCATTGTCCATATCTCATATTCTTTGAACGCCGCATACAGATCCTTTAGGGCATCAGCAATCTCTTGACCCAATTGTAGATCATCAAACTTTTCTACGAACTGATCGTAGTGCAATTCAGCCATAGCCGCCTGACCTAGCCAGTCCGGGAGCTTAAAATGTGGATGCGTTTTACCTTTTTTCCACTGAGGAGTTTTGCCGTCTCGCCACCAATTTAAATTTCCCATCTGGATTTGAAGATTGAGGCTCTCATTTTCTTCTCGCAGGCCTATGCCCGTTTTTGAACGCTCCTCTAGATATTTTAAGAGCTTCATTCCCGGAGTTGGAGGAATGGAACTGCCCGGTTGTGCGCCATCGGTATCTGTTCCAGGAAATCGATCCATAAGAACTAATAAATTTCGCTGCTGCTCTTGCAGGACCGTGCCAGCTCTTAAACAACCGAAATGTAAAACAATGTAATAGTATTGAAGCGCTATGGCATGAGAAAAGTCTATGTGTTGGTTCTCAAATCGAAGCTTGAAGGAACTATAATGCGGTTCCACACTCACGTCTGGTAACTCGCGGATAAATCTTAAGCCGAAATCAGCGGCAGATACCCAATTGTCAGCAATTATGAAGCCGGATAGCCGAAGTCCGTTTTCTTTTTCTGATCGCAACCACTTAGCCAGCTCTATTGCTTTTGCTGCTTTCTTATTACGCTTGGTTGCTTTGTATTGTTGCACCGGAATATCTAGAAGCGAGTGGGCCGGAACGAGCGGAAAGACAACAGAAACGGCCAGTCCAGGCGCTTCGTGAGCCTGAATAGCCTCAGATGGATAAGAATCCGCGAACCCTTGTACGTACATCTTGGTTTTCACATTCATAGTTTAGTGATTTGGAATGTTGGGGCGATCACTGTTTTTGTGCACCTTTAATACCAAGGATCTGAACCAGAGTTTCTCGATCAGCCGGTGATCCAAACTCAGCCCGGCTGTCGATGTACCAACCCTGACCGTTTTCTGCGTAGATCATGTGTCGATCAGCAAATATTCTGAACGGTCTGATCATGCGTAGTACTTGGTCATAAACAGGTAACCGTTGATTGCGTGGCCGCTGCTTTTCGTGAAGCAAATTACCCAAGTCGCCGTGGAGGCTGTTTAAGTCATTTTTTGAGGCTAAAATACTGACTAATACGTGCTCTAGATCATTCGCGCGGTCTGGTACGATCTCTTGGGCGTCGGGATCTATTGGTAATGGCCAAAGGTTATCGGGTATGTCTCTAAGGACATCTTTAATCCGATATTCTTTTTGGCGCTTTTTTGGGTGTGGTTTGCCCAATTGCACCTGATTGAAAGCGGAAACAGAATTTGCAATGAGCTCGGCGCACATACGTAGCTGGAGAGCCACGCTTTCGATGATTAATTCCGTTGTGCCATAGGGCGGTGGATTATCGACGAGAGACTGGGCAAAATAGAGACGCTGCTGAAGTGAGCGGTAGTATCCGCCGTAGGTGGTGGCCATGTACTGATTTAGGTCTTCTGGTGGAACGTCGTGTGGATCAATCAGCCCAGATCTTAGTTGTTTCGCCATGTTTGGGGTCTCTAAAATTCCTTCGCATCATAAGGGTATGGCAGATAAAGGCCATGAGAGACGACGATTTTCCTAGCTATGGATCAAGTTCAGAGCGATGTAAGCCCGTGCCTAATTCTGATTAGACCTATATCTTCTTCAGCTTCTCAAAATCTGGTGGCTCGTTCCGGTGGTCATGAATGTACTGAGCAAGCTGACGCATTCGGTCGCCAACTATCGGTTTATCCCCATTGAGCTGACCCCAAGTCATATCTTGGATGAACCAGAAGAACGGACGCGGGCTGCGCGGCACACTACTGAGCCAATAGCAGACAAGCTGTAAGGTCTCAGCCTCCCATTTGGTAAGAACCTCCGGAGCACCTTTTTGCTGACCTGGATAGAGCCAAACGCCAGCCACTTTGTCCCAGAGTTTTCGCCCCGGACCATCCTTCAGCTCCTTTCTTAGGAAAGGGGTGACTTCGATGTCCTCTGCGATGAAGTTTCCATCTAAGTCGATGATGTCGTTCATTAGCATGATGGAGTTTTCGAGGTGGCTCATGAGCCAGAAACTAGGATCATCGCGCCGGGCATAGGTCTCATCAGAAATGGCGATCCATTTATCCAGACGATCCATATCGATACCGGTCTTGCTGCCGGGGGTCAGGATACCCATCCGAGAGAGGATCAAATCTTTGGGCGTGTCGCTCCCTGGAAAGTGCTTGATGTCTGGGTTCAAGATTAGGCGTCGGAGTACGTCGCTGTCGGGTGGGGCGTCTGCTGCTTTCTTAGGCGGTTGCGCCTGAGCTGATGGTAGTTCCTCAGTCAGATCCGCATCTGAGGTTTCCGACATCAGACGTGCGTGATCTGGCGGCTCATCAATATGAGCCTGAATAAACTCCGCGACCTGGCGGATCATATCCACCGATAAAGGCTGATCTCGATCCATTACCATCAGGGCCAGTAAGTCCAGGCCGTCAGTCCACGGCTTTTTCCAAACTGGATCATCGGCGTGCCTTAGCCATTTAGCGGCACGAACCAAGAAGTGTAGCTGTCTTTCACTGAGCTTTCGGGTCAGACCAATGCGTAGGGCGGGAGGGAGCAGATAAACCACTACATCCTCCAAGCAAGCTAGTTGCTTCTTCGATATTTTCTTGCGCTGGATAGACTTCTTCAGGTTGATTTCTGGACGGGCAACTTCCCCCGCCTTCGAAGGCAGCGCAAAGTCCACGTAATCTACGGCTAGAGTGTCTTTCATGCTGGGCTGGTGCTCAACGGTCGTTAAAAACCGCTCACAGTTATCGATGACTTGAGCCGGTAAATCCCATCCCGCTTTATGTTGGCTCAAAAGTGTCTCAGCCTGCTCGATGTAGGTTTTACCGTCTCGCTTCTGATCCAGCATGAATTGCTGGTAGCGGTTCCAGCTAGTAAAGTCTTTGAACACCGGCTTGGGTACATCCAAAGACACACCGGGCTTTGGTGTGCCGTCCAGATCGACCTTATCATCTAACCAGGCTTTCATCAGCTCTGGTTGTGGAACTTTGGCGCGATGGTGCCAGGCAAACTTTGAGGCTTTACCCAAAATATCGGGGCTGGTCATAGCCTCCATGCGGTAGTCAAAACCGATGTAATCAATATCAACCACATGACCAGCGCGTTCATTGAAGAGCGGGTGGTATCGAGGGGTTTGTCTGAGCCAACCAAAGAACACCGGCATGAAATCAGTAAACGGCGTATCTGACAGTTCTGTATTCGATTTTAGCATCTCAGGCGGACGAACTGCTTCGCTAAAATGCTTATAAACCTTCATCATATGCTCGGTCTGAGCTTGAGAGAGATGGATTGTCTTCTTATCGTTGGAACCAGCAGCACCAGCAGATTGCATGATACTATTATAGAAATGCCGGATTAACGCGCTAGCCGATCAGCTTGATTTATTAGTGGGTTTGGCCGGGTTGGTTTTCTATCGCTTCATTAGGCCCGGTCAGTGGCACCCGATCCGGGAATAAGCCATTCAGGTGTCGTTGCAGGGCAAAATAGTCTGGTGCCCCGGAACCATACTGAGCTTTGGCAAAGTTGGCAGCGGCTCGCAGCACCTCATAATCAATCTGACTGTGATCACCGTTTGGGTGGAAACCAAGATTAGTTCGATTCTCTACCGCTATGTCTTTATCAAAATCGCCCTGCATGGCGTCACCTTTGGTGGCCGTGAACTGATTAAACCAACCGATGAAGTCGGCTTCATTGTCCTGCACGATGACGGCATCAAAGCCGCGTCCACTGCCAAGCAAGGCATTTAAGACGTTCTGGACTTTAGCCAGCTTATGCGGATCGGTTTGAGAGAGTATTTGGGTTTCGATATGGATGCCTTCACCGAAGAAATCCGTTTGCCCGTCCCATTCGTTGCGGCCCCATATTTTAGCCAGTGAGATTTTCAGACCAATGGTGTCATCCCGGTCATTGGCGTTCAGGGGGATTTCACGACTACCGCGCCCATGAACGGTTACCCTTATGGCTCGGTCTCCATTTGGGTACACATAACCCGTTGTCCCACCACCGAGGTCAACCGGGTTTTCTGGCGTATAGCGATGTTCGCCATTTTCATCGCGAGCAGCGAGCGCGTCACCTACTTGGCCACCCGTTCTAACGTGAGGGTTCGGTATGTTGTACCGCTCCGCCACGCTCGCCCTAAACTCGTCAGATAGGTTTTCGTTGGCCAGAACCTCAGTTTCGATAAACAGCGCCGTGTTTGGCGCACCAGCCGACAAATCAATGGCATTAATCCGTTCGGTGATGATCGCTTGATCTTCTGGGTTGGTCGCCATCTCCTGAATGGTGAGGAGGGCTTGGTAACGTGCTCGATAAGCTTCGGGTATCTGCGGTGATGCTATGAGCATTTGCAGTTTCCCGATATTGTCGGAGTTCTGAAACTCAGGATCGGCGTTTAGTTGTTCCCAGATTTCTTCATAATTATCTCTGGAGTTTTCAGTAGATTGTGCGTCAAGTTCAGTATCGTCAGCGACTACACCCGTGTCGGCTTCTTGTAGCTGTTTCGTCAACATGAACGCCATGCGGCGGGTGTCCATTGTCGTGACGTCAAAGTCTGGGTTGCCCGCCCGTTGCTCATGTTCATACTGGGCCAGCAGTAAAGCTGCCTGCTCTGGGAATTGCCCGCCATCAATAAGGGGCTGGAGCGGAGCTGCTTTGGCTTCGTCCTCAATAAACATGGCCATGAGTTCATCGCCAATTTCTTTAGCTCGGCTATCTAAAGCCATAGCCTCGCCATAGGTCTGATTGACCTGATCCATACGGGCCGCATTCTCAGCGGCAATTTCCTCTGGTGGTCGAGTTGGCCCACGCTCAATCGGCTGACCGGGTTGGTCAGAGTTGTGTTCTGGTGCGGCCCCGGTTTGGGTCATTATTGGGGGCGTTCAAGATTGAGGCTGGCGATGATTTGTTCTGTAAGTTCATCCATATCGGCACGAGCTGCTGCGGTGCGTGCTCTGGCCGATGCGGTTCTAATCTGGTTACCAGCAATATCTTTGCAAACGTTCTCCATATCAGTCAGAAATCCTTGATCGACTGACCCATCAGGATTGGTAGAAACTTCAATCGCTTCTTGAACGCAATCGCGCAGCTCGGTTCGAATTTTCTCCAGCTCTGCGGTTCTTACATTTTCTGGAGCTCTAATATCTGAGGCAGAGACGGGTGTTGCCTCTTGCGCTGAGCATCCAGCACTGAGGACAGCAGCGGCTCCACACAGGGCTATGAGCCTGGCTCTAATACCGTCTTTAGTCTTGGGAGCTTCGGAACCGGTTTGGCGGTTTTCCATAAGGAATGTTGTTAGTATCCTCATTTTGTACCTTTTAGGTGGTTTTTGTCAATGATTTCAGCGACTTTTGGCGCTAGCCGATCCACGAGTGCGTCCGCTAATTGATTAATAAAATTGGGTTCGAGGAAGTGGGTCATCATCGGATGACCGAGAGGATTAGCGTTTGGATCGGCGGTGAAGATATCGCCAGACAGCGCCGCAAACTGAGCCTCTTCCCGAGTGATACCCAGATAGGTCAGGACGCTTTCAATATCGCTGTGACCCAGCAGAACTGCGATTTCCGCGATAGTTGCCAGCCCAAATTTATAAAGATAGGTCGGCTTGGTTCGCCTCATTGAGTGAAGGCTGTATTGCGCAGGATCAAGCCCTATTTCGGCAGTCCAGCCTTTAAGAAGAACGCGCGCGTGGCTATCGCAGATTGGCTCCGCTTCAGGCCCCTTTTTGGTGCGAGTGAAAACATAGTCGTCTATGCCTTTGCCACTCTCACGAACCCAAATTTCAATTGCTCGCTGCGTGGTTGGCGTAAGTACCGGCGCAACACTGTTGGAGGTCTTCTTTTGGCGCTGTAGGACCTCTTGCCGGACCTCACCGTAGGGATGGACTAAATCCAATACACGTAGCCGCAACAGATCGACCCCGCGTAGCAGGCTATCTATTCCGACTGAGAACAAGCATGCGTCATGAAAGTCACCGCGCCCCTGCAATAGAGACATGATGGCTTGGGTTTCTGGGACTTTGTAAGCTGTTCTAGGGCCAACGGGCCTTTCGTGGTTCCAGACAATGCCGGAAGCTTTTTGCATTTTTGAGGTTTTGAATGGTAGCGGTCTGTTGCCTAACTCGCTTTTGGGAAAAGCGAGTGTATGGTGCTTAGATGCGTGTATTGTAGAGGATTACGCGGTGCTGACGCAAACTCACTCTTTTGGTCTGCTTGATAAACGGCCCAGTTTTTATGGGCTTTTTCAGCAGACCCGCGCTTTTCCCAAAAGCGCAAGAGTTGAAACAAACTCGCTCTATCTTGGAAATGGATTAGCCGGTCTGCCATCTGCATAAACCCAGCCCTGCGTTATGTCGTTCTTGATCTGATCCAGCCGATTAAAAACAACATCGTTTGCTACCTCGTCAAACCCGAGTGTGCCTTGCAATCTAGCTTTTACACTTTCAAAAGTGCTTTTGTGTTCGTGGACAGACAAAACAAGTTGAGAATTTTCGGATCGGTATTTTTTAGCAATCGCTCCGTTCTTCAAAAGCGTAATATGGTTAGTGAGTTGCTCTGTTATCCGGCCCGTATCGGGAAAGCAGTGAACTTCTAAAACGTACAGTATAGATACGTTTCCAATCTGAAGACCTACGATGCCATCCGGTTCGCACCATTTAGAATGTAACCCTCTCGACAGAAGTTCTGGAGAGTATACCCGCGTTGAGGCTTCCAGGCTGCCTCCACGTTTTTGAGAGCCGGTTTTATCAAAGTACCAATCAGATATTTCAACGGTTCCACCTATGCCGTTAAGCCAATCTCGTATTTGTATGTGACAATCGATAGTGGCAATGCGATGCAGTACGTCTCTGGCGAATTGGATACCACCGACTGGGAACAGAATTTGATCTTCTGGCACCTGCCAGTAATCGGCAATAATACCGGCTCCGTGCTTTGTCAGGCAGTGAACGTAGGGAATTCGCCCGCCTTTTCCGGGAAGTTCTTGCCCGAAGCTGCCCCGTTCGATCAAAGGTCGGCTGCGCTTGAAAAGCTTATTGATCACATTTGACCGAACACTGTTCAGGTTTTGAGATATTCCCAAATCCAAGCATTGTTGAGCCGTCAGATAACGGAAGCAGGCTAACTTCTCTAGAAAGCTCAACTGACTATTGGTCAGCACTAAGCTCATATCACTCTCCACCGTCGCTTATGTCTCGCGATTGTCGCGCTTTAATTACATCCGCCAACTCGGTGATGGGGGCAGATGAACGTGCTGACTTTGCAACCTTCTTCTTAGTAGGGACCATTTTTTGTGAATGATTTGGACCCGGACCTACATCGGGTTCTGCATCGACGCTGGCCAGATTATCTGGGGATTTGGGCACATAATACTTTTCAAGCTGTTGGTTCTGTATCTTTCGCCAAGCTGATTGATCCATTTCATAGTTATTGCCGGTGTAGGGAACCTGGACGGTGACGGGTGGTTGCCCCATGATCGAGACTAGAAACTTGCCGGTATCCAATGTGCTAATCACACCAGCTTCTGCTCCCATCTCTTTGGACATTAAGGCCAACGTAGATCCTTTATTTCGACCCACCAATTGAACGCCAACATTTGAGATGACCGCATTTAGAATGTTGCGAGGTTGGATTTGTTCGGCTCTTTGTGTCGCTAAGATTAGGTGCAGTCCGTATTTGCGGCTTTCACCCAGGATTTTCTCGGTGGCACTAGAGATGAAGTACTGACACTCATCAGCACAGAGATAGATACGCGGTGTAGGATCATCGGTTTGTTGAGTTTCCGCTCTTCTCTCGGAATAGCCCTGTATTAGTGCGGTAATGAATTGACCGATAGAGGTGCGAATCTCCGGTGGCACAGATCGAAGGTCAACAATTATCGTCTTACGGTCTTCAATGGCTTGCTCCAAATCCACCGTGCTGGTCCCGCAGGTGAAGTCAAACAAGGTTGGACCACTGTTGAGCAGAGTTTGAAACCGGCTACGCAATGCAGCCTTACTTGGTTCCAGGTGCTTGTCCTGAAAAGCGTGTAGAAAGAACTCCCTATGAACCTCGTAAGGAAGATTGTTTGAGCCGTAATCAATCAAATCAGCATTACGGCTGTCGTCAGCAAACCTTACCAGATCTGCAAAATCACTTTTTGGTCTATGCAGCAGAGTTGAAACCATCGCCACCAGGATTGCTTCCATGTTTGGCGTGAACCCCGATCCGATAATTTGGGCGAGAGCTGCGGTGATTGTCTTACTCTGGTTTTCAAGAGCACTCGCGCTGATGTCACTTATCTCGAACGGGTTGATTGTGATGCGCAGATCATCCTGCCAGTTTGGACGAATATAGATCAGCCTGTTTTGGCTTTCGTTGGCTCGAAATTTTGCGACTTCCTCTGCCAGCTTGCCATGGGGATCTAGAACAACGACAGCGGCGTCCTGATTTTGCTCCAAATCATATTTGATGAGGTGCTTCAGCGTTTCTGATTTTCCAGATCCAGTCGAGCCGGTCACGAAGGTATGGCGGTAGCGGGCAATATCCGGGATGACAAATGGCTTGGTTTCAAAAAAGAATTCCTTCAGGACGCCGTTATCTCCAGACCGGACAGTATCAAGACAGTAATTGGCGTATTCGAGGTTCCGTCCTTCACCATCCGGCAAATAGTCCTTACGGATACGTTGCTTCTCTTGATAGCGCTTTAGCTTGCTTTGGTATTCTGCATACTGCTCGGATTGAGCGTACAAGGCGACACGAGCTATATCCCTTTGTCTTTTACCCTGGATGGCTTCTGGGGGCTCAAACCGTTTCTGATAAACTGAAGGCGCTTCTGGTTCTTCCAGCGGTGCGCGAAATACACGTAGAAATTCGGACATTGTGAGCCAGGGTTTATGCTTAGCAGCAATTAGATCGCAGAAAACCGCGCCTATTTGTGAATTGCCCTGGTGCAATTGCAGCTGCCCAACAATGAGAGGAAGATGATCAGCAGACGAAATGCTGCCACTTAAGGTGCCCGGAAGCAGCTCTAAGAAAAGATTGGTTGCCTCCTCATAGGTGATTTTCGATGTGTGTTTCGGAATGTGTTTGGGCATAACTCCTAACACCCTGCACTTCTCAGTGGGACAAACAGTGTTCGGACAAAAATGAATTCGGTTTCTCTCTCCAATACGTAGTTTGTCGTTCCGAACCGTCTGCGTCTGTCACTCACTCGTTCACTCATATCCATTCGTTCTCTCCTTCGTTCCATCCGCCGCCGTCTCGTCACGCCAACCTCCGTATTGGAGTTCGACTTAATTGACCCGCTGATGGGCCACTCGCTGAATGCGAGCACCCCATCTATTGCGAAAATTTTTTTCAAAATTTTGGGCGGCTCCCATAGTATTTAAAAATCGGTTCAAGTTCGTCTAACTGCCGAAGCGTTGAGCGAATGGCGTGTCTTCGAGCGATTGCGCGATTGATTGCTTTCCGTTCGCGAGCTTTTCTTCCGTTCAATCCATCAAGAACAGAAAGCTTCTTGTATCTTCTCATCGCAGCAGCTTCAGTTGTTTCTGCGACCTTGAGCTGTTCGATGTACTTTTTCTTGGTCTTGCGCATTCCGTGATGCATGCAGTCAGCCATCAGTTTCCGGGTTGAAGCTTGCCAATCACTTTGCACATCGTGATCACTCAAACCGAGTTTGTCGGATGCGACATTCCGGCGAACCCATTGAGAGAGCTGTCCGGTCATCACGTAATGTAGTGTTAAAGCCCACTTTGGGTTGCTAGTGTTCATGCTCAAAATGTAGCGGACAGTGGCCCATTTGCGGTTCCGATGCTGTTTGTCCATCGAAGTCTGAATGTTGTCGTAGAGCGATGGGTGCTGATCCGCCAAAGCGCCTAACCACACGCCAGCCAGGGCTTCACGATAAGCGCGTCGGGCTTGGTTTCTGACGCTGGTCTTAGCCGGCTTCTTGCGAGGCACCGTAATGATGAAGCCGTCTCCATTAGCCTTCATGCCGACGCTTTTCCCAGCCTTCACCGTTACCGTCGGCAGCCGATCTAGAGAGAGCCCGTGCAGGTCCAGATGCTTAGCCAATTTCTTGTGTTCTTGCTCCCAAGCAGTTTGGCTGATGTGTAGATGCTTGAGTTTGGCTTTGAAGCGAAGTGCGTCATCGTTTGTAGTGTTAAAAGCAGGCTTTAGGTCAGCAGGATTGATGGCTTCGAGGTTCTGCTGCCTCAACGCTTTTGCATCTTCTCGTTTTCTTGCTGCTGAGGCGAGCGCTCGTTCTTGATGAGAACTAAGGGCTGGCCCGTCATCTGGTTCGGGATCGAGCGTACCGTCAACGCTGCTAGTTGTCCGCTTGATGTTTGCAATCACGGCAGCGGCGAGAGGGCCTAAGGAACGGCTTTGGGTGCGAACTTTACCGCCTTCCCTCCAAGACTTTTGCTCGTACAGATACTGTCTACCGTTGATGGTTTTGATAACACGATACCAATCACCCACGGGAGCACACTCCCATCTTTTGTAGTGTTAAACCCGTATAGGTTTGGAACAAAAACTTAGTTAAAATATTGATTTTATTGTATATTTTAGGATAAAGTGAAATTGAATAATCCCAAAAATCATGAAATCTCCAAGCAATCCGCCGGACGAAGGTCACTCTCATTTCATGGATACCGACGAACGGTATGCTCGGTTTATGGAGACGGCTGATAAAATTCAGGGGCGGCTCGCAGACATGTGGAAATTCACGGAACGTCTGCCTGAACGTCGAGCTGCGGAAGCCAGAATTGAAGCGGCAAGAGCCAGTGGTCAAAACGAACGGGCCAATACAATGTATATCGACTACCTGGCAGAGTTTTTTCCAGTGAGCGCTTTGCAGATGCTTCTTGATAACGCACAGAATGAAGGCGACATGGCCCAAGTGGAGCGTTGCCGTGCGGCACTGGCAAAAGTGCGACATTAACAAAGACCACCTCATGAGGTGACCAGTTGGATGTCGAAGTATTTTATCCGACCACCAACTTTTCTTTTGTCGAAGCGCTCTCCCATCAGGCGTCCAAACATTGAGTTGGACATTTCTAAATCAGCGGCATTATTGGCCGATACCCAGGCTTTGAACGCCTGAAACAGATCCCCACCATATACGGATGCACCCTTATTCTGCGTTATTCGATCAGCAACGAAGTGATCGATTGAAAGCACCGAACTTGGGGTCGTTTTCAGCGGCTTCTTTTTGGCATCTGTTTGGCGGATGTAGTTTAAAGTCAGATAAAGTCCTAACCCACTACCCAATTCACAAAGAATGGCCAGCAGAAGGTTCATGGCGCTTCTAATATTGTTTTCTTTTTGGCCGATAAGATCGCTTAGAGCGCTAAGTTGAGGATCAACAGTGTCGGAAGATACAGCTTGATCCAGTGACGCCAATTGGCGGTTCAAATCACCAATCTGATGATTTAGCTCTTCAGCCTTTTTAGCTGCAGCCAACTCAGCCTGCAGCAAATGGTACGCCTCGCAAAATGTACGACTTTGGGGAACGGTAGCATCAGTACAAGCCTTTGTGGCCGTCCACCTTCGACGTTGTTGTTTTGCTTGTATATCAGCGTCAATAACTTCGGCTGGACGGTGGATCGGCAAGGCCTCAAGGTCTTCACGAGCCTTTTCCATATCGCTTGTAAGCGCCTGATACTGCGCCCTATTTAGCTCGCGTTCGTTTTGTAAAGTGTCTCGATTGAGGGCGTTAAATCCAATCGCCGAAGTGATAGAATACACGGTGGTGAGCACGAACAGCAGCGCAGCAATGCCAAATGAAATGTAGTTTTTCTGAGCCCAGGCGGTCACCAGGAAAACAACGCAAACCGCTTTCAGAATATCAGAAGCAACGCTGAGGCTCGCATAGACCTGGCTGTCAAAATCACTTTGGCCAATCGACCAGCCAAACCGGGCATTGATCACACCGGAAACCGCTAAGAATGCCAGTGCCGCGACGAGAGCAATTCCCGCAATGATCCTACTCATCAAAGCCTCCTATGACACTTCGACAAAGTGTCTAGATACATTGAAAGTATCATTTCATATCATACTAACTTTTAACTGAAAACCCCTACATTCATTGACCAAGATGCCGAATGCCGTTTTATGATATGATATGAATTAGAGGATAATGATGTGATATTGCTATTTGGAGGACTTAAGGGCGGTGTTGGCACGTCCACTCTAGCCGTAAACTCTGCGGTTGAGCTTGCCTCCAATGGTGACAACGTTTGGCTCATTGATTGCGACCATCGAAAAAGTGCTTACCAGTGGCATGTCATGCGTCAGCGAGCGGCGCATACACCCCCAATAAGCTGCTCAGTCGCAAACGGTCGGGACGTTATACAAGAGACAGAGAAGCGAAGCCCCCAAGCGGATCACATCATCATAGATGCAGGTAACACCGAAAGCGTGCACCTAAGGGCTGGCCTGACTGTTGCTGATAAGTTCGTTGCCCCCATCCAACCAACTCAGTTCGATCTCTGGACCTTGGATAGCTTGCATTCGCTGCAGCAAAGGGCTGCACAATACAACCCCAAGCTCTCATGCAATGTAGTGTTAAATCGCGTTCAGGCGCGAATACCAGGATCTCAAACAGAGGACGCCATTTCTGCGATTGAAGAAATCCAAACGGGCCTATTTTGCGGTGCTGTTATTGCTGATAATCTGGCCTACCAGAATTCAGCTATGCTCGGACAGGCCGCCAAAGAGTGGGCACCATCCGATGGTAAAGTGGCGACTGAGATATTAAGAATGGTCGGATTGTTGCTAGGCACGCTGAAAACGCAAGATGAAGGCATGCCTATCCATATTTCTAAGGATCAAGCCGTATGACATCGCCAAAGCTAACGGGAAAACCGCCTTCAAAAGACGACTTCATCGAAGGAGATAGCGGCCAAGAACAAAAATCTGATACTGGAAACTACGCCTGGAACGATCCAAGCGTCCGCGATGATGTAACCAAGGTGTTCAATCTGAGATTATCGGAAGCCACAAAACTCAAACTCGACTTTATCGGTAAAGCCAATAGAAGCGCACATCAGTTCTGCTTAGACGTGCTGATACCCGCTATTGATGATGAAATAGAAAGGCTCACCAAAGGTCATTAGCCCTTCTCAATGAACTGCTCCAAGGAGCTTTCAGGAGTATCGTTATCTGCTTCTAAGCTGATCTCACTACCGGCTTCGTCATCTTTCAATTCTTCAAGCTTACTTATCACATCAGCAATTTGCGTAACGTCTGAAGGCGACAAATTCCGCATGGCTTGTTCAATTTTCTCGAAAGCTCTTTTTCTTTGAATTTCCAGGCGATTGTTATGACTTGAAATACTCTTCGTCTTTCGTACATCTTCATCAAAGTTATGCGTTGTTTGCCTCATATCTTCATTAATTTTGTGGGTGTAGAAATCCTTTTCACGAGAATGTCGATAACCCTCTAATCTATCAATTTCATCGGTCTCATGTTCTCGGTCTTGCTGTGAAAGCCGATATTCGACCGCTCGCCGCTTGAGGTTATTGTTACTGATAATCTCTCCGAGTTCAAACTCGCGCTGCATCATCACTAAACGTTCTCGCGTTTTCTGAACAGCAATATTAAAATTACTAGCACCGCGAAGTTGAGCTACGTCCGCTTTTAAAATAGCCTCCCGTTCTGCCCTCAGCCGCTCATCTTCCAATCTTTGCGATCGCCGTCTCGCATCTCTCACTTCATCTGCCTGAATTTTCTGCTTGTGACGCTCAGTCCATGTTCGATCGTCCATTTTAGTCAAAATCCTCCGGCTTCGGAGTTATAGAAGCAAGCTTTTTAAAAAGCTCTCCACTTGAATGCTCCTGCTCGTTCGCCATAATCTCCAGCCTTTCTTGCATGTCCGTAAGCTGCCTAATCTTCTGACTTGAGAACTGATCCATACTTCCAACACTCCGGTCGATATGGTCTACCAATTGAGCAATTTCATCTCTAATTTCGTTCACTGAGTTTAAAACCACATCGCGCGCTTGCTTAATTTCACACACATGATCTTCCATATGAATTAATCGCGAAATGACATTTCTAAAATTCACTATGTGACCCTCCCCGGAAAAGGAACCTAATTCTCATCAAAACTTACCCAAGTGTTCAAAACTCGGTCGCCAAATTGTCTTTGTTCATCGACCAGGCTGCCAAGCGACGTTTGCATCGCCTCCAATTTTCTCAGATCTGTATGGACCGCAAACTCACTTCTTTCGAATTGTTGGGAAAAATTGGATCTGATGACCTCAATTTCATCTCTAAGGCGACTTAAATCAGATAGCGTGTTATCTACACTTGCTACTATCTGAGGATAAATTGCCTCTATATCATCGAGCCTTTCCCAAATATCCAACGCAAACCTATCGATTTCCTGTCCGCATTGCAGAAAGAACTTGTTTACTAACAACAAGGCGCAACAGTAAAAATATTTGGCGTGATAGTATTTATCTGGATTGTCTAACGCATCGATCCTAGCAAAGCCTGTCTTTCTGTCGCAGGCTTCTCTTATGATATCTTTTAAAGGGCATTCGTCATTCGCGTTGCTACTCTTGAAGGCACGGCCAGCACGTCCATAATATCTAGCCCTATCAATGTAGATCGTTGAAGGCAGGTATGCGTATTCCTTTAATTCATTGCACAAATTAGGGGGGTTTCTTCTCAATTCATCGCGAACTTTAGTTGCGACAGGCCACAGCAACTTCGCAAAGCCGTCGCGAACAATCTCCTGCGTCGGATTATCGGAACACTCCTCAAGTATTGAACAATTGACCCATTTTACAATGGCCGAGAATACAACTCTATCGTCTTTAAGTATAAAGGCAGCTTTCTTGAACAGCTTTCCAAAATCTCTAATACGCTGCTCGTCCTTTTTACGTACAGCTCGCTCCTCTGCCGTTTCAAATTCAATATCAATCCCAAAAATCTTTACCATAAGGATACACTCGCAGGAAACGTGAAGCAGATCGAGCGACAGCTGTTGAGACAGCCATGATAGCTTGAAAACAGGAAAATTCTCCACATGAGCCTAACCTTTGCTCTCGCGTTAACCACGTAATCGTTACGTACCGCCCTTTAAGAAAGGTTAACGAAAAAAGCTTCCCAGTTACTCAAAAATCGATCATTTTTAACAACCTAGCGTTAACCATGCCCGCCAATCATTAAGACAATAGTTAACTAATGGAGCGGTTGATGATTGAGCATTCTGACTTAGCTCTGGCGGCAAGTGGTGCCCTGACTATCGGGATAGCCATACTGATTTTGTTGGAACGCTATACGTCTCTAGAGGTACTAGATATATTCCTACTACGGACGAAAAAACTGGAAGCCGATGCCAGATCAGTAGCGAATGCCATCTTCGACCGGGTTAACGATGAGCTAAGGGATGATGGTTTTGCTTTATGCCTTTGGGCAGGGGTCGGTCTCTGGTTGCCCATGATCGGAATGGTCGACATTCTGCTGGGTATTACAGGTTATAATGCAGGTGAGCTGTTACTTGGGCTGCCGCTCACTTTACTGTTCATATCAGTGTTTTACTGGGTGGGTATTCCTTCTCTTAACGCCATCATAAAATTTCAGCAACACAATAAGTATCAGGTCTATATTACGGCAGCCGTGGGAGTATTATTATTGTCTGTTGGGTTGACGATTGAATTCAAACCTACATTCCTCTGATTTGGCTTGTAAAAACACAACTCTTAAATCTGTCGAGTTAGAATCGCCCGAAAGATTCGGATTCCATAAAAGCCGCTGATAGATTCACGAAACAGAGACCTGAGAAATCAGGCTTATAAATTTTTCCACCAAATCAAATGGCAAAAAGACGAAAATGGAACCGTAGAAAGCAATCATATAAAGGCATAACGTTCTGGCTAACAAAACGCCTATGCGAACTCTTGGTCGATTTCTGGTTTATTCCTTTGAAATGGCTCTACAAGCGTATTGTTCGCAAGATCAAGAAAGTGTGGAGACGTAAACCTACACAACCAGCCAATCGGAGAGTGTCATTTTGTGAGAGCGACCGTAGACGGCACACTTATCTGATAGGCGCTACCGGCACCGGAAAATCGGAAACCATCAAAGCGATGGTACATCAGTACCTAACCTCAGAAGAGCAAGCCGCTCTAGTGGTCATTGATCCGCACGGAAAGCTTGCCCAAGAAATCGCTCGGTTCAAAGAGAACCGCAAGAGTGATCGTCTGGTCTATGTAAAGCCTGACCTGATGGAGTTCCGTGGCCCCGCACTCAATCCTCTGGTGCTCAAGGATACGAGCACATGGTCTGTCACGGTACAAACCGAAGAGATCATCAGCGTCTTCCGCGAACTACTTGATACGGGAACACCCACACAGAAGTTCACAGCCCAAACAGAAGCACTGCTGTACCCATGCATCTATACACTCCTAAAAATGGGAGACCGATCACTTCACGATCTTATTCGGTTCATGGATCCGAATTTTGCTGGTCCATACTTGGACTATGCCGCCAAGTATCTAAAGAACCCCGCGCACGTGGATTTCTTCGAACGGTTGTACCCAGAGAAGTCCTACGACCGAACGCGGCTATCAATCAGCACCAAGCTACAGAGCGTGTTTCATAGCATGCCAGTCTCTCTGTTTCTCAACAGTCCATCGACGCTTGATCTAGAAGCGCTGATCGAAAACCGACAGCTGATCGTCTTCGACTTTGGTGATCTGGGAGATTTATCGAGAGAGACGCTTGGACGGTTCATCGTGGCTCAATTGCAATCCTATGCGAGACGACGACCACTCAACTCTATGCCTATCCATCTCTTCATAGATGAAGCACATCAGTTCATATCTCCGAGCCTGGGACGCATACTCAAAGAGGCTCGTAAATTTGGTCTACACGCCACGCTGGTACAGCAGACCTATGGAGAAGGTATGAGCCCGTCCATGCGGGACATTGTGAGCGGCAATACTGCTGTAAAGATCACCGGCATGAATTCAGAAAAGTCGCTCAAGTCATTTTCAGAGAACACCGGGACTGACATGATCGAACTGCGGTCATTGCGCCAGCATGAGTACCTCGTCAAATCAGGCGACAAGCCACCACAGAAGTTCAAGATCAGCGGCAAGACCCTTGGCAATCGAAACGCCATGAGCATGTCTGACTGGAAAGTAGTGTTAAAGCGTCAAGTTGAGCGATATTATCACCAAGCAACTTAACCCCCATTTCATATGACCACATCTGCCAAACCGGCAAACGAACCGCAAAATGCGACATCAAACGCCTCTGAACGTATCTATCAGCAAATCGCAGAAGCTCACGGAATAGAGCTGTTTTACCATTACTCAGAAGCAGAAGCGGCGAAGCTCGTTAGATTGAGCGTCTCTACCTTGAAACGCGCCCGGCAGCGTGATTCTATAGGCCATATCCAGAAGGGCGAAAACGGCATCGCTTACTTCGGATACCAACTCGTAGACTTCTTAACTTCAACAATCACATGTCCAAAACCACAAAGCATATCTATCAATTAGGAGAACATTGGTTGGCCAAGCGTCCGCGTAGGAAATCTTGGCATCGGTGCTATCTGGATAAGAAGAACCGCCAAACCATATACGTGTCGCTGAGAACTGATGATTTGGAAGAAGCCAAGAAGCTGATGGACGAATGGTTTGTCAGTCATCTGTCAGAACAGACCAATTTCGAGAACCCAAAACTCCATTGGGTCTTAGACAGCTATTATGAAGAGCATGCTAAGACCTTAAGCAGTGCCAGCAGCATCAAAATGGGGCTCGGCTACTGGAAAGAGTTTTTCGGGGACATTGAGATCGCTGAGCTGCGAGACATTAAAACGCAAGAGAAGTTTCATGCATGGCTAAGAGCGCGTGGACAGGTCAACAATTCCATCAATCGGACCCTTGCATTGGGAAAAGCGGCTATCAATCGAGCTTGGAAGTATCAGCTCATAGAACACCCACCCGCCATCGTAATGCTTAAGGCGAATGCGTCTCGGCCCAAAGGACGCCCCTTAGAAATCTCAGATATTGTCAGGCTAATTGAGGCCACGGACACAGAACATCTGATCGACTTCATCATCTGGGGCCTGGCGACGGGTGCCAGACCGGATGCCATTTGTGATCTTTCTTGGCCTCAAGCGGACTTCAATAATGCCTTGATCGACCTCAACCCGCCGGGGCGTGAGCAAACCAATAAGCGACGGCCACAAGTGCGGATGCCGGTAGCCATCGCAGAACTTTACGGCATAGCACATCACACTGGAATGCAGGGACCAGTGATTTCCTATAAAAGCGAGCATGTTGGATCAATACGCACCGCTTGGCGTAAAGCACGGGAAAAAGCTGGCTTAGATAAAGAGGTGCAACCCTACAGTCTGCGCCACACTGTGGCCCGTTGGCTGAGGAAAGAAGGTGTACCGGCCTGGGAAGTGGCGGCGCAACTTGGCCATAAGGACATCAAACACGCGATTACAGAGCGTTACGCTCCATTATCTCCCGACTATCTAGAGGGGGCAGTAACCGCGATTGATAAGCTGCTTTCGGAGTTGCGTGACACTTGCGTGACACTCGCCAAACCGAGAATTCAGCTCAACTCGCCAAAAGTCAGTCCTGGTGGGGGTTTTGGCTGGTGCCGCGAGGGAGAATTGAACTCCCGACCTCATCATTACCAATGATGCGCTCTACCACTGAGCTACCGCGGCTTGGTCTTGTGATCGGCTGGCATTAGCTTATGCCGCAACAGATGAAAAGACCATTATCAGCGACGAGGTGCAGACCGTGGCGGACAAAAGCGAAAAGGAGCTGGCGGCAGAGCGAAAAGCGGCTGCATTGAGGGCCAATCTTAGGCGCAGAAAGGCCGCCGCACGGAAGGCGGTGCAAACGACGAAGGGAGATAAGTCGTAAGCATTTCCGAGAATACGCGGCCTCAAAGATATACACTCAATGCGGGTGGGCAACTTTCCGCTACCATTTCTGCGCAAGGAGCGGCGCTGGTAAAGCTGGTCTGGACCGGCAAGAGCGGGTCGCGGGACCTAGTCTTGGATCCTGACTCCACCAGCTACGACAGAACAAATGATGCGGCTTATGTAGGGGCAGTCTGCGGACGTGTGTGTGGGCGCATCGCAAATGGCCAGTACACCCGCGCCGATGGTTCGGATGTTCAGCTAAGCCTCAATGAAGGCAAACATCACCTGCACGGCGGCGGTCCGGGAGCGCTTAACCGCCTGATTTGGTACCCTGCTAACCCGGCAAATAGCCACGCGCCCTCGTCTCTGACCTTCAAAGCGATATCGCCTACGGGGTCCGAAGGATATCCCGGGAACCTCGACGCAGAGATCACGTATACACTTACCAACGACTCGCTGATCGCCGAATTACGGGCGGTCTGCGACGAACCCTGCCCGATTAACCTGACGCTGCACCCATATTTCAATCTCGCGACGGACAAGAGCCTGCCCATCTCTGCGCATCATCTAAGCGTGTCGTCTAAAGCCGTATATCTTCTCGACCGTGCGTTGGTACCATCAGGTGAGCTTCAAAATATCTCGGGAACAGATCAGTACTTCTCGCCGAGCCGTGAGATCGGGGATCAAAGCCTCGATACGATTTACAGCTTGAACGGCAACACCCCGGCAGCCACTCTTAGCTCGCCAAGCGGTGATCTTGTCATGAAAGTCGAGACCGACCGCGATACACTCGTAGTGTACGATGGATCAGGATTGCCCGAGGCGTTAAGAGCGCGGGGCGGCGGCATATGCCTTGAGCCACAGGACAGGCCCTTGGCGGCACGCCGGGCAAATACTGAACAGCCGGCAGGAGTTCCTTGGACCAGCCGCATCCGTTACACAGTAGAACCTTCAGCTCGTTAGTGCCGCTCGTATGGCCTTCTGCCAACCACGAACAAGATCCGCGCGGACGGTAGCATCCATCTTCGGTTCAAATCGCATAGCTGAGTTGTCACGGGCTGCCCATTCGGCGGGGCTCGTCCAGCCCAATTCCATGCCTGCAAGGGCCGCAGCGCCCAGTGCAGTCATTTCCATATAGTCAGGGCGTTCCACAGGAACATCGCAGATATCGGCGATAAACTGCATCAACCAGTCATTAGCGGCCATACCGCCATCGACGCGCAACAAAGATACCGGTGCGCCGTCGGATGCAAAAGCGTTTAAAAGGTCCAGGGTCTGGTAGGCAGCCGCTTCTAGGCCGGCGCGTACAATATGCGCAGAACGCGTACCCCGGGAGAGACCGCTGATCTGGCCTCGTGCATCAGCATTCCAATGTGGAGCGCCGAGTCCGGTAAAAGCTGGAACAAAGTATACGCCACCAGGGTTAGAGAGCCCGGCCGCCTGGGCTTCGGACTCCGCTGCATTTGAAATAAGCCCCAACTCGTCGCGCAACCACTTGATCACCGTACCGGCGTTGAAAATCGAACCCTCGAGCGCAAGCGCGCCGGATCCGCCCATGTCCACACCTACGGTGCCGAGCAGCCGGTTTTCGGAGCGCAGCCGAACATCGCCGGTGTTAACGACAAGAAATGCACCCGTTCCGTAAGTCACCTTTGCCTGCCCAGGCGATAGACACCCCTGGCCGACTAGAGCGGCCTGCTGGTCACCAATGGCAGAAAGGATCGGCAGAGATTTACCAAACAGCTCAGCATCGGTCTGACCGAAGTCTCCACGGCTAGGCTTAATCTCTGGAAGGACAGATTTTGGAACACCCAACAGGCTGAGCATATTTTCGTCCCAGCCACCCTCCGCTCCTAAGCCAAGTCGAGCAAGAAGTGTCCTAGATGCATTTGTCGCATCCGTTGCGTGCACCGCACCTTTTGTCAGGCGGGCGATCAGAAACGTCTCTACCGTGCCAAAAGCAACCTCACTCGCTTCAGCGCGTGCCCGCGCGCCTTCCACATTGTTGAGTAACCAATCGATCTTCGTTCCCGAAAAGTAAGGGTCGAGTAATAGCCCGGTCGTTTCGGTAACGGTTGGCTCGTGGCCGTCAGCATAAAGCTGCTCACATAAGGATGCCGTCCGCCGATCTTGCCAAATGATGGCCGGTGCAATTGGGTCCAGTGTCTCGCGATCCCAGACCAATGTCGTCTCTCGCTGGTTGGTGATACCCAGTCCGGCAATCGCATCCACACCGCCGACTTCTGCAATGACGGCCCGGCAGACTTCCAGGGTCTTAGACCAGATCTCGTTGCCGTCTTGCTCAACCCAACCATCGGCTGGATACTGTAAAGGCACTTCCTCCTGGGCGACCGCGACTTGCTGAAAGTTCCGATCGAACGCGATTGCACGTGTTGATGTTGTGCCTTCGTCAATCACCAAAATATGATCAGACATGCCCAGCCTACTCCCTCACTTGGTCACTTTGTTTGTTCAGCGCAGGCAAAGCTCCAGCGCTTCGTCTACTTACGTAGAACAACACGAAGCTCCTCAGGTTCAACCTCTCGGCCCGTGTCGTTTACAAAGCCAGCTCGAACCGCACCGCCCGTCTTCTCGGTGAAACTGATGGGAGCTTCTCCCTCAGCAATCCAACGGTCGCCCCATTGCGTTAGAGCGATGAGGATGCCCCTCAGATCCTCGCCGCGCTCAGTCAAAACATATTCAGTGCGACTTCTGCGACCCGGCTCCTTGTAAGTTTGGCCGGTTAGCAGCCCGTTCCCAACAAGCCCTTTCAGCCGACCGCTTAGCACCGTCCGTGGCACACCAAGTTCGGCGTGAAAGTCCTCGAAGCGCCTCACACCGTATAAAGCTGATCGAAGGATCATCAGATTCCACTTGTCACCAATAAGCTCGATCGCGCGCGTCAGATTGCACTGATCAGGGGGCACGGGAGAGCGTCTGGTGCGCGGCGGAGACATCTCACTTGATTAATATGGGTTCGCATTGGAAATCCAGCCCAGAATGCGATTTCTTGAAGAGCTCACAAAACCGGGAATGGGTTTCGATTGCACTCACCTGAAGCGTCAGCTACCAGTCGCCGCAGAATTTTTGACTGACAATAGGAGTTCTCCATGGCCCGAAAGAAAATTGCTCTGATTGGTGCAGGTATGATCGGCGGTACATTAGCCCACGTCTGCGCCCGCGAGGAGCTGGGGGATGTCGTCCTCTTCGACATTGCAGAAGGCCTGCCTCAAGGGAAAGCACTAGATATTGCCGAGGCGACACCGGTTTTTGGCAAGGATGTCGCGCTAAAAGGAGCACAGGACTACGCCGAAATCGCTGGTGCCGACGTGTGCATTATCACCGCGGGCGTTGCCCGCAAGCCTGGCATGAGCCGCGATGATCTCCTTGGCATCAACCTAAAAGTTATGAAATCGGTTGGCGAGGGTATCGCCGCCCATGCGCCAGATGCCTTTGTCATCTGTATTACGAACCCACTGGACGCCATGGTTTGGGCGCTGCAGAAATTCTCTGGTCTTCCAACCAATAAGGTCGTCGGCATGGCCGGCGTTCTGGACGCTGCACGATTCCGCCATTTCTTATGCGAAGAGTTCGGGGCATCAGCCGAAGATGTGACAGCGTTCGTAATGGGCGGCCACGGAGACACAATGGTCCCACTCCTGCGCTACTCCACAGTGGCGGGTATCCCGGTCCCTGATCTCATCTCGATGGGGTGGTCCACAACCGAGAAGATGGACGCCATCGTCGATCGGACACGTAAAGGCGGTGGGGAAATTGTCGGCCTGCTCAAAACTGGGTCAGCCTATTACGCTCCCGCTGAAAGCGCCGTGGCCATGGCAACCTCGTATCTGAAGGATAAGAAACGCCTGCTGCCCTGTGCGGCTTATCTGAATGGCGAATTCGGCCTGTCTGACATGTATGTCGGCGTACCAATCATGATCGGGGCTGGCGGCGTCGAGCGTATTGTGGATATCAATCTCAATGATGACGAGAAAGCGATGTTCGACAATTCCGTGAATGCCGTGAAGGGCCTGATGGAAGATTGCATTAAGCTTGATGGCAGTCTCGCTTAAGAAGCACCGGCTACCCTAGACATCTGAAATTTGATGGAAATTAGATCCATCCCTCGGACTGGATATTAATCGACCCGCGTCATTGTTGGCCTTTCGTATTTCATGAGGGGCCATCATGGAGCGCACGCGGAACGAGAGACTAAGTCCTTTGTTCAGATCCTTATTCATCTCCGCAGATAAGTGGAGCGGAACCGATGCGACCTCCTCTAGTGAGGATCGCGTGCGCGCGCGTGCCATCTTCATTCTTGGCATGCTCTTTGTGCCACTGATCACCTGCCTGCCAATCCTGAGCAGTCATGCTCAGATGATCACACCCTTCACCGCGTCCCTGACAATGGTGTCGATTATTGGGATGGTTATGGGCCTTCTAGTTCTCAAATTCTTCGACAACCCCTCCAGCGCTGGCATGATCTTCTGCATGTCTGTTTCGTCCGCGCTTGTTCTGTGGCCGGGCTTCACAGACGGGGTATTTGCACCGAGCCATGTTCTACTTGCGCTGACACCGCTGCTCTGGGGACTGATGGTAAGTGCTCGCGCGTGCATAGCGTATTCTGTGCTCTTACTGACATTTGTGAGCGGAATGATGCTCTTCGGGCCACAGAGCGCCCACACACCAGCCGACGGATCACTCGGCATGACGACCTATTATGGTGTGATGCTGATCATCGCGACGCTGGTCTCAAGTTCAGGCACCGCTGGTTACGCTCTCATGACAAAGTACATTTTTCGTGAGCTGGAAAACCAATCGGAGGAGTCGTCCAAACTCGCTGAGGAAACAGAGTCAGCACGCCGCGACGCAGCTGAGGCAGGAGACCGCTTCCGCAAATTTGCGGATATCGCCTCTGACTGGCTCTGGGAAACGGACGCACGCGGGCGAGTAACGTATTTCGGTGGCCGCGAAGCAACGAAACTCAAGCGGCCCGCCGACGAGATCGTTGGTCAGCATTTCATGAGCCTACTGGATCTTCGTAAGCACGACCTTGAGGACTTGAAAGGCGCACTGGCAAAAGCTGACGCCTATTGCGACATTCCCGCAAAGTTCGTCGACAAGGACGGAACCGCCCTCATATTTGAACTGTCAGCAACACCCAGATTTAACAAGAATGGCAGGCTGCTCGGCTACATGGGTGTGGGTAAAGACGTAACGGCTCGTGTGAAAGCTGAAAATGATGTCCGTTTTCTCGCAGCGAACGACAAGCTGACAGGACTATCAAATCGCCACACATTCAATTCGCGGATCAATGATGAGCTTGATCCAAACGCACCGACCGGTTCAGTACTGTTCGCCATCGATCTGGATGACTTCAAGTCGGTAAATGATTCCTACGGCCACCATATCGGCGACGCTTTATTGGTCGAGGTCGCCGCCAGAATAAACGCTTGCATCCGAAAAGATGACTGGGCAGCTCGGCTCGGTGGGGATGAGTTTGTTATCATGGCTGTCGACTATGACTCCGACAACTGGGCCGTCGACCTGCTGGCAAACCGTTTGTTGAAAGCACTGTCACAGCCCTACCGGATCGAAGAACTCGAACTACACATGTCCGCGTCGATGGGCTGTGCCCGGTTCCCAACAGATGCGAGCAATGCGCGGACCCTAACTCAGTATGCTGACATGGCACTCTACGCCGCTAAGCAAGGCGGCCGAAACCAGTGGAGAGCCTTCACACCCGCCATGCGCCAGGCGGCCCATCAGCGAAAATTGATGGAGAACCAACTGCGGACAGCGCTAGAAAACGGTTCCTTGCGCGTTTGGTATCAGCCTCTCGTGAACCTGGATACGAATACGGTGACAGGCTTTGAAGCATTAGCCCGCTGGACCGATGGCGAACGGGGAACCGTACCCCCTGCCATCTTCATCGACGTTGCTGAAAAGTGCGGGCTGATCTGTGAACTTGGCGAGTATGTCCTCACGCAGGCCTGTCAGGATGCAGCGAAATGGCCTGTACCGAAAAGCACCGAAGCACCGCGGGTGTCAGTCAACATTTCCCCGATCCAGTTCGCCGAAGGCGGGCTCCCGGAATCCGTAAAACGAGTACTTGCGGAAACAGGCCTTGCGCCTGAACGCCTGGAACTAGAGATCACCGAAAGCGTGCTGATGCAGGACACGGAAAACGCCGTACGAGTTCTGGAAGCACTCGAAGCCCTTGGCGTTGGGGTCGCGATCGACGATTTCGGAACAGGGTATTCCTCGCTGAGCTATCTCAAACGCTTCCCATTGAACCGCCTTAAGGTTGATCGGTCATTCATCCACGACCTTGAATCCGATGAACATGATCGCACGATCACCAAGACTGTCGTCAAATTAGGTGAAAGCCTCGGCCTGTCAGTCATCGCCGAAGGTGTGGAGACTGAGGGCCAAAGAGCCTGGCTGAAATCGATGGGCTGCGACGAAGTTCAGGGATTCCTTTACGCCAAGCCAATGCCGGGAGATGATATTATCAATTATCTTCAAGGCGACCTTAAAGACGCAGCTGAGAAAGCTGCCGACCAAACGTCGAAGCGCTCAGCCTAACGTCTAACCAATCATCCGGGCGTAAGCGTACTTCCAACGAGAGGCTGGCAGGCTCTAACTCCGAGTACAGGGAGCACGCGCGTCCACCCCTCTCCGTCGATATAGCTTATGCGCCCGCTCGAAATTCTCGCTCCGCCCTCTAACTCTTCGCCGGCTGCATATGTTACGCTTACCGCAGTTCCTGTTCCTTCGATTGAGTAGGTCAGATCGGTCAGAAACTGGCCAAAGATGTTGCCACCGGCCCTTGTCAGCACAAGCGGCATAGCCTCACCTTCAACAAACGCAGAAGCTGCATTCTCCCCCGCGCGCGCAAAGAACACCAGCCGGGTGATCTCTGTCTGACTCCAGAGAAACAAACCACACTCACCAGCCTCCAGCGCCTGAGCTGGAAGGCCAGTGCGGAGGTTACGCGTGGATGACACCGCGGAACCCGCATCGCCGGAACTGCGTCCCTGGGCTGCAGGTGCCTCGCTCGTCGTCGTACAACTTGTGCAAAGCATCGCTGCGAGAAAAAGAAACCCTGGTGCCCTCATCTCAGAACTCCCCAATCTGAATAGAGCGATTATAGCTGAACCTGTCCCCCACGCGCTCAAAGCCACGGAACGTCAGGAGCGCTGAAAGCTCAGGATTGGTGGTTTGCACATCAGACGAAAAGCTTGAAGGCTCAGACAGCCCAACCCGAATCTCAGCGTCGACCGTGTCGCCTTCGCTCAGCACTCCGGACAATGGAATGCTCAGCATAGGTCCGTCACAAGACATCTGACCAGCGAGTTCACCGCCTGACTGTCCGTATGATGTGGCAGCACGCGCAAGCACATTGGTCGAAACCTGACCTGCCGCCTCGACGCAAGCATTATCAGCGAACACAATCCCCCCAGAGCGCACACTTGCAGAACCGCCGATGCGCCGAAGTTCGTTCGCAAGACCAACAAGTGGTTCGATATCAACGACAGCGTTGAGATCGCTCAAGGCAATGCTGTTTCGCCCTACTGAGAGGCTAGCAGTTCCCGATCCCGGGCTGCCGCTCCAATTAACGTCGTAATCGACCCGTCCTCTAATAAGACCAGTAGGATCAAGCTTGACCGACACGTCACCAATCGATTGTGGCCCGGTCGATAGGCCATAAACTGTACCAGAATATATCGTTCCTGCCGCGCTAGCCCAGTTGACGCCAAGTTGCTTGGCAGGCGTGCGATCCAGAACGAAGCTCAAGGGCATTGTGACGATCAGAGCGCCAACAAGCACAAAGACGAATAGCAAGCTAAGAGCGACGACACGCATTAGGCCCGCCCACCCCTCAGCTCAATTACGGCTTCTATGCGCTCATCATTGCGAGCACTGATCGAAGCAGCAACAATTTCTCCGCCGGGTTCAGCTTCGATCGTTGCCAACCAGGCGAATAGTCGTGGTGGTTCAGCATCATCAAATCGAAGCTGAATTGTGCCATCGCTCCCGCGCTGAACCCGAGAAAGCGAAAGACCCGCTTCCCTAGCAGAGCGGGTGACCATAGTCCGAAAGTCATCGACATCTGGAGCTGCGCCGGATGAACTGGCATCAGCGCTCCCAATCGCGGCAATGCCGCGCTCTACAATTGCTCGATCTGCTTGGGCAGAAGCCAATGCACGACTCGCATCCTCGCGGGCACTCGACAGAGGGCTAATGACGAGAAGATAACCTAGTACCAATAAGGTCAATAGCGCGGCTATTGATAGAAGAAGACGCTCCCTTGGCTCGCGGGTTTCCCACCATTGCATCATCGGTCTGTCCCCGCCGTGATGGTAACATCCCCAAAGACATAATCACCGCCGCGCCGCGCATCTCCGAGGCTGGCCCTGTAACCGCGCTCCTCCAAAGCAGTTTGCAATGCTGCATCATCACCATAACCGATATAAGCCACACTGGCGACGAAACCGCCGCGGCGCGGATCGTATCGCACAGCTCTCAAGCTTGCATTTGGCACGTCGGCAAGCGCCGCATAAAGCACCGCGCTTGTATCCAGAAAATCCATGGCTGGACCTGAGTTCGCATCCCCTAGCGCGCGGGATATGGCACGAACCGGATCAGTAGGCGGGGCTGCATCAGGAAATGCATGGCGATACGAAGCCGATATACCACTTCGTATTTCTCCAGCGGCCGCTCGCGTTGCTGCAATATCGGCATATCCGGATGCAAGTAGCGCAACCCCGCAGAAGAGAAGAATGGAAGCAGCAACCCGCCACTCCCGCCAATCGGCAAAGCTAAACCCGCCGCGATTTCCAAACGCGCCCTGCCGAAGATCAGTAATTCGATCAAATTGATTATCGCAACGCTCGGCGAGCGTATTCAAAGGGTCGTGGACTTGAACCACCGAAGCGGAGTCTTCTTCCAGCAAAGCTGTGAGAATATCCCTCGGCAAATCAGCATCAAAAGCAAACGGACCGGACGACAATCGTCCGACAATACGAGGCCCGATATCGAGAACCTCACCGTCATCAAGCAGAGCGTGCTCTGGAACCAGCCTGGCACTCGTTAAGCCGTGGGACGACAACCTCGCGTTCCAGCTATGCATTTGCGCTCGATCAACCACATAGAGGTCTCGAGGCTTCGAAAGATCTTTAGGCTCAGGCCCAAGAGCAATATGGACGTCTTCGACAGGGGTTGCGACATCATCTTCTATAGCGAACGGGGCAGCCTGCCGACTTTGACGATCTCCTTTTGTAGGCAAAGCGCGCTGAAAAATAGATACGTCGGTGCCGGGAACAAAAAGCACAATCTCGTCACTGTCTCTTGCACGAGACACATCGCTACAGCCGCTCGATGTCAGGCGCACCAGACGAACAGATGCGTCGCCTTCACCAGGCAAAAAACCGAAAAGCCGACGTGTCACTATCTCGGGCTCCTGTCTCGCCGCACGATTTGCACAGCATTCGCTTCGCCGATTGAGTATAACGTAGCAAAGTCTGCTGAAACATTACCGAAATGTGCTGTTCCTCGAAACGTCAGATGGCCTGAACTTATGCCAATTAGTTCAGATCGTACGAGATCAGGACTTATTCTGCTGACGGCCTCCAAGTTTAAGAAATCATCGATTAGCTGCCATCCGCCAAAAGGTCGCCGGGTCAACACATCTCGAGCCTCTTGAAGGCTCGCATTGCCACCAAAAACCATCGCGAGAAGCGGTGCATGTTCTTCGCGCATGGTGTTGATATTAAATGGGCCCAAATTCGAGTTCGCTCTTGCGCAAACGAAGGGTGCTAGTACCTCCAGCACCTCCGGCTCATATCCCAGGATGGCCCGCAGTTCAGACACATCTGCTATCGGCTGACCACCAGTTCTGTAAGGGGGTGACTGACTGAGATAGTACCCATCTTCAGCTCCGGCGATGCGAGGCGTGCTATCTGGATCCATCCAGTCGAGCAACGCGTCTGTCAGCGCTTCGACTTCAAATTCGGAAAGCTCGAGTGATAACAGCAGATCCTGATAGGCCCGAACGGCGGCTGGCGGTCCCTCGTCGTCGGCGTCAACGTCCGCAAGCCCGGCCAGTGCATTGATATTGAAACAGTTTGAGACGTCTTCCAATCGTCCCGAAATGCTGCCTCCCGCGGCTGCGAAAGCAATCGGTTGGGCTAATACAGGATTATCAATCGTAAGCTCGGCACCGGCTGTATTCAGCAGATCTCTTATCGCTACGAGACCGGCCTCCTCAGCACCAGTGATTTGCCAGGCCACCCGGCCTCGCTCATCGGCAACTGTTGCTCGGGAAAGAGATCTTAAAGCTACATCCGTCATGGCCACAGCAACGGTTGCCATAATGGCGACCATCAAGAGCACAGATAACAGGGCAGCGCCCTCTTCTTTCTGACTTATTCTCAAGGCCGCCCCCCTACGAGAAAGCGCTGCGTCAGAACCTCATCATTTGAAAAGCGGAGCACCACCTCAACGGCATCAGGCATCTCGGCCTGACCGCTGCCAAAGGTACTTCGCCAAATCTCGGCCGGTTCACCAGCCGCAAAAAAGCGAACGTTTATATCTGATAGATCAGAAAGCAGCTCTACTTCCGACTCCGGCGTTCTCCGCGCCCTGTCCGGTCGCTCAACGGCCCGCCGCATCAAGCGCCCTTCGTCAAATACGTACTCAACTACCAAAAGCTCACTTCGGGCCTCGGCAAAATCAAAATTCGACCACCCGGCACGCACAAGCCCCAATACCGTTCCATCGCGTCGCGGCTCACCCCCGTGGAAACTAGCCGGCACCTCACCGGAACGGCGGCTCTCAACAAACCTCGGCACTGCCTGTTCAAGATCCGCACGCAGGTGTGCATTAAATCGATCAATAGCAGCGGTACGTTGATGGCGGCTGTCCAGCTCCTCTTGGCCCCTCAATGACGACAGGACCATTGACGACCCGGCCCCCATAAGGAGAGCAAGTGCAAACACTGCGACCAAGGTCTCCACGAGTGAAAAGCCGGCATCCGATCGATCACTGGACCAAGTCACGGCGTCGCTCCGATCAGAGTTCCCGCCTCAGCGAGGACCGGGCCACCAAGATCACCAGCGAGCCGAACCTGCACTCCAACGAACAAAACACCTTCACGCTGCCCCTGATCGACGCTCATCACCCAACTGAAGTCGCGCCCCATTTGACGTTCCACGCCTTGGGTAATCCCACGTTCGATGGGGTCGATTGACCAAAAGAGATCAGTCAACTGATTATCCGCAACAATCCGGGCAAGCTGTTTTTCTTCGACCTGGCGAGCACCCTCAACGCTCCCTCGAATGACTGATAGAAAACCAACAGCTGTCGTCGCCAGAATTGACAGGGCGATCAGCACTTCCATCAGGCTGAAACCGGATTCCGCTTTGGAGGAACGGCTCATCTTCGCCGCTCCAGCTGGCCGGCATCGCCGAGATAAATCGACTGGCGGTCTCGCCCGTCCAGCATGACAATTTCATAGTCCACGGGCACGCCGCTCGGATCAAAATAGACTTGAGGGCCGCTATCACCACGTCGGCGATCGGTCAGAAATTCAACCGGCTCTTGCAGATCCAGTCCGAGGGTTCGGTCGGGCTCCCACTCACCATCAACCCGGCGTACAACTTCGAAGCTCCCGCCCTGGAACTCCACTCCGTGAACCTGCCCGGTCAGCACTGCGAGGTCCTCTAAATGATGCAAGGCTGCCTCCACACGCTGGCTCTCCCTCTGCAGGCGCTCTGGTCCTTCTGGCAACGTCATCACGACTAGCCCGGCCGACAAACCAACAATGAACACGACGAGAAGCACCTCGACGAGGGTAAAACCCTGTTGCTTTGGTCCCGCTCTCAACACGGTCCGCTAGCTTTGTTCCCAGTTGCCGATATCAGCGTTTTCAGCTTCACCGCCGGGCTGTCCGTCGGCACCCAATGAAAACACGTCGTAAGCGGCTCTCGAGCGCTCAGCCGGGAATACATACTGATAAGGCCGACCCCATGGATCACTCGGAAGCACCTGAATGAAGCCTCCCTGCGGATACGTCGCCGGGTTGTCTAGTCCATCAGGGGCCTCGACCAGAGCCTGTAGCCCCTGCGACTCGGTCGGGTACGAGTACATGGACAGACGATAGCGTTCGAGACTTTGTGCTAGGGCAGATACATTCGCCCGCGCTGTCTTCAATTGTGCATCCGTACTCGCTCCAAACACGTTGACGAGGATCACAGTGGAAAGAAGGCCGATGATAAATACCACGACCATAATTTCAGTCAGGGTGAACCCCTCTTCTTTACGGGGTCGCGATGTCAGTCGTCTGCGAAATAGCACTTGCATAACGGTCTCCTGATCAGCCAAAGGCAATAGAGTTAAGCTGCATAATCGGCAGCATGATAGATAGCACAATCATGGCGACAACACCCCCAAGAATGAGGATGACTGCAGGTTCGAGAAGCCCGAGCGCAAGGCTCGACGCACCATCGAACTCGTCCTCCAGATAGTCCGCCCCCTTGGCCATAAGTTCCGGCATGTTGCCGCTTGAAGCACCACTTGCAGCAAGGTGGGTCAGCATGGGCGGAAACACGCCAGCCTTGGAAAGAGCACTTGCCGGGGCCATACCTTCCCGTACGTTGCGCACCACGTCATCCAAAGCATCCACAAAAACAAGATTGCTCAGCGATCCTCGTGCGGCTGCAAGACTATCCGTTAGCGGTGTTCGGCTGGCTAGCAACATGGCAAACGTACGCGCGAACTTCGCGCTGTTTGTCGTCTGAATGAGTTTGCCGATAACTGGCACCTTAAGCCACCCGGCATCGACCCGCCGCTTGATGACCGGCTGACGAAGCAGGCGCTGAACACCAAGAACCAATAGTGCGAGTGCAATCACCACTACAATTCCCCAATCTCGGGCAAACGTCGATACACCGATGACGATCTGCGTCAGCATTGGTAGATCCTGCTCAAAAGTGGCGAACTGCGCCACAATGCGCGGCACCACAAACACCATCAATAGAGCGATCACAACGATGGCAATGAACGCCAGCACAAGCGGATAGATCAATGCAGTCTGAATCTTGCGCCGCGTTTTCTGAGTCTTCTCAAGATAGACCGCGAGCTGCTCGAGGACCTGTCCGAGATCTCCTGAGACTTCGCCCGCTGCAACAACAGACTGGTACAGCGGGGAAAATGCTTTTCCGGCATCCGCCATGGCTTCTGACAATCGCTGGCCTTCGGAAACACGGTCACGCATTGCAGCAAGCAACCGACGTACAGTCGGCTTGTTCGATTGTGTGGAAACGGCACCCAGTGCTTCCTCAACGGGCGTGCCAGACCCAATCATCATGGCTAGCTGACGAGTCAAGAGAACCCTGTCCGATGAGGACAGGCCACTTTGACGAATACGCCTTGGGCCCTGATCTTCGTTAGCTTCCGCAAGCGTTAGCGGCGTCAGTTGCCGAAAACGAAGCTCACGTCGAGCAGCGCGGGCAGTGTCTGCCGAAACTACACCGCTGGCCTTTTTTCCGTCTGGCCCCAGCGCGACATACTCATATGTCGGCATAATCCTCTCCGTCGCGACGGCTCACGCGAATGACCTCATCAAGACTGGTCTCGCCACTTATGACCCGAGAAAGGCCGCTCTGAAAGAGCGTATCATGCTCTGCAAAAGCGAGCTTCTCTAGTGTACGCTCATCGGCCTCATCATGGATCAGATCCCGAAGGCTACGGTCAATCATCATAAGCTCGTAAATGCCGACACGTCCAAGATAACCCGTACGTCCACAGCTGCTGCAACCATCCGCCCGATAAAAGGTAACATCGGCATCGCTGGCAATGCCGGCGGCCTCTCGTTCAGAGGCGTCAGGTGAGTACGCTTCGCGGCAGTGTGGGCAGAGACGGCGCACCAAGCGCTGAGCCAGAACGGCCCGCAAGGTCGATGACAGGAGATACGATTCGATGCCCATATCGCGGAGGCGGGTGATCGCAGCAGCGGCCGAATTCGTGTGTACCGTCGATAACACCAAACGACCGGCAAGGGACGCTCGTGCAGCGATACGCGCTGTTTCGATATCCCTGACCTCACCAACCATAACCACGTCGGGATCCTGGCGAAGGATGGCCCGGAGGCCGGCGGCGAACGTCATACCGACTTTGTCGTTCACTTGAGTCTGGCCAATCCCGTCGAGGCCATACTCGATCGGGTCTTCGATGGTAAGAATACTGCGCTGACCGTCATTCAGGATCGCGAGACCTGAATAGAGTGTTGTGGTCTTACCAGATCCCGTTGGACCAGTGACAAGTATGACGCCATTTGGCTCTGCAAGTGCCCCTTTAAAGCGCTCCAGCGTACCTGCAGGCATGCCGAGCTCTTCGAGGCTCATATACGCCCGCGCCTGGTCGAGAATACGGAGCACCACGCGCTCACCATATCGCGATGGCAAAGTCGAAACGCGCACATCGACGGCGCGACCACCAACGGTGATCGAAATGCGGCCATCCTGCGGGATACGGCGCTCAGCAATATCCAGTCGAGCCATCACCTTGATACGAGAGACCAGTGGAGTGGCAAGGCGACGTGATGGCGAAAGAATTTTAGTAAGAACACCATCAATCCGATAGCGGATGGATAACTCTTCCTCATTTGGCTCAATGTGAATATCCGACGCGCCGCGATTGATCGCCTCATAAAGCAAGCCGTTAATCAAACGGATCACCGGCGCATCATCGTCACCATCGAGAAGATCAGCCGCCTGATGAACGCCTTCGGCAAGGCTTGCCAGATCATCCTGACCAGCAAGCGCCGCGGCTTCGTCCTCTTCAACAAATTCGGCACGCGCATAAGCAACAGGTAACTGGCGTGCGAACGCGTCAGCTGTGAGTTGCTCAAGCGTAAAAGGCTGACCAAGCACTCTGCGGGCCTCTAACAAGCTACGCGGATCCGCACCGTCACGGACGCCAACTGTCAGATAGTCCCGGTCCGGCAGGACGAGGACCCCCTTATCTCTGGCAAATGCGTAAGCAAGCAGCGGTGTTGCGTCACTCATCTCGGATCACGCTCGATGGGTGGAGCTGGTGGTGTGGTTTGGAGCAACTCCTCAACATATTGATCGAGCGATGATGGACCGCCATCATTGGCAACAATCTGCTGATTGCGGATGAACTGGTAATTACGCTCGGTCGCCGAGCGGACACCCTCCGTATCTGAGATAATAGTCGGCCGTATAAAGACCATCAGATTGGTCGTGGTCCTACCAATTTGCTCATTCTGGAAAAGTCTGCCTACGCCCGGAATGTCACCAAGTAGAGGAACTTTCTCCCTTTGCACAACATCCGAAGCTTCAATAAGTCCCCCGAGTACAACCAAATCTCCATCATCAACAACGACGCTTGTCGTAAGCTCCCGCTGATCGAGGATAAAGTCAGGCGTCGCTGCAACACCAATAGCCTGATCAATGCTGGAAACTTCTTGCTCGATATCCAATCGGACTGTCCCGTCCTCACCGACGCGCGGCGTAACGGACAGAATAATACCGATTTCCCTTCGCTCTACAGTCCGAAAAGGGTTCACATTTGCATCCCCAAGCACTTCCCCCGATGTGATCGGAATTTCCTGACCAACAGCGATACGCGAAGTGTTGTTGTCTAGTGTCATGATGGATGGCGTCGACAAGATGTTGGACTCGTCATCGGTTTCTAGAGCGTTGAGAACGACCCCAAATAGAGCATCTCCGCTTTGGCCACCAAAACCGACTGTTCCACCGGTCAAACCAAGCAACGAGGCAATCGCGGCCTGCTCGAAAACGTCGCTGCCCGCTCCATCGCCGGGTGAGAAGTCAACCTCGCTAATAGCGCCAGTGAGAGCGAGAATATTCGGTGCAGCGTCAGAAAATGTAGACGACACAAATGGCACATCACCATTTGAGCCTGTTACCAAAAACTGAAGCCCCAACTCCCTCGCCTTGCTGTCCGAGACCTCAACAATGATAGCCTCGACCAAAACCTGTCGGCGCCGAGCATCCAGACGGTTCACAATTGTTTCTATACTGGCGACTGTATCGGGTGCCGCACTAACAACGATCGAATTTGTCGGTTCGTGGACTGATATTATTGTCGGAACACCACCATTTTCGGCACTATTTGCGGCATCAGCTTCAGCAATCTGACGCAGGATAGGTTCCATCAGCACGGCATCTTCGTGGCTGAGAGACAGAACACGCGTTTCCTTGCTGAGGGGAGAGGCCGTATCAAGATCCTGGATCAGCCGGGCCGCACGTGTAACCGCAGCCGGTTCGCCGCGCAATATGACAGAGTTACTGGTCGTCGATGCGACCACGGACAAGCTTGCCTGGCCACCGCTTTGACCGTTCTCGACTTCAACCGCGTTTAATATCTCCTGAACCTCAGCAACCGGAAGATTATTCAGCGTGATCGTCTGCGTCACCGATCGGTCGCGGTCCACCTGACCTATAATTCTGTCGACCACATCCATATTGGATCCGTATTCGACAACAACGAGAATATTGGAGAGTGGGTTTGCCACAACCCGGCCCTGCGCGCCGAGCAAGGGCTTGACCATCTTAGCAGCCTCTACAGCGCTGAAATGATCAAGATCATATACTTTCGTGACAAAGCCCGCACCATTGGCAGACCCAATAGCCCCTTCACCAGCAGCGACATCTTCAGGAACAATTCTGTAAACACCACGACCGTTTGGCACAGCTGTAAAGCCCTGGACCCGCAGAGTCGAAAGAAAGACCTGAAACAGGTCTTCCGTAGACAGAGGGGTTTGAGAATTAATGGTGACACGGCCATTCACACTAGGATGAATGATGAAAGTGTATCCCGTGACCATGGCGACATCGTCAATCAGCGTGGAAAGCTCCACATCTGACAAGTTTAATATATGCTCGCCATTGCTGGCAGTCTGTGGATCTGCCGGCCCGGTTTGGGACAAGGCAAATGCCAGACACGCTGCCCCCATGATTTTAGCTACTCTACTCATTTATGTATCCTCGGTGAGGGTGAGCCGAATAGTCACCTCCACTCCCTCGCGATCGACCACAGCCAACATCCGGCTTTGATCGGCAAAAAACGCCACAAAATCGCCGTCCTCAAACAAGTCTACAGACATGCCGTTCAAGGACAATAGAATGTCGCCAGATTGAAACCCCGCTTGACGAAAGGCAGCGCCACTTCCCCGCGGTGACAGGCGATACCCAATCACGGTGCCGCCCTCGGTAATCTGGCTGAAATCGGTTGAGTTATAGAGAGCTAGAGCCCCAACAGGCTCGCCTTCCGCCACTTGGGGGCTTGATGTCGGCTGGCTGCTGGCCACCGTGGTATCGCTTGTCGTTGAACGGTCCAGAAATCCATCGGCGTCATCACGGCGAAGCAGGCTTTCCAAACGTCCCCGGGAACGAATCGTCACACGGTCTGAATAGATTTGCTCGAGCGTCACGCCGTCTATGATCGTCTCTCCCACGCCCACAATCACTTCCTGACCATCAGGTTTGACGATCCAGACGCTGCCCGAGCTCGCACCATCGCTTCCGGACAGCGCCCGAATGCCGGTCAGTTTGAGGTTAAGTTCTGTCTCAGGAGCATTCAGTCCTTCATCGACGGGCGATTGGGAAACTGACGCTGCTATGGCGCTACGCACGAATGGGTTGCTTTTGATCAGAACAGATCTATCGGGCGGGTTGGGCGCAATTCGACTGGCCGAAGGCGAAAAAGTCGCAGCAGTGGATTGTGGTGAAGAGAGACTGGCTCCAGGCGCTAAGACGAGCCAGATCAAGCGAGCGACAATGATTGCAAGCAAAACTGTACCGCCGGTTTCGACAAATAGCCGAAGCCGCCTTGATCCCCCCACTGATTCTAGCGACTCTGAACTCACCAAACTACAGCCTGTTTTTTAAACATGCCTACACTACAAAACTCTCTAAATCCTCTCACGCAAACGCTTATTTCGCACGACTTTTTAACAGATCGGAACCGAATTCCCCTATCATTACGTAGATTTGTGGACGATTGGCGCATTCTGGGCGATATTTTCTGGATAGTGTTGCAATTTCTCCGCTCACAAAAGCAGAAAAGTTTTTTCATTCCAAAGAGTTGCGGGTAATGGCATCGACTGCAACCAACACTGTCGGATGATACAGCCAAAATGAATGGCAGTGATCGAGCGCCTGAAACCTTAGAATTTGAACGTGATCTTGCCTGAGAATTCGGTGCCGACGTTAAACACATCGAAGTCAGCGACCGAGCCATCATCAAAAGTTTGCGTCGCTTCATAGTCATCACCGGCGATGTTTCGGACGGCCAACTCCACATTGTAAATCTGGCCAAACGTCTGGAAATCGCGACTGACAACGAAGTCCAGAAGGATTGGCACCTGTTCATCGACCGCCGGGATTATGCCACCTGTAATAACGTTTTCCGTCTGGCGGATACGCTCAGAAGCGTAGTTCAACAGAATAGTCGCTTTGCCGTTGGTGTCAGGATCCTCAAGGCCAAGTTGAAAATTGAAGAGGTGTTTCGATTGCCCCTGAAGGCGGCGACCGTCGACAATGAAGTCAGTCCCATCAACGAATATCGGACTCGCACCAATCGCCGAGTTGATAGACGCCCCAACAACCGTTCCGTTCGCGTCCACCGATGAGTCAGAGAACGTGTAGTTTGTTTTGAAGATCAGTTCTTTTGAGTTCAGGAACTGGTTAGTGGTCCACTCACCGAGATCGAATGTTTGCTCATACTCGAACTCAAATCCATAAACCTCCGCTGACGGAGCATTTACAAATGTCTGCAGAACTTCACCACCGAGAAGGTCAGACGTGGTCTCAATTGGGTTTTCGATATCTTTGAAGAAGCCACCAAAGGTTACGAACTGCCCTCTTCCAAGGTAGTACTCCAGGCGCGCATCGTAGTTCTGAATTTCCGAGTTACGCAGGAATGGGTTACCGATGATTAGCTGATCTGTCTGATCATCAATGAAAGTCGCGGGAGTCAATTCGCGGAATTGTGGCCTCGTTATAGTCTCAGAATAGCCCAAACGCAGCTGCAGGTCGCCAATAGGGTTCCACGTCAAGGTAGCGCTCGGCAGCAAGAAGTCGCCACGAATGAGGCTCTCCGAAAATGTCGTGTCTGGAAGCGACGTGGAGAAAGCTTGAGTAAGCTGATCACTACCCTCCCAACGGGCACCAACCGCTAAACGAAAATACGGACCAACCTCAGCATCGAACCCGATATATCCAGCCTGAACCTCAAGACTTGAGAATGCGTTGTCCAATGAAATCGGGTTTGTGATCAACAGAGCGTCAAATACGTCTGTTCCAGCGATGGCCTCCGAGAAGAGAACATCGTTCCTGACGACGGCGAAGAGGTCAGGAAAATTCGTCGCTTGAAAAATGAAGTCGCGAACAAGCGAGTCTCGCTCCTTATCGGTGTAAGCGTATCCGAATTTGAAGTCGACCGAGTTCTCGAAAAGGCTGAACGGAACAGTGAAGTCGAAACCAAGATCAATGTTCTGATCATCGATCCGCGAAAATGAGACGGAAGATGCGTTCACACCAATCGATCCGACACTAAAGCTCGGAGCAAACGTTAAACCAAAACCATCATTGGGTGAGAATCGAGCACGAAGCTGCTCGCGCTGGAACGGCGCATCGCGAAACGCCTCACCATAGGCTGCGCGCCATATCAGCTCCGTATTGCCCAGAAACGGAAAGACATGGTCCCCGCTCAGTTGGGTTTGCCATACCTGGTTTTCGATGAACTCGAAGTTCTCTTCGAGAAGTTCAGCTGACTCCTCTTCCCCCTGCAAACCGTCTTCTAGTCGTGTGTCATTCGATGTAGAGCGAAGCACAAATGTTGTGGACGTTAATTGGTGATCGCTTCCGACCTCCAGACCGAATGCAGCTAGTCCATTCAAGGTGGTCGTCTGTGTTGTTGACGTGAAATCCCTTAGATTCGCAGCATTGTTGATATTCGAGAGATCTTCATCAAACGGCTGAGCATCTGAGTTAATAGCCGTTCCGACGAGACCTTGTTCCCGTCGACCTTGCCGAGTTTGGTAGTCATTACTGAAATTCGCCGCGAAATTCGCTCCAACCTTCACCCTTGGCGACAAGTCGAAAAACCCACCAAACTCAGTGCTGAAGCCATGAGCGGGAGGACGGTCATCTATAAAAGTGATAAGCGTTTCCGGAACACCGAGCGCCAAATCGAGCTCTTGCTGGTCGAATGTACCAATTCCGTCAACACCGAAGAACGCCGCCTCAATCGAGTCTGGCAGGGAGCGGGTACCACTGTCAAAACCAAAGAAGTCGGCACCGCTGCCATCATGGAAGAGGCCATCCTGGCCCGTTGTTGCCGTATCCGCGCCAACGGACGCCCCGATGTTCAAATAGAATTCGTCTGGAATGGACTTCGTGCGCAGCTCTACGAGGCCGCCGCCAAACTCGCCCGAAAATTGGGGAGAGAAGGTCTTTTGAACCAGAGCACCACCCAGAAACGATGTCGGAATAAGATCGAGCGGAACAACACGCCTGAGGGGTTCCGGGCTCGGTAGAGGTGATCCATTGATGGTTACGGATGAATATCGATCATTCAGACCACGAACAATAACGAACTTACCGTCGCTGATCGAGATACCGGAAACCCGCGACAAGGCGGTTGCGATATCGCCGTCGCCTGTCCGCTCAAAAGACGCCTCATCGAGAACGCTTGAGATTTCCGATGTTGATCGCTTTTCATCAGGGATAAACCTGCCCCGAACGATGACCGGCCCAAGCACAGCCTCTTCGTCCTCTTGTTCCTGTGCAGGTGGTTCCTGCTCTTGAGCGACAGCAACGCCGCCAGTCACAAGCGCTGTTGTTCCAAGTAGGAACTGCAAGACCTTGAAAGGTTTTATATCGACTTTCACTTCTGGCCCCTCCAGGCGGTATAAAAAAACAAACGACGGGAAGCGCCGATACAGCTCTCCCCGTCGGATTTCAGATTTGCTTAAAGGCCGATCGTCCAGCCAGCGAACCAAAGATCGCTCGCATCCTCGAGAGCACCGATATATTCAGCCTCCTCAAGTTCATCGCAGGGTGATGGCATTGCAGTGAACGGCTGCGCCGGAGGCACCGTTTCCGCTTCGGCAGCTGGAATGTTTGACAATACAGTCTCACAAACTGTGACTGGGTTGGACGGTGTTACCAGTGCTTCGTTTGCGCCCGGTGCCAGCAAGCTCGTAAACCCGGGTACCGGCCCCAAAGTACTCGCGCCGAACTCCATGACATTCTCAACATTGGCAGTTGGCAAACCAGCGAAGTCGCCCGCGGTTTGTTCTGTATTGTCCGCCAGAACAATACCGCTGAAGATCGGGTTAGCGACTGTGGAATCGGCGTTGAACTCAATGCCTTGGTCAAAGTTCGTAAGAACAGTATTTACCAGCGCACCGTCCGTTCCGGCCCGGTACTGCGCACCCTCTCCCGATGCGCCGTCCCCGATTAAAGTAATATTTGACAGAATACCACGCGACCGTGGCAGCGCATCTGCGTCGGTGTCGCCATTATTGTCGCCCTCAATGCCGTTATCGCCATCAAGAAAGCGGGATGGTGTCTGATCAATAATCGCGAATTGGATTGTGCCGGTCCAACCATCGGTCCAATCAAGCGAGTCGTCATTGGCACCGGTTACGACAACATGGCTCGCGCTCACAGTCCCGCCAAACCACTCAATACCGTCGTCTCCAGCATTCAGAATTTGAATGAAATCTAGATCCGTTCCGCTCCCAACGCCTTGTAGAGCCAGGGCATTGAGTTCGTTAGTCGCGTTGAAAACCTGTCCAGCATAGCGGATCTGCACAAAATTCAGCACGCCCGAATTATCGTCGACGATGGCACCGCCAAACGGACCGGATCCACCTTCACCGTCCTGCGAACAACTGGACGTGCCGGCATCACCCGTCACACATTCGTTGAGCGGTGCACGTCCATTAATTGAAAGTCCGCCAATTTCGTTCGACACACCCGGACGGACAACTCCACCATTGTCGAGATCTGCACGGCTGGTGATGACAATAGGAGCGCTCTCGGCACCATTAGCGAAAATCTGTGACCCTCGGGAGACAACCAGGAGATCCACAACGGAAGCTGCACCGTTTCCGAAAATAGTCACACCAGGCTCAATCGTTAGACTGATTTCTGACCCGGCAACGCCGCTGCCCGGCTCTGCTAGGCCATCATTTCCGATGAACACAGTGCCGTCGAGACGGTAGAGATTGCCCGCCGTCAGCGTGATGTCTTCGGTAACGGTGTTTGATGCATTCACATCAATAACGCAGGTGAATTGCTCAGTTCTACCGGGAAAGTTAATCGGAGCATCGGTCGGATCATTCGTCGTACCGGCTGGACAACCGGGAGGTTCCGCACCTGGGATATCAATTGTCCAACCCGTGGTGAAATTGTCTGAAGCCGTATCGTCCGGACCAAAAGCACCGACAAAGGTACCCGCCTCAAGGCCGAGGGTCGTTGGATCAACAGCGACAAGGCTATCTTCTGCAGCTCCTGGAAGAACTCCATTCAATGATGTGCCCGCACCTTCAACATTATCGGTACCAGCATTGAAAATGGCCTCGCTATCGACGAGGTTTTCCGTGTTGCCAGCGACGAAAGCGGAATTCACCGTCGGCACGACGCCCATCGCGGAGTCGTCATCGAACTCGAACCCCTGATCAAAATTAGTAATGATGATATTGTTGATGTTGCCTGCGGTGCCTGCACGCAGCTGCATTCCCTCGCCTGACGCGCCATCTCCAATCAGCGTTACATTGGAGAGTGTTGGAGCTGAACGCGGTGTCGCGTCTGCACCAATGTCACCATTATTGTCGCCCTCAATGCCGTTGTCATCGCCAGGCTGTTGAACGGCGAGCAGGAATTGGCCGGAACCTGTCCAGCCATCGGTCCAGTCAAAAGAGTCATCGTTGGCACCAGTGACAACCAAGTTGGATACATTCACCGTTCCACCAAACCACTCAAAGCCGTCATCGGCACCGCGGTGAACCTGTATGTTAGAGAAGGACGTCCCGTTCCCGACGCCCTGAAGCGCCACACCATTAAGCTCATTGGTCGGTGTAAACGGGAAGCCAGCGTGCTGAATACGAATAAAGGCATAGTCACCGGAATCATCATCTGCGGTCGCGCCGCCGAACACACCCGATCCACCTTCACCAGATTGCTCACAATCGGCCGATCCAGGCACAATAGTCGGCGCGCCCATGACGCCAGCATTCCCCTCACACTCGTTGAGGGGGGCAGCGCCATTGATAGCAAGACCGCCCCACTCGCCCGTTCCACTGGTGCCGTTAGGCAATAGGTCGTCCACGAAGTCCTGCATCGACGTGAAGATGATGGGGTTCGTCGATGTGCCGACAATCGTCGCTTCCGATCCACGCGAAACCACAAGAAGGTCAACAACGGAAGTTTGGCTTGCGCTAACAAACTGCTGCCCCGCTGCAAAGGTTATGCTGCCAGAAGCGCCTGCAGGGTCACCTACGAAAACCGTTCCGGAAAGAAGGATAGGATCAGCTGAGAACGGAATACTGACGGTACCGGTAATTGTCCCTCCGCCCATAGGCGTAAGCGAACAAAAGTTCGACGTCTCACCATCTGTCTGCATGACATCTGCAATAAAAGTCGTACCAGCAACGCAGTCACCGGCGCCTGAAGGGGCAGACGCCCGCGCAGCAAAACCGGTTGCAGGCGGTGGAGGGGGCGGCGGAGCCGTAGTTGGCGGTGTCGTCGGAACGGCGGCCGTGCCAGGGGTTGCAATTTCAGTATCTGAACACGCGGCAAGTGCCAGCGCTGCTACGCCCGCAAATGCGACCCAACGCAAATTCGTCTTTAACGTCATTATGAAGAAGCCCCTCAGATGAGAATGGATTGTTGTCCTCTCCGGCGGGGCCAACCAAGCGGGCTGCGCAGAATCACCCTGTCACCGGCAACGGCCTTATGGCACAGCTCCATGACAGTTTTTAAACAATAGAAACAGGCGCTTACACGTCACTTTTGCGACGGTTTTGTTTCAGTTAGATGACAATCTCAAGCAAGGCTATGTATCTTGAAAAATCAGCTGAAAACTCAAAGACACGCGCTGCAGAACGCTGTCCAACTCATCGTTACTACAGTAGCGTTAGTGAGGTTGATTTTGAGGAATTGAAGTCAAAAACAAACTGAAAATCGCCTGCTCGAATATGTTGTCGAGCTAAGAGAGTAACCAGTTGCGCCTCGCCTTCGGCGCAACCGCCACTGAACCACTACACGTTAGGATATTAGGGGTTTAAACGCTGCCACGACCAATCAGCCCCGACTTTCCTGTAGAGGACACGATCGTGAAGACGATAGGGTTGGTCCTGCCAGAATTCGATTTGGTCTGGCTCAACAAGAAAACCGCCCCAGCCGCCCGGGCGCGGCACGCTCTCATCACCTGCAAATCGAGTTGTCATCTGTTTCACCCCCGCAAGTAGATCTCTCCGGTCCGCAAGCGGTTCAGACTGTCGGCTTGCCCAAGCGCCAATCTGACTGTCCCTCGCGCGGCTGGCAAAATAGGCGTCAGCCTCGTCATCCGAAATACGAGCCACTTTCCCACGAACACGAACCTGCCGCCTTAAAGACTTCCAGTGAAAACAGAGCGCAGCCTGTCCCGAGGATAGAAGCTGCTTGCCCTTCTCACTCGCTTCATGCGTGTAGAAACTAAAACCGCGCTGTCCCACATCTTTCAGCAATACAATGCGGACATCCGGGATACCTGACTTGTCGACGGTCGCCAAGGACATCGCGTTCGCATCATTGGTTTCTTGAGCAACTGCTTCTTTCAACCATTCCTCGAACATAGGAATAGGGTCTGAACCGGCCGATATCAGATCCCGTTCGGGCTCATTCTTATATTCAATATCGTCTGGCGTTGGGGGTATGATGAAATTGTCTGTCATGGCTTTAATGTAGGAACCGCATCTCGTGGGATCGATAGATCACCACGCCCAGAGACCATAAGACCCACACAACCAAATAAACACCCCTTTACGGAAATGAAAAACTTGCCTCTAAGGAACCGCAAAAGGATTACGTCATGTCGCACAATACATTCGGTCATCTTTTTAGAGTTACGACATGGGGCGAAAGCCACGGCCCAGCGATCGGCTGTGTAATTGACGGTTGTCCTCCTGGAATTCCACTCACCGAAGCAGATATTCAGCTGCATTTAAACCGCCGACGCCCAGGAACGTCGAGGTTTGTTACCCAGCGGAAAGAGCCTGACGAAGTTAAAATCCTTTCAGGTGTCTTTCAGGACGATCGTACTGTCGAACAGGTAACGACTGGCACACCAATATCTTTGATAATCGAAAACGTGGATCAGAGATCCCGAGATTATTCTGAAATTCGAGATACCTATCGGCCTGGGCACGCCGACTATGCCTATGAAAAGAAGTACGGGATCAGAGATTATCGTGGCGGCGGGCGTTCATCGGCCAGAGAAACGGCTATGCGCGTTGCAGCAGGCGCAGTCGCAAGAAAAATACTATCAAATGACATCACAATCCGTGGCCGGATCATCCAAATCGGCCCTCACAAGAGCGCCTTGGAAGCAAATTGGGACATTGTCGATACCAACCCATTTTTCGCCACAGACGAAGCGATCATTCCAATTTGGGAAACGTTTCTCGATGAAACGCGAAAGGCGGGCTCTTCCGCTGGTGCCTTGGTAGAGGTTGAAGCTTCTGGAGTTCCAGCAGGATGGGGAGCGCCAATTTATGGGAAACTCGATGCGGAACTAGCAGCAGGATTAATGTCAATAAATGCCGCTAAAGCCATACAAATTGGCGCTGGCTTCAATACTGTTGAAATGGCAGGCGAAGAAAATGCTGACGAAATTCGTGTAGGGGATAATGAACCATTATTCAGCTCAAATAATAGTGGCGGTATCGCAGGCGGAATAAGTACCGGACAACCCGTCGTTGCGCAGCTCGCAATTAAACCCACATCTTCGATAACCAAACCAACTAAATCCATCAGCAAAGACGGCGAGAATGTAGATGTCGTGACAAAAGGCCGCCACGATCCTTGTGTTGGAATCAGAGCTGTGCCAGTAGCTGAAGCTATGCTGGCATGTGCGCTTGCAGACGCGAAACTACGTCACAGAGCACAAATAGGGTAAGCTGACTAATAATAGGCTGACGAATTGAAACGACAGTTAGAATTATTATTTCGACAGTATCAATTCCCCCCAATTTGATACACCAACTGAATTGAATAGCCCCAAATCTAGATAAGGAAGAACAGAGGATGGCTGCCACCACAAAAATTCTAAAAGAAATGTCGCTCGATGATATGCTGGATCTCCGCACCGAAATCGACGAGCGCGTTGCCAAAATTGCTGCAAATGAAGTCGCTGAATTGGAATCTCGCCTTGAAAAGCTGAAGAACTATGTCGACAGCCCAGCACCAAAGAAAGAGGCTGCACCAGCTCCAGCGCCCAAACCTGCCAAGCGCAAAACAAAAGCCAAGACAAGTGGCAAGCGAGGCCCCAAAAAGGGTACGCGCGTCGAACCAAAATATGTGGACAAATCTTCAGGAAACTCGTGGACAGGCCGTGGACTGACGCCACTCTGGATCCGCGATCATGAAGCCAAAGGCGGAAGCCGCGAGGACTTCGCTGTAAAGTCCTAGGCTAAACCTTACGCCACACTTGCACTTTAGTAAGGAAGGCGAGCTTGGTCCGTTCCAGGGCAAAGCTCGCCTCTTTCAATTCAGAACCTAAGTCGGCCGACAAATATCCTTTGTAATATGGCTCGTGAAATCCTTCCGGAAAATACTCCAGCATTGGATCGAGCCCTTCATCATCACCCAGTTGCAAACTATCGGCGAAAACGAACACGCCCCCCGGTTTCAGAACTCGCGCAACCTCTTTGAACACATCCGGGCGCACGCGAGGCGGAAGCTCGTGAAACAAATAAATTGATACAACAATGTTCTGGCTGGCATCGTCGAGCGGCATCGATTCCGCCGCACCCTCGATTATGTCTGCCTGAGACCACTGTCCAACTTCCTGGCGCGCATGTTCCGCATAGTTTGGGGACAAATCGAGACCAACGGCGTTTAACTTTGGAAAAGCTCTGAGCGTCTGGCTTAGGAAGCGCCCTGTCCCGCATGCCATATCCAACAAATGCATGCGACGTTGGTCTTTGCCGGAAAGTTCCCGGGCTATTTCTGCTAGTGCCGCACGGCGCATTGCGTCTGCTGCGCCAGTAAACAGGGTCTCCACTTGGGTATCGTAAATTCGAGCACTCTCATCCGATAGCCAGCCATCTGACTGATAATGAAAGTTCTGCTTATAATAATTGGGATATCGCTCCGTATTAATCGAATTTGACGTTCGAACTTCGGTTCCGCGTCGGTCGTTTCGTCGCTCATCAACTTTTGGCACGTCTTGAAGAAAGGCACGCGCAGACTGAAACGCGCTTGCGAGATCTCTTAAACGCACATCATTAGGCGGTGGATAAAGCCCCGCTTCGACATTGGATCGGTCATAAGCAAAAAGATCGAAGAAGGCTTTTCGCAAAGCTTTCGGGTCTAGCTTTCCACTCTCCGCCCGAAAAGGGCCGTCGCCGGGTCGCATATATCCGCTACCAAGCCTCAATGCAGCGAAGTAGTGTGCACCATACCAGGCCGACCGAAGTCCCTGCGCGGTGGCATAACGGGCTCGGCCAAGTGCCAGACTCGTGTCGTCCATAATTCCCATAAGTGTGAATTTGGGGAGTTTGCCCTACGCCGTCCAGTCAAAATGGTGTCGCACTCTTAATCCGTATCTCTTCACCAGTGTGCGGATGCGAAAAAGCCAACGACACCGCGTGCAACATGAGGCGTGATGCTGCTGACCTACTTTCATCGCTGCCGTAGAGGCTGTCGCCCAGTATTGGGTGCCCAATTGCATCCAGGTGAACACGCAGTTGATGACTTCTTCCGGTTTTGGGGTGGAGCAATACGCGGCAGCTATCCCCATACCTGTCTACAACCTGCCAAGCAGTGAAAGACGGTTTGCCATTCGACTGATCAACCTTCTGACGGGGCCGATTGGGCCAGTCTGCAATGAGGGGTAGCTCTACTGTGCCCTGTTCATCAGGCATTTTGCCCGCAACAAGAGCCTCATAGGTTTTGGTCACATCCCTGTTCTCAAAGGCTTGCGACAGCCGCCTTTGCGTCTGCTTGTCCCGCGCAACCACGATCAAACCCGACGTTTCCATATCCAGTCTGTGCACATTCAACGCATCGGGCAGCTCGGCATGAAGCCGCAACATTAGGCAATCTGCTTTTTCGGGTCCCCGCCCCGGCACAGACAATAGCCCTGCTGGCTTCTCCACGACGGCTAGATGCTTATCCAAAAAGTGGATCGCAATTGGCCCGCCGGGCGGTAAATATGGATGCCTTGCTCCGCCAATCATCTAAAATGCCACAAAATCAACGCGAAGATCCCTTCAGCTTCCGTTCAGGCTAGAAATGACACTATTTTCAGCAATCGTCGGCAATTGCCGCAATAAACGGAGATCATTGATGCGCAAACTGGCTATTGCAGCAGCATTTATAGCTTTGGTTTCGGCTCCGCAGGCCGCAGCGCAAGTCGCCAATTGCGGGCAGGACAACCGCGCCGCAGGTGCCGTAGTTGGCGCTCTGGTGGGCGGAGCGACAGGCGGCATTATCGCAAACAACATTGAGCGCGATGTGTTTGTTGGACGCCGCGGCTTCCGAGGACATCGCGGTTTTTACGGTCACCGAGGCTACGGTCACCGCGGCTTCCGTAGAGGCCGTGTTGTGACCAGACGCGGTAATCAAGAGCTCGGAATTGTGCTTGGTGCCCTCGCTGGCGGCATTGTCGGCAGTCAGATTGGCGCTCAGAATTCGCAGCCTTGCCAAACATTTGTCGGCAACCCGTCCCAGCGCTATGGCGACCCATTCGCCAGGCCGTTGAAGGGCGCGCAAACACACCACACGAGCCATGTGGTTGCGGATGGCCCGATTGATCTCAACGCTGTAAAATACGGTGATCCATTCGGTGGTCGGCCAGTTGTTCGAAATACGTCCCCGGCTCCCGCCATTGAGACACGACCCCGCGAAGATCTCGCAGGCGGCCCTGAAGGTCTCCCTCAAGGGGTTTTTGAGCCTCAATGCCAGACGGTGTTCCAAGATACTGAACTTCCCGATGGGAGCAGCATTCGTCAGCCCGTTGAAGTCTGCCAGTATAGTGAAGGCGGCGAGTGGATCCCCACAAGCTAGTCTGACGTCAGCTTTCGCGCGCAAACAAGGTATTCGCGGTTTCCGTCACCGCCCGAAATCGGGCTGTCCGCCCACGAGAGAACGGGCCACCCGACATCGGACAACCACTCCTCGGTTCGCATCCTTGCGTGCGACACGGCATCCGAGTCTTTGACTATTCCGCCCTTGCCGATCGCGGCCCGACCGACTTCGAACTGCGGTTTAAACAACGCGACGAGCTGACATCCCCCCGGAGCAATCGTCAAAGCGCTTGGAAGCGCTTTCTCCAGCGAAATAAAGCTGAGATCGGCAACCAATAAACGGGTTTCTGGCGGAACATCTTCTTCAGACAGCGAGCGAACATCGGTTTGCTCCAGAGCCTCGACGCGAGGATCGCTTCTCAAACGCGGATGAAGCTGTCCATGACCGACATCCACAGCGACGACCTGCGCGGCTCCACGCTGAAGCAGCACATCGGTGAAACCGCCCGTAGACGCGCCAAGGTCGACGCACCAAAAACCTCCAGGATCGATCTCAAAGCTGTCGAGCGCGTGGGCGAGCTTTATCCCGCCTCTTGAGACATAAGGGTGAGCTGGCTCGGCCGAGATATCCGCATCGACAGACACTTTAATCGACGGCTTTCCAACTATGTGTCCATCTACCCGAACAAGGCCAGCCTCAATGGAGGCCCGGGCAGCCGCTCGGCTATCGAGCAAATTACGCTCGACGAGCAACTGATCAACGCGCATCTTCCGGTGCATTGGGGCCAACTCCGAACGCTGTACCTGTTCTAGCCCAAACCAAACTTTGACAAAGCACTCAACTGTGCAGACTGTTAAGCCTTGGGAGGAAAGCAAATATGGTCCATCAAACAAGACGAGATGTATTGAAGGGAGGTGCGGCGATGGCTGCCTTTGCCCCATTTTTTAACGCCTGCGCACCAAGCACCGTCGCCAACGCTGCGCCGGACACAACAGACTTTGCGGATGGTGTGCGCCTAGCCGAACTCATATCCAGCGGTGATCTCACGTCTACCGCCGCCACTGAATTGGCGATTTCGCGTGCCGAAGCCGTAAACCCGCAGATAAATGCGATCGCCCATAAGGGCTTTGATGAAGCACGCGCGCGCGCAGCCAGTGCACCAGAGGGCGCGATGGGCGGTGTTCCCACCTTCATCAAGGATCTCGCTGACTGGAAGGGCGCACCAACGAAATTCGGCAGCCGAGCGTTCGTCGGCAACACCGCAGCCGACGATGGCCCCCTTTCCACGGCTTGGCGGGACACACTCGGCGTCGTATCGCTCGGCAAATCAACGACACCAGAAATGGGTTTGATTTCATCGACAGAGCCACTCGTCACAGGCCCAACGCGAAACCCGTGGAACACAGACCACATCCCCGGTGGATCCTCTGGCGGAGCAGCGGCTCTGACGGCTGCGCGGGTCGTGCCATTTGCACACTCAAGCGACGGCGGGGGGTCAATTCGCATACCGGCGGCGTGTTGCGGACTATTCGGGTTGAAACCGTCTAACCGCATTGCGCCCATTGGCAGGCCTAATCAGGAAGGCAATCCCGTTGAGATCTCGGTTGATCTCGCCGTATCACACACAGTGCGTGACTCTGCTGCGATTTTCGCGGCAACCGCCCGGTCGGAAGAGGCACGTATTCCGGTCACGGGGCCCGACACAAAGCGACTGAGGATCGGCTACGCGCCAGAGACCGTTTCCACCGATGCCGTGCTTGACCCCGATGTCCGAAAAGAACTGGACGAGACAGCAGCCCTCTGCCGCGAACTCGGCCATGAGGTGAAAGACGTTTCGCTCCCCATCGACGGAGACACATTCTCTGACAAGTTCTTGCTCTACTGGTCAGCTGGCGCTGCTCAGTTTGCCCAGGATGCCGGAAAATTCGCTGGCAAACCGCCGAGCCCGGAAATTCTGGAACCGTGGACCCTGATGCTAGCACAGAACTTCCTCGCTCGGGCGACAGAGATTGAGGACACCATCGCCTATCTGGTCGGCTTCCAAACAGCATATGACAACATGTTCGACGATCTGGGGGTCGACGTAATTCTGACTCCAACCGTATCGAGCCCAGCTCCTCCGATCGGCACCCAGAACCCCGCCGCGGAGAGTATGGAAGAGGTCATGGCCAATGTCCTTGGCTTTGCCGCATACACCTCACCGATGAATGTTGCCGGTGCCGCGTCTATGTCAGTCCCGCTCGGGAACTCTCCTGGCGGACTGCCAATCGGGTCGATGTTCTCAGGCAAGAAAGGCGACGATCGTATGCTGCTAGCGCTCGCCTATGAACTCGAGGAGGCGAAGCCCTGGATTGACCGAATTCCACCGGTTGTCGCCAGCTAATCCGGCCCCTTTACGGTCGCGGCGATTCGCTATTCCGCCGCGGCCGCTTCAGCCTTTTTCTGGCCTCGCTCGATCAACCAGACGCACCAGATGCTGCTCTCATATAGCAGCATCACCGGCACGGTCAGAATGATCTGAGATACAACATCAGGCGGCGTAAAGAACGCAGCAAAGCCGAGAATAATAACGAGGGCATACTTCCGACCGGACCTCAGCGTATCCGAACCCACAACACCGATCTTCCCGAGCAGTGTCAGGATAACCGGCAGCTGGAACGAAATTCCGAACGCCAACATCAGCGCCATGGCCAATGAGAGATACTCCGCCACGCGCGGCAGAAGTTGCGTCGACGCCCCACCATCTGTCGCGGCGATTTCCTGACTAAACGCAAACTGGCTCACCCAGGGAAGCATAACGTAATAGACGAACACAGCACCGGCAGTGAACAGGATCGGCGCGGCAATGAGAAACGGTAGAAACGCGCCTTTCTCGTCCTTGTAGAGACCAGGGGCGACAAAGGCATAAATTTGCCAGGCCACGATCGGGAAAGCGAGGAACAGACCGGCAAAAATGGATATCTTCAGCTTGGCGAAGAAGAACTCAAGAAGCCCAGTAAAAATGAGATCGAACTCGGTTTCGCCGCGCGCCAACTGCCCTGCCTCGACAAAGGGCGCAGCGAGCCAATTATAGATCGGTACCACAACGATAAAGCATCCAAGCGCCGCCACCAATATGGCGATGATGCTGATGATCAGCCGGGAACGAAGCTCCGTCAGGTGCTCCAGAAGCGGGGCTCGGCTGGCTTCGAGATCATCGTCGCCATCAAGAATCTCCGGGCCTTCGAGCGCTTTCGCGTCTTCGCTCATTCACCGGGCTCCTTCGCGGTGCCCTCTGCCTGCTTCTCCATCTCCATCATCTTAGTGTTCACGTCAGTCTCAAACGCACGCATATCTTCTTCAGCGTCCTGCACAGCGCTCTGAGACTGCGATTTCAGATCATTGATTTCTTTGCGAAGCTCATCGAGCTCCGCCTGCCGCGCGATATCGTCAAACGCAGACTGAAACTCCCGTGCAAGGGAACGAGCTCGACCAACCAATTGGCCAAGCTTCCGCATCATCAACGGCAGGTCTTTTGGACCAACGACGATCAACGCAATGATCGCAATCAGCAGAAACTCGGTAAAACCAAACTGCGGCAGCATCTCTGCCCTCGCTCAGACAACTAGGAGGACTGGACGATCAGGAGGACGACTTCGCCTCATCCTTGGCGGGCGTCACATCAACCATGTCTTCTTTTGTCACGGATTTCTGCTCATCTTCAGGATCCTTGAGACCCGTCCGAAAACTGCGGATACCCTTGGCCACATCCCCCATAATAGACGAAATCCGGCCACGACCGCCGAACACAAGCACTGCGACGACGAGAAAAATAACGATTTGCAATGGACCAACTGAACCCATGACACGCTCCTAAATGAGTGTTCCTAACACTCTATGCTCGATGCAATTAACGTACAATGGCCTCAAATTGGGGAAGGAATTATGAATCTGAAGCAATTTATGCGTCAGTTTCATCCTCAGACACGAAATCCGTAACGAATTCGGCCTCTTCGCCCGCTGGTTCGGACGTTTCCAGCACATCTTCAATCGTGTCATCGGCAACGACACCATCAGCACTAAAGTCATCTGGAACAACATCTGACAGAAGCCCCTCAGCCTCCAGTTCAGCCTTGCCGGGCAGAACCCCGAGGTCTTCAAGGCCGAAATGCTCGAGAAATTTATCGGTCGTTCCAAGCGTCACTGGGCGACCAGGTGTTTTTCGGCGGCCCTTGGTTTTGATCCAGCCTGTTTCCAGCAGCATGTCGATTGTGCCTTTTGAGACCGCAACGCCTCGCACAGCTTCGATCTCGGCTCTCGTGACCGGCTGACCGTAAGCGATGATCGCAAGCGTCTCGAGCGCAGCTTGGCTCAATTTCTTCTGAACATGCCGCTCTTCCACAAACAGGAAGGCAAGATCCTCAGCCGTCTGGAAGCGCCACTTCCCAGCCACTTCCATCAAATGGATACCTCGCCCGGCATAGGTACGCTTAAGTTCCATCAAAACCTGAGCGGGCTCGACGCCTTGAGGAAGGATCTCCGCGATCTGTCCAGCGCTCAGGGGTTCGCCAGCGGCAAATAGCACGGCTTCAGCACGGCGAAGGGCTTCCGCCATGACATCCTCCATGGCGTCGCGATGCTCACCTGCCGTTCGCTGATAGGTAAAGGACAGCTGGCGCACGGCCTTGCGAATATCGTCGCTCTCGGTCTCGTCAGTCATAGGTCTCTCAAGCGGTCTCATAGCCTGCGCCCTCCTCCTGTCTCAAAACGCCCCGAAGATAAAGCGGTGTGAAGTGTTCTGTCTGCTTAACGTCAACGTCACCGTCTCGCACGAGTTCTAGAGCAGCGGAGAACACGCTCGCGGTGACCGAAGTCTCGGGCAATTCGGTATCGGGCAGGCTCACCTGCCGACGGATGTGATCGAGGCTGCGCCATTCGTCGAGGTCTGGAATGAGCGATTTCAGCGATTGACGCGCCGCCTCCAGAGGCAGAACCAGCTGTTGCGCGATCTTATGAGGACGAGCCTCTTCCTTGCGCACGCGGATGGCACCAAACGCCTGCGTCAGGTGATAAACGCCGGTGTCGTATTCGGTGTGTTTGATCACCTTCGGCTGCTCAGGCATGCCCCGCAGAAACACGACATTGTCCAGCACAGGTCCGTTTTGCAGAGCCTCAGCAGCCTCTCGCATGGCTTCCAGACGTTTCAATCTGAAAGCCAGCCGGTCCGCCATGTCCTCAGCGGTGTCACTCTCGCCCTCTGATGTCTCCGTCTTCGGAAGAAGCAGCCTTGACTTCAGATACGCAAGCCATGCCGCCATCAAGAGATAATCGGCGGCAAGATCAATACGCTGCGCCTTCGCTTCCTTGATAAAGGCAAGATACTGATTGGCGAGATCCAGAATGGAGACCTGCCGCAGGTCGACCTTTTGCCGACGGGCCATATCGAGGAGCATATGGAGCGGTCCCTCGAACCCCTCGGTACTTACAAAAAGCACCTCGTCGGCATCCGCTTCCTCTGCCTCTGCCGACAGAGCGTCAATTGTAACCGTATCACTCATCAGGCAGCCATCTCCTGATTGGCCAGAAGCCGTTCCATGCGCTTCCAGCCCGTGTCGGGATCAAAGGGCGAGGCCATCGTCGCAAACTGCTCAGCCCGTTGTGCACGCTCAAGGGATTTGCCCCGCAGAACAGGCACGGCGCGGCCTACCTCAGCCATCTCGGCGACTATTGCATCCGGATCGGTGACGAAGCCAGAGCAATGCAGAACCACATCGCAACCAGCTGCAATAGCGCCATTAGCGCGGGTCTCCAGCCGCCCACCAAGGGCATTCATTCCCAGATCATCCGTCATCAGCAAGCCATCAAACCCGATTCTACCTCGGATGACGTCCGAAATCACAGGCTGCGAGAGAGTCGCTGGCCGCTCAGCATCGAACGCATCGAACGCAATATGGGCGGTCATAGCCATTGGCGCATCAGCAAGCGCCTGGAACGCAGCGAAGTCAGCCGCCAACTCATTGTCTCCAGCGGTAACACGAGGGAGATCCTGATGGCTGTCGACAAGTGCACGGCCATGGCCAGGCATGTGTTTTACCACACCGGCAACACCACCATCGCAAAGGCCTCGGAGCGCTGCTCGGCCAAGAGCTGAAATTGCTTCGGGAGCCTTACCAAAAGCTCGATCACCAATGATGTTGTGCGCGCCCTCGATTGGAAGATCGAGCACTGGTGCACAATCGGCGTGGATACCCATGCCGGCAAGTTCATGAGCAATAAGTCGATGCCCGAGCCATGCTGCTTCGAGCCCCCGCTCCGGCGCACGCTCATAAAGCGCGCCATAAGTGGCCCCCGATGGAAACATGGGCCATTCCGGCGCTTTCAATCGCGCTACCCGGCCACCTTCCTGATCGATAAAGATAAGCGCCGCACGGTCTAGCGACGCCCAAATATCATCCGCAAGAGTACGCACCTGGTCCCGACTGACACAGCTGCGACCCATCAGAATGACACCCCATGGCTGCACCTCAGCAAACAGCGCCTTTTCGGCCTCGGTCAGCACCGGGCCAGAAACACTTAAAATGCAGGCACGAGGGGCTGCGCTCATCCGCTCACCACTATGCAAGCGCGCCCTTTACCTTTCAGGGCATCGCAGAAATTGGACGCGTCAGCTCGAGTTCCGAAGGCACCAACTCGAACCCGGTAGAATACACCTTTCGCACCGAGGTCAGCTCTTTGAATCTGCTTCGTTGCGCCAGTGAAAAGAGATGCCTCCGCCGAAGCGATTTCATCCCAAGCCGCGTCGGCAGCTGCCTGAGAGCGCAAGGCTCCGACCTGAACCAGAAAGCTCCCATTGGTAGTGAATTTTCCGGCAGCTTCTGAGGGCGTGGGGACAGGGAGCGAAGGCTCAACGGTCGCGACCTCCCGCGGCTGCGGCGGAACAATCGGCTCAGACAAAGCCTCTTCAGTAATTGTAGTCGATGCTGCCGGCGCAGCTTCAAGCGCCTCTATCTGCCGAATGGCCTCACGTGGAATGCCGGTTACTTCGTCGATCTCGACTTCTTGCCCCGGACGCAGCTCTATCGGTGGTCCACCCTGCAAAATCTGGTTGCGGTCATCACGCTCACTGCCATCGAGTTGGTCGTAAATCCGCCGATCCATATCCGGGGCAACTGTACCACCCGGCTCTTCCGGACGGCTCTTATAAGGTGTCGAATCGGCCATGATGACCGGCAGTCCGGCTGGGTCAGGACGGATGCCCTGCTTATAAGTATTCCAGATCACAGCGGCGAAAATCAGCATGACACCCAGGATAAGCGTGAGAATAAGCGGCCCCCGCGCGCCTTCCTCATTGGGGTCAAAGCTTCGGTAGTCGTCCTCGAATGGGCCGAAATCCTGCTCATATCTCTGTCCGGACTGGCGCATAAATTCCTCTGAATCGCATCAAACAATTCGTTAACCCTACGCCTCTGTTTGTTAATGAGCGCTAAATCTCACGTCTTTCAAAACCCGTTTCTCTTCAGAATTCGGATCAAGAAGATATCAGATCATACTGTCGAGATTGAACAGCCTACGATGCTCTTCTATCGCATAATTGTCCGTCATGCCTGCAATATAGTCACACACGATGCGTGCACGCCGCGTGTCTGTGACTTGTTCAGCGTCAGCGCGCCAAGGCGGTGGAAGCGTATTTGGCTCGGCGAGAAACACGTCAAACAGCTCCTTTAGGATGCGTTTGGCTTGGGAGCGCATACGGTTTACCTTGTAATACTTATACATTCTTTCGGACAGAAATGCCCGGAGTGCCATTTGCTGATCGTTCAAATGCCCCGAAAACGCGACAAGTGGGACTGGCATTGCGCGCACATCAGCGGCTGAAGCGGGGTTATGAGCATCAACGCGACGATCGGTTTCCCCCGTCACATCGTTGATCCAGACGCCGATCAGCCTGCGTACGGCCTCATAAACCACTTTACGGTCCTCTAGCTGAGGGTATTCCGATCTGACGCTCTGGAAGACCTCCCCCACAAGTGGAAGCTCGATCATATCGTCGATGCTGAAAAGGCCCGCACCAATCCCGTCGTCAATATCGTGATTATTATAGGCAATATCGTCCGCAAGCGCGGCAACCTGGGCCTCGGGTCCGGCAAACTGATCAAGCTCCAGCGTGTCCAGTGCGTGATAGTCTCGAAACGCCGCCGGTAGCTCGTCAATCGACTGCTCCCCCGTCAGCAGCGGCCCATTGTGTTTCACAAGCCCCTCCAGCATCTCCCAAGTGAGGTTTAGCCCATCGAAATCCGGATACCGGGTCTCCAGCTTGGTCACCACCCGCAGCGTTTGTGCGTTGTGATCAAATCCCTCAAACTCGGCCATGCACTCGTCGAGCTGATCTTCCCCAGCGTGACCGAAGGGCGGATGCCCCAAATCGTGGGCCAAAGCGAGAGCCTCCGCGAGATCTTCATCAAGTCCCAGCGTCCGCGCAATTGACCGTGCAATCTGTGCCACTTCCAAAGAATGTGTCAGCCGCGTCCGGTAATGATCCCCTTCGTGGGCGACAAAAACCTGTGTTTTCTGCTTCAATCGGCGGAATGCTGTTGCGTGGATGATTCGGTCACGATCCCGCTGAAAAGGTGTCCGAGTGGCCGACGGGGCCTCTTGATAAAGCCTACCACGGCTTGATTTCCAGTCCGTCGCGAAAACAGCTCTCTTTTCCATCGGCGAATAAATCCCTATCTATAGGCCCATGAGCGATGTGACCCTCACCGAGAGCGCTGCCAAGCGCATTAATGCGATTCTTGCCAAACAGGCGGAAGCGACAATGTTGCGCGTATCCGTCGATGGCGGCGGCTGTTCGGGCTTTTCGTACAAATTCGACTTCGAACAGGACGCCAATCAGGACGACCTGATCGTTGAACGGGACGGCGCAAAAGTCGCCATCGACGAAATGAGTCTCGAATTCCTGCGTGGGTCTGAAATCGACTTCGCCACCGAACTCATCGGATCAGCCTTCAAGATCAATAATCCGAATGCCACCGCCAGCTGTGGCTGCGGCACGAGCTTCTCCATATAAAAAGTGCCCAACCTGCTCGTGTGCAGGCTGGGCAAAGGATCGCGCTTTAGAAGGAGGCGCGGAAGGAATTCGTTAGTTCTCCAATTCGAGCTCTGCGAGCTGGGCTGGATCGCTTTTCTCCAGATGGCGCACATAGGATCTCGGTAGCTCGATCTGCTGCACCCGATCTTCCGCGATGGTGCATTTAGCGATGCCCCAACCGCCATCAAAACTCATCGTGTAGCTGAACGTATCAGCACGATTGCCAATCGTCCGGTAGCGAGCGCGAAGGCGTACATCTTCGTTTTCGGGGGCCAAGGCATCGACAATGGCAGTGTTACAAAGGTCTCGTTGTGTCTCGAACAGTGAGTCAGCGCTAGCGGCACCTGTTCCTGCGATCATCAGAGCAAGACCGGCAGTCAGTGATTTTTGAATAGTCATGGGAGGAAACTCTTCTGTCTGGTTGCAAAACGGGTGCTTGATCAACTGATCGACCCGGGACATCCGCCGGCTTGATGTCCAAACCAAACATAGGCCTTATCGCTTTATTCTTGAAATGCATTCTTTGTATATGCGATATTCCAAATATGAATTTGGCTGGTTTGGATCTGAATCTCCTCCTCGTGTTTGACGCGGTCATGCGCACACGAAACGTCACCAAAGCCGGTTTTGAGATCGGCCTGTCGCAGCCGGCTGTCTCGAAGGCCCTGGGGCGACTTCGTCATCATCTGAAAGACGAGCTGTTTGTCAGATCTGCGGAAGGCATGAAAGCGACCCCACGCGCTCTGGAATTAGCTGGACCCGTCCACAATGCCCTTTTGGAGCTTCAAACAGCCCTGGACCCAACTGAATTCGATCCGACCACATCCACGCGCACATTCACCATTGCGGCGAATGATTATGTCACCGGTGTTTTGATGCCGAGGATCATGGATCACTTCATGGCGGAATCGCCCAAGCTTAATTGGCGTTTCTTACCCACGACGGGGCGATCCTTCGAAATGTTGGACGGGCAGGAGATCGATTTCGCGATGACACCTTTGCCCTATCCCGAGGTACCGGAGCGTTTCGGAACACTAAAGCTCATTAGCGAAGACTATGTTCTGCTTATGCGGCGCGGCCACGATCTGGCCGAAGGTCAGCTCACACTCGAACGCTTCGCTGCTGCCGCGCACCTCCTCGTCACAATTCGAGGCGACGACCGAGGATTCATCGACACAGGCCTGGAAGAGCATGGCTTGCAGCGCCGCGTCGCCATGACAATCAATCATTTCACAGTAGGTCCTCCGATTGTCGCAGCGTCAAATATGATCATGACGGTCCCACGTCGATTGGCAGAACTCTACGCACCAGTGCATGAACTCGTTGTCAGAGACTCTCTTTTCCAGGGGCCCGACTGGATGATGCGGTTTCACCTGGTTTGGAACCGGAAGCTAGCAACTCACCCCGCCCATGATTGGTTCCGCAAGACCATTCAGGAAGCCATCACGATGGAAGACGTCGACCAGAACTGAAGTGCCCTTCCCTAAAGCAACGGCGAGCTGCGACTGCGGCACGAGTTTTTTTTTCGGTTCAAGCAGCGTGACGACCAGAGTCAGTTCGCAAATTCTCGACACCGAGGTGCACATTTCTTAGTGAGGTTTTGAAGGCTCCTAGCTGAAGATCACCACGTAAGCTCTTCAGTTGAGAAGACTTCTCTAGATCCTCCGTAACGTCTAAGTCGTCATCACCATTTTCCAAAGGCTCTAACGATTTCAAAAGGATATCCAATTCACCAGCAGCTTCCATCAAGTTCTCTAAGCGATCAGAAACGCTATGAAGATTTCTTTTGTCGCAACCATTTAAGCCACCATCCGCGATTTCTTTTTCGAACGCTTTTAAGTTGCGCAAAACTGTCGCCAAAACCACCTCAGGTGCCAATGCAAGATCGTCTTTCAGCTCAGTAAGTTCTCCAACAATGGGAAGAGGAAAACGACCGCCTGCAATTTCCAACTTCAATGCCTCAGCATTTTGTATCAACCGCACCGCGAAACTCTTAACACTCTGACGAATTCTAGACCATTTCAGCTCGCTTGTTTGCGTTTCAAACTGATCTTGCAATATTTGAGTTTGAATCGTCTGCTGTTCGACAGACTTCATAAAGTCGGCTGCTTGCATTGCCAAAGTGTCGTTAGCCTTTGCTCGCAGCTCAAACTCTTGTTCAAACTTAGATTCTTGTTTCTTAAGTTCGTATTCGTTGTGCTGCAGAAGATCATGTATTGCTTCAACTGCCTGCCCAAGGTTGTTTGCGTTTTCTGCCTGAGTCCGAATTTGCTTATTCTGAAGAACTAAAGACACGACAATCATGAAGAAGGCTGGTCCACCAAATGCCCCAGCAAGGAAACTGCCCCATTGTGCGGGCGAAAGCTCAAAGTAATAGCTGGGGTTCTGTAAATGTAAGAATAGCGGTAGCAGGAGAATAAATACTATCGACAGTCCAAAAGCGAACCTTACTCCTATGGACCCCTTATTCGCTGGCATATTCGACATGTAACGCCCCCCTAGTTGTAGACTTCACTCTGCCTCCTTATTACGGAATAGCAACGAAAATCTGATGATATCTTTTTAAAATTGGAGATTGACAACTTGGACGTATCAACAGCTGTCGACCAGCGCATATCCACCCGCGGCTTTCTCGACAAAGCCATCCCGAAAGATGAGATCGCGAAATGGTTGACGGATGCCCAGCGCTCTCCTTCCGGCGGCAATACACAGCCGTGGAAAGTTATTGTTGTCGCCGGAGATGAACGACAGGCCATTATAGATATGGCGCAGAAAGTCCTTGCCGAGAACCCGACGGGCGAACCGACCGATCGACCAATATATCCCCAGGACCTCTGGGAACCCCACGAGGCCCGTCGCCGCCGCGTCGGCGAGATGCTCTATGAAACGCTTGGTATCCCTCGCGAAAACAAGATTGGCCGTCTCGCCTGGTTCGCTAGGAACTTTCAATTCTTCGGCTCGCCGCAAGCCCTATTTATTGTCCTCGATGAGAGACAAGGCCATGGTCAATGGGCTCACACCGGCATGTATATGCAGACGCTTTGCCTGCTTGCAGAAGAACGCGGCTGGGGCACGTGTATGCAAGAATGCTGGGGAATCCTCCGACCCTCACTTAAAGCCCACTTCGGTCTTCCTGACAGCGAAATGGTCTATTGTGGCATCTCGTTTGGCTATCCCGATCCTGACGACGTGGTGAACACGCTGCGGGCCGAGCGAGCACCGCTAGACGAAGTCGCCGACTTTCGCGGATTCTGACCCACGCATCCCTCCCAACCTCGTGAAAACTCGTGTGAGGCACTCACCTCCAAACTGTGACAGACACGGTTGCGTTAAACCCTTACTCGCACAATCAAAGGACTGATCATGCGCCGCTTCGCCACAATCTCCACAACAGCTTCCGCCCTTGCCCTCACCCTATTTGCTGCCGCCTGCGGCGGACCCCAGGAAGCCGAACTGACCTCCGCTGCCAAAGCGGAGATCGCCGACACTGCGGTGCAAATCGCCTCGAGTGAGAATATCAACGCCATCTATGGCGAGTTTCTCGACACCTACATCACGGAAACCGACGGCATAAATTTCGTCGCCTATGGTGACGTATCTGAAGAAGATCACCAGGCGCTCAAAGCTTACATTGCTGCCCTTGAAAGCCAGGGCGTCGAAGGTCTGTCCGACGAAGAAGCGATGGCGTTCTGGTTCAATCTCTACAATGCAGCGACGATTGACGTTATTATCGACAATTATCCCCTGAACTCCATCCGGTCCCTCGGCGCGCTGAACAGCGGCCCTTGGGACAGGAAGATTCTCGACGTTGCAGGTTTCGGTGAAATGAGCCTGAATGACGTAGAGCACGGCACGCTCCGCGCGACCTGGAACGAGCCAAGGATTCATTACGCCGTAAACTGCGCCTCCTTCGGTTGCCCGAACCTGATGGATCGGCCGTGGGAAGCTGAGACACTCGAAGAAGACCTCGAAGCCGCTGCCATCGCCTATGTGAACCACCCTCGCGGCGTCCGTGTTGAAGATGGCAAAGTTACTGCCTCCAAAATCTATAACTGGTACAAGGAAGACTTTGGCGGTGATCAGGCCGGCATACTTGAGCACGCCCGCCAATATGCCGAAGGGGATTTGGCCGACGCCCTGGCGACCGCGACCAAGATCAACAGCTTCGAATACAATTGGGATCTGAACGAAGGCTAGGTTTATCCCGCGAATATTCTGAAAGGCCTGGCGCTATGCCGGGCCTTTTGCATTGTTCAGCAGACTAGCGCGCGAGAACGAGCCCCGCTAAAAGCAGCTCCATGAAAATCGCCACTTGGAACGTCAATTCCGTCAAAGCCCGCCTCCCCACAGTGCTGGAAGTGCTGAACGCCATCGATTGCGATGTCGTCTGCCTGCAGGAGCTGAAATGCGAAACTGACGCCTTCCCTTATATGGAAATCGAGGAAGCCGGCTGGACCTGCGCCATTCATGGCCAGAAAAGCTATAACGGCGTTGCTCTCCTCTCAAAGCTCCCACTGGAAGACATAGAGATGGGTCTACCCGGCGACGAGAGCGACGAGCAGGCCCGCTACATCGAAGCCACCGTCATGTCGGACACCCCGATCCGCGTGGCATCGCTCTATCTGCCGAATGGCAATCCCGCCCCCGGCCCCAAATACGACTACAAGCTCGCCTGGATGAAACGCCTCGCCGCCCGAGCATCAGATCTTCTGTCAACTGAAGATCCGTTCGTCCTCGCCGGAGACTATAATTGCATCCCGCGCGATGTGGATTGTTGGGAACCTGCCGTATGGGCCGATGACGCCCTCGCCCTGCCCCAGACCCACGCGGCCTTCCAGACCCTGAAAAACCTCGGCCTCACCGAAGCCTTCGAAGCCCTCGACAATCGCGGCCACCAATACTCCTTCTGGGATTATCAGGGCGGCGCGTTCCCAAAGGATCACGGCATCCGCATCGATCATCTGCTGTGCTCACCCCAGGCTGCTGACCGCCTCAACGGCGTCGAGATTTTCCGCCGCGCCCGCGAGCTTGAAAAACCGTCTGATCATGTCCCGGTGATTGGTGAGTTTACGGATTAGTACATCTCGGCGCAGCCCAAGAATTAAACACCAAGCAACTGGTCCGCTCTCGGCGGCTGAGCGGAAATTGGCACTCTCGCTAAAGTACTTCGGAGATGCGGGCTGGCGCTTGCTGTTTGATCCGTGCTTTGGCCGCGCGCCATCGCCAAAATGCAGCATGACCCACAAAGATAGTCACAGGTTCAAGCCTTGGGTCCTTTGGAACGAAAGTTAGCCAACCAAAAGAGTTATTTTTGACTTGTTCGATCTCATCCCATTCGAGTGACCATTGGTCAGGAAAACTCACGCCGTGGTCACTAACCAGCATGTAGACTTTCTTTGATGCAAGGGTCGATAAAATCGACGGGAAGTCTTTCAGCACAAAAAACAGTATGATCAACAGAAACGCTCTTCGATACCAATCCGCAGGAAAGTCGGTTGGATTGAAAGGAGGAATATACAAACCAAAGCTTTGAAGCAGCGTGCCAATAATCGCGTAAATACCAATAGGAGTAAGAATGGCACCGAACCAAAGAAGCGATCGGCTGAGATAAACTTCCGTTTCGGCAGGCGCTTCATCCTTCATGCAAACGTCTCTACCATGACGAATGATCGACCGTCAGCCTCTTCCTCAAACCAGACGAAACGCCCGACCTATCCCCGCAAGACCCCCACCGCGCCAAAAGTGGGTGTCACTCTGAGGGTCGATCTCAGAGTGGTTGACGGTCAAAACAGAGAATAAAAACGGGCCAGAAGGCGGGGACTGCTTCGCCTCAATCCTCAGCCGCACACTTCGCATTGTAGGCTGAGAAATCGGCATTGAGCTGCCGCCCCGCCGCTGCCCAAGCATATTGAACCTGGTCAAACGCAGCCCGCGCAGCGTCATATTTCGCTTTCGCGATGTCAGCCTCAGCTGCAGCTTCAGGACTGAAGTTTCTGAGTGTCTCGGCATTCTCCCACGCTTCACCAGCTTTTTCAGCGAGCAACGCAAGCTCATCCCGCTTCGCGGCCATTTCGTCGAACTCGGCCTTCTTCGGCGCGAACGTGGCCGCCATGGCCCGGCACTGGCGAACCTCATTTTCAGTCAATGCAGATGCAGGGGCGGACAACGAAAAGGCAAGCAACAGGGGAAGAATAAGACGTTTCATATATTTGTTTTCACACTGAAAATTGGCCGTCATATGACGAGACTATGCTGACAAACTGCCATACGGGAGCTGAAGCTTAGCTGAATAAGCACGACCTAATTTTCTTTTCGGCGTGCACGATTGGACGATACGGTGTCGATCAGATGGAACACCGCTGCAAAGTCATCCAGTAACTCGCGGATCCGGTTAGGGTCGTCGAGCCGGCGGAACATGCTCCCCGGCTCAAACAAGTCACCGCCCTCCAATGCAACAAACATCTCCCCGCCAACAAAGGCACAACGCAGCTTGCCGCCATGGAACGCCTCTTCCAGATCAACGAGCTTTTGCATGAAATCCGGCGTCAGCAGAAAGCGGGCTTCAACCTGATCCGTTGTGTAGACCTCAAACGCCTTCTCGAATTTCGGATCCTCCAGCTTGGCGCGCTTCATATCTCCGCCGCCCCCGAAGCGATTAAAGATCCCGGAATCTCGGGCGACGAGCGTTTCGCCGTAAAACTGCTTGTGAAAATCGAACCGAATACACTGACCGCGAAACACCGTTACCCAGCGCGTTTGGGTCCTGCCTTTGCTGTCCCGTGTCGTCCGCCGCTCTTCCAGATGCGCTTCAAAGAACTCAAAATCGACATCGCCGCGTTGTCCCGTCAAGCGGTCTTCAAAATTCGACCGGTCCCAGCTCGGAAGCAACCGCGCGCGCCGGAAATCGTAGACTGTTCCCTGCTCACCGGGACGCTCGTCAAAGACGAGCCCGAACTCCTGAGCCACGGGCTGCACGAGCAAAGTCTTGGCCTCTTTTCCAATATGGCGGAGCGCTGAAGTACGATAAAATGCCCATCCGGCACCAACGACAATTGCAAGAATCCCGAGCAAGGGCAGACCCGCGAGACCAAACCCGGCTAGTGCGCCAAGCGCACCCCCGGCCCCTCCAGTTATCCATCCGGTGCGCGCTTCTTTCACTGCGGAAACCCGGTCACGTTCCCGGTTCAGCAACGCTGGCAGAATGCTCTCACTGTAGATTTTCGGGAAGGATGAGAAATCTGACGGAAGCCCAGCAATGGCGTCCCGTACTTTCGGGTCGATATCGTTGTCGCCGTCCATACTCGTCCCCTAACGTTTTGTCAGATATCCGCGTAGACGTGGCGCTCGCCCCTGAAACCAGGGTGCGTCACCGCCCCTTCATGAGCAGGGCCAACCAATTGTGTGAACTTTACCAAGGCACCGGACCCGTAATTGGTCTCGCGAGGTTTCCATGCGCGGCGGCGATCTTCCAATTCATCAGGCGTGAGCTGAACATCGATGGTGCCTTTCTCTGCGTCAATGGTGATAGGGTCACCGTCCTCAATGAGGCCGATGGGACCAGCCTCGGCCGCTTCTGGCCCAACATGGCCGATACAGAAACCTCTTGTGGCACCTGAGAAACGGCCGTCGGTTATCAAAGCGACTTTGTCGCCCATGCCTTGGCCATAAAGCGCCGCCGTCGTCGAGAGCATCTCGCGCATGCCCGGGCCGCCCTTCGGCCCTTCATACCGGATCACCAGCACGTCACCCTCATTGTAATTGCGATCTTCTACAGCTTTGAAACAAGCTTCCTCACCGTCAAATACGCGTGCTGGTCCGCTGAACTGGAGTTTTTCCATGCCAGCGACTTTCACAATCGCACCGTCCGGCGCAAGAGACCCCCAAAGCCCTACAACACCTCCGGTTGGGCTCAGCGGATTCGTGACCGGATAAATCACTTTCTGCTTGTCGTCGAAGGTCACGTTTTCCAGATTTTCCGCCATCGTCTTGCCCGTCACGGTCAGGCAATCGCCGTGAATGAAGCCACCATCATGCAGTGTTTTCAGTAACATCGGCATACCGCCAGCTTCGCCCATGTCTTTCGCGACATAGTTCCCACCGGGTTTTAGGTCGGCGATGTAAGGCGTTTTCTGAAACGTCTCAGCAACATGGCGAAGCGTGAATTCGACACCGCATTCATGCGCCATAGCAGGAAGGTGCAAAGCAGCATTAGTGGATCCACCGGTCGCAGCAACGACGACAGCGGCATTTTCAAACGCTTCTCGCGTACAGATATCTCGGGGGCGAATATTGTTTTTGACGAGTGACATGACCGTCTCGCCCGACCCCCGCGCATAGGCGTCTCGATCGTGGTATGGAGCCGGCAATGCGGAGGACAACGGTACAGCCAGTCCTATCGCTTCCGAAACACAAGCCATCGTATTCGCGGTAAACTGACCGCCGCAAGCTCCGTCTCCGGGACAGGCAATCTTCTCCAGCGCCGTGAGCTTTTCTTCCGTCATCTCATTCGAGCCAGCTGCATGGGCACCGACCGCTTCGAACACATCAAGCACGGTCACATCCTTGCCCTCGAAAGAGCCCGGCATGATCGATCCACCATAGAGGAAGACGCTCGGCACATTCAGCCGGAGCATCGCCATCATCATCCCCGGCAGGGACTTGTCGCAACCTGCAATGCCGACCAGCGCGTCATATGCGTGGCCGCGCATACTCAGCTCAACGGAATCAGCAATCACTTCGCGGCTAACCAAAGACGACCGCATGCCCTCATGGCCCATTGCAATGCCGTCGGTCACCGTAATCGTGCAAAACTCGCGCGGCGTACCATCGGCCGCTTTCACACCTTCTGAAACCGCGTGCGCCTGACGCATGAGCGCCGTATTGCACGGAGCTGCCTCATTCCAGCACGATGCGACACCGACAAAAGGCTTCTGAATGTCTTTCGTCGAAAGCCCCATGGCATAGAGGTATGACCGGTGCGGTGCACGTGCAGGCCCCTCGGTTACGTGGCGCGACGGTAGTTTCGATTTATCCCAATCTGTCATGGGACAAGGTGTTACAAAGATTTACTGCAAATGCCAAAGCTTTGAGGTCGCAGTTAGAACTACTCGTCGGCTCCGAAAATCGCGGTCTCATGCCCATCGGCATCAATCGACCCGCGATACATCCCCGGCGAGTTGAACGAATAGAACACCTCACCTCTCCCATCCATCAGCACGACGCCGCCATCGCCGCCGAGTTCTGCCACTTGAGCAAGCGCCTCATCGGCGGCAGTTTTGACATCCTCACCTGCAAGCTCGACCCGCGCGCAAATAGTCTTCGCAACACCAACTCGAATAAAGTATTCGCCATGACCGGTTGCCGACACTGCACAGATACCATCCTGCGCATACGTCGCAGCGCCAATGAGCGGTGAATCGCCGATTCTACCCTCGGCCTTCGCTGTCATCCCCCCCGTGGATGTCGCAGCCGCCAGATTGCCATTTTCGTCGATCGCCACCGCACCCACAGTCCCCGCATTGTCCGCACTCGTCCGCCTCTGCGTCTCAAGCACTCGTTCCAGCGCCTCAGCTCTGAAGTCTGTATCGAAATATGAGTTCTCGACCTGCTCAACTCCCTGCGCGGCGGCGAAGTCATCGGCTCCCTGACCTGCAAACATCACATGCGGTGACGCCTCCATCACAGCGCGCGCCGCAAGCACTGGATTCTTGACCGTTCGCACACCCGCCACAGCCCCCGCGTCGCGAGTCCGGCCGTCCATAATCGACGCATCAAGCTCGTGCTCGCCAGCCGCCGTGAACACAGCCCCGCGCCCGGCATTAAAGAGCGGATTGTTCTCCATGGGGATAATCGAGGCCTCTACGGCATCAAGAGCCGAACCACCGTTTCGCAGAACCTCAGCTCCGGCCTCCAGCGCTTCATTCAGCGCGGCATGGTAGGCCGCTTCCTGCTCATCGGTGATGTTTTCCTTCAGGATGACGCCTGCCCCGCCATGGATCCCAAGTCTCCAGGCAACCTTACTTTCCCCCTCCGTCGCCAAGGCAGGATCTTGCGCGCAAGCCGCCATTCCACTCGCGGCCAATACCGCCACCGATAACGCCCAAACGCCAAAACCTCGCCCCATATCTCACTCCTCTGAATCACGCCGCACACACGGTTCGGATGAAAATCAACGATCAGTTGGCCTGTAATGCAAGACGTCAATTTGTGTTTCGACCCCGAATATGTACCATGTGACCCAATAATCGGGAGCAATACAGATGCTGACGTCACTTCTTTTGGCACCGATTGTTCTCTTGCTGGCCGCGTCACCCCAGGACCTCCAGACGGACGCAGACCCTCAGATTTCAGACTCAATTCTCGCGGCGGACACGCAATCGAGTGCGCAATCAAGAAATGGAACACTCCTCCTTCGCCCCATGCTCCACTCTCATTCGCGCGATGGCCTGACCCGAGTGAGGCGCGTCGAGCTTGTTTTTTCAGCCGTCGATCGGGCGGAAACGGGCGAGCTAATCCCGAGCGGGGCCGGCGAGCAGCGCAGCTACCGCGTAGAGTTCGGCCCATCCCGCCGCGGCCAGAAAAGCGATATCGACTTTGATGACTACCATACACGCGCACTCGATCTCCCGAGCGGCACCTACACTCTAAGCGAAGTTCACTATGTTGCCATGGACATCGGCAGAGGCGGCGGCGGAGGTTTTGGCACCATTAACAGCTTCGGGGGCCGACCGAACGTCGAGGTGAGTTATTGCTTGTCCGACCGCTCCTTCATCTTTGATGTTGGCGATGGCGAAGTGGTTTCCCTAGGTGGCATCGCCATTGCCGATCTGCCGAAGAATCGTGGCCGCTTCCGCCACCACCTGCCGGTTGCCGGCATTGATATGTTCAGCGCGCTCGTCGGTGCTGCCGATGATTTGGGCTACTTCTCTTTTGCCAACATCGCAGACGCAGCATTTGAAAGCGACAGCGGCATCTGCGAAGACGCCCGATACAATGTAGCTGGCTGGTAGCTTGATCCGGACGGTAATCCGGACACATCCGACAAGATAAAGCCGTTTAAATACAGAGCATAGAGCTCATATCACCGGCGTGCGACCGGACGCGCACCGGACACCCACCCCGTCAATCCGGACACTCTTTCCGAGATTTATCCAACGCTCTGTACCCGAGCACCCGGCACAACTATCCCCGGTTTTGCCAGAGAGAACCTATAGCTGTTCAAGCTGAGCGAAGGCATCACTTAGCTTTATCAGCTCGGCACTCCAATCGGCTTTGCGCTGATGTTGCTCTTCAACGATTTCGGGCGGCGCATTGGCGAGAAATTTCTCATTGGAGAGTTTCTTCTCGATGCCGCCTATGTCCTTTTCGAGGCCAGCGATGCGCTTCTTGAGGCGATCGCCTTCAGCCTGACGATCAATAAGATCAGCCACCTTCAGCGCCAGCGTTGCTTCACCCAGCACAACACTAACGGCACCCGCTGGCACATCATCGTCCGTATAGATCGAATCCAGCCGCGCCAACCGCATAAGAACGTCTCGGTGGCGCTGAAGCCGCTTTTTTGTTTCGGTGCTGCCGTTGACAACAGCAAGGCCGGGCTTAGCGCCAGCAGGAACATTCAATATGCCCCGCACCCCGCGAATCTCCGACACAAACTCGAGCACCCAATCCATTTCTGCGTCTGCGGCAGCATTTTCAAAGCCATCATAGCTCGGCCAGCTCTGCATCATTAGAAACCCGTCCCGGGATGGTCCGTCTTCTGACAGTTTCTCCCAAAGCTCTTCGGTGACAAATGGCATGAACGGATGCAGCAGTTTCAGGATCTCATCGAGCACCCACCCGGCGACGCGACGCGTCTCAGCCTTTGGCTCGGCATCGTCGCCATTCAGAAGCGGCTTGATTAGCTCCAGATACCAGTCGCAGAAGACGTTCCATGTGAAACGATAAATTGCATCGGAGGCTTCATTGAAGCGATAGCCTTCAATCGCCTTGGCGATGGCATCGCACGTGCGCGCAACTTCGCCGATAATCCATTGATTGACGGGTTCCTTGACGCGCGAGGGATCAATCGGCCCGTCCCAATTGGCGCACTCATTCATCTGGCAAAACTTCGCGGCATTCCAGAGCTTGGTCGTGAAGTTCCGGTAGCCCTCAATCCGCTTCGTGGAGAGGCGAATGTTACGTCCCTGAGCCGCTTGCGAGGCCAGGGAGAAGCGCAGCGCGTCCGCTCCATATTCATCGATCAAGTCCAGAGGGTCCATGACATTACCTTTGGACTTCGACATCTTCTGGCCCTTCTCGTCGAGGACAAGGGCATGGATGTAAACATCCTTGAACGGAATGTCCTTCATAAACTGGAGGCCCTGCATCATCATGCGGGCGACCCAGAAGAAGATGATGTCAAACGCGGTGACGAGAACTGCCCCGGGGTAGAAGGTGTTCAGTTCTTCCGTCTCGCCCGGCCAGCCAAGGGTGGAGAACGGCCAAAGCGCGGAAGAGAACCAGGTGTCAAGAACGTCTTCATCCTGAAAAAGCGCAATCGTATCGTTATCATCGGCTTCAAACGCATTGTGTCCAAGTGCAGAGTTCCAGTCAGAAACCACTTCAATATGTTTGACGCCCCAATCTGGTGCCTCGCGTTGATAATAAGCCAACGCTAGTTGTTTTGCGGCTGCTTCCGTTTCAGCGGCAAAAACTTGCCCAAAAGAGGCTGAAGTCTGGTTCAACTCACCATCAAAAACCTCAGGCCCATACCAAACCGGGATACGGTGTCCCCACCAGAGCTGGCGGGAGACGCACCAGGGCTGGATGTCTTCCATCCAGTTATAATAGGTCTTCTCCCAATTCTCCGGCACGAAGCGCGTGCGGCCATCTTTCACCGCAGCAATAGCCTCCTTCGCGAGTTCCTTCGCATTGACGTACCACTGGTCCGTCAGCCACGGCTCGATCACTACGCCTGAGCGGTCGCCAAAGGGCTGCTCGATCTTCAGGCTTTCGATCTCCTGCATGAGATCGTGCGCTTCGAAATGGGCGACGACTTGCTTACGCGCCTCGAACCGATCTAGCCCGCGATAGTCTGCCGGGATCGCCGCGGTGTCCGCCTCTTCGCCATCAACGATCGCCGCAATTGAGGTGAGGATATTCATCACCTCAAGCCCGCAACGCTTGCCTACATCGAAGTCGTTGAAATCATGAGCAGGTGTGATCTTCACCGCGCCGGAGCCCTTTTCAGGGTCTGGATACTCATCACCAACGATCGGTATGCGGCGGTTCACAATCGGTAGGATCACATGCTTGCCGACAAGATCCTTGTACCGCTCATCATCCGGGTGAACCGCAACGCCTGTATCGCCGAGCATGGTCTCGGGCCGCGACGTTGCGACAACGATATAGTCCCGTGTCTCGGTCCCCGCAGGCTCGCCCTCTTCATCGAAGACCGGGTGCTCATAGGTGACACCATCGGCCAGCGGATAGCGCAGGTGCCAGTAATGCCCTTTCACTTCCTTCGGCTCGACTTCGAGGTCTGAAATCGCAGTCTGGAAGTGTGGGTCCCAATTCACGAGGCGTTTGTCGCGGTAGATCAGCCCGTCATTGTAAAGGTCGACGAAGACCTTGCGGACGGCGGCTTGCATCTGGTCATCTTCAGCGCCGCGCTCGCCCATGGTGAAACGGAGGCGCGACCAGTCGCAGCTCGCGCCAAGGCGCTTCAATTGGCCGACGATCTTGCCGCCGGATTCCTCTTTCCACTGCCAGACCCGGTCCACGAAAGCCTCGCGGCCCAGCGTTGCTCGGCTCTCATTTGATCCGGCTTCAGCGAGCTGCCGCTCAACCACCATCTGCGTCGCGATGCCGGCATGGTCGGTCCCAGCTTGCCACAGCACGTTCTTACCCTGCATGCGGGCAAAGCGGATCAGGATGTCCTGCAGAGTATTGTTGAGCGCGTGGCCCATGTGGAGCACGCCGGTCACGTTCGGAGGCGGGATCACGATGGCATAGGCTTCAGCGCTCGTATCCATTGAGGGTTTGAAGCAGCCGGCATCTTCCCAGCGCTCGTAAATCTGTTGTTCGGCCTCGGCCGCGTTGAAAAACTGATCCAACATGTCTCGCTCAACAAAAAGAAGCGCGCTCCAGCCGAGCGCGCTCTCTCATATATCAATTCCTTCGATGAAAGCGAGTTAGCTGTTCGGCTAACTTACTTTTCGTCTACGAGCGCCTGACGTACGCGGGTCGCAACCCGCTGAAGCTCGGCGTCGACTTTCGCATTGACGATGCCTTCGAGGTTGCTCTCGAGCCACTCATTGATCATGGGTTCGATCATCGCGCGGACAAAGCTCTCCAGAGCATTGGCCGCTGGGCCCTCCATAGTAGAAGCAGCGGTTACAGGCTGTGGTTTTGACACGTTTGCCTCCATTGATGGCGCAGGTGACTGTTGTACTTGAGGTTCCTCGGCAGCGACCGCGTCTTCCATATCAAAGACATCTTCCATGATGTCTTGATCGGCGTCAGCGTTTAGGTCTGGACTGATTTCTGGCTCATCTGCACCGCCTATCTCGACTTCTTCGAACTCGAGATCATCTCCAAGCAGTTCCTCAACACTCAAAAGATGTTCTGCATCGTCAGCGTCGACCTCTGGAGACTGTACCGAATCGATCCCCTCATCCGAGGCAACGGAAACCGCGGGCGAATCCCCGCCAGATGCTTCGCCAACCGGCTCACCATCTTCGGAAATAATCCGGCGTATCGACGCCAGAATTTCTTCCATTGTCGGCTCTTTTGCAGCGGGATCGCCCATGTCACACCTTCTATCCTAAGCGAATCTATTGGTTAACACGGGTAGGACGAGAGAGTTAACACCTTGTTACATTACCTAGCTTCTCATTAACTCAGTTGCAGCTCGCTACAGTCCAAAGCGATCCGCGGTCAGGACACCCATAGCACGCAATAGCTGATGGGCAGCGACATAAGCATCCCGTTGCGATTGGCTTAGTGTTAGCCGGGCTTCAAGTAAATCCTGCTCTTGGTCGAGTACATCGAGAGTCGTGCGAACACCGACAGCAAGTTCCTCAACGCCGCCTTCGTAGGCCACCTGAGCTGCAGTGACTTGGCGTTCTGACGCACCGATAGATGCGAGCGCTGACTTGTATGCATACCAGAACTGCGAAACGTCAGAAATGGTAGAACGCCTTTCGGTCTCAATATCCAGTTTAGCTTGAGCAGCCTCAAGTTTCGCAGCTCGGACCTGCGCCCGAGCTACACCCCCCTGATAAATTGGAATGCGAGCTTGAGCGAGCGCAGCGAGACTCGTGTTCGTGATCTCTGGAAAAGTTACATCTTCATTGAATTGCTGCTGCACACCTGCCCTGGCAATAAAGTTCAATTCGGGAAGCAAGTCAGCTCGCGCGGTTCGCACAGCCTGCTCTGCGGCAAGCTCATTGAATTGGGCTGCTTTGATGTTTGGGTTGTTCTCGATGGCCTGCGCGAGTGCGAGGTCAAACGTATCGGGTAACGAGCCAACAGGTGGCGGAGGGATAAGATCACCAGCGGGGAACCCCACAATGCTCTCATAGAGCGCTTCGCTTGCCTCAACTTGGGCCTCCGAAGCAGCAAGGTTGGCAAGCGCACCTTCGAGTCTGGCCTCCGCCAAAGCTACGTCGGTTCTTGTAATCTCACCAACTTCAAACCGGTCTCTGGCCGCTTTAAGCTGCTCAGTTAGTAGATCCACACTGCTTTTCTGTATCTCGACCGCTTCACGATTCTGGCGGACATCAACGTATGTCGTGATCGTCTGGAGAAACGTGTCCTGCGTGGCAGCCTCCAAAAGAGCATCACTCGCACTGATTCCGGCACGAGCCTGCCGGATGCCAGCAGTAATTCGACCGCCAGTATACACTGGCTGTGTGGCCTGGAGCTGCGCCTGTAGAGTCTCAATGCGCCCGACATTGATGTTGGCGAAGACCGGACCATCGGTGTCAATTCGCGTTACATCGGCACTGGATGTGACTTCAACATTAGGCAACCGCGCTCCTTGAGCGGACCTCAACTGTTCTTGGGAAATCTCCTGCTGCACGCGCTGTACGCCCAGCTGCGGATTCGTTGATTGCGCCGCCTGCAACGCTTCGCTCAACGTTTCCGCTGAAACGCCCTGCCCACAAAGAGACAGCGCGCCCAGAAAGATCAAAAATCGTGTCTGCATGCCACAGCTCCCTCTACAAAACACAAATGGGCTCATCACTAAGCATCAATCACGCCAAGTGAACAGCGTTCACTGTGCGATAATTCACCACAAGAACTAGGGCTAGTAGCAAGAAGGCAAATCAAGCAGGAAACAATGCCCAGCCTTCCACCTCGCAGCACTCAATTCTGCGAAGTCTAAATGTGAAACCTGCTTCATTTGGTGGGACCACTCAAATTGCCATTTGCAACCGGATAGAGCCACTGCTATCTGCCCTACTCTGTTGAGGCGCTGTGGCGGAGTGGTGACGCAGCGGATTGCAAATCCGTGTACCCCGGTTCGATTCCGGGCAGCGCCTCCAGCTTTCTTTTCAAAAAATCAGCATTTCGCACCACCGCGTTTACCGCCCGTTAACTAATCGACTTCAAATTGGTTAATGTCTTCTCTTGGAGACACCCACCATCACCCAACGCCTCGGCGGGAGCTTGCTCCCGCCATTTTTTTGTTGTCAGTGCAGGTCTACATTTGACAGTGAAGTTCGGCCTGCTATGTAGCCGTCCTTCTAGCAAGTGATCCGCGATAGCTCAGTTGGTAGAGCAGGCGGCTGTTAACCGCCCGGTCGTAGGTTCGAGTCCTACTCGCGGAGCCACTCGAGCAGCTTTCTTTAATGTTCTGCAAAGTGTTCGCCCAAGCACCGGAACGAGCGTGCATGGCACGCTATCCCAAATGAAAACAGGACACTCGAGCCCAACCTCGAATCATTTTGACAAATTATCTCTTGAATGTCAGTTTGTCTCTAAGAGGCGAAGCATGGATAACACGACCAAAAGAGAGACGGTATTCGAGGCTGCTACGACAGTTTTCTCGAGATATGGGTTTAGGCGCACATCCATGAGCGACATTGCTGAGATGGCAGGTATTTCCCGCCCAGCGTTATATCTTCTTTTTGAAAACAAAGAGGATCTATTCCGCCAGCTCGCAATGGATCGTCAAAACGAGGCGATTGATTCTGCTTCGGACATCTTATCAAAACCCGGATCACTCAATGATCGCGTCATCAATGCGCTGCTGACATTTGAGCGCATCTATTATGAACCCGTCGCTCAATCTCCGCATGGTGAGGAACTGATGGATCTGAGCCAGAGTATTGTATCGGAAGATATGAAAGCAGGTCTGGACCGACTGATAGCCCTGCTTACCCAAGCGGTTGAAGACGCGATCTCGAAAGGTGAAGCGGACTTGTCTGATAAGGCATCGACATCACGCGGCTTCATAGAGCTGCTGATGTCGTCAATTGGCGGTCAGAAGAAAGCCGCCGTCTCAACCAAGGAATTTCGGCGAAGAGTCGAAGATGTGGCGTCAATATTTTTGTCGTCGATCACAAAAAAAGAAACTGGCTAATGAAAATTGCTGTCCCCGCAGCGCAAGGAGAAGTTCATGCCCACTCTGACGATAAACGGAGAAACTCGAACCGTCGACGTCGACCCCAATATGCCATTGCTTTGGGTCATACGTGAAAAAATCAAACTCACGGGCACGAAATTTGGCTGCGGTATAGCGCAATGCGGAGCTTGTACCGTCCATATGGATGGCACGCCGATAAGATCATGCTCGATGCCCGTAGCTGCCGTTGAGGGAGCGGACATTAGGACCATTGAGGGCGTCGCGAATGAAGACGGAACACTGCACGCCGTGCAACAGGCATGGATAGACCATCAGGTTCCCCAATGCGGTTACTGTCAGTCTGGCCAAATCATGTCTGCTGTCGCTCTGCTGAACGACAACCCTACCCCAACAGATGAAGACATTGATGACGCGATGAGCGGCAATATCTGCCGCTGTGGTGCGTATGGAAGAATTCGCGATGCGATAAAGACGGCAGCAACTCAAATGCCGGCTCCCGCTGCGACGGAGGATACTGAAAATGAATAAGTGGACACGCAGAGGATTCATAGCAGCCGGCGTTGCGGCAGGTGGTGTCTTCACCGTCGGCGTTGCAATGCGGGAAGGTCACCGAGCCCCCAAACTTGCTTCGATGATGGCAGATGAAGGCGAAACACTCGTCAACGTCTGGGTAAAGCTGGCGAACGACAATACGGTAACGGCGATTGTCCCCCACTCTGAAATGGGCCAAGGCGTATTTACATCTATGGCGCAAATGCTCGCCGACGAGATGGACGCTGACTGGGAACTCGTAAGGTTCGAGCAAGCTCCTGCACACGAAGCATATGCCAACTATCCTCTTGGCCGCGAATATCTGATGGGTGACGCGACCGTACCGGGCTTTGTGCAGGACACTCTGAATGGCGGATTCTTAAGGATTGCCCAATCCATGTCTTTGCAAATTACGGGGGGCTCGACCGCCGTTCGGTTCACAGGTGAAGGCGGAATGCGAGTAGCTGGTGCTGCTGCGAAGGAGATGATTGTTCGTGCTGCGTCGAAGGAATGGCGTGTTCCACGAAATGAGATTCAAACTGAGCGCTCATATGTTTTCCATAAAGCCTCAGATCAATCTGCACCGTACTCAGACTTCGCCGAAGCGGCCAGCAAACTATCGCCACCAACCCAACCAAAGCTGAAATCCGCCGACGATTATACACTTATGGGCACATCGGTTCCCCGCTTCGATATTCCGTCCAAAGTAGACGGCACGGCTCAGTTTGCACTCGATATTGACTTACCCAACATGTCCTACGCCGCCATCATGGGACCGCCTGTATTTGGATCCAAAGTTGAGCGGCTCGACGATGAGATCGCACGCGGCATGCCCGGAGTGAAACAGGTCATCACGGAAGAAAACTTCGTAGCAGTCGTTGCTGATAGTTACTGGAGTGCTGAACAAGCCGTCCGAAATATGGACGTCACGTGGTCAGCGACGGGTCGAGAAGACCTTGATCAGGAAGCCATATATTCCGGTTTTCTAACCGACATGGAAAATGCGGTCCGCGACGGAAAAGAACAAACTGACATCAAGCTTGGAAATGCCAGACGCGCCGCTGGCTCAGCCAATCAGCTGATCGAAGCCCAGTACTCCGTTCCCTACCTTGCACACGCCGCCATGGAACCACTCAACGCCGTGGCACACGTATCAGGCGATGAGGTTGATATTTGGATCGGTCACCAAAACCCCCTTGCGGTACGCGATGAGATTGCCGGCGAGTTCGGCTATAAGAAGTCAGATATCACGGTGCACAATTGTTTGATGGGTGGTGGATTCGGGCGAAAATCTGAATCGGACTATCCCCTTATGGTGGTCAGTATCGCTCGCCGAATCGATGGGCCGGTTAAAATGATCTGGTCGCGCGAGGAAGACACAAGGCAGGATTTTTATCGCCCAGCGACCACCGCGAAGGTCGTTGGCGGCTTGTCAGAAGATGGGCAACCGGTTAGCTGGGATTACCAGTTCGTCCATAAGCATGATCCCGCTGAAGCCTCACATATACCCTACGCGATCCCAAACCAGTTCATTCACTACGCCGAAACCGAAAACCCAATCCGTTTTGGACCCTGGCGTTCAGTAGATCACACTCAGCACGGTTTCTTTATTGAGTCGTTCATCGACGAACTAGCTCACGCCGCGAATAAAGATCCACTGTCATTCAGACGAAACCTGGTCGCAGATAATCCAAGATATGTTGCAGTACTTGATGCCGTTGCCGAGGCGTCAGGTTGGGGACGCACAATGCCGAACGGACGAGGCCTTGGCGTAGCGCTGGTCGATAGTTTTGGTACGATTGTGGCTGAAGTAGTTGAAGTCGATGTAACCAGCCAAGCCCCCCGCATTACTAATGTTTGGGCTGCAGCAGATCCTGGCTTTGTTGTGAACCCGGACGGCTTCACGGCGCAGATAGAGAGTGGGATTATATATGGTCTCTCCGCGGCACTGTTCGGAGACATAACGGTCGAAAACGGGCGGATCATGCAATCGAACTTCCATGATTATCCCGTCGTACGAATGGAAGATGCGCCAAGAATCCACGTGACACTGATTAACAGCGGAGCGCGAGTCGGCGGTGGAGGTGAGCCCGGAACACCCCCAATCGCACCGGCGGTAGCAAATGCCATTTTTGCAGCAAGTGGTCGCCGAATGCGGTCCTTGCCATTGGCGTCGGAGAGTTTCAGCGGCGTATAACAATCAGAACGCCACGCTCTTGAGAGCAATGACATGAAACAACCGCCCCTATTTGAACACCCGCAAGATGTTCTTCACCAGTGGTTAGATTGGGACAGACAAGGTGGCGCTGCTATTGCAATTGTCACCGAAACGGAAGGAGGGGCCGTTAGAGCGCCAGGAGCTCTTATGGCCATCTCCCGAAACGGTACTCGCGCGGGTTACGTATCAGGAGGCTGCATCGACGAAGACGTGGCGCTGAATGCTTTGTCCGCGATGAAGGCGGGTCAAGCGGTGTCACTACGTTACGGCGTTGGATCACCTTTCAAAGACTTGCCGTTGCCATGCGGTGGTGCGATTGAAATCACAATTCTTCCAGATGCCGCTAAATTCGATCTACAGCGCTGTCATGACGATTTGGCGGACCGGCGACCAGCAAAATTGTCTTTAGAAACTCCAACAGGTCAGAAGACATATTCGTATGCTCCCAAGATGAAGGTCCGCATCGCGGGTCGCGGAGCCGATGCAATCGCGTTGTGGCGATTCTGTCAGTCTGCGGGATTTCCAAGCGATTTAGCCTTCCCTGGATCAGAGGCAGAGTTGGTAGAGATAAACCAGCCCGAAAATGATTGGAGAACGCTCAGTACACCAACATCTCTTCCAGAGGTTACAGATGACGCGTGGACAGCATTCATACTCATGTTTCACGACCTCCACTGGGAAGTTCCCTTGCTCCAACAGGCCCTGTCGGGGCCGGCGTTTTATATCGGTGCGGTCGGCAGTCCGCGCGCCCATGCAAATCGATGCGATGCCCTCAGGAATGTGGGCATTAGCCCCAACGAAATTGACAGAATACATGGCCCGGTAGGGCTCATTCCATCTTTGAGGGATGCCTCCATGCTAGCGGTGTCAACGCTTGCCGAAATCGTGGGTGCCTATGAACTGAACAAGGATGCTCTTTTCGGAAGCACTGCACTTCTTCTTCTTGCTGCGGGAGCATCCTCAAGGTTCGAAGGTAGCGACAAACTGCTCGCGCATTTGGACGGTAATCCGGTGATTCACCATTCCGCCTCCGCGCTAACAAAAGAGCGTGTTAGTAGACGCCTAGGCATAGTCGGCCCGCACCATACGGCGAGGCGTCGCTTGCTCAACGAATCCGGATGGCAGACGAAAGAAAACTCAACCCCGGAGCTAGGGCTTGGGTCTTCGATCGCCACAGGCATTGAACAGATTGAAGATACTCCGGGCATCGACGCGGCCTTTGTTTTGCTCGCAGATATGCCGCTGATAAGTGATGATCACCTCGTCGCCATGCGGGAGGCCATGACACCAGGCGTCGAAGCCGTAATGACTCGCTCCAACGGGATCCTCTGCCCACCTGCCCTCTTTTCAAGAAAGGTTTTCTCGAGGCTGAAGGGTTTACGGGGCGATGATGGTGCACGCCAAATCTTCGAATCCCTATCTGAAACCCGAGTGGTAGATATAGAAGCGAAACTCTCCAAAGATCTGGACACAAAAGAAGACTTGGCGAAGCTCAACGTATAGCCGGTTTCGGTACTGAAATTGGCCCAGTACCGATTAGACTAATTCGGTATCCGTCATGATTTCCACCAGACTTGGACCGGCTTCTTCCAAAGCCTCAAGCATTACGTCTTCTAAGTCTTTGCTGTCCGTAACGCGTTTTCCGAAACCGCCGCACAAGCGTGCGAAAGCCGCGAATGACGGGTTATGTAAATTAGTTTCCCAAACGTCCCACTCACCAGCCCGCTGTTCTTTGGAGATCTTACCAAGTTCACCATTGTTCAGCAGAATATGCGTAATATTCATCCCATATTTGACGGCGGTCGTAAAATCCATCGGGTACTGACCAAAGCCACCATCTCCCGATATGGAGATGACCTTATAATCCCGAAAAGAGTCGAAGTCTTGAGTGGCCGCCCAAGCACCCATAGCTGCCGGAAATCCGAATCCGATCGATCCGAGATATCCAGACATCAGCACACGCTGTCGTCCTTTCGTTTCAAGGTAGCGGCCAAAACTATAAGTGTTGTTTCCAACATCTACGGCAAAGATCGTATCATCTGGCGCGAGCCTGCTCAGTACCGCAAATATCGCTGCGCTGTGGAGGCCTTCCCCGCTATCTTCAGCTAAACGATTTCTTTTCTCGTTGCGCCAGATCTCCCAACGTTCTTTGAGTTCCGTGATCTGATCAACTGCATCAACTGCTCTTCTCGCTTTTCCAACAACCTCTTCGCAAAACGCACCGATATCGCTCCATATTGGCAACTCCACTGCGTGAAACTTGCCGAGTTGCCCACGATCATAATCGACCTGGATAATGGGTTTGGATTTCTCAATTCCGGTGTGGTTGGAGAATGAAGACCCAAGCGCGAGAATTAAATCCGTCTCATTCATGAACCAGCTTGCTATGGGAGTACCCGATCTACCCAGCACACCTCCAGCATTGGGATGGTCATCTGGGATAAGTCCTTTCGCCTTGAAAGTCGTTAGCACCGGAGCTCCAAGTTTCTCAGCAAGGGCAATAATATTCTCGCGAGCACCATATGCACCATGACCAACGATAATGATCGGGCGTTTCGCATCACTAATTCTAGAAAGAGCATCCGTAAGGTCTGCATCACCCGGACGAAAGGACACACGCCCCCGCCGCCCCTGTGGTGAGCCAGCCGGACTGGCGCTTGGCAAAGTCTGCATGTCATCCGGAAAAATGAGATGAGCGACGTCTTGTTGATCCAACGCTTTCTTGCAAGCGAGCGACATCAACTCGCCATGATTAGACGTTGACAGAGCTGTTTGTGAGAAGTGCGAAACCGCTTCGAAAGCAGACGACAGATCGATATCCTGAAATGCTCCGGGACCAAACACTTGAGTCTGCACTTGTCCGGTTAAAGCGAGGACGGGCGCTCGATCTACTTTAGCGTCCCACAGTCCTGTCAAAAGATTGGTCGCACCGGGACCAGCAATGGTCAAACACGCAGCCGGATGCTCCGTCAGCTTCCCATAGGCAGATGCTGCAAACGCTGCAGCACCCTCATGACGAATACCAACATATGACATCTCACCATCAATTACTCGCCGGCGAATGGCATCAGCGAGTCCAAGATTGGAATGACCCACCATGCCGAAAACATGCTTGATGCCCCAATTGACCATGGTCTCCGCCATGACATCTGTGGCTGTGCGCTCGTGCGGTGGTTCGACTTCCAGGCCGACGAATATTTCATTCTCACGCACATCGAGAGGATACATTTTCTGACCGGTATCCTCATGGCCGCCCGGCGGCTTTCCAGTCAATGGGTCGAAATCCCAACCGTGCCAAGGACAGCGGATCCAGCACTGATCATCGATGCCGCGTTCGATAGACCCCTCACCCAACGGCCCGCCCTGATGTGGGCAATGATTATCCATGGCCGCCCATTTGCCATCAAAATGAGAAAGGCAGATGGACGTCGTCCGGGCCGTCACCGTCTTTACCCTGCCTTCCGGAACGTCATTAGTGTTCGCGACCTTTATCCAGTCGAGCTCCTCGCTAGCCATAATATATCTCCGAGTTTATCGACGCACCCTGCCGAATGCGCTGCGCAAGGGCAATGCGGAAAACGGTCGAACATTTCTTCAGAAGCTCACATCTTTACGATTGCCAAGGCTGACGTTGGCCAATTTAAGCTTGAGCAAGCGATAAACACGGTAACTCCGCGCGATCTACTTTGATCGGATATCCGCCTATACGATTTCGGTAATCTTATGTCTCAAAAGCAGAAAACGTCACTATCGTAGGAACAGTTCCAAACGTCCCGGATGAAGGAGAAGCCAGCCGGTGTCCTTGAGGTGCGGCAACACTATAATTTAGACCGGTCGGCCCCTTCAGCGTGGCGGCAAATCCGTCATTTTCTCGGCGGAGACGCACTTCAATATCTCCCTCTTTGACCGGCACAACACCTTCGGCACATGACAAGTCCAGCAGGTCGGGAGCAAAATGAACGTTCCCAGACCCAATTCGCGTAATGCCAAGAATGCGCGCGCTCATCTGCCAGGTCGGCGACGCCGAGAAGCCATGACAAAGGCTCGCGGTCGGTTCAAAACTCTCCCAAAGCGTTGTGGCTCCAGCTTCGATCATCGGAGTATACCGCTCACGGATCATTGTGAATAGAAGATCATTTCGCCACGCCTTAGCAAGCGCCTCGAACAGGAAATGCGCATAGAATGTGTTCGCCATGACGACACCGGTGTGCGGGTCGAGCGTTGCGCCTTCCGGCGTGATGGGCGGGGCAGCGGTAAACGTGATCCGATCAGGATCAGTGATCCAGGCGATCATGCGAGCCCAGCGATCACGGGGCGCATCGCCCCACAGGATCATGGCGGCATTAGCGTGTTGAGAAACGCGTTTATCCTGCGTCGCTGTTTCAGGGTCTACACAATCAACATAGACACCGCGGGCTTCGTCCCAGTGACGCGCATTCAGCGCCGCCTGAATATTGGCCGCTTGATTTCGGTAGCGGCTAGCCACGCGCGACATCTCCAGGGCGTCCGCCATATCCGCAGCAGCAACGTAACAACCGGCAAGCTGCGCGTTCAGCGTGCAGGCTTCTCCTTCGCGTCCAACACCAGACCAGTCCATGAAGTGCCAATAGGCCATGTTAGCGACGAGACCTGATGCACCAGTGCTACGCTCAAACCATTGCAATGCCTTTTGGATAGACGGAAAAACCTCCTCAATGGTGGCTAGATCATCTGTGAGCCGTAGATGGTCTGCTGTGTTCAATATCCACTGCAATGTCCAATCTGGGATAAGCAATCCATTTGTCCCGTGATTGCCCGGAGCGAACATCTGAGTAAGGCCGTCTGGACGCTGACTTTCTGCGCACTTCCGAATGAATTCGGCGTTGAGAGCTTCAACACCCGGACCGAACGCTGCGTGGCCAACTAGATTTTCCACGGTGGCGTCACCAAGCCATTGGCGCTGCTCTCGGCTGGGGCAATCCTCCCAGCCATCATGCATGCAAAGCTGCAGCGTATAACGACCGGTCTCCCAGAGCTTTGTCAGTAGCGGATCTGAGCAGGTGAAATGGCCTAGCGGCTCCACCGGATAATGCGTCTGCGTGCCGCCAATTCGATGAAGGACAATACCGTCATCGGCATTGCGAATGGTCACCTGCATCCATATCGCCGCCTGCCATTCGAAACGCTCAAACGTCTGGCGGCCAGGTTTCGCTATGTATCGCGACATATGGGCGTCGAGGCCAAGCAGTGGCGTACGAACAATCCGACTCTCTGGCGACGGACCATCCCCGCCCCACTCGTCGGGAAGGCGCTCATTGACGACGATGTCGATGATTTCGCCGCCCTTCGCCTCCATCTCGATCAGCGGGTAGATCGTCTGCAGCCTCTCAAAATCGAGCAGGAAAGACACACCATGTCCGTGAACTGTCTTAACCTCAGCAGTCCCCTCGCCTGCCAGACAGTCTTCAAGGTCCACTGCGGAACAACGATCCAGCGCGCCCAGCGGCTCATTATATGGCTCGTCGTACAAAGCGACATCGCTAAGGGTTGTCGTTTCTCGCACCCATTGGACCCGTTTCGGAGCAACAAACTCCTCATGCAACGGTTTCAGCCGGTTCGGCAGTAGATGCGGGAAAGGCCTTGAGATCAAACCGCCAAAGAATGCTTCGGGACCGCCGCCGCCAGCCTCCATGACCTGCACGCTATCCCAGTTTGCGTCATCAAAACCTGGCTCTGTCCACTGAACTGGCAATTTGCCGCCGTCCAAGACTTCAATGAAACCCAAACCATGATTGGACTGCGGTGTGTCTTGCTGCCAAGCGGATACCTCAAAACAAGACCAGCGCTCATCGGTCTTCAAAGGCAGTAAGCCAGCGCTCGTTTCGACATATCCGCTAACCCAAAGTCCCCCATCTCCGAAGACTGGATTCCAGAGACCTTCAGTCTTCTCATACCAGGACATATCTTTCCCAAACACGCGTATTAGCACTGCCAGGGCATTTTCACCTTCATTCAAGAAGTCAGCTATGCCGTAAGTGTCATAGCGTTGATAAAGCGGCGAACAACGAGCGGGCCCACGTCCTATCCTTTGGCCATTCAAAAACGCCTGATAACGTCCGTCCACGGTGATATTGATCTCCGCAGCTCTGGGCTGTTGAACCACATCAAAAGCTCTTCGGAATAGGAACCAGCGGTTTGTTTGCTCTTTTCGCAGTTTGCGGCCAGAGAACCCAGACAACAAGGCCCCGAAATCAATGGGCTGCTCTGGTGTCCATATGAAAGGGGCCATTTCCCGCATTTACTTGCCGTTTTTTCTGTCGCGAATCCGTTGTTCGTACATCAAGCGAACTTTGAGCACGGAACAGAGCAAACAGCTAAAGTTTTGTTGCGTTACGAACTCGTTTTCTCATCCACGTTAGCTTGCAATTACCGTCAAACACTCGCTTTAACTTGAGCGAATAGACATGGTTTGAATAGGTGGAGGTCAGCAGAGTGTCCTCAGCTCTATATTTACTAAGTACCGAAGCAGAGAGCGGAAAAACGGCTCTGGCTCTGGCCCTCTTTGAAAACATAGCAAAGAAGGTTGTTAGGCCAGCTATATTTCGCCCGGTGACGCATAACGGTTCGGACGACTATCTGATAGATCTTCTTCTCTCACGACTACCTGAATCGCAGAGACCCGATCCAAAAGACTGCTTCGGGGTCACCTACGAGGATCGCCACCAAGATACCGATACCGCACGCCAGAAAATTCTGGAGAGATTCCGTGATCTGACAGCTAAATGTGACGGCGTGCTGGTTATCGGTAGCGACTATACTGATGTAGGCGCGAACACAGAACTTGACCATAATATTGCGATCGCTCGCGATCTGGGAACGCCCGTTGTTACAGTCGTATCCGGACGAGGAGGCCGTGGCCCCCGCAGCGCCGAAAATATAAGTTCGGCGGCCGAGCATGCCCTTGAACATTTGATTGACGCAAAACTCCCGATGATCAGTGTCGTCGCCAACCGAGTATCCCTCGACCAGACCGACGACGTCGCGCACCGACTGGAACAAATCGTTACCGATCTATCGCTCGACATTCCTGTTTCAGTGGTTTCCGAGCTGCCACTTTTATCTGCGCCAACGTTGCAAGATATTTCCGAGGCCAGCCGTGCGAAACTCGTTTCCGGCAATGAAAGCAATATGAGCGCGGTCGCCGTCCATCCGATTGTCGCCGCGATGCGATTGCCAAATGCACTCGAACATCTGAAGAACGATGCGCTCGTAATCGTGGCGGGCGATCGAATAGAAATGATCATTGCCATGCTCGCCGCTGCGCGAGCGTCCGGCTTTCCCACACCAAACGGCATCGTGTTAAGTGGCGGCTTCAGCCCTGATCCGGTGACAACACGCCTTTTGAACGACATTGCCGGAGAAATCCCAGTCCTCGCCAGCGATATGCAAACGATAGAGCTTGCAACCACGATTTCGTCGCTTTCCGGTCGTACGCACCCATCCTCATCGCGTAAAATACAGGCCGCCCTCGATCACGCTCAAATATATTTTCCCGCCGCCGATCTGGTAGATCGCATCGCGACAACACCGACTACAGCAGTGACGCCACTTATGTTCTCGCACGATGTATTCGAGCGAGCAGAAGCGGCGGGGCAGCACATTGTTCTGCCCGAAGGAATCGAACCTAGAATTCTTCACGCCGCTGAAAGAATTCTACGCCGCGGCCTCGCGTCGATTACTCTCCTTGGCGATCCAGAGGACGTGTCAAAAATTGCACAAAATTGCGGGGCGGACATCAGCGGAGCACGGGTTATCGATCCCGTAAACCATCCTCTTCGCAAGCGGCTTGCTGAGGCCTATGCCGAGGCCCGCGCCCGTAAACAGGTCACGTTCGAGCAAGCATGGGATATCGTGGCAGACGTTTCATATTTCGGAACGATGATGGTGCATCTAGATCTTGCAGACGGGATGGTCTCAGGATCTATCCATACAACTGCTCACACGATCCGCCCTTCGTTTGAAGTTATAAAAACGGCCCCAGGCACAAACGTTGTGTCCAGCGTCTTCTTCATGCTGCTGCCCGATCGAGTATTAGTTTACGGAGATTGCGCCGTCATTCCGGACCCGACGGTTGAGCAACTGGCCGATATCGCAATTTCCTCCGCTGGAAGCGCCGCGATGTTCGGTGTCGACCCCCGCGTGGCCATGCTCTCCTACTCGACTGGCAAGTCGGGTACTGGTGCCGAAGTCGAGAAGGTCCGCGCGGCGACTGAAATTGTCAAAGAGCGCCGACCTGACCTGCTCGTGGAAGGCCCATTGCAGTATGACGCCGCAGTGGTTCCGTCAGTCGCGAAGACGAAGATGCCAGACTCACCTGTCGCAGGCCATGCGAGCGTTCTCATTTTTCCCGATCTCAACACCGGCAATAATACCTACAAAGCCGTTCAGCGTAGCTCGGGTGCAATTGCTGTCGGGCCCGTTCTTCAGGGTTTGAACAAACCCGTGAATGACCTGTCTCGTGGCTCCACTGTGGATGACATTATCATGACCATCGCCGTTACCGCTATTCAGGCCGACGCAATCAGAAACCAGAACAAGAAAACCAAATAGGACAATCCGCCATGACCGTTCTCGTCATCAACTGCGGGTCGTCCTCTGTGAAGTTTCAGCTGATTGATCTTGGCGGAGATGAAACGAGCACGCGGCAAGATGACGAGCTAAAGGGTGTAATTGAGCGCATTGGAACGGAGACTCCAGACCATATGGCCGCGCTCGGCCTCGTGGCGGAAAGGGTTCAAGCACACCTTTCGAAAACAGGAGGAAATCTAACCGCGATCGGACACCGGGTCGTTCATGGCGGTGCTGAATACTCTGAACCTACTCTGATAACGGATCAGGTGATCGAAACCATCGATCGCCTTTCCGTTCTGGCACCGCTGCATAACCCAGCGAACAATGACGGGATAAGGGCTGCAAGCCGTAACTTCCCAGGTCTTCCGCAAGTTGCCGTTTTCGATACCGCTTTCCACGCGACCATGCCCAAAGCCCACCGAACCTACGCTGTACCCGTCGAGTGGGAGCACGAATACGGGGTACGGCGCTATGGATTTCACGGTACATCGCATGCCTTTGTCAGCCGGGCGTGCGCAAAGTGGCTTCAGGCAGAACGCCAAATCAATCCTGCCAACTCTCGAATTGTCGTTCTGCATCTCGGCAACGGTGCCAGCGCGTGCGCTGTTGCCGGCGGGAAAAGTGTGGACACATCTATGGGGCTCACACCCTTGCCGGGACTTGTAATGGGCACAAGAAGCGGTGATGTGGACCCGGCAGTCTTTGGTCATCTTAATCGAGTGGCGGACATGTCCGTCGAAGAGGTGGAAACAGCCCTCAATCGCGACAGCGGCATGGCTGGATTATGTGGTGATGGAGATATGAGAGCGATCGAGGCGCGCCTGGCAGCAGGCGATGAACAAGCCGAGCTCGCCATGAACGTATATATTCACCGAATTCGAAGCACAATCGGAGCCTACATTGCCACACTTGGCGGTGTAGACGCCGTGGCATTTACCGCGGGAGTTGGCGAGAATTCTGAGACTGTCAGGGCAAAGATCGCAACCGGCCTTGAAGGTCTCGGCATCTCCTTAGATGCTAATCGCAATAAGGGCCGCGGCAGTGACCCATCTGGTATTCGAGAGATATCAGCAGCGTCAAGCACAGTTTCATTACTCGTTATTCCGACCAATGAAGAACTAGAAATCGCCACCCAGACGAATCAAGTGATCACGCGTCTTCAACAAAGAGGGTAAGCACACCATAAGGCACATTTTTTCAGAGCCAAAATATTTTGTGCCGATCTAGTGATGTCGATACGAGCCCAACAAAAACAAAATCGGTCCAAGCCTTACTGGTTGAGCTCCAACTATGCGTAAACACCGAAACATATTTACGTCTACCCGGAAAAATAGACATAAAACGTGGAACGAATAGTGGAAAATCCGGTGCTTGCAATTATTCGCTTTTAGTTTCGAGGCGTTGTCTAGTGATCATAATTTCGTCCCGATCCCCGTAGCAGTAGCTTGTTAGGTTCGGAGCAATCTGTAGGAATGTGGATTTAGTTATTTGGATAAAAAAATTTCCACAAAACATAGAATGGCGGATACGATCGAGAGCCTTACACAAATGGGCAGGCTTGGCGACGCCGCAAAAATTGCTCGTGAGGCAGCTCGTGAAGGCTTCGAGACCGTCGAGGCGGCATTGATGGCAAGTCGCGCACTCGCTCGGACTGGATATATCACCGAAGCGCTATCTGCTTTGACACTAGCAAAAAAACTGGACTGCAGCGTCGGACTGCAACGCGTTCTAGAACTCGAGTCCACGTTCTTCGAGTTGATAGCAAATGGCGCGTTCAATGCAGTCATCGAAGTACTGGATGCAGCGCTTCCACAATTTGACAGCCGCAACCAAGCCCTAAAAGCGCAACTGTTAGAAGTCCGGCTGATCCGTGCAGCCTGTGCATTCTACACCCTTGATCGCAAACGTCTTCCAAGCGCTGACAAGGTTGCGAGCATAGCAGATGAACTTTTCGCTTTGGGTGATCCCAAAAACGGCTTCGATGCACTCATCACAGCTTGTGAGCTTGATGGAAAAGAAAAGAAAGTCATACGCCTAAATACGGCAATGGAAACTGCCGTGGCCCTTCAAGACCGCGCCCGAGCAGCATACTTTTCACTCAGTATTGCGGAGGCAATTCAAGAACGGTTTGGATTGACGAGTGAATGTATGGAGATGCTCAACGAGGCAGCGCTCGCATACAGTTCGCTCGATCACCAAGCTGGTCTTTTAAATATTGATCGTTTTCGGGCTGAGTATTTTGACATGGAGTTGGACACGCGGTTGACCGTTATGGCCAACGTCGCCGACGCATATTCGGCGAACGGTTACGCTAAAAACGCGATTTCTGTCCTATTGAATCTGTCGCAACTCGCCCATCGATCCGGACGGATCAAGCTCGCCGAGTCGGTTCAGGAAAAGATCGCTGAAACGCTTCAGCCAATGGGTCACTCTCTGAACAGAGTGTCCAACGCACTTGCACTCGCCGATCTCAGAACGCGCCAGGGCCGGTACGCCGACGCACGCGCGATCATCGATGCTGAACTTATTCGCAATCCCTTGCCCATACACCGTGCGGCCCTCTTTGCGGTTCGATCGACGGCATTCGCAATCGCGAAAGATGTTGATCAATCGATGTCCAACGCACGTATCGCACTCGATATCTATGAGGAACTTGGTGCCAACGACCACGCCACCAGCATAGTCGCGAAGTATGCACATGATCTCCTGTCGCGACAAACTCCGGAAGCGCTCAAGGCAGCGCTCAATCTTCTTGATGACTGGTTTGGCAAAGATCTAGCGCGAGGTGATAAAGTTTCTGCGGCTGAGAAACGGATCTCGACGGCAGACCTACTTATTATAGCGCATACGAAAGGGTTGATTGGCGACGAGCGGCTTGCAGAAGCGGCGGACAGTCTGAGTGTCGCGAGTAGTATTCTATCGTCATTGCCCAACCAGGACACGCTCGATCATCATCTGGGCAGCCTCGCCATGAGCAAGGCGTCATTGGCGCAAGTCAGCGGGAGCGAAGGCGAGGTGGAAGCAAATTGGCAGGACGCGCGAAAACACTACAAGTCAGCGGGACATTCTTTTGAACTCGCCAACAACGCTTACATACTCGGTATTCTGGCACTCAACGCCTCCACGAAAAATCCATCCGCCGCATCCGGCGCAGAAGCGCGATTGAAAGAGGCGCTATCTTACTACGACGGCGATGCGGACATGCCACTTCAAGCGGCACAGACCCTTCACAAGCTCGCTAAACTTTTCAGAAATACGTCTCGTTTTCTTGGTTACGATAGAAAAAACCTTCAGGCGGAAGCCGCTCTTCACCTAAATCTCGCATGGGCGAAAGTTGAGGAAGTCCGCCGCACCTATTGGGCTCATAATCGACTCGATGCCTTGGCAGGACGCCGGGCTGCTATCGCATGCGCATCAGAGATTTCAGCCGAGGCGTTAGTTCTCCATGGTGCTGATCTTGGCGACGCCCATCAGGTCCTCGCATGGGCGAACCGGTCGAAAGCCCAGGCGCTAAATGATCTCATCGATCCAGAACAAGCCGTTTACGACAAGGCGAAGCAAGCAGCAGGGGGTGATGCTGATATGCTCGACGTCGTCCACAAGGAGTTCAGCACATGGACAAAGCACTGCCTTGCGTCGGAAGATGATACCGTTGCGGCGGAGTGGGAAGCGGCCTTCCGAGCCTTGCGCGCGCAGCCTGCGCTTTCGGACGTGGCTGCTTACAGAGCGTCTCAACTCACGAGTGGAGCAGGTTCAACGAAAGCCAGTCCGAATTCGGGAAGCCGCGTATTCGTGGAATGGGTCGTCGTGCATAGCGCCCTTTGGATGGTCATTGACGCACCTGGTGTGGAGCCGAGCCTTCATCTTGTAGATCCCAGCTATGCCGACGTGGACGCGCGGATTCGCAGTGCGCTCGCCAAGGAGACACTTCGCCAGAAGCTGCGAAAACCTGATGGATTGAGCCGCCTGGATTCGCTGATTGCGCCGCTGGCCGAGATAGCGGAGCGGGGCTTGCATCTGGAGCTTTGCCCAACGGGGGCTTTAAATCTCGTTCCATTCCAGGCACTCAAGGTCAACGGACAACCGCTGTCTGCACAATGCCCAACCTTTGTCACACCCAGTCGATCGACAAGCCGTCATCTCGCTTCCACGGAGACCGCACCCCACGCAACGTCAGCTGCTGTCTTCGGGGACCCCGCCAATGATAGAGCGGACGCGCGTTTCTTCGCACGCGAATTAGCTTCGGCAATTAATGTGTCGCCGAGCCTGGGCACGCAAGTGACCCGCTCGACCATGCTGCAGGCGTTCCAACAAGTCTTTTTGGTTCATTATCAGGGGCACGCTGAATTTGATCGTGGTGATGCCAGCAAAAGTGGCTTGATCCTCAGTGATGGCGAGCGCTTGACAGTCAAAGATCTTTTCAACCAACCGGATTCTGCGACGCGTCTGGTAGTGCTGGGCGCGTGCGAAGGGGGCCTTAATGAAATTGGTCTTGGTGATGCACCGATCGGCCTTGTTCCCTCATTGCTGAGTGCGGGCATTATCTGCGTAGTAGCCTCTCTATGGACGGTTCCAGACGCCGCGACCAAAAGTTTCATGTTAACTTTCTACGATAGCTTCCTAAATGACGGCGCGAGCGTCGCCGAAGCTGTGCAGCGCGGTTCAGAAGCTCTGCGTTGTGATGAAAGGTTTTCCGCACCATATTACTGGGCGAGTTTCCAGACATTCGGGGATGGAACGAGGACCTTTAAATGACCGACGTCTTATTTTCTGGCGAGTTCGAGCCCGATCCAGATGAGCCAAATGAACTTTCGGGTCAAGCGAAAGTTTTGCTCGCCGATGAAAAACTCAAGGGCGCGCGCCTAATGATCCGACAGCTCGATGCACAGTCGGGCGAATACAACGGTCAACCGGTGACAGCCACAGCATTCGAAGCAGAATTCCACCCCGCACCGACGACTCGGTTCGCTCATGTCAGCATCATGCTAGAGTTTTTGTCTCCGAAACATACCAAAGTCCTCGACTTGGTCCCCAAATATGTCGACGATATCGCTCCAAGAACAATTGAAATCACAAGGCGCGGTGATCTGGGTTTGGAGTTCGTCCCTATCAACGTTGCAATTGGAACGGAGCACCGTACGGCGTTTGAAGTTATACCTACGATCAGTCAGGCGAGTGGCGAACTCAGCTCTGAAGTCCAATGGACCTTCAAAGCAGCAAGCCAAGTTGAAGAGCTTCCGCGACAATCGACACTGGGCGTCATGCTGAGCGGATCCGGACCGTTCAAGGTGCGTCTTGAAGCGACGGCCGGCGTCGTTTCGACCGGGCTTGCCGGCGCAGCTCAGGCTGGGCGTGATCTGATCATCGGCCCGCCAGGAAAACGTATGATCAGAAACGTCTTTGAATTTCCGCGCTTGATCCAGCAGAAAAAAAAGGGACTTCTAACCTGGATCGGCTGACCCCCGGGAACTTTTCTGATCAGCTGTCCCAGCGCAACCTATCGATGGAGCAACGAGAGCCTCGAACGCAGAACAAATCCCAAGCTAAGGTTCATCGGTGTCGCCACAAAAACTTAGCTCTGATATCTCATAATCAGCCTCACACTTAGTCCTTACACGATCAAGCTTTCGTCCCCAGACAACCAGCCTCAGTCATCGCACGCCTTCAAAACAAGACCAATGAAGGTCTTCACTTGCAAACAAAAGGCAAAAATTGCGCGAAAATTAGAGACTGGCGATAGATTTTCCCAAAAAGCGGTTTTCACACGCATCGACTGTGCTAGCTTATCATCAACAATTTAGGATGGGGGTCTTCATGAGACTTTTCAGTGTCACTTTCTTTGCCGTAACACTGCTTTTTGGGGGAAGCGCAGCATGTTCGCAATCCGCCGACACTGAAGAACTTGATCCACTTTCCAGTCCAACATTTGAAGCCTTTGGTCTACGCAACATCGGGCCGGCATTCATGTCAGGACGCATCGCCGATATAGCTATTGTGCAGGATGATCCCGCGACCTGGTATGTGGGCGTTGGCTCTGGAGGCGTATGGAAAACTGAAAACGCTGGCACGACGTGGACACCGCTCTTCGATGACCAGTCTTCATATTCAATTGGCTCCATAGGCCTCGATCCTTCCGACCCAAACCGCATTTGGGTCGGGACCGGTGAAAATCATGGTGGCCGGCACCTTGGCTTTGGTGACGGCATCTATAAGTCGAACGACGGTGGCGCGACATGGGAAAAGATGGGGCTGGAAGCGTCCGAACACATCTCCAAAATTATTGTTCATCCAGAAGATCCGAACACGGTCTGGGTTGCTTCTCAAGGCCCGCTCTGGTCGCCCGGTGGTGAACGCGGTGTCTTTAAGACAACTGATGGCGGAGAAAACTGGACAGCTGTCCTGACCTCTGAGAACGAATACACCGGCGCAACCGATCTCCTAATTGATCCAAGAAATCCCGATCGTCTCTATGCCGCAATGTGGCAACATCACCGGACTGTTGCCGCGTATGTGGGTGGTGGACCTGAAAGTGGCATCTGGAAATCCGAAGACGGCGGGGAAACGTGGAATGAATTGAAGACGGGGTTGCCCGAGGGAAACATGGGCAAAATTGGCCTTGCCATCTCACCAATGCGTCCAGACGTCGTCTACGCTGCGATAGAGGAAGATCGCCGGACCGGCGGTATCTGGCGTTCAACAAACCGCGGCGCAAGCTGGGAAAAGCGCTCGGACACTGTCGGCCAGGGCACAGGCCCCCACTACTATCAAGAACTCTATGCCAGCCCACACGTTTTCGACCGCATTTACATGGTCTCGAACACATCACAGATTTCCAATGACGGCGGCACGACATTCAGTTCACTGAACAATGAATATAAGCACGTTGACGACCACGCCATCGCCTTCCGCCCCGATGATCCAGAATATATTCTATTCGGCTCCGATGGCGGCCTCTACGAAAGCTATGATCACACCAAGACCTGGCGTTTCATAAACAATCTTCCCGTCACGCAATTCTACAAAGTCGCGGTGGATGACGCGGAACCCTTCTACTTTGTTTATGGCGGCACGCAGGACAATAACTCTCAGGGCGGACCATCACGGACAGATAATCGGCATGGCATCCGAAATTCTGACTGGTTCATCACGCTATTCGCCGACGGTCACCAATCCGCCATTGAGCCTGGAAATCCGGATATCATGTACGCCGAATGGCAGCAGGGTAATCTTGCCCGTGTTGACCGGATCACTGGTGAAATCGTCCACATACAGCCGCAAGCAAAACCGGGCGAGCCGATTGAACGGTTCAATTGGGACGCCCCAATTTACGTCAGCGCCCACAATCCAACACGGCTCTATTTTGCGTCGCAGCGTCTCTGGCGATCCGACGATCGCGGCGATACATGGACACCAATTTCCGACGATCTAACCCGGAATGAGGACCGTTTGCAGCTGCCAGTTCAAGGACGGAAATGGTCGTGGGATGCGGGCTGGGATTTTCTAGCAATGTCAGTATACAACACAATCACATCGATCGGTGAGTCACCGCTTGATGAAAACATTCTATACGTCGGTACCGATGACGGGATTATTCAATCAACAAGCGACGGCGGTCAGACGTGGACACAGACCGAGGTCGGCCGCCTCCCCGGTGTACCTGATACAGCTTTTGTGAATGATATTCGCGCAGACTTGTTCGACGCTGATACCGTCTATGTCGCGCTCGATAATCACAAATATGGTGACTACAAACCCTATCTGCTGAAGTCTACCAATCGCGGGCGGACGTGGAGATCAATTACGGGAAACATTCCGGAGCGCCACCTTATCTGGCGAACCGTTCAGGATCACGTGAACCCCAACCTTCTGTTCACAGCAACCGAGTTTGGCCTGTTCTTCACGCTGGATGGAGGGCAAAAATGGGTGGAATTGACAGGAAACGCACCAACCATTTCGTTCCGTGATGTGACCATTCAGCGCCGTGAAGACGATTTGGTTGCTGCATCGTTTGGGCGCGGCTTTTTCGTTGTGGACGATATTTCACCGTTACGGGAGCTGACGGAGCAGTCACTTGAGCAAGAGGCCATGTTGTTCACCGGGCGCGATGCACTCTGGTATATCGAACAGCATCCACTGGCCTTCTCAGAAGGTGGTGCGCAAGGACATGGATATTATCGCGCACCAAATCCGCCCTTTGGTGCAAACTTCACCTACCACCTATCCGAAGATGTTCCGTCACTGGAAGCAATCCGTCAGGAAAGGGAGAAGCCACTCAATGAAGCAAATGAGGACACACCATTTCCCGGGTTCGAGGCCATTACCGAGGAACTCCAGGAAACGGATCCTGTCATTTTGCTCACCGTTAGAGATGCCGATGGGAATGTCGTGCGGCGACTTGAAGGCCCAGCTAAAAAGGGCTTCCACCGCGTAAATTGGGACCTAAGGTATCCGAACACGACAACTGTCTTCGTTCCCGAGGGACAAGAAGATGAGCCTTCTGGATTTCTTGTGTCCCCAGGTGAATACACGGTGTCCCTCGCGCGTCGGGTCCGCGGTGTCACAACGGAGCTCGTTGGACCACAGTCTTTCAGCGTGAATCGTCTACGCGACGGGGCACTACCGCCTCAGCCCGATGCCACGGCGTTTTGGGATCAAGTCGCAACGCTTGACCGATCCGTCACCGCCGCCGGTATAACACTTATGGAGCTTGAGCCCAAAATCGGTCTCCTAAAAACTGCAGCCAACCGCGCACGTGGTGGCGACCCTGTTGCTCTGGACAATGGTTGGCAAACCATAAGAGACGAAACGAATGCACTTAGTGACATGCTGAATGGAAATGCAGCGCGGAACACGCTTTTCGAACGGACGCTGCCAACCGTCCGCAGCCGCTTGAACGTCGTTCTTCTAGGACTTGGTGGTTCGACCTACGGCCCGACCCAAACCCATCGAGAGCAACTGAGTTTTGCCGAAGCAGAATTCGATACGATCCGCAGCCGCCTCACGGCGCTGGTAGAGACGACAATTCCACGATTTGAAACGGAGCTGCTGGATGCAGGTGCCCCCTGGGTCCCAGGCGGTAAAATCCCCTAACTGGAACGGAACATAGTCAACCGTTATGGTCGTTTTGGAGTTTTTCAAACTTGATGGAAACGCGTGCGAAAAGCAGGATGAGCTGGCGGAGAGGAAGGGATTCGAACCCTCGATACGCTATTAACGTATACTCCCTTAGCAGGGGAGCGCCTTCAGCCACTCGGCCACCTCTCCGCACGAGGCTCAAGGATTTATCGAAAGCCCGATGACGTGGCAATCCCGCGCTCAGCCTTTTCTCATTCTTTGCCGAGCCAGTCGAACCCCTTATCTTCCCACCAAGGCCAAAAACTCGGAAGGCCGTCGGACACCTTCACCGGATAAGTCGGCTGACGCTTCTCCAGGAAGCTCATAACACCCTCACGCGCATCATCTGTCTGGCCTCGTTCATAGATCGCGGCTGAATCTACGATATGAGCCTCCATAGGGTGCGCAGCGCCTAGCATGCGCCACATCATGTGCCTGGTCAGCGTTACCGATACCGGTGCGGTGTTGTCAGCGATTTCCCGAGCAATTTTACGCGCTTCATTCATTAACTCAGCCTGTGGGTAGATCGCGCGAATAAGCCCGCCATCAAGCGCCTCTTGCGCCGGAAAAACGCGCCCGGAATAGCACCATTCAAGAGCACGGCTAACGCCGACAAGTCTTGGAAGAAACCAGCTCGACGCAGCTTCCGGGACAATCCCGCGACGTGCAAAGACAAATCCGAAACGCGCATTGTCGGATGCAATACGAATGTCCATCGGAAGCTGCATGGTAACGCCGACACCAACCGCCGCACCATTAATCGCTCCGATCACGGGTTTGAGGCTTTCAAATATACGCAAGGTCATACGCCCGCCACCGTCGCGTTGAATATCCTCTTTGGTGACGCGCCCCACTTCTTTACTCTCGGCGCGCGCCTCATAGTCAAACGTCTTTGCTCCTTCGGAGAGATCCGCTCCGGCGCAGAACGCACGATCCCCAGCGCCAGTCATGATCACGGCGCGAACGGCGTCATCCGCATCGGTAATATCAAAGGCCGAGATGATCTCATGCATCATCTTGCCAGTGAACGCATTCATCTTCTCGGGACGATTGAGAGTCAGCGTCGCAACGCCTTCGTCAATGTCCAGCTTGATTGTCTCGAATGTATGCTCGGCCATTGCACGGGCCTCCCTAGATTTAAGTTTGATAGACAGCACGCCGCCTTACCCAGCGTTCGTCAACTCTCATGTGGCAATTCGCATATGCAGCAGGCTCTTTTCCAACATGCCGTGCTATGCAACTTTCTGAAAAACAGGTGGTGAGTATCCGCTGGAGGAGACATGCCAAATTTTCCGGATCCTACTCTGGTCGCTATCCCGGCCTTTGTCTTCTTCGTTGCCCTCGAATGGTGGGCTGTCGCAAAGAAGCGAGCAACCGGGCGTTACGAAATCAAAGATGCATTCGCATCTATGACCATGGGGCTCGGCAGTTCCATATCTGGCGTACTTTTCGGATATTTGGCCTACACGGCGACCTTTTGGGTCTGGGAGACAACTCGCATCACCGACGTGACCCTCACGGTGTGGAGCTTCATCGGCCTCATGCTATTGAATGATTTCCTATATTACTGGAAGCATAGGGCAATGCACCGCATACGGTGGTTCTGGGCAAACCACATCGTGCATCACTCGTCGGAGCACTACAATCTGACGACAGCCCTTCGCCAACCCTGGACCGGGCCCATCACCGGCCTTTTCATTATCGGGTTGCCTCAGGTCATATTAGGGTTCCATCCTGCTGCCGTTGCCTTTGCCGGCGGCATCAACCTGCTCTACCAATTCTGGATACATACCGAAGCGATTGACAAGACACCCCGGTGGTTTGAGGCAGTCTTTAACACGCCGTCACATCACCGCGTCCACCATGCTCGCAACGCTCGGTACCTTGATGCAAATTACGCCGGTATACTGATTATCTGGGACAGAATGTTCGGAACGTTCGTTCCGGAGCTTGAGTGTGACAAACCCGACTACGGTCTTGTTTCGCCGCAGAGGTCCTTCAATCCCATCATCATAGCTTTCCAGGAATATTGGGCGCTCCTGTCTGACCTATTCCGCGACGGCTGGCGCATCTGGCGGTGGCCTGCACGCTTCTTTGCGCCCCCCGGCTGGAGCCCCGATGGTGATCACCAGACTTCCGCCATGTTCAAGCAGGCTTATCTGGAAGCAAATCCCGAACAAAAGGGAAGCACGGGATTCTAAACTCTCCGGGTCATTACCGAGGAAACTAATAACCTAAAGCAGATCATACAAACTCGTCCCAGAATATATTTCAATAGCGCACTATCCGTCATCTTCCTGGGTATCAGATCAGGACACCTTGGGATGAGATAGCTATGACCATGCTTTTTGAAACACGCTTGGCTGCCAAGCTAATGGCGACACCTTCAGGGCTTCAACTTTGCCCGCGATAATAAATATAGTGTCACTTTACCCGCAAAACGTGTTCAGATAGCGTGCCTAGTATAGGACGTCGCCGAAGACCTTCCAGTCTCCGACGTTTCAAAACTATATGGGGACACAAAACATGACAGCAAAACTCTTTCCAGGTGTTGCTATTGCAGCGTCTACTATGAGCCTATCGCTTGCGGGATGCAGCGCTGGGCTAGCAGACGGAAATCTACCAAACAATGTGATTATCCAACACATTGCGACCTCAACCTGCATCACGCATGAAGGCTTGGAATCTGGCGAGTCGATTTCGACCCGGCCCTGTATCGCAGCAAATTTTATCACGTGTGATCCGGGCACGCCCGGTATCCCAGGCGTGACGCCAGGCCGTGACGAGAGCTGCGAGCAGAGGTCCGTGGGTATTGACGAAACTCTCACCTGGACAGACCTCAATCCGAATTTCAGCGACGGCCATCAATACGAAAAAGAGTCGGAATTCTGTCTTGGTGGATCTGAAGGCGGAGATAGAAGCGTCATGTTACCCGCCCTAGCACGCGCTTGCAACGACACACCCCTGACCAGGTGGTCAACTCTTGACCTGTCCGCAGGCGTCGGAATCACCCGGCTTCGCAACAGAGAAACGGGTAAATGTCTGACCATGACAAGACCCAACGAAGTTTCATTTCGGACCGTAGAAACAGCCCCTTGTGATGAAGGCGATGAGCGGCAGATGTGGAGAATTGTGAAAAGATCGCGCGCAGCTGAGATACTCAGGCCAACTGTGGAAGCTCCCTGACCCAAAAAGCCAATAGTAATCTTCCCCCTTCCCAGTGGACTTCTCTTCGTTACATTAGCGACAAAGACGATTTTCACTGGGGTATCTGCAAATGCATCCATGTCATTATGCGAAGAGCGATCCAGATCGCGCGGCTTACATCATGGCGGCCTCTGGCGAGACTGTGACTTTCGCCGAGCTGGAAGCCCGATCCAACCAGACCGCCCACGCTCTGCGTGAGGCCGGCTGCAAGCCGGGCGAGACGATTGCAATCTTCGCCGAAAACTCAGCCCGATACTTTGAGATCTGCTGGGCAGCCCAACGTGCCGGGCTCTATTATGTCTGCATTTCGTCCCGACTGACCGCACCCGAAGTCGAATACATCATTCGAGACTCAGGTGCTCGGCTCTTTATCGCGAGCGTCAGCCTGGGCCATACCGCTATCGAAGCGCGCCACCTCGCCGAAGTTCAGGACGCCTGGTCCATAGATGGCGAGATCGACGAATTTACGTCCCTTGAAACGCTCCGCGAACGCTTTCCCGAAAAGCCCATACCAGATGAAATGGCTGGAACGGACATGCTTTACTCTTCCGGTACCACGGGAAGGCCCAAAGGCATTCGTCCACCTTTGGAGCATGGCACACCAATCGATGGCCCAAACGCTCTTATTATGATCGCCCAAGGGCTCACCAAGGCTGGGCCAGACACGATCTATCTCTCACCTGCCCCTCTGTATCACGCCGCACCCTTGCGTTGGTGCATGAGTATGACGCGGTTGGGTGCAACGCTCGTCATCATGGAGAAGTTCGATCCTGAAGAGTATCTGGGCCTCGTTGAAAAGTATAAAGTCACCCACACTCAGGTCGTTCCAACCATGTTTGTTCGGATGACCAAACTGCCTGAAGACATCAAACGGAAATATGACGTCTCGAGTCTTCGATGCGCACTGCATGCAGCCGCCCCCTGCCCCATTCCCGTGAAGGAAGAGATGATCAAGTGGTGGGGCCCCGTCATTGAGGAATACTATGCAGGTTCCGAAGGCAACGGCATGACCTGGGCGACCAGCGAGGAGTGGATGGCACACAAAGGGACAGTGGGCAAAGCCGTCTTCGGTGAAATTCATATCTGCGATGAGAACGGTGACGAGGTGCCTGTCGGCGATGAAGGTCAGATCTATTTCGGCGGCACACCTGCGCCGACCTATCACAATGCTCCCGATAAAACGAAGGACGCTCTCAACCCCAAGCATCCAGATTGGTCGTCTCTTGGAGATGTCGGGAAGCTAGATGAGGACGGCTTTCTTCACCTCACTGATCGCAAGGCCTTCATGATCATCTCTGGCGGCGTAAACATCTACCCACAGGAAACCGAGAACATCCTGATCACTCATCCCAAAGTGGCTGATTGTGCGGTGATAGGCGTACCGGATCCAGATTTCGGCGAAGCAGTGAAAGCTGTTGTTCAACCAGCTGAAGGCCAGGTACATAGCGAGGAACTCGCCGAGGAACTGATGGCCTTCTGTCGAGACAATCTTTCCAAACTAAAATGCCCAAAATCCATCGATTTCGATCCTGAGTTACCGCGTCACCCCACCGGAAAACTCTATAAGCGTCTAATCCGAGACAGATATTGGGGCGATAAGACGAGTCGGATCGTCTAGGGGCTGAAAAAGAGCTGGCGCAGCATATTGTTTTTCGATATGATTGACTCATGAGAAAATACGACAGATCTGCCGACTTCGCCCCCGGCGATATTGTATCTATACCCTTTGGCGGCGTCCTTCGCCATTATGGTGTGGTAACCCATCGGGGCACGGTAATCACGAACTCCCGCCTCCGCGGCGGCGTCGTAGAAGTTAGCCTCAATGAGTTCGAAGACGGTCGCCGGGCTCGCCGTCACCGGAACAAAGGACAGCTCCACGCACTGGAAGTAGAGGCGCGCGCACGACGCGCTCTTGGCAGCTCCTACCGGCTAACCGAATACAATTGTATCGACCTTACCCAACACAGTCACAAGGCAACGCCGACGCCCTGGCAGTATGGCAGAGCAACGCTTCGAACCGTAAGCGACATGCTGTTTGGCCGACAGAAGCCGCGATAGATACCACGCTCACTCCACCAAGCGGTGACAGGTTGCTTAGATCCAACTACTCTCCGACACCATGGAATTACTACCGAACCAAAATCATCACTTCGATATCCCGGATGATGTCATCTATCTCAATGCAGCAACGATGGGACCCCTACCCGTTTCAGCAGTTGAGGCAGGCACATATGGACTTCGCAGAAAGCTTCATCCGTGGGGCATCACGAGTGAGGACTTCTTTGCCGACTCCGAGCGCATTCGTCCTAAACTTGCGCGGTTAATTAATGGCGACACTGAAGGCATCGCTATCTGCCCCTCAGCAAGCTACGGCTTGGCAACCGCCGCACAGAACTTGGCGATTGACCCTGGCCAAAGCATCCTCATTTTGGATGATCAATTTCCGTCCAATGTTTACACGTGGCGAACAGCTGCCAAAAAAGTGGGCACCACAGTCAGGACTGTCGGCTCAGAGAACAGCAACACCCCCCTCTCCGACCGGCTCTTGGAGGCGATAGACGAGACAACAGCAGTAATCGCTTGCGGGCAAGTCCGCTGGACAGACGGCGCACGGATAGACCTTGAGGCCGTTGGCAAGCGCGCAAGAGAAGTTGGAGCAGCACTTGTCGTGGACTTGTCCCAGAGTTGCGGTGCTCTTGCATTCGACGTCGAGCCCGTGAAGCCCGACTTTCTTGTTTGCGTAGGCTACAAATGGCTTCTGGGTCCATACAGTCTTGGATTCATGTACGCTGCTGAGCAGCACCGAAATGGGCATCCATTGGAACAAAACTGGATTTCTCGCCACGGTTCCGAGGACTTCACGAGACTCACGGACTATCAGGACGAATATGCGCCAGGCGCAACTCGTTTTGATATGGGTGAACGATCGAATTTTGCACTTCTTCCAGCATTGGAAGCGGCAGTCGACTTAATACTGGAATGGGGCGTGGACCGAATCGAGGCGACACTTGCGGTGAAGAACAGAGCACTTTGTGAAAAACTGGCGGAGATAGGTCTTGCGACACCTATCGAAGCGGAACGCGGAGCGCACTACGTCGGTGCCACTCTTCCAGAGTCCTCACCCATAGATCTTGTGAAAAGGCTCTCTAGGCGCAACATTCACGTTTCCCAGCGCGCGAATTGTCTGCGAGTGACGCAACACCTTTACAATAGCGCTGATCATATCGATCAATTCACTGATGCGTTGTCAGCCGAATTAGCCTTGGAAAGCGTTTAACGTCTGGCTCGTCTACGTCCAAGATACTGAAGAATTCCGCAACGGAACGTCTTGCCCATTACAATGGTGAGCGTAACAATAGTCTCAACGAAATAGAACACTAGGAGGACCTCATGGCCGAACCAAAAACCGTTTCATTTGATGAGCTCGAATCCCTCGCAGGCGAACATGTCGGCTTTTCTGACTGGCACGAAATTGATCAGGCTCGCGTCAATATGTTTGCCGAGGCTACCGGCGATCACCAGTGGATCCATGTAGATGTGGAGCGCGCGACACAGTTTCTTGGCGGACCGATCGCCCACGGCTATCTGACCCTGTCACTGCTTCCCATGCTCTCTGGAGAAGTCCTGAAAGTTGAAGGCGTCACACGCGGTATCAATTACGGATCAAACAAGGTTCGCTTCACAAACATGGTGCCTGTCGGATCCAAAGTCCGCCTGTCACAAACATGCAAGTCTATCGAGGCGAAAGCAGGTGGCAAACAGATGACGATGGAGAGCACCATTGAAATCGAGGGGCAGGATCGCCCTGCATGCGTCGCTGAGGCAATCAGCATTCTTTACGGCTAGCGTGCTGAGACCTCGTATAGAGCAAGGTTGGTCAATGCCCAGCTAAGAACCCATTACCGCCAAAATTGAGGTAGAGTCTGATACATACGCAAATCAGGGGACAATTATGCGAGATTACGGAAAACAAGTTATTGGCTTTATCGGAGCCCTAAGTCTGCTGGCAGCACCAGCGATGGCGCAATCTGTAGAAGATATAGATTTCGGCGACGACACAGGCACGTGGTCAAATGACGGCGAGTGTGACGATCCTCGATTTGAAGGCGAAGGCATGGCCGCGTCGACAAATCGAGAAGACCGTATGCACGATGCGACGGACTGCCGAACGCTTATGGAAAGTGGACAGATCACATTCTCCGCGACCCAGTATGACCCCGAACTAACCGTCTTCAACGACATAAAGCTAGGTGACGATACAGGCCGGTATCCAAATGATGGCGTCTGCGACGATCCACGCTTTACCGGCGAAGGAATGTCTCAAAGCCCAGATCATCCTGAGATTCTTAAGGACAAGTCAGATTGTTCGTACGGCCTTCAGCTTGGCGAACTGGCATTAGCTGACGAACTTCCACCCCCACTCCAATTGGTTGACGGGATCGACTTCGGAAATGACAAGGGCAGCTACGCTGGAGACGGCGAGTGCGATGATCCCCGATTTGCGGGAACGGGCATGGCCACGATATCCTTAGAGCCGTCAAACATCGGCGGCGATCGCTCAGATTGCATATCTGCCTTTGAAGCGGGCAACGTAAGATATATCGAGCGTAGCGTTATCGATGGCATAGATTTTGGCGATGATCAGAACCTGTATGCAAATGACAGCGAATGCGATGATCCGCGCTTCGACGGTGAGGGCATGGGCTCAAAACCAGGCCTCGATGGTCTGAAACATGATGCAAGCGACTGCATGTCCGCATGGAGATCCAGCACCATTACGACTCGTGTGTCTCTTGAGGCTGGTGGTTTCGTCATCAGGGACGGTATTTTCTTCGGTGATGATTCCGGAATGTTTGCGAATGACGGCGAGTGCGATGATCCCTCCTTTGCCGGAAGAAAGATGGCTGGCAGCGGGGGAAGCGGCGACAGTGCAGGTCGCGACCAGAGCGATTGCCTAAGCGCATACTTGGATGGCGACATCAAATTGGCTCCGCCGGTACCTGTAGTTCGCGTAATGGAGGCTGACGGTATCAGCTTTGGAGATGATGAAAGCCCATTTGCCAATGATGGTGAGTGTGACGACCCTCGTTTCGAAGGCGACGGAATGGCTGCCTCGTTCATTGACAGCGACAGACTGCACGATGCCAGCGACTGTATGGCACTTTATACAAGCGGCGATATCCGTCTGAAAGAGTAGCAGGACAGAACACAATGCTAGACGACATACTAGCTATTGATTGATATGGGCGTCCAATGGCCTATCTTGGCCAATATTTTCGAAGGACGCCCATATGACTGCCCCCAAAGACCGTATTAAAAGGACCGACCGCGAATGGCGCGAACTGCTAACAGAAGAGCAGTACAGGGTCGGTGTGAAGGAAGGAACGGAACCACCCTACTCCCCGGGCAATCTCAACGAGGAGAAACGTAAGGGCACCTTCAAATGTGTCGGATGCGACGAAGTACTTTGGTCATCTGATCATAAATTCGACAGCGGCACCGGTTGGCCCAGCTTTTTTGCGCCAGCCGCTCCGGACGTTGTTGCTACAAAAACAGACTTCAAACTCGTTTACCCTCGCACCGAATGCCATTGCGTAAAATGCGGCCTGCACATGGGGCATGTCTTCAAGGATGGACCTGCGCCAACAGGAGAGCGTTGGTGCATAAATGGTGTGGTGCTGGATTTTGAGCCCAGTGACGAATGAATCCGCGACGAACGACTGCCACAAAACTAGAACAGAGCCTTTATGAATACTCCAACCCCGCCGATCGCACACAGAGACACCGGTCACCAAATCGAACAGCTTGGGCGGACTAGGTCTGACCCTTATCACTGGCTAAAAGATGAGAACTGGCAAGCCGTTATGCGTGATCCCTCTGTATTACGGAGCGATATTCGCGATTACCTCGAGGCTGAAAATGAATACACCAAATCCATGGTGGAAACGCCGCTAGCAGATTTGCAAGAGACGTTGATCAAGGAAATGCGTGGCCGGATAAAAGAGGATGACAGCTCTGTTCCCTCTAAAGACGGTCCGTATGCATACTTCAGCCGGTTTAGAGAAGGCGGTGAATATCCAATCTTCGCAAGACGAGCGGCCGAAGACGCTTTCGACACATCGGCCGCTGAAACGATCTTGTTCGACGGGGAGAAAGAGGCGGAAGGCACTTCATACTTCGACATTGGTGGGCTGGGTCATTCGCCAGATCACAAATGGCTCGCCTACGCCATCGATCGTCAGGGAAGTGAGTATTACACGCTCAAAGTACGCGATATCGAGAGCGGCGAGGAACTTCCCTTGGAGGTCGACAAGACAACGGGAAGCTTCGTTTGGAGCGAGACATCCGATGCGATCTATTGGGTTGAGCGAAACGAGAACGGTAGATCGTGCGCAGTCCACAAACGGAAACTAGATGAGAATAAGGATACCCTGATATATCGCGAAGAGGACGAGGGATTCTTTGTCGGGGTTGGGAAAAGCCAATCCGGAGAAGTAATATTTGTCACCGCCAACGATCACACGACATCGGAATGGCGGTGGCTCGACGCAAGATCTTCCGATTGTGAACTACACCTCATTGCGGAGCGAGAGCGCGGACACGAATACAGTGTATGCCACCATGACGGAGCATTCTTAATTCTCACGAACCGAGACGGTGCTGTAGACTTCAAGATCATGCGTTCCGAGCTGACAACCACAGATCCGAGCGCCTGGGCCGAGATCGTTCCGCACCAGTCCGGCACACTAATCCTTGATCAGTTTTCGTTGAAGAACTTCCTTATCCGGCTTGAGAGAAGTGAAGGGCTCCCCCGCATCATAATCCGTGAGCGCACAAACGGCGCAGAGCATGCAATCGATTTCGAAGAGGCCGCCTATTCCCTCGGACTTTCGGGCGGATACGAATTTGATACAGGCACCATGCGCTTTTCTTATTCATCTCCGACAACGCCGGGACAGGCGTTTGACTATGATATTGAAAGCCGCAAACGGACGCTTCTCAAAACACAGGAAGTTCCGTCCGGGCACAACATAGATGACTATGTGTGCGATCGGCTTCTAGCCACTGCGGATGATGGAGCCAAAGTGCCTATTACACTGCTTCGGCACAAGAACACCCCAAGAGATGGAACCGCCCCACTCCTGCTCTACGGATATGGCTCGTACGGTATTACTATCCCCGCAGGCTTCTCCACGTCGAGACTGTCGCTCGTTGATAGGGGATTTGTTTTTGCGATCGCCCACATAAGGGGAGGCACAGCCAAGGGGTATCAGTGGTATCTCGATGGCAAGCTAGAGAAGAAGACAAACACGTTTAAGGACTTCGTCGCGGCAGCAGGAACACTTGTTTCGGAAAACTACACATCCGCAGGCAAGATAGTGGGTATGGGCGGATCTGCCGGAGGGCTACTCATGGGCGCGGTATCAAACAGCGCGCCCGAATTATTTGCTGGTTTTGTGGCAGCGGTTCCTTTCGTGGATGTCCTCAACACAATGTCGGATGATAGCCTGCCACTGACCCCACCTGAATGGCCGGAATGGGGAAACCCGCTTACCGACCCGGACGCCTATGATACCATTCAGTCCTACTCTCCCTATGATCAGGTCGCTAAAAAACCGTATCCGAACATGCTGATTACAGGAGGATTATCAGATCCCAGAGTAACCTACTGGGAACCAGCGAAGTGGGTGGCGAGGCTTCGGCACACTGCACCAAAAGGTGGACCTTACTTTTTGCGCATCAACATGGAAGCCGGTCACGGCGGCGCGACGGGTCGGTTCGAAGGGTTGAAAGAAACAGCGTTGGAGTACGCCTTCGCACTGGACTGTGTCGGACTCGCCGAGCGTTGATATGTTCCCCCCAAAAAACAAGCTCCGGCTTTTAGGGCCGGAGCTTATTCGTAGTATCTGGTAGTAACGAACTAGCTGTTCTGAGCCTCAACGACCCGCTCTGTAGCCTCAGCTAGACGGTCTGCAACATCATTGCATCCTTCGGGGAGGTTTTCTCCGCCTAGGATAATGAGCTGATCACAAGCCTTCTTCTCATTGTCGATTTCGCGGCGAACGGTATCGAGTTCAAAAACCCGCAGCGCTTTCGCAGTTGCCTCTTCGGATTGCATAAAGGCCAGCCAACCGCGGCCGCCGCGATTATTCGCATTCCGGAATGCCTCCCGGGCACCAGCCCGATCATCCCGTTCGTACCGCGATTGCCCAATCTGAACCCAAGCCAGACCGCGGTCCCTCAAGCCACCGACCTCTAACGCTTTTTGAAGAGACTCTTCGGCTTTATCCCATTGCTGCAAATCAGCATAAGAACGGCCAAGACGTTCGTACATCGCACCTGAATTATTAATCGCCGCCGCTTGCTGGATGACGGGAATGGCGCGTTCATGTTCGCGCGCCACTTGATATAGGTTTGCCAACAATTCCAGCTTCTCAAAATTCCGATCGATCCGACCCGCATTCATTTCTTTCTCGAGAATGCGCGCGGCCTCAAACGGAACGTCAAAGGAATTATAGAAGTTTACGACCCGCATGAGTTCGTCTTCGGTTGACAGGATACCGCCAAGGTACATCGCCTTTTGAACTTCAAAGGCTTTGCGTTGATTGTCCGCCTTGAAATAGTCACCTGAAATTGCGTCCCAAAGCTGACGATCTCCCGGATTGCGCTCTAGCAGCACTTCAAGGAGTTGCGCTTTTTTCGCAAGTTCACCATTTGCATCGTAGAGGAAAATCAGAAAGTCGTAGACCTGCCGAGATGCATTAGGACCATCTTCAGCAAAAACCTGCTCAGCCCACTTCAGCGCCTCTCGGTTATCGTCAAGTTTGTTGTAGACAGCAGCGAGCGTCCATTTCTGATCTCGATTCGGTTGACCGCCAGCAGCAAGCCACTGGTTCATCCAGTTCAAACCGGTCTCCAGACGATCCTCAGCAAAATAGATTTGAGACAGTGATAGGAGAAGAGGCGTACGATTTTCAGCCGAAATGTAGCCTTTGCTCAATGATGTCTCGAGATCCTGAGCCGCGCCAAGATAGTCGTTATTAGCAATCTTGATTTGAGCGCTGAGGCCAAGAGCAGCGCCCTCCTCGTAACAATTCAATTCTTGAGCGCGCAATTGATTCAATTTGGTGAGTGCTGCGGCTGCGTTATCGTTCGCAATCAACTCGTTTTCGGCTTCCAGATACAGCTGGCCTTTGTCGGAACCAAATTCGGTTATGTCACACCCTTGAGCAACCGCTGTTCCTGTCCCTACAAGGAGACACGCTGCCGCAACTGACGCACTTTTGAGCAGTGACTTGAAACTCATCCTAGCTTTCTCCTCTAGTCAGGAAGACCTTATCCAATGAACCGGAAGATTGCGGTTCGATCAAGGCACTAGCTGACGGTTTATCATGTTTTCGCACGATTAAAACAGGAGCGAAATGCTCCCCGATACGGTTTACTGATCCGACAAACGAAAAACGATGGGATAAGCTACACCAGATTGCTCTACCGCGCGGCCGTCAACAATTTTGGGAGCAAATCGGGTACGCGAGACAGCCCTATGGGCCTCCCGCTCGAATCCCGGAGATGTGCAGTCCGCGACCACATTGGACGGCAGTCCTGTAACGCCGATATCGAAGCGGACGAGACACTCACCCTCAATGCCCTGGCGCAATGGCCGCTCCGGATAACTAACGAGAAGAGGCTCCAGCGGCTGCGGCTGTGGTCGAAGGTCAATCGGCACTCGTGTGACCAGCGTATCCAGTTCGAAATCAGGCTGAACCGGCATCCGCCCCCGATACGAATATGCGCTGACATCGATTTCCGATTTTGTTGCCCTGTAAGGAGGAAGGGGCGGCGGTTTAATAGCGGCCTCGATCTGCTGAGGCGGATCATAGGTCCTCGCCGCTATCGAGTCTCGTTCCAAGGGTATTACCCGTTCGATTTCACGTACCTGATCGCGTGGTCGAAGCTCAAAGTCCGTCGATACCAAGGAACTCATCAAAAACGCGAGGCAAAGGGTCACAAATGCTGCTGGTATAGCCGCCCCCATAAAGCGGCTATTAGGGCCAATGTAGATCTGACCAGGACAATAATTTCCGAGGCTCAGAACGGAGTTAGCCACCATAAGTATCTCCACATTTTGACCAAGTTAAACAGAATACTTCACGCAGATTGACGTAACGTCAACCTACGTTTGAGCTCAAGCCATTCAGCAACAAAAAAGGGGCACAGAAGTACCCCTTTCCAATTCGGCTGCTACTCGAAAGCTCTATTGCTCCAGATTGAACACCAACGGGTAGACCACGTTACGACGCTCCGTCGCTTGGCCTCGAACAATCTTCGGCGCAAACTCCACACGGCTAACGGCCCGAACCGCTTCACGGCGGAATACGCTATCGGTGCAGTCCGCCTCGACATTATAGGGACGACCGCGGACATCCACGTCAAAGCTGACTGAGCACTCGCCCTCGATACCGCGTTCTGCTGCACGTGACGGATAGGTCACGACAGGCGGACGAATAGGTTGCGCATCCCGATCGGAAATAGCTACCGGATTGATATCCAGCGATTGAACACGATCAAAGTTCAGCTCGGTCGGAGCAGCACCCTGAATGTTTGCCGGTGGCAAGTCGATATCCGACTTGCTGGCAGAGAGTTTCGGTGGTGGGGGTGGTTTGTCAGCAGCGGCGATCCTGCGAGGTTTTGACCGCGCACGCGTCCGAACATCCTGTTCGCGTTGCTCGGGCACAATGCTCTCAATCGTTCGACGCTCTTCAGCTTCCGGCTCTTCAAATGGGCTACTGATCAGTGCGTTCATAATGATAAACAGTATGTACGCAATCGCAGCGGCAGCCGGCACGCCTACGAGCAAACGGAGAATTGGATTTGTTAGCATGTACTCCTCCTAATCCAGCTCGGCCGAGATATTGACGGGATATCGGCCGTCGGCCTCAGCGATCACATCCATCAACCCGACAAGCGCTTCAGCTTCAGATTCGGAATCCGCCTGGATGACCAGCTGGCCGTTCGGATTGTCCTCTCGAAGCTCACGAATAGTGTAGCCAATAGCGTTAGGCTCAACCTTGTTCTTATCGATGTAGATATCGCTATTCTCATCGATGGCGATGATGATCGCCAGCGGTTTGATCTCATCTTTATTGACGACTTCTTCCCGCGTGATGTCCACGCCGGGAACCTTGATGAACTGTGCCGTAACAATGAAAAAGATCAGAAGAATGAAAACGACGTCGAGCATGGGCGTCAGATTGATCTCTTCCTCGTCAATGGAGCCCGCGGAACTTGTACGTCTACGTCTTGCCATTTATCCGCACCTTCCTAAACGTCGCTCAAGAGAAGATTGACCTTCTCGATATTCGCACTCGCAGCCTGATCGCGAATACGAACGATGAGACCATTCTTAGCTTCTGGATGAGCCTGAATTATGACGGCGGAATTCGGCGTTTCTGCACGAAGCCGTTCAATATTCGCCCGCACCGCACTTACGTCGGCGATCCGGTTATTCACGTAGATCAGATTATCGGCATCAACGCGAATAAGGATCGTCGGAACAGGTTCATCCGGCGGATTATCATTACTTGGCGGTGGCGGCTCAATCGGAATGGCCTCCTCCGTCAGGAATACAGCCGTCACGATAAAGAAGATGAGGAGGATAAAGACCACATCCAACATCGGTGTCAGATCGACTTTCGCCTCTTCGACCTCCCGGGTTCTGCGTCCACGCATCAGGCCATCTCCATCTGATCTTCGACAACCTGAACGGCGCGGGCTGCCCGTTTATCCATTCCGGAAGAGAACAAGATTCCAGAAAGTGACACCACCATACCAGCCATGGTTGGGATTGTCGCTTTAGACACCCCGGCCGACATAGCTTTGGCGTCTGCACCGTCCGTAATCGCCATAATCTCGAACACTTCGATCATGCCCGTCACCGTGCCAAGCAGGCCAAGCAATGGTGCAAGTGCCACCATCGCCTTTGCAAGTGAGATATTCATCTCGGCCGATTGACGAACCTCGGAGACAATCTTCTCCTTAATCCAATGGGCGTAGACCGACTTGTGATCCGAGCGCGAATTCCACTCACTGATCGCATCATCTGCAACCACCTTGTGGGCGAACCGGAAGTAGAAGAACCGCTCGAGGATCAGGGCCCACATAATGAATGTGGCCAACATGATCACGAGGAGAACGACGCCACCCCGGTCCAGAAAAGAAATGAGTGTGTTAAGACCCATAACGGGTATACCTCAACCTTTCCAGCGGCGGCCCTTAGGCCCCCGCTCCGCGCTCTGCACGTTCAGCGACCAGACCTGCTGCCTGCTCATCAAGCACCTGCTGGTTACCGCGAGCCATCGTTGACGCAACAGTCCCGATCAGCAGCAGCGGAACCGCAGCCACAAGACCAAGCATCGTTGTCACCAGGGCTTCGGAGATACCCCCCGCCATAATCTGCGGGTCGCCGGTGCCGTAGTTGGTAATCGCTGTAAACACGTTGATCATACCAACCACCGTTCCGAGAAGACCTACGAGTGGTGCAACAGCTGCTAGCACTTTCACGATATCATTGAAGCGCTCGATTTTCGGCGTCTCCTTGAGAATTTGCTCGTCTAGCTTCAACTCAAGAGTCTCGATGTCATCATTACGGTGGGCTTCATAAGCCTCGATAACACGAGCGAGCGGATTGCCCGTACCAGCAGATCTTGATTTGGCCGTGCTGCGCATCGCCGTTCCCATTGTGAACAGTGAGAAAATCTTGAACAGACCAAGGATCACACCAAGAGGCAGAATGAAGAACAAGATCACATAGCCAACAAAGCCGCCCTGTTGAAATCTCTCCCATTCCCAAACGCCGAGCGTGGTTCCGAAGATTGCCAGAAGATCGCCGCGGGTCGGATCGACTGGTGCCCGCACAACCTGGCCTTCGCTCGCATTGATGAGCGAACGCATGCCGGACTGATAAGTACCTCCCGGGGATGTCGGAAATGCACTTATGCGGGTCTGATTACCGTCTGTGTTCACCTCAACGAAGCGAGCGCCATCGGTTGTTGCTGCAGTGAATGTACCCACACGCATCAATTCGAGTTCAGCATTCTCACCTGACGATCCACCATTGGACACGTTGGCAGTAAATGTTGTCACCTCGGACTGAGCGATCATTTCCTGAAGGATGGCCTTTGGAAGGCTGTCGAGGTCGCCGCGGCTTGGCAGCGCGCTTGCCTGAGAAATCTGAGCCAGCTTCTCTACACGGCCAGGATATTGAAAGTTAGCCAGCGAGTTCTGAATAACTGGCATCGTTTCGCCAGCCGCTGTCCGGAACTGACCTAGCAGCTCACCGAAGTCCCCAGCTTCTGTTTCCAGCTGGTCTTGCAGCTCGTCTAATCGGAGCTGGTTTTCGTCAAACTGCGCCGTCAATTGACGCCCGCGTGCCTCGACAGTTGCAAGCTCTGAGCGAGCCGCCGCCATTATTGCTTCCTGCTCAGCAGTAGCTTCCTGAAACTCACGAAGGCGACGCTGGTTCTCCTGGCTAAGCTGATCTGAGTCTTGACGCACACGCGAAAGAATATCGCTCAGCGATACATTTTGTTGCGCGACCGCGGGGGCTGCGATTGGACCGAGGGAAAGCAGTGCGGCCGCTCCCAGGGCTTTAAGTGTTTTGTTGAACTTCAACATGATACAAACCTCTTGGTTAGTTATGTGCCGCTACTGCACAGAATATTTAACGACGGGGGCGGTAAGAACGGACTGCTGTTCCCGCCCTTCCTGAATTCGAATGGCTTTGGCGATGTCATTTCGCGCAGCACCGCCAACTGGTTGCCAGGTCCCGCTTTCACGATCCCACCGTCCGGCAGACCGGCGGTCGGCGCTTAAATAAACAAGAGCTGCACGCCCGTAACGATAAAGAACGACCTCGGTTGGTGCACCGTTCAGGTCGATTTCTTCCTTCCACGTTTCCTGAGTCGTACCCTCAGCCAATTCGTCCTGATAGGTTTCGATAATCAAACGATATCTCTCAGATAGAGGCAGCTGCTCCGCCTCCCTGCTGAGTGCTGTGCGCAACGTTTCGACCCGCTCAAGACGCTCCCGACGATGAAACGGCAGATCAGCGAGAATGAAAGCTTCGATATCGTCGACCATCTTTTCAAGGACAGGAAGCATATCCTGTGATCTCTCTGGTGCCTCGGCTATCTGCTGCTCCAAAGACGCAATACGATCATCCTGACCTGCAATGGTTAGTTCCTGCTGATCGGAGAAGATGGTCTCATTTTGGACCTGCAGAAGAACTCTTCTGAACTCTTCGGCCGCCTCAGGTAACGCGTCGCGCGTCTGAGCTGGAGGTGCTGAAACGCTGAGTTTTTCAAATGGTCCAAAAATCACGCTTGGTTGGACCAACTCTTTCGCGATGCGAATGGCATCCCCAATCTCTGCGTTATAGCTGCGGGGCAATTCTTCCCAGTCCCGCAATTCCCGGTTCCATCTCGCAGCTCTGCGTCCATCGCGCGTTAAGTATACGAGGGAAACACGTCCGTAACGGAACATATCAACATCTGTGGGGAGACCATCGATTGTGACTTCATCGGTCCACGTGTTGATCGTATTTCCAACAGCCAGTTCGGCTTTGTATTCGTCCATAATGAGACGGTATTTTTCCGCCGGCACGACGTTGGACTGGTTCATGATCTGCCGAAGGTCCGCGATCCGTTCGCGACGTTCATCAATCTGGAATGGAAGATCAGCTTCGATGAAGGCGTCCAGATCATCGATCAGGTCCAACATCATCGGAACCATTACCGCGGTGATCTCGTCGATCCGGCTCAGCTGTTCGGTAAGCGATTCAATTTCGCGACCTTGGCTTTCTACAGCCTGCCCCAGCTGGCGTACATTTAGCTCAGCAGAGTCTTTTCGCTGAACCAAAGTACGAAATTCCCCAATCAGATCTGATCGCTCATCATCAAGCTGGTTGATCTGCGTCTGAACCTGCTCAGCTCGCCTCGTGGCCTGTTCGCCGACTTCCAGCGCCGGTCGCAACTGCGCCTGTGCTGTCATGCCTGCGCCCACTAGCAACGTTGCGAGCAATGCGCCCCGTGCCGGTGTCAGAACATCTCTCATTAATTCGCCTCTCACTCTCTTTTCATCGCCGCTGGACGATAAGACCCGGTTTGGATGTCCGACCTATTTTGCCGCACACCTAAACTTTCAATGCGGCCCACACCTGCCGCGAGTTTGCTTTTGAGAAGGCCCACACACCAGCGCGCTTAATCGGCTTCCTCTATATGCTTCCAGAAGCGCTTAACGCTCCTTGTTATTATTCTGTCTCGTATTTTTCTTACGGGACAACATTACAGTTCTTTATGGCAACCTCGCGACGCTAGCAATCCGCCTGACTGTGATCAACTCGGATTTGAGGGAATTCGCGAAATAGACGACATGGCGACCGGCAAACGCAAAGGAGTGCTTTGCGCTCGAACTTACAACGAATCTGGGTTGGCTGGGGCGCCAGGATTCGAACCTGGGAATGCCGATACCAAAAACCGGTGCCTTACCACTTGGCGACGCCCCAATAGCATTGGGGGGAGATAACGAATTGGAGCTTGAGACGCAACACCTTTGCGCCTTACCGCAAATTATGACGCAGCATGGACTATTCCCACGGCTGATTCCGTTTGATTTTATTCACAAAGACCTTATCATTTATCGATATGATAAAACACTGCAACTAATTTCAGGAGCGCAATAGGTGAAGACATTTCTTTTATCCGCGGCAGGAGCCTTCGCGGCACTTTTTGCATTCAATCTCCTCGCTCTCTTCTTCTTGTTCAGCATTTTGAGCGCGGCTGGCAATGATCAAAGCCAGCCAGGCAACCTTGTGCTGACAATGGATTTGCGCGCACCAATGACAGACCTAACGCCGACGAGCGGGCTGGCTGCATTTTCGGGTGAACAAGGGTTTACGGACGTTGTGACCAAGCTGGAAGCTGCGGCAGACGACCCAGCCGTCAAAGGCTTATTTATTCGCGGTTCACAAGTTGGCACCGGTAGCGCTCGAGCCGAAGAGCTTAGAGCCGCAGTTCGAAATTTCCGCGACGCAGGCAAGTACGTCATAGCCCACGCTCAGGACAGTTATTCCACGGGGCCTTCTGGCTATCGCGCCATCGCCGCCGCGGATGAAATCTGGATGCAGCCCGGATCGAGCCTTCTAGCGAGCGGAGTTACATTCGAAACGCTTTTCTTGGGGCAACTCTTCGAAAACCTCTCAATCGTGCCAGAAATCGAAGCTTTCTACGAATACAAGAATGCGCCGAACATGTTCAAGGAAACCGACTACACTGAGCCTCATCGCGAGGCGATGACGGCTCTGGCGGAATCCATTTGGTCGGTCTCCCTCGCCGATATCGCAGAAGATAGAGACATGGCGGAGACCGAGCTGAGAGCGGTTCTCGAGAGCGGCCCCATTAGTGCGGAAGAAGCAATTAACGCTGGATTGACCGATGAGATCGGATGGCCGGAGGATGCTCAAGCTGCAGCGAAAATGAAAAGCGGTGGCAACAATCTTCTGACAATTGCGCAATATCAGCCACCTGCTGTAGGCGCACGCGCAACTCAGATTGCAGTCGTAGGCGGCGAAGGAGCGATCGTCACTGGAGGAACCACAACAAGCGCATTTGGAGATAGCAGTTCTTTCGCGTCGGACACCGTCGCCGAGTCTATTTTGAAGGCAGGTAACAACAGCCGCGTTAAGGCAGTTGTCTTTCGCGTCGACAGCCCCGGAGGGTCACCAGATGCCTCTGACCAGATCTGGCGGGCCGTCCAGCGCGTACAGGAAGATATGGGCAAGCCCGTTGTCGTCAGCATGGGGTCGGTCGCGGCCTCCGGTGGTTATTATGTGTCCACGGGAGCCGACTACATATTCGCAAATCCATCAACGATTACGGGTTCTATCGGCATCTTCGGCGGCAAACAGACTATATCAGGAGCCATGGAGCGCATAGGAATATTCCCGAAAACCATCTCTGTCGGAGGTGAGTTTGCGGACGCCTACGGGACAGATCCTTTTACGGAAGAGCAGCGAGAACATCTCATTGCGAACCTCAAAAGAGGATATGACCGCTTCACCTCTCTCGTTGCAGAGGGCCGCGGGTATTCTCCAGACGAAATTAATACGGTTGCCCGAGGCCGCGTCTGGAGCGGTGTCGACGCTTTGGAAGTCGGACTTGTCGACGAGCTTGGCGGCTTCGTTGATGCGATAGAGAAAGCGAAGGAGCTCGCGGAGATTCCAGCAGACGATGCAGTGCGGCTTGTCTACTATCCTGAGCGAAAAACAGGGTTTGAGGCTTTGGAGGAGCTCTTTGGAGCTTCGACGGAAGTCGCTCAAGCTGCAACTGTTATAGGTGCGATTGCTGGAGATGAACGCTTGGACGCCGCCATCACCCAGATGCAGCTCCTGCAAAACGACCGGAGACAAGCCGTTGCCCCTGTCTTCATTGAGCGCTGATAGAAATCGATACGCATACAAATGGCCTTTCCCCAGAAGGCAGCATTTGCAACTATAGCTCCGTAATGGAGTAAAATATGCGTGCTTTTCTAGTCATCTCGGTCTTCGGCCTATTTGCAATAACTCCAGCGACAGCTGAAGAACAAGAGGAGGATCTCTCCTCTTTGTTCGCCTGTCTTGAAACCTATCGAGATGCACCGAGACTCGATTGCTATGATGACGCGGTGTCCGAGCTATATGAAAAACGGTTCCCGCCCGCGATCGACCCAAACGTTGATACAAGCTCGACAGTGGTAACCACCGAGAACGACACTGGCGCATCAGAACCACAAAACGTAGCCGACCGCCCCCGAGTCGAACCTGGGCGTTTCCTGCAACGGGTCACAAAATTCGGATATGATTCGAACGACAAGATCGTCATCTGGCTGGAGAACGGCGAGATATGGAAACAGTCCGACCGAACATACCTGAAAAGACAGACGCGAAACGGCGTAGGAGAAGCCGAATTGAAACGAGGCCTACTCAGCGCAACCTGGATCACGCTTGATGGCGGTGAGTCCTTTAAAGCGAAACGCATAGAATAAGGTGGTGAACTTTTGGCGGATTTCAGAACCGTAACAGATACCTTTTCCGTATCCCCACAAATGACCATCGAAGACTTGAAGCTCGCCGCTGAACGAGGGTTCAAGACGATAATATGTAATCGACCGGACAATGAAGAAGGTGGACAACCCGAGATCGCCGCCCTCAAAACAGAAGCAGAGTCGCTTGGGTTGAGGTTTCTAGTTCTGCCCTTCTCAGGCGGGCCCACACCGGAAATTGCCGATCAGCAAGGCATATTGATGGCGAACGCGGAAAACCCAGTACTCGCCTATTGCAGATCGGGAACACGCTCCATCGCAGCTTGGGCCCTTTCTCAAAGGGGAACTGGCCAGCGCGATAAGATCCTGAAGCAAGCGGCAGATGCCGGCTACGATCTTCGCGGGCTCGCGGCGGCCTTATAGGCTTTCCTCTCATTGTTGACACATGCTTGTGATCAAACCGCAGGACATCTTGCACCGTAGCTCGGTTGAACCTTCGGAGTGCACATGCCACTTTCGCTTCAACTTCAGATCCTGAGGCTTGGCAGCTAGTCGAATGAAAGGACATGGTCCATGAACCAACGAATTTGGCTCTCTGACTTCAACTATCGCGACGGTGCCTTCCATGTGAAGAAAACCGGCGCAACGATACCTTTCAATCTACGTCTCCTCCATGATGTATTCGCGTGGTTCGCATTTTACTTCTTCACGCAATCCTGGCGAATTGGGCGCTGGCTCACAGGCCACCGGCGACCGACAATTGCCTTCGTTCCTGATAAGCCTCGTCCCTGGTACTTCATTTGGCCCGTGCTTCATGTTGCAGGTGCCAAAATAATCACCGAAACCGACAAGGCGGATATCGTCTTTCAGTTCGATGATTCGACGATAGCCGATCATCCGGTCCCAAAAACCAAACCGGGTGCTACCATCGTTAACTTCAATTGCCGAGACATCTCGAAGACCCTGATCGCGAAAGCATTCACCGAAGCATCAGGATATGACCTCGCCGTAGAACCCACTCAATATGACGGCCCGATGGTTGAAAAAGGTGAGGACAACGGAGCTCATGATGGCCGCATCATTGTCGGGCCTGTCGCACGCACCGAAGGAAAGACATATCAGAAACTGGTCGACAACGAGATCCCAGGTGGAATGGTCGAAGATCTACGTACGTGTATTGTTGGCGGCGAACCGACAATTGTTTTCCGCAAACGCCGTCTTCTGGAACGCAGATTCCTGAACGAAAACGAAGAGGTAATCCTAGACCAACCGAGGCTGGTTTATACGAAAGAAGAGCTCTCGCTTATCCGTGACTTTGCGGCTCGGATCGGACTGGATTGGGGTGGTGTTGATGTACTGAGAGACCGCCACACGGGCAAAATTCACATTGTAGACGCCAACAAAACGGATATGGGACCGCCGGTTGCGCTTGCGCTTGGTGGGAAACTCAGAGCAACACGGCGAATGGCGAAAGCGTTCGCAAGGGCTTTCCAATCCCGTCGCTGACAATTAATAATACTACAATCAGACTTTAGAAAACCTCCCGAAACGAAGGCGTCTTCGCAGTATCTATGACATCCCCTATCCCTTTCGTCCGTGACTTCGATTTTGAATATGGACGATGTGAACAGCTCAATCCTATTATCCGTCGAGTTGTCGCCAACAATCCAGGCTCATTCACCTTCACAGGAACCAATGTTTACATTGTTGGTCGAGGTGAAGTCGCTGTTCTCGATCCCGGCCCAATGCTTGAGGAACATTTCGAAGCCCTTAAAGCAGCGCTCGAAGGCGAAACAGTCACACACGTGCTCGTAAGCCATGGACACTCCGATCATTCACCGCTCGCCAAGCCTCTCGCCGAGTGGGCTGGCTGTGAGACTTACGCATTCGGTTGCTCGGTTCCGACAGCCAAAGGCGAACTTGGGTCAGAAGACGATCCGAGCTTCATACCCGATCGAACGCTTTGTGATGGCGACATTATCTCTGGGCCAGGCTGGACGCTGGAAGCCATTCACACGCCAGGTCACACAAAGAACCATCTCTGCTTTGCGCTGAAAGAACAGAATCTTCTGTTTTGCGGTGATCACATCATGGGCTGGTCAACGACAATTGTCGCCCCGCCGGACGGCGATATGGGCGACTATATGCGCAGCCTAAAGAAGGTGCAGGATCGCAACTTTGATATTTTGTGGCCATCACACGGCCCAGCGATCAAAGACGATATTCCTGGTTTCATCGAAGCCTACATGGATCACAGGCGCGGACGGGAATCTGCGATTCTCGACCACCTGAACCGCGGACATACCTCCATTCCCGAAATGGTCACGGAAATGTATGCCGATGTGGACAAGAAGCTTCACCCCGCCGCTGCATTATCTGTACTCGGACATGTGCGGGAACTTGTTAAGCAGGGTGTCGTTTCTTCCTCCGACGCCGAACCAATGGTCAACAGCACTTACAGACTGGTCGCCCAGGCAGCCGAGTAAGTCCTCGCACGCTCCTAGTATCTCTGACCATCAAGATCATACAGAAAGCCGGAAATGCGACGCGCATTTGCTCCGAGGTCTGATCGACCAACTCTGCTGATCGAGCGCATATCGACGCGCGTGCCCTCGCCTTCAGCACGGATGCGGATGCCAATATCGTCCTTGAAACCAAACCAGGCCGACGTCTCCGTCGCCTCTATTAAGCCAGCCGCCTCATCGGTATTGACGATGGTCCAGCCGCGCTTGCGGGCGAGGCGCTCGGCGGCGGCGTAGACCTCGTCGGTCGAAGCGGTCAGAATTAGCGGGCGGATGGGCCGGTAAGGGGTTGGCGGGTCCGCCTCTTCACAGACATCGGGATCATCGCTTTCACACTCGGCCGTCTCCTGAATGGCCGAGATCAACAAACCTTCGAAACGGTCGTCCCGGTCGTCTTCGGGGGTTGGCTCGTAAATCGCCTCCTCGCCATACCTCACCGGATTCGCTGCCGTGCCGCGCGCCGTCATTAGTGCATTGCTAAAAACGACGGGATCTGACCAATCGGTCTGAATATCGTGGATTGGTGGGACAGACTGCGCACCTGCTCCGAGACCGGCAAGGCGGCCGAACAGAAGTAGTGAAATCAGAAGCGCGCCAATTGAGAGCATGACTGGTCGCTTGCGCGGTGACTTTATCAACCCGACGACCAAGCCAATAATTGCGAGTCCAAGACTGCCAAACACAACAATTCGACCAAGACCGACCATCATGGTGATCAAGCCAAACTGCCAGCTCCAGAAGCCGAACTTGGTTCCGAGCGCCGCAGCCACAAACCATAAAACAGCAAAGATCGAAAACAACAGTGCACCGAGCGCAACCTTGCCACGCCAGCCACCGGACTGATCGGTATATGTCCCTGCCATGATCGACTCCCTCGCTTCAAAACAGCATTGCCCGCTTGTCCCCTATCCTGCGCCATCGCGCAACGGAGGAGGACATCTGGCAAAATCGGCGCAGCGATATTGGAAGAAATTACACTCACAACTGGAGCAGGCTTGAGCCCGCCTCATGTGAGCGACGACGGCGCGATACGGAGGCAAAGAAGAAGCAGCCCTGAGCGCGACCCATCGCGCAGGCGCAGCCGAAGCGGGGGTCCAAAAAACGGGGATAGTTTACGAACTATCCCACTTCTGGAGGTGTTCCTGCAGCTGGAACGATAGCCCGCCATGGAGCAACTCAATTTCCGGTGACAAGCCGGTGAGCACTGCGGTCGGTATCAGAAGCGGCTTCGGCTCGCCGGATTCGCGCAGCTTTGAGAGATGCCGCGCGAGGCGTTTGGCGTGGGCCACCGGCGCGTCGAGCACCTTCTGAAGAGCAATGATCCGGCGACTGAAGCGCCTTGCCGCGATGAGGGTCGGCATTGTGTTTCGCGGCAGATGCGATAGGTCCGGACGTTCAGAGAAATCGATCAGCTGCGGCACCAGAGATAAGCTTGCGCTCCGAGCCCTTGGGAACTCCACAAGCTCGACGCCGTCCAGGGTTTCAGGTTCCGGTGCGCTGGCTGATTTGGTGGGCGCGGATCGCGGCTTCGCTGGCTCCAGATCGAGCTGCAACGCCATAAACAGGATCAGCCGCCGAACCAGTATTTCGAGCGCTTTGAGCCGCGTGCTGGCTTTTCTCAACCGCCATTTGGAGGGGATGTGCTCGGCGATATGCACACCGGTCCAGCCGATCAACGTTGTGACAGCGAGACCAATCTGCTCGATCGCGAGGGGAAAGATGGGATCATCCGAGCGCATCCGAGGAGTATGGGGCGGGTGCGAGGTCGGTCGGATAGATTTCGCAATCGGTCGCGTAGCGATCATTTGATCCGGGGATCAAACTTGAGCGGATCAGACATCGCATGAGATACGATGTCCCGCGAGAGACGGAGAAAGCCCCGGCAGGGGCGATGAAATGTCTGCTTTCGGCGGCAGACCCTCAATTCACAGCGATGCGTCTTCCTCGACCGCGAAGCGGTCAGAGGATCCATCTCTGAACCTCTCCACATGCTGGTCTTTTCCGAGATGGGCCCTCAGACAGCCTGCGGCTGTCGAGGGTGACGCTCGTGGCGAACTGGCAACTTAAGGGCTGCTATCGGCAGCATTGCGGTCTTTGTGTGCTAGCCTACGGTTCATGGAGCTGGACCATATCGTCATTCGAACACCCAATCGGAGTGCGTTGCTGACTGACCTTACTCATCGCTTTGGACTGGCCGCTCTAAGGGGCTTCACCTTAAACGGTGTTACGTATTCCGAGGGCGTGCGATTCAGCAACAGTCAGTTTATTGATGTCTTCGATCACCCTTCCGAGAAACCAAAGTTTGAACCACTGCTCGCGTTCAAAGGGGATATTGCGCACATTGAAACAATTGCCGCTAAGCACGGTTGGTCCGCTCGAACTCATTTTCGAACGGAGTTTCCCAAAGAAAGCCGCCCACCTTGGTCGACACTGTCTTTCCGGCGCGGACAAGGATTGATCTCCTCTATATTCTTCATTGAGTACGAAGAGAACCTGTCTGCTTGGACGGCCGGCCCCTATAACGGCGATCTGTATGATCGGCACTTAAGTCCGGATATCGCAACAGAACTAAAAGCAGCAAAATACTACACCGTGGACCTGTCGAAAGCTCAGGCTCAATTACGGGCACTTTCGGAAGAACCAGTACCGCTTCTTGAGTTGCATTCTGCCGAAGGAAGTGACCCAGGACTTAAATCAATCCTCATACAAAAGCAGGGAGTTGCCGCGTCGGAATGGAGCCATGCGGCCTTCGACAGCGCCTGACCAAAAGCAGACATTGCGAAGCGGCTGCCGCGGTATTCTCCGCCTGCATTTGATCCTTGATCAATTGCCCGCTAACGCGACCGGCTTCGAAAGACCAAAACCGGTCGTAAGATCTGCGTATTTCGCTTTGGGCGGCACAGTGAACGTCGGCTTACGTCCCAAAACACTCAAAAACGTCGCTCGCAATGTCCGCTTAATGGAGGCACTTGTCTGCGCTCTAACGCGGAGACCACGATCAGTTCGCTTCGATGCAAAGAGTGGAACCTGCAATAAGAAAGTCTATATCCTTTCGGCAGCTTGGAGATCGGTTTCATGAGGTTTAGCCTATTGGTCGGCCTAGCGGCGATCGCGGCGTGTCAGTCGCATCTTGAGCCTGAATTAAGTGTGACAGACGCACCTATCCTCGACGGCGACCCAATTGAAATTGAACTCCGCAACGTTGAACCCGATTCACTGGTGACCCTACGCCTGGATGAAATCAGGATGCGACGGGGTAAGCCATCATTCTATACGAGCATGGCGACTTTCTTGACGGCGACAGATGGGACACTTTCCACGACACGGGACGCGCCAATTTCCGGTTCGTATGAAGGTGCCGATCAAGCTGGGATCTTCTGGTCTCGCGAGCGTCCTGCTGATCAACAGCCCGATGAGTCCGCTGAGTTAATGCCGTTGAATCTTTCGGTTGATCTTGGCGGCGATGGCAGTGTTGAATTCGAACGACAAATTGAAATCGTATCAGCCGATAAAGAAATCAAAACCCTGGATTTGGGGGATGAGTTTCCTGGAGCCATTTATGCCATTCCGACAGGTGATGGGCCGCATCCAGTTATCATTGTCCTGGGTGGCTCAGAGGGAAATGACCGTACTGCTCGAAACATGGTACCTCACTTTGCATCTCGTGGGTATTTGGCAGTCGGTGTCCCTTACTATTCACCCGCTTGGGGTGATCAGCCCCAACAGATCCCGGGTCTTCCACGCGCTTTCGCTGAGCTTCCCGTGGATTACCTAGAAGGAATCACCGCGCACATTAAAACTCTTGAGGTCGCGGATCCTCATCGCATTGGCATTTGGGGTGTGTCTAAAGGCGCCGAGTACGCCCTGCTCGCCGGACAGCTTATCGGTGACTATGCGGCCATCGCAGCAATTGTTCCGACAGATGTCGTATGGGAAGGCTGGGGCACTGACACCATAACCTCCTCGTTTTCCTGGCGCGGTGAGCCTCTGCCATTTGTTCCGTATAAAGGCATGTCGGAGGAGTTTCAAAAGGCGGAGCCGTCTCTGCGTATACCACACGATGCGGGTCGCGCGGCAAATCCGCATCGTATCGAGCCGGCTCGGATAAAAGTCGAAATGATCGATGCGCCCCTCTTCGTGGTGGGCGGCGATCAGGACACGGTTTGGGCATCAGGGCCTATGGCACGCTCGATTGCGGAGCAAAGAAACGACGCGGGACTGGAAACAGAAATTTACGTCTCTGCAACTGCCGGGCACTTCCTATCTGGCAATGGCTACAGCTCAGCGTTCGAAGCAGAGGCGAAGATCAAAGGCGTAGCATATCCCGCCATGCTCGATTTTTTCGAGCGGCACTTAAAGCCCGCGCGTTCCACCAATTAGAACAGCGGTATTAACTGCCCCACACCGGGCCCTAGCCCTAAGACCACTTCGGCAACTAGCCAAAAACACACATAACGGAGCAGGACCTGACCATCGCCTGCACCCAGGTCCACTAGCGCAGTGCTAACTCTCCTTCGGCGCAAAAGCGCAGAGTTTGTTGCCGTCGGGATCGCGAACATAAGCAACATAATGCGTGCCTTCGCGTATTCCGGGCGCGCCTTCATCTGTCCCGCCAAGGGCTAATGCGGCAGAGTGAAACGCATCGATGGCCTCGTAGCCCTGCACTTCGAACGCCAGCATCGCGCCATTCCCGCGGGTCGCCGGCTGACCGTCGAATGGTGTTGTGAGGCAGACCTTGGCGCGCTCTCCGGCCCGTCCATATCTTGTCCAATTCGCATCGGTCACCTCGCGCACGCCGCCCAACGCAACGAAGACGGCATCATAAAAAGCGATCGATCGATCCATGTCATTTGTGCCGACTGTTGAGTAAGCGATCATAGGATCATCCGTTTCCGTTTGTTCCCGGCGGTCAATCCGCTTCACAAGGTGTGGTAGCTCTGTGAGCGTGGCTATTCAATACGTCGGTCAGACAAGACACTAAACGCATCTTGCTGGAGCAGTCTTCGCCTCGCCGGTTTCGGATGACCAAACGTGGGCAGCAGCTCACTCACGCGAGCGGCGAAGCCTCGCCCAGTACTCCAGCCGTTCCTTTATGGCCTTCTCGCGGCCCTCACCTTTCGGTGAATAGAACGCCTCGCGGGCCATCTCATCCGGGAAATAATTCTGACCGGAAAAGCCATCCTCCGCATCGTGATCATATTGATATCCAGCCCCATAGCCTTCGTCCTTCATAAGCGCTGTCGGCGCATTGAGAATATGTTTGGGCGGAGTGAGCGTCCCAGTCTCCCGAGCGGATTTGCGAGCCGCCTTGTAGGCGACATAGGCGGAATTTGATTTGGGAGCGGTAGCGAGATGGATAACGGCCTGCGCAAGGGCGAGCTCGCCTTCCGGGCTACCGAGGCGTTCATAGGTACGCGCCGCCTCATTCGTGATCAAGAGAGCCGTTGGATCAGCCAGACCGATATCCTCAGACGCCATACGCACAAGGCGGCGGGCCAGAAAGCGCGGATCCTCTCCACCTTCCAGCATGCGGGCAAACCAGTAAAGGGCCGCGTCCGGATCTGATCCGCGCACGGACTTGTGCAGCGCTGAGATGAGATTGTAGTGGCCGTCGCGATCCTTGTCATAGGTCGGTGCGCGGCGTTGAAGTTTGCTGGTCAGCTCATCGCGATTGAAAATCTCACCTGTCTTCGCCAGCGCAAACACCTGTTCGGTCAGGTTGAGCAGGAACCGGCCGTCCCCGTCTGCCATGCCAAGCAACGCTGAGCGGGCATCGGCATCAAGCGGAGCTGCACGATCCATCACCGTTTCCGCGCGCGCAAGCAGCAGTTCCAGAGCCACTTCGTCGAGACGGTTGAGTACGAGCACCTGACAACGGGACAGAAGCGCGCCATTGATCTCAAAACTTGGATTCTCGGTCGTTGCGCCAACAAGCGTGACAATGCCCCGCTCGACGAAAGGCAGGAAGCCGTCCTGCTGGGCGCGATTGAATCTGTGGATCTCATCGACAAACAGAAGCGTGCCCTGCCCGGTCTGACGCCGGGTCTCGGCACGGTCGAACGCGGCGCGGAGATCCTTCACCCCAGAAAAGACGGCAGAGAGCGCCTCAAACTCGAGGTCTGTCTCAGCGGCGAGGAGCTGGGCAATCGTTGTCTTGCCGACACCCGGCGGACCCCAGAGAATGATCGATGGAAACTGCGGTGCGCTTAACAACTGGCGGAGGGAACCGCTTGTTCCGACCAAATGGTCCTGACCGACAACATCACCGAGAGATTGCGGGCGCAGCCGATCAGCAAGAGGCTGCGGGGCCTCGTCGGCCAGACCGGACGCAGAGAAGAGGTCTGTCACTTTATGGGCTCACACGCTGGAAGTTCGCGCCCCTCCGGCCTCGCAAACGCTTCACCAAAGGAGCAAAGACCGGAAACCGAATATCGGCCACTCGAATTGCGCGACACCGTGTAGAGACGGTCATTTTCGCCGGACACGACCGGCCCGCCTTCAAATATCGCGCCCAAAGCCTCGATCATGACTTTCATCGTATTGCTGTGACCTATGACGAGATATCGGCCAGTCATGTTGTCGAACTGCTCGGCTAGGGTTTCCGGTGCATCGTAGAGTGTGATGGGCGCATAGCTATCATCATTGTCAGAGGGACGCAGGCCGTCGTCGCCGTGGTCAGCTGCTACCAGAATACCGGTCTGAATGGTGCGACGACAATTGGTGGAGAAAACACCGTCAATGTCGGCATCGGCGAACAGCTCACGTAAATCCATAGCACGGGCAAACCCCTCATCCGTCAAGCGAGGACCGGGCGCACAATTGTTGTCGATCGAGGAGTCGCCGGTACGGATCTTCTCTGCATGCCGGACGATATAGACCTCAAGTGGATCTGCGGTGCTTGGTTGCGCGCACGCTGGCGCAAGGCCAACCACCAGCGCCAATACATTGCCGATTGATAGCAATCGCATGAACATCCGCCTCCACTCGTTGGCGGAACCGTATCACCGTGTGCGGCATGCTGAAACAGCACTGCCGCCCGAGCATTACCTCGGCCTAGAGCCGAACATTACTCGTAATGCGTTGACCGTTGCGTTCGATGGTGACTTGCCATGCGCCATCACCAGATGAGAGCGCGCGATCAAGCTCGCGGAACGTGGTCGTCTGACTGCCATTCACCGCAATAATGATGTCGCCCGGACGTACGCCAACGCGCCAGGCATAACTGCGCCGAAGCATACGGTTCACGAGGAGCCCTTTTGCAAACGGATCCTTACTCATGGACTCAGCAAGGGCGGGCGAAAGCTCAGCGACCTCTGCTCCGGAAAATGGATGACGGCCCTCGAGAAGCCGAACCTCGCCATCCGTTGCACCTGGAGGGGGCGACAGCGGAACATTGGCTTTGAACGACTGTCCGCCGCGCAGTACGTCCAACTCAACAGTCTCGCCAGGCGACATGGTGGCCGTGAAGAAATTGAGGCCGCGTTCGTCGTAAACCTCGCGCCCATCAATGGCGGTAACGAGGTCACCGCGGCGAAGGTCCGCCTGCTCTGCCGGGCCGCCCTCATAGACTTCCGTCACGATCACGCCGACCGGACGATCTAGTCCCTGTGATTGAGCAATGTCGAAACTGACCGACTGCCCCTTCAGGCCAAGCCATGGGCGCGTGATACGTCCTTCATTGACCGCTGCATCTACAACCCGCTGGACCATCTCTGAAGGAATGGCGAAACCAATACCATTGGAGCCACCTGAGCGAGAGAAGATCGCTGTGTTGACGCCAACAAGCTGACCGCGATTGTCTATCAACGCCCCACCGGAATTACCTGGATTAATGGCCGCGTCGGTCTGGATGAAGAAGGCATAGTCAGAAATGCCAACATCGGTCCGCGCGGTCGCTGAAACGATGCCGCTTGTTACGGTCTGGCCAACGCCAAACGGGTTGCCAATGGCAAGAACAAGATCACCAACTTCGAGGTCACGTGTATCGGCGAAAGGAAGTGTTGGCAGGTTTCCAGCGGAATCATCGATCTTCAGGACCGCAAGATCCGTGCGCTCATCTGCCAGGATCAGTTCCGCTGGATACTCGCGGCGATCAGAAAGAACGATCCGAAATTCTTCGGCACCCTCGACCACGTGGTTGTTGGTCACCACAACGCCATCCTGCCCGACGATCACACCTGAACCGAGCGACCCTTGAACGCGCTCCTGCTGGCGCTGCGGCCCAAAGAACCGGCGAAAGCGGGGATCATTGGCGAAGGGTGAGACGGCGGCACGAATCGTCCTGCTGGTGTAAACGTTCACAACGGCCGGAGATGCCTGCTTAACGAGGGGCGCGAATGTAAGGTCCAGCTGCGATTGGCTCGCGGGGACAATCTCGGCTGCGGAAACCGGTACGAGCTGCGACTCGCCGACCTCTTCAAGCTGTGCCGAAGCACGCTGATCGAGGACCGGAACAAGCAAGACGAGGAGTAGAAACAGGACCAGTGCGATAGATCCTGCGAGAAATTTCGAAACGTGGCGGGTCATAGGGGAAGATGTAGTCATACTCTATGGCTCCTTTACGGCGGGTCGATCACCTCTGTGGTCAAGCAACATGACATTTCGGTCATAATTTCAGCTGCTTACGACCAGAATCAAAAGCCCCACGCAAATAAGCGCGGGGCCTCTGAATTTAAAGTGAATAATCGGTGCCGATTGCTTACAGCTCTTCGGCAGCCGCTTCTTCAGCTTCGACGCGCGCGCGATCACCAGCTCCGCGAGCCTCTGGATCGCGATCCACGAGTTCGATGACCGCCATAGGAGCGTTGTCGCCGTGACGAAAGCCCGCCTTTAAAACGCGAGTATACCCGCCGTTCCGGTCGGCATAGCGATCACCCATAACCTCGAAGAGTTTCTTCACAGCGTCCTTGTCACGGATCTGAGAAATCGCGCGGCGGCGTGACGCCAGATCGCCCTTCTTCGCCAAAGTTACGAGCTTATCCATAATCGGCTTCAGCTCTTTGGCTTTCGGAAGGGTCGTGACGATCTGCTCATGGGTGATGAGCGAGGATGCCATATTCGCGAACATCGCTTTGCGGTGTGACGCTGTCCGGTTCAGTTTGCGGTGCGCAAGTCCGTGGCGCATTTTCCTGTCTCCCTGAAGGGCCCTTCTCAGACCCCTGCTAGTGGTATCCTGTTAGTGATGATCGTCGAATTTCTTCGCGAGGCTTTCAATGTCTTCCGGCGGCCAGTCGGCGACTTCCATGCCCAGATGCAGACCCATGCCTGCGAGCACTTCCTTGATCTCGTTCAGCGACTTCCGACCAAAGTTTGGTGTGCGCAACATCTCTGCTTCTGACTTCTGAATGAGGTCGCCTATGTAAACGATATTATCGTTCTTGAGGCAGTTCGCCGAGCGCACAGACAGCTCAAGCTCATCCACTTTCTTGAGGAGGACCGGATTGAAGCCGAGATCCTGCTCTTCAGTAACCTGAGCCTCAACAACCGGCTCATCAAAGGTGATGAAGAGCTGAAGTTGATCCTGAATAATGCGCGCAGCGTAGGCCACGGCATTCTCTGGTGTGATCGAGCCGTCGGTTTCAACCGTCAGAATGAGTTTGTCATAGTCGAGCACCTGGCCTTCCCGGGTGTCTTCCACCTGGTAGCCAACACGGCGCACGGGGCTGTAGATCGAATCAACCGGGATGAAACCAATGGCTGCATCCTCTGGACGGTTCTGATCTGCCGGTACATATCCCTTACCCGTCGCAACAGTGAACTCCATGCGAAGCTCGGCACCGTCGTCCAGGTGACAGATGACAAGATCCGGGTTGAGAATCTGAATGTCGCCAGACGTTTCGATCTGACCAGCTTTCACTGGGCCAGAGCCAGACGCCTTCAGAACCATACGCTTTGGCGTATCGGACTGCATATCAATGGCGACCTGCTTCAGGTTCAACACGATCGTTGTGACGTCTTCCCGAACGCCCGGGATGGATGAAAACTCGTGAACGACGCCGTCAATTTGAACGCCGGTAATTGCTGCGCCTTGCAAGGACGACAGGAGCACGCGGCGAAGAGCATTTCCAAGCGTGGTGCCGAAGCCCCGCTCAAGCGGTTCAACAACGAGTTTTGCTTTACGATCCGGATCGTAGCCCTCTTCAATCACCGGGCGGTTCGGACGGATCAATTCTTTCCAGTTACGGTCATTTACACTGACATCGGTATCGGCCATGGCCTGTCCCTTTCCTGGGAGTGGTAGTTTGCCTGCGTTCTATACGCGGCGACGTTTGGGAGGACGGCATCCATTATGGGGAATGGGCGTCGTATCCCGGATCGATGTGACGGTGAGCCCGGCAGCCTGAAGCGCACGAAGCGCTGACTCACGACCAGATCCAGGGCCGCGAACATTCACCTCTACGGTTTTCAGTCCATGCTCCTGAGCCTTTTTGACCGCGTCTTCAGCAGCCACCTGAGCTGCATAGGGGGTCGACTTCCGCGATCCCTTGAAGCCCATACCACCGGCTGACTGCCAGGAGATTGTATTTCCCTGAGCATCAGTGATGGTCACCATCGTATTGTTAAAGCTGGCATTCACGTGGACGATGCCAGAGGTAATATTTTTTCGTTCGCGACGACGAACGCGCTGCGTATCCCGAGCCATGTTCGCCTCCTATTTCTTCTTACCAGCAATTGGCCGCGCGGGGCCTTTGCGGGTGCGGGCATTGGTGTGGGTACGCTGACCGCGCACCGGTAGGCGGCGACGGTGGCGAAGGCCGCGATAGCAACCCAAATCCATCAAGCGCTTGATATTCATGGACACTTCCCTGCGGAGGTCCCCTTCCACCATATAGTCCGCGTCGATCGTTTCGCGGATCTGGATCACTTCTGAATCGGTGAGGTCAGCCACACGTCGGTCAGCGGTGATGCCAACCTTTTCTGTAATTTCACGTGCTTTTGCCGGACCAATGCCGTGTATATATCGTAACGCGACTTCAACGCGTTTATTCGTCGGTATGTTGACGCCTGCTATGCGGGCCAATTTCGTCTCCTGAAACTCAAACGAGCCCGTAGACGCATAATGAACGAACCATCACACGCGCCGGGCCCTAGTCGTCTAGCGAAGAAGGCGTTATAGGCCCCTAAATGCGCGCGTCAACAGGCAATTGTACCTATTAAACGGCTTCTTTCAGAGCAGCGTCGATGCCCGCGGAAACCGCATCGATTGTCGCCATACCATCTACCTCAACCAGCTTCCCCTGATCGGCGTAGAGAGGGATCAGCGGAGCCGTATTCGCGTTGTATTGGTCGAGCCGGTGAGAGAACGTCGCTGGGTTGTCGTCCTTGCGACCTTCTTCGTTGAAACGCTTGGTAATCCGCTCAATCAGCTTCTCGTCATTCACCAACAGACGAACGACCACGTCCACTTTCTGCCCGCGTGCAGACAAGCAAGCATCTAGCGCTTCGGCTTGGGGAACGGTGCGCGGAAACCCGTCAAAGATGAAACCGGCAGCGTTCGGATTGAGGTCAAGCTGCTCTTCGATCAGCGCAATAACAATCTCGTCGGAAACCAGAGTCCCGGCATCCATTATGGCTGCAACCTTGTCGCCCAGTTCTGAGCCCGAGGAGCGCGCCGCCCGGAGCATGTCACCGGTAGATAATTGTATATAGCCATGTTCGGCGACAAGGCGCTTCGCCTGCGTACCCTTTCCGGCAGCCGGCGGCCCAAAAAGAATTATGTTCACCGTTTGCGCCCTCCCAGACGTGATTTCTTGATCATGCCCTCATATTGATGAGCAATGAGGTGCGATTGTATTTGCGAAACCGTATCCATTGTCACGGAGACAATGATCAGTAACGACATACCATTTAGGACGGCAGGGACGGTTGGGTAGTTCATGCGCAATATGTCGGGCATCACGCAGACAAAGACGAGATAAGCTGCGCCGATGACGGTGAGGCGGGTCAGCACGTAATCGATATATTTGGCGGTATTCTTACCGGGACGAATGCCGGGAATGAAACCGCCATGCTTGCGCAGATTGTCAGCGGTTTCCTCCGGATTGAAGGTGATCGACGTGTAGAAGAAGGTGAAGAAGGCGATCAGAATACCGTAGGCGATGATGAAGCCCCAGGTATTGTAGCCGAAATTGATCGCAAGCCACTGCAAAGCGTCCCCTACCGCACCACCGCCAGACTGCGGAGCCTGACCCGCGGCGGCGTTTCCACCACTGAAGCCAATGGCCGTCGTTGGAAGAAGCAGGATGGCCGAGGCGAAGATGGGTGGGATCACACCCGACGTGTTCAGCTTCAGTGGCAGGAATGAATTCTGCCCTTGCATGATCTGATTGCCCTGCTGACGCTTGGGGTACTGGATGATCAGTCGTCGCTGCGAGCGCTCCATGAACACGATGAAAAGAATGAGCACGACGACAAGGGCGATCAGCGCGATAATAAAGAGCGGCGAGACCGCGTTCTCGCCCGCCTGACGGAGCAGGTTGAACAGTGCGGTTGGCATTTCGGCGATGATACCAGCGAAGATGATCAACGAAATACCGTTCCCGATACCTCGCGCCGTGACCTGCTCACCGAGCCACATCAGGAAAATCGTGCCGCCTGTCAGCGTTACCACGCAAGTCAGAACGAAGAACCAGGACGGAATGCCGTCCAAGGCCACGGCCTGAAGCCCGATCGCGATCCCGAAAGATTGAACGAGCGCAAAAGCGACGGTCAGATACCGCGTGTATTGGTTGATCTGCTGTCGGCCGACCTCCCCTTCCTTCTTGAGCTGAGAAAGAGTCGGTGAGGCCGTCGCCATCATCTGAATAATGATCGACGCTGTGATGTACGGCATCACATTCAGCGCGAAGATACTCATCCGCTCGATGGCACCGCCGGCAAACATGTCGAACCGGCCAAGAAGGCCACCCGACTGTTGGTCGAAAATGATCCGGAACTGTTCTGGATCGATCGCCGGAACAGGAATGAACGTACCGAGGCGATAAATCAGCAAAATGCCCAGAGTGAACATTATGCGTTTCTGCAGATCCTTCGCTTTAGAGAAGGTCTCAAAATTGACGCTGCGCGCCATTTGTTCTGCAGCAGATGCCACGTGCGAATCCTCCGAACACGATTTCGCCGCCAAGATTGGCGGCGAAATGAGATTTGTGAAGAGTCAGAACAGAAATTTGAGCAGCAGATCAGGCCGCTTCTTCTGTACTAGCTCCCGTGACCGTCACTTTGCCGCCGGCTTTCTCGACTGCCTCAACAGCAGACTTTGATGCACCGGTCACAGTAATGTTGAGCCCCTTGGGCGCATCGCCATTACCGAGAAGGCGTATCCCATCCTTGGCTCGGCGAACCACACCAGACTCAACGAGCACAGTCTCGGTGATCTCTGACTTGGTGTCCAGTTTTCCGGCTTCAATGGCAGCGCCAAGCTTTCCAAGATTAATCCAGGTAAACGTCTGCGCGTTCGGCTTGTTAAATCCGCGCTTCGGCAGGCGCATATAAATTGGCATCTGGCCGCCTTCGAATCCATTCAGGGCGACACCTGAGCGGGACTTCTGACCTTTGACGCCGCGTCCGCCGGTCTTGCCCTTTCCTGAGCCGACGCCGCGGCCAATCCGCTTGCGCGTGCTGGTAGAGCCAGCTTTCGGGGAGAGTTCGTTCAGTTTCATATCCGTCACGTCCGGGAACGATGTTAGCCAATAAGGCCTACGCTCCCTCCTCCACGATCTCGATCATATGCGAGACCTTATTAATCATGCCCCGTACCGACGGGGTGTCCTCGAGCGTCCGAGTACGGCCTACTTTATTGAGACCGAGGCCGACAAGCGTTGCCCGCTGCGTGTTGTTGCGGCGGATGGGGCTGCCGGTTTGGCGGACAGTAATTGTCTTTTTAGCCATCGCTCTTGCTCTCTAATCCTATACTGTTTCGGCCATGCCGACTTCAGAGGCACCATCGGTGCGGCGGCTTACAATATCCTGAACCTTAAGGCCGCGTTTCGACGCAACTGAACGCGGGCTCGCCTGGTTCTTCAAGGCATCGAAGGTTGCGCGGACCATGTTGTATGGGTTTGACGAGCCGAGCGATTTACCAACCACATCCTGAACGCCAAGCACTTCCATGACAGCACGCATTGGACCACCTGCGATCACACCCGTTCCGGGAGGCGCTGCGCGGAGAACGACCTTACCAGCGCCCCAACGACCGCGGCCGTCATGGTGCAAAGTGCGACCTTCGCGAAGCGGAATACGCACAAGATTACGCTTGGCTTCCTCGGTTGCCTTACGGATCGCTTCGGGCACTTCGCGAGCCTTACCCTTACCAAAGCCAGCGCGGCCCTTGCCATCGCCCACAACAACGAGCGCAGCGAAACCGAAGTTCTTACCGCCCTTCACTGTCTTGGCGACGCGGTTAATGCCAACCAGCTTGTCTACGAGTTCGGACTGCTCTTCGTCGCGACGATCTCGGCCCCGACCACGTCCGCGACCACGGCCGCCGCTATTACCCTGCTCTTCAGCCATCAAAGCCTCCTAGAACTTCAGACCGCCCTCGCGGGCAGCCTCTGCCAGAGCTTTCACTCGGCCGTGAAACAAATAGGATCCGCGATCGAAGATGACGTCCTCGATCCCGGCTTTCTTTCCCCGCTCAGCGATCAAAGTGCCAACAGCCGCAGCCGCAGAACTGTCGCCGCCTTTGGATTTCTTGCGGAAATCCGGCTCTAGAGTCGACGCCGATGCTAGCGTAATGCCAGCCTCATCATCGATAATCTGAGCGGAGATATTCTTGTGCGAACGCGCAATAGACAAGCGCGGACGACCGTTTGCCAGCTTCTTGAGCCGGGTGCGGGTCCGTTGAGCGCGGCGCTGTGATTTTTCCCGTGTCGTCTTCATGACTTACTTCTTCTTGCCTTCTTTGCGGCGGACATATTCATCGCTGTAGCGAATGCCTTTGCCTTTATAGGGCTCTGGCGGGCGGAATTTCCGGATCTCAGCAGCGACCTGACCAACAACCTGCTTGTCGATACCCTCGACAATGATCTCGGTCGGTTTTGGCGCGGACAGCTTAATACCCTCCGGTGGCTGATAAACCACATCATGCGAAAGCCCGAGAGACAGCTTCACGCCCTGCCCTTGCATCTGTGCACGATATCCAACGCCAACGAGCTCAAGATTTTTGACGAAGCCGTTCGAGACGCCTTCGACCAGGTTAGCAGCACGAGCGCGAGCTGTGCCCCACTGCGTACGAGCGGCACCGTCCAGCGCTTCTGCGAACGTGATCTTCTTACGACCCTTGGCGTCATTCTCAGCGACGCGCTTTTCAGCCTTCTCAACGAGATCAGCGCGAGGTTTGATGACCAGCGCACCATCATCCATTGATGGCTCAACGAGGTCAGACAGGACCATAGAAAGAGCGCCCTTGGCACCTTTCGCCTCGACAGTTTGACCGCTCACATTAACGGTCGTGCCGCTTGGAACAGTGATCGGGAGTTTGCCAATACGTGACATGGTTAGATTCCCTTAGAATACCCGGCAGAGAATTTCGCCGCCGACATTTTCCGTACGCGCCACATTGTCAGACATAACGCCTTTTGATGTGGACAGAATGGAAATGCCAAGTCCGTTACGGACGAGCGGGATATCTCCAACCGACGAATACACGCGGCGGCCCGGCTTGGAGACACGCTTGATCTCCTTGATGACCGGCGCGCCATCATAATACTTCAGCTCGATTTCAATATTGCGGCGACCATCTTTCTCGACCTCAGTGAAGCCGCGAATGAAGCCTTCCGCTTCAAGAACCTCAAGCACGCGAACGCGCATCTTGGATGCTGGTGTGGAGACGACTGTCATGCCGCGTAATTGGGCATTACGGATGCGTGTCAGCATGTCTCCGACGGGATCAGAAATGTTCATATCGTCCTACTCCCCTACCAACTCGACTTTACGAGGCCCGGCACTTTGCCGAGAGACCCGAGTTCGCGAAGCGCAATCCGCGACATACGCATCTTGCGGTAATACCCACGTGGACGCCCTGTGACTTCACAGCGGTTACGGACGCGGCTTGGTGCCGAATTACGTGGCAGCTCAGCGAGCTTAAGGCGCGCCTTGAACCGCTCTTCAAGAGAGAGGTTTTCATCCATTGCCATAGCTTTCAGCTTCTCACGCTTTGCAGCGTACTGTTCCGCCAACTTCTTGCGGCGATTGTTCTTTTCGACTGCGCTTTTCTTGGCCATATCTTCAGTCCCTCGCGCCTAATTCCGAAACGGGAAGCCGCACTCGGAGAGCAGCGCCTTCGCCTCTTCATTTGTTTTCGCTGTGGTGCAGACGATGATGTCCATACCGCGAATATCGTCGACCTGATCGTAATTGATCTCAGGGAAAACGATGTGTTCCTTAACGCCCATGGCGAAGTTACCGTTGCCGTCAAAACTCTTGCCGTTGAGACCCCGGAAGTCCTTCACGCGTGGCAACGCAATCGTTGTCAGACGGTCAAGGAATTCGAACATCCGGTCGCGGCGAAGCGTGACCTTTGCGCCGATGGTCATGCCTTCACGCAGCTTAAAGCCAGCGATCGACTTGCGTGCCTTGGTCGGCATCGGCTTCTGACCTGCAATCAGCTCAAGCTCAGCAAGGGCGGATTTGATCTTCTTGGAGTCCTGAACGGCCTCACCGACACCCATATTGATCACGACCTTGTCGAGCTTGGGTACGAGCATCGGGTTCGAATACTCGAACTGCTCTTGCATCTTGCCGCGAATTTCGTCGCGATACTTCTTCTTGAGCCGTGGTTCGTATGTATCAGACATCGATCGACTCCCCTGAACGTTTTGCGAAACGGATCTTGCGTCCGTGCTCATCTATCTTGAATCCAATGCGAACTGGTTTGCCGTCGCGCGGATCTACGTGGGACACGTTCGACAAGTGGATCGGTGCTTCAAAGGTCTTGATGCCACCCTGCGGATCAACCTGGGTTGGCTTCGAATGGCGCTTCACGACATTCACACCCTGAACAACCACACGGTTCGTATCCTTGACGACGCGCAGGACCTGACCGGTCTTGCCTTTGTCTTTTCCAGCTGTGACCATGACGCGGTCACCTGTTTTCACTCTGGCAGCCATAGCTACAGCACCTCCGGAGCAAGCGAGATAATCTTCATGTGGTTCTTGGCGCGCAGTTCACGAGGAACGGGGCCAAAGATCCGTGTGCCGATCGGCTCGTTATTGTTATTGATCAGAACGGCAGCGTTCGTATCGAAGCGGATAGCCGAGCCGTCAGGACGCTTGATGTCCTTGGCAACGCGAACGACGACAGCGCGGCGCACGTCACCTTTCTTCACGCGGCCGGTCGGGATTGCTTCCTTTACGGACACAACAATCACGTCACCGACAGACGCATAACGCCGACCCGCACCGCCCAGCACCTTGATGCACTGGACGCGGCGAGCACCGGAATTATCCGCGACGCGCAGGTTGGATTGCATCTGGATCATGCAGCATCTCCTTGCCCGTCAACGAGTTCCCATCGCTTCAGCTTGGATCTAGGTGCACACTCAACGATCGAGACCGTCTGGCCTTCTTGAGCAGCGTTTTTCTCATCATGCGCGTGATACTTTTTCGAGCGACGCACAATCTTCTTCAGAAGCGGGTGCAGGAACGTACGCTCGACCTTCACGATCGCCGTCTTGTCCTGCTTGGTGGAGACCACCACACCTTCCATAATTCGCTTTGGCATGTCTCGTCTCCTAGCTCTCGGCCGCTTTTTCGCGAAGGATCGTTTTGATCTGCGCAATGTTGCGGCGCACTTCGCGGATGCGGTTTGTTTTCTCAAGCTGACCCGTCGCCGTCTGGAAACGGAGATTGAACTGCTCTTTCTTCAACGAAGAAAGTTGCTCTTTCAGCTGGTCCTCAGATTTGGCCCGCACGTCAGCGGCTTTAACAGCTTTCGCCATGACTAGACCCCTTCCATGCGTTTAACGATTTTGCACTTCACCGGCAGCTTTGCAGCACCCAGACGAAGGGCTTCCTGAGCGACCTCTTCGGACACACCGTCGATCTCAAACAGGATACGGCCAGGCTTAACGCGAGCGACCCACCGGTCAGTCGAGCCCTTACCTTTACCCATACGAACTTCAATCGGTTTGGCCGAAACAGGCAGATCGGGGAACACGCGGATCCAGACCTTGCCCTGCCGTTTCATGTGACGCGTCACGGCACGACGGGTCGCTTCGATCTGGCGAGCCGTAACCCGCTCAGGCTCGAGCGCCTTCAGACCATAGGATCCGAAGTTCAGCGTAAAGCCGCCCTTCGCATTCCCCTTGATCCGGCCCTTAAAAGCCTTCCGGAATTTTGTGCGTTTTGGCTGAAGCATCTATTACGCTCCCGCTGGTGCATTGGCGGCCCCGGACGCAGGACCACGTTGATTGGTTGAACGGGCGCGCGACTGACCGGAAGACTCAAGCTTGCGGTCCTGAGCCATCGGGTCGTGCTCCATGATCTCGCCTTTGTAGACCCAGACCTTGATGCCGATGATGCCATAGGTGGTCAGCGCTTCTGCTGTGCCGTAGTCGATGTCGGCGCGCAGCGTGTGAAGCGGCACGGAGCCTTCAGCATACTGTTCGGTCCGGGCAATCTCAGCGCCGCCAAGGCGGCCAGCGACCATGACGCGAACGCCCTGAGCGCCAAGACGCGTCGCCGACTGGATAGACCGCTTCATAGCGCGGCGGAACGACGCCCGGCGCTCTAGCTGACGCGCGATATCCTCAGCAACGAGAGCCGCATCAATCTCTGGCTTGCGCACCTCAACGAGGTTCACAAACACCTCGTCCGACACCATGGATGCGAGCTTCTTGCGGAGCGCTTCGATGTCAGCACCCTTCTTACCGATCACAAGACCGGGACGCGCTGTGTGGATTGTCACGCGGCACTTCTTGTGCGGGCGCTCGATGATAATCTTGGAGATACCGGCCTGCTTGAGCTTGCCACGAATATACTTCTCGATGGCGAGGTCTTCATGGAGCAGACGACCATAGTCGGCGCTGTCTGCATACCAGCGGCTATCCCAAGTGCGGTTGATGCCGAGGCGAAGCCCGACAGGATTTACTTTCTGACCCATTACGCGGCCTCCTCTTCAGGCGTGGCCGATGTATCGGTCAACACAATGGTAAGCTGGGAAAATGGCTTCATGATACGAGCCGCACGGCCACGGGCCCGGGCACGAATGCGCTTCATTACAAGATTCTTGCCGACATGGGCCTGGCTGACAACCAGAGAGTCGATATCGAGATTGTGATTGTTCTCAGCGTTCGCGATCGCGCTCTGCAGACATTTGCGAACGTCCGCAGCGTGACGCTTGGGAGAGAACTCAAGCTCGTTTAGCGCTTTCTCAGCTGTCAGTCCGCGGATCTGCTGCGCCAGCAGGTTCAGCTTCTGAGGACTGATACGCAGCATGCGGAGCACAGCGCGGGCTTCGTGGGCAGCTTGCTTAGGAGGGTTCTTGGACTTCGCCATGGCTATTTCCGCTTCGCCTTCTTGTCTGCGCCGTGACCGTAATAGGTCCGCGTTGGCGCGAACTCGCCAAGCTTATGGCCAACCATCTCTTCAGTGATCATGACGGGAACAAACTTGTTGCCGTTGTGAACCTGAAAATTGAGGCCAACGAATTGCGGCAGAATTGTCGAACGCCGAGACCAGGTCTTGATGACCTGACGCTTCGTTGCTTCCTGAGCCGCTTCGGCTTTCTTGAGGAGATAGCCGTCTACAAACGGCCCTTTCCATGTGGAGCGTGGCATTTCTAAAGCTCCCCTATCGTTTCGCGTTACGACGACGGATGATCAGACGATCCGTGGCCTTGTTTTTACGGGTCTTAGGACCACGGGTTTTCTTACCCCATGGCGTCACAGGATGACGGCCACCGGAGGACTTACCTTCACCACCACCATGCGGGTGATCGAATGGGTTCATGACAACACCGCGAACCGACGGGCGCTTGCCCTTCCAGCGGTTACGACCCGCCTTCGACATCACCTGGTTCATGTTGTCAGGGTTCGACACGGCCCCAACCGTCGCTAAGCAACGATCGAGCACCATGCGCAGCTCACCGGAGGCAAGCTTGATCTGTGCGTAACCGCCGTCACGGCCAACTAGCTGAGCGTAAGCGCCGGCAGAGCGGATCATCTGACCACCCTTTTGAGGCTTCAGCTCGATGTTGTGAATGATCGTACCCACGGGGATGTTCTTCAGCGGCAGCGTGTTGCCCGGCTTGATGTCGGCCTTGGCAGACGAAATCACCTTGTCGCCGACAGCCAGACGCTGAGGCGCAAGAATGTATGCTTGCTCGCCGTCCGTATATTTAATCAGCGCAATGAACGCCGTCCGGTTTGGATCATACTCTAAACGCTCGACTGTCGCTTCGACGTCAAACTTGTTCCGCTTGAAGTCGATTTTGCGATAGAGACGTTTCGCACCACCGCCGCGACGACGGGATGTGATGCGGCCATTATTGTTACGACCACCGGATTTCGTGAGACCCTCGGTAAGCGCTTTGACAGGCTTGCCCTTGTGCAACTCGGACCGATCCACCAGCACAAGCTGGCGACGGCCGGGAGAGGTCGGATTGAATGTCTTCAGTGCCATATCTCTCTCCTACAGCCCCGTCGTGATATCGATGGACTGGCCATCCTGAAGCGTCACGATCGCTTTTTTCCAATCGGGACGACGCCCAGCCACACCGCGGAAGCGCTTGGTTTTGCCCTTCACTTTGACGGTGTTGACCTTGGTCACTTTGACTTTGAACAGATTTTCAACAGCCTCTTTGATCGTTGCCTTGTCAGCATTGATCGCGACTTTGAAGATCACCTTATTGTCCTCAGACGCATAAGTGGCCTTCTCCGTGATGTGCGGAGCCAGGATCGTGTCGTAATGATGATTTTTTACGTCGGCCATGACTTACTTGCCCTCCTTCGCGCGCTTGGCGAGCTGGCGGGCAGCATATTCACGATCGACTTTGGCGCGCGGAGCCTCACCGGCAATCATTTCCTTACACTGACCGAGCCAGTCTTCGGTTTTCGCCTTTTCAGCCTTACCAACCTTCTCGAGCAGCGCGTCCCGATCACCATCTGACAGCGCAACATATCCTGTAAGTGTGCCGGCACCATTCTGACGAAGAAGCTTGGCAACCTTTGGACCAATGCCGTCGACGAGTTGAATGTCATCAACGAAATTGTCCTTCGAAAACGGCGAAGCGCCTTGAAGTTTACCTTCAAAGCGCTGCGAAATGCCGTCTACGGCGTCTTTTGTGAGGACGAGCGTCTTGCGGCGCATCACGTCATAAACGTTGAGACCAATCACCGGAAGCACATCGACATTTGGAATGTTGCGCGCCGCGCGAGCAAAATTCTCATCAACATCAACGCCGCCAATAATCAGCGCGTTATCAATGCCGAGCCCAGCAAGCTGACCGCGAAGATCTTTCGTCTTCGGCGCATCAAGCTTAGCGTCCTCAAGGATGATAAGCGCGTCGTCTTTCACCTTGGACGACAACGCGTGAGCCAAGGCCATTTTACGAATACGCTTCGGCAAGCTGTGCGCATGACTACGAACACGAGGACCATGCGCAACCGCACCGCCAACAAAAATATTCGCATTACGCGAACCATGACGCGCACCGCCAGAGCCCTTCTGGCGCACATATTTCTTAGTGGTCACAGAAACGTCGCCGCGCTCCTGCGTCTTGTGCGTACCAGCCTGACGCTTGGCGAGCTGCCAGCGCACAACGCGGTGCAGAATGTCGGAGCGGATCTCCTCCACGCCGAAAATCGCAGGATCAAGCTTGGCTTTGCCTGCCGCCTTCCCCGCAAGAGTTTTGACCGAGACGTCCATTATTCGCCGCCCTCTTTAAGCAGTTTGGCAAGGAGCTTCTTGTCCACGTCAGCGCGTGGCTCACCGCCTGCCAGAATGTCTTTTGCTTGGCCGAGCCAGTCTTCGTTCGCAGCGTCGTCAGCGACGCCCAGCTCTTCAAGAAGCGCAGCGCGATCATCATCCGAAAGCGCTACAAAGGCAGAGAGGGTTCCCGCACCCTTCTCTTTCAGCTGCTCTTCAGTTTTGGGACCGATGCCGTCGACCAAAACGATGGTGTCAGCTGGAGAGCCCTCAGCGATTGGCGCACCCGTAGCCGGTGCATCGGATTTACCGGAAGCAGCCTTCTCAGGAGCCTTGAAAGAACCAGCTTCGGGCGCATCGGCGTGAAGCGCTTTCTTAACAGCGTCACGAACCTCAACCCAGGAACCGTCATGGCCGGGGATTGCACCCTTCACGAGCACAAGACCGCGCTCTGTGTCAGTGCGAACAACCTCAAGGTTTTGAACGGTGCGGCGCGCGGAACCATAATGGCCGGCCATCTTCTTACCCTTGAAGACCTTGCCGGGATCCTGACACTGGCCAGTCGATCCATGCGAACGGTGGGAAATAGACACACCGTGCGTCGCCCGAAGGCCGCCGAAGTTCCAGCGCTTCATGGCACCGGCAAAACCGCGACCGACCGTGATCCCAGCCACATCAACCTTCTGACCAGGAACAAAATGATCGGCCACCACTTCGGAGCCGATCTCTGGGAGGTTACCTTTGACGCGGAACTCAACCACTTTTGCCTTGGGGGCCACGTTTGATTTCGCAAACTGGCCACGCAGCGGCTTCGATGCGCGCTTAGCTTTCTTAGTGCCTGCACCCATGACCACAGCCGTGTAGCCGTCGGTGCGCTCCTGGTCGCCGCCCTTCTTGGTCTTAACGGTGCGAACCTCTTCGGTACGCAGACCGACGACCTGACAACCCTCAAGCGCGAGGACAGTGACCGGTACATGCTGGCCATCATCATTAAAGACGCGGGTCATGCCGAGCTTACGCGCAACGACGCCCGTACGTTGAGCCGGAAGCGCCATTAGCGAGCTCCCTCAAGTTTGATCTCAACCGCCACACCTGCCGAGAGGTCCAGCTTCATCAGCGCGTCCACCGTCTGAGGTGTCGGGTCGACGATGTCGAGCATCCGCTTGTGAGTGCGAATCTCAAATTGTTCGCGAGACTTCTTATTAACGTGGGGCGAGCGGTTCACCGTGAAACGCTCAATGCGCGTGGGCAGCGGGATTGGGCCGCGCACATCCGCGCCCGTCCGCTTTGCCGTGGAGACGATCTCCTTGGCAGACAAGTCCAGCGCGCGGTGATCAAAAGCCTTGAGCCTGATCCGGATATTCTGTCTGTCCATCGGTCCATCCGTCCGCAAGAAAGCGTGTGTTCGGGCCGCAAACGTTTGCGCGCCAAACCCACGCTGGGAATTGAGTTGTCTGTTTCGGGGAGATGCGTCTGCCAATTCTGGCACGGCCACCTCGTCGAAGCGCGCGTTCTAGTGCAGGGATTCTCTCACGTCAACAGGGGAAATGAGGGGAATTTGCACTAGGATGCATCCCACCCCGAAAAGCAAAAAAAATGATCTCAATTAGAAACCGAATTCGCGAATCTCGTTGGCATCAGGGAACGCAACGCGTAAATCTCGAGCAAGCGGTCCAGATACCACGGCGGAACTTGCTCCAAGACCAATTTGAGCAAAAGATGGCTCCTCGGAGAATCTTTCCCCCGTAGCATCGGGTTCAAAGATTACGGCCTCGGGCGATGTTGATGTGATGACAACAATAGCCCGCATTGTGCCAGATGGCTGACCAGCGAAAGTCAACTCAATGTCAGATGGAATACCGACGTCCCAACGGAGCGTTTGTTGGATGATATCTCCTGTCAGGGCGTCTAGAGACACAACGACAATGCGATGTTCGCCACGATGTTCACCATCGGTATAAGCGAGAATAAGGCTCGAGCCAGAATTTGCCGACGCTACGAGTTGAAGATCTTCAGCGTTATCAAAATCTAGAATGGCCGACTGCGTAAGTTGGAAATTGGGTGCCCCGGGATCGGTCGTAAATAAGTGGACTTCGCGCGGGTCATCGTCATCTAAGGCGAGCACAGAAGGTGAGATGGGACCATTGAATGCAGAAATTGCGCATAGTGACTGTCCAGTATCTACAGCCTGCAACAGATTAATTTGCCCTCCGCTTGACGTTAAAGTACTAAATTCCAAAGTTTCAAAAACGGAAAATCCAGAATTCCGCTTACCAACGAACACCGGGCGACCGTTAAGGGATCCGAATATAGGATCTATGTTCACTCCGACGTCTGATAGAAGCCCTTGTTCCACTGTGCACGGAGCAGCGATCGATTGCTCAACAATAACTTCTCCAATCGTGTCAGAAGGCCCAGAAAACTGCGGAACCCTGACAGCACTGAGTTGATTCCCCCCCTCTTCAGCAACCAATATAATGTCGGTACCAGCAGCACTGATTGCTCCGACGGAAAGCGCATCGCGGGCGACACTTAAGGGACCAGTAAACAGCTGCCCAGGTGCAAATGCGCCCGCAACATCACTCGCGCCATTAGGTATATTCTCCAAGAGGAACGCCCCTGAAGAAGCGGTGTCAGCAGCAACAGACAACAAGGAACCGACACCTCCTCCAAAGCTCACGGCAAGCAGCAGATCCGAATTATCCGGTGTTGGTATTGTAGCCCGTAGACTTCCAAACGGATCAAAATCCGGCGACAGATCAATATTCATAAGCTGAACATCGACACTCGCCGTGTTGACCAGCTCTCCGTCTGAGACCTCCACTTCAAGTGTCACGGTGACGGTCTCAGTCAACTCCGGAGCCGTGAAACTCTGCGTAGGCGATGTTGGATCTGCGATCTCAAGATCAGGCCCAGCGGTCTGCGTCCACATGAACGTCAGCGCATCATTGTCGGGGTCGGTCGAACTCGACGCATCCACCATGAAGGGCTGACCTTCATCGGGGGTGGCGTTGTCGGTCAGAATGGTTGCGACCGGCGCTGTGTTCGTTGACACCGGAGGCGGTGGCGGCGGTGGCGGAGGCGAAGAAGCGGCCGCCGGTGGAGGCGCAGCAGCGGTGCCGTCCCCTCCTCCACATGCGGCGAGCACAAATACAGATGCTGACATGGCAAGCCAGCTACGCACCGCGCCAAGGCGGCCAAACTCAGACAACTTCATAAATTTCCCTCATCGCTCCCTCAAGCGATTTTTTGACGCTATCAACTCACACGCGTCCGTCAATGACTTATTGGTAATGCACGATTGTGAGCCCATAGGGATTCTCGTTCGGCAACCGGGGAAATTAGGCAAAACCGGGGACAGACTGGACGTATTGAAATCACTGGAGTTCGAATAGGCGTATTGCACCTTGTTCGGGGTACGCGACAAGCAGCCCAGCATCTCTATTCACAACGAAACCAGAGCTCACTGTCACGAAGTCTTCCTCAACCTGAAAAGAGCCGGCTCCTAAGCCGAGTTCAAAGAAAGTTGGCCCTGAAAGATTTGACAAATCATCATTATCGCCACCAGCGAACACAACAGCTTCAGGTGATGTAGAGGTCAACACGATTACCCGAAGGTCATTATCAGCATTGAGATTGGAAACAACAGCGTCTGAGGGCACACCCTTGTTCCATGCGTAACTGACCTGGTCTAATCCCTCGTCGGCCGAGAGGGCTACAAATATCAAGCGATGGTTTCCCTCATGTTGTCCATCGGACAATAGGATTAGCATGCCGGGTGAAGTCGTCTCAGTTTCCAAGTCGATTGTTTTTACGACCTGCATGCCGTCGATACCGTCAACATCAATGGGCGTTGTCTCCACGATCTGATCGGAAAAAGTACCATCACCGTTGTCCACATTACGAATGAGCCCGATGGTTAATGTATCAGAGTCAACGCCTATGTTAGCTCCGATCCGAGAGGCCACGCGATCACCATTCAGCATCTCATTGGTACTGCTAAGCGCACAAAAATTATTTGGTGCACTCGTGAGCTGAAGGTCGGTTGGATCGATCGAGCCTACCGAAGCCGCCCCAGGCAGACTAATTGCGCCCGTGGGATTGGCAAAAAAGCTCAAGAAACCGGCGTTTCTACTGGTGACAAGATTGGGCAAAAAGTTTGCTGCACATGGATTTTCGACCGTTAGTGAACCAATTGACTGATATGCAATGGTGCCCTGATTTGTTGGTCCTGCTTCAAAAAAAGTAACAAGGTCAAGCTCTTCATCGATGACTGTAATCGGCCTGCCTAAAATTCCGCCGAATGAAGCAAAATCTCTGATCTTAACTCTATCTGGTAATTCTAATGGATCAAAATTCGTTGTGATCGACAGCTCTACAGGTGAAAGGTCAGAGGTAACGGTCTGAACTTGGATAGTATTCGACGTTTGCCCTAGAACAGTGAAACTACCAGTAACGAGGCTTTGGTCTAAAAAGACTGGGTTCGCACCTACTTCAACTGATGCCACCTCAACAAATTCTTCTGAGGCTCTAGGCATCTGAAAGATATTCGTGAGCTGAACATCGACGCTTGCGGTGTTGACGAGTTCTCCGTCTGAGACCTCCACTTCAAGTGTCACGGTGACGGTCTCAGTCAACTCCGGAGCCGTGAAACTCTGCGTAGGCGATGTTGGATCTGCGATCTCAAGGTCAGGCCCAGCGGTCTGCGTCCACATGAAGGTCAGATTGTCATTGTCCGGGTCGGTCGAACTCGACGCATCCACCATGAAGGGCTGACCTTCATCGGGGGTGGCGTTGTCAGTCAGAATGGTTGCGACCGGTGCTGTGTTCGTGGACACCGGAGGCGGTGGTGGTGGTGGCGGAGACGCAACCGGTGCCGGCGCAGCAGCGGTGCCATCCCCTCCTCCGCACGCAGCGAGCACAAAGACAGATGCCGACACAACAAGCCAGCTACGCACCGCGCCAAGGCGGCCAAACTCAGACAACTTCATAAATTTCCCTCATCGCTCCCTCAAGCGAGTTTCTCACGCTATCAATCAAAACGGGTTCGTCAATGACTTATTGGTAATGCGCGATTGTGAGCGCGATCGGTACCGCGTAGGTTGAGCGTGATGATGACCCAGACGCATCTTTTGCTCGCCGCAGCTCTATTTGCGAGACCCAAGCGACTGCGACGAAATTCGGCCGTGATCGCAGGTGCTCTGGTCCCGGACGCGGCGATTTTTGTTCTGTTTGGATGGGCGGTCGCAACCGGTATCCCGCAGGAAACCCTTTGGCGTGAGATTTATTGGCAGGAGCCATGGCAAACATGGACCGCGGTTGGGAACTCCGTGCCGCTTTATTTGACCGGTTTGCTGATCAGCGTAGCTCTGATTAATCCAAGTGACGGACGACCGCGTTGGCAGGCCTTACCGCCACTCTTCTGCCTTGCTGCCTTAACCCATCTCGCAGGAGATTTTCCGCTTCACAATGACGACGCCCATCAACACTTCTGGCCCCTAAGCGAGTGGAGATTCTATTCGCCAGTGTCCTATTGGGATCCGGACCACCATTCAGGCATTGTCGCGCCACTGGAAACTCTGCTGGGGCTGGCGCTCAGCATTGTTCTGTTTAGGCGATTTCAGAACATCTGGGTGCGGGTTGTGCTCGGCACCTGCTTCCTCGCCTACCTTGCCGTACCGTTGTTTTTCATCTTGAGTATCGGGTGAGAGGAGCCACCGTGCCGCGAATCCCATATTCTGACCACAACGCTCAAACGGATGAGACGCGCGCCTTCCTCGACGGGCTGGCACCCCTAAATATTTTTCGAATGATGGCCAACGCACCCCATTTGATTGGACCATTCGTCGATCTGGGAACCGCCTTCTTGTTTAAAGGCGTCGTGGATCCGATCGACCGAGAGATTGCTATTCTACGGGTAGGATATCTGTCCGACGCATCGTACGAAACGGCGCAACACGAGAAGATCGGTCGCGACGTGGGCATGACCGACGCGCTGATCGACGCCGTCAAGACAGGAGCCGGTGCAACGGGACTTACCGAGGGTCAGCGACAGTTGATCCTGTTCGTAGACGATCTGGTTCAAAATGTGCGGGCATCCGACGAGACCTTTCAACCGATCTTGCAGGCCTACGGCGCAGACGGTGCCCAGGAACTCACACTCATCACAGGCTATTATATGATGGTGTGCCGTTTTCTGGAGACATTCGATGTCGAGATTGAAGACGGCGGTGCGAAGGGCATAGATACAGGAGCATAGAATGAAGAACGGATGGAAACGGGTTCCTCCGAGGATATTGGCTGTCCTGCTTGTAACCGGCTCCCTAGCAGCCTGTAGTCATAACCCTGCTTTGGAAGACGCAGATGCTGCGCCTCGCACTTTCTCAGAATTTGATCTTCAAGAGGCCCGAGAAAACAGAGATCGGCTTCGCACCCTGAACCAGCTCAAACGCACTCGCAAAGCAGCTGACTAGACCACGGGCAAAACCAACAAAGGTGTATTCGAAGCAATTTCCAAAAACGAGCTATTACGTCACTCTATCCCGTAAATTGCCCGAATTTCGTCCTTTACTTCCGCCGCAACAGCATCGGGCCATCTATCAGACTGTATGTCCTCGATCATCTGAGAGACCGCTAACATTGCAATCCCTGGTGCTATTTCTGCCCCAATACGCTCGCCCGCCCTCGCTAATTCAGGCGTTGCTGCAACCAGCTCCTGGCCAGCACTGGTTTCCAGAAACGCTCTATACTCTGAGAGTCCCTCATCGCTGATGTTCTCCATCATAGCGAGTATGGTGCCCGCCCTCATATTTGAAACCATCGGATCGATCATATGATCAGTTGCTATCTTGGCGATGACCAAGGAGGCCTCGTCACTAAGTGAAACACCTTGTGACAAGAGTTCGCCCCTAATTCCGGCGGCCATGGATTCGCCCATTGCTGCCATGACTGGTCGCAACAATTCGGCAGTCACAGTTTCATCCACGATGTATTCGGCGTCTTCGACAGGATCGGCAAAAGCAGGAGAAATCATCAGAAGCCACGCTACAGAAATAAAACTCCGAAACATTACACTTATGGTTGTCATTGTGATTGCCCCAGTTGCTGAGCGAAAAACGTAAGTGACAAGTGTTGGTGGCGCAACATAGAAAAACGCCGCCCCTTGTGGAGCGGCGTTTTTGATTTCGATTGTAAGCTAGGCTTACTTTTTAATCGCTGAGACGACACCGGCACCAACGGTGCGGCCACCTTCACGGATCGCAAAGCGCAGCCCCTGGTCCATGGCGATGGGCTGAATCAGCTCAACGTCGAACTTCAGGTTGTCACCCGGCAGAACCATTTCCTTGTCCGCTGGCAGCGTCACAACACCGGTCACATCCGTCGTCCGGAAGTAGAACTGCGGACGGTAATTGGTGAAGAATGGCGTGTGGCGGCCACCCTCTTCCTTGGTCAGGATGTAGGCCTCAGCTTCGAAGTTTGTGTGCGGCGTGATCGAGCCCGGTGCACAGAGCACCTGACCGCGTTCCACACCGTCCCGCTCAACCGAGAAGAGCGGTGTGACGTGGGTCAGGTCTGACGAGATGTCTGCTTACGGCACACAGCTGCTGGATTTGTATATTGAAGCAATCCAAATGCCACCCAACCTTGACGAA
>JBCCBQ010000008.1:0-182681 GCA_039033955.1 Pseudomonadota bacterium
CGTCAAAACCCCCACAACCGCCGAAACGTGTTGGATCGGCAGAGAGACAGAAATGATGCGCTGGCCGCGATCATTAAACCTCTGGCTTGCGGCCTCATTACCGATCAGGGCTTCGGCAAACTCTTCCTCGAAGCTCAGCGTGCGGACCGCGTCCTCGCCCTCTGAAGGGCGGAAAGAACCGAGCACCGAGACGGCCCATTCTGACAGGCTGGTGCTCCAAACCGTGAGCCGATCTGGATCTTGGAGAGGGGGTAGGTTTTCAACGATCACGCGGTCAGAAAGAAAGTAGCTATCCCCAACCAGGACCCCGTCAGTGCTATAGATCTTACCGCGCATGGTTTGCGGCAGCGATAGGGATGCAATCGCGTCTTTGGCGAGATTATCGTCCAAGATCGGTTGCGGTTCGCCATAAGCGGCTTCGTCGCCGATCAGGTTTGACAAAAGTTGGGCTTGGCCCACCAAGTCTTGCTTCTTCGAGACGACGAAGCTGGCACGCATTTCGTTGAGAACCATCGCGCCGATAATCAGAATGATCAGGCCGGCGAGATTTGACGCAAAGATCAGACGCGCAATCCTGGAGCCGAGCAAACGCCCGCCCCAGGCTCTGTAATTGCGTTTGTTTCGCGCCGCAGCCATGTGCCAGTCTCGTCTACCGAACCTGAACTTTAGCCGTCTGCAGCAACTTTCATAGAGACAATGGAATCAGGCTCACGTGGCGGTTCGCCTTTGGCGAGCTGATCGATCACATCCATGCCTTCGGTGACCTGACCCCAGACAGTGTATTGATTGTCGAGGAAGCCAGCATCGTCAAAGCAGATGAAGAATTGGCTGTTCGCGCTGTGTGGTTGGTTGGTTCGGGCCATTGAGCAAATGCCGCGAACGTGCGGTTCGGCGTTGAACTCTGCTTGCAGGTTTGGCTTGTCTGAGCCGCCCATTCCGGTGCCATTCGGACAGCCCACTTGCGCCATAAAGCCATCGATCACGCGGTGGAAGATGATGCCATCATAGAAACCCTCACGCGCAAGTTCGCGGATACGGTCGCAATGACCTGGGGCAAGGTCGGGGCGCAGTTCAATTGTGACGCTACCCTTTGAGGTTTCCATCAGGATTGTGTTTTCGGCATCAGCCATAGCGAGAAGCTCCTATAAACGGTGTCCACCCCGCATAAGCGCTTCGTGTGGCAGTTAAAAGGCCCGATTAGCGGTCGTTGCCCGCGATATCATAGAAGAGCGAGAAATCGATCGGCAGGGCGTCGCGAATATATTGGCGCACGAACAGGTTCTGATCGGCGATCGCCTTGCGGGTGACGTAGACGACATCGAACCGTCGCAGAGGAGACCAATCGGCCAGGCTTGGATCGTAGACTCCGGCTTTAATATCGAAGACCGCCGATTTGACCTCACCGCCTGGCATCCGCCGCATCAGGACGACGGTCCGCGCATTGCCTGTATCGGTGACGCCGCCTGCCATGATGATGGCTTGCAGCGGATCAATCTGTCCGGGCATGTCAAACATGCCAGGGCTCGTGACCTCGCCGCCGACAAAAATGCGCTGCGATTGCGTGCCAGCAAGCAGGACATCAATGTCTGGATCGTTTAGTTCCGTCGCCATTGCCGATTGCACACCAGCGCGGACTTCATCAACGGTTCGCGCCGCCGCTAGGATGGGGGGCGAGTAGGGCATCCGAAACAGGCCATCTGGTCCAACTGTGACAGTGCGGCTGAGTTCCGGAGCGGAATGCACGATAATTTCGAGCTGATCACCAGGCGCCAGCAAGTAAAACGCATCCGCGTAGAGGTTATGGGTGGTGGAAATGAATACACATTGCCGGACCGTATGCCCAATGCAGCCTGGGCATGGGAGTTTCTGAGGCGCAACGCCGACTATCGGCGTGATTGTCGCCGTGCATCCGATTTTCTACCGGCGCCCTTTATGCTTTCCAGCGGCGCGTCTATTCTGAGGCTGGATCAGTCCATCCCCACCGCGCAAAAGTGGGGGCTTCTAACCTTTGCCGATCCGGAAAAACCTGCCATCGACGCCAATGTGTTCTGGCGTCCGGAGCTATTGGCAGGCGCAGTGCGCGTATGTCTCACTGAAGTTGAAAGCAATGATCCAGGCGTCTCAAAACAGGATGACACAATCATACTTTCAGCTCTGAAAACACGGCGCGTTATTCTCGATACAGCAGATGGAATCCGGCATATCGTTCTCAACGGACACCGTTTCTGGATACAGTTGTTCTGCGATTCTGATCTGCCGCCCGGTGAAAATGCCGAGATCGGCATTCGCATTGATAGCGCCAGGCACATGAGACGGCGGCTGGATACCGCCGCACAACTTCTTTCGCTTTACCGTTCAAATGACGGAAAACTCTCCTTGATCGGGCGACGTCAAAACTCTAACACGCTCGTCAACGCTCTGATCGCGTTCGACATCCTGAACGGCTTTGAACGTCCCAAGGGCGATCTGAAAGACATCGCAGAAGCTATCGTCGGCAAGGCCCGCGTTGAGGCAGATTGGGGTGTGAATGATCGCGCCCTGAAAGCGCAGATCAAACGCTCGCTTGCCCGCGCTGATCGTCTGATCAGCGGCGGTTACAGGTCGTTTCTGACCAAGAAAAACCTTTAACATCTGATTGAAACTCACGTTACGGAAACGCGACGTTGCGTTTTCGTGCCTTCACAATTTCCCGTAATTCCGGCTGAATCTCCGGCAGTGACGCGCTGATAACTCGCGTCCATGTGTATGCGTATAGGGGGATTTTATGTCTCAAAACTTACAAAGTCCTTATCTCACCGCCGCCGAAGCGGCCCGCTATCTCCGCCTTGAAGAACGCACCTTGAACAATATGCGATGGCGCGATGAAGGCCCGCACTGGCGCAAACATGGCGGTAAGGTGATTTACCATATCAAGGATTTGGAGGGTTGGTCGCGCAGCCGCGATTGCGGCCACGGTCCGTCTTTCGATCAGGATAAAAGCAATGCGACGGGCGCGTGACCTGACCGCCGTGCAGATTGTCTATCGGCAGAAACGGATCAATCACCGCATCAGATTTGGCGCGCCGGTCGCCGAAGCGAGGCTCGACTGGCGGCGCAAACTTGTCGCCTTCGCGCCCGGTTCGGTGTTCGGATATATCAGATGGCAGGCCAATAGATTCGGTACACAGGACTGGCGACTGTTTGTCTTGCGTACTGTTTCCGATGGCGCACTGGCGACCATTCCGGGCGTTATGCCGGGCGCTGATATTTTGCTGGCAACGCGTGGCGCGACCCGAACCAAACGGGCTCTTATTGCCCTTGATGCGCTCGAAAATGACACCGCAACACTCGCAAGTGTGTCGCCTGCCTATTGGCGTCACCTCAATAATCGTCTCGCTGTCAGCATGGACACGCATGAGTTTTCGCCGCTGCAAGCGCTCAGTGTCGGGAGTGAAATGTCATGAAATCACGCATCATTGGAGCCATCGCAGGCGCGGTTTGTGTCTTTGCCCTGCTCGATATTTTCCGACCAGCAACGCCCTATGTTTTCTACAATAAGAGTGAGAGCGCACCGGTTGGATGGTATCGCCTGACACCCAAAAAAAGGCTGAAACGCGATACGTTGGTCGCAGCTTTTGCGCCAGAAAAAGCGCGAAACATGGCCGCAACACGGGAATATTTGCCCTCTCACGTTCCCCTTATCAAAACCGTTTGGGCGGCGGCGGGGGATAAGGTTTGCTCAAAAGACGGAGTGATTACAGCCCAAAAACGTCCTGACATTCACGCGCTGGCTGAGGACGCTTTTGGACGGATCATGCCGGGCTGGACGGGCTGTATCACCCTTTCTGAAAACCAGTATTTTCTCGTTTCAACCCATGTGCAGAACTCCTGGGACAGCCGGTATTTTGGCCCCGTTGAGGCAGACAGCATCCTTGGTGTTGTTGAATATCTGGGAACGTCGGCAGGTTTGGCAGAGTCGGGAAATGGCAGGGCGCGGGTGAAAGGCGCGGAAGGCAAGATAAAAGCGGGAAGCGCCCCTTTGGGGCTAATCCCTTGTCTGCACATCTTTTTTGGGAGCGCTATGCGCTCGTGTCGGGGCGCTCCCCTTTTGACGGTTCAGCGCGGTGTTATTGGGGTTTTAGGGGGCGCTCCTTACCCGGAAGATCACGCAATGTCACGGAAACCGGCATGAGCAAAGGCGGCTCAGATACACCGTTTGAAGTGAAGCTCGGACGCATTAACGCGCCGTCGGGTCATACGAAGGTGAAGTCTTTCTTCAAGAAAGTTGGCAAACGCGCGCAACGCTTTTCAGGCACACGCAGCAAGGGCCGGTCATCAGGCAATTTCCAGCGCCAATCGGCTGCGCATTATCACCGCCGCGTTGTGGTCAAAGCCTCGATCCACAAAATGGCGATCAGCGGCACGGCCACCATGCGTCATCACCTCAATTACATTGAGCGCGACGGCGCGGGCAAAGACGGACAGGACGCCGAACTCTATACAGATGAAACCCGCGATCTCGACACAGCGGAATTGCTGGAACGCAGCGAAGGCGATCGGCATCATTTTCGGTTTATTGTCTCACCGGAAGATGCAGAGCAAATGAGCGACCTCACATCCTTTACGCGGGAGCTAATGGCGCATATGGAAAAGGATTTGGATACACGCCTCGAATGGGCCGCCGCCAATCACTATGACACGGATCAACCCCATGTGCATATCGTGATGCGCGGCAAGCGCGATGACGGCAAAGACCTCGTTATCCCGCGCGACTATATCTCAAAGGGCCTGCGCGAACGCGCCCAAGAACTGGTCTCGCTGGAATTGGGGCCGGTCAGCGAATTGGAAAACCGCCTGCGCACCCAGCGCATGGTTGAAGCCGAGCGGATGACCGATATTGACCGCGCCCTTATCAGACGGGCGCGCGATGGCCAGCTCGATCTTTCCAAACCCGTGCCAAGCGGTCAGGTCTGGCGACGACGACTGGAAAAAGCGCGCATGGGTCAGCTTCACAAGATGGGGCTGGCCGAACCCCTTGGCGGCTCACGCTGGCGTCTCGATAAGGATGCGGCCAATGCACTGAAACGCATGGGCGAGCGCGGGGACATTATCAAAGCCATGCACCGGGCCATGACCGATAGCGGTGATCCGCGTCTCACCACAAGCGCCAGCCTGTTTGATCCGGGCGACCCCAACGCCAAACCCATCACAGGTAAAATCATTGCGCGCGGGATTGCCGACGATGTGCGCGACCATGCCTATGTGGTGATAGACGCAACAGACGGCAAAGCCGCTTATATCAATATCGGTCCAAGCGACAGGCTGATGGACTTTGAAAAGGGTATGATTGTAACGGCGCACCCGGCCTCCCATTCCCCCCGCGCGTCTGACATGACCATCAACGACATCGCGCAGAAGCATGGCGGGATATACAGCGCGGCGAAACATCTCGAAGACGCGCCACGCACCAGTGAGGAATTTATCAAGGCCCATGTGCGCCGCCTCGAAGCCATGCGCAAGGCGGGCGTATCTGTAGCAAGGCAATCAGACGGCACTTGGCGCATCCCGCCTGATTTTCTGGATAAAGCCGCAGCTTATGAGTTTGAAACCACGCGCACCAAGCCGGTTCGTCTCGACATGGCCTCACGGCTTGACCTTGGTTCCATGCGCAGCTCGATTGGGGCGACCTGGCTCGATGAACATTTGCGCGATCATAGTGACAATGAAGGTGCGCGCGGCTTTAGCGGCGAGATTGAACAGGCGCGCGCCGCCCGCCGCGCGTTTCTCCATCGCGAAGGCGTCCTCAAAGATGTAAGCGACAGCATTACCGACAAGACACTTAAAGAGCTTGAAAAACGCGATCTGCAAGATGCAGCCAAGACCATTGCGGCAAGGCTTGGAAAAGACTACAGCCCAGCCCCGTTATCGGGACGGATCAGTGGCAAATATGTGGAGCGCCTGGACAGACCGAGCGGGCGTTACGGCGTTATCGAACGCGCGAAGGATTTCTCTCTCGTGCCGTGGCGTGAGGTGATGGACCGTAATCTCGGCAAACAAATAAGCGGTATTATCCGTGGTCGTCAGATTTCTTGGACGCTCACAAGAGGCCGGGGAATATCATAACCTAAAAGGCATGAGATCACCGACGAAGGAGTGCTTAGTCCTTTTCACTTATCGCTGTCGCATAAATTGAAACATCGGCAGCGCTCATGCCAAGCTGGCGTGCCGTGTTTTGCCATCCCTTTAGCGCGGCTGATACCTCGCTAATTATGGCTTCGGCGCGTTGGAGTGTGAGCGCAAAGAATGGCGCGGCGCGCAAGGCCAGATCAAGATCAGCATCAGGCCCTTCTTCTGAAATCCATGTGGTGAGTTCACGAGCCTTTTCGGCAATCGGGACAGGGTTTAGATCATAGGCGGGCGACAGACGCCATTTGTCGTCGCGATCATAAAGGAAGCCATGATTGCGCAAATGGTCATCCAAATTGCCGATCATCACACCAAATACAATGCGCCGCCATAGCTCGTGCAAATCCTCAGTCGGTTCACTTGAATACATCCTGATCGCTTCAGCAATGTCCGTATAGGTTGCTTCATCCCCATCATTCAATCCCAACAAACTCATTGCCGACAAGAAAGGAATGCGTTGGCCATTATCGCGGTCAAACCGGGTGATGAGAGCCACTGGCCGTCCAGCCACATCTTCTATTCTGGCCGTTGCAGCGTTTATTCCAGCCTTTCTGGCCAGCATCATGGCAAGCACTTCCCCATGTGGGATGCTGCGGTCATCGTCCTGCTTGGGAAACTTGGCAATGGCAAGGCTGCCATCTGCATCAGCGACGGCTGATTTTGGTCGCGCGCCCCCCAATGGTGAGCCTTCATTTAACAGCAATCTCAAATCTTCAGCCGTTTCTGTATTCGTTTGCACGGCATCAGCGGCATTGATCAGTGCCGGCAACTGGATCAGAGGCGGCACACGATAATGACCTATATCATGGTCAAATGTGTCTTCCCCTTCGCGTTTATAACGCAAGGCGCCAATTCGCGTTTGATCTGTGATCGCTAGAAGATAATCAATCTCTGACAGGGTGCGATCATCACCGGCTTTGCGGAACGCCCGTTTGATAAGTTGCTGACCCCAGCGATCAGGCGCCGTGTCCCGCAAGGCACCGGGCAATGCCGACTTCTCCGATCTGGTGTAAATCTGCTGATCGGCTAATGCCAGGTTTGCAGGATCAAGCGCAAAGGCTTCTGGATAGTCGAGCCATTCATCAGCATATTCAAAAACCGAACTCTGGCCTCTTCGTTTGGCAACATAGCGACACCGGCCAACAAGATGCGTGCTGCCTGCATGGTCGATATAGATTTCGAGCGTATCGGTCATTTTCCCGTCCTCTTCCGACTGCGTGGCTGTACCTTTTGCGGCAAGCGATCTTCCTCGATGTCCAGCCCCAAACTATCTCTGCTGCGATCCGCAGCTTCGCCTAGACCTTCGATCAAACCCAATATGGACAGCACGGTGGCGTAAACGCCCATGGATACAGATGGGTCGCCTTTCTCGACTTTCGCCAGTGTGCCACGGCTGATAAAAGCGCGTTCTGCCATTGAAACTGTAGAAATTCGCCGTTTTTTGCGCGCGATAACAATGTCTTCGCCCAGTTTTACGAGGGCGACGCGAGCGGCTTTCGGCATTGTTTGGGTTGCACGAGTTTTCATAGTTGTGTCTTATATTTTGGGCAATTAAGTGCTTAGTTGTTCAATATATAGAACACAATAGGTTAAAAGTCCATAAATTTGCAAAACGTGAGCGTTTACGATGTGCTTTGCCTTTGAGGCCCGCTCTATAGCCGCTTTCCTGTATTTTCACCCCAATAGCTCACAGATCAGCTAGCGAATACCGGCTAAAGATCACTGCTGACCCGGAATAGGTCTCGGCAGCCAAAAATTCGACCCAAACTCACTGATTTCGTTAAAATTTCTGCCCGCTTTCCTCACTATACGGATCGCTTATCTCTGCGCCAACCTGACCTCAATCGAAACGAGGTCAAACCATGTCGCCACAGGGCATACTTTACGGACACATACTTTCAGTGCTTGCCACTATATTCGGCGGCTTGTGGGTTGCGACGCAATGGGTGGCCACGCAATTCAGTTACGATCCATATCTTGGCCCTGAATGGTTCAGCGTTCTTGGTACGCCAGTTTATTATCCGTGGCGCCTGTTTGAGTGGTGGTATGCGTTTCACGCTTATGCGCCGGAGATATTCAGAACGGGCGGCAGGATTGTTGTTGGCGCGACGTTTGCCAGCATATTCATTGCAGCGATGTTGTCGGTCTGGCGCGGTCGGCGGGCAAAGAAGCTGACCACATTCGGATCGTCTGAATGGGCGAGCAAGCGCACGATGAAACGCGCGGGGCTTCTCACCCAAACCGGCGTCTTTCTCGGCAAGGTCAAAAAGACCTACCTGCGCCACTCCGGCCCCGAACATATCATGGCCTTTGCGCCCACACGCTCAGGCAAAGGCGTAGGGCTTGTTGTGCCGACACTGTTAAGCTGGGCCGAAAGCGCGGTCATTCACGACATCAAAGGCGAGAACTGGCAGCTTACGTCCGGCTGGCGCTCAACCTTTTCTCATTGCCTTTTGTTCAATCCAACCGATCCGGCGAGTGCCAAATACAATCCGCTTTTGGAAGTCCGTAAAGGCCGCAACGAAGTCCGCGACGTTCAAAACATCGCCGACATTCTGGTCGATCCCGAAGGGGCGCTTGAGCGGCGCAATCATTGGGAGAAGACCGGCCATGCCCTTCTGGTTGGTGCTATCCTGCATGTTCTTTATGCAGAGAAAGAGAAGACGCTGGCCCGCGTCGCAAGTTTCCTCTCTGACCCCAGCCGCTCTTTCGAGCGCACCCTTTGGGTCATGATGAACACGAACCACCTCGGCACCGAAGGAGCCGCCCCGCAAACTCATCCCGTTGTCGCGCAAGCAGCGCGTGAACTTTTGAACAAGTCTGAAAACGAGCGCTCAGGCGTTTTGTCAACGGCGATGAGTTTTTTGGGGTTATACCGCGACCCCACGGTGGCTGAGGTGACCTCTTCCTGTGACTGGCGCATTGCAGAACTGATTGAAGGTAACAAACCCGTCTCGCTTTATCTTGTGGTGCCGCCGTCAGACATATCGCGCACCAAGCCGCTTGTGCGTCTGATCCTCAATCAGATTGGGCGTCGTCTTACTGAAAAGCTGGACGATGAACTTGAAACGGAAAAGCGCCGCCGTGTCCTGTTGATGCTTGATGAGTTTCCCGCCCTGGGCCGCCTCGACTTTTTTGAAAGCGCGCTGGCATTCATGGCCGGTTATGGATTGCGCGCCTTCCTGATTGCTCAATCCCTCAACCAGATTGAGAAAGCGTACGGCCCCAATAACTCCATACTCGATAACTGCCATGTGCGCGTTGCCTTCGCCACAAATGACGAACGCACGGCCAAGCGAATTTCCGATGCACTCGGATCAACCACTGAAATGCGGGCTATGCGGAACTATGCCGGTCACAGGCTCGCGCCCTGGCTGGGTCACGTCATGGTCTCACGGCAGGAATCCGCAAGGCAGCTTCTAACCCCCGGTGAAATCATGCAACTGCCGCCGGATGATGAGATCGTGCTTGTGTCCGGTTACTCGCCCGTTCGCGCAAAGAAACTGCGATACTTTCAGGATCAGAATTTTGTCAGCCGCGTTATCTCCCCGCCCGCGCTGGCAGGCCCCAATCATCCATATGCCGACAGGCCGTCCCCTCGCGCGGATGATTGGGGCCAAATGACACGCGCCGTTGATGATCGTCTGTTTGCAGCCGGTGAAGACGAAGCCTTTGGCGACAGCGGCGGGAAAGACCTGAAACCCGAAATCGACGCGCCGGAGCGCAAAGACGATCCAACACCCGAACCGCCTCAAACCGATGAAATGGACGGCGCAGATGAGGTGACGGCCAAGCGCACTGCCGATCTGGCACGTCGCAATGCCGTCGCCAGCAAAAGCTATGGGCTTGATCGCGGCACGCCAGATTTTGACCTCTTGGATTTTTAGCAATGGCCTCAACAAACCCCCGCATACATCCATATTTGCAACCCGACGTGTTCGCGCGCCTGCAAGCGGCAAAGGTCAAACCCGGCCAATCAGAGTCGGACATCGTGAACCGGGCGCTGGCTGCATTCTTTAGCTATGAGCATGAGGATAAACGCGATGCTGCACTTATCAGGCGACTTGACCGACTATCCCGTCAGATCGAAGGATTAGAACGCAGGCAAATTATTGCCACCGAAGCCTTTGCGCTTTTTGTCCGTTACTTCCTGACGATTATTCCCCCCGTTGCGGCAGCGGATAAGAAAGCAGCGCAGGCCGAGGGACATGCACGGTTCGAGACTTATCTAAGCAGCCTGCAATCCGTTCTCGAAGATGGCGAGCCAATTCTGTTCAACCGCATGGAAGACCGGCTGGCAGAAACTTCAGCGTTCTTCACAACGGAAGAACTTGCCCGTCTTCATGACCCTGTGCCGGAGCGCTCTTCCAAAAAGGAGGGCGCCAATGTCACCACGTAATAAGGAATCCCTTCAGCGCACACTAGCGATGCTCAAAACAGCAATGGGTGACACCATAGAGCAAGCCCTTTGCGATCCAACCGTCGTGGAAATTATGGTGAACCCGGATGGATGGGTATGGCTTGACCAACATAGTGAGGGACGCACACGAACCAAAACACAGCTTTCGCCAGAAAAAGGCGAACGCATTATTCGTCTTGTCGCCAGCCATATCGGCGCGGAAGTGACGGGAACATCCCCAATCGTCAGCGCCGAACTACCGGGTGCCGGTGAGCGGTTCGAGGGCGTCCTGCCACCCGTCACAACAGCACCGTGTTTTTCTATTCGCAAGGCCGCAGCCCAGATCTTCTCGCTTGATGATTATGTCGCCACTGAAACGCTAACACAGGCTCAGTGCCAACATCTGCAATCAGCGGTCTTGGCCCGTCAGAATATACTGATTGTCGGCGGCACAGGCTCCGGCAAGACCACTCTTGCCAATGCGCTTTTGAACGAGGTCGCAAAAACAGGCGAACGTGTTCTTATCATTGAAGACACCCGCGAGCTTCAATGCGCGACCCCCGATCAAGTGGCGCTGCGCACACGCTTACCGCATATCACAATGGCTGACCTTGTTAAATCGACCTTGCGGCTCAGACCAGACCGGATCGTTGTTGGCGAAGTGCGCGGGCCAGAAGCCTTAGACATGCTCAAAGCCTGGAACACCGGTCATCCGGGCGGGATCAGCACGATACACGCCAATGATGCTATAGGCGGCCTTTACCGGCTGGAACAGCTAGTCGGCGAAGTAGCCGCCACCATTCCTCGCACACTGATCGCACAGGCGATAGACCTCATTGTTTTTATCTCAGGACGCGGCAGCGAACGGTGCATTGAAGCTATTCGCCACGTCACCGGCGTCGATGAGGCTGCGCAGTCCTACATCACGCGCGATGCATCCGATGCGCCCAACAACATCCTTCCCCTTCAATCGTCATCCAAAAACGGAGTTTAGTTATGTCTCTAGTCCATGACACAGTTAAGAGTGTTCTTTACGCAGCAACGCTCATTCTAATATACTTATTGCTTGCCAGTCCGGCGTTTGCCGCAGGATCGGGTATGCCCTGGGAAGGGCCAATCCAACAGATCGTGACATCAGTTGAAGGCGATGTTGCCAAAGGTATCGGCGTTATCGCTATCGTCGTCACCGGTCTTGGTATCGCTTTCGGCGATATGGGCAGCGGTATGCGTAATCTGTTGAAGATCGTATTCGGTCTGTCGATTGCCTTCACCGCAACCAGCTTTTTCCTTTCCTTCTTTTCCTTTGGCGGCGGAGCGATCATCTGATGGCTGTCGGTTTTTCAATCCCTGTCCACCGCTCACTGACCGAGCCGATCCTGATGGGCGGCGCACCGCGCGCAGCAACGATCATGAACGGCACCATTGCCGCCGCGATTGGCCTCGGTCTCCACCTTTGGCATTTCGGGATCATCTATTGGGTGATTGTCCATAGCGCCTGTGTCTTCGCAGCAAAACGCGACCACCAGTTCGTGGAAGTGTTGATCCGCCATGTCCATCACAAGGGGTATCTGGCATGATGAACCTTACCGAATATCAGGCAGCCCCGCAGTATCTTGCCGATTACCTTCCGTGGGCCTGCCTTATTGCGCCGGGCGTTATCTTGAACAAAGATGGCAGCTTTCAGCGCACAGCAGAGTTTCGCGGCCCCGATCTGGACAGTTCCACAAGTGAGGAGCTGGTTTCAATCTGTGCACGGATTAACAACGCCCTTAAACGGTTCGGCTCGTCTTGGGCTATCCACTTTGAAGCCGCGCGCGCACCCGCTCTTGAGTATCCAATGAGCGAATGGCGCGATCCGGTCGCATGGCTCATTGATGAGGAACGGCGTTCACTGTTTGAGGGACGCCAAGCACATGAATTGCTCTTTGAAAGCCGTTTCTTTCTGACATTTTGCTATCTTCCACCTGCCGATTCAGTCGGCAAGATCGAGGAAGCCCTGATTGAACGACCCGAAGATGACGAGCAAATCGGCGCCAGCGACTATCTTGCGCGCTTCATTCAGGAAACAGACAAGGCGCTCTCGCTGTTTCAAGGTATCTTCCCCGATGCCTCATTCCTAAACGACGATCAAACACTCACCTATCTGCAATCCTGTGTTTCTGCCAATCATCATCCTGTAAAGGCGCCGGAAACACCATGTTACCTTGATGCAGTATTAGGCGGCGTCGGTCTAGTCGGTGGTCTTGAACCCGTTCTTGATGACGAGCATTTGCGCGTTATCACAGTTCAGGGGTTCCCGCCCATGACCGAACCCGGACTGCTGGATGAGTTAAACAATCTTGGATTCTCGTACAGATGGGCAACCCGCTATCTGCCAATGGATAAGCTGGAAGCGACAAAGGTTCTTACCCGATACCGGCGGCAATGGTTCGCAAAGCGAAAATCCATCATGTCGCTCTTGCGCGAAATGATGACCAATGAAGCCTCGCCATTGGTTGATACGGATGCAGACAATAAAGCGGCAGATGCGGATGCTGCCCTTCAGTCACTTGGCGCAGATCATGTGGGGTATGGCTATCTCACCACCTCTATCGTGGTGCAATCCGCATCATCGGCGACCGCCGACGATATGATCCGTGAAATTGAGCGTATTGTGAACGGGCGTGGTTATGTGACCATTCGGGAAACCGTGAACGCAGTCGATGCCTGGCTTGGCACCATTCCCGGCCATGCTTACGCCAATGTGCGCCAACCCATCGTTCACAGTCTCAACTTGGCCCATATGATGCCGCTGTCAGCCGTATGGGCTGGCCCGGCTGAAAACAAACATTTGCAAGGGCCACCATTGCTTTACGCGACAACCGCATCGCAGACACCGTTCCGCGTGGTGCTGCATCAGGGCGATGTTGGTCACACGCTTATTGTTGGGCCGACCGGCGCAGGTAAATCGGTTCTCTTATCCATGCTGGCCTTGCAGTTTCGCCGCTATGAAAACGCGCAGATTTTCATTTTTGATAAAGGCGGTTCTGCAACGGCGGCCACATATGGCCTTGGCGGTGAGCATTATCAGTTGGGCGGTGATGAGAGCTTGTGCTTTCAGCCGCTTGCCAGAATTGACCAAGACACTGAGCGCGCATGGGCGCTTGAATGGTTATGCGGCCTGTTAGCCCATGAGGGTATCCCCATCGAACCAGACATTAAGGATGCTATCTGGACCGCGCTAACATCGCTGGCGTCAGCGCCAACGGTTGAGCGAACCATGACCGGTCTTTCTGCCTTACTGCAATCAAACCGGCTCCGGCAGGCATTAGAACCTTACACGCTAAAGGGTGCGCACGGATCATTGCTTGATGCTGACAATGAAACCATTGGCGAGAATGACTGGCAATGTTTCGAGATGGAAGAGCTGATGCACCAGAAGTCTCTGGCGCCGCCGGTTCTGTCCTATCTGTTTCACCGGTTGGAAGCCCGCTTCGACGGAAAACCGAGCCTGCTCATTCTTGATGAAGCATGGGTGTTTCTGGATGACCCCAAGTTTTCAGAGCGCATCCGTGAATGGTTGAAAGTCCTGCGCAAGAAAAATGTATCTGTCATTTTCGCCACGCAATCCTTGAGCGATGTCGCAACGAGCAAAATTGCCCCCGCCATCATAGAATCTTGCCCATCGCGGATATTCTTGCCGAATGACCGCGCTTTAGAACCGCAGCAACACAAAGCCTATGAGAGCTTCGGTCTCAATGACCGACAAGTTGAAATTATCGCGCAGTCAACGCCAAAGCGCGATTACTACTTCCAGTCCCGCACCGGCAATCGGCTGTTCGATTTGTCTTTAGGCCCGGTCGCCCTCGCATTTTGCGGCGCTTCATCCAAAGACGATCTGAATGCCATGAGCGAACTCGCTGAAACCAGTGAGAACGACACATTCCCGATACGCTGGCTGGAAGCGCGCGGCCTCAAATGGGCCGCCGACCTAATCTCAGAGCAACCCCAACAAAGACAAGGAGACGCGCTATGCGCCGCAGAATAATACCAATGCTAATGATAATATTGATGAGTGTCACAACGCCCATTCAATCCGCACACGCCTTTTTCGGATTTGGCGGCGTCGTGTTTGACCCCACCAATTACGGGCAAAATCTACTCACAGCCGCCCGAACCCTACAGACCGTCAACAATCAGATCAGACAGCTTCAGAATGAGGCGGATATGATTGTCAATCAGGTCAAAGACCTCACGAAACTTGATTTCGATTCCAGACAGCATTTGAACAACCTGCTTGGTGAGATTTCGACATTGATGGATCAGGCCAAAGCCATGTCTTTTGAAATTCAAAAGGCCGATCAGGTTTTCAAAACGCAGTATCCTCAAGACTATGCTGCGCTTTCGGGCAAACAGATTATCCAGAATGCGGAAAACCTATGGAAGACCTCGCGGGCTTCACTGCATGACTCGCTTCTGGTGCAGTCGAAAATCGTCGAGTCCGTTCGCGCTGATACCGCAATGTTGGATACGCTGATGCGGGAAAGCCAGGGCGCCGGTGGCAATCTCGCAGCCGCCCAAGCTGGCAATCAAATCATGGCGCTATCGGCCAAGCAAACCATGCAGATGCAAGAATTGACTGCTGCGCAATACCGCGCAGAGACATTGGAACGCGCCCGCCGTCTGCAAATCGAACGCGCCGGACAAGTTCGTCACCAGCGCTTTGTCGGCTCGGCATCAGCCTATCCCAGCAATTAAGCAATCACGACTACGATTAGGAGCGAGCGGCCATGAATGACCTCGGTATAATAGATCAATTCCTCCAAACCTTCTCGACTTATATCGACAGTGGTTTTGGTCTGCTCGCTCCAGACGTGGCCTTTCTGACAACTGCCCTTGTGACCATTGATATTGTACTTGCGGGACTCTTTTGGGCCTTTGGCAATCTCGACAGTATCGTCGTCGGGTTTCTGAAGAAGGTTTTGTATATCGGGTTCTTTGCGTTGTTGCTCAATCAGTTCCCGTTGCTGGCCAACATCATCTTTGAAAGTTTCGCCCAACTTGGATTGAATGCAACGGGCGGGACAATAACGGCGGCTGATCTTTTACGTCCGGGCTTCGTCGCCAATACGGGCTTCACAGCCGCACATCCATTGCTGGATGAAATTTCCAATCTTTCAGGCCCCGTCGCATTTTTCGTCAACATCGTCACCATTGGCGTTCTTGCGCTGGCCTGGCTCATTACACTCTTTGCGTTTTTCTTTCTCGCTATCCAGATTTTCGTGACCATTATCGAGTTCAAGCTGACAACGCTTGCGGGCTTTGTCCTTGTCCCCTTTGCGCTTTGGAACAAGACCTCTTTTCTCGCCGAGCGCGTCCTTGGCAATGTCATCTCATCCGGTATCAAACTCATGGTGCTGGCAATCATTGTCGGCATTGGCTCAACGCTGTTTGGCAATGTCACTTCCGGCTTTGCGCCCGGAAACATCACCCTTCAAGACACCGCCGCCGTTATTCTCGGATCACTCTCATTATTGGCTTTGAGCATCTTCGGTCCTGGCATTGCAACCGGCCTTGTTTCAGGCGCACCACAGCTTGGCGCTGGAGCCGCCGTGGGAACGGCAGTTGGTGCAGGCGCCGCCGCCTTTGCTGGCGCCAGTGTCGGCGGTGCGGCTGCCTCTGCTGCGACGCGGGGCGCGGTTGGCGCCGTGAAAGCCGGATCATCTATCTCTGGCGGTGCGGCTATGTCCTATTCGATGGGTAAAGCCGCATCCGGTGCTGGCGGTATCAAAGGTGCTGCCTCTGGTCTTGGCGCTGTTGCGCAAGCGGGGGCTGGCTCTGTTGCCAATGCCGCAAAATCCGCCGCTGCCAAAGTCACCGATCCCGTCAAACAGTCTTCCAAATCGGGCGCAAGAGGCGCGATCTCTGCGACCGGCGGCAAAATTTCCGGCGGTGAAGCTGCGAGCGCCGCAGCGCCCAAAGATGGCCAGCCGGGCTGGGCGAAAAATGCACAGCGCAGTCAATTACAGCGTGATGCCGGTCTCGCCGCCACCTCAGCTCTCCGTGATGGAGACAGGGGCGGATCGGGAGACGGCCCACGCCTGAAACAGGATGAGGAGTAATCTTTATGTGGAAACGAAATCAACACACCTATGGACGAACGGAAACACCCGTCACGCCATATCAGCGCGCCGCACAGGTTTGGGATGACCGGATCGGGTCGGCTCGCGTTCAGGCAAAGAACTGGCGGATGATTGCCATTCTCTCGCTCGTTTTCGGCATTGCCATGTCCGCTGCATTTGTTTGGCGCGCGTCACAAAGCATCATAACTCCTTATGTGGTTGAACTTGAGCAAAATGGATCTGTGCGCGCAGTTGCACCGAGCGTTGCCAAATACAAACCTTCCGATGCGCAAATCAGTTATCAGCTTGCGGAGTTTATCAAGAAGGTTCGCTCAGTTTCCATTGATCCGGTTGTGCTGCGTCAGAACTGGATGACAGCCTATCACTATGCAACGGATCAGGCGGCTATCACGCTGAATGACTACGCCCGCGATAATGACCCGTTTCAGGATGTGGGGCATCGCTCTGTATCAGTCGAAATAGCCAGCGTGGTTCGTTCCTCTGCTGACAGTTTCGATCTGCGCTGGCGGGAAACGGCTTACCGCGACGGCGTGAAGCTGTCGGCCAATACTTACACCGCCAACCTATCAATCATTCTTAAAACGCCAACGGATGAGGAGACGCTGCACCAGAACCCGCTCGGTATCTACGTCCACGGCATAAATTGGTCGAAAGACCTCATCCGAGGAGAAAAATAATGTTCAAGAACTTTATGGTTTTGTCACTGACGACAGCTTTGGGGGCGTGTTCCACACTTGGCATCAAAAATGTGGCTGATTTCAAACTGGACGAGGCAGACTTTATTGAGGCTGTCTATTCACCAAGCGAAGTCAATGTTGAGACACCAACGCTAGAGCGTATCAAACCGCTTGCATTGCCCGGTCAGTTGAAGCCCATCCAAAACCGGAAAGTGGCAGCAATCCCGAAGCTGCGGCCTGACTTGGCGATTGACCGCGCGAATGCGTCCGCAGCCGTCGAACCCGATCAGGACAGCTTTATAAACGCGATCCAAATTTATCCGTTCACCGTCGGCGCGCTTTATCAGGTTTATTCTGCGCCCAAGCAAGTCACCGATATTGCTTTGCAGCCGGGCGAGGAACTAATGTCAGTGTCCGCCGGCGATACCGTAAACTGGATTTTGGGGGACACCATTTCGGGCATTGGCGACAAAGAGCAAGTCCACATCCTGATTAAGCCTATTGCGCCAAGACTGACGACAAACCTCATTATAACCACGTCCAAACGAACCTATCATGTCGAGTTGAAGTCCTTTCGTGAGACCTATATGGCGGCGGTGTCCTGGCGCTATCCGCATGAAGAGCTGGTGCGCCAACGTGCCAAGGCCAAGAGCCGCTCGAAAAAGGCAGCGCAGACCGTCGAGCGACGGTTGCAGATTGATCGGCTTAACTTCCGCTATGAAATCAAAGGCGACAAGCCGCACTGGCGACCGCTGCGCGCGTTTGATGATGGCCGTAAGGTCTTTATCCAGTTTCCAGACCGGCTCGATCAGGGGGAAGCGCCGCCGCTTTTCGTTGTTGGACGAAACGGAAAAAGCCAACTCGTCAATTACCGGATCAACGGTTCCTACTATGTCGTTGATCGTCTGTTTGGCGCAGCGGAGCTAAGGCTTGGCGAGAAAGACCAGAACGTCGTCCGTATCCTTCGTAAGAAAGAGGGTAAATCCCGCAAAACGCGCACGGGAGGCAAAGACGCATGAACACAACAGTCGATGAAGCCGACCGCCTTGCCATTCGGGCAAAGCCCAAACCTGTCCGGCGATTTAACCGGAAGGCGCTTATTGGCATGGTCGGCGCTACCGGATTATTTATCCTAAGCGCCGCCGCCATCGCCTTTCGGGACGATAGTGGCGCGAACTCCGGACAATCGCCAGAACTCTACAAAATCAATCGTAACAATCTGCCTGACCAGATTACGGCCATGCCCGCTGACTATTCAGAAGTGAAGCCCAAACTCGGCCCACCGCTGCCCGGCGATCTTGGTTCGGCGTTTTTAAGCAAACCTTCGTCCATTGAGACACCACAAGAAAATCCATTCCGTTATCAGGGCGCACCTGTGCGACCGCCGGTGCAGCCAGCGCCAGTTGATGCAGCACTCGGATCATCATTGTTCTTTGTGCGGAACTCAGAGTCAGGCGCGCCGCAAGCAGCTCGAACCGTCGCGCAAGCATTCACGCCATCCCTGGAGCAGTTTAATGCGCTGCCTATCGCTCAACAACTACAACCAAATGGTCAGGCTCAAAATACGGTTAACCCAAATCGGCAAGACCGAAAAGAGGCTTTCCTTTCGAGAGACGTTGATACGGAGATATACAATCCTAATCGATTGCAAACACCGGTCTCGCCATATCAGGTTATGGCAGGCACAATCATTCCGGCCAGTCTTGTCACCGGTCTAAACTCTGATTTGCCCGGTCAGGTGATCGCTCAAGTCACGCAAAACGTATATGACACCACAACGGGCCAGCATCTTCTCATTCCGCAGGGGACGAGGCTCATCGGTCAATATGACAGTGTGATCGCCTTTGGTCAGTCACGCGCGCTGGTAACATGGCGCCGAATTATACGACCAGACGGCACGTCGCTTGTGCTTGAAAACTTGCCCGGCACCGATTTGTCAGGCTTTGCGGGCCTGAAAGACCGCGTTGACAATCACACGGCACGTCTTTTCGGGGCTGCGCTTCTCTCTACCGTGCTTTCCGTCGGCAGTGAACTTGGCCGGGACTCAAACGAAGACGATATTATCGAAGCCATCCGAGACGGCGGCCAGCGCACCTTTAATCAGGCTGGTCAACGCATCGTCAATCGCCAACTCAATGTCCAACCGACAATACGTGTGCGCCCTGGCTGGCGGCTCAATGTCATCGTGAACAAGGATCTTGTTCTAAATCCTTATGAGGGCTGACCCATGACCACATCAATCAAGATAGCGAAGATTCCTGATACCACACCGATTAAACATACCATCAGTGTTGAGCCGGACTTGGACGGTGATCTCAAAACCTACGCCGCCATCTATGAACAGACCTACGGCGAGAAAGCGAGCGTTCCTGCGCTCATCCCCTTTATGCTGCGCGCCTTCATTGCCTCAGATAACGGTTTCAAAAAGGCGGTGAGAGCGTCGCAGTCATCCTAACTTGTCAGCAGTAAAAGGAGTAAACCTATGGCAACCATTGGACAGTTCAGACCCGTTAAAGACGGTTACGAAGGCACCATTTCAACGACGCTAATCGCGCGCAAAGTGCGATTTGTAGCTAATGGTGAGAAAAAACATGAAGAGTCGCCAGATTTTTTCATCAAGACCGGGCAATGTGACCTCGGCGTTGCATGGCATGATAAGTCTAAAGGCGAAAATCCCAAACCCTATATTCGCGTTTTGTTGGACGATCCATGCTTCCCGGCACCGGTCAACGCTGCTTTGTTCGAGCATGACGGCCGCGCTGATCTGGTCTGGTCAAGGCTGCGTGAAAAACAGACATGAGTTTTAATCGGCCAGTTACGGAAGCAGAAATTGAAGACGGGCTTAGCTTAGTGGCCCGTCTTATCGAGTGCTATGGCGATTCCTACTGGCCGATTTTCGAGCGACTGGAAAAGGAACTGCTCGACCGACGAAATCGTCGGCTCAACATGGCTGACAAAATCAGCCAATATTCCAATCGCTCACTCAAAACGGTGCGCAAGACTTAGTCAACAGACGGAAGGCTGCTGATAAATTTATCATCCGTGGGATGCGCAATTTTCAGTAATTCGTCGCGGCGATATTCCATAGACCCACCATCGCCATAGCGGGGACGTGAATTTTTGTGACCCATAAGCAGGCATCGAAGCCCGTAATCCAGACCCGCTTCAAGCATTCTCTTCTCGAAAGAGTGTCTGAATGAATAAATTCTGTGGTTCTGTGTCGGCATCAATTTTCGTCTGCGAAACGCTTGCATAAGCGATCCAGACAACAGATTTCCTTTGTCCCGATAATGCGAAAACCCATTCGGCGCGCGTTTCATGGCCTCCAGAGAGACACCCACAAGAGGAATATCACGCACGGACGAAACCGTCTTTAATTGCCGCGTTTTTGTCGCTTTGATTTTAACGTGGGGAACATCGTCATCCAGAACGATATTTTCAGGCAGGATATTGGCAAGTTCGCTGGGCCGACAGCCTGTCTCAATCATGGCATATACAATCAACGCGGCTTCATCATTCAATCCATCGAAAATACCCGGAATAAGAAGCCGTGACCTGACAAATTCATCTTCAAAATGCGGAATGTCTTTCAGGCTATTGCCATTGCCAAAATTGAGGTTCCGAAAGGGGTTCTGGCGGTTTTCATCGCCTTCATATTTCCAGTATTCACGGAACAATTTTCGCAAGTTGCCAAGATCACGGTCAGCACTATTCCCCGAAAGGGGCTTGCTGCCATCGGTCGGCCGCAGGCGGTCAGACCACCAATTATAGAATTTCCTCGCATGGTCACGGTTGATTTTGTGCATAGGGAGATCATCAACGACCTTCACGAAATTACTCACAGCGCGCCGCTTGACCTTTCGCCAGGATTTCAGTTGTGAATCCGATTTGCCAATCTGGTCGGTAACGGCAATCTCGGAGAAATAGACTTCCAGCGCCTGCGAGATTTTCACCGCTGGCGGGGAGACTGTGCCAAGCACGGCGTCCGCTTCCGACTTGTCAGGCGCATTGCGAACCGGGATTGCGCTCAACCTGTCCAGAATATCGGCCACGTCCTCTTGTGCGGCAATCTCCTGAACGGGTGTGTACATGAACCCTTTCGCCATCGCCCGCTGCCGAGCCGCTTGGTACTCGCGCATTGCGTGACGAGTTTGCTTACTCACAGGGTTAGCGCCAGTTAGCCCTTGACCGCTAATGGCAACTGTCGCCCAAAACTGTTCGTCTGCCTCTGCAAGCGCGTCCCGCCGCGCACGCGCGACTTCCAATGATTCTGTTTTAAGTGACTTTCGGATCATGCCACGTGGGTCGAAATCGGCATATTCAGATGGCACACGGCGCACATAGTGCCACCTTTTTCCGCGCCGATGCAGGTGTTGATTCAAGTCTTTCATGACCGCCATAATGTACCTCGATTTGTTACACAATTTGTTACACAAAATCGAAGGCAATTACGGGGTCTAGTGACCTACAGGGCAATAAATCTATTTATAACAATGGCTTAAAAAGTCTGTTTTCTGAATTTATGGTGCGGCCGAGAGGACTCGAACCTCCACGGATTGCTCCACAGCGACCTCAACGCTGCGCGTCTACCAGTTCCGCCACGGCCGCACGCCGAATGCGCGATATACGGGGTGTTCGTTCGGTTGTGAAGAGGCGATTCCAGAAAGCTCTGTTGATCGCCCCTCAGTGGTGAAATTTAAGCGGCTGATTGACGGGCAAGGTCAATCCAGTGCTCCACCTCATCCTCTTCAAGTTCTTCATCGTCGCGGACAATTCGATCACCTTCAGGGGTCGAGAGGAAATTGGTTGCCGAGATGAATATGTCCCGCGCAGCTGCGTTCGCGAGTTCGTCGGCTGATCTGATACCGGCACCAACTAGCACCTGAGCGTCATGGGTGCGGAGCCCTGCGACGGTCATCATCAGTTCGGCCTGATCCTGCCAATCGATGAGTGTGTCTTCCGTGATGTAGTCGACGTCCAGAAGCTCAGCAGCGACGTCGCAGTCGGTCTCCAACAGATCGCCGACTGTGAAAATGCCGATCTCACCGAGTCGTTCAGCAGTCTTGCGACCGATAGAAGGAGCCTCAACGATATCGGAATCTGGCGTCAGTGAACCAACGCGCCAGTGGCGATCATCTGCCGGGTCGTCTCGTTTGTCAGCGTTGACGACAGCCGCCTCTTCAGCCGTGAACTCTTCGTCCACCTCTTCTGCGTTCTCAGCCGCAAGTTCGGCTTCAATCTCGGCCTGTAGCTCCGCTTCGAGCTGCGCTTCAAGTTCCGCGCGCTCATCGGGATCGAGTTCAGCTTCGGCCTCAACGGCGTCGGCGACAATTTCTTCAACGCCGTCTTCTGCATCGGGTGCATCAACGGGCATGTCGTCCGAGTCTGTCCAGGTCTCTTCGGCTTCGTAGACGATCTCAGGAGCTTCTTCTGCTGCTGATTCGTCAGTAACCACCGTCGGCAGGGCTTCGGCTTTCGCTTTTGTCTTCTTCTTAGGCTTCTTCTTTTCGGCCTTTTTCGCTTCAGCTTCAGCCTTTATCTTTTCAGCCTCTGCGGCTGCCGCTTTCTTCGCGTCCTCTTTGGCTTTTTCAGCTTCCGCTTTCGCAGCGGCTTTAGCCTCAGCCGCGGCGGCTTTTTCGGCCTCTTTTGCCTTTGCCTTAGCGTCTTTCTCAGCCTGTTTCTTCTCAGCGAGCGCAGCCTTCTCGGCTTTCTTCGCTTCAGCCTTCGCAGCTTTGTCCGCTTTGCGGCTCGGCGTTTTGACGTCCTCAGCTGCTCCATCGCGCGGTGAGAGCGGTGTGTGTTTCGCACCAAGGGGCCCAATCGGTTGGGCATCCAATTCTTTCAGCGGTACACGAAGCACAGTTTTGGCGTGCAGCTTTCTGATCTGCTTTTCATCCTTCGGAAGCGTCTTCAGAACTTTGCCGGTCTTCTGCAACTCATTGAACATGCTTTCGACAGCGCGTTTGTCACCCGCATCGGCGAGCTTCTTGGTCACCCAGCGGACCGGAATATCGAGCGTAGCGAGGTAGCCGGGCAGGGTAAGGTGCGTTTTCGGCGCGGCGACGCCCGCTTCCTCAATGGCCCGGCTCATAAGGACGGCGAAGCCCGATGTCGCATAGGCAAGAAGCTGTGAAAGGACGTCGATCAGTTTCTTGTCGAGTCCTGCTTCCGGCTCTTTCACACCGGCTGCGAGATCATAGTGATCGATGAGCGTCTGATAATGCGGATGGGCTTTCTCCGCGCCGTCGCGAACCATCTCGGATACGAAAGCCGCACCTTTGCCGGCTTTCACCTTCGGATATCCGATTTCATCGATCCGCGCTTTCAGAGTGTCGCGGGATTTCGCCACTGACCATTCGAGCGCGCGATGGATCGCGCCTTCTTCCTCGGTCTGGCCCGTGTGAAGCGGCTGGATTGGGTCGGTGTAGTAATGGCTGAGAACGCCAAGCGCATAAGCTGCCTTTGCCCAGTCCTTTTTCTTTAGAGCCAGAACGGACTCGGCATACCACTCGGCGGCCTTGTCGCGCGCGCCACCCCATTCGCCTTCAGAGACATGGAGGACGTGGTTTTTAAAGTCCTTGAACTTCGTGTCGGGCGCTTTTGCACCGTCGAGCAGCGAGTCGTGATGCAGGAGAAACAGGTCGCGCCATTTCTCCCCATCCTCACCGCTGATCTGACCGATCGCGTCGATGGCGATATAGTGGTGGGTCGACCGGCAACGATGGGCGATGATCACCCGCTCCAGAAGGGACGACGACATGGCTCACGATCTCCTAAGAAAAAGGGAATGTTTGTTAACCCTTTGTCCGAGCATGGTTGATGACCCGTTAATGCCGCCCGGCGTGTGAGCGCTTTGTCTTGCTCAACTGCCAAAATCCCGCTTCAGTCCACTGAATTTCGTTGAAAAAGGGGCATTCAGCCATGCGGACCGCTTTGATCATTCTTGGAAGTTTGAGCCTCTTTGCTTGCGGTTCCGACGCGCCAGAGAGACCGGTGGGGGAATCAGTTGAGGTCGTTGCCTCCGATCCAGCAATGAATATCGTCGCCCGCATCGAGGCTGCAGAGGCTGCGGGTGAGGTCTTCGAGTTCGAAACGGAGCTTGATCAGATCGCCGCTGACTACGTGAAACTCGCGCTTCATTTTGGAGCCATCGACGACAATTATGTCGACGCCTATCACGGCTCCGCCAGCTGGTGGAACGCTGTCCCGTCCCGCTTTGACGAGCTGACCGATGGCGATCCCACCGTCGACGTCACCGACTTGCCCCGCTGGCCGGAATGGCGTGCGACCGAACTCCAGAAGATCGGCGAGGAAGCCGTTCGCCTTCGCGAGGCTCTCACCGCGCTCGATTCTCCAGATGAGGCCGAAGCTTTCCGCGCGGCCCAGCTCGACAAGGTGCTCCGCGCCTTGCTCGTTCGCCTCGATGTCGTTTCCGGGAAGCCTGTTCCGTTCAATACCGAGGTCGAGCTGCTCTACGATGTCGAACCACCGCTCTACGACCTCTCGCAGTATGATGAGATCCTCGCCGAGATCGACGCGCTCCTCCCGGGCGAAGGCTCCACCGCAGACCGCGTCGACGCCTTCCGCAATTCCCTCGCCATACCGGAGGACAAGCTCCAGCCCGTCTTCGCCCGTGCCACCGCTGAATGCCGCGCGCGCACTGTCGAGCATTACGAGCTGCCAGAGGGCGAGAGCTTCCGCATGGAATTCGTCAACGACAAGCCCTGGTCCGGCTACAACTACTATCAGGGCGACTTCGAAAGCTTGATCCAGATAAATACCGATTTTCCCATCGTCATCGACCGTGCTGTCGATCTTGGCTGCCATGAAGGTTATCCCGGCCACCATGTCTGGAACCTCTTTATCGAGCAGGAGCTCGTGGGGAACCGCGGCTGGATCGAATACACTGTGAATCCGCTCTTCGGGCCGTTTGGCCCGGTTGCGGAGGGCACCGCAAATTACGGCATCTCGCTCGCCTTTCCGGGTGACGAGAAAATCACCTTCGAGCGCGACGTGCTGTTCCCAATGGCAGGGCTAGATCCCGCGCTCGCCGACAAGCTCGACGCCCTGAATGCCCTCACGGGCCAGCTCTCCCACGCCACCAATGAAGTGTCCCGCCGCTATCTTGATGGCCAGCTGACGGCGGAAGAGGCACTCCCGCTCATGCAGAAATATTATCTCGCCAGCGCGGAAAAATCGGCTCAGCGCCTCCGCTTCGTCGATACCTACCGCGCCTATGTTATCAATTATAATATCGGCCAGGACATCGCCCGGGCCTATGTCGAGACGGGCGATGATCCCTGGGCACGGTTTGAGCGCGTCCTCACGGCCCCGCTGACAGCGTCGGATATCATCGCTGAGCTTGAGCGCGCCGAATGACGAAAGTTCTCTTTGTCTGCCTCGGCAATATTTGCCGGTCTCCCGCGGCTGAAGGTGTCTTGCGCGCAAAGGTGAAGGCGAGGGGGCTTTCCATCGCTGTTGACAGTGCCGGCACCGGCGGCTGGCATGCGGGAGATCCGCCGGATGAGCGCATGCGCGCTGCGGCGCTCAATCGCGGCTACGACCTCTCCGCTCAGCGTGCTCGACAGGTTAGCCCGGACGATTTTGAAACCTTCCATTATATCCTCGCCATGGACGCCTCAAACCTTGCCAATTTGAAGGACATCGCCCCGCCGGGCCACGGAGCCGTCCTACGCAAATTCCTCGGTAAAGATGACGTTCCCGACCCATACTATGGCGGAGACGATGGCTTCGACCACGTGCTCGATCTGATGGAAGCTGCTGTGGATGAGTTGTTGGCGGAGATTAGTGGCTGAGTTTGGACACTCGCTTTTAGCAAGGACGAGATCTAGTGAATTCCGTCGCCTTTGTCGTAAAGATATAGAGTTACCTTTCCCGTGGCTTCCTCGGCCCAAATGATGGCGTCGTGCAAAAGAATATTCTTGCGTTGTTCGTAGGTCACCCCATCTTCTTGGGGCTCACAAAAATCGGTGTCTTCGCACGAGTTATCATGCTCGGTGTTTTCGATGACAGCGTTGATTTCTGCCCAACGATATTTTCGTTTTCTGTTGTCGACAATGTTCCAAATCATGGTTGGTATTCTCGTGATCTGATTAGATTTGTTGTCTAGCATTTGGGGCTGCTTAAGTCTCTTATGTCGCAAACCTGCCCTCCAAATGAATCTATCCCCGCTACCCAATCCAGTGCGATACTTCTTCCATCTCGTCGCATCGGGGCCGGCCTAGGAACGACCTTAGCCGCGGCGGGTGCCAGATGGGCTGCCTAGCGACTATGGTAGCCGTCCGCGTCTCGGCGCATGAGGTCATGCCCGACCAGTGCGCCACCGAGTGAGGGCCTCGCAAAGGTCCTTCCCCTGACATTCCTATGCGGAAGATTGGGGCACGGATGACACCCCGCGGCAGGCCGATCTTCCGGAAGCAACGTGTCCGGAGGATCTAAGGCAGATCTGAATTGCGGCGCTAGGTCCAGAGGGCCGGTGACGGCACGGGCTTCGGAGCGCCTGGAAATTGGTCCGGGGGACCAATTTCAGCGAAGAAGGCTCCGGCAGAGCCGCTATCTTTTTGTTTGATCCCCGCTCCGACCTATGGTCTCGCGATGGATCGCGCTCAGGGCTGTTCCGTCAGGCGCGCGCGTTAGCATGATAACGGCTCATGCTGAGGTAATATCTCCACGGCTGCGACAGATCCGCTGAAACCCACCTGGCGTGCGGAGACGGCGGGACCCGCCGAACACCGTATTTTTCAATTCAACGGGGCGGCTCGCCGTCTCCGCACGGGCTCTTGATGTTAAGCTTCAGTGTGCTGCGCATACATGAAGCGCGCTCAGGGCTGCCGCTCCAGGCCGTATGGTCGCGGAGGTATTCGCGCTGCATCAAAGGAAACAATCAGAGTTGGCAATTAGGAGTCATCCTCGGGCTTGACCCGAGGATCCATCATCCGGGGTAGCATCGCGTGCTGGATCCCACGGTCAGGCCGTGGGATGACTCCACAAGAAACTCAACACACTTGCCTTGTCCAAGCTCACCGTCCACTCTCTCCAGATGATCAGCTACGACAAGCTCCTCTCTAACGCCGCTGCCCACCATGGCGGCGCGGACGCCGTGCTGGCCATGTCAGCCAACAGTCATGCCGTGTCCAACTATGGTGATATCCCCGCCGATCGGCTGCTCTCCTGGATGACGCGGTGCGTGTTCAATGCGGGGTTCAACTGGAAGGTCATTGATTCCAAATGGGACGGTTTCGAAGCCGCTTTCGAGGGCTTCGATCCCGGCAAGCTCGCCTTCTTCGGCGATGAGATGATGGGGCAGCTGGTCTCTGATGAGCGCATCGTTCGCAACGGCCAGAAGATCAAAGCAACGTTGGAAAACGCGGTCTTTGTCCACCGTATAGAGACCGACGAGGGTGGCTTCGCTAAGGCACTTGCAAACTGGGACCCCGCAGATCAAGTCGGACTTATGACCTGGCTTGGCAAAAATGGATCACGCCTTGGCGGCGCGACAGCCCAGTATTTTCTGCGCTTCTCGGGCTGGGATGCCTGGATCGCATCGGGGGATGTTTGCAAAGCACTGGTCGGCGCCGGCGTTCTCGATAAGCCTGCCGCCACCTCGAAATCAGCCCTTCTGAAGCTGCAAGGCGCACTCAACGAGCTGCACGAAGAAACCGGACTGCCGCGTGCCCAGCTCAGTCGAATTCTGGCATTGAGCGTCGGTTAGGGTTCAGACAAACGCGAGGGCAAAGCCAAGGCCGCACCCGAGCAAAGCCAGACTGATCGCGATTTCCCGAAACGTTTCACCCATGTTTTCCCGCTCCGCATTAGTGTTTGGTTCACCAATGCAAACGGAGGGCCATCGAGGCGAATTTTGAGCTAGTCGGAGTTCAGTTTTTTCCCATCAAGCGCCGATTTGGATTTGGTCTCTTTCTGTCGCTCAGCGGCTTTCTCAGCCTTCGTGCGGCCGAATTTGACCCGGTTTTCAGTTGCATTCTGCTGCTTGGCTGCTTTCGCCCGAGCCTTGCGCGCCTTGTTGAGATTGATCGGTGTCGTCACTTCTCTTCCGTCTTCGGATTGGCGTCGCGCCACTGTTCCATGGCGAGCGAAATCGCGAACGTCTCCCGGTATTTCGGGCTCGCCGCGGGTCGTGGAGGGCTTACTTTTGCCATGTCCATGATCTCTGCGAGCTTGTTGTGAGCAGCTCCGGCCTGAGCGGCTCCTATGTAGGCGTGAAGCTCCAGCAGAGCCGAGGAGAGCGGGTCGTCAGCGCGAAGAACGAAATAGGGTTCGTCTTCCGCGAGCTTGTCGTAGCAATCAAACTGGGAGGGCGTAGCTTTAGAGCCGGTGTAGCTGGTCATAGTATGGTCCGTAGTGGCGAATCTATCGACCCCTAGCTTAGCCACTCATCGCCCGGCGAGAAAGCGCGCTTTAACTGTCTACTGATACTGAACGCTCACAATATAAGCACCCGTGTAAGCACCGGGTGCCTGATTGGCGGCAATGTGCAAGTCGCCGCCGACCCAGAACTCGTCCACACCGTCCACGAGCAAACCCTGACTGATATCAGAATAGAGGTTGTCGATAATCATCTGGTCGCCGGTGCTGTTCTCTATGGTCAAACCGGTCGGGACGCTGATGTCGTAAACATGACCGGATTCCCCGGTGACCATAAATCGTGCCGCTGCAAACTCGTTGCCGATGCAGTCGACTTCCGGTCCGCAGGATCGCGTCTGGTTGGCAGTGACAGTTACGGTCCCCGGTAAGGTAGTGCCTGGCGCGATGATGCCGAAGTCCAGCTCTTCCCAAGCCATCACCATTAGCGGTTCAACGATACGTGCGCCAGCGTTGCTTGCTTCGCTTACCTCTGCATTCGCGGCGCCGTAGGACATGACAGAAAGCACCGCCGCAAGCCGCAATACAGGAGCCAATCCAACAGCAATTCTCACGTGATATCCTCCCGACCATTCCCAATGTCGGGAGTGTCTTAGTCATCAAGTGTGACGATGGCTTTCAAAAGACTGATGCACGTTACACGAGTTTACCAACATAAAATCAACCATAGGATGAAATTAGGCTTTTGGCCTATAGCGATTGATCATTTCGGCCCGATCATGTCCTCCGGTCGGACGACGCGATCATACTCTTCTTCGGTGACATAGCCGAGCGCTAGAGCAGCTTCTTTCAACGTTGTGCCGTCCTTGTGCGCTTTCTTGGCGATCTCGGTCGCTTTGTCATAGCCGATGGTTGGAGCGAGGGCTGTTACGAGCATAAGCGACCGGTTCATCAGGTCGGTGATGTTGTCCTCTCGTGCTTCAATGCCGACAACGCATTTGTCCGAGAACGCCATGCAACTGTCCGAAAGAATACGTATCGATTGGACCATATTGTAAGCCATCACCGGCTTATAGACGTTGAGCTCGAAGTGGCCCTGCGATCCTGCTACCGTCATTGTTGTGTGATTGCCCATCACTTGGGTGCAGACCATGGTCAGGGCCTCGCACTGGGTCGGGTTCACCTTCCCAGGCATGATGGATGAGCCGGGCTCGTTTTCCGGCAATGCAAGCTCGCCAAGCCCGGAACGCGGCCCTGAGCCTAGAAAGCGGATATCGTTTGCGATTTTGAAGAGCGATGCGGCGACCGTATTCAGTGCGCCATGGGCCGAAACGAACGCATCATGGGCCGCGAGGGCCTCGAACTTGTTCGCTGCGGTAACGAATGGAAGCTCGGTGTAGGCCGCGACTTCCTCCGCGAAAGCTTCGGCAAAGCCGGGTTTCGCATTGAGGCCTGTGCCCACCGCCGTGCCGCCCTGAGCGAGGGGATAGAGATATTCCAGACCCTCTTTCACCCGCTGGATGCCGAGATCCAGTTGCGCCACATAGCCTGAGAACTCCTGGCCTAGGGTCAGCGGGGTTGCATCTTGTGTATGCGTCCGGCCGATCTTGATGATGTCCTTGAAGGCCTCTGCCTTGTCGTTCAGCGCGTTCCGCAAGTATTGCAGCGCGGGCAGCAGGCGGTGGACGATTTCCTCGGCCGCAGAAATGTGCATCGCGGTCGGAAACGTATCATTCGAGCTTTGCGACCTGTTACAGTGATCATTCGGGTGGACCGGATCCTTCGATCCGATGACACCACCCAGAATTTCGATCGCTCTATTTGAGACGACCTCGTTGGAATTCATGTTTGATTGTGTGCCGGAGCCCGTTTGCCACACAGACAATGGAAAATGATCATCGAGCTTGTTTTCAGCGACCTCAGAGGCAGCTTTCACAATCGCATCAGCAATTTCAATCTCGATGTTGTCGAGCCGTTTGTTCGCGAGGGCCGCCGATCGCTTGATGACACCCAGAGCCCGGATGACCGGAGCCGGCATTGTTTCCTCACCAATTGGGAAATTGATGAGCGAGCGGGCCGTTTGAGCGCCGTAATACTTATCGGCAGGGACGTCCAAAGGCCCAAAGCTATCGGTTTCGGTACGGGTCTCTGTCATGGTGAGTGACGTCCTTGATTGCAGTGTTTCGGTCAGTTCTGCGCCGTCTCTAAAGTGGAAAACTGTCTTCGGCTAGGGGTGACCAATCACGCCTCTGCGACAGGCCGGACTCTTGCTCTTTCGGCCTTAGACCTAAATAGAACTGTAGAAGTGTGCTAGGAGCGGTTTATGGCCGATACCGAAACCATAATTGGGCCAGTGGAGAAGATCGACAACACATCGATCGATCATCCCAATGTACCTTTCGGAAAGACAGGCTTGTTGCTGGTGAATCTCGGTACGCCGGATAGCACAGACTATTGGTCGGTTCGGCGATATCTATCGGAGTTTTTGTCGGACCCACGCGTCATAGAACTTCCAATGTTTGCGTGGCAGCCATTGCTTCAGGGCATCATTCTATCGATCCGCCCGTCCAGGTCAGGTCAGGCCTATAAAAAGATATGGATGAAAGACATCGATAAATCGCCGCTGCTCTACTACACCGAGGAGCAGACGCGAAGGCTTGCGCAGCGTATTGGTTCCGACGACCTGATCGTAGATTTTGCTATGCGCTATGGGAACCCGTCGATGGCGAGTAAGATTGAATCGCTGCGCAAACAGGGCTGTGAGCGTATAGCGATAATGGCACTCTATCCACAATACTCGGCGACGACGACAGGAAGCGTCTACGACAAAGCGTTCAGTTCGCTGTCTAGATTGCGTTGGCAGCCAGCGGTCCGAACGGCCCCTGCGTTCCACAGTAATCCTGACTACATTAGTGCTCTTGCGAAATCTCTAGATCGCCAGATTAAGGCGTTGGACTTCGAGCCCCAGGTTCTGCTCATGTCCTATCACGGCATCCCGAAGTCTTACTTCATGAAGGGTGATCCCTACCATTGTCACTGTCAGAAAACGACGCGGCTCGTAAGCGAGTATCTCGGTTGGGGCAAGGACTTTTGCCGAACGACATTTCAGTCCCGCTTTGGACCTCAGGAATGGATCCAGCCTTACACAAGCGAAACTTTTGAAACTCTGCCCAAAGAGGGCATTACCCGTATAGCCGTCGCTGCGCCGGCCTTCATTTCAGACTGTATCGAAACGCTGGAAGAGATTGCCATCGAGGGCAAGGAAGAATTCATGGAAGCTGGTGGCACCCATTTCGCGGCGCTGAAATGTCTGAATGATTCTGATGAGGCGATAGACCTTCTTGAAGCGCTCGCTCGCAAGCAGCTCGCAGGCTGGGACGACGTTTAGCGTCAGAAGTTCACGAATAACCCCCCTCCGAAGAAGACCTGGTTTTCCGAGCCAACCTCCTCAACAATGGAACTATCTGCGGCATCGCCGAGCAGTCGATTATAGGCGACGCGCGAGAATATGCCCCAACGCTCCGAAAATGAGAGAATAGAGAACGCTTCGAAACCTACATCTCGCGCTCCACCTCCGGCATCGAACTCCGTGAGTCCTGAAGCGGCTGCACCATCTGCGTCCACCGAGAAGTAGGTGTCGAAATAATCGCTCGTTGCGAAGCTCGCATTCGCTGCAACGCCAACCCGAAGCATGCGATTGACCGCGAAGAAGTACTCGAGCTCACTATCCACGGTTAGTGCGCTGTGGCTGCCCAGTACATCATGCCTCACCGTGGTGGTGCCGGTCAGCGTTCCTTCCTTCAAGTTTCCAAACGGGACACGAAAGCCAACAAATCCGCCAAGCTCGACAGCTGTATCTATGCTCTCCAGCGCTGTGACAGCCGCCGTATCTATAAAGTCGTCATTTCTCGGAAGAATGACACCGAATGCCGGGCCGGCTCTCCATACCGGGTGAGGAAGGAGATCAACTCGGCCCTCCAGTCCTTCAATCTCTACCTCGGTGCCGAGCGCTGAAAATCGAGACACGATCAAAGGTACAGGGCGGAGGCGCTCAGCGCCCTCAAATTCCGGGAGAGCTGCGGCACCAGTGACAATGAAAGATCTGGCTTGCGGCTGATCTTCTGTGGAGGTCTGTGCTGCGGCCGTCGCAAGAGCAAGAATAGACGTCGCAAGCGAACAGAGGAAACGATTGATCAGCATGTTTGGGAGGCCTTCTTCTGAGTCTTTTAATTGTATATGCAACTATATCATCAAGGCCGGTGGTCAAATACATTTTGGATTTGTTAGCTAGGCCAGCAGCTTAATGGCTTGCTTAAGGCCAGCCCACTCATCTGCATTCAGTTCTTTGAGGGTTTCTTGTTGAGCGTCTTCCCAGAGGGGTAAAGCGCGGTCCAGGCAAGCTCTGCCGTCATTGGTGATAGTGATCACCTTGGCACGGCCATCCCGGGGATTCGCTCTTGTTTCTATGAGCTGTCGTTTGATCAGAGGCTTCAGATTGCGTGTCAGTGTACTGACATCCATGCCCATAAAGCTTGCAAGTTTAGCCTGGGGAAGTTTTCCGGCCTTGGCCAAGGCAACGAGAGCTGAGAACTGAAATGCTGACAGATTCACTGGACGCAACGCTTGTTCATAACGGCGCGTGACTATTCGGCTTGCGCGTCGGAGGTTGAAAACGACACAACCGGTCGCGGCGTTTTCCAAAGTTGACATAACAGAACTCCAAGTCGATCCTTGTATATACAAGTCTTTTCTAACAATTCATATGGGAAATGTATCTTTTCGGAGTTCATAAGGTCCGGCACTAGAGAAGACATGGACGATACCTGGACCCGAAAAAACAAGACGGCTGCACGCATTACCGATGAGGGGGCACTGGAAGTTCGCTGTATCGGGCTGACGACGCAGACGAAGTATTACAAAACCCATCTTCGTGAATTTTTTCGCAAAGATTTCCAGCGGTTAAGGCCGGGATACGGCGACTATTCGGTTCATATCGTCATGGAATATACCGGCGATGCGCCGTGGATGGACCTCGATAACCTGGCCAAGGCATTGCTCGATGCGCTCACCGGCAACGTGTTTGATGACGATCATCAGGTTGCCCGGCTGCTGGTCGAACGCCGCGTCGGAGAGCGAGAGGGTATTTGGCTGCGCGCGGAAGAGATTTGACACACCCCTTGCCAAATCTTTCTTGGTCCGTGAAACTCGCGAAATAGCGAGTTTGGGAGAGCCAAGTGTCTGAATTGAGGTTTGAGAAAGCGAGCGATGCCGTCGGCGTTTTTGCATGCGGTATCGACCTGAAGGATATAACTGACTCGGAATTCGAAGCGATCCGGGAAGCGTTCTTCGACAATGGTGTTGTGTTCTTCCGCGATCAGGAGATGTCACCCGATGATCATATCAGGTTTGCACGTCGCTGGGCTGAGATTGACATCAATCGATTTTTTACGTCGCTCGACACGCATCCCGAGATTGCCATTGTTCTTAAGGAACCCGACCAGAAATCGAATATTGGTGGCGGGTGGCATACTGATCACTCTTATGACCAGGTCCCAGCTATGGGCTCGATCCTCCGCGCCATAGACCTGCCAGAGACAGGTGGCGATACGCTGTTTGCTTCGATGCAGGCGGCCTATGAAGCGCTTGATCAAGAGACAAAAGATCTGATTGAGCCACTAAAGGCGCGTCATTCGAGTCGGCACATCTTTGGGGCTGATGCTGCTGAGGCAGAGGCCGTTGGCGACAGGTTTCAAAATGCCGATAAGGCAACTCAAGATGCCGTTCATCCAATCGCGCTTGCTCATCCCGAAACGGGCCGGAAGTGCATTTATGTCAACGCGGCGTTTACTACCGGCATTGTCGGAATGGACGATGAGGAGGCGAGATCATTGTTGCAACGTCTCTATGCCCATTGCGTGCAGCCTGAGTTTGCCTATCGCTTCCAGTGGGAGCCCGGATCACTTGCCATGTGGGACAATCGTTCAACTTGGCATTGGGCGATGAACGACTATCACGGCCAGCGCCGGTATATGCACCGCATTACGCTAAAGGGTGTTCCGCTACATTAGCCTGCTGCTAGCGAGCTTCTCGTAGATCGGTAGCGCTTGATCGCAAACGGGTTGAAGCTTCTCCGGCAGCTTAGGAAGGTTACCGGCGGGAGGCCCAAACCCAGTTGAATTAATAACGGCATCATACCAATGCGGGGCCCACGCGCCGTCCTCTGGCTTTGGGCCTGATGTCCAATTTAACATGGAGTCTTCAAACCTTATTCCGAGTGCTGAGCAGAGTTTGTCCAGCATGGACCTTGGATTATCCAAAATATCATCTGCATCCACGACAACTGGTGTGCGTCCAGTACGCTCAAAGGCTTCTGAAAAGAGCTCCGCCTGCTGAGGAAACCCTATGGCGGCGAGGTCAACTGTTTCCATTTTTCGGGCATAAGATGCCAGAACCCGGGCGGGGTGACGGATCAGAAAGACATGGATTACTTCGCTCATCCACTCCCGTGGAATGCCCTTAACCATGTGATGCATCATCTGCTTCTGATAGATCACCCGTGCCATGGCGGGCCCTTCACTGAGCTGCTGCGCCACCGCTGACGCATCGGCGGAATGCGCGGCAAGGATTTCCTCGCGCATGGGATGGTCAAGGCCAGTGAGTTTCAGAAATGGCGCGTAAAAAGGCTCATCCACACAGGCCGTATCACTACGGGCACCGAAGCTCCGCATTAGCGCTGTAGACAGATTTCGTGGCCCGGACCACATAGCGATGCGAAGAGGGTTTTCGATCATGTGATTGGCGTCAGATTGTTTTCGACGTGACTTTGATAGAGCTCCGATATGCGCTGGCTCACCGGTCCGTTCAGCTCTTTGATGGTGCGACCGTCAACGTCTTTTACGGGGCTCACGCCCGCAAATGTTCCAGTCAAAAACGCTTCGTCTGCGGAATACACATCAAAGAGCGAGAAGCGTTTCTCAATTGCTGGAATTCCGGCCTCGCGGCAGACTTGGAGGATGTTTCCGCGCGTAATGCCGCCAAGACAGTATTCAGGAGGCGACGTCCAAACTTCACCGTTCCGTACAATGAAAAAATGCGTCGAGTTACACGTCGCGACAAAGCCATCCGCATCCAGCATTAAGGCCTCATCCGCGCCAGCCTTGTCCGCCTGAATACAGGCGAGGATGCAGTTGAGCTTCGAGTGGGAATTCAGTTTCTGATCTTGCTCAGCTGGTCCTGTGCGGCGGACATGCACCGTGAACAGCGACTGGCCTTTCGCCACCGCTTCGGGCACCGGCGACTTGTATTCTGGAATGATGACGATCGTCGCCGGCGTCACGGTGAAACGTGGTCCCTGGTAGGGAGATTTCTTTACGCCGCGCGTCACCATCAGGCGGATATGGACGCCGTCGGTCATATCGTTCGCTTTGAGGCAATCGAACAGGCGTGCCGTCAGCTCGTCTCGGTTCAAGCCGATATCCATGTCGATGGTGGCCGCGCCAGCATATAGGCGATCGAGATGGGCATCTAGGAAGGCGACCCCGCCATCTTTGACCCGTAAACCCTCCCAGACTCCGTCTCCCAGAATGAATCCGGAATCGAACACTGAAACTGTCGCTTCGTTGCGATGTTTAAGCTCGCCGTTGACGGAAATCAGAATGTCGGCATTTCGCGGATCATCCTGATAGTCATGTACGCCGTGGAGGTCCTCAGTCATTCCAACGCGTTATCATTCGTTTTGGACGTGTTCAAACCATGACAGATGATTTTCAGTGGACTATCGTCCGCAGAACCCAGCGACAGAAGCGATGGGAGAGGGTTGAATGTTGATGCGTTTATTGGTTGCCATGACTTTCGTGTTCGCCACCTGGCAGGTGGGCTTTGCTGAAAATCATGAAGATATGGCCGGTGCGGAGCCGCACGAGCCTTATAGTCTTACGGTAGATCGCCGCGGGACCTTCAACGGAGAGCGCATCGATTATCAGGTCGTTCTATCGGAGATCGTTCTGGAAAATGACGAGGGCGATGAAGAAGCTGCTATTTTTTCTACGGCGTATCTGCAGACGGGCGTCACCGATTATACACAGCGTCCTGTAACGTTCCTCTTCAATGGCGGCCCTGGATCGTCCTCGGTGTGGTTGCACATGGGAGCCTTCGGGCCGAAACGCGTCGCGATACCGTCGGACGCGCGCGACGATGGCGCGCCGCCTTATCCAATTGTCGACAATCCCGATGCGCTTCTGGATGTCACCGATATCGTGTTCATTGATCCGGTCGGTACTGGTTTCTCGGTTGCGCTCGGCGAAACCGAACCCGACGCGTTTTGGGGCGTTCACGAAGACGCGGACGCTGTGGCGCGGTTCATCCGTCAGTGGATCAGTGAGAATGGCCGCTGGAACAGTCCGAAATATCTTGGCGGCGAAAGCTACGGCACCCTGCGCACCGCCGCCGTCGCAAGGGAGCTTGAAGGCGCGACCTACAATGACGTGTCGCTGAACGGCTTAATCCTCGTTTCCACCGTGCTCGATATGTATCACGACATAACAGCGCCCGGAAACGAGTTGGCTTGGCCCATATTGCTACCAACCATGGCGGCGACGGCCTGGTATCACAACGCGCTAGCTGATCGCCCGGATGATCTGGGCGCTTTCGTTCAGGACGCCCGCGACTTCGCAGAAACTGATTACACCGTCGCCCTTATGAAGGGTAATCGCCTCGGAGATACCGAACGGGCCGATGTGCGTGCGCAGCTCTCGCGGTTCACGGGCCTCTCAGAGGAGTTTCTAGATGACGCCAATCTACGGGTTTCTCTCGCACGTTTTCAAAAGGAGCTGCTGCGCGACCGTGGCCTTACAGTCGGTCGGCTCGATAGCCGCTATACCGGCGTCGACTATGACAATGCGGGCGATAGGCCGGATCAGGACCCGTCTTTCGTCGCCATCGACGGTGCCTATACCGGCGCGATCAACACCTATTTCCGATCGGATCTCGGCCTCGATATTGATCGGGAGTACGAAATTATCTCCGGTCTGGGCCGCGAGTGGAATTGGGACGTCGAAGGTCCGGCAGGCCCCTTCATGCACAATGTTGCGCCCTTCATCGGCGCGGCGATGCGTTACAATTCTGATCTCCGCGTCTTTAATGCGGCGGGTTATTACGATTTCGCAACACCCCTCTTTAGCGCGGAGTTCAGCCTCACGCGCAACGGCGTCGTCCCGGATAGAATCGTCTTCGAGTACTACCCTGCGGGTCACATGATGTATGTTCACGAACCATCTTTGACCAAATTGAACGATGATATCCGTGCCTTCATTGAAGCTCGATAGTTCGTCATGAGCTGGGAGTCCGAAGCCGAGGAAATCCGTAAACGAAAAGAGCTGGCGCTTGCCCAAGGCGGTGAGGCCGCGATTGCCCGCCAACATGAGAAAGGTCGGCTCTCCATTCGAGAGCGGATTGATCTTCTCCTGGATGAGGGTAGCTTTGACGAGGTTGGCCCGGCGGCAGGTGCAGCCGAGCGCGGCGATAACGGCGAACTGATCAGCTTCGACCCGGCAAATTTCATCCTCGGTTTCGGCAAGATCAATGGACAACGCGTCGTCGTCGGTGGCGAGGACTTCACGGTGAGAGGTGGGTCACCATCTCCCGCAGGCCTCAGGAAAAGCGTGTACACTGAGGACTTGGCGCTCCAGTACAAGCTTCCACTTATTCGGCTGCACGAGGGCGCAGGCGGCAGTATCGGAGGCACTGGCGGCAAAGGTCAGAGCCTACCGGGACCGGTCTTCGTGACGCCGCGTTTTAAATCCGTTGCAGAATGTATGGCTACCGTGCCCGTTGCGACCGCCGCTATGGGGGCGGTTGCCGGACTTCCAGCCGCTCGTCTTGTTTCCTCGCATTTCTCTGTGATGTCGAAGGCGACGGCTCAGGTCCTGACTGCGGGACCGGCCGTTGTCGAGCGCGCCATGGGTGAGAAGAAGACGAAGGACGAGCTTGGCGGTTGGAAGGTCCACACCAAGAATGGAACCGTCGACAATGCCGGCGATGACGAGGCGGACAGCCTCGCTCAAATCCGCCGTTTCCTGTCCTACATGCCGCCTAATGTGGATACGCTGGCACCTGTCACTATTAGCGATGATCCTGTCGACCGTACCGAAGAAGCCCTGATCGATATTGTTCCAAGAGAGCGCCGCCGCGCTTTCGATATGCGCCGTGTGCTGAAACTCATCCTGGATACGGATAGCTTCTTTGAAATGGGGGCGGGATATGGCCGCTCTCAAATTGTCGGCCTTGCGCGGCTAAACGGCCAACCCGTCGGTATTTGGGCGAACAATTGCAAGTTTCTTGCGGGATCAATGACGGCAGATGGTGCTCAGAAAGCACGGCGCTTCATGGAGCTTTGCGAGGTCTTCAGCTTGCCAATTATTAGCTTCGTAGATGAGCCGGGCTTTATGATCGGTTCGCAAGCGGAGAAGGAAGCCACCATACGGCATGGCGCAAATGCGGTGCTCACTGCGTCTCTGACGACGGTGCCTTGGGCTTCTGTCCTGGTTCGGCGGTCGTTCGGTGTTGCACAGGCAGCGCATTATGGTCCCGGCGGATTTGTGCTGGCGTGGCCATCAGCAGAGTCTGGCCCGCTTCCCGTCGAGGGCGGCGTCGCTGTCGCTTTCCATAGAGAGATAGCCGCCGCCGAAGATCCCGACGCGCGCCGCAAGGAATTGGAGGAAGCCTTTGCTGCGAAGCAGTCACCATTCCCGCGCGCTGAAGCTCTGTCCGTGCACGATCTGATTGATCCGCGCGAAACCCGTCCGCAGCTTTGCCGCTGGATTGATCGTGTGCAGCCCTTATTGCCGAGCCTTTTGGGTCCATCTCACTTCGCCATCCGTCCCTAGGAGACTTCTGATATGTCGACACAAATTGAGCTCGAGACCGGCGGTAGCGTTTGGAAAGTTCTTGTGAAGGAGGGCGATCGCGTGGCCGAAGGTGAGACGCTCTTCATCCTCGAAGTTATGAAAATGGAAGTGCCCTACGAGGCACCCGCGTCCGGGACCTTAAAATCTCTGGGTTTGAGTGAGGGCGATGTCGTTGAAGAAGGACAGGTGGTCGCGGAAATAGAATAAAAAAACCCGGCGCAACGCGCCGGGTTTATTGAGGCTGGATATTGTATGTCTCAGGTGACGGAGACAGATCCGCCGCTGGACCTGTCAATGCGCACATCGGTTGCGCCACCTTGTACGCTAACGCTTGCCCCGGAGGATGCATCACCGACAACCCGCTGCGTTGCGTAGGCGTTGATGGATGATCCGGAGGACGCATCGGCAACCACTTCGGTGCATTCCAATGTTCCGGCCGACACGCTCGATCCTGAGGACGTGTCGATAGAAACGCGTGAACAGTTGCCGGCTGCGGACAGTGATGCACCGGATGACGTGTCTATGCTGATTTCGCCGCCCGAGACACTGCTTGCTCGCAGGCTCGCGCCTGAGGATGCGTCGAGGGTAATATAATCGCCGACGAAGCCGTTGGCCGTCGCACTGGATCCTGAGCTTGCTTCAAGACTCGAAATGGCGGGGCCTGTGACAGTCACGCGGTACTTTGGTGATCGTCCGCCCCAGTTCCACCCGCGCTCTCTGCGGACGACGAGCGTATCTCCATCCATCTCTATGACGAGTTTGTCGATGTCTCCGCGGATGGCTTCGGCCGTGATGGACTGCGTTTCGCCCGCTTCAAAGATCAGCTGTATGCCGCTTGAAACATCTATGCCGGTGAAGCCTGGCATGTCGTAGCTTTGCGTTTCGGCTGAAGCGGTTGCCATCATAAGGGCCGCTGCAGCAGCTGTTCCTAGGATAATCCGTTGCATGATTTCGATCCCCTGTTTTGGTCGATGATGTTGACAAGTACATATTGTTTTACGATAAGTCAAATATTGTTTTTCAATAAGGAGTAAAACCATGAAAATACAGCTCGCTAGCGCAATGCTCGGGCTCGCGGCGCTCGGAGGCTGCGTGATTATAGACGCGGACGATGCCGATTTTCGAAGCGACTTCAACTACGATGATGGCTATGGATCAGTGTACGGCGCTGACGTAAGCGGCAACGCAATTGCGTTCACGGTCTCCGACAATGGCTGCACGGACAAAACATTCTTTGATGTCCGCGTATTCGGCGAAGATAAGGACGAGTTTGAGGTCGGTATCAAACGGGTCCGCGAGGATTATTGCCGTGCCTACAACCCCGACGGCAAGACATTTACCTGGTCGTTCCAGGAGCTAGGAATTCCCGGAGATTCTGAGGTGACGGTGCTCAATCGGGTGAGCCGCTAACGCTCGCCACTTTTTAGGTAGCAACGCCATACATCGACCCGGTTTGCGTTTGAACGAGGACGCAAGCCGGGTTTTTGTCTATTAAAAGAGTGTCTGTGATTCCTCATGCCCACGCATAGAGAGCGAAACAACGATGACTCTACTGTCGATACGAAATTTTCTCATATCCTGTGTCTCTGCATTGATATTGTCGTCATGGACGGCAAGTGCCGATGATGTCGATGGGACAACGGCTGATGTCATGTATCTCGGTAATGCCGGCATAATGGTCGTGCAGGGCAGTACTAAGGTTTTGTTCGATCCTTTGTTTCGCGATGACTACGGACAATACCAGCTTGTGCCCCCGGAAATCCGCACTCGATTGTTCGAGGCCGAGCCACCTTTCGACAATATCGATGCTGTTCTTATCAGCCATGCCCATGGCGATCATTTCAACGCCGTAGACATCGTCAAATTTCATGAAGCGCATCCCGATGCCTTGATTGTCGCTCCCGAACAGGCCCTCGATACGATGATTGCGACGGGTAGTGTCACGGATGCCATGGCTGCTCGGTTTGTCTCCATAGATCTGGACTATGGTGACTTGCCTATCTCAATTCCCTTTACCAGCCTGACCGTCGAGGCCGTTCGCATCCCCCATGCTGGCGGTGCACCGAGACGACCGATTCAGAACATTGCGTACCGCGTTACTCTGGAAGATGCGGCGACCGTCATGCATCTTGGCGATGCCGACCCGACCGTTGAGGACTTCGCCAACTATAGCGATCATTGGCAGGCCCGTGAGACCGACATGGCGTTTCCGCCCTACTGGTTCTTTCTGAATTTCCAGGGTCAGGCTGTTGTTTCAGCGGGGCTGAACGCAAGCAATGCCACGGGTGTTCATGTCCCGATTGCTGTTCCGCGCAATCTGATTGAGACCGGCCAGCCCTTTTTCGCTTCGCCCGGCGAAGTCCGCTCGTTTCAAACTGACTAGTCTATTCCGCGGCAGCTTCATCGGCACCCAAAGCGATGCCTTTCTCTGTGAAGAACGGCTTTAGTTCGCCGGTTTCGTACATCTCGCGAATGATATCGCAACCGCCAACGAATTCGCCCTTTACATAAAGTTGCGGGATGGTCGGCCAGTCTGAATAGACCTTGATGCCCTCGCGAATGTCCTGATTCTCGAGGACGTTCGTTGCGGTGTAGTCCACGCCTACAACGTCCAGTATCTGAACGACCGTCGAGGAGAAACCGCATTGCGGGAAGTGTGGTGTGCCCTTCATGAAAAGAATCACGTCATGGCCTTTTACAGCCTCATCTATGGCGTTTTGGATGTCGTCGCTCATATCGCGCCTTTCCGGCAAATTTCCATCAATTGGCATTCATGTGAGCACCTCAGTAGCTTCCGTCAAGCGCAAGGAGCCTTGAAGTCTCATAAAAGCGGGCGAGGACTGGTCGTCCATAATGACGCCTGTTAAGGCGTCGCGGCGCGCAAAATACGGAGCAGGGCATGGCCACTCACAGCAACGCGAATCTCACCGCAGACCGGCAGACCTTTGTTACGCATCTCTCCTGCGCTCTTGAGGGAACGGAAGCTGAAGCGGACACGGTGCATACGCTTTCACCGGCCGGCAGACCTTACTGGGTTCACTATGATCTTGATGCCATCAAATCCCACCTTGATCGCGACGAGCTTGACGCTCGTCCAAATGACCTCTGGCGCTATCGCGAGATGCTGCCTGTCCGGCAAACATCGAACATTGTGAGCCTCGGCGAAATAGAAACGCCGCTTGTGGCGCTTTCCAATACCGAGGCGAAACTCGGCCTACCCGCTAGCACGCTCACTGTAAAAGACGAGGGGCGTCTGCCGACAGGCTCTTTCAAAGCGCGCGGTCTCGTTATGGCCGCCTCGATGGCCAAGGAGTTTGGCCTCAAGACCCTGGCGATGCCCACCAATGGCAATGCTGGTGCGGCACTCTCGGCATATGCATCCAGGGCGGGAATCGATGCTATTATTCTATGCCCGGACAATACGCCTGAGGTGAATGTCCGGGAGATCGCAGCCCAGGGCGCACGCGTTTATCGCGTCAATGGCCTGATCGACGAATGCGGAAAACTTGTTCGTAAGGGCTGTGACGAAAATGGCTGGTTTGATCTCTCGACTCTGAAAGAGCCGTATCGGATCGAGGGCAAGAAAACCATGGGTCTCGAACTCGCCCAGCAAATGGGCTGGCAGGTGCCAGATGTGATCTTCTATCCCACGGGCGGAGGTACTGGCCTTATCGGCATGTGGAAAGCCTTTCGGGAGCTCAAGGAAATTGGCTTTCTGTCTGGCAAGTTACCGAGAATGGTCGCTGTCCAGTCGACCGGCTGCGCGCCCATCGTTCGCGCCTTTGAGTCCGGCGATCGCCACGCTCCGCGATGGGAGAATGCTGAGACCGTCGCCTCGGGCATACGCGTGCCGTCAGCCGTCGGGGACTTTATGATACTGGACGCTGTTCGCGAGTCAGGTGGGTTTGCCATCGCAGTTCCGGACGGGGACATTCTGGACGCAGTAGATCAGGCGGCCACCGTCGATGGTTTCCTTCTATGTCCGGAGGGGGGAGCGACGCTCGCGGCATACAAGCAAGCACTCGCCGAAGGGCTCGTCTCTCGCGATGAGCGCGCTGTGCTTTTCAACTGTGCCACCGGGTTAAAGTATCCGATGCCTGAAGCATCTTTGACCCTCGATCAGCATGCAGATATCGACTTCGCCGCTCTTTGATCACAGTGCACTTGTTCTGAAGCCCCGCCAAATTGAGTGCACGGCTTAAAAACGTCTCGCATGTCCGTTTTGGTCGGTTTTTTACCATATGAGACATCAGTGCTTTGACCTACTGTTGGGTCATGAAACATGCTCGTACCCGACCAAAAGTCGCTGTTGTCTTGTTTGACAAGGTCAACGCGATTGACGTCGCAGGCCCGCTGGAGGCCTTCGCCAGTGCCGAGACCGAAAGAGGCGAGGCTGCTTATGCGATCGTGTCTTGGACGATTGACGAACTGAGCGTGCGAACCGAGTCCGGCTTGAACTTGCTTGCCGACAGAAAGGTTCCGGACTGTCCCGAGGCAGATATTCTCATTATTCCGGGCGGCAAAGGCGCGCGGAACGAAGTAACCCTTAAGAAGCTCTCTTCGTGGCTCAAAAAGCATCATAAAAAGTTTGGTCGGATCGCTTCAGTTTGCACTGGCGCTTACGCCCTTGCAGAGGCTGGATTGCTGGATGGGCGTAAGGTGACGACCCACTGGGCCCATGCACGCGATTTGCAAGTGCGCTACCCCAAAATTTTGGTGCAATCTGATGCGCTTTTTCTGCGCGATGGTCGTTTCTATTCCTCTGGCGGAGTGACCGCAGGCATAGACCTCGCGCTCGATTTGATTGACGATGATCATGGCGGCGACGTTGCCATGAAAGTCGCTCGAGAATTGGTTGTCTTTCTCCGACGTACCGGCGCGCAAGCCCAATTCTCCATGCCGCTGCAATTTCAAGCAAAGGCTTCCAATCGGCTCGACGAGGTCTGCACATGGGCTGCGAACAACCTCGATGGTGATCTTTCGGTCGATGCACTCGCGGCCCGAGCAGGCTTGAGCGCGAGACAGTTCTCTCGCCGTTTTCGCGATACGTTCGGTACTCCACCGGCAACTTACATAAAGCGTCTCAGACTCGATGCCGGACGAACGTTGATTGGGCAGGGCGTCAGTCTTTCTCGTGCGGCCCATGCGTCTGGCTTCGGAAGTATCGATGGCTTTCGCCGCGCCTTTGAGGGTCAGTTTGGCGTTTCACCCAGCGAATACCGAAAACGATTCCAACAAGGGGCAATGCTGTCATGACAGACGTATCTAGACGCAGCGTTCTAGTATCAACGCTAGCCATTGTGGCCTGTTCGCGCGAGCTGTCGGCATACGGTGCCCCGCCTGAAGTCTTCATCTGTCCACCATGCGGATGCTCTGAAGCCGACACGGAATTTGATGCGCCCGGCCGCTGCCCTGACTGCGGTATGACGCTCATGCCAAAACAAGAGCATGAACTAGGCCTTGAACCAGCGGCATTGCGACCAAGGGCAGGGTCCTTTGTGATAGCTGGTGGTGTCGGAAAAGAAGATGACCAGATCAATGTCCATTATTATTTGCCAGACGAATTTTTGCCTGACTCAAAGATCCTCCTGATCATTCCCGGCGCGGGCAGGAACAGTGCTGATTATCGCAATGCATGGCTTGGCTTTGCCCGAGAGAACAATGTTCTCATCGCGGCGTTGGGGTACCCTGAAAAAGCTTATGATCTCGCGGCTTATCATATGGGCGGTGTTGTCAAGAACTTCCGTGCGAAGAATGTCGACACCTCGACGCCAGGGGTCATCCGCGCCCGCGACGATGATATTGAGTTTGAGATCAACCCCAACAGGTTAGACTGGTTGTTTAACGATTTTGATCGCGTGTTCGAATTTCTGAAATCCGCAACGGGGTCCCAAGCTCGAACATATGACATGTTTGGACACTCAGCGGGCGCACAGGTGCTGCATCGGATGGCGCTGTTCCAACCCTCCACTAAAGCTGATCGGATCGTTGCTGCGAATGCGGGCTGGTACACGCTTCCAGACCTGAACCAGGCTTTGCCGACCGGGCTTTTGGGCTCTCCAATTGGCGAAGAAGATCTGAAACGCTCTTTTGCGTCCAAGCTGACTATACTCTTGGGAGAACTGGACGACAGCGATGCTGCAGGTGGAACGCTCCTGCATACCCCCGTCGTCGATGAACAGGGGTTAGGGCGGCTTTCGCGCGGGCAAAATTTCTACAGAACTGGTCAGGAACAGGCCACAGCCCTAGGCGTGCCATTCCGTTGGGCGCTCAAGACGGTTCCCAATGTCGGCCATGATTACCAAGCCATGGGCTTAGCGGCAGCCCAAACGGTTTTCGATTAAGCAGCAGCAATTTTCGTATCGTGCGACCTGCACTTTAGGGTTTTATTTGCTTGCAACTGATAGTTAAATTCAAGTGAGGGACGGTTCTGAGGGAGGTGAGTATGGCCAAGGAACCCAAATTGACTGTCGTTGCCGGCGAGAAAGAGTCGGCAGCGCCGGAGACCGATGGTCGCCGTCAACGGAGCGAGCGCAGTCGCAAGCAAATCATCGATGCGATGTTTGATTTGCTGAGGGCAGGTGAGCTCCAACCGGGCGCTGCAAGGGTTGCAGAAGTAGCAAATGTCGGCCTGCGCACGGTCTTCCGTCACTTCGACGACATGGACTCGCTCTACCGCGAGATGATGAAAGAAGCCGAGCACGAATTCTTGCCTGGCTTCATGTCACCGCTCACGGCCGAGACGTGGCGTGGCCGACTTGATCAGATCATATCGCGCCGAGCAGAGATGTATGAGCGGATCATGCCATTGAAGGTGGCCGCAGGAATCCGGCGTTTCCAGTCGGACTTTCTGATGGACTCGCATCAACGCTTTCGTGCTTTGGAACGATCTGGACTGATCGGTGTTTTGCCGGACGAGGTCGTATCCGATGAGATGCTCTTCGCGGCTGTGGAGACCGCGCTTTGCTTCGATTCATGGCGTGCCATGCGTCAGGATCAAGAACTTACGCCAGAGCAGGCGAAAGACGTTATGGAGCGAACGGTTAGCGCTCTGCTGGACGACTGAGGGTACATATTTCGGCAAAACACCCACCGCGCCAAAAGTGGGTGTGAGTCTTGGTGTCCGGTCACGCGGATAGACTTATGTTCGTGACTTGCTGAGCGAGCTTTCGTTCTATGCGCTGAAGCGGGCTTGCAAGTGTGATCTATCCCCCATATAAGCCGCGCTATTCCGACACGCGGGACACATAGTCCGGTGTGGTTAGCTCCTTATTGGGGCGATCCATTCCTCCTGCGGCGGCCAACCGGATTGGAGATAAACAGACATGGCTCTGCCAGAATTTTCTATGCGCGACCTGCTTGAAGCCGGCGTGCACTTTGGACACCAAACACATCGCTGGAACCCGAAGATGAAGCAGTTCATCTACGGCGACCGTTCTCAGATACATATCCTCGACCTTTCGAAGACAGTGCCGCTCCTCCACCAGGCGCTTGTGCAGGTTCGCGATACCGTCGCAAAAGGTGGACGGGTGCTGTTTGTCGGCACCAAGCGTCAGGCTCAACAGCCGATTGCCGAAGCCGCCAATCGCTGCGCCCAGTACTACATGAATCATCGGTGGCTTGGCGGTACGCTAACCAACTGGTCAACGGTTTCGAATTCTATCAAGCGCCTCAAAGAGCTTGAAGCCATGTTCGAAAGCGATGGCGGTGAAGGTCTGACAAAGAAAGAGCTGCTCAATCTGGAGCGTGAAAAAGACAAGCTTCAGCGTGCCCTTGGCGGTATTGCCGACATGGGCGGATTGCCAAGCCTAATCTTCGTGATCGACACGAATAAGGAAGCGATCGCGGTCCAGGAAGCCAAGAAACTCGGAATTCCTGTTGTTGCTGTGGTAGATACGAATTGTGATCCCGATGATATCAACTTCCCATTTCCGGGTAATGATGATGCAGCGCGCGCTATTGTTTTGTATTGCAACCTTGTTGCGGATGCGGTGCTCGACGGTCTCGCGGAATCTACCGCTGGTCTTGGCATAGATTTAGGCGAAGCAGAGGATGTTGATGCAATGGCGGCTGCAGATGTTGCAGTTGCTGATGCGGCAGAAGCTGAGACGCCCTCCGATGCCGATACTGCTTCAGATGCCGAGGTGGCATCGGATGCGGAGGCCGCAGCCTCGGCTGAGGCCCCTAGCGAATCGGAAACCACTTCCTAAATACCTGCATTACCTAACCAAAACTCTTGGACATAAAGGATTGACCGATGGCACAGATTACAGCTGCGCTCGTCAAATCTCTGCGCGATGAAACTGGCGCGGGCATGATGGACGCCAAGAAAGCCCTTGTTGAAAGCGACGGTGACAAGGAAGCCGCAATTGAATGGCTTCGCGCCAAGGGGCTTTCCAAAGCTGCTAAAAAGTCAGGCCGGACAGCTGCGGATGGTCTCGTTGCTGTTGCGTTGTCTGGCGATAGTAAAACTGGCGCAATCGTGGAGCTGAATGCGGAAACAGACTTCGTAGCTCGTAATGAGCAGTTCCAGACAGCTCTCCGGCAGATCGCCGAAACCGCCCTCACAACGGACGGAACACTGGAAGGGTTGCAGTCTGCACCAGCACCGGACGGTGAAGGTACGGTTGAGGATATCGTGAAGCGTATGGTGGCGACGATTGGCGAGAATATGACCCTTCGCCGAGCGGCTAAGGTAAGTGTGAACTCAGGTTCCGTCGCAAGCTACATCCATAACTCGGAAGCCGACGGAATGGGCAAAATTGGTGTGCTTGTAGCGCTTGAAGGTGACGGAGACTTTGCCGAGGCAGGCAAGAAGATCGCCATGCACGTAGCCGCTGCTAACCCTGCAGCTGAAGCCGCGACTGTTGACGAACTGGATCCTGCGTTGGTGGAGAAGGAGAAAGCCTTTCTGACCGAGCAGGCACGCGAGAGTGGTAAGCCGGAAAATATCATTGAGAACATGATCAAAGGTCGGATCAAGAAGTTCTACAAAGAAGTTGTTCTTGTGGAGCAGGTTTTCCTTCTGGATCCGGATACCACGGTGGGCAAATTCATCGAGAGTACGGGCGGAAATCTTGAGGGTTTTGTCCGGTTCACTCTTGGTGATGGCATCGAGAAGGAAGAGGAAGACTTTGCTGCAGAAGTAGCGGCCGCCGCCAAAGGCTGATCTTCCTGAAGAAAATAGACAATCAGGTGTCCCGGCTGCCATGACAGGTGGCCGGGAATCCTTTATCAGCACTCCGATAAGCGACATCGGGGACATTGCCCATGCCTGACGACACCAGCCAACCGTCTGATCTGAAGTACAAACGTGTCCTTCTTAAGTTGTCGGGTGAGGCTCTGATGGGGCCAGGCGAGTTCGGTATCGATATGCCGACCTGTCTGAAGTTCGCCGAAGAGATTGCGGCAGCCAGGGAAGGCGGGGCCGAAATCTGTGTCGTTATCGGCGGCGGTAATATTTTCAGAGGTCTTGCCGGTGCCGCGGTGGGTATGGATCGCTCTCAGGCGGACAGCATGGGTATGCTTGCCACCGTAATGAATGCGCTTGCGGTGCAGGGCGCTCTGGAGCAGGTTGGGGTACCGACCCGAGTTCAGTCGGCTATTCGGATGGAGTCCATCTGCGAACCCTTTATTCGCCGCCGCGCAGTGCGGCACATGGAAAAAGGTCGCGTGGTCATCTTTGCGGCCGGAACGGGCAACCCGTTCTTCACAACGGATACGGGAGCCGCTCTCAGAGCCGCAGAGATGAATTGCGACGCCCTGCTGAAGGGGACGCAGGTCGATGGCGTGTATACCGCTGACCCCAAGACCGACCCTGATGCCAAGAGATACGATACGCTGCCTTATCAACAAGTATTGGCGGAAGACCTGCGCGTGATGGACGCTTCCGCCGTAAGTCTCATGCGGGATAGCAATATTCCAATTCTGGTCTTTTCCATGCATGAACAAGGTGCTCTACAGGATGTGTTGCATGGGCGTGGAACGTTCACGCTGATATCAAAGTAAAGAGGCGCAGAGATGAGCTACGATGAAAAGGACCTTTCCAAGCGCATGGAGGGAGCCCTTACGAACCTTGCTTCGGAGTTTGCCGGATTGCGAACCGGGCGGGCATCAACGAATTTGTTGGATACAGTTATGGTGCCGGCCTACGGGTCGGATGTGCCGCTAAATCAGGTCGGATCAGTATCAGTGCCAGAGGCACGCATGTTGAGTGTCAATATCTGGGACAAGCAGCTTGTTGCTGCCGCGGACAAGGCGATCCGCGATGCCGGACTTGGTCTCAATCCTGTCGTAGACGGAACAAATTTGCGTATTCCTATACCACCTTTGAATGAGGAGCGTCGCGTTGAGTTGACCAAGGTGGCCGGAAGATATGCGGAGGCGGCTCGTGTGGCGGTGCGGAATGTGCGCCGGGACGGCATGGACGGTCTGAAGAAAATGGAAAAAGATGGCGACATTAGCCAGGATGAGCAGAAGTCATTGGAGGGCGATGTTCAAAAGCTGACGGACGACTTTATTGGTCGCATCGACGATGCTCTTAAATCCAAAGAAGCGGAGATCATGCAGGTTTGACGGCAACCGCTCCCAATCCGGCGACTATTTGCCCTGAAGGTCCAGATGGAGCTGGCCCCAACCACATTGCTATCATCATGGATGGTAATGGGAGGTGGGCGAAGGCGCGAGGCCTGCCCCGTTCTGCAGGGCACGAGAGAGGGGTAGAAGCTCTTCGTCGGACGGTTGATGCCGCAGATGAGCTCGGCATTAAATACCTGACAGTCTTCTCGTTCTCGACGGAAAACTGGCGCAGGCCGGTAGATGAAGTGAATGTTCTGTTCGGGTTGTTGCGTAGCTACGTAAAAAGGGATCTCGCGCGCCTCACGAAGCGGGGAGTTCGTATAAGGATAATCGGGGATCGGACAAAAGTACCTGACGATATTGCTGAGCTAATAGACAAGGCCGAATCTGAAACAAAAAATAACTCGGCGGCATATCTCACTATTGCTTTCAATTATGGCGCTCGCGATGAATTGGTGCGCGCGGTGCGGAGCGTAGCGGCACAGGTCGCCTCGGGTGACCTAAATCCCGATGACATCGGTGAGGCGCAACTGGAAGAAGCGCTCGATACGCATGGTCTACCCGACCCTGATCTGGTCATCCGGACAAGCGGCGAATATCGGATCAGTAATTTCCTCCTGTGGCAGGTCGCCTATGCGGAGCTCCTTATGCTGGATGTTCTCTGGCCGGATTTTGGTAAGGAGCACCTCGTCAAAGCGATCGATGAGTTCTGCGGGCGCGAGCGCAGGTTTGGAGCTGTCGGGTCTAAGGCACGTTAAATGACAAGCGGTATCCCAAGAGGACGATCTTGAGTCGCGAATTGCTGCTTCGCCTGGCATCGGCTGCTGTGCTGGTACCCATTGGTCTTTTCGCCGTTTGGCAAGGCGGCGTTGCTCTCATGTGTCTGGCAGCGATATGCGCCGCGCTCATGGCTTTCGAGTGGGCCCGTATGGTGGAGAGCAAGGTCGGCGCACTCATAATTGGCGGCACAGTTGTCGCTAATATTGTTTTTCTGGTGGATCCGCGTTGGGCGTTGCTCGTATTGGTTGGCTTTGCAGCTTCAGCCGCGATGGTTGAACTTGGGAAAGACCGGAGAAACTCCGCACTTCTCGGAACGCTTTATACTGGGGGTATGCCGCTTGCCTTGCAGGCATTGCGTGCTCATCCGGAAGCGGGGCTCGCTCTGGCCATGGGTATTATGCTCATGAGCTGGGCTTCGGATACCAGCGCTTACTTCGTTGGTAGGCAGGTTGGGGGCCCTTTGCTTGCACCGAATGACAGCCCCAACAAAACATGGAGCGGTGCTTTCGGCGGAGCTGCTGGATCAGCGCTCACCGCGATCGGGTTTGCGCTTTTGATCTCCGGGCCTGTCCTCTCCTGGGCGATTGTCGGCGTCGCAGCATCCGTTGGTGCGCAGTTCGGCGATCTGTTCGAGTCCCAGCTCAAGCGGCGATATGGCGTCAAGGATACGAGCGGCTTTCTTCCTGGGCACGGCGGAGTTATGGATCGTCTGGACGGATTTGGAACCGCGACAATCATTGCACTCGTTGTGGTGCGATTGATCCCCGCGCTACCGGACCATCTGATCGGAGGGTAGCTGGTTTGCAGACGCGGAAAGTATCGATTTTTGGATCAACGGGATCTGTTGGCTGCTCCACTTTGTCCGTAATCGAGCATTGTAACGGCTTGGATGAAATGCCGTCCTTCGATGTCGATGTTCTGGCCGCCGGGCAGGACACCGAAACTCTCGCTCAGCAGGCAATCGCATTCGGAGCTAGTAAGGCAGTCGTGGCCGACGAAAGCCGGCTTGATGACTTGCGGGCGCGCCTTCGCGATCAGGAGATCGAGGTCGCTGCCGGGAGCTCTGCACTGGTCGAGGCCGCCGCGCGTCCATGCGACCGATTGGTTGCAGCAATTGTGGGATCGGCAGGCGTAGCGTCGACGCTCGCAGCCGTCGAGGCGGGAAATGATGTTGCGCTCGCTAACAAGGAAAGCCTTATTTCGGCGGGATCACTGATCATGTCGACAGCGGAGAAACATGGTGCCCGGATTGTTCCCATGGACTCCGAGCACAGCGCAATTTTTCAGGTCCTATCGGGGCCAGAGTCTGTCGAAAAACTCATACTCACCGCGAGTGGCGGACCGTTTCGAACGACGCCATTGGAAAAAATGCGTCAGATGACCGTTCAGGACGCCCGCAACCATCCTAAGTGGTCCATGGGTCTGAAAATTTCGATCGATAGCGCAACTCTTTTCAATAAGGCGCTTGAGGTCATGGAGGCGGCGTTTCTTTTTGAAATGGGAGCTGACGATATTGATGTGGTTGTGCATCCGCAGGCGATCATACACAGCATGGTAGCCTATACGGACGGTTCGGTGCTGGCTCAGCTTGGAGAGCCGGACATGCGTACCCCGATTGCGTTTGCTCTATCATGGCCGGATCACCGACTGAAAACCGACGTAAAACGGCTAGATCTAGCCAAAATCGCCCGTCTCGATTTTGAAGAGGTCGATCACGACCGTTTCCCGGCGATTTCACTCGCAAAGCGAGCGCTTAAGGCGGGAGGCGCAACCCCGCTAGTATTAAATTCCGCTAATGAAGCAGCCGTAGCTGCATTTATTGCAGGCGAATGCGGATTTATGGACATAAGCTCTACTGTGTTGGAAACATTGGAACACTTTGATGCAAATGGGCTGGCAGGCACTGTACCAGCGTGCTTGAGCGACGTCCGTGGCATCGATTCTGAAGTTCGTGCTGTTGCGGCTGAACATTTGCGCCGCTTAACAGCGCAGAGACACTAGGAGTAAAAAGTGGAAGGCTTTTTCACCCAGGGACCGATTTCGGTTCTCAGCCTCATATTCCTGCTCGGCATTGTGGTTGTCGTTCATGAACTTGGCCACTATTGGGCCGGCCGAATGTTTGGTGCTGCAGCTGAGTCTTTTTCTGTCGGGTTTGGTCGGTCGATTTTTGAACGAAAAGACAAGCGAAATACGCGCTGGAGGATCAATTGGATCCCGCTCGGTGGGTTTGTGAAGTTTGTCGGCGAGCATCAAATGCCCGGCGATGCGGGGCGCATCGAGACCGCCCCTGTCGGTCGCCCTTTCCACGAATTGACGGTTGGTCAGCGCTCTATCGTTCTTCTGGCTGGACCCATTGCCAACTTTATACTCGCGATGGTCATATTCGCTGCACTCGCGTTCGCTCTCGGCAAGCCGATTGAGCGTGTAACGATTGGGGCTGTGAACGAAGGCGGCCCAGCCGCGGAAGCCGGATTTGAGGTCGGAGACATAATTCTCGCTATCGATGGCAAGACTATTACCGACAACGGGCAGGTGCGACGCACCATACAATTGTCTACCGGGGATGACCTGGTCGTCACCGTCGAACGAGATGGAGCGCCGATTGATCTAAGCGTTACACCGGTCCGAATGGCGGTAGATAATGGCTTGGGACAGACAAATCAGGTCGGCGCAATTAATGTCGGGCTCGGTGTGCAAAGGGTCGATCATGAGAGTTTCGGGCTTCTTGGCTCTCTGCGTCAGGGCATAGTCCAAACAGGAGATGTGATCGTTCTGACCGGAAAGGTTCTGGGCCGAATGGTGACTGGCCGAGAGCCACTGAACCAACTTAGCGGTCCCGTTGGGATAGGCGATCTTGCAGGAAAGGCCGTTCAGGCGACGTTGAGCATTGAAGAGGTTCCACTGAGTCAACGGCTCCTTCTGGTGTCTCTAAATCTTATAAATATCTGCGCGTTCGTGTCTGTTGGCATCGGGCTTTTCAATCTTCTGCCACTGCCGGTACTCGATGGTGGTCATCTTATGTTCAACGCATATGAGGCAGTAGTTGGGGACACTGTTCCGGCGAGAATACAGGAGACGGCCCTTACGATTGGGCTTGTGCTGCTATTCACTGTGGCGGTGATCGTCACTTGGGGCGATATAGTCGAGACAGGGATTCTGGGCGGCGCGTAAGAGTAAGACGAGTATACGAGGGATAATCTGGGAAAGTAGCATGCGTTCGATACTGTCAGTATCTCTCCTGGCATCAACAATGATGACTGGGCTAGCAGGAATTTCGTGCCTAAGTCCGGCGCTTGGTCAGGAACCGGCGGCTCCTCAGGATCCTCTGGCCGGCACCATTCGGTCGGTTATCGTCGAAGGCAATCAACGTATCGAAGCGCGAACAATACAGTCTTACCTGCTTTTAGGGCCAGGTGATCCCTTCGATCCGCAGCGCCTCGATATCTCGTTGAAAACTCTTTTTGCCACAGGCCTGTTTGCTGACGTGGACATCGGTCGGCGTGAGTCTGATCTCGTTGTGCGCGTGGTTGAGAACCCCATCATCAACAGGGTGTTGTTCGAGGGTAACCGGGCAATTGATGATGACAATATTCGTGAGGAAATTCAGGCCGAGCCACGCGGTATCTTCACGGCTGCGCGCGTGCAGGCCGATGTGCAACGCATTTTGGAGCTCTATCGCCAGTCGGGCCGGTTTGCCGCGCAGGTGAACCCTCAGTACAAGCCGCTCGACCAGAACCGAGTAGATCTGATCTTCGAAATAACCGATGGACCAACGACCGGCGTTCGGGCGATCAACTTCATTGGTAATCAGAAGTTCTCGGACGGGCGTCTTCGTAGCGAGCTCGTTACGAAGCAGTCGCGCCTTTGGCGATTCTTTAGCTCTAATGACAATTATGATCCGGACCGCCTGGAGTTCGATAGAGAACTTCTACGTCAATTCTATCAGAACCGGGGATACTACGATTTCAGAGTGACGTCTGCCGTTGCAGAACTCACCCCGGATCAGAAAGACTGGTACATCACCTTTACGATCGATGAGGGGCGGCAGTACGATTTTGGCGAGATCAAAGTCCAAACCTCGCTTGATAAACTCGACGAGACGTTTCTTCTTCGCTCTGTACCGATTCAGGAAGGTGACCTGTATGAAGGCGATCTTATTGAGGAGAGCATTGATAATCTGACCGCGGCAGCTGGTATCTCGGGCTACGCGTTTGTCGATGTAATCCCGCGAATTGAGCCAAACCCTGAAACAGGCCTTATCGACGTAACCTTCGCCATGGACGAGGGACCACGCGTCTACATTGAGCGCATTAACATTGTCGGCAACACCCGGACGCTTGATCGTGTTGTACGTCGGCGGCTGCAAATCTCCGAGGGGGATGCGTTCAACCGCGTTCTTCTCGACCGCTCCCGAAATCGCGTGAGGGCGCTCGGCTACTTCAGCGAAGTTGAGATAGAAGAACTCCCCGGAACAGAGCCAGATAGGACCATCGTTGACTTGTCGGTCGAAGAGCAGCCGACAGGTGAGCTGTCTTTAGCGGCTGGTTTTTCCTCGGTCGATGCATTCCTCGTCGACATTAGTGTTTCAGAGCGCAACCTGCGTGGTCGCGGCCAGACGGCTATCGCTCGGGTTTCAGCATCCAACCGGCAACAAATCGTCGATCTGCGCTACCAGGAGCCTCAGTTCCTCGGACGGAATCTTGCGGCCGGAGTTAGTTTGTTTGCGACCCGGACGGACTTCTCGGATGTTTCGGCATTTGAATCTGAATCCTTTGGTGCGAGCTTTAATTTCGGTTTCCCTGTTACCCGCCGGAGCCAGCTTTCCCTCAGATATCGTATCTCGCAGGATCGGATTACGGTCACGGATATCCCTGTTGTCATTAATCCCGACGGCTCCAATGCCCTTCAGGACGCTTTTGATGCGGACGGAAACCCGGTTCTGTCCAATCCTGATGATCCTAGCAGCCCTGTTATTCAGGTGCCCGTTTCCCCAGCAACAGTGCCGTTGCCGGATGGTCTAGCGGTCGTTGATCAATGCTCGCCGGCGCGCGCAGTTGTCCCAACGATATGCTTCAGCGAACGATCAGAGCTTACCTCATCGGTTGGGTATACGTTCCAGTGGGACGGCAGAAATGACCCGATTGCTCCGACCCGCGGGTTCGATTTCAGCTTGTCGCAAGATATTGCAGGCCTTGGCGGCGATGTGAGTTTCTTGCGGACCGAGATTACGGGTGCCGCCTATCGCGGACTGTTCCCCGGTGTGCGCGCCAGCTTGCGGTTATCGGCCGGCGCGATCTTCGATTTCAGTGACGAAGACACGTTGCGGATCAATAACCGCTTCTTCAGAGGTGGTAACAATTTCCGCGGATTTAACGTCGCTGGTATTGGGCCTCGAGTTGCGAACTTTGAAATCGATGACAACGGCGTCCCTACTGGCCGTGTGTTCAGAGGAGCCGCTCTTGGTGGTCAAGCCTATTATCAAGGCACTCTGGAAGTCACACTTCCGGACGTGATCCCAGAGCAGTTCGGTATTCGAAGTGCGCTCTTTGTAGACGCTGGTGGTCTAGGTGTTCTGGAAGATGAAGTCATTTCCGAACCTGTTGTCCAGTTCGGTGTCCCGAACCCGGCCTTCGGCAATGAGCCGAACGAGGACCAGACTACAAATGTGATTACGCGTATTGAGGACGACCTGAACTTCCGCGCCGCAGCTGGCCTCAGCGTGTTCTGGGACTCACCTTTCGGTCCAATCCGTTTCGACTTTGCGCAAGTTATTGCAGATGAGGCCTTTGACAGACCAAGAGGCTTCCGCTTTAGCACCACCACACGGTTTTAACCCCAGGAGAACCATCATGGCCCCACTTCGTATGCTTATCGCGGCCTTGAGTTTGACATTCATAGCCCTGTCCGCGCTTCCTTTCGAAGCGTCAGCGCAGGGAACCAAAATTATCGTCGTCAATCAGTCCCGCATTGTCGGTGAAAGCGCCGCCGGACAAGATATCCAGCGTAAATTGCAGGCCATCGGTCAGACAATGCAGTCTGAACTGTCCTCAGAGGGTAGCGCACTAGAAACAGAGGGTAATGCACTTCAGTCTCGGACGGCGAATATGACCCAAGAAGCAATTGCCGCAAATCCGGAGTTGATGAGCCTCGTTCAATCGTTCGCTCAAAAGCAGCAAGCATTGATTGTGAAAGAGCAGCGTATCCGGCAAGAACTGGCGCTGACCGAGCAGAACGCGATCAGCCAACTGAACACTTTTCTGCAACCAGTTCTTGAGCAGGTCTTCGACGAGCAAGGCGCTGACATCATGATGAACCGCGCAACTGTAGTGGCTGCCGGTCCCAATGTGGACGTGACTGATGACGTTATCGCCAAGCTAAATGCGGCCGCGACAACAATAAACGTCACCCGCGCACGCTTACCAGAACAGCAGGCTGCACCCGCGACCATCGATCAGTAAAGGAGCTTCGCGGCGCGATGACTATCGATCCGCGCTTCTACAGAACAGGCGGGCCGCTGGATCCTGAGGATCTGGCGGTCAAGCTTTCTTGCGAAGCTTCAGCTTTGGGAGGCACGTCAGTTCAAAGTCTTGGATCATTTGACGACGCGCGCCCGGGCGACCTTTGCTTCTACGACGGCGCCGCGAAAGCTTGGCCTGGAAGGTTACCAGACGGTGCGATATGCCTTGTCAATCAGGATGAGGATTGGAGTTCAATCGAGACGGACGGTTTGGTTCAACTCAAAGATCCTCGAACGGCCTTCTTTAGTCTCTCAGACGATTGGGTATCGGAGGAGCAGCACGACGACAAACCGCCAAAAATACACCCTGATGCCAGTGTCGCGCCGAGCGCTGTGATCTCCAACGGTGCTGCGATCGGCGCTGGAGCGAAAATTGAGCCATTTGCCTATATCGGGCCTGGAGTTCAGATCGGTAAAGGCTCGCGAATTGGCTCGCATACCAGTGTTCGGTTCAGCTTGATTGGCGACAATGTGAAGATTCTCGCGGGCACCCACCTTGGTGAAGACGGCTTTGGCCTGATGATGGGAGACGGCCATATGGCTGATATCCCGCACTATGGCCGTGTCATCCTTCAGGACGGTGTTACGCTTGGTGCGAATTGCAGCGTTGACCGAGGGATGCTGGGGGACACCATAATTGGAGAACACACCAAGATTGATAACCAATGTCATATTGGCCACAACACCGTGGTTGGGCGGAATGCTATTATCGTTGCCTATGGTGGGATCTCGGGATCGGTCACGATTGGTGATAATGCCCAACTAGGAGGGAGGGTCGGCGTCGCCGACCATGTGAATATTGGTGAGGGCGCTCGTGTGGCAGCTGGCTCCGGTCTTATGCGGGATGTCCCTGCTGGAGAGACTTGGGGTGGGTATCCCGCAGGGCCTGTGAAGCAGTGGCAGCGCGAGGTGCTTTGGTTGAAAAAACAGGTTTCGCGTAGAAAGACATCGCGATGACAGCCTATCACACTAGTGCGATCATTGCCCCAGGAGCCGTCGTTCCAAAGAGTGCGGAGATCGGCCCGTTCTGTGTCATTGGCCCCGATGTGGTCCTCGGTGAAGGTGTTAAGCTCCAAAATGGTGTGACATTGCAGGGCAGAACGCACATCGGGGACGAATGTGAGATCTTTCCGGGTGCCGTGATCGGAACGCGACCACAAATTCTCGGCTATGAAGATGGTTCAGACTGCCGGATAGAAATTGGGCCTCGGACCATTCTCCGCGAACATGTAACCGTCCACCCTGGCTCGCAGGAGATGGGGGGGCTGACATCCATCGGTGCGGATTGTCTCATGATGATCGGTGTACATATTGCCCACGACTGCCACGTCGCTGATCGTTGTGTGTTTGCAAATGGTGTTACTCTTGGCGGGCACGTGACGATTGGTGAGCAGGTATGGGCTGGCGGGCTAGCAGCCGTCCACCAGAACTGCCGAATCGGTCAGCATGCCTTTATCGGTGGCGGGGCAATACTGGTCGATAATGTCATCCCATACGGATCGGTTGTCGGGAACCATGCCTATCTGGCTGGTATCAATATTGTTGGGCTAAAGCGGCGAGGCTTCGAACGGCAAAACATTCACGATTTGCGTTCAGCGTATAGAATGCTCTTCGCGGACGAGGGAACATTCGCTGAGCGAATTCAAGACACCAGGACCGCCTATGGTGATTGTCCGGAGGTCGCTGACGTCCTCGAATTTATTGAGAACAATTCGGGCCGTGCCCTCTGTATGCCGGAGTAGGGCAGTGGTGGAGCCTATTGGTCTAATAGCAGGTGCAGGGCGTTTGCCGGAGCTTGTGGCGGAGAATGCTGTCGCCGCTGGGCGAGACGTCACTGTTGTTCGCCTCGCGGGTATGGCCGACGGGTCCTTGGAGCAGTTCAATGGACGGGAAATCCAGTTGGGCGCACTGCAGGAGGTTATCTCAACATTCCGCGACAATGGCTGCGTTGAGCTGTCATTTGCCGGCAAGGTTCAAAGACCTGATTTTGCAAATCTTGGGCTAGATGAGTTGGCAATGACCCATCTCCCCCAACTTGTATCTGCCGCTTCGCAAGGAGACGATGCACTTATGAGAGCTGTGGGTGATGTCTTCGAGGCGGAAGGATTTCGTATCGTCGGGCTGGGCGAGATTGCTAGAGAGCTGCTATGTCCCGCCGGCATTGTTGGGGGTGCTGCGGTATCGCCTGAAATGGTAAAGGACCTTTCCAAGGCGTTCGATATCGCTGGTTTGATCGGTAATCGCGATATCGGGCAAGGGTGTATTGTTTGCGACGGACTAGTGCTTGCTGTTGAGGCGCAGGAAGGCACCAACGCGATGCTCGAGCGCATCCAGTTGCTGCCTGAAGATGTTCGTGGAACGCCTCAGCGCCGTCGGGGCGTTCTGGTTAAGCGCTCAAAGCCCGGCCAAGACCTCCGTATGGACCTGCCGGTGGTGGGGCTTGAAACCTTCGAGCGAGCAGCCATGGCCGGTCTAGCGGGAATTGGTCTCGAGGCGGAGCGGTCAATTCTCGTCGACAGAGTGGATCTCGCTCTAAAGGCAGAGGAGTTCGGTGTGGCAATCATTGGTCTTGGGGCTGATGGTCAAGTGCCGCAGAGTTGATGCCCAATCGACTTTACTTCGTTGCAGGTGAAGAGTCGGGCGATGTGCTTGGACGGGAGGTGGTGTCCAGGATAACTGAGCTTCATCCGACTGCGGTCATTCGTGCAACAGGCGTGTCACTCGACGCCGATAAACACAGTGTTTCAAGCGTCGATGTAACGCCGCTGTCGGTTCTCGGCTTCTGGGAGGGTGTGCAGGCGTTTGGAGACGTGAAACGGACAGTGCGTCAGACAGTCGAAGACATCTTGGCATTCCGACCAAACGTTGTCGTACTGATTGATTCATGGGGCTTCACGTTACGCGTTGCGGACGCTCTTCAGAAAACGAACAAGAGTATTCGACTTGTGAAACTCGTAGGGCCGCAGGTCTGGGCGACGCGCCCAGGACGGGCCAAGACGCTCGCAGGAAAAGTTGATCACCTTCTATGTATCCATGATTTCGAGGTCCCATTCTATGAACCCTACGGGCTAAAAACGACGGTGATCGGTCATCCAGCTTTGTCGCGATCAACGCCCGGAAACGGTCCAGCCTTTCGAACAAAGTACGGACTTGATGAGGATGACTCTCTCGTCGCTATCTTTCCCGGGAGCCGTCCTTCCGAAGTGGCAAGGATGGGCTCGGATCTCTTACAAGCTGCGGTCCAACTCAGTGAACATAGAAAATCACCTCGAATTGCCTTATCACCTTCGCGGTCGGTTGCGGACGAGTTTTGGGGTCTACAGGATCGTTGGCATTCAAAATTCATAAGAGTGGATGCCGAAGAGCGGTTCGATCTTATGGCCGCATGCGACGCTGCGCTTGCGTGTTCTGGAACCATAACAACAGAAATTGCCTTGCAGGGCGCGCCAGTTGTTACAGGCTATAAGACGGGCTTCCTGACCTGGTTTGTCGCTACGCGGTTTCTTATGAAATCCGAATATATAACTCTGTTGAATGTTGCTGCAGGCCACGAGGTTATTCCGGAATATATTCAAAGCGCCTTTAATGCTGGCCGGCTCGCAGCTGCCGCCGGTGATCTTATAGACGACGGTGAAAAGAGACGAGCGCAGATCGAAGCCCAATTTGCGGCACTGACAAAGATGGGGTTGGGTCGGCAGCCCGCTGCTCATATCGCAGCCGACGCTATTCTGGAAGAGCTGACTTTAGCCTGAGCAGGCGTTTAAGGCCCGGTCGTCCTCAGACAGAGCGTCGGCGACGCGGAGGGGTTCGTCCGTTGCGAGTAGAGTAACGCCGTTCTTGGCCAAATCGACGTATTCTGACGGGTCGCCATCAGCCCAGTAGTCGTCGTCCAAACGTTCTCCACGACGACCAAGTGTTCCAAAGGCTGCTTCGACATTTTCGTTGGTGAGGCGGCTCCACGCGGCTGGGTCTTCCTCGCGAGTTCCCGTCCAGGCGATAAGATAATGGCGATCTACGCCTTCATTCTCTAGTTTTGCGATGTCTCGGCCACCACGTGCTCCCGCTGTCAACATAATCTCCGGTGCGAGACGTTGGACAAGTGCGGCGTCACTATCTGTGTAGGTGATCAGGATCACGTTGTTTTGTGCGCCCGTGCTTTCGATGGCCCGGACGACGCTTCTCCAGCCTGTCGTTTCTTTTTTATCGAGCTCGAGCAATGCCCCTGTTTCGACGGCCCAGTTCAGTATCTGCTCCAAAGTGGGCGGAGAGTAGTCAGTAGGACGTCCCTCATTGTCCACTAGACGTAGCTGGCTGATCTCTGTCCAATCCGTATCGGCGACGGCACCGTTGCCCGTAGTGGTGCGCCCAAGAGATCTGTCGTGAAGCAAAAACAGGATGCCATCGCGGCTTGTGGCGACGTCTACCTCAAACATGCGGATGCCGCGATCAAAGCCGTGTTGCATCGTCTCAAGCGCATTCTCGGGAAAGCCGGTCACAGGGCCACCTCGATGAGCGGCAATCAGTAGACCTCCTGTTTCGCGCACACAGTCGAAAAAGCCGGGTAGGTCGTCGGTCCTGATGGCAGGCAGAATGGAGGCGGCCTCAGTCTCCGCATGTTCAATAGACGCTGGTTGGTCGGCACCATTTGGATTACAGGCGGCCAAAACGGCTGCCAGGCTGAAAATAAAGGCAAATTCTGCAAATTGACGCACTAGAAACAGCTCCCATCCATTGCGCTTCGTCTTACCGCGAAATAGATTTCTCGCAACTGCGAAACAAGGGGCTAAAAAGCCCATCTAAGGGAGATGCGCGATGAAAGGCATAATGCAGGACTGGCCACTGACGGTCGACAAGATCCTGGACCACGCCAAGCTTCAGAATAGCGGGCGTGAGATTATAACCCGGCGTGTGGGCGGACAGATCGTTCGGACAACTTACGCTGATGTTCATGCCCGCGCCAAGCAGGTATCAGGCGCACTGGTAGAGGGCGGCATCGGGCTCGGGGATCGCGTGGCAACACTCGGCTGGAACTCCGCCCGCCACATGGAAGCCTGGTACGGCACAATGGGGATTGGTGCTGTATTGCATACAGTGAACCCACGCCTGCATCCCGAACAGATAGCCTGGATTATCAACCATGCTGAAGACAAGGTTCTGATCTTCGACACCACGTTCCTGCCGATTGTCGAGGCTGTTAAAGAGCATCTCGTCACCGTCAAAACGTTCGTCATCTTTGCCGATGAAAGTGACATGCCAGAGAACTCTGTTGGGGCGATTGCTTTCGATAGCTGGATTTCTGGTCAGTCGACGGACATTCGCTGGGGAGACTTCCCGGAAGATACCGCCTGCGGTCTCTGCTATACGTCCGGCACGACCGGAAACCCAAAAGGTGTCCTTTATTCGCACCGCTCCAACGTGCTGCACACGCTTATAACCATGACGAAGGATGCCCTCGGTATGGGCTCTGAAGATGTCGTGATGCCGGTCGTGCCGATGTTCCATGCGAATGCCTGGGGTATCGCGTTTTCCTGTCCCGCCACTGGAGCCAATATGGTGATGCCGGGCGCTCAGATGGACGGTGCGTCGATTTACGAACTCCTGGATACGGAAAAGGTTACCATCACGGCGGCCGTGCCAACCGTCTGGTTGGGGCTGCTGACTTATCTGCAAGAGAACCAATTGAAACTGCCGCATCTGAAAAAGGTGATCATCGGTGGTTCGGCCGTTCCAGAGCGTATCCTGCGCGCTTTTGAGGAAGAGTTTGAAGTGGATGTCGTTCACGCTTGGGGCATGACGGAAACATCGCCGCTCGGCACGCTCGGAAATCTACCGCCACACCTGGTCAATGCGGATATCGATACGCGTATGACCCAGAAGCTCAAACAGGGCCGCGCGCCTTTCGGTGTTGAGCTGAAAATCGTCGATGACGAAAACAACGATCTTGCCCGTGATGGCCAGACGTCCGGTCGGTTACTTGTGCGCGGGGCCGCGATTGCCGGTGGCTATTTCAAAGGTGATGGCGGCAACGTCCTCGATGACGATGGCTTCTTTGATACGGGGGATGTGGCGAATATTGACGAACATGGCACCATGCAAATCACTGACCGCGCCAAAGATGTAATCAAATCCGGAGGGGAGTGGATCTCGTCCATCGACATAGAAAATATAGCTGTTGGCCATCCTAAGGTTGCGAACGCCGCAGCTATTGGAATCTATCACCCAAAGTGGGACGAACGTCCGCTTCTTATTATCCAGGCAGCCCCAGGCGAAGCGCCGACAAAAGACGAAATACTTGCCAATCTCGAGGGTAAGATAGCGAAATGGTGGACGCCGGATGATGTCCAGTTTGTCGAGGAAATCCCACTCGGAGCAACAGGCAAAATCAATAAGCTGGCTCTGAGAGAGACGTTTAAGGATTACAAGCTTCCGACGGCATGAGCCGTACCACAAAGCTTGATCACACCTCACCGCTTGCCCGAATCCCTTGTGAGCGCTACGAAACGCCCCATCTTTACTACGGTGGAGCAATAACTCCGTCGTTACAACAGGAGGGCCTATGGCCAAGGAAGAACTGCTTGAATTCAATGGAACAGTGATGGAGCTGTTGCCGAACGCGACTTTTCGCGTTCAGCTTGAAAACGAGCATGAAATTATCGCCCACACATCGGGCAAGATGCGTAAGAACCGCATCCGCGTCCTGACTGGAGACAAAGTTCTGGTCGAGATGACGCCCTACGACCTCACAAAGGGTCGCATTACTTTCCGATTCAAATAAATCTGACCCATGATGGCCGATGGGAAGAAGCTGGTGCTGGCAAGCGCCAGTCCACGTCGCGCAGCGCTGCTTGAGCAAATCGGCATAGTGCCGGATGAGATTGCTCCGTCAGATATTGATGAAGCACCGAAGCATGGCGAACTCCCGAGGCAATTGGCGCTCCGTTTGGCGGCGGAGAAGGCCGCGGCGCATAAGCAAAGCGATGTCTACGTTCTGGCGGCCGATACGGTCGTCGCGCTGGGCCGGCGTATTCTTCCTAAGGTAGCGACCGAGGAAGAAGCTGCGGAATGCCTGCGCCTTCTCTCCGGACGGTCTCATCAGGTCATCACCGGCGTGTCATTGCGTGCGCCCAACGGTGACGCAAACTCTCGGACTGTGCTCTCCCGTGTCGCGTTCACGCGGCTCTCGGAGAAGGATATCACGGACTATATCGACACTGGAGAGCCCATAGGAAAGGCTGGGGGTTACGCCATACAGGGCCGGGCTGGAGCCTTTGTGAGACGTTTGAATGGTAGCTACAGTGCGGTGGTTGGTTTGCCGCTATTTGAGGCGCGCAACATGCTGACTGGCGCGGGTGCCCTCGCTCATTGATCGATCATGTTCTGTCATATGATGGATTGGCTGGTATAGGCCAGGTTGCTTGCGACGAAGTCGGACAACCAACTCAAATCTACTATGCTCCGACGACGACCGTTGCGGGTGCTTTTCCGGGCCAAAAGTGCGAAGCAATCGTACGCGGGGTAGCTCCAGGACAGGGCGGATTATTTCTGGAGAGTGACACAGGCGAAGACCTTTTTCTCTCCAATGCTCGTTCGACCAAGCTGCTGGAAGGACAACGCTGCCAGGTCCTTTGTGTTGCAAGCGCGCGACGAGGAAAGATCGCGTGTGTTCGGCTAAACCGCGATGATGACGCTGCTTTTCTCTCTGCTAGGGATGCTTGGATTGCAGGCGTCACCGGTGGTGACGAAGTTCGTGTGATCGACACATCAGACGCTCATATTCAGATCGATGAGATCCTGGAAGCATTATGCACACTAACAACCACACTGCCTTCAGGCGGGCGACTCACTATTAGTCCAACAGAGGCGCTCGTCGCTGTGGACATAGACACTGCCGGACGGAAGGCTCGTGGCAACAGAGCTGAAACGGCTCACAGTATTAATCTTGAAGCTGCTGCGGAGCTTGCTCGACAGATTGCGGTCCGTGATCTTGGCGGAGCAGTCGTCCTCGATTGTGTTGCACCGCTCAGCAAGGTGCGGGGGCAAGCTGTTCGCGGCACGTTTTTGAATACCTTCTCTGGCGTGAGCAACCGTACCGTGGACGCCCTGGCCCCATCTAAGTTCGGACTTATGGAGATCGCCATCGCTTGGGGACGTCAGCCAATCTATGAGCGATTGCTCGATCAAAATGGGCAGATATTGCCGGACACCGAGCTGTGGAGAGGTTTGAGGTTTCTGGAATGCGAGGCTGCTCAGCGGCGGACAGATCGGCTTGCTCTGGAGTTGCCGAAAGATGCGTTTGACCTGTTCCAAATCAAGAGGGCGGACTATATGCAACGCATTCAGGCTCGCTTCGGCGCGCGTGTTGATGTGGTTCAATCGCCACGAAATCGAATTGAGGTCGCGTCTTTATGAGCCAGCCGAAATGTCCCGTCTGCGGAGCTCGTCTCGACACTCTGAAATTCAAACCTTTCTGCTCCAAGCGATGTGCAGATGTTGACCTGTCTCGCTGGCTGAAGGGCAGTTACGCGATACCAGGCAGGCCTGCTGATCAGGCTGAAGAGGCCCCATCTCGCGATGCCGGCGACGAGAGCTGAATTGGTGGATAGACATAGGCGCAGGTGCGCCTTATACACGCGAACTTCTGACCCCAATCTTGACGGTTTGCCCGGGTAGCTCAGGGGTAGAGCAGCGGACTGAAAATCCGCGTGTCGGTGGTTCAAATCCGCCCCCGGGCACCACTTCGTGATTATGATGACTTATAGAGAAGGCTGAAAGCCTTCATGCTGACTCGATCGTTTTGTCGGAAAGGTCCACTCTGCTCGTAAGATCGAGGCGAACACCCACGCCTCGCACTAATCTTGTCTCCCTACTGCATAAAATCCCGACAGCAATGGGATTTAATCAGATTGGCCCAGCTGAAACGGGATACAATACGGTGACAGGCATAAAGAGACGAGCCATCTGCATGACTCGCCCCTTCATCGTTTCGCTCAATTGAAACGGGTTACGGCTAGTCTCGCCGCTTATTGCGGTCCACCCGCACCCAGCTGCGGTTGGTACGAGTATTTCCCGTCGGCGAGGTAACGGTGCGCTGACCAGCGAACTCACCACGACCAGTTCTAACGCCCTGGCGATCCACGAGGCGTGTACGCCCCTGAGGTCCGGTAGTGGCGCTGGACGATGAAATGCCTTCGCCACGTTGAAACCGGCGTTCAAACTTACGTGTGGATTGTCCGTTAGGACCATTGTTGACAACTTCCCCAGATCTGTTCCCGCGCTCACCTGTTACAAAGCGATCCCGCGTGACGGCTTCGCCATTAGGTCTGATCGCCTCCGTGCGGGCCGTAATGTCGCCATTCTCCGCTCGAGATGCCGTTGTTCGAGAGCCGCCAGTTTCTCCACGCGGGCCAACATAGCTGCCCTCGCGTGTACAATTTCCAGCGCCGTCGCAGTTGACGGTTGCGGTGGAGCTAGACTGAGCGCCATTGGCCGTGACCGTTGAGCGATTGACTGTGTACGTGCCCGTCTCTGAATCAAAGTTGCGATCAAAACTACGCTCAACGCTACTGTTTCTGGTGGCAATTGCGGATGATCCTGTCGTGTCATCTCGGCTCCGGTCTACGTTGCGCTCGATCTCGGCTTGGCCTCGTTGAGTTTCGACAACAACCGTACTTGATTGAGCGACAGCGATTGATGAGCTTGCGCAGGTCAATGCCAAAGCTGCGGGCGCTAATAGCGTGCGACAAAATCTAAGCATTATGAACTCCTGATGCTGGCTGAGTATTCAGATCATCCATTCGCTTTGTTGCGGCAGAATTTCAGGGCGCACCTACTTTGTTACAAAGTGTAACAAGCATTGCGACATGGTCGAAAAATGCCGCAATATCATCGGTATGCCTGAAACTGCTTCGCTTCTTATTGTTGAGGATGATCCAGACATCCGCAGCATGGTTGTAGAGCTGCTGAGGGCTGAAAACTGGCGGGCCATTGGAGTTCGTGATGGCGAAGCGATGGACCGGGCGCTGTCAACCAAAGTGCCGGACATCATCATACTCGATATCAATTTACCTGGTGAAGACGGCCTATCGATCTGCAAAAGGATAAGTGCTGATACCGATATAGCAGTCTTAATGCTCACCGCGCGCCATGAAGATATCGACCGTATCATCGGTCTCGAAATCGGTGCCGATGACTATCTTGGTAAACCGTTTAATCCGCGAGAATTGACGGCGCGTGTGCGGGCTTTACTGCGGCGCTCGGTCTGGCGCGGCTCACGATCCTTAGGCAGCGTTGTTAAGGCAGGGGATCTGGAGATTGATCCGAATGCGCGCGAGGTGTGCCGGGGGACAGAAATCTTGAAGTTAAGCGGCGCTGAGTTCGATCTTCTTCTAGTGCTCGCTGAAGCCACCGGCCGGGTGCTTAGCCGCGACTTTCTTCTTGAGCGGCTGCACGGCCGGACGGCGACGGCTTTTGACCGCTCGATTGATGTGCTTGTGAGCCGCTTGCGAAAGAAAATCGACATTGAAGGACGACCCAGCATGATCGAGGGAGTCCGGAACGCCGGATATGTCCTGAGAGTGCAATCGTGAAGCTGTCTCCGCCAAGTATTCGTTTGCTGCTGTGGGGCTTGATGCTCCTGGTGGCTATCCAGGCTTTTCTGGCTTGGGGCTTCTACCGCTCGGCAAACGCGGACGGTGACGACGGTTTTCGGTTTCCACTGCCATCGCGGATCGCAGCAATGGTGGAAACGTTCGAAGCCGCAGACCCAGAGGTTCGCGACGCGCTACTGACGGCCCTCTCATCAGAGGACATTACGGTTGTGCAGATTCCAGCGGGGGACCTGGATGCGTCCGACGAAATCAGGGCTCAACTCCCGCAGGTCGAAAGGATTATAGACGAATATGTGCATGCTCTGGGTCAACGGAACGTGCGTGCCTGGCTTGCGCCGCGGGAGGGGGAATCTTTGAACGCGCCTCGTTTGGAACGATTGCGTCTCTGGTCACCTCATCCGATGCGTCTGGCCGTGTCACTCGATACTGGGGGCTGGCTCATGATCGAGAGCCGCGGCGATCATGCGCGCGCTATTTTCGGAACGCCGCCTGGCTTCTGGTCGGGTATTCTTGGGCTGCTTGTTGCAAGTCTCTCACTTCTTACCCTTTGGCGGGGTCTTTCACCGTTGGAGAAGCTAGCAAACTCCGTTGATTCATTTGCAGCAAAACCTGTTCCCAATCTTACTCATCCAAGCGGTCCTCGTGAGACACGTCGAGTGATTGAGGCCGTGAATCAGATGCAAAACAACATCTCAGAAGACATCTCAGACCGCCAGATCATGTTTGGCGCGCTTTCCCACGATCTGCGCACTTATCTCACGCGGCTTAAGCTCCGAATACAGAAGATCCCAGACGCGAAGGCATCTGAACGCGCGAATGGCGATGTGAATGCTATGGGCGCGATCATTGAAGACGCGCTCCTGCTGGCCAGACTTGATTCAGAAGCGAGTGAATCTATCGAGATTTTTACCCTCGGGGAGCTGCTCGATGATCTCTCCCGGTTCAACAATTTAGATCCTGCAAAGACTAATATTGGGACCGGTCTCAGGGAGGTCGAACTCAAGGCGAATCCGGTCTCGGTATCCCGTGCCCTTCAAAACCTCATCGACAATGCCGAAAAGTATGGTGGTGGCGTGGAACTGAACGCCATCGCAGATGGTCCCCACTTGGTTATTGATGTTCTGGATAGAGGGCCGGGTATTAATCCGTCTGAAGTATTGAGGTTGCTCAGGCCATTTGAGCGCGGCGATGACGCTAGATCCCTGGAGACGCCCGGGAGCGGGTTAGGCTTGGCCATAACATCCCGCGTTGTAGAGCAAGCCGGTGGACAACTCGAATTGCACAACCGCGATGGCGGAGGACTTGTGGTGAGGATTACCTTGCCAACCACTTCTGCTTAGACACCTCTGTTTCGAATGCCGTTCACCGACCTCACCATCTTGTTAGCTTCAGGTGATCGAATTCTGTGTTGTTCTGTCGCTGCTCTCTTGAGCATCTGACAACTCTGCCAAAGGAAACCGAAATGAAACGTCTTTTAGGCCTCTCGCTCGTGGCTTCAGCTTTATCGCTTCCTGCGGTTGCAGGTGAAGTCGAAGATCTATTCTTCTCGATGGACAAGAATCGCGACGGCCAAATTTCCCGTGAGGAATTTGTCGGCAGTCAAACCACATCTGGAAAGTCGGATCGGCAGGCAAATTTTGCATTTGATAATTTCCGTGGTGCGGACCAGCGAATTACGCTGACGGAGTTTCGCTCTGGTCCCATTGCCAGCCTGAGCGGCGACGAGCCTATACGACGGGTTGTTCGCCAACCTGATCGACGGACTGCATCCTCTCGTGGAAACTCCGGACGGCAATCAGCTCCTCCACGTTCCAGTGGCGGGTTTGGATCCTAGTTTATCCAATACAGTCAGATTGTTGCGCTAAACCTTACGACGGAATGACTGAAGCTTAAGTCGCTTCTTATTCAAACTTGTGGCCTGTTGGCGTCGCTCTTGGCGCGGTGAACAGCGCTGATAGCCGCCTTTGGGGCATTGACCGGGGGCGAGTTTGAAGAGGATGTCACTTATGACCAATCTGAAACGCGCAGGTCTTATTACCCTTGCTGCTGTAGCTTTCGGCTATGGCGCATCGGTTGCCGAGACCACCACGGAAACATTTGCATCGATGGATGCAAATACTGACGGCCTTGTGTCCGAGGCAGAGTTCATCGCCTACGCAACAACACGCGAAGGACACACCCTCGATGAGGCCAGCGCGAAATTTGCCTCCATCGCCGGAGACGACGGTTTGCTTAGCCTTGGCGAGTTGCAAGCCGTTATGCCTGACGAATCAGCTGAGGACACTTTGCCAGGTCGCTCCTGAGTGATCTGGAACGCGGCTTAACAAACCGCTCTCAACCCGAGCCTTGCCCCCGTTTCCCTCCGAGGCGGGGGTCTTTTTATCTACTACTCTCGTTCGTCTCTGGCTTGCGCGCGGTTCTGCGAGCAGATACCTCAAAAGCAGAATTCGCGAGGCGGCTATGGACCAAACCTATTCAACAATAACGCTGGATGCCACGCGCGCCGGCATAGCTGTCGTTTCGCTCAATCGTCCGGAGAAGCACAACGCATTCAATGCGGATGTAATTTCCGAACTGAGTGATGTGTTCGATCTTTTGAAGGGCCAGGACGGTATTCGCATGGTCATTGTCCGCGGTGCCGGTAAGTCCTTTTCGGCTGGAGCGGATCTCGAATGGATGAAAGCCGCTGCTGATTATACGCGCGACGAAAATGAAGAAGACGCCGCCGCGCTCGCAGCTATGCTCCGCAGATTGTATGAGCTGCCTCAATTGACACTGGCGCTTGTGCAGGGCGCTGCCATGGGGGGCGGGGCAGGCTTGGTTGCCGCCTGCGATGTGGCGATTGCCTTGGCGGGTACAAAGTTTCGCTTTTCCGAAGTGCGTCTTGGGCTGACGCCCGCCACGATCAGTCCGTTTGTGATCGAGGCGATCGGGCCAAGCTGGGCGCGGGCACTCTTTGCCACTGGAGAAATGTTCGATGCGGCGTATGCGGAGAAAATCGGACTTGTTCATTACACCGCGTTGAACGCTGAGGGACTCGTTCAGCTGGAAGAGCATATAGCCGGCCTTGTTTTTGCTGCTGCTCCCGGTGCGATCAATGACTCCAAGGCATTGGTCCGCGATGTGACGGGTAAAGAAATCAATAGCCACCTAGGGCACGAAACAGCGAAGCGGATCGCGGCCCGTAGGGCCTCGGATGAGGGCCGAGAAGGCCTTTCTGCTTTTCTCGAGAAGCGTAAACCAACTTGGGCGGAGGACGTTTAGATGATCAACTCTCTCCTGATAGCCAATCGCGGTGAGATTGCTTGCCGTATCATGCGTACCTGCCGTGCCCTCGGCATACGGACTATCGCGGTTTATTCCGACGCTGACGCCCGAGCCAAACATATTCGCGAAGCCGATGAGGCCATCCATATCGGTGCGGCCCCTGCAACAGAGAGCTATCTCTCCATCGATCGCATACTGAGCGCAGTGAAAGAGAGCGGTGCTGACGCCATTCATCCAGGATATGGTTTTTTATCGGAGAATGCTGACTTCGCTGAAGCGGTGGAGAAGGCTGGGCTGATCTGGGTTGGCCCCCGCGCCGAAACGATCCGCGCCATGGGTCCGAAGGATGAAGCCAAGCGCATTGCGGAAAACGCCGGTGTGCCCGTGCTGCCGGGTTATCGCGGCGAGGCGCAGGATCTCGACACGCTCAAAGCTGCCGCTAAAGAGATCGGCTACCCACTTCTTATCAAAGCCGTTGCAGGCGGCGGTGGGCGCGGCATTCGTCAGGTCGAAAAAGCGAGCGATCTGAAGTCCAATCTCGAAAGCGCTGTTCGTGAGGCCGAGAGCGCCTTCGGCAATGGTCAGGTCATGCTCGAAAAGCTGGTCCATACGCCCCGCCATATCGAGGTGCAGGTTTTCGGGGACGGGAAGGGCGATGCTGTCCATCTTTTTGAGCGGGACTGTTCGCTCCAGCGCCGACGCCAGAAGGTTATCGAGGAGGCTCCCGCCCCAAATATGCCGGACGAGGTGCGAGCAGCGATGACTGGCGCTGCAGTCGAGCTTGCGAAAGCGGTAAAGTATGCTGGCGCAGGAACTGTTGAGTTCATTGTCGATGGGGATGGTCCTTTAACCCTCGACAGCTTTTGGTTCCTGGAAATGAACACGCGTCTCCAGGTCGAGCACCCGGTGACCGAAATGATCACGGGCACAGACCTAGTCGAATGGCAGTTGCGCATTGCGTCCGGCGAAGGGCTTCCGGCTAAACAGGACGAGATAGAGATGCTCGGCCATGCGATTGAGTGTCGTATTTGCGCGGAAGATCCTGCTGAAGATTTCCGCCCCGGAGCTGGCGTCATCGAAGAGTTCGGCTTGCTCGCGAGTGCGGAAGACGAAACTCTGCGCTGGGAAGCTGGGTTTGAAACCGGAGATCGCGTCCCGCCGTCTTACGATTCAATGATTGCGAAGCTCGTCCTCTGGGCCGACACCCGAGATGCTTGTATTGAACATACCATAGAAACCCTGCACTATACTCAGCTTATCGGTGTCCCTGGTAATGTCGGTTTTCTAGCCCGATGCGCTGCTTCTGACGAGTTCGCGGACGGTACCCACCATGTGAACTGGATCGCAGAGCAGGGTGAAGCGCTTACCAAAGCGCCTGGCGACCATCAGCATGCCTCTGTTATGGCGGTCTGCGATGTCCAGCTGGAAGATGGGGGTCAGTCAGATCCATGGGCGCGACGCGACGGCTGGCGAATGAACGCATCGTCTCGAACCACAGCATCAGTCGCAGTGTTCGATGACACTGATGTGCTTGATCCCGATGATCACCCTGTACCCGAAGGCACACCGCTTCCGCTGATCACCGATCTCTCGCCCCGGCGCTTTGCGGCTACGACTGGCGGAGACTCTACGCTTGTCCTCGTGCCAGATTTCGATGCGGAGGCGGAGGCTCTAGCAGGCGGTGATCAGATTGCTGCACCGATGCCCGGAAAGCTTGTCAGCGTGTCCGTCAGTGTAGGTGACAAGGTCTCCAAAGGAGATGCCGTCGCCGTTATGGAAGCGATGAAGATGGAGCACACGCTCAGCGCACCGCGCGACGGTGTGATTGAGTCAGTATCGGCCTCTTCCGGCGATCAACTTGTGGAAGGTGCTGTCATAGCTGCTTTGGTGGAAGAAGAGTAAGCGTCGGCTTACTCTACCGCACCAACGGCACCGAAGATCTTTGCACCGTCTCTCTCAAAGAGTGATCTGACAACAACGCCTCACGATGGCCGCAATTTTCAACGACTTCGACAAGCTATGAGTTTCCTCCCACTCATATTTTTTGCGACCGATTTGCCCGCCGAGATGCAGGCTTTAGAGGCTGCCTTGAGCGCGACGGAAGCGCCGATCGCCCTGCGAGTCGCGTTCGACGTCGAACTCAAGAGTGATAACGGGCGTCAAGTTTTCAGCTATGACCCTCGCTGGCCGACCGGCAATCAATGGCGTTTAGTACAAGACCAAGGAGAAGATGCTTTCCTCGACGAAGTGGCGGCCACTTGGGGCGCTGAAGCGGCACCGGACGGACGGTTACTCCCTGACGACCTACGCGCCAGCATCGATATGGCTCCCCGCATTACTGAGATTGGTGATGCTTGGCGGTTCACCTTTCGGCATGCCCCATCGGCCAATGATGGAGAGTTCGATGTTTGGGCGGCGGAACGATTGCGAGCGACGGCATGGCTTTCGCCTGTCAGTGAGCGTTTTCTTCGGATTGACTATGAGTTGCCACGACCTGTCAGCGGTCCGGAAGGCGGACGCCTGCTGAAATTTGACCAGTCTTATCTTCTGGAGCCGGACCCCGTGTTCGGGTTTAGTTTGATTACATCCATTACAGTGGCTTTTGAGGCGCGGGGCGGTTTCAAGACAATCAAGCGGAACTATTCCTCAAGAATTCTCAGAGCTGAAGTGTTTTTCGCGACACCGGAGGATGAGGCCGCATTTCTTTCTGCGGCGAACACGCTACCTTCCAGTCCATGACGATTCATATGGTGAAACTTTGCGTTGGTGCCGAGAGCATTGATGATTTGGTGGCCTGGCAGAACCGGTTGATGCGAACACTGCCGAACCCGGTGCACCATACGCGTATGTTCCCAAAGCAGGTTGATGAGCTTTTGCATGGTGGATCGATTTATTGGGTGATCCGCCGGGCAATCCGGGTGCGCCAGCGCATTATTGAAGTCCGGAAAGTCGATGACGATGACGGTCGTTCACTGTGTGAACTGCACTTTGATCCGGAGCTTATTCAGACGTACGCGCAACCCAAGCGACCATTTCAAGGGTGGCGATACCTGAAACCATCTGATGCACCATCCGATTTGAAGTCGGGCGACAAAGCCGCTGACATTCCAGCAGATCTGGATGAGGCTTTGAAGACTGCGCTTGTTTGGTAGAGTCTGCCGGTCCATTTAGCATGAACTCGCGCGAGAGCTCGGGTTTTGGAAAAAATTCGCCTCAAGCTGCTCTGATGCTCAGTGTGTGCAGAAAATATTTCTAATAAAATTGTTGTTTATACCTCGTCTGAGGCATGACGGGCGTAATCGATTATCGATAATGTTCATGTGTGCAAGGGAGACGAACAGAACAGTTCGGGTGTGGCCATCCACGGATGATCAGGCGTTGGGCCCAGTCATCTGAACACACTTGATTAGGGAATAATCCTATGAACACGTTTTCTAAATGTCTCGGCGCGTCCTGCCTCGCTTTTGCTTTACTAGGGTCTGCTTCGGCTGGCGGAGACGACGATTTTGAAGTCGCATATACCTACAACAAATACGCCCCAGCCGATGAGATCTATCAAGGCTTCGAAGATACGACTAAGCGCGTCTGCCGCGCACGTAGCCACGGCCTGATGGGTATCGCTAAGTTTGAAACACAAAAACGATGCGAAGCCGAACTGATGGACCGCGTCGTGATGAAGATGAACTCGCCGGAAATGGTTGCCCTCCATAGGGCTGAGACCGGACGGGAACTGGACGCTGTCAATTTGGCCAGACGGAACGATGAGCCCTTGTCCTCTGCTCACTGACAGCGACCTTGGCGGGTCAGGCTTCCCCATACACACTGCCGCCTGACCCGCCACATTTTTGACCGCATTGGCGTGTGGCCGTACCTATCCTTTCTGAACAGTCGTAACGCAATCCCATCCTACGAGGCTCGCCAGACCAGCGCCGTAAGTGCTGTCTGTTTGGTCACTCCGGTTTTCGAGAAAATGCTTCGCAGTTGTGTGCGGACAGTATGAGGGCTCAATTCGCGGCGTTCCGCGGCTTCATCGATACCAATTCCTTCCGCCATCATGACGGCAAGCGAACTCTCGGCAACCGTCAAACCATATTCGTCGCGCAGGTGTTTTGAGACCGTTGCCGACAGACCGCGTTTGCGCACCATTACCAGAACAAGAGCGACGGCTCCGATAAGTGATCCTCGAGGCATGGTAGCGGGTACGATTTCCAGTTCCAGGCTCTGGTTGTTTGTGCGGATGCTGATGGTGCTCGAAGGCGTGTTCGCTAGTTTTCGATCAAGCGCTTCGCGGGTTGCGTCGGCTAGGGCATTGTCCATTTCGGAGCTGTCGATGGTGAAAACATCGTTGATGGTGCTTAGGCCGACGGACTCCTTGAGCAGTTCAGTGCCCGCTTCATTTTGCCAGTGAACTTTTCTTTGACTGTCTATCAAAAATGCGGCTGTACCGGCTGCCATTAGGCTTTGCCCAATCATCGTTGGTGGGGTTCCCACTGGCAGGCCGAGTTCGATAGCTATTCCCGTTGCTCTGCGAACATGCGGCAGAAGTTTGATAATGAAATTGGCATCGTTATCGCCGAAGCGTTCGCTTCCCAGCGGGCGGCTGAAGGCCATTGATACTTCGATGCCACGCGCATCGCGCGCCAGGCCGCCAGCGAGCCATCGCTGACCTATTCGAGTGAAGAATTCCTGGAAGTATGCGCCGGTCTGAAAGTCTTCTTCTGATATATGTTCGTGGCAGAGGAATGCTGACCCTGGATTATCGTCATAAGCTCTTCGCATCGCGTCGCGGTGCGCATTGGCATATTGCCAGTGGTCCAGATACTCAGCGATCGTTTCTTCCTGATAGCCTTCGCCGAACCCAAGAAAATAGAGGGGGCGAAAATCAGTTTTGCTGGTGACCTGAATGTTGCCACCGCTGGCTTCGAGGCGATCGATGCACATGCGAAGGGCGCGTTCGATTTCATCGCCGCCGGTCACGCCCGCATAGATTAAGTCGAAAATCTCTTCGTCATGGTCTGTAGTCGTCAAGGGCGAGGCTCCCGCTTATTATCACGGCAATAGCACCCCCAGCCGGAGGTATTTGCCATCTTTTCTTTTGAGCCCTCACTCCTTCCGGAACGCCTTTCCTAGGCGATTGCATTTTTTGGGTCATACCACATTTCAGGTACTGACCTAGCGGTATACTGCGGTTCAACCGGGTCGGCAGAAACCCATATTATCAATCAGTCGTGTTTTTCCGATCCAACCGGCTCCTAGAAGCCTTCCGGTAATTCCCAGCTCTGCCTCGTCCGCTTTGATGTCTTTCAGAGTTTCTGGGCGGACCGCCTTCACGTAATCGACTTTAGTGAAGCCACTGGAGCGTAAGTGTGCTTCGGCTTCCTCCAGGCACGCTTTGATATCAACGCCGCTCTCTATCCGATGGCGGGCGCGGTGTAACGCTGCGAAGAGACCACCTGCGCAGCGGCGCTCGTCTGGGGTCAGGTATAGATTGCGGGATGATTGCGCCAGGCCATCGGCGTCGCGAACAGTTGGTCCACCGATGATCTCTATTTCAAAACCGAGATCCTGCGTCATGCGCCGGATAATCTGCAGCTGCTGGAAGTCTTTTTCCCCAAACACAGCCACATCCGGGCGCACGTGGACGAACAGCCGTGCCACCACGGTCGCCACACCATAGAAGAAGTGCGGGCGCGGACCACCGTCCAAAAGATCGGAGAGTTCCTCAACGCGGACATTGGTGAGAGACCCCTCGGGGTACATCTCTTCGAGGTTCGGACAGTAGGCGAGGTGACAGCCCACCGCCGCCAGTTTTGCGCAGTCGGCATCCTCGTCGCGCGGATAGACGTCCAGGTCTTCACCTTCAGCAAATTGAGTCGGATTGACGAAAATGCTCGCCACCACCCGATCGCAGGTTTCCAGCGCCTTGGTGACCAGCGACAAGTGCCCCTGATGCAGCGCGCCCATCGTCGGCACAAAGCCTATGCGCAGGCCCTGTTTGCGCCAGTTTAGGACGATCGCCCGCAGATCCTTGCGGGTGCGCACACGAAGAATATCAGGAGACTTCATTACAAAGGTTCCATCGGCGGCCAGCGTAAAGGTTCTGTTAACCCATTCACCTGAAACCTTTAACAATGATGCAGCCTTTGTTAACCGCCATTCGCACTCTGATCTTGCCCCGCATGGTAAAAGCCATGCCACTTCGCAAGACGAGAGAGTTTCCTCTTGAGCCTGAGACGCGTCCTCCGGAACCGGACGAAGACCTTTGGCTGCTGGAAGAGAAGGTCACGATCCGTGATGCGGTCGACGATTATACGTCAAGCTTTAACAGCCTTGGCGATCAGCTGGGTGCCTTGCGCTCGCTGACGTCGAAGGTCGCCGCGCTCGCTCCACTGGATGCAGATGAGCCGATCCCAGTCACTACATCTGCGCCGGTTTGGGCTGATACAGATCTCTTCGATGGTGAGGCTGCCGCGCCCGACGCCTCGCGCAATGTTCAATGGGCAGCAGATATCGACAGCGCGCTCTTCGATGAAGATCCACTCGACGGTATTGCGTCGGTTCACACCGACACGCGTATCGGCCTCCAGCTTCCGATCCCGGAGCAGCATCATCCGATCTAGTGGAGCATAAAGATGGCTGACGGCGAAGCGCCCCACGGCGCGGTAGACATCAAGACCAGCCCTGACCCGCGCAGAGAGCCGCGGGTCATTGTTGTTGGAAACGAGAAGGGCGGGGCTGGCAAGTCCACCGTCTCTATCCATGTTTGCATTGCGCTCCTCACCACTGGTCTCAAAGTCGGCATCATCGATCTCGATATCCGCCAGCGCACGCTCACCCGTTACTTGGAGAATCGCCTCCGCTGGATGCGCTCTACGGGCTCCAAGCTCCCCATGCCGGAAATGGTCCGCATCGATGCCAGTGAGGCCCGCGACCTTGACCGCGCCGAGCAGGAAGAAGCCGATCGGTTCCTGAAGAGCCTCGACCGGCTTAGATCCACCTGCGACGTCATCATCATCGACTCCCCCGGCAGCCACACCTTCCTCTGCCGGCTCGCCCACACCCAGGCCGACACGCTTATCACGCCGCTTAACGACAGCTTCATCGATTTTGATGTGCTCGGCGACGTAAACCCGCAAACCCTCGAGGTGATCCGCCCGAGCTTCTATTCGGAAATGGTCTGGGAATGCCGCAAGGAAAAAGCGAAGACCAGCCGCCGCCCGATTGACTGGGTGGTGATGCGCAACCGCATGTCGCCGCTGGAGGCTCGCAACAAGCAAAAAGTCGGCGAGGCCCTCGACAACCTCTCCAAGCGGATCGGCTTCCGCCTCGCACCCGGCCTGTCCGAGCGCGTGATCTATCGCGAACTATTCCCCGCCGGGCTGACCCTCCTCGACCTCATGGAGCAGAGCTCCAAGATGTCCCTCACAATGAGCCATGTCGCCGCCCGACAGGAACTCCGCGATCTGCTCATCGTGTTGCAACTGCCGGAACTGGTTGGCGAAGAGATCGGGTTTTAGTCCAAAATCACGGTCATCTTTTACTTGGTGAAAGCTGCGGCTTGGCGTCAACGGCGACTATTCTGAGATCCAACTTAGTTTTGTTTCTCAGCCTGTTTGCTTCTAACACTAATTGGGAATGCCAATTATTATCACTGTCGTCATTCCCATAGTCGACTACTAGGTAGTAACCCACTCTAGCTTTCTCTGCCTCGCAGTAGGTTACTAGCTGGTTTTCTAGACCTGAGACTATCTTTGGGTTATTCGATCTCTTTACTTCTATTATTACTTTCTTGGTTCCGTGACTGGCTTTAAAGTCTATGAAGCCTAATCCCATATCTGGTTCTGGACTAAGGTCGATCCCCAGTGCTTCAATGTAGGCAAAAGCAGTGGCGAAGAATAAACATTGAGACGCAGATTCCCGCCTAGGCTTTTTTCCGTCCCACAACTCTTTCCAATACCCTTTTTTTTCTACTAAGTGTTTGAACTGAGAAATGACCACATCGACGGCATTAGTTATATTGTCGTCAGTAATTGTCTCTGGAAATTTTTCTTGGAGTGGTATTGTGGAGGGTAAAACACCGACTAGCCTCTGAAGTATCATCAAACCACCTGGGTCGGCGTCAAAGTTGTAAGCCTTGTTGGACTTATCTTTGAGAAATTCGGCGAAGAGTTCGAATGCATCGCTTGATCCGATTAAAGCAATTCGTGCTTTTGTTTTTTCAGCTTCGGTCAGCGCAGTGTCCCGAAATATCTCACCAAGTCTTTCATTCAATTGATCTCTAAGGTGCGAATTTTGCGCCGCGATCTTCATTGCTTCGTCCCAAGATGATGCAACAGGAAGCTCTTTCAGGACGTCGTTTGGCACCAGGAGAACGGGCCCGTGAGTGGGGTCAAATAAGTTCGTGGGCAACGAGTATTCGCTTCCCTTCAGCTTGTGCCCCTCAGTTGGTATTTTAAAATGGGTGCATACGCGTTTCGTGTACGAACAAATTGCCGGAAGAATAACGTTGGTGGTCATATCGCTTATCAGATCGGGGCCAACGTCCTTTTCAAGTAGGCTGTACAATGGAAGAATATAGGGGTCTTTGATGCCTACTTCAGCAACATGAGAGGCGATCGAGAGAATTAGATCTTCTTTCTTTTTTCCAAATGAGCTGCCCTTAGTAGAAGATTTTCCATAGCCTAAACACGTGAACCTAATCTCTGGAAAACGTAAGAGTTTTGCTGCGGCGTTCCAAGATGCGTCGTCTTTAGACTGACTATGAGTCATCAAACGAAACAACTGGGAGAAGTGGTTCTGAAAAAGATCTGACGCCTGATCTGAAAACTCTTGATCCTTCGACAGAGGTAGGAGAAGCGGGTCGATGAACAGCTTAGTGTCGAAGTTCAATATAGGATCAAAAGTACCGTACTTTAGAAATGTGATCGGATTGATCTTAAAGTGACTACTGAATGAAGTCGCGATGCCACTTCTCCTTTCAGGATCTAATTTAGATAGTATCTGATATTAATGGCCAAAAGTTTATCTACCTAGTGTTGCACAATCTACGAATTATCCAACTAGCCGCTGTTGCGAGTGTGATCCGGACACCCCAACCTCAATTAAATCAGACACTTAACCCCAAAATCCACCTTTCATCCGGACTAATCCGGACACTTGCCCCTCTCATCCGGACACTCTGTCCACGGGATAGGGCCGGGGATAATCAGGCTGTTCGCTCGTCCAGCATGGCTTCCAGAGTTTCCAGCCGGTCGGCCTCGTGGGTGGGCTTGTCCCAGCGGATGCGGTGGATGCGCGGGAAGCGCATGGCGAGGCCTGATTTGTGGCGGGCCGAGCGTTGCAGCCCTTCAAATGCCACTTCCAGAACGAGGCCTTCCTCCGGTGTCGCGGTGACCGCGCGCACGGGGCCGAAGCGGTCTATCGTGTTGTCGCGCACGAATTTGTCGAGCTGTTTCAGTTCCTCATCGGTGAAGCCGAAATAGGCCTTGCCGACGGGCGAGAGCTGGTCCTCGCCGTCAACATCGCGCCAGACGCCGAAGGTGAAATCCGAATACATGCTGGAGCGTTTGCCGTGGCCACGCTGGGCGTACATCATCACGGCGTCTATCAGGAACGGGTCGCGCTTCCATTTGAACCAGGGCCCTTTGGGGCGGCCGACTTCATAGACGCTATCCCAGCGTTTCAGCATAAGCCCTTCAATCTCCGGCAGGGGCGGGGAATTGCGTTGCTGTTCAAGGGCTTGCAGATCTTCGAAGGGCACGAGGTCTGAGAGGTCGAACCGGTCGGTGGTGAGCTTTTGCGTGAAATGCTCCAGCCGCTCGCGACGGGTTTTGAAGGGCAGGGCGCGCAGGTCCTCAGCGCCCTCCTGCAACAAATCATAGGCGCGCACAAAAGCCGGGCGGTCTTCGATCAGCTTCTTTGAAACGGTCTTCCGGTTGAGGCGCTGCTGCAGGTCGTTGAAGGGCGCGGCGCGGCCATCGGCACTGCGGACCAGCAGTTCACCATCAAGGGCGGCGTCGAAGTCCATGGCGGCGATCACATCGGGGAAGGTGTGGGAAATGTCGTCGCCCGTTCGGGTGTAAAGGCGGCGCTCGCCACCCTCTGCGACCGCCTGCACGCGGATGCCGTCCCATTTCCATTCAGCAGCGAAAATATCATTTCGGATCAATGCGGTGTCTACCGCTTCGGGATTGTCACGATCGGATTTTGGCACAAGTGGATGAGCGAGCATGACCGGTCTGAAGGGTGCTTTGATGTCCGGGTTCGGCTTGTCGGCTTCGCCCGTGAGCCAGGCAAACAGGGGCTCATAGGGGGGCTTCAATCCGTGCCAGATCTCTTCAATGTCGGTAACGTCGACCTCTCCCAGCTGAGCGAGGGCAAGCTTGGCGAGACGCCCTGACACGCCGATGCGCAGACCGCCGGTAACGAGCTTCAGAAGCGCCCAGCGGCCGGTGGGGTCGAGGTCCGATAGCCAGCCCTCGACGAGCTTTTCGCCCTGGGCTCGGGTAGCGTCCTGCAGGGCCTCAACGACTTCTTCCAGCGGCGGCGGGCGATTGGCGCGCCTCGTATCATCCGCGGGCCAGACGAGGCTCACTGTCTCAGCCATATCGCCCACATAGTCATAGGACAGGCGGAACAGCTCCGGGTCCATCTTGTCTTCGATCAGTTTGCGAATGGAGCCCGCTTTCACTGCCCTGATCTCAAGGTCGCGGGTAATCGCGGCGAGCGCCCAGCCGCGGGCCGGGTCCGGCGTCGCGGCGAAATAATCGACCATCAGCTTGATCTTGCCGTTGCGGGACGGCGTAAGTATCAGCCGGTCGAGGAGGTGGGCGAAGGCCTGCATACCTGTCTCATAGGAGAGTTTTTGCGCGATGTCAGATCTTCAGCCGCCTAAGAACTACACTCTGCACACCCGCGTTTCACCAATGACCGAGCCGTGGTCGCCGATCTATCGCTGGGATCAGACGGATCGCGTTTATCTCGGTGTGTATTTGCGGGAAGAGCACTGTAACTCTCGCGGGCTGGTGCATGGCGGGTTTATCGCCGCGCTTGCAGACAATTGTATGGGCTATACAGCCGGGCAAGCCATGGTGAGTGAGGGGCGGAAAATCCGGGGGCTTGTGACGACCAATCTCGCTGTGGACTATCTCGGCTCTGCCAAGCTCGGCCAGTGGATGACATGGGAGCCGGAGCTCATCAAAGCGACCGGGACGCTCGCCTTCGTTCAGGCGATTGTCAATGCGGATGGCGTAGCTGTGGCGCGCGCAAATGCGACCTTCAAGATACGGGACTAGATCCTAGATCCCGCGATCCTCTTCAGCGCCGTCCAGCGATTCTTCGAATTGTCGCTGCAAGTCTTCGTAGATGCCCTGGGAGTCGCCACCGCCGAAGGTCACAATGCCGGACGTGAAGGTCGTGCCAAAGGTCTCAACGGCAATGGCTGTCTGAGCAATGCCTGAAAGGAGCTGGTCATCGGTCAAGGATGACAGGGGGTGAATGAATACCGACCAGACCTGGCCGTTTGCTATGGCGTAGCGGGTATCCAGCACGGCGTCGTAATTCGCCTGTAGCATCCGCTCCAGCAGTTCAGGAGGCAGGTTTTCTGCGGGGATAATCGGGGAGATGACGCGCATTCTATCCGCGTTTTCGTCGAACACGGTCATCATATCGCGCTCCCCCACCCGAAAGATGTAGCCATTTCCGCGTGCTTCGGCGTTGGCGTCTATCTGCTGTATCAGAAAGCCTAGGCGTTCTCCGGTCATTGCGCTTAAAGGCGCTTCTGCGGTCGGAGGCGTGTCAGGTTGTATGGGTAAGTCTTGGGCTGTGGCTACTGCCAACATTAGTGAAACGGCAGTCGCGATGACGAAACGGTGCATGGCGTTGGCTTTCGATTATCTTATGAAGAAAGTGCAGCGTTTCAGATATAAGTCGAGATTGATTTCGCGTAGATCGCGGTGTTGTGACCTACCGTGCACATACTTCAGGTGAGCCATCACAGGCGGCAACGACGTCCTCGATCCAGTCTACATACCCCTGAATATTGGTGTAGCGGGCGCGATAATCACCTGAGCAGAACTCACCCGTCGCTCGGTTTTGTTCTACGACCGACAAGACGCCAACAACAGTTGGGCGACCGTCGGTCTCGTCTACTAGTAAAGGTCCGCCACTGTCGCCAATGCAGGGTCCTGCTTCCGCGCGGCTAGCGACAGTCACCGCAGCGGGGCCAGCGGCTACAACATCCAATTCCGCCGATAACAAAACATCTGACAAGCTTCCCCCGAAGCTCGTCAAACCCCATCCCGCCATACGGGCAACAGGATAGGCGGATCTGGTAAGTGATGACGCAGTTGCGCCATAGCGAGCCGCAGGAACGTCCGTGAGGGCTTCGACGTCGCCATCCGCAACGCGCACCAGAGCAATATCATTAGCATAATTACCGGTCGCGCCGCCGTACGCTGCGTGACAGATTGAGGCGACCGCACCAACGCGAATTGCCAGTGGGCTGCGAAGGCTGCTTGGCGTCGCGATCAGTTCGATCTCGTCATAGGTATTGTCTAGGCAGTGTGCGGCCGTCACAAACCAGTGCTGAGAAATCCTAGTCGCGCCGCAATGGCCGCTTGATATTCCCTCCGCAACTCTGCGGCGGGGTTCCATTTTGACTATGCCGGGAAAGTCTGCGGCTGTAACCTCAGTACCGTTTACCGCTTGGGGTGTGAAAACCGCTGCCGCTGGTTGGGCCTCTACCGCTTCGGCAAAGGTAAGTGTTTCAGCAGTGGTCGGCGCGCATCTCACTGCATTTACCGTCAACAGATCAGTGACGATGGGTGACGGCGTATTGACTGTCGTGTCTATGCCAGCCCCTTCAGAAACTCCGAAGTCCGCGTTCTCCAAGACTTCATTGGATACAGGTATGGGGTTCACTTCGGTCGTGGGTGGGGGCGGAGGAGCGGTACTCTCTTCTCTGTCCGGAGCGGGGCCTGCACCTGGAAACTTAACAACATCGCATGCGCTAACGGACAGTGTCGTCATCACCAGCGCTAATGCCCAAACATGACGTGAGTGCTGCATTCTGCGTCTCCTAGTCCACCCGTAGTCGTATTTTGCGTGACCGGCTGGACCGGTCAACGTTTATTCTTCGTCGTATCCGACAAGCCGCAGAGGCCGCGCTTTACGGCCTTCGAGTTCAGCCCATCGGCAAAGCGCATCTTCACGACCGTGGGTCACCCATAGTTCCTCAGGGTCTACATCCCTCACCGTTTCAGTTAGTTCGGTCCAATCCGCGTGATCCGAAAGGATCAATGGAAGCTCGACACCTCCTTGCTTTGCGCGCTGGCGGATATTCATCCAGCCGGACGCAAACGCATAGATTGGGTCTTTGAACCGCGTTCCCCATTTCGCCGCGAAAGCGGAGGGTGGTGCAAGCACAATGTGTCCCCTGAATATAGCTCCGCTCTTATGATCGGCGCTGTCGAGTGTTGCCGGTCGCAACTCCCCCAGCTCAATACCCCGTTCCTGATAAAGAGCGCAGAGCTTTCCCAACGCGCCATGAATATAAATCGGTTTCTCATGGCCGGCTTCTCGCAGTAGCTTGATGACCCGCTGCGCTTTACCGAGTGCGTACACGCCAACGAGGTGCGTTGCCTCTGAAAACGCATCAAGACTTTGAACCAATTTCGCAATCTCTCCAGCGCTGTCTGGATGATGAAAAACGGGCAATCCGAACGTTGCCTCTGAAATGAATACGTGGGTGTTTGGGACCACTTCGAACTGTTGGCAGGTCGGGTCATGACGCCGCTTGTAATCTCCTGTGCACACCATACGCATGCCGCGATAGTCAATTATGGCCTGCGCCGACCCCAGAATATGGCCAGCAGGAGCAAAGGAGACTGTCACACCATTGATGGTGACTGTTTCGCCGCACGTCAAAGCTTGTTGGCTTTTTGCAAAGTTTTGGCCGTATCGGGCTGCCATGATCCGAATTGTGTCGGGAGTTGCCAACACATTGCCGTGCCCCGAACGCGCGTGATCTGCATGGCCATGAGTTACGACGGCTCGATCGACTGCTCCACGCACTGGATCAATGTAAAAGTCACCCGGGGGGCAATAGAGCCCCTTTGGAGTTGGTTGGAGTAGGTGATCAGGTCGTAGCATGGTCCTATTCAAGGTAGTGCAGTCTGTATTTGAAAGTTACCTTAAGATGTAAAATTCACACTCGATATGGTTGTGCCTCGAGGGAACCAGCGTATCCTCGAATGGGAAAACAGGAGGCTTTGCTTCATGGCCAGAATTTACGCTTCAGTTGCTTGTTCACTCGTTCTTTCCAGCCTAGCGGCTACTGCTCAGGAGGGCGGCAATAGTGAGTCCATGGATCGATCGCTTGCTGCTGGAATGAAGGCTGCTTTCACTTGCTCGGCAACGTTTAATGCAGGTCAAAGCGAAGATGAAATCAGCAGCAACGAGCTCGATGGGATTTATACGGATGCCGCTGATGTGTTCGATGCTGTTGGTGACGCAAAGATCAATGAGGTTGAGCGGAATGTCTCCGTTAGCTGGTCGACGACTTTACCGCCGCGCTACGCAGTCTGGCGACAGGGCTTCGGCTGTACACAACTGCCTGTCGGAGCCGAGCTTGGTGCCGCTGCCTATTTGCCAAGGTTTACCGATTGGCCGGTCGTGCCTGAGACGGATGCCAGTAGCGCTATTGGGTCGGATGTTCGCTTGACGGACAAGTCGAGCTTTTATGATGGACTTGATGCTCCTATTTCCTTTGCCTTTGACAGTCAGACATATGGAGAAGGTACACGCACCAGCGCCGTGCTCGTTTTGGCCCACGGCGAAGTTCTCGCCGAACGTTACGCAAGGGGAGTTGATGCGACGACCCCACAGCGGACGTGGTCAGTTGCGAAGAGTATCTCTGCGACGATCATTGGGGCAGCCAACTATGCTGGTCTTTTCGATCATCGGGGGCGGACAGCACTCGCAGCCTGGGAGTCAGCGGGTGATCCTCGGCAACAGATAACGACGGAAAACCTGTTGCACATGGCGAGCGGGCTGGATTCCGGTGCTCGCGGCAATCGAACTGATCGTATATATTTTGGGGGAGGCAGGGTCGTCGACCGTGCAGTTACCAATTCGTTGGAAGCGGCCCCTGGGTTTCGGTGGAAGTATGCAAATAACGACACCTTACTCGCGATGCGTGCCCTACGCGAACGGCTGAATGACGACGCTCTGTATCACCGTTTGCCATACGAGAACCTCCTATGGAAAATCGGAGCGTTTCGTACAACGCTCGAAACCGACTGGAACGGGGATTTCATCTCCTCAAGTCAGGTCTGGACGACCGCCAGGGATCTCGCGCGGATCGGTCAGCTCTATCTTCAGGATGGCGTCTGGGGAGGTGAGCGCCTCCTACCAGAAGGATGGCGGAGTTATGTATCGACCCCGGCCGCCGTCCAGCCGGATCGAAGTGATGATCTCGGCTACGGTGCTCAATTCTGGCTCGTGAACAAGTCTGAAGGCATACCGTCCGATACATTTGCTGCGCTTGGCAATCGGGGTCAGTATGTTGTCATCGTGCCATCTCGAGACGTTGTCATCGTTAGGCGTGGTTATGATGTTAGCGGTGGCGCAAGGTTTGACTTCATCTCATTCACGCGCGATGTGCTGGCTGCCCTTGGAGCTGCAGAGGTTGCGAAGCAAGAAGGCGATCGACGCGCGACAGCGCTGGAGAACGGTGAGTTGGAACCCGCCGACTGACGAGGATATGATCTGGGAAGGTCATGGCTGAGAGAACCGAAAGCGATGGTGAATTCGGGGTACATGCTCCGGACCAGGCCATAAGGACGCTAATTCGTCTATCCCAAATGACCCCGCTTGGGCGCGGTAAACTGCGCCGCCGTGTAGCTGACATGGTGAGAGCTGGTCACAATGGCCCCTTGGATATTTCGCTTTTCGGATTAAACGCCCGCCTGAGCCTTCGCCATAATGGTTCGGAGACCAAGGCTTTGTTGAAGCCGTCGCTTTACTCTCGAACGGCGGCGTCGCTATTTGCTGAAATACTGCCAACTCAGAACTCTGTCGTTGTCGATATTGGAGCCAATGCAGGCGTTTTTTCCCTTCTTGCTGCGTCCAAGATGAAGTCCGGCCATTTAATTGCGGTTGAGCCTCAGGACGTGCTGTTTAAGCGCTTGAGTGATCATCTGGGGTGCCTAAATCCGGCACTTGGAGATCAAATCCAAGTAACGCTGTTCAATTGTGCCGTGGGAGCTGAAGAAGGCTCGGAGACTTTGTCTGTTCCCAGACAACTTGGGCAGGCTAGCTTGCATACATTACCCGACTCCAAGGCTGTCAGGGTGGAGGTGCGGCCATTGCACGAACTCATTGCCGCATCGTCTGTTCATCACATAGACATTCTCAAGATTGACATAGAAGGGTTTGAAGATGTCGCGTTGATACCCTTTTTTGCTTCCGCACCAGAAGCGAGGTGGCCAAGGGCGATCCTTTTGGAGCATTGTCACAGTGATCGGTGGAAAGTCGATTTCGAAGCGCATTTGAACGGCTTGGGATACCGCTCAATTTCCAAGGGACGAACAGATGTTGCTTTGGTGAGGCAGAACAAATGATTGGCGTGCCATGGCGCAATCTGTTTCCCAGGGGTCTCTATGCGCGAAGCATACTGATGACCTTGCTACCCGTCGTCATCATTCTTGCTCTGATGACGGTGTATTACTACAATGGGCATCTGCGGTCGGTGAATTTGAAGCTGTCTCAGGCGGTTGCGCGGGAAGTGGTGCTGGTGGATCAGATCTGCTCTGAGACGCCTGACAATTTGCCGTCCCAAACATTTGTCGAAGCTACGTTTGGCCTCCGGTTTCAGTGCGACGCAGCTTTGCCTGAAGCTGACCTGAGAAAACGTTTCTTTTATGCAAGTCTTGTGCAGGGAGCGATCGAGAGTCGTCTCCAAAAAGACATTTCATTGGCGCTTGATCCGATGACAGACCTGCTCCAAGTGCGTTTTGAATCAGGCGCTGCGACACGGCTGATAGAAATCGACCGAAAACGAGCAATCGCGATCAACGGTCATATCTTCATTGTTTGGGTCGTATTGTTTTCTCTGTTCATGGTGTTTGCAGCGCTGGCATTTCTGAGAAACCATGTTCGGTCGATATTGAGACTTACTGAGGCTGCTCGGGCTTTTGGTCGCGGCGTTGATATCGGCGATTATCGTCCGTCTGGCGCACGCGAAGTTCGCGCAGCTGCGAGGGCTGTGATCGGTATGCGTCGCCGTCTCGTTCGCTTCGCTGAGCAAAGAACAAAGATGCTCGCGGGTATCAGTCATGATTTGAGGACGCCGCTCACTAGATTAAAACTGCAATTGGCCATGATGGAGCAAACAGAAGACATTGAGGCTGCGAAGAGAGATATCAAAGATATGGAGGAGATGCTCGATGAGTATCTCGCATTTGTTCGAGACGAGGGCGAGGAGTCAGCTAGAGCGATAGATCTCATCGATATGCTAACCGAAATCGCGAATGGCTATCCCAATGCTAAAATAACCGCGAAACCAACGGCACCTATTATGCTCCGAAGCAAACCAATGTCTCTGAAACGTGCCGTGTCCAACTTGGTTGGCAACGCAATTGCCTATGCTGGTCGCGCCGAAATCAGCCTCCATAATTCAAGTGGTGGCGTAACGATTTGGGTGGATGATGATGGCCCCGGCATTCCTCGCGACAAATACGAGGATGCATTGAAGCCATTCACACGGCTTGAGGAATCTCGCTCACAGAATGTGCCGGGTACGGGTCTTGGCCTTGCATTAGCAAACGATGCGACGCGGCGTGCAGGCGGCCGGCTTACGCTTCACTCATCTCCTCTTGGTGGCCTTCGTGTGGAGATGAAGTTACCTCACTAGAACCAGAGCCCGAACGAAAGCGTGACCTGAACTTCGAAAACTGACCAAGTCGTTCTTCCATCTCGACCAATCCTGCGTCGAGCGTTGCCATAGTGCGCGCATAATCACCGGCGTCATCACTCTTCCAAGCTGTTTCAGTGCGAGCGGTAATTCGAATGAGCCCAAGGCGCATTGCCCCCATCCTCAAGGCATCACCTGTATCCACACTTGCGGCGGTCATGGCCCAATCAGCTGTCTTGCGACGTGCGATAACCAATTTTGCAATGCCCCGAGGTGTTCGATCTCTCCCTTGAATCATGGACAGCACGCCGGCTCGCTCGGTCTCCATATGTTCAAAGCGACGCATAATTGCATCGAACAACCGCTCACGAGGTGTTTCGGATATGTCTGCTGTCTCAGCAGACATTGCTTTATCGGCCCAGGGTTCAAGCGCTGAAACCAACTTAGCTTTATCGGTAACACCATAAAGATCCGTTAGGTGAAGCCCTGCCTCGTCGGCGATCTCTCTGAAGGAAATATCTTGCCAGCGACTTTCCGAAGCGAGTTTGATTGCTGCCTCAAGCGCTAAATCAAGAGGTGATTTCTCGGGCTTGCTTTTGGTCATCTCATTTTCCTGACGACAGGGCTCGCTCTCGATCTGCCGCCGCTCGCACAGCTTCTCGTAACAGAGATGGTATGCCGTCGCCTCGCATCAAGACGTCGAGGGCTGCTTCAGTGGTGCCGCCCTTCGATGTTACCGCTTTTCGGAGATCTCTTGCCGGATCGCCCGTGGCCTCCAGCAACCTCGCTGAGCCGACGAGTGTTTCTCGGGCGAGGGTGCGTGCGAGTTCTGGCTTTAGTCCTGCCGCTTCTCCAGCTTCGGCAAGGGCCTCAACGAGCAGGAATATGTATGCGGGGCCCGATCCGGACACCCCAGTCACCGCAGATATTGAGGGTTCGGCAACTGGACCTTCGACCTTTCCAAGTGGCCGCAATAGTTTGGTTGCTGTGCTGATGTCTTTTTTGGTCAGACTTTCGGGGGCCGACAGTACGCTGATGCCTTTGCCAATCGCACCGGGTGTATTCGGCATCGCCCGAATGACCCGCTCCGTACCTAACGCGGCGGCCAATTGCTTTAGTCGGACACCGGCCATGATTGAAAGGACGAGTGTATTTGGCCCGACCCATTCAGATATTTCGTTTGCAGACGTTGCAAATATCTGTGGCTTGATAGCTACGACGACGACATCTACAGGCTCTGGTTGAGGGTTAAGCAAGAGCTCTTCCTCTTCAGCCATCGCTTCGACGAGTGGGCTTGGTGCCGGATCTACGAAGACAATATCGGGGCGCGACCTTCCGCGCAGCCAGCCAGATGCCAGCGCTTCGCCCATGCGGCCAACGCCTATAAGAGCAATCTTTTGAGCAGGCATAGCGCTGGTTTTAAGCCTCGCCGTCGGTTTCAAACATCACCGCGGCCAACGCTTCGGCCGGGGACTTGCCCGCCCAGATCACGAAGTTGAAGGCTGGAACAAATCGTTCCACTGCCTCTAGCCCGGCGGACATCACCGCATGAACCTCGGTTGGGCTTGGAGCAGAGCGCCCTCCCAAAGGAATAGTATGTCTGAAAAGAATGACGTGATCATCAACCCAGTAGTCGAAGTGACCAAGCCAAAGACGTTCATTGATCGCAAGGATCAATTCACCAATTACTGACTGCTTGGCGGCCTGTGGTTTCACGTCGAGTGTCATGGAAAAGTGTAGTGCAGCCGGTTCCTCTCGAACTGCAAACAAAGCGCCGATTTCGCCCCAGCGCGTCGCTGCTATGCACTGCACGCCGCCGCTTTCGTCACGCTCATAGTCCCAATCGGTGTGGGCCAGAGCTTGTTCAATAGCTTCGACCGTTTCGTTCTCGTCTGTTTCGAAGGTGAGTGTTGATAGGCTCATGACCCGACAACCTCCTAAATGCGACTCGTCACCCTAAAACGCTAGCACGGCGGCTAACTGACGCAACTCACGCAAACAGCGAGATTGCACTCAAAAACAACGAAGCTGGCGTTGCGAGGGGGCCTTCTGGCCCAAATTACTGCATCTAACAAGAAGTTTAGTGTTTGCGGTCAGCACTACAACCTACACATGCAGGCCATGTGGGCATACTTCGCGGAGCGTTTGGATACGAGGTGGCGTGCTGTTTTGGGTGCGCTGAGCCTGCATGCTGTCGTATACAGTGTGGTGCTAAGCACCCCATTCAAGCCTGAACCGACGGATATTCGCGTTGTGCCAGTGGTGCTTGTTGAGCGATCGTCCAAAATTGTCGAGGAAGAGGTATCGCCGCCGATTGAGGTGCCAGATGAGGCGGAAGAAGAGTCTAGCGAGTTGGACGACGCGCCAGAAACGATAGAAGAACCGCCACCGGAAGAGCCGCCGGAAGCAGACGTGCCGCAAACCGCTGCAATAGTTGCGGATCCCGTTCGTCCTCCTGCGCCGGCCGTTGAGCCTAGCCTGAGAGATACAGATGAAGAAGATGTGATCCTGATTGATCCTCGTTATGAGATTCCCTTTGATTCATTTGCAGAAACAGCGCCCTCGGCCATGTCGCGGGTTATAATAGCGACGACCTGCGCCCGCGCGAGCCGCACAACTCGACCAGACTATTGCCCTGAGATTTCCATTGAAGATCGATATTTCTCGGTGTCTGCGAGACCGTCTGTCGAGACTGTCCTGGAGGCCTATGATCCCATTTTTGATATTGTCGCTACACAATCCGTGATCGAAGGTTGGTTTGCAGGACAACCTAAGCATGGCACACGCAGTGGTAGCCCTGAGCTCGAAGGGCTCGTCGATCCAAATATCGCAAATCACGCTGAGGGCCTTAAAAACTGCACACCTGTTCAAACGGGGTTGGAAGGACCTACGGGAATTCCGTCTGGCTTGGAGCTTCGTCTTGGTAGCAGCGATGGAATTCAATGCCGTTAGGCTGACTTCGCCGCTTTCACCTCTTCATAAGCGGCAAGCGCACGTTCGCGGCCCGTTTTGTGGTCGACGATAGGATGGGGGTAGGTTGTCCCAAGTTCGACGCCCGCCGCTGCCAGCGTTACGGGATCTGCTTCCCAAGGCGAGAACAGGTACTTGTTCGGCAGTTTCGCGAGCTCCGGACACCATTTGCGCACATAGTTACCCGTTTCATCGAATTTCTGTCCCTGAGTAATCGGGTTGAATACGCGGAAATAGGGGGCTGCATCTGCTCCGGTTCCAGCTGTCCACTGCCAGCTTGCGGCGTTGGACGCGGGATCCGCATCCACAAGCGTGTCCCAGAACCAGTCTTCGCCCAATTGCCACGGCAAGAGCAGGTGCTTGGTCAGAAACGACGCTACAATCATGCGCACACGATTGTGCATCCAGCCTGTCTGCCAGAGTTGGCGCATGCCCGCATCGACCATTGGATAACCAGTTCGTCCCATACACCATGCTTTGTAGTCCGCATCGCTCTCTCGCCACGGCATAACATCGAAGTTTCGATTGTAGTTTTCGGTCGCGAGTTTCGGGTAGTGGTAAAGCAAGACGTAGGAAAACTCCCGCCAGACAATCTCTGACAAGAAAACCATCGCGCTTTCTTCTAAGACGCTTCCTGCGTCGATAAGCGATTTGGTGGCCCGCCAAATTTGAGTGGGTGCAATTTCACCAAAGGCGAGGTGAGGTGAGAGACCCGATGTGCCTGTTTCTATATCAGGCCGATTGCGATCGTCGTTATAGCTATCGATTGCTCTGACAAGAAAAGCCTCTAATCGTTGATGAGCGCCGCTCTCTCCGGGGCTCCACTGTTCGTCAAATCCGGTTGACCAATCCGGGTTCGATGGGTGCAGTTTCCAGTCCTCTAGTTTCTCGGAAGACACGCCTTTGCTCACGATGGATGTCGGAGCATCAAAGGCCTGAGGAAGTTCGTAGTTAGCCCGAACGTTTTTCCAGTAGGGAGTGAAGACCCTAAAATGTCCGCCTGAACCAGTTTTAATAGTCCAGGGCTCAGTCAGGAGATTTCCATTGAAGCTCTCCGCTTCTATTCCCTTCTCGGACAGACTTTTCTTCAACGCACTGTCGGCTTCTCTTTCAGCCAATCCGTATCGGCGGTTCCAAAAAATGGTGTTGGAGCCCGTTTCGGCAATTAGATCAGAAAGCACTTCCATAGATTCGCCTGTTCTAAGGATGAGCTCCGCGCCTCGCTCGCTGAGGCTCCTGGATAGCGAATTCAGGGACTTATTTAGCCACCACTTGGATGCTCCGCCCGTTGAGCGCTTCCCGTTGCTGCTGGGCTCACGAATGTAGACGGGAATTACCGGCTGTCCGGTTCTGCATGCAGCATTCAGCGCTGGATTATCAGCCAGACGAAGATCCCTGCGAAACCAGACGATTACACTCTCGTTGGACATGTTTTGACCTCCGCCCATGTGTCTTTGGCCACTTAATTAGAGTCGAAGACATTTTTGACGAGTATTTGAGCTGTGAAGCAGTTGCCTCGTTTGCCAGAAAGCACGCAGTGGTCGTAGCGCTGTCGTCTCAACGTGTACGCGCCTAGGAATTGCGCATTCCTGCGAAGATTTGTTGGACTTGAGAATTTTCTACTGTTTGCAACTTCAGCATCATCTGTATATCTCGAGGTCAGGTGGAAATTACGGTAGCTTCTTGTGCTCTTTGGGTGTGGGTGTGCTACCTGAAATAGAAACAAGGTGAACAATTGGCGCAGCCAATAACGGATTTCGAGACCGCTGGGCAGGTACTGGAAACGCTTACACGCGTGCCAGGATCGCGAAACAAATTTGAGTACTTTGCAGACCATCTTGGGTCCCAGGGATTTACTGATGTGTTCTATGCGCGCCTACTTCCAGGATCGGCTGACCTAATGCAAATGCGGCGCTGGAATCCGGAATGGGCGGAGATGTATGACGCCAAGCGTTACGCGCTTTGGGATTGGGCGCTGAGTGCCAGTCAAACAAGCGAAGGGCCTTTTCGTCTTCGAATCCCTATCGCAATTCAATCGCCTAAGCAGGCAGAGTTTTATCGGGCGGCAGAGGCGTATAATCGTTTAAACGGTTTTGCTGCTCCGTTTCGTTCTTCGGCAGGAGGCATGGCGGGTTTCTCTGCGACAGGGCTGGATAGCGAACCCGGTGAGGGGGTCATGCTTGCTGCAGTGGCAGCGGGTTACGTTTTCAACCTAACCATGGCAGGGGAGTTAGCGTCGGAAGCGTGTAAGCGTGTTGGCGTCACACCCAAAGAGCTTCTTTTTCTCCGTTTGCTCGGAGAGGGTCACACACATGTCGAGATTGCACAGCTGCACGGTGTCTCTGAGGATTGGGTTCACAAGTCCTTTGGCAAGCTGCGTGAGAAGTTTGAAGTACGCACAGATCCAGCCCTCATGAAGAGCGTCGTTGAAGCGGGTTTGTTGACGTAACGGCAACCTAGATCTTGGACTATTCGATTTATTAGTTTTTCGTCATGTTTTTAACATGCGAACGACCATTATCACGCCGGGCACTTACAGCGTCTTTTCTGCTGACTTAGAGGCTTATCACAAGCTACGTCATGATATCTTTGTAAGTCTGGCCGGCCTGGGCAGATCTGATCTCTATGCAGCTGCCGGCCAGGAAACTGACATCTGGGATTTGCCGCATTTTAATCCAGTTCATTTCCTCGTCCGCGATGACGAGGATGTGCCTGTTGGCGTTGGACGGATGACGTCAGCGATCCGGCCAACCATGATGGAAGTTCTATACAACGAGTTTTTGGATGATGCCGTCCCGAGGCGATCAAATTTGTGGGAAATACAGCGTGTTGGACTAGACCTTGCGCGCTTGAGCGGGCCCATGCGCGAGCGCGTTTTTTTAGAGTTGTTTACACAGATGGAGGCGTTTTCGCTGAGGAACGGCGTACAGCAACTGATGTTGCTGACGTTTGAGGGGATCTGGGAGAAGCGGCTCACAGATATGAGGCGAATTGGACCCGCTGGAATCCATCTGGGTTTTCCACATGTGGCGCTTATCAACGAGTTGGACCCGGCAGGACACGCCGGGCGGTGCCAAGAACTTCACACCCTCACCAATAGAATATTGTCAAAAGGAGAAGCAGCATGACGAATGGTGCAGACAGATTATTATCCGACCTCACAATGACCGTGAAGTTCTACGCCGACCGTGGCGAGAGTGACCCAGCGTTGGCTGACCTCGTGGTTGTCGCAGAGCAAATGCTGGAGACACTCAGCTGCTTGCGGCGTAATCAGGTGATGCGGGCTGCCCTGGGTGCCAGAAACACCCATTTGGGTGCAAAGGTCAGCGAGCCTAGCGTAGTGAACTAGTAGAAGCTGGTAGGCAGTCGAAAGTAGGCTAGCCGCTTTTCGCCTCCGCGATGCGAGCGAAGATATTCGCGCCGTGACCGTTGCCTGCCTCAAAGTGGGTTTGGCCTGCTGATTTATCAGTGATTTCAGCCCATTTCTCGGCGACGGCTTCAGCGCTGATCGTTTCCGTGTCGCCAACATAGGCACCGCGGGTTTCGACGATCTCGGCCATCGAGAACGCACCAGCACCGCCCGATAGGATCATTCCTGACGGCGCATCTTCTTTGACGAGGTTCATTACGCCGGGTGTGACAAGCTCTGGTTTGAGCGCATCGAACATTTCCTGCGGCATGAGACCTTCCGTCATTCGGGTCGCGGCAATTGGGCAAATCGTATTGATACGGATATCGTTCTTCGCTCCCTCAATTTTCAGGGTGTTCATGAGACCAACGACGCCGAGTTTTGCAGCCCCATAGTTTGCTTGACCGAAGTTCCCATAAAGGCCCGTGGACGACGTCGTCACAACGATTCGCCCATAGTTCTGCTCTTTCATGATTGGCCATGCGGCGTGTACCGGCTTGAAGGTGCCGCGCAGATGCACATCGAGAACAAGGTTGATGTCTTCCATCGTCATTTTGGCGAAGGACTTGTCCCGCAAAATCCCGGCATTGGCGATTAGGATATCAATCCGACCGAAGGCAGCCATTGTGTCTTCAATCATTTTCTTGACGCCGGCGTCGTCTGACACCGAAGACCCGTTGGCGATAGCTTCTCCCCCCATCGCTTTGATTTCAGCAACAACTGCTTCGGCCGCCTCGGAGTTTCCGCCCGTGCCGTCCATTGCCCCGCCCAAATCATTGACGACGACTTTCGCGCCCCTCCGCGCGAGTTCGAGTGCGTGGCAACGCCCAAGCCCGCCTCCCGCTCCGGTTACAATGGCAACGCGGTCATCAAAACGAATGGCGGACATAGGCAATCTCCCGAGAGGACTTGGATTTGATTTTGGCCTGACACACCAGAGGCTAACGCTTACGTCAACACGTTGCGTTACGTTAAGGGCTGTGGGTGCCCATCACTTTGTCGGGAAAGTGATCAAGGTTCCCTAGGGCCACGCTTGTCACCGAAGCGGGCTCCTGCCATTCACCACCAGTCAAACAAAGGGAGATAGGCATGCTTGCTTACACAGTCATTGGTTCGAACAATAAAGATAAAGCGCTGGAATTCTACGATGCGATCTGCGGAGAGCTTGGTGGAAAACGCACTTTTGCGAATGACCGTTTGCAGTTCTACTCCAACGGCCAAGGCGGCATGCTGGGCGTTGGTACTCCCTCAGATCTGGAGAAAGCAACCTGCGGAAACGGCGTAATGCCTGCTTTTGGTTGCCCAGATAAAGAGACTGTGGATCGCGTCTACGCCAAGGCTATGGAACTTGGCGCGCAGGATGAGGGTGCCCCCGGAGAGCGGATGCCTGGCGTCTTCTATGGTGCTTACTTCCGGGACCCCGACGGCAACAAGCTATGCGCAGCTTGCTTTCTCGGTCAGTAGCAAGCGAAACTCAGTTCCTCGTTTTAAGAGGGCCTTAGGAGAAGGGAGCGTCGCAGCTGACGCTCCCCTCGTACCTGCAACAAATGCTAGAGCCCACACGCTGGCCGCGCTAATCGAAATCTGAGGAACATTAGCTGGAAGGGGCTACTATGGAATGGGGCTGGGACAACGCTCGCGCACTCATAGGCATTGCAGCTATTGTGGGTATTGCGTGGCTAATCTCTGAAAATCGTCGGGCGTTTCCCTGGAAAGTTGTTCTAGGTGCCGTTGGAGTTCAGTTCGCTTTTGCCTTGCTGCTTTTTGGTGTTCCGCCGGTACGAGCAGCGCTGTTTCAGGCAAACACCGTGGTTGATGGCCTTATAGCTGCGACGGCTTACGGAACGAGCTTTGTGTTTGGGCCGACTTTCGGCACTCAAGCCGGCTGGGAAGGGCTTACGGGGCAAACCGGACCAATCTTCGCTGTACATCTCTTACCGCTCATCATCGTTGTTGCAGCGCTGTCGGCAATCTTATGGCACTGGCGTATTCTAAGGTGGATTACGGGAGCGTTTGCGACAGTGTTTCGGCGCTTCATGGGGCTTGGTGGTGCAACATCTCTCGCCGTCTCCGCCAATGTCTTCATGGGTATGACCGAGGCCCCGGTTCTCGTGAAGCCCTACATTAAGGGCATGACGCGGTCAGAGCTTTTCATCCTGATGACCGCTGGATTCTCGACAGTCGCGGGCTCCGTGCTGGTGCTCTACTCTGTTTTTCTGGGTGATGTGCTTGCTAACCCTCTCGCGCAACTTCTCACGGCATCACTGATAGCCGCCCCGGCGGCCGTGGCTCTAGCCCTTACGATGATCCCCGAAACCGAAGTCGAGGAAGAGCGAACGCGGGAGCCGGACTTCGAGTATCAGTCGACAATGGATGCTTTCGCTACAGGTGCGACAGACGGACTGAAGATTGTCGCCAATATTGTCACGATGCTGATTGCGGCTTTCGCCTTACTTTATCTTGTGAATGCGGCGCTCGGAGCTTTGCCAGATGTTGGTGGTGCCAAGCTTTCACTAGAGCGCGTACTCGGCTGGATATTCGCACCACTCATGTACATGGTCGGCGTGCCGATGGAGGAGGCTTCCAGATCCGGCTCGCTCATCGGCGTGAAGACTGTTCTCACGGAATTCGTTGCGTTTCTCCAACTCGCCGAGGTACCGGTTGAAGAGATGACGCCCCGCACCCGGATGATCACGGCTCACGCGATCAATGGCTTTGCGAATTTCGGCTCCATCGGCATCCTGATTGGGGGACTGTCGATCATTGAACCAGCCCGCCGGGATACATTTCTCAATCTTGCCTGGAAAACCCTGCTGGCCGGAACACTGGCCACATGTATGTCCGGCGCGGTGGTGGCAGCCTTGCCATTCGCTCTGTTCGCTGGGAGCTAGCTTATGAGCATCAACAAAGTGTCGCTCGTGGCGCTTGCCTGCGTAATCGCGCTTGAAGTTGCCGAAGGGCAGGAAAGTAGTGTCGGAGAAGAGTCGGATGATATTCGTTATCTTCACGACGCCAGCACATGCGGACCGGCACTTTGCGAAATTCCTGCGTCTAGCCGATTTAGTCCGGTTATCGTCACTGGCCGTGCGCAGTATATTCGCGATACGGCCGCGTCGATTTCGTTCCTCGGTGGTGGACAGATCGAACAGCTAAACGCTCTCCGACTTGGCGATGTGTTAGCTGACGTCCCGGGCGTGTTTTTCTCCGGTCTGAATGGGCCGCGAGAGACGCCGCAAATCCGGAACACCTTGTCCTTCGACAATCGCACGCTGTTCGTTGAAGACGGCGTACCGCTTCAGTCATCGGTTTTCTTTGATCAGTCGGCGCTCGGGTATTCTACCGCTCTGGCGAGCCCCGGCTCCGTTGAGGTGCTGCGCGGTCCCGGCACGGCGCTGTATGGCTCGGACGCTTTCACTGGCGTTGTTGCAGCTCGATCTCAAGAGACCGATCGCAGGTTCACTGGAAACCTGCGCGCGAGATATGGCGAGTTTGATCTGTTCGATATTGCGGGCAGTCTAAATATACCGTTTGGCGATAACGAGGTTATGTTAGGGGAAAGACATGCTTTGCGGATCACTGGAGCAGTCGCTGGCGAACGTGGATTTCGCGACGAGACAAGATTTCAACGAGCACATGCGCTTGCGAGACATACGTTTGAGCAGGGCAACTGGTCTACCGACAGTATTCTGACCTACACAGATAGCTTCACTGAAAGCGCGACCAGCATCCCGTTTTCTGATTTTGAAGCCGGTGAAATATTCGGTTCGGGACTGAATCCTCAGGTCGATCCTGAAGAAGCTGAGGAGGATGTGGAATATCTCCGTCTGCAGACGAAGATTGCCTACGAAACAGAAACGGCCTTTGGAGATACGCGGTTCGAGGTCACGCCTTATCTCCGTTCGCAGGAAGTCGCATCTACACTGACATTCCAGCCTGCGACGACACCGCGTGAGACCGCGGATGTCGATACATTCGGTCTTCTGCCCCGAGCTTATTTCGACCATAATGACGGATCGACGACGATCGTAGGTGTTGATCTCGAGTTCACTGACTTTGATTTGCTTTTGGAGCAGACCCGTCCGGATGCGATTGTCTTCGGTAGTGTGTTCCTGCAGGGCGTTCAATTCGATTATAATGTCGGCTTCAATGCTTATTCCCCCTATATTCAGCACGAGCGGTCATTCTTCGATGACAGTGTCACGCTGACACTCGGGCTTCGGTATGATCGCCTGCGCTACGACTTCGACAACAACCTTGAAGATATACCGGGTGATGCGCGCCTTCAGGTGGAGGACCGTGTCGATACGTTCGATTCCTTTAGCCCGAAGGTTCGTTTGCTGTGGGATGTCACCGACAACCAGCAGCTCTTTGCTCGTTATGCGCGGGGTTTTCGCACACCGCGCGCGAGCGAGCTTTATGAGCTCGAGGACGGACAGGCCGAGTTCGTGCTCGACCCCGAGATCGCTGATAGTGGTGAGTTGGGGTGGCGCGCAAACTGGTTAGATAATCGCCTTTCCACTGAGCTGATCGGCTATTGGCAGGTCACCCGTGATGGCGTGGTGACTGATGTACAGACCGCTGCTGGCAACATCTCCATCAATGCGGGCGAGCGCCGCTTTGCCGGAGTTGAGATCGCGGCGAGCGCAGATTTGCCATTTGGTTTCGATGCCCAACTCGCCTTTGCGTTTCAGGACTTCGAGTTTCGGCAATTCGCAGCTGAGCCAGGCTCGCCGTTTGATGGCAATACAATCGAAGAGGCTCCTCGCCGCCTAGGCAATCTGACGCTAAATTGGGTCCCGCCTTTCTTTGAAGGTGTGACGGCGACTGCGCGCGTACGCTATCTCGGCGAGTGGGAGTTAAACTCTGCCAATACGCTAGAGACTGATGACGAGTTCATTCTCACCCTACTTGGTGAGTGGCGCGTGACTGATAATGTTGCAGTCGAGTTGCGTCTTGAAAACATTACGGACAACAACTTCGCTATCTTTGCGGACGCGCCGTTCTTCGCGCCGGCGGGCAGGGCAAGACCGGGGCAACCGCGCACGGTTTCCGGCGGGATAAAATTGAATTTCTAAGCGTCTATATCTGACAGCGTATTGCCCATCGTATAGCGAGGGCCAGCGCCTTTCTGAGCGATTCCGTCATCCGGATTATAAAGGCTGCAGGTTTTCAGGGACAGGCAGCCGCAACCAATACAACCGTCGAGGTTTTTACGGGTTTGCTCGAGCTTCGTGATCTGCTCATCGATTCTGCGCTGAATCTTTGTACTGATCGTCTGCCAGTCGCGTATTGTGGGCGTTCGGCCCTCTGGCAGTTTCGACATCAGCGTGCGGATTTCTTCGAGCGAGAATCCGAGCCTTTGCATAATCATTATAAATGACAATCGCCGGAGGTCGGCGCGCGCGAAGCGACGCTGGCCACCTGAGTTCCTATCAGGAGAGACAAGGCCTTTGCCTTCGTAGAAGCGAATTGTACTGACCGACAGTCCAGTTCGTGCTGCGAGTTTTCCTATGGATAATCCTGCCATAGCCGATCCTCAAAAAGTCCTTGACCTCAACTTAGGTTGAGGAATTAGACACACAAGGACCGAAACAAAAATCTATCGGAGGTCCCTATGAACAAGGCTAATCTGGAGCATGTAAATATTACGGTCAAAGACCCGGAGCTGACTGCTGAGATGCTGTGCAAACTTTTCGATTGGGAGGTTCGTTGGAGTGGTCCATCGCAGTTCGGCGGGTTCACGGTTCATGTGGGAACTGAAAGCGACTATTTGGCACTTTACTGTCCCGAGCGATCCAAAGCGTTGCGTCCTTTTAGTAAGCAGCAAGCTGGCCGGGAATGTGGGGGGCTCAACCACATCGCGGTTACCGTCGACGACCTGATCGAAACCGAGCGGCGCGTCCGCGACGCGGGAATGAAGCCGCTGAACCACGCGACTTATGAGCCTGGTGCGCGATTTTACTTCTTCGACCACGACGGCATTGAGTATGAGGTGGTTAGCTATTCTCGGACCATGGGGCTGTCGGAATTTGCTAGCGTCTTCAAATAGGCTTGTGTCGCTTTTGGCATTGGGCCATGTCTCCATCGGAACTCTGATCATCCGGGGAGATGCAAGTGAAACTTTATCAGGCACCAAAAGCGCCGAATCCAGACCGCGTCGTATTCTTTCTTCGTGCCAAGGGCAGACTTGAGGATGTTGATCTCGAAGAGATTTCCATAATGAAGCAGGAGCACCGGACCGATGCTTATCGGGCGATCAGCCCAATGAGCCAGGTTCCAGCTTTGGTGTTGGATGATGGCCGGACGCTGACAGAAAGCCGAGCGATCTGCACTTATTTCGAGGCGCTCTGGCCGGAACCGAATCTCATGGGAGCTGACCCTTATGAAAAGGGTGAGATTGAGATGTGGGAGCGGCGGATCGAGTTGATGTGGATGCTGCAGTTTGCCGTCTGGTTCCGTAATGCACATCCCATGATGGCTCCTTTGGAGAATCCGCAACTTCCCGAAGCGGCAGAGAAGGCGGAGAGAAATGCACGAGCTTTCGTGAGACGGTTAGATGCTCATCTAAGCGAGAATGATTTTGTGGCCGCCGGCCGGTTCACGAACGCTGATATTACGGCATTCATTAGCTGCGGGTTCTCAGGTGTTATGAAGTGGAAGCCGCATGAGGAACATACAGCGCTGGGTGCTTGGAGAGAGCGCATGAAAGATATGGGCTTCGCTGGTTAGGACATGTTTTCGGCAATCAGTTCATAACTTCTGATACGCGCTTCTGTCGTTTCAGCGACGGTCAGCAGGAAGAACTCGTCGGCATCGTAATCCACAGCACGTGCTTTAAGTTGTCCACAGACTGTGGATGGATCGCCAATAATTGCTCGCCCCTCGGTTAAGGCGATGCTTTCTGGCGTTGCTCTATTCAGAGTTTCCACAGCCTTTTCCACAGATTGAAAGGGCGCGCCCTGACGAAAAGAGAGGCCGAGCGACCAGGCGCGCAGCGTTGCTGAAAGATGTTCGGCTTCATCATGTGTACCCGCTGCAAGAACAACGAGCCCCACGGCGGCATGAGGTTTATCTGCGAAGGCGGAGGCCTGGAACGCGTCTCGATATGCCGAGATGGCGGGGCCAGCACCTCCTGGCGATAGAAAGCCCGCAAAGACGAGTTTGAGACCCATAGCCCCTGCAAAAGCAGCTGATTGGGTGCTGGACGATAACATCCACACATCCGGTCGGTAGCCGCGCGGATTGGCGTAGATACCATGAGCAGGGTGTCCTTTTGGGATTGTCTGTTCGCCGCTGGAATCTAGCAGCCAGCCCAGAAGCAAGTTCAGCATCTGTGGAAACTCGTGCGCCCCTGGGCCAAGCAGGGCGGCCGATGCTCGTGGATCTGCTCCCGTTGCACGCCCCAGACCTAACTCTACCCTGTCAGGGTAGAGCGCGGCCAACGCGGCGAATTGTTCTGCGATTTTCAAAGGCGAGTAATTCGGCAACATGATTCCGCCGGACCCCAGCTTTATCCGCTCGGTCCGTGATGCAAGATCAGCGATCAGAATTTCAGGAGCGGTACCTGCAAAGCTTGGGCTGTTGTGGTGCTCTTGCACCCAATACGAACGATATCCAAGGCGGTCTGCAGCTTTGGCCAGCGCTCGTGTTTCATCGAATGCACTACGAGCGGTTCGCCCGTCGAATATAGGTGAGGGGTCAAGGATAGAAAGTTCGGGAACTGACATTCAATTCGATACCTCTATTGTGAATTTCGACGTCGCCTTCACACAAGAGTGGCTTGCTTCTCTTGCCTGAGGCCGCAAAAGAAGAAGCCAGCACTGTCAACAAAAAAGAGCCTCCATCCATGCCCGACGTCAAATTATACGGATATTGTACCAGCCCCTATGTAAGAAAAACGGCGGCTTTCCTCTACTATAAGCAAATCGACTTTGAACATGTGCCTGTCAATCCAGTAGACCCGATGGCGACGCTTGAACATACTGGTGGAACCCAAGTGCCTGTTCTTGAGATCGATGGTGAATGGCGGAGAGAATCTTCGGATCATGCATTGTGGTTGGATGAACTATTTCCCGATCGGCCACTTTGTCCCGTAAATAACAGAGAGACGATTCTCGAACTAGATCGCTGGGTCTCAGATACATTTTTACGGGGATTTTTCCGCGGCGCGATTGATGCTCCAGATACGCTTCAGTTCCGCTTTCGGTTCTGGCGGCTCGCTCAACTGGTATCGTCGCAAACCCCGATGCCAGAGCAAATAAGACAGATGTGGCCAGACTTTGTGCGGCAAGCGCCGTTTATAAAAGCTATGGGCGAGCAAATGGATCTGTCTGAGTCTCTCGAAGACATGCAGACGAGAATCGCCATGGAACTTGTTGGTCATATAGGCGGAGGGCCTTTTGTAGGCGGCCTTTCCGAACCATCCATGCTCGACCTTGCTGTGTTTCCGCAACTCGTCTTTGGAGCCATGTTCGGTTTGGAAGAAGAGCTTAGCGCCGCTCGCATTCCGCCACTCAAGTCCTGGCTTCAGGCAGTTTCTGAGCATTTGCCTGAAAATCCGGTCCTTGCGCCAGACTTTATGATGGTAAAGCAGTTGAAGGATTTGCTTTGAGCGCATCAAGACTAGGCTATTCTAAACTGAGCGTAAGTTAGGAGTTTGGTTGCATGATGCATCGGGGCCTTTTGGCAGGAACCATTTCTTTGTTCGTCTCGGCCTGCGGGACCGCAGAGGAAGTTGTCCCATCTCCGATTTTGGAGACTCCAGCGCCATTTGGTCGGCTGCCTTCCAATGTTAGGCCGGTTGCTTATGAGGTTGAGCTGCGGGTTGACCCGCGCGAAACCACATTTGGCGGTGTGGCAAATATTGCGGTGGAACTCGACCATCCAAGCGATGGTGTCTGGCTTCACGGGAACGATCTTCGCGTTGCCTCCGTATTCGCAAATGGCAACGAAGCGACCTATGAGGAGGTTCTCGATACGACTGGCGTATCCCGGATCATCTTTGATCGGTTTTTCCCTGTCGGAACGGTTGATCTGGAGATCACCTACGAAGCTGATTTTGATCGAAATCTTGCAGGGCTTTTCCGCGTTGAAGAACAAGGGGATGCGTATGCACTCGCAAAATCGGAGTCGATTCAAGCGAGAAGGTTCCTTCCTGGGTTCGATGAGCCGGGTTTCAAGGCTCCGTTCGATATTTCGCTGATCGTGCCTGAGGGGTATGAGGCGATTTCCAATACGCCCGCAATATCTCGCAGCGCGGCCTCTGAGGATGGTTTTGACGTCGTGGTGTTCGACACAACTCGGCCCCTGTCGACGTATCTTCTCTCGGTTGCCGTCGGTCCGTTCGATGTTGTTGAGTACCCCGATATCCCGAACAACGATGTGAGGGATACCGCTATTCCTCTTCGTGGGTTTGCTCGCCGAGGCCGGGGAGAAGATCTGAAACGGGCGCTGGATACGACCGCGGAGCTTGTTGAGATTTTTGAAACTGCACTTAATCAGCCATATCCCTACAAGAAACTTGATATTGTAGCTGCACCGGCCTGGCCAAGCGGCGCTACTGAGCTCGCCGGAGCCATTACCTATAGAGAGAGCCGAATACTCCTCGATGAGAACTCTGGCCCGGCTGCTTACCGTGCCATGCTGCAGATCCACACCCACGAGATCGCGCATATGTGGTTTGGTAACCTCGTGACGCCACCCTGGTGGGACGATCTTTGGCTGAAAGAAGCTTTCGCGACCTGGGGCACACCTCTCTCGTTGACGCAGTTCAGGCCGGATGCCGGTCACGATGTGGACGCCACTGTGCGGGCTATATCGGCAATGGATCTCGATAGTCTTGTTTCGACCCGTGCCGTTCGAGAGGACATTCTTAGGAACAGAAACATTCGCAACGCCTACGACTCCATTACGTACTCTAAGGGTATGGCCGTAATTGCTATGGCGGATACTTTTTTTGGGCCGGATCTATTTCGCCTAGCACTCGGTAGGTACATCGCAGAGTTTGCGGATGGCGAAGCCGACAGTCCGAACTTCTACGACGTGATCGGTCGCGTGACTGGCGAACCAAAGATGACAGAAGTGTTCGAAAGTTTTGTTGAACAAAAGGGTGTTCCGCTTCTTAGCGTCGCTCCCGTGTGCGAGCCGGAGCGTCGAGGCGTCATACTTGAACAGTCGCGTTATGCGCCGCTTGGATCTCGTATTGATACCGCTGATACGTCCTGGAAAATTCCGCTTTGTGTCGCTTATGGGCTGGCGGATGGAACAAGGGGTAGAAAGTGCTCCATACTTGAAGACAAGATGAAGACATTTCTGGAATTCGAGGCGCAGTCTTGTCCTTCGTATATTTTGCCAAATGCTGATGGTGCCGGTTATTTTCGCTGGTCTCTGGCGGCGGATAGCTGGACATCTCTGACTGAGAATTTTGATGAGCTAAGTACTAGTGAAGCGTTGTCGACTGTGGATAGCGCAGTTGCGGCCTTTAAGTCGGGTGAGAGTGATGTGGATTCCCTTATCACTGTCATGGAGGTTGCAGCGCGCTACAGAGATCGCAGGGTCGCTATCGCTCCGATGTCGACACTGGAATACCTCGTCAATTCGCTTGGTGGTGCTAATGGTATCGAACAGCTTCGATCCTTTGCTGCGGGATTGTACCGGCCGGAGTTCAATGAGCTGAAAGACTCGAATAATGCCGATGAGGTTGTACTCGCCGCTCAGCTCGAATCTTTTTTGGCGCTCACGGCTAAGGATGAAGAGATAAGGCGGGAACTGGCTGAGAATGCCGTGCGCTTTATCGGTCTTCGCGGTGATCGCGATCCAGCGGCGCTGACGTCGGATCGCTATGAAGCGGCACTAATTGTTGGTGTTCAGGATTTGGGAGCGGAGTTCTTTGAGGCGCTTGTGGGTGCCGGCGACAGTATTGATGATCCGCGCTTTGACGCCGCGCGCGCAGTCGCTCTTTCGGCAACGATTGATAGCGAGCTGTCTCAAGAGGTCCGGGATCTTGCGCTGAGCGGATCACTTGGACCAAGAGAGACGGACGATCTTATCCGGGGGCAGATGTTCAATCCGGAAACGCGAGACGCAACTTGGAACTGGCTGCGGGCGAATTATTCCGAGCTGGTTGGTCAGCTACCGAGTCAGTGGCGACGGCGAACGCCAGATTATGCCTCTGTTTTCTGCGATGTTGATAAAGTTGGGGAACTGGAAGTGTTCTTCGAAGAGGTTGGCGACCTTGCTCCTGGATATGAAAGGGCACTCGCGCAGACTGCAGAGTCAATCGAGCTTTGTGCGGCCTTGAAAGAGGCGAGGGCCGATGAGCTGATCGAAGCGCTTCAGGTTGGCTAGGTTTCGGTTCTCTTTTGGATGACGAAACCCGGGTCCTCTGCTAGCCTTGGTTAAAGTCAGGAGGATTTGTTCCATGCCAAAACCAACAAATTTGAGCCGTCGTGAATTGATGACAGGAGCTGCTTTGGCGGCGACAGCGATAGCAGCTGCTCCAGCCGTCAGCCAAGAGAGTGATGCGACGATTGATCTGACTGGAAAGTCGGTGCTGATCACTGGCTGTTCCTCCGGATTTGGGCGATTGACCGCTGAGCATTGCGCGCGGCTTGGAGCGAAGGTTTTTGCGACGATGCGGAATCTGCCGCGGCCTGAGGCTGAGGAGCTGGAAACGCTCGCTGCGGAAGAAAATCTTGATCTGCAAGTCATCGAAATTGACGTGACTTCGGATGAGCAAGTCGAGGCTGGCGTTGGTGCGGCGCTTGAAGCTGCAGGCGGCAGTCTTGATGTCCTCGTGAACAATGCCGGGATTGCGTTTGCTGGCCCCGTTGAAGCCCAGGACATGGAAGCGACCAAGCTGATCTTCGAGACCAATGTTTTCGGGCCGCAGCGCATGATCCGGGCGGTGATGCCAAGTATGCGCGCCGCAGAATCCGGCCAGATCTTCAATGTCTCCTCCCAGCTCGGTCGGGTGATCATTCCGGGCATTGGCCAGTATTCCCCGACGAAGTTTGCCCTTGAGGCCATGAGTGAGCAGCTAGCTTACGAAGCTGTTCAGCATGGCGTCGATGTGACTGTTATCCAACCGGGCGGTTACCCGACCAAAATCTGGGCCAATCAACAGCCGCTATCTGGTGCCCTGAAGGAGCGGCTTCCAGAGGAATTGATCGCTGATTATCCGGCACTGACGGCGCGGATGGGCGTTGGCGGCGGGGGCGGCTCGACTGACCCGATGGATATTCCCCGGGCGATTGTCGAGATCATCGCGATGCCAGCCGGGCAGCGACCGCTTCGCCGGGCCGTACATCCGGATGCGCGCCCGCAGGAAGGCATCAATGAGGTTTCCGCGCAGGCGCAAGTAGCGATGCTCGGCGAGTCACCGTTCGGGCCCTGGGTCAAAGACGTTCATAATGTTTGAGGAGCGGGTATAGACTAGGAACTATCCCACCCTACGAGCGCCGATTTCAGCTCTAACGCCAGTGTCCCGGTCAATTTCTGGATCGGGCTGCGCATGCCGTTTGGTAGGGATAGTGGTAAAACGACCGGCGCGGGATCGCGGCGTTTCTTCCTTGTGTCGAGGGATTTCGCGAAGCGTTTGGCGTAGGCTTCGGGCGCTCTCAGCACCTTCTACAGCGCTTCGATGCGGCGGGAGAACCGCCCGGCGACGAGCGTATGGGGCATCTCTTTCCGAGCGAATTGAGAGAAGTCCGGCATGTCTGAACAGTCGAGCACCGGCGGCAACATCACCAACCGCCGCGACCAAGCCGTGGGAAATTCGGCGAGTACAACGCCCTCGGCAAGATCGAGGGGCTCCGGGGCTCTGCGCGGGGGTGGGGATACGTTGGCCGCTTCTGGCTCCCCCTCGATCTGTAGCGCCATGAACAGGATCACCCGGCGCAAGAGGTCTTCCAGCGCTTTCAGACGCTTGGTCGCCCTGCGGATGAGGGAGCGCGAGGGCGCGTACTGGTCGATGTGAATGCCCGTCCAGCCGACTATGCCGACGACCGAGATATCAAGCTCGGTCAGGGCATGTTGGATGAAGCTCTGCACTCGGGACATGGGGAGAGTATGGGGTGGGTGTGAGGTCGGTCGGATAAGTTTTCTTATTTGGTTTGTTCCCGGTCTCGCTGCGCGAGCCCATGAGGCGGGCTCAAGGCTGCCTTATATTTGACTCCCGCGTCGGCCGGATTGCCTCGCGATGGTTCACTGCCGGCCAACAATCGATCCACTGGATCGATTGGGCCTGTGAACTGCTCAGGGCTGTGAAACCGGTCGCAAAAGCGATCATTTGATCCGGTGGATCAAATGAAGGTGGAGCAGGCCACGGCAGTGGCGCTCATGTTCTCATCCCGGAATTTCGCGAAGCGGAATATCCGGGAGCCAGGAGTTTCGGGCCCTTCGAACTAGCCACTGCCGTGGCCATCTTCGCTCAAATTGGTCCGCCGGACCAATTTGCGAGCGCTACGATGGGTCCCGGATCGCCTCCGGCGTCGGCGATGACAATGATGGGGTACGCTTCATGGAGAAGGTCAGAGATGGATTGCACGGTCGGGGCCGTGCAATGACTCTCGCTAGGATGGTTTCGATCTGAAGAGAGTCATCCTCTGGCTTGATCAGAGGATCCAGCTCGGAACATCACCCCGTGCGCCAGTGAGGTATCTTTCCGAGTTGGATCCCCGGCCTAACGGTCGAGGATGACGTGGTAGGTGAGGCTAATCTGGTGAATCACCATGGTGAAAAGTCGTGCTACATAAAAACCTAAGTGATAATGTGATCAGATTTAGGTCAGTCGGATAGCATTTCGCTGAACTAGCCGTGCTGCGTGATGAAGCATTGTCAATTACTTTGTTAATTGAAAGTTTCCAGTTAGTTCGGACAGGCAAAGTAGCGGTGCCCTAAATTGACTCTCAGAAAAAAATGGTCGCTAACTATTGCTAGCGCTGAAGATTTCTCGATATGCCACATCCAAACGTCTGGGTAGTATCGTGCCAGGTTTCCCAAGATATACAAACCAACATATATCAATCCAAACTCATTCAGATTGTGATCGTCAGCATAAAAGTAAGTCTCTTCTGCTAAGTATGAGATCGACCTTGGTAGCCTAGCCTGCACTCTGTCTCCATCGCTTACTGTCCATCGAAACCCTAGACCACTTTTAAATTCGTGAATATTCACGCGACCGACTTCGCTTGGCGCGAATAGAAATTTGTCAGCCACATTCATAACCAGGTTGGTATCCGTCGGGTGGATTATTACATCCAGTATAGCTATGTTTGTCCTGTGATCCTCCACAATTTCATTGAGCGCGCGCACATAACTAGGAAACAAATTAAGTTGATACATTATTGGTGCTAAGAAGGGTAAAGCCGAAAAGCAGTCGGCAAGAGATAATCCTTTAGATGAAATCTCTCCGATTCGTCTGTCGTTGGGATAACCTGAAATCTCCGTGGTTACTTCGGTCGACGAAGTATACTTTCTGGTACGCTTTCCGATTATTGGGTACTCTCGAGCTTCTCGGTGCCAAAGCTCGAAAGTTCCACGCCGCTCGTCCTGCGAAATAAAAGGTTTGGCGCGAATTATTGTGGCCACTTCTTCACTTTTTAATGCATTAGTATTTCCGCAGTCGGTGAGCTCCAAGCCATGGTGTTTGTGTGTCGATCGATTCGCGTCGAGACTAGATTTGCCGTCTGACTTAAGTAGATATTCAGCGACCGCTAAACTCATTACGCCGTAATACAATAACACAGGTTGTGTAGCGATGGAGACAGATTTCGCGGCACTAAAATATTCTTCTGCTTGTTTCAGGCAGTATTTAACTTGCCTAGCCTGTTTCAGAACATTCTCTTTATGCTCATTCCGACCGAGTGAGTGTATCTGGCGTATTCTGCCGCCGACCCAATCTACATCGTGATACCGGCGTAACATTCTCCAGATAAAATCTGTGTCGTTCGGGATTGTTTCGTGAACTGATGTTATTGTTACCATATTTGGAGGTAATCTATATGAACAGTCGAGTGTGCACTATCTCCCCAGCTCCTTCATGGCATCCTCAAGCCCCGCGAGCGTCAACTCAAACATTCGGTGCGGGCCGATCAGTTCACGGATGAGCTGGATGGAGCCGGTATGGTCCCAGGCGTTTGATTTGACAGGGTTGAGCCAGACAAGGTCCGGATAGACTTCTGAGAACCTTTGCAACCAAAGCCCGCCGGCTTCCTCGTTCCAGTGTTCTACCGATCCACCGGCATAGGTGATCTCGTAGGGGCTCATCGTGGCGTCGCCGACGAAGATCACTTTATAATCGGAGGGGTATTTATTGAGCACGTCCCAGGTGGGGATGCGCTCATTATAGCGGCGGCGATTATCTTTCCAGAGGCCTTCATAGGGGCAGTTGTGGAAGTAGAAGTATTCGAGGTTCTTGATCTCAGCGCGGGCGGCGGAGAAGAGCTCCTCGCAGACGCGGATATAGGGGTCCATGGACCCGCCAATATCGAGCATTAGAAGTACGCTGATGGAGTTTCGCTTTTCGGGGCGCATTTCGATGTCGAGATAGCCCTGTTTGGCGGTGTTGCGGATGGTGGCGTCGAGGTCGAGCTCGTCTGGCGCGCCGTCGCGGGCCCATTTGCGGAGGCGCTTCAGGGCGAGCTTGATATTGCGGGTGCCAAGCTCGACGGAGTCGTCGAGGTTCTTGAACTCGCGCTTGTCCCAGACTTTCACGGCGCGGCGGTGGCGGGACTTGTCCTGGCCGATGCGGACGCCTTCGGGATTGTAGCCATTCGCGCCGAAGGGGGAGGTGCCGCCGGTGCCGATCCACTTATTGCCGCCTTCGTGGCGCTTTTTTTGCTCCTCGAGGCGCTCTTTCAGGGTCTCCATAAGCTTGTCCCAGCCGCCGAGCGCTTCGATTTCATCCATTTCTTCCTGGGAGAGGAACTTTTCCGACATCTTGCGGAGCCATTCTTCTGGGAGATCCTGGGCTTCAATCGCATCGGCGAGGCCATCGAGCCCCTTGAACACGTGGCCGAACACCTTGTCGAACTTGTCGATGTTGCGCTCATCCTTCACGAGGGCCGAGCGGGAGAGGTAGTAAAACTCCTCCACATCCATCTTGATGACGTCCTCGTCCATGGCGTTGAGGAGGACGAGATACTCCTTCAGCGTGACCGGGATCTTGGCCGAGCGGAGCTCATTGAAGAAATTGAGGAACATGTGGCTTCTCCTGCTGATGGAGAGAATAGGGTGTTTGGCGCGCTGGGCCAAGGTTCTCGCTGGGAGAGGGGCAGTGCCGTGGCTGCATCGAGTCTCAGTCGTTCTGATTGATACAGGTGTTCGATGTGATATCGGATTGGGTCATCGAGGTAGGATCATGGAGCGCGACGCGATGCAGGCCGTTACGGAGTTCGAACCGGATGCTGTGAGCTGGCGTATGGCGCGTAGGCTTCGATCTCTCGTCAAGATCCGGGGTGTGCGGCGGTTGCGCAGTCTTTTGCTCGGTAGTGCGCCGGAGCAAGCCTTTCGGGTGCGGAACTCAAGCGGTGTTTTTGAGGGTGATCTGTCGTCGCTCCTCGAGCGGAACGTCTATCTCGACGGTGGATATGAAAGCGAGCAGATCGCGTGCTTCCTGGACCTGGTGCCAGGTAATCGGCGCGGAACGCTGCTGGATATTGGAGCGAATATCGGGACGCATTCCATAGCCTTTGCAGGGGTTTTTGCGAGAGTTCACGCCTTCGAGCCGAACCCGACCGTGGTGAAAAGGCTGAAAAATAATATTGGCCTCAATCCTGAACTCGATGTGACGGTTCATGAGGTGGCGCTGGGAGAGGCGAAAGGTGTGTTTCCTTTCTATGCGCCCGCGGGTGACAATCACGGCCAAGGCACACTCTCAACGGTCGAGCAGTATGAGACCTCCCTCGTGAAACTGGCGGATGTCCAGGTGGAGGCGGCGAGCGCGTATATTGATCAGCACATTGAAGGACCGATCGATGCGATCAAGATCGACGTGCAGGGCACCGAGAAGTCGGTGTTGCGCGGACTGAAAGGGATCATCTTGCGAGATGATCCCATCATCTGGGTTGAGCTGGAAACGCCATTTTATCGCTCACAGGAGGCTTTGGGTGAGCTGAAGGATCTTTTGGGACACAAGCAGGCCTTCCGCCTGACTATGGGATCCGGCCTGTTCGTGAACTTTGGTCCTGAACCCAGCGATCTGTCTTCGGTGCGTACCGGGAACTATGTGTTCGTCTAGATGGCTTAGGGTCGTTTTTGGCGCTACGAGGCCGCGACAGTCAGTAAAGTGTGAGATCGGAGAGGTCGGCACGTACGGAGCCTAATAGTGTGCTGACAGCCTCGGCGACGGCAGAGGTTCGGTCCGTCTCATACGTGGCCCGGACCTTGATGTGCCAGCCCCCGAGCTGCTCGATCCATAGAGCTGTATCGACTGGGGTGCCAGGGCGATTGGCGGAGACGGCGTCCGTGCGGAGTGCGGCTGCCGCGGTTGTGATATCGCGGTCCTCTCCAGTGCGGGGGGCGGGTATGTCGGCGGACTGGCGGTAACGATCTCTGACGGTTTCCAATGAGCCCTTCAGGTATGCGTCGGTCGTTACGGCACGGGCGAAGCGAGTGATGTGCAACCGTATCGCCCCGCCAGTTTCGGCGATGTAATTGCAGGCGACATCTTTGCTATTGCCCTGGCCGGAGAAGGACACTTCGCCGGTAAACGTGAAATCGCCAACGAAGGATGGGCAGGTTACGCCGGATTCGACGTGAAGGAGGCCGGTGTCTGTGTCTTGCCACTCTGAGCTCGATGCCTCCGTTTCGACGAGTTCAGTGGCTGTCTGTTCGGCTGACAGCGCCTCTGGCAATTGCGCTGAGGGGGTTCCTGCGCAAGCGGCGAAGATGAAGACGGTCAGGATGCGAGCAGGAAGCATGTGTGGCAGCCGAGGCAGCTTTGGGATAAATCTTGCTGTAACTTTGCTCGCGTTGGCGATTCGCGCAATATTTGACCATGGCTGATACATTCGACGATCTGGACCCAATGGAGCCGATATCTGGCTCAAAAGAGATTGGAGCGCTCGCACATCTCTACCGGGGAGAGGTGTATCGATCGACGATCTGGCGTCAGAGGCTTGATACTACGACGAACTGGGCCGTGCTGACGACCGGCGTCGCGCTGTCTATCACATTCGCGACATCGGAGAGTTCGCCGCTGCCCATGGTGCTGTCAGGTCTCTTGACCGTGATGTTCCTGATCCTCGAGGCGAGGCGCTATCAGTATTTCAATGTCTGGCGATTTCGAGCTCGGATATTGGAGATTGCCGTCTATGTGCCGCTTCTACGGGGTGAGGGCGCGAACATACCTATCGATCGCGGGCGTGCTTTGTCCGATGACTATGTGAAGCCCAAGATGCGCATCAGTTTCGCGAGGGCCGTCGGTCGCCGTCTCAGACGCAATTATGGATATCTGTTTGCGGTGCAGGGCATCGCCTATTTCTCCAAGATTGCGATCCACCCGGAAGAAGTTACGAGCTTTGTGGAATTTGTGGACCGTTCGCACGTTGGGCCTATTCCCGGCTGGGCCGCATTTTCTGCCGGGCTGGCATTCCACTCAACCTGGATTCTGATTGCCTGGCTGACCCACCGGGATGAGAAAGCGGACACGACGGTTGTTGCCGATGTGCTCGACTGATGATTCAGGCCCGACCCTCTTCACATCGTGGACGATTTGGTGTCGAAGACCCCTCTCTAAATGCTGCTGAGTAAAGGCTAATGTCTGTAATCGTTCGTTTCGCCCCGTCGCCGACGGGAAAGCTTCATGTCGGCAATGTCCGAACAGCTCTGATCAACTGGCTGTTTGCCAAAGGGCAGGGTGGAAAATTCATTCTGCGTGTTGATGACACGGATACGGAGCGATCGACCAAAGAGAATGAAGATGGTCTGAAGGCCGATCTCAAATGGTTGGGCCTCGACTGGGCCGACACGTTCAATCAGTCGGACCGTTTTGCCAAGTATGATGCTGCCGCCGACAAGCTGCGCGAAATGGATTTGCTTTACGCTTGCTATGAAACGGCCGACGAGTTGGACAGAAAACGCAAGATCGCGCTCAGCCGGGGTCGTCCGCCGGTCTATGACCGGGCTGCATTGAAGCTGACGGTAGAAGATAGATCGAAGCTTGAAGCAGAAGGCCGGACGCCGCATTGGCGTTTCAAGCTATCTGGCGAGCGCGTTGAATGGACGGATCTGGTTCGCGGGGACCAGAGCATTGATACGAGTTCACTTTCCGATCCAATTCTGATCCGGGGTGACGGCTCCTATCTTTACACGCTGCCGAGCGTGGTCGATGACATCGAATATAAGATCACTCATGTCGTGCGCGGCGAAGACCATGTGACGAATTCGGGCGCACAAATAGAGATATTCAATGCGCTGGGTGGAACATCGCCAGCAATGGCGCACACACCGCTTCTTGTTGGTGCAGACGGTTCTGCGCTGTCAAAGCGCCTCGGATCGCTTTCTATGGATCAATTGCGGGATGACGGGATTGACCCGATGGCGATCTGTTCGCTGCTCGCGAAGATCGGAACGAGCGACAATGTTGAAGCGCGCAGCACGCTGGCCGCGCTGACAGAGGAGTTTTCCTTCGACAAGATCGGTCGCGCGCCGGCGAGGTTCGATGAAAAGGAGCTTGAGGGTCTGAACGCGCAGCTTCTGCGGGAGAAGCCGTTCGAAGTTGTGAGAGATGCGCTTGCGGACATTGATCCGCGTGCGACTGAAGATCCGCGCTTCTGGGAAACGGTGCGCGCCAATTGCGACAAGCTTTCCGATGTTCGCGGATGGATCGAAATTGTCTACGGTGATGTTGCGCCCGTGATAGATAGTGACGATGCGGAATATATCGATGAAGCGAGAACCCTGATGCCGGAGACCGAATTCGGTGAAGGTGCTTGGGCGGAATGGACATCGGCGCTTAAGGAAAAAACAGGCCGCAAGGGTAAGGGGCTGTTCATGCCGCTCCGCAAGGCAATTACCGGACTAAGCTATGGGCCCGATATGTCGCTGCTTCTTCAGCTGATGGGGCGCGAACGTGTCAAAGCGAGATTGGGCTAGATTCGCAAGCCGATAGCCGCGCAGCATTGATAATATCAGCGGCTTCATTATTGCTGATTTGTACATCGTCCACCGGTTGAGATGAGCAGGGATTGATACATGGGCCACAGCGCGATCGATCTGAAACCACCTTATTTGGTATTCGTTGGGGATGAGGGACGGACAGCCTATGCAAAGACAGCGATAGGTCTTGTTCAGTGGCGACGCGATCAATGTCTTGCCCAGCTACGACTTTCCGATAGCGGCGCTGACCTTGGTTTGCCCGATATGACCTGTGCGGAGGCGGCATCCCGGGGTGCCAAGTCTTTCGTTATCGGCTCAGCAACTGTGGGAGGCATCATTCCGGATGCCTGGCGGCCTGTACTGATTGAAGCGGCGCAGGCAGGACTGGACGTCGTTGCTGGTCTGCATGTGCGCTTAGGTGACGATGAGGCCCTTAGAAAAGCTGCTGAAGAAAGTGGCGTGCGATTGATTGATGTTCGTGTTCCGCCCGCGGATTTGCCTATAGCGAGTGGAAAGAAGCGTCCCGGTCGCAGACTGCTAACGGTTGGAACAGATTGTGCGCTCGGCAAGAAATACACTGCGCTGCAGCTGGAACAGGATATGCGTGCGGTTGGTCTGAGTACGGATTTCCGCGCGTCGGGACAGACAGGGATTATGATCGCTGGTCAGGGTATTCCGATTGACGCTGTTGTTTCGGATTTCGTGACCGGTGCGGCCGAGCTTTTGTCACCAGATAATGAGCCGGATCATTGGGACGTGATCGAGGGGCAGGGGGCGATATTCCATCCTGCCTATGGTGCTGTCAGCCATGGCTTGCTTGTTGGGTCTCAGCCCGATGCTGTCGTCGTTTGTCATGCCGCGGAGCGAACCCATGTGGCGAGTTGGCCCGACTTCCCGCTTCCGAGCATAGGCGACGTTATTGAGCGGTGTCTCGATATTGGCAGGGTAACCAACCCTGATATTCGTTGTGTTGGTATTAGCGCCAATACGTCAGCGCTAAGCGACGAAGCGCGGGAGGATTATCTGGGTAGGGTTTCAGACGAGTATGGCTTGCCTTGTGTTGATCCAATGATTTCCGGGACCGGCCCGATTGTCTCGCGACTAAAACACGACTTTCCTTAATCGTCTTCTTTCGCCACTCTAATTATTCGGCTACTGACGATCGGTACTCTGAAAGCCGCGAAAATCCGTCGACTGCGCAAACTTTCGTGGAGAAGTCATTCTTCAGCGGTGGGGTCTTTGGGTTCCCAAAGCTGAATGGGGTTTCCTTCAGGGTCTTCCAAGCCGGCAAAGCGTCCATTCGGATAAAGTTCTTCGTCGATCGTTACTTCGCTCCCATTGGAACGAAGATGCGCGACCAGTCCGTCGAGATCGTTGGTGCGAAAATTCAATACAAATGATTTTCCTTCGGGCGCGAAGGTTTCTGCGTCGGCGGGGAATGGAGAGAAGACTGTTGGACCCGCTTCCTGGCTCCAGGGTTCCACCTCATAGGTTGTCGGGACTTTGTCGATGCCGAGGTTTTCAAGATACCAGTCTGCGAGGGCAGCTGGATTTTCTGCGCGGAAGAAAAACCCACCAAAGCCGGTAACGCCTGTGCCTTTGGGTGGTTCAGCTTGCGAGGGTGTCGCGATAGCAAAGATTGCCGCGAGCACGAGTGGCTGAGTGACTTTCATGATTGGTCCCCTTCGGTTGTTTCCAGAGGATAGGCCAAGCAAACTTTTTCTGCACGCCTATTTGATTTCAGAATACCGGCAAATAAGTCACGCGCGGTTCTAGCGCGAGTTCATTATCATCCGTGTGTGAACTGTTAGGACGCCGTCTAAGCTAGCGATGCCTTCCCGGAGTTCGGAAAGTGCTTCCGGTGTATCGCAGGCACATCTGACCAGAATATCTATGTCGCCAGCAAGGCAATGACTTTCTTCAATGCCGGGCCGATCGGTGAGGAGAGGCACGATGTCCTTATCTCGCACGGCGGGGTCCAGTTTTATGGTCATGAAGGCTTTGATCTGCCGAAGGTTTGACGGCTCGACGATTGTGTAGCCGAGGATCAGGCCTCGCTCCTCAAGGCGTCGGACACGATCATGGGTGGCGCTCTTGGATAAGCCAATCGTCTGCGCCAGACGTGTCAGGCTGGTACGCGAGTCTCGCCGCAGTGCGACGAGTAGATCCCGATCTTTATCGTCCAAAGTCTGCATGGGCATCTTATGGCGGGATCAAAGATCACTGTCGAGCGAGGCCATAGGACACCGGAAAATTTCCTGTGAAACCGGACGATTGGCGAGATGAAACCGCACGAGCTGTTTTCTAGGTCTGTCGAAGCGCATTCGCATCGTAACGACGGAGGCCCCGATGGATATGCAGACGTTTCTTATCTTCACCATGACGACGTTCGTAGTCGTCTTTTCTCCCGGTCCGGCGGCCATTACTGCGGCTGCGCAAGGTGCGGGGAATGGTACATGGCGTGCCATGCTTGGCGTTTTGGGAATTGCTTTCGCCAATGCAGTCTATTTTGCATTATCGGCGACAGGTATTGCATCGCTCATTGTTGCGTCGAACCTACTCTTTTCGATCATTAAGTGGGTTGGGGTGGCATATCTTCTCTATCTTGGGGTGACAGCTATCACGTCCCGTGGTGGCGGTTTGATTGTGGCGAAAGGAGAGGCCGGCAACGGACCTTCGCTCTTTCTAAAAGGGTTTGCTGTCGAGTTTGCCAACCCAAAAGCGCTTTTGTACTTCGCTGCTATACTGCCTCAGTTCCTCGATACGAGCCGGGCAGTTCTACCCCAAATTTTGATTATGGGTGGGGTGACGCTGTTAATTGATCTACTCGTTTACGGCGTTTACGCACGGTTCGGTCAGGCTATTGCTTCAAGTGGTGTGAAGACGAGCGTTATTCGTTGGATCAATCGCACTGCTGGATCTGCATTGCTATTCGCAGCATTCAAGATGTCCAAGACCGTCGCTTGACTACAGCGATGGCGATCAAACTACGACGTGCCGATCCTGCAGAGCCTGTATTGCCAAGGCTGGTGTATCGGAGTGGACAAGCATTGCGCGGAAGTCCTCCGGCGTGAATTTGCCATCAATGATGTGGTCCATCAGATCAAAAAGGGGCTCCCAAAAGCCGTCCTCATCGAGAAAAGCCATCGGTTTGGCGTGAAGACCGAGGCGCGCCCAGGAGAGAATCTCCACCGCTTCTTCGAGGGTGCCAATGCCGCCGGGGAGCACAATAAATGCATCGGACTCGTCGAACATCATCTGTTTGCGAGTGTGCATATCTTCCACAATACGGTGTTCAACGTCTTCGAAGATGCGCTCTTTTTGAAGGAGAAAACGCGGCATTATGCCGAGGACGTTTCCGCCATCATTGTGGGCGGCACGCGCAGTTGCCCCCATCAATCCAACCCCGCCACCGCCGTAAACAAGGCGGATTCCCGATCTCGCGAGCTCCCGGCCAAGCTCCGTCGCCAATGTGAGATATGCAGGTGCCACATCGTTTGATGAGCCACAATAAACACAAATGGATTTGAGGTTAGACATCGGGCGAATCCTTACACGTGATCGACGACCATAGGACGAGCATAGCTATCAGGACCACTCAATTTTCCTGTTATGGCTGGCGGCACACTGATTGTCGGCCTATTTTTCAGTCATGGCGAATAATCAAAACTCAAAAAACCTCGACGCAATAGAAACCGCTGATGGCGGTTTGGGACAGGCGCTAGCCCGGGTCCTCGGCATATTGGTCAGCCCGCGTTTGGCGAAATGGCGACCGGTTATGCTTTTGGCGGTCGCCCTCACGCTTGTGTCCCGAGGCGTTTCGGTTGCTGCGCCTCTATATCTGGAGAAGGCGATCAATGCGCTGACCGACGGAATCAACACAGGTGAGGTGCTGATTGCGACCTTGATCTTTCTTGGGCTGTTCACAGGCGGGCGCTTTCTGGCCGTTGCATTTCGTCAGGCTGGAGAGTGGCTGTTTTCGCCGGTAAGTCAGGATGCCCAAAGGATTATGGCGGTCGACACGTTTCGTCACGCTCAGCATCTCTCGCTCGGGTTCCACCAGACACGAAGAACTGGCGCTCTGAACAGGATCATTGAGCGTGGTACAGTCGCTCTCGATTACATTTTGCGGTTTATGTCCTTTAATATCGGTCCGACTCTGGTGGAGCTGTGTCTCGTGGCCGGTGTGCTCGCCGTTACTTACGATATTGCTTTGGCAGTGATCGCAGTGGCGACAGTCTCGGCTTATGCCGTTTTCACCTTTATGGTCACCGAGTGGCGGGTGCGCCAGCGTCGGCGACTGAATGAGGCCGATACAGAGTGGCGCGCGCGAGCAGTCGATTCCATGACAAATTTTGAGACCGTGAAAGCTTTTGCAGCCGAGGATCGCGAGACGGGGCGTTATGATGCGGCGGTTCGCGAATATAACCGGCATTATGTCGTTACGGCCCGTTCGCTGAATCTACTGAATGCAGGGCAGGAGTTCATCACAAATGGCGGGTTGTTCGCCATGATGGGATTCACAGCGTGGCAGGTCGTGGAGGGCAACCTCGAAATAGGTGCTGTTGCGGCTGTGATGATGCTGATGATGAACCTCTATCGGCCTTTGGGCCTGCTCGGTTGGGCCTGGCGGGAGATCAAACAAGGGGCTGTTGACCTCGAGAAGCTGTTTGGTTTGCTCGGCATGGAAAGTGATGTTCGAGATAAACCGGATGCGGAAGATTTGATGCAGCCCGACGGTCATGTCCAGTTCGAAAGAGTCGGATTTGCCCATGACGGACGGACGGCGGGTTTGCAAGACGTCAGCTTTGATGTGCCTGCCGGCAAATCGACGGCGTTTGTCGGTACCTCAGGTGCGGGAAAGTCGACCCTGCTGAAATTGTTGTTCCGCTTCTATGACGTCGATAAAGGTCGCGTTCTGATTGATGGAAAAGATGTCAGGTCGTTGCGCCAGACGTCCTTGCGGCAGGGGCTTGGGCTCGTGCCTCAGGACGTGGTTCTGTTCAACGATACGATCCGGGCGAATATTTCCTACGCCCAGCCCGATGCACCGATTGAGGCGCTTCGCGATGCAGCCCGGAGAGCGCAGCTTCTCGAATTCATTGAGAGCCTTCCAGATGGATGGGATACGCGCGTTGGCGAGCGGGGGCTCAAGCTGTCGGGAGGCGAAAAGCAGCGGGTGGGGATCGCGCGGGTCATTCTTTCCGATCCGGCTATCCTTGTGCTTGATGAGGCAACATCCGCGCTCGACAGCGAGACGGAGGCGGCCGTTCAAGAGGCACTTGAGGCAGCATCGAAAGGTCGAACGACACTTATGGTAGCGCACCGCCTATCAACCGTGCAGAATGCCGATGAGATTATCGTGCTACAGCAGGGGAAGATCATGGAGCGTGGGACCCATAGCCAATTGCTCGCGCGGCGAGGTGAGTATGCGGATATGTGGGCGCGGCAGTCCCAAGATGTCAAAGAGACCGAAGAGGTGGGTTAATAGTATAGTCCCGAAGAGGTGAACCAAATGGTGGATGAGAAAAGTCAATTCAGTGTCCGGGATAATCGTCCCTGGGCTCAGATAGGTTTTGATCTGGAAGGCATTGTCGGTGCTTTGGCAGCATGGCTCGTGGGATTGCTTCTGGGCGCTATTTGGGGGCCTTTGTTCTGGGTTGGTGCTGCGGCAGCTGTCATTATCTTGCTCGCGACGCGCAAGCAGGAGCGGACTGCGCCGGACGCGGCAAACCTTGTTACCGCTCCGTGTGATGGTGTGGTGCACTCCGTTATGTTGGGGCCACCGCCACCTGAGTTGCGTTTACCGGCAACAGATCATTTGCGCGTTAGGGTCGCTTCGTCTCCAGTCAGTCCGAATACGGTCCATGCACCGATCACTGGAGAGCTGAAATCGATCATTCAGGAGGAGCCAAATCCGTCTGTGATGTTGGCTACGGCTCCCGATTTGCCCGGGCTTGCTGTGGCGCATCTTAGCTTCACGAGTATGGGCGAGGCTGTTGGTTTGACGATTGCCACAGGTGGGTTTGGGCCGCGTCTTGAGGTGATCGGAGATAGCGGCGACGCTGTCCGGACAGGGCGGGTCGTTGCAAAGCGGCGTCTTGGTGGGTGGTGTGACATTTATCTCAGGCCTGAAGCGCGGCTCCTGGTACGTGAGGGTCAGACGCTTATTGGGTCTGAGACCGTGCTTTGTCGGCTTTCAGTTGACGCTGGAGAGCTTGCGGATGAACCGGAGGAGGCTGCGGTCGTTGAACCGGTGGAGACTGAAGACGAAGTCTCTGTTGATACGGAATCTTCTGAAGAGCCTGTCGTTGATGAAACGCCCGCTAAGATTGAAACAACCGAAGAAGAGGAAGAACTCACCGAAGAGGAAATCTCGGAGATGTTCGACAAATTGAAACAGAAAGCCGACGAAGCGAGCCAATGATGGACGATTTGCTTTAAGGATCTTTTCGCTCGAAAATGTGGATTGGATCGTCGTCTATGATGCTGTCATAGGCGAGTGGGTAGCCGCACTTTTCGGCGACTCTGATTGAGGCTTTGTGATCCTTCTCAATCATGCAAACGGTCCGCTTGTCTGGAAAGATACCATCAGCCCAGACCAGGGCAGCCTGTAGCGCTTCTGTGGCATATCCCTTTCCCCACTGATCGGGGGAGATCGCCCAGCCGGCTTCGGGGGTTCCGATGTGCGACGGCTCGATCGGGCGGAGACCTTCGAGGAAACCCATCTCTCCGATGAGGGTGCCATCGCCTTTTGTTTCGATGGCCCAGTAGCCGTATCCGAGCAGCGCCCAGCCGCCGATTGTGCTTTGAAGGGTTTTCCAGACGTCCGCCTGTGATCGTCTCTTGCCACCGATAAAGCGCACGAAATTATCATCCGCCCACATCTTCGAAAGTACGTCGAGATCGGTGATCCTATGGTGCCGGAGCCGCAGTCGCTCGGTTTCCAGGATTGGAATGTCCGGCAGAAGGGTCTGCCCAATCAATCTTATTGCGGTCATGTTTTCAGCGTCCGTTTGAGCCGAGTAATTTCCGTATCGAGCGCCTGCAGGAATGTGGAGCGGTCTGACTTGGTGAATGGCTTGGGGCCGCCAACGTTTTCAGTTCCCACGCCTGCGCGAAGGTCAGCCATGATTGCCCGCGTAGCGACGGCGGAGCCAATGGAGTTCTCTGTGAACGGCTTGCCATTTGGTGATATGACGCGGGCATTAGATTTGAGACAGCGCTCGGCGAGTAAGATGTCCGCCGTGACCACAATCGTTTCGCTTGTCGCTGCCGCGGCGATGCTGTCGTCTGCTGCATCGAAACCATCACTGACGAGCTCGAAGCTAAGCAGTGGGTGATCTGGCATTCGGATCCAGCTATTCGCGACAAGGCGGACCGGTACTTTGTGGCGTACGGCAACTTTGTAGATTTCGTCCTTCACTGGACAAGCGTCGCCATCGACAAGGATCTGCAGCATGGTTTGGCCTCCAGGCTTTGACGGTTTCTAACGGCTGAAATTGAAGAAGCGAAGCCCGCCTCACGCAAGGGCACCGATTGGCCGTTCTTAGCTCGCATGGCATAGCGTCGACCATGGATGGATTACAAAGCAAGACTGCAGGAAGAACTCGCCCGACCTATCCGTTCGGGGAGGAGCGACCGGCTAGCGGTGAGACGATGGAGATCGCCCCTGGTGTCTACTGGGCGTGTATGGACGTTCCCTTTGCGTTGAAGTGGGTGAATGTCTTCCTGATTGATGAGGGGGACGGCTGGACAGTTGTCGATACCGGGATGCCTCTTGATGAGACGAAGGGGGCTTGGCGTAAGATTCTTGCAGATAAGGTGCGAGGCGCGCCGCTAAAGCGCGTGATCGCGACGCATATGCATCCGGATCACATCGGCCTCGCGGGATGGCTTCACCGCAAAACAGGCGCAGAACTGTGGATCAGCAGGCTGGAATACGTGACTTGTCGCATGCTTTGCGCGGATACGGGGCGCGAGGCTCCCGACGCAGCGATTCAGTTTTTCGAGCGAGCGGGCTGGCAGTCCCATCATATCGATGCGTATCGCGAGCGGTTTGGAGGATTTGGCCGAGGTGTCAGCCGATTGCCGGACAGTTTCACCCGATTGACTGGGGGTGACGAGATTACTTTGGGAACCAATGTTTGGGCTGTTATTCATGGAAATGGACACTCGCCCGAGCATTCCTGTCTATATTCCCCTGATCTGAATGTGCTGATTGCGGGAGATCAATTGCTGCCGCGCATTTCTTCAAATGTGTCAGTTCATCCGACCGAGCCAGATGCGGACCCGCTGTCAGACTGGCTCTACAGCTGCGCTCATTTAAAGGCGAGTGTTCCTGCCGATGTGCTGGTGCTTCCTGGGCATAACGAGCCATTCACAGGTGCGCATGATCGGCTGCAAGCCTTGATTGACGGACATGAAAAGGCGCTCTCGCGTTTGAAAAAACGCCTGAAAGAGGAACCGCGGCGCGCGGTGGACGTGTTTCCGGCGCTATTTGCCCGAAAAATAGGAGACGACATGATTGGTTTGGCCACCGGAGAGGCGTTGGCTCACCTAAATTGTCTCATTGGTCGAGGAGAAGCTGTTCGCGAGGTTGGCGCTGACGGCGTCAATTATTATCGCTCCCATGGTTAGAAAAAAGACAGGATTGCGGCGGCCATTATCAGTTGCCGCTGTATCCGATGGCTGGCTTGCCCTGAAATGATCATATATCGGGGCAAGGTTGCGCCAGCGGGCTTGTCGGCTGCGTTCGAGTGAGGCTATTGCAGGGGTGTTCCTTGCAATTTGAGGCGATCCAAAAGGTAATAGTGCATGGCGGAAACGACTCCCAATTCGCAGGGCAATGATACAGGCGCGCCGTCGTCTACCTTGATGGATAAGGTCAAAGCCGAAGCTATGGAATGGGCCCGGTTGCTCGTTGTCTTCGTGCCAGCACTATTCCTGTTCACAATGATTCTCTTTGAGCAGAGGGTTATCCCGTCTGAAAGCATGGTGCCGTCGCTGCAGGTTGGTGATCGGGTCGTCGTCAACAAGTTCGCTTACGGGTATTCTCGCCACTCTGTCCCTTGGGGGGTCGGACGGATACTACCTCTCGGCAAAGGTCGAATTTTTGCAAATATGCCCGAGGCAGGAGATGTGGCCGTATTCATGCACCCACATACGAACAGGGTGATGATCAAACGCCTGATTGGCATGCCCGGTGACCGAATCGAGGTGCGTGGACCCGATATCTTCGTGAATGGTGAGAATATCCGCGGCGAGTTTTCTCGGGATTTTAGATATCGCCCTAAGAGAGAACCGAGCGAGCGCTACACAAGAGAGTATATCAACACGGTCGGGGAAACCGACTTTTTGAGCCACGAATGGAACAGTCGGGCGACAACCGTACCTGGAGACGTATTCCAAGTTCCAGAGGGCCACTTTTTCTTTATCGGAGACAACCGGAACTACTCGCTGGATTCTCGCTACACCGATTTTCTCTCAACCAGGAATCTCGATGCCCTGCGCCGGCGGGTGAAAAGCAGCCCTGACGGCGTAAAGAACTCAACGGGACACTGCCCGCCGGTTAACGGTGTGTATTCGAGCGTTGAGTGTGACCCTACCGAGAGTTGGCCTGATACCCATGTATCGATCGGATTTGTGCCGTTCGACAACCTCATCGGTCGGGCTGAAACTGTGCTTTGGACGACAAAACGGTGCGCGACGAATCCTCGCCTGGAGTGCGCAAAACCCAGGGTCTGGCGTTCGCTCTAGTCGAAATTCGCATTGGTATTCTTGCCGCAAACCGACAACGGGGTTAGGCCGATCTGGCGGAGAGGGACCTGTATCCCGGACAAGACCAAGGTTTGAACAGTGATGAACCGATCTAGCGGCGCATCTCCCGGAACTGTGCGCGGACCAATTATCATCGCGCGACATGGGCGACCCGCACTTGATCGCACGAAGGGGCCGAGACTTAATTGGAAGGCCTACGTCGACTGGTGGGCTGCGTACGAAGTGGGTGGTCTTGCAGAAGGGCAAGAGGCACCGGAAGGTCTTCGGGCGGTTGTGGCTGACGCGGATATCTTTCTGACATCTGCTCGACAGCGTGCTCAGGAAACGATGGCACTTGCTGCTCCTGGTCAAACGGCACAGCCGGATGCCATATTCAATGAGGCACCGCTGCCGCCGCCCCGCTTCAAGCGGGCCAGGTACTTGCCCAAAACATGGAATGTGATTGCACGGATAGCCTGGCTCTTCGGTCATTCGCTCGACGGGGAGTCTGTTTCGGCGTCGCGAGCCCGAGCGAGGGAAGCCGCCGTTCAGCTCCATGAGGCTGCGATGGATGGGAAAGTGTTCCTTGCGGCCCATGGCTGGTTTAACCGGATGATCCGGAAAGAGTTGAGGCGGCTTGGCTGGCGGTGCAGCTATAATGGCGGCGATAAGTATTGGGCGTGGCGGCGATACGACTTCCGAGGCTAAGCCTCGCTTTATCGTGTTATGTGCAAATTTGGGATCGACCATTGTTACCGGGAAGTCTGTTAACTATGGTCGCGATCAATCAGGAGAATGAATGATGGCGGGCGCTAAGGCCAAACCGGTGGACGATCTGAGTTTCGAAGAGGCTCTCAAGGAGCTTGAGACGATTGTCAGCAAGCTTGAAAGCGGCGACGTGGAGCTCGAGCAGTCTATTGCCATTTATGAGCGAGGCGCGGCTCTTAAGAGCCATTGCGAGGCAAAGCTGAAGTCGGCAGAGCTTAAGGTAGAACAAATTGTCCAGGGATCCGTAGGGAAAGTTACGACCGAACCTGCGGCATTCGACTAACGGGGCATTGGGGCTGGCGCGCTATGGATTTCGAGATCCGGCTCAAGGAAATCGCTGACAAGGTCACTGTTGCGCTCGATCAGTTCATTCCGCCGGCGACGGGCCCGGAAGCTGATCTCATGCGCGCGATGCGTCATGCCGGCCTGGCGAACGGCAAACGTATGCGCCCGTTCTTTGTCCTTGAATGTGGCAATATGTTCGATGCCAACGAGACGTGGCTGCTTAGAACCGCTGCTGCGCTCGAGTGCGTTCACACATATTCGCTCGTGCACGATGATCTTCCTTGCATGGATGATGACGACTTCCGCAGAGGTCAGCCGACGGTTCACAAGGCCTATGATGAGGCAACTGCTATCCTTGCGGGTGACGCGCTTCTGACCCTGGCGTTCAAGATACTCGCCGATGAGGACACGCATCGCGATGCTGCGGTTCGTCTGAGGCTTATCGATCGTCTGGCGGAAGCAGCTGGCGCGCGGGGAATGGTCGGGGGCCAGATGATCGATATGCTGGGTGTGGACCACACGCGCGACCTGAACACGATCACGCGTATGCAGCGTATGAAAACGGGAGCTCTGATTTCCTACGCGGTAGAGGCGGGAGGAATCATCGGCGGAGCATCCGAAGCGGAGTTTCATGCCCTGGCCGGTTTCGCCAACGATCTGGGATTGGCTTACCAAATTGCCGATGATTTGCTTGATGTCACAGGTGACCTCGAAACCGTTGGGAAGGCGACCGGGAAAGACGAAGCGGCGGGTAAGGCGAACTTCGTGACTTTGCTTGGCGTTGAAGGTGCGCAGCAGCGCGTGCGGCTTCTCGCCGCTCAGGCGAAGGAGCACTTGGTAATTTTTCGTAATCGCGCCAACATCTTGCTCCAATCCGTGGATTATGTCCTAAAGAGAGGACACTAAACCGCTTAGTGTAAAAGAAAGAGCGCCCGGAGGCGTGTAAATATGGCTGTACAGACGCCCAATCTGGACAAAGTCCAGACACCAGACGATTTAAAAGGGCTCGACAAAGCAGAACTGGAAACGATCGCTAAGGAAGTTCGCGCTGAGGTTATCGATACTGTTTCTGTGACGGGAGGACATCTCGGCTCCGCCCTCGGGGTCGTCGAGCTGACGGTGGCGATACATGCGGTGTTTGATACACCGAAGGACAAGCTCATCTTTGACGTTGGGCACCAGTGTTATCCACACAAGATTCTTACAGGTCGTAGAAGCCGTATTCGGACATTGCGGCAGGGCGGCGGGCTGTCGGGTTTCACCAAACGCGCAGAGAGCGAGTACGATCCATTTGGAGCCGCGCACGCTTCGACGTCCATTTCTGCTGGGCTTGGATTTGCAAAATCTCGCGATCTTCAGGGCGAAGACAACAATGTTGTATGCGTGATCGGAGACGGCTCCATGTCCGCCGGGATGGCCTATGAGGCCATGAACAATGCCGGATCTGACGGATCACGGATGATCGTGATTCTGAACGATAACGACATGTCGATTGCACCGCCTGTGGGCGCGATGAGTCACTATCTCTCCAAGCTGGTGTCATCGCGCTCTTATCGCGGTCTTCGAAAGTTTGCGAAGAAGATGGTTGAGCCGATTGGCTTGCGAATTCCCGCCAAGCGGGCCGAAGAGTATCTTCGTGGCTTTGCCATGGGTGGGACATTGTTCGAGGAGCTGGGCTTCTACTATGTTGGCCCGATCGATGGGCACGACATGGATGTTCTGGTGCCTATCCTCGAAAACTGTAAGGCGATGACGAGCGGCCCCATTCTGATTCACGCGGTCACGCAGAAGGGTAAAGGGTACGAGCCTGCAGAGAATTCGGCTGACAAGTATCACGGTGTCGCGAAGTTTGATGTCGTCACCGGCAAGCAGAAAAAGAGTGCTCCGAATGCGCCTTCGTACACGAAGGTGTTTGGATCCAGCCTTGTAAAAGAGGCGGAGAAAGATGATCGGATCTGTGCGATTACGGCAGCGATGCCGTCAGGCACCGGGGTTAACATATTTGGTGATGCGTTTCCCGATCGCACTTTTGATGTCGGTATCGCCGAACAGCACGCTGTAACCTTCTCGGCGGGCCTTGCGGCGGACGGTATGAAGCCGTTTTGCGCAATTTATTCGACGTTCCTGCAGCGAGGATACGATCAGGTCGTTCACGACGTGGCCATCCAGAAACTTCCAGTGCGCTTTGCGATTGATCGCGCGGGACTTGTTGGAGCCGATGGACCTACCCATGCCGGCAGCTTTGATATCGGTTATCTCGGCGCACTGCCGGGCGTGATTTCAATGGCTGCCGCTGATGAAGCCGAGCTGGTGCACATGGTTGCGACTGCGGTTCAAATCGATGATCGGCCGTGCGCGTTTCGTTATCCGCGCGGTGAGGGCGTGGGTGTGGAGATGCCGGAGATTGGTGTGCCTCTGGAGATTGGCAAAGGCCGTGTCGTTCGTGAGGGCAGTACAATTGCCTTGCTCTCCTATGGAACACGTCTGGCGGAAGCATCGCTCGCGGCTGAGATGCTGGCGGCGCAAGGATTATCGACAACGGTTGCTGATGCGCGCTTTGCTAAGCCGTTAGACACAGATCTCGTGGAGCGCCTCGCCAAAGACCATGAGGTGGTCATTACGGTGGAAGAGGGAGCGGTTGGTGGTTTCGGCGCATTTGTTCTCCAGCATCTGGCTAGTACTGGAGCGCTTGATAGCGGCGTCAAAATTCGAACCATGACGTTGCCTGACCAGTTCCAGGATCAAGATAGTCCAGCTGCGATGTATGAAGCGGCCGGGCTGACGGCCCGGCACATGGCGGCTTGCGCTATTGAGGCATTGGGCCGAGGAGATATGTCCGAGATAGACCGCTTGGCAGCAACGAGCGCGGGCTAAGCGCTCTCCCTCGAATTGTCACAGAATTGCCGCTTGAGCGCGCCGGTGCGTCCTTTAGTTTAGGGTTAGATTCTGCACCAGGTGAAAGGATATCCCATGGTTCGCGTGCTCTCAATTAGTGTTGGTCTTGCCGCTGTTGTCGCTGCCTGTAGCACCACGCCTGTGGAAGACCGCGACGTGTCATCCGTTCAGGTCTCAATTATTGAAGATGACATCACAGAATTCGACAGAGCTCTCTCAACGGCAGATCAGCTAGTCGCCGCAGGAAACACGCCAACGGCGATTGATCGCCTTACGCAGATGCTGGGTGACGATTCCTTGACCGATATTCAGCGCGCCACTCTATATTTCGAACGAGCGAAACTGAGGGAGTCAGATGGTGGGTTTAATGTCTGGGGTGCCATAACGGACTATGAGACCGTCCTGGATCAATATCCTGATGGTCAATTCACAGCAGAAGCGACTGAGAGGATTGGTGTCGTCCGGGGAGAAGCGACGTCTCTCAACGGCCTGATCGAGCTACCCGAGACAACGCGTTCACAGCGTTTCAGCGCTTTATTGCGGCTTGGCGAACATCAGGACGCGATTGATCTGATGTTGTCCTCAAATTTACGCCCGGAGAACAACGAGCTGATTGCAATGTATCAGATTGGTTATCTCTGTGATGGAGAAGATCAGACTGGGCCGTCATATGACGCAATTGAGCCCGACGGCACGAGAAGGGAACTACGTTTCTGCGATTTCGGGAAATAAGTGTCGACGGTCTATCGCCTGCCAGATCCGCTAAGCACTGATGCTTTCATTGAATGGGAGCTAACGGAAACCGGCCTCGAATGGGAAGCAGGGCGCTTCCGTGCGCCCTGGATGCCGTTCGCCTGTATGCGGCATATATGCGTTGGGCATGTGCCGACCTTAGGTGGTTGGCGCATGCGCATTAGCGGCCCGCCCGGTGCGATCCTTATCGCTGAAAGTTGGCCTCGTTCGAAAGCTGGCGATGACTACTGCGATACTTTTTTGAGCTTGGCTCGCAAGGTTGTTGGGGAAGCAACGGCGGTTGGGTGTGGTCCAAAACTTCGGCGCAACGACCGCCCAATACGGCCAGCATTGCTATGGTCGCGGCTGGGAAACGTGATCGCGGCAGAAGATGACATTTGGAGCGTTTCTCACCTTCCGTAAGGTGACCCCCTTTTGTTGTCGCCGCCAGCATGGTTTTGTGCGGTGCTATAAAACAATACTCTGAGGGATGAGACGCTATGAACCCACATTTGCCGGAGGGGTGGCCAGCCGTATCTGTTGCCGATGCGAATGCTGCGATCAGTGGTCCGGGCTCAGCGCTGGCGCTGACCGAAACGGAAATTGATGGCGTAACGTTCAAGACCTATGTCGAAGCTCCGCCAACACTTCGCGATCTGTTTGATGTCGGGCGCGCCTGGGGCGATCGGGACTTCATCGTGTACGAAGATGAACGCGTATCGTTCACTGCCAATGCGCTGGCGGTCGACCATTTCACCAAGGTTCTCGCCGACACGTACGGCATAAAAAAAGGAGACCGCGTTGCCATTATTATGCGGAACTATCCGCAGTGGCCTGTGGCTTTCTTTGCTGGTCTGAACATCGGGGCCATTGTTACTCCGATGAACTCCTGGTGGACGGGTAGTGAGCTGGAATACGGCATAAACGACTCCGGTGCTAGGATCGCTATTGTGGATCCCCAGATTTTTGCGCGCATTGAAGATCACTGGCCGAACATGCCTGGCTTGGAAGCCATCGTAATTGCGCGTGATACAGAAGCACGCGACGATGCTCGTATTCAGTCTATGGAGTCCTTCATTGGACCTGCAGTTAGCTGGAAAGATCTGAGTGCGGTTGAGCCGCCCAGCGTAGATCTGGTACCCGACGACGACGCAACGATCATGTACACATCCGGTACAACCGGAAAGCCGAAGGGAGCTCTCGCGAGCCATCGTGCGATCATTTCGAATATGTTCAATGCCCTGACGTGTCGAGCGCGGCGATACATTCGAGCGGGAGAGGCTGTACCCGAGCAGAGTACCGATCCAGCCGATGCGAATTCGACATTGCTTTCGGTGCCGTTTTTCCACGCGACAGGAGCGTTTGCCGTTCTTGTTCCCATCTGGGGGATCGGGGGTAAAATTGTGCTGATGTATAAATGGGATGCCGGAAAGGCACTACCCATTATCGAGAAGGAACGGGTTAAGTCCGTGGGCGGAGTACCTGCAATTGCCTGGCAGATTCTCGAACATCCAGACAAAGACAAGTATGACCTCTCGTCGATTGAGGCCGTTGCTTATGGTGGTGCGCCGTCGGCACCGGAACTTGTTTCGACGATTAAGTCCAATTTCAAGAATGCTCATCCGAGCAATGGCTGGGGCATGACTGAGACATGTGCAACAGCAACCCAGAACTTTGGAGAGGACTATGTGAACCGCCCAGACAGCGCGGGTAATCCGCCGCCAGCTGTGGAGTTGAAAGTGGTGGGTGGCGACGGGAGTACGCTGCCACCCGGCGAGGTGGGCGAGCTTTGGTGCAAAGGTCCGTCGAACTGCAAGAGCTATTGGAACAAGCCCGAAGCGACGGAATCTACGTTCGTAGACGGCTGGGTTGTCACCGGTGATTTGGCGCGCATTGATGAAGAGGGTTTTGTCTATCTGGTGGATCGCGCGAAGGACATGCTGATCCGCGGGGGCGAAAACGTCTACTGTATAGAAGTCGAAAGCGCGCTTTATGACCATCCTGCAATTATGGATGCGTCTGTTGTCGGAATTCCGCACAAGGTGCTTGGCGAGGAGGTCGGAGCGGTCGTCCAGGTCAAACCCGGTCAAAGCGTAACGGAAGACGAGCTACGCGCGCATGTAAGGGCTCAACTCGCGGCGTTCAAAGTACCTGTCGAAATTCAGTTTGAGGCCGAACCGCTGCCGCGCAACGCCAATGGGAAAATTCTCAAAAATATCCTGCGTGAGCGATTTCAGTCTCGAGGCTAATGGTTGTCGTCGTTAATGGATGAAGACCGCGACTATATCAAAGGAGCAGATGGTCGACCGCGAGCCCTCGAGGCTCGAGCTGAGAGGGAAGGTCGTCAGTTCTCACCGTCTGTCGGACGGAACAAGGATGTTGTCGCGGAAGCGTTCAAAGCGTCAATGCTGTCCTCTGGGGCTGTCCTTGAAGTTGGATCCGGGACGGGTGAACACGGAGTGTTCTTCACCGAGGATTTGCCGGACCTTCGCTGGTTCTTCAGCGACTATGAAGAGGCAGCCCGGGCAAGTGTTCGGGCGTGGATCGATCATTTGGGACGTTCGGCGCTTTGCGGGCCGTATGCCGTCGATGCGTCGCTAGCTCACTGGGGAGATGAACTGGAGGCGTTGCGCTTTGATGGGATGTTCTCGGCGAACGTAATACATATCGCGCCGTTTAGCGTGGCCGAGGGGCTCTTTGCGGGAGCAGGTCGGTTGCTTCGCCGGGGTGGTCGATTGTTTCTATACGGTCCTTTTGGACGCAATGGTGTTATGGCTGAGGGAAATCGAAACTTCGATGCCGACCTAAAGCGACGTAATACACTTTGGGGCGTTCGCGATCTTGAGATCGATCTTCTTCCGCTGGCGAGTAACTCAAAGCTATCGCTGCGAACCGTTATTCCCATGCCCAAGAACAATCTTTCAGTCGTCTTCGAGCGCTCTTAGGCCGGCCGCGAGCTACCGATTTATTTGGGGTTGGCTCCAAAAGCGGTTGGCGATGTGGCTAACTTTCCAGAAATCCGTTGTCCTTGAGCCATTGAACGATCTGTTCGGCGGCTGCATCAGGAGAGTTATCGACCGTGTTGATACGGATTTCGGGCTCCAATGGTGGCTCATACGGGCTGTCGATGCCCGTGAAGTTCTTGATCTCGCCAGCGCGGGCTTTTTTTGTAGAGCCCTTTGACATCTCGCTCTTCTGCTACGTTCAAAGGTGTGTCGACAAAAATCTCAACGTATTCGCCTTCTGTCATGAGATTGCGTGCCATGCGGCGCTCCGATCGGAATGGCGAGATAAAGGACACTAAGGTGATAAGTCCTGCATCGGCCATCAGTTTGGCTACATTGGCAACACGCCGGATATTTTCCACTCGGTCTGCGTCCGTGAAGCCGAGATCGCGGTTAAGCCCGTGGCGGACATTGTCGCCATCGAGAACGAATGTGTGCCGCCCCATAGCATATAGTTGTTTCTGAAGGGCGTTGGCGACGGTCGATTTTCCAGAACCTGACAGGCCGGTAAACCAGAGCACAGCGGCCCGCTGCCCTTTCTGTTCGGCGAGGGCGTCTCGATCTACATCCAGGGCCTGCCAATGAATGTTTGCGGCCCTACGCAGGGCGAAGTCAATCAGCCCCAGACCGACGGTGTTATTGGAAAGGCGATCTATCAGAATGAAGCCGCCCATTTCGCGGATCTCATCATAGGGATCGAAGGCGATGGGCTGTTCGAGCGACAGAGTGCAAACGCCGATCTCGTTGAGGGCGAGCGTCTTGGCAGGACGCTGTTCCAGTGTGTTGATGTCGATACCGTATTTCGGTGCGTTTACGGTTGCTGTGACTGTCTTTGCGCCAATCTTCATGAGATAGCGACGCCCGGGCAACATCGCTTCATCGGACATCCACAGAATTCGCGTCTGAAACTGATCAGAGACTTCCGCTGGGCTGTCGGCTGACACGATAACGTCGCCTCGGGAGGAGTCGATCTCATCTTCAAGGGTGAGGGTGACGGATTGGCCCGGTACGGCTTCGTCCAGGTCCCCGCTATAGGTCACGATGCGTGAGACGGTCGATTCCTTAGCGCTTGGCAGGGTCATAATTTTGTCGCCGGGTCGAATTGTGCCGGATGCGATCTGACCGGAAAACCCTCGAAAATCGAGATCCGGACGGTTTACCCACTGGACCGGCATGCGGAAAGGAGCTGCGGCGCGCTTGTCGCCCACCGATACTGTTTCAAGGTGATCCATCAGGCTTGTGCCAGTGTACCATGGCGTATTGCCAAGGGGGGCCGTGATGTTATCGCCAGCCAGCGCTGACATCGGGATTGCGGTGATCTCAATGTCTGGCGCGAGGTCAGCCGCAAAGGTTTTGAAGTCCGCCACGATTTGGTTGAAGGTTTCTTCCGAATAGTCGACGAGATCCATCTTATTGACGGCAAGCACCAGTCGGCGAATGCCAAGCGAGGAGACAATGAACGCATGCCTGCGTGTTTGCGTGAGAACGCCGCGGCGGGCGTCAATCAGGAGAATGGCAAGGTCAGCCGTGGATGCGCCAGTAGCCATATTCCGGGTGTACTGCTCATGACCCGGCGTATCGGCGACGATGAACTTTCGCTTGTCGGTGGAGAAGAAGCGATAGGCAACGTCGATAGTGATACCTTGTTCGCGCTCAGCGGCGAGGCCGTCAACAAGGAGAGCGAAGTCTATGTTCTCGCCTTGTGTCCCCTGTTTCTTTGAATCCCGTTCCAGTGCTTCAAGCTGATCTTCCAAAATCATCTTGGAGTCGTAAAGCAACCGACCGATGAGCGTTGATTTTCCGTCGTCAACGGAACCACAGGTGATGAAGCGCAAAAGAGACTTTTGCTCGTGGGCCTCGAGATAGGCAGCGATGTCGGTGGCGATGAGGTCGTCTATATGAGCCATTAGAAGTAGCCTTCCTGCTTCTTCTTCTCCATGGATGCGGCCTGGTCGCGGTCGATCACTCGTCCCTGGCGCTCCGAAGAGGTGGTCAGCAGCATCTCCTGAATAACGTCCTCGAGCGTGTCAGCGGTGGACTCGACTGCCCCGGTCAGCGGATAACAGCCGAGTGTTCTGAAGCGTACAGACTTGGTTGTTGCCGTATCGCGGAGCTCCTTTGGCATGCGATCATCGTCGACCATGATCTGGGCTCCTTCCCATTCGACGACGGGGCGAGGGGCTGCGAAGTATAGCGGCACGAGCTCGATCTGCTCGCGGCGGATGTATTGCCAGATATCAAGCTCGGTCCAGTTAGAGAGTGGGAAGGCACGGATGCTCTCACCTTGCTTGATGCGGGCATTGTAGAGGTTCCACAGTTCGGGTCGCTGGTTCTTCGGATCCCAACGGTGCTCGGCTGTGCGGAAGGAGAAGACACGCTCCTTGGCGCGGGACTTCTCTTCGTCGCGTCGGGCTCCACCGAACGCGGCGTCAAACTTGTGCTTGTCTAGCGCTTGTTTCAACGCCTGTGTTTTCATGATGTCGGTATGAAGTGCGGAACCATGGCTGAAAGGCCCGACACCCGCCTCAACACCTTCCTGATTGGTGTGAACGATCAGCTCCATTCCGAGATCTTTTGCTTTGCGGTCTCGAAATTCGATCATTTCCCGGAACTTCCAAGTCGTGTCGACGTGCATCAGCGGGAAGGGTGGCTTTGACGGGTAGAATGCCTTTACCGCCAGGTGCAGCATAACGGCTGAGTCCTTGCCGACAGAGTAGAGCATCACGGGGTGATCTGCCTCGGCAGCGACCTCGCGGATGATGTGTATGCTTTCGGCTTCCAGCCGGTCGAGGTGTGTCAGGTCGGTCAAAGCAGAATCCATTCTCGGTGTGTGCGCCGCGATGTAGCGAGATTGATGCCAGAGGCCAATGCCTTTTAGCTTCTTCAATGCAGCAGTTTAGTTTTCGTAATTTGTGATCAGAAAGACGACGCCGGGGATTGCGAACCCATAGCGGTCAATGTTAACACTTAGTTAGTATTAGGGGACATTGAGTAGAGGAGGTAGAATACCGACTCGCTAGGCTATTTGGCCTTGGAAGCTACTTGCGGGTCTACGCATTCATTACCGCTAATTTGACGGAATCAATATTCGCGTCGGTCTTTGGCTTTCTGAGGGAGCCGGCACCGACACGAGCTGTCTGTTCGCGGCTAGATCGACAATCACGTTCATCCGCTTTGTGCCTTGCTGTATGGCACGAGCAGATTGGCATATTATTTGTAGACTGACGAATGCATCTGCTTTTTTAACAGGGCGATGCTCGATACCGGGTGTTGGGAGAACTGTGAGCGCTGCGATCAACCATCAGGGGACAGACGGTAATCTGCTGGGGAAAGTTGCACCTTTTTTCCCTTGCGTATGGGGGAGAAAATTTTCTGGTTGATGATCTGTGTAAGAATAAAATCGACTAAATGTCATTGACCAAATTCTTTCTAAATGTTTAATATGTTGTGGGGACGTTTCACGTCAAAAAATTAGTCAGGAGACGGCAGAATGGCAGTCGGGCGTGGTGGTAGAGTATTCGCTTTACTTGCAAGCGCAGTTGTTGTGGGGACAGCGGCTAGTGCACAGGACCTGGTATATGAGCCTGTAAATCCATCATTCGGTGGGAACCCTTTCAACTCAGCGCACCTTCTTGGCATTGCTACGGCTCAAGACGACAACGAGCCGCCAATGGACGAGATTGAGCAAGAAACCCAGGCAGAGCTTTTTGTGAGACAATTGGAAAGTCGATTGCTGTCTGGGCTCGCAAGGGAGGTGTCAGACGCGATCTTCGGAGATGATCCGCAAGAGAGCGGTATTGTTCAATTTGGCGATCAAAGCATCACTTTTGAGCGTGGCTTGGATACAGTCACCATTGAGGTATTTGACGCGACAACCGGCCAAACAACAGAAATTATATTGCCGATTTTCCAAGCGAATTAGGGACAGAATCTGCCAACAGGGGGTGGTGGAATGACAATAATAAAGAGAAGTCTCTCGGTTATTGGGGCGTTGCTCGCTCTATCAGCGTGTGCCACTCCGGGTTTCAGACCTGAGATGAGGCTTGCAGATGCTGAACTCAATCCAGTTACTGTAACAGAGCATACTTTAAAGTGGCTGCCCGGGCCGCAGGCCCCAATACCTGTTGCGGTTTATGGTTTGGCTGATGAGACCGGAGCATTCCAACCCAGCGCGACGGGGCAGAACCTCTCACGAGCTGTTACTCAAGGGCCGACGCCAATTCTGATCAAGGCGTTGCAGGACGCAGGTAACCGACGCTGGTTCACTGTGATTGAACGTGAAAACCTACAAAACTTACTCCGAGAACGGCAAATTATTCTTGATATGCGCAAGCGCTATCTTGGAGAGGAAGAACTTAACCGGGAAGCACTCCCAGCATTGAAATTTGCTGGTGTGCTGATTGAGGGGGCTATCACCGGTTTCGATACGAATACGATTACTGGTGGGGCTGGTGCTCGATATCTCGGCATTGGTGGTAATACGGAGTATCGAGAGGACGCCGTATCAATCTATCTACGCGCCGTCAGTGTAAAGACTGGCGAGGTTTTGATCTCAATTAGCGCAGAACAACGTATCGCTTCTATTGCCGTGCAGGGCAATGCATTCCGGTTTGTATCATTTCAGGAACTACTAGAAGCCGAAGCTGGCATCACTATGAACCAGCCAAGGCATTTGGCTGTCCGTCAGGCGCTTGAAAAAGCGGTGTACGGTATGATCGTTGAGGGTGCTGAGTTGGGTCTTTGGGGGTTTAATGACCGCGCGGCTGGAGATGCAGCCATTAATCATTATCGAACGGCATATGCGCCAGCATACAATGACAGATTTAATGATGCGCTTCCTTACGAGTTTTTTGCTGCGGCTGGAAACGTTAGAGAGCAAAACCGCATTTTGAGAGAGACCCGGGAGCGCCAGGAGGCTGAGCGCCTGGCGGCACTTCAGGCTCAATTTCAGCCACAGCAAGCTGCGCCGCAGATGACGCAAGCGAGTCAGGCTTCGGCTGTAGCGGCTGATGCCAGGCAAGAAAATGTGGTTGTGGCGGAGCGGCCGGTCAGACAGCCCGTTCAGGCATCACAGCCGGCAGCTAAAGCACCGGTTCAAACGGTCGCTGCGAAGTCGGTTCCTCAGCCAGCACCGCAAAGGGAAGTTGTGCCTGCGCCTGTTAATCGCGCCTTGGCAGATGCACTTGCGGCCATCGCAGCTACTGAGACCATTGAATACAACAAGCAAGGGAAGATCGATATCACGCCTGAGACGGCACGGAGTCTTGTGGCGTTAAGAGACGGCGGACTGGGCGTTGTATCAACCGACGATAAAGACGGTTCAACTGGTGCCGAAACGGCCGATATAGCAGCATCAAAGAGTGCTCCGCTTCAGGCGGCCTCACCCCCCTAAGTTCGAGTTTAAGTAATAGAAGTCGAGGAGACGTTCAGGAGAAGACCCAGAGAATTTACGCCCATTCAAGAGCAATTCTGTCAGAGGACATGATCGAGAGTGCGGCAGAACAGAGATCCCCAACTGCTTGTCTAGAACAAGATGTGTGGGAGGGGTGAGGCGAGGCCCGGCCAGAGTTTGAAGGTTCAGACCGGGCCCCTCCTCGGGGACAGCCAATAAGGCTGCGCCCCTGAATAGTAGTGCCTTCGAGGGGCACGCGCAATTCAGGAGATGTATTATGCGCATGAAACTACTTTTAACGGCGGCCCTTGTTGGCACACTCGCTGCACCAGCGATGGCCGACAAACCAAAGCCCGATGACGGTCCGGAAAAGCGGATTGATCTTGTGGATCCGAAGAAGCCAGAAGTTGAGCCACCAGAGGTTAAAACACGTCGGGATCTCGATTCTGTGGCTGAACTTTTCTCTATCGGTGATGGTGAGTTGGGTGCGACTGAGGACGGCCTTCCACTGCGCGATGGCAATCCACCAGAGTTCCTTCAGCAGCAGCGCGTTCTGCAAGAAGGAAATAGGAACCGTGCCCGCGTAGATCAGACGAGTGGAAGTCAGGGGCTCGCCTCTATCCAACAGAGCGGAAATCGCAACACTGCGTCGACCACTCAGTCGGATACAGACACGCCTCCAGGTTCTGTTCCGTTCTCCTTCCCAGCGAATGTTTCTGTAACAACGCAAACTGGTGACGGAAACAGAGCGCGCGTGGAGCAATACGGTAGCGCTGGTGAGAAGCCATATGCGAACCGTGCGGACATTCACCAGTTCGCTCCGGAGCACTTCCGGCCTGTGACCAACGACGCGTATGTCTCTCAGTACGGTAACGACAATACGCTCGCGACCATTACTCAGGGGCTTGATGACTCGACTGCTGGAATCGACAATGCGGCATCTGTTTATCAGACAGCAAATGACGGTTCTTTCGTCGGCATCAATCAAGCGCGTGACGGAAACGAAGCGATTGTGCATCAGTCTGAAACGGGTACTGAGTTCCCAGGCTTTTTGCGGTCTTCTGTTGAAGTCCAGCAGGTGTCTGGCATTGGGTTCGGAGTTGGTGAAGCAAACTATGCTTACATCGACCAGTTCAATGGTGTTGATCTAGCTATCGAAGTTTACCAAGAGCAAACAGGCGCTGGTGGACCAAATGATATCTATATCTCGCAGACCGGTATCTCGAATGGCATCTGGGTCGATCAGATTGGGTCCGACAATTACATGGATCTTGATCAAAGCGGCTTGAAGAACCGTATCGAAGCTAGCCAAGACGACAATGGTCAGGCCCTATCACTGTGGCAGGACGGCGTTGGAAACACCTTCTACTCCCATCAGGGTGAAGGCGATTACAATGAGATCCTCAATGCCCGCCAAACTGGCGAGCTGAACCTGGTTTCTATCTCGCAAAAAGGGAACGAGAACAAGGTCAACGATCTGTATCAAGGTGGCTTCTTCAACACGATGTTGCTTGAGCAGGAAGGTAACAGAAACACCATCAATGCAAGCCAGGCGGACACCGTCTCGTTTGATGTGATTTCTGTGTCTCAGCAAGGCAATGGCAACGTTGCCACCACAAGTCAGTAGTAACTGAGCTTCTTCGCTTCCGGCCGGGCAGAATGCCTGGCCGGGGGCACCTTTTTTGGTTGATGCCTGCCTCGTAATTGGAGCTTTGCCATGACTGCCGAAACAAAACAGCAAGTTAGATATCTTGCGCTGTTTGCTGCCATTTCTATTGGTGGCTTCGGTAGTCCTGCCATGGCTCAAACGCCCGATACAGCGGTCATCGAGCAGATGGGTAACGGTAACCACGTGAGTACTGTTCAGAACGGCGAAGGAAACCGGATTGAGTTATCCGTCGTCGGGAATGACAATGTGGAAACTGAGGTTCAGCAATCGGGTAATGGTGCGACCGCTGAGTTATCTATCGAAGGTGAGCTCAATACGATTTACGTGAACCAATCTGGCTTTGATGGGAACTACGCGACAGGTCAGGTTCGGGGAGATGCGAACTCTTTATATATCGATCAGATTAATCCGGCATCGGACGCATATCGAAATTACGCGGCGGTTACCCAGGATGGGGTAGGGAACACGGCAACCGTTAATCAAACGGCTGCCTATATCGGTGTCCCCGGATCCAACTCAGCTGCTCTTAGTCAGAGTGGGATCGGACATATCGGCACGATTGTGCAGAACGGGACGCAGAATAGTGCAGCATTGGAGCAGTTCGGTGAGTACAATGAAGGTGCGATCTATCAAGATGGTACTGGGCACTCAGCTGAATTAGTCCAAGACGGAAACGGGTTGGAGGCGATAGAGATCCGCCAAAGCAACTGCGCTCTTGCTGGGGGATGCCCAACACTGCGGGTTGAGCAAACAGCCGCCGGTACGATTTTTGGCGGTGGGGCTGCGCCGGGTGGTGTGGTCGCTCCCGGCGGAACAGCGACTGTTATGCAAGGCAGTACGATTGTGGTCGGCGGCGCTGCAGGATCATGATAGGTTGCGGGCAGTTGTGTGTGATCGTTTAGCCAAAAAGAGGTAGCTATGAGCACTAAGCAAAACATAGTTGCAGCAGCGCTGATGGCGCTGGGATCACTTACTATGTGCTCCTCGGTTCAAACCAATGAAGACGGACCAAAGAGAGCGGCTTCCGAGGTTGGGCCGCTGAAGTCGGGTTCAGTCGCGGAGGAATTGAGCGCACTCGGCATCGAGGTTGAAACAGAAGACGTTCAAAGCGATTGGGATAGCATTCTGAGTGTTGAGCAAGTCACGGCTGATGCTTCAACCGGGGACTACGCTTTTAAGAGAGTAGAGGGAGTGCATCCGTGCCAGCGCGATGAGGTCTTGACGGATGACTGCCGAGAGATTTCCGAACGGCTCGCGAAACAGCTTGCAGATGACGACAAACCGCGTAGCGCATCGGCCTTGTCAGAGCTGCAGGCGCTGACACCTGATGTCATTGATCCGCAATCGTTTGATCCCGCAATTACGGCAGGAGAACTAGGCCGATCTCCGCTGCCCCAATCACAGGCCGCGCAGGCTCTAGGATTTCAGCTATTGCAACCACCACCTCAGCCTGTGGAACCGGAGCCCGAGGATGCGCCCGTGGATGATATTGATGGCACCTTGCCGGATATCCCACTTGATATCCTAATCAATCAGCTTCCCGGAAACGGCGGTTAGTCGCCTCGCGATACCGAGCAAAATTCTGCTCTGGCGCTCCGTAGTAATCGACTGCACGAATAAAATCGCGCAGTTAAAGGCGATAGACGCACTTGAGCCCTGCGCTCTTAATAGTTCGTTCAACTGCTTCAGGCAGGTTCCGTTCACCGATCGATTTGTTTATCTTTAGGTAAAGGTGATGTTGATTGCTATTTACTAGGCCAATAGGGGCCAAACCTATTTGTTTGGCATAAAGGTCTATCGTTTCCGAGCGTGCCTGAGGGGGCTGTAGACTTATTAGATCGCTCTTCAAAACGTTAACAATGTATGAATAAATGCATGGCTGTCATGCGAAATCACTGTTGACGATTTTATGTACCCTATTTGGGGAATTTTAGGGTATGAGCCCGATTTGGCGACAGTCTTGGCCTTCATAGCTAATATTACGGTTTTTTGCGTTCGAAGTGCCAAAACTGTTATATTGTAAAGTCTTGTCACAAAAATGAACATCCATTCATTATGAATGAACATTCATTAATGTAACAGTTTCAAGTCATATTTCAAATTTTTGCTTGCCGATGAGCTTCGATTCCACCATCTCGAAGGTGCAGATGGGCGTCACAAGCTCACGCAATAGAAGGGCAGGTTGGACGCGATCAGCGTCCGCTCTAAAACTGAGACCTGGAGTGTAGAATGGCTAATGACTGGTGTACCGAAGACGGCGCGAAGCGCTTGAAAAACAAAATCGAGCAGTACTGGACCGAACGTGGTTTTGAAGTTGATGTCGACCTTGTCGATGCTTGCTTCATAGCGGCAATGCGTTCTGCCCGGACAGATGTTCGAAGCAATATGGTAAATGGAATGCCGCGTCGGCGTGTGGTGAGTGATGAACGCGCTACCCGACGCAGCTATACATCAGAAGTGTCCCGGGAAACCGTTGCCGCATAGGCTTCGGTAATTTGGAGCGCCATTTCGACAGTTAGGTCGGCATAGCGTTTCAACACAAACCTATGGCCCGGAGGAGTCTCGTCCACAGGGCCATACCCGAACGGACACAATATGAAGGGCAGTCCAGCACCATGGGCTGCCCTTTCATCAGTAAGGCTGTCACCTACCATTATGGCGTCGGATTGGCTGCGACCAGCGCGACGAATAGCTTCGCTAATATGGCCGGGGTCGGGCTTTCGGTTGGGGACGCTATCTGCCCCGACGATCGCCTCAAATCGATCTGCCAGTCCCAGCTTCAGCAGAAGTGTATCGGCGAGATTTTGTCGCTTATTTGTGCACACTGCCAAGGTTGCGCCGGCACTTGTTAATCTCGACAGGGCGGCTTCGCAGCCTTCGTATGGGCGACTGTCGATTGCGATGTTCTCAATATAGAAATCAAGGAAAGTCGTGAACATGTCATCGATATGATCATCCGGTAGCTCTGCGTTCTGATGAGCTAGTCCGGCCTTAATCATTGCTTTTGCACCGGATCCAATGAGTTCAGACACGGCTATATCAGGCACGGTCCCGAGGCCTGATGTCGTCAGCGTATGGTTCAGAGCGCCGATCAGGTCGGGTGCTGTATCAACAAGGGTCCCGTCGAGGTCGAATACGATTGTTAAACCGTCAAGAGCGCGTGTGGATGCCATTAGATCAGCTCATTCGTTCAAATATTGGAGGGCTCGCAAAAATTATTCTGATGGTTTACTGCGAGGGCCAGAAATAAGCGAGATTCGAAAATGGCAGCACGTGCCGCAGTGATACTGGCAGCTGGTCAGGGGACTCGAATGCGTTCGAGCGTTCCGAAAGTGTTGCATCCTGTAGGGGGGCGACCGGTGATGGACTATGCTGTCGATCTCGCCCGCTCGCTTGGCTGCGACCCCATTGTCTGTGTCGTGTCTCCACGTTCTGATGAGTTGAAGCAGCATGTCTTGCGCACGCTGGGGGAAGATGCCCTTGTGATCCAGGACGAACCAAAGGGCACCGGACATGCCCTGAAGTGTGCAGCTGAAGCGCTCAAGTCTCATGACGGGCATCTTGTCGTCCTTTATGGCGATAGCCCACTGGTCACCAAGGAAACCGTCGAAGCTTTGTTTGAGCAACTCGAGGGTGATGCCGCGCTAGGCGTCCTCGGGTTCGAAGCCGCGGAACCCGGGATGTATGGCCGGCTGGTCGCGGATGAGGACGGCGCTTTAGAAGCTATCGTCGAAGCTCGTGACGCAACTGAAGAGCAATTAGAGATCAGTCTTTGCAATTCTGGTGTGATGGCTGGCGACGCGCAGCTAATGTTTCGCCTGCTTGATAATGTCCAGAACAACAACGCCAAGGGTGAGTATTATCTGACAGATCTCGTTGATCTCGCGCGCCGCGAAGGCGAATCGTCAAGGGTTGCCGTCGCTGACGAAGCTGAGCTCATGGGGTGTGACACGCGCGCCGACCTCGCAGCGGCGGAGGCGGTATTTCAGGATCGCGCTCGGGCAGCTGCGATGGAGTCCGGTGTTTCATTGGTGGATCCAAATACCGTTTGGTTCAGCCACGATACAGAGCTTGCCGAAGACGTGACGATAGAACCCCACGTTTTCTTTGGGCCAGGTGTTCGAGTGGCGCGAGGGTCAGTGATCAGAGCTTTCAGTCATATTGAAGGGGCAACCATTGGCGAGAATTGTAGCGTTGGACCTCATGCCCGCCTCCGCCAAGGGACGGAGCTGCAAGCTGATGTCAAAATAGGGAACTTTGTCGAGGTCAAGAAAACGGTTGTCGGCGAGGGCGCAAAGGCAAGCCACTTATCTTATCTCGGCGACGGTATCGTCGGAGCCGGTGCCAATCTTGGTGCTGGTACGATCTTTTGCAATTATGATGGGTACTTCAAATACACGACTAAGATTGAGGCAGGTGCCTTCATTGGATCGAATTCAGCGCTTGTGGCTCCGGTGACGATCGGGAAGGATGCCTATGTTGGATCGGGAAGTGTGATTACGTCTGACGTGACAGATGGAGCATTGGCGCTGGGACGTGGCCGGCAAACGGAGAAGGAGGGCTGGGCCACGCAGTTTCATGCTGAGATGGCAGCTCTTAAGAAAAAGACATAAGGAGATCCGGGGGCCGTGGGTGCTGAAATTGAAAAACGAAACGCCGCTGAAGCCGCGCTAGAGTGGGTCGAGGACGGCATGACGCTCGGCCTGGGAACCGGGTCTACCGCTAAACACTTTGTTGAACTCTTGGCTGACGAGGTTGCTGATGGCCTGGTTGTGCGCGGCGTCCCCACCAGCGAGGAGACACGCAGGCTCGCTTTAGCTCACGGTGTGCCGTTACTGGATGTGGAGCAGGTTCAACAAATTCACCTTACTGTCGATGGGGCAGATGAAATTGATGAGGCAGGAGCCCTGATCAAAGGTGGCGGTGCGGCTTTGCTGCGCGAGAAGATCATCGCGAATGCCTCGGACCATATGCTGGTCATTGCTGATCCATCCAAGCAGGTCGAGCGGCTGGGAGCGTTTCCTCTGCCGGTGGAGGTTACGCCCTTCGGCTTTACGATTACCGCGAAAAAGGTCTTTGACGCACTGGAGGCGTCTGGCGTCGACCGGCCCAAGGTGAAGTTGCGGGAAGGCGAGGGCGGTCAGCCACTTGTGACGGATGGCGGAAACTACATTCTCGATTGCCATTGCGCACGTATCCCCGACACGGAAGCGACGGCCGCGCGTCTGTCAGGCGTGCCAGGTATCGTCGAGCATGGGCTTTTTATTGGTATTGCCAGAACTGTGATCATCGGCAACGAAGACGGCGCGACCGTGTTTGAGTATTAGGGCGCTGCAAGACTTTTTCTCATCGGTGCGTGAAGGATCGACTTAATGGCCTATGACTTTGATTTGTTTGTGATCGGCGGTGGCTCAGGCGGGGTGCGCGCCGCGCGCATTGCAGCACAGTCCGGAGCGAAGGTTGGCCTCGCCGAAGAGTACCGTATGGGGGGTACATGCGTGATCCGCGGGTGCGTGCCGAAGAAACTGATGGTGTATGCGAGTGGATTCAAAAAAGGCTTCAAGGACGCGGAAGGTTTTGGCTGGTCACTCGGCGAGGCCGCTTATGACCACTCAAAGTGCATGACGGCCATTGCGGATGAAGTGACCCGTCTCTCCGGCCTTTACATGTCTGGGCAGAAAAATGCCGGAGTGGATGTCTTTGAAGAACGGGCAGAGTTAACCGGTCCGGACTCAATTCTGCTCAAGGCTTCAGGTAAGGAGATCACGGCAGAGCGAATTCTCGTAGCAACCGGCGGCACGCCGTGGCGTCCTTCTGAGGAAGAACTGCCGGGTGTTGAACGCACAATTACGTCGAATGAGATTTTTGATCTGCGAGAGCTTCCCGAGCACATCGTGATCGCCGGCGGTGGCTATATCGCGGTGGAGTTCGCCCATGTATTTGCCGGGCTAGGTGCCGAGACAACGCTTGTGTACCGGAAGGACTTGGTACTGCGCGGGTTTGACGGAGATGTCCGGTCCAAAGTGCAGGAGGATCTAGCTGCGGCTGGGGTCAATGTGATCACTAACACTCTCTTTCAGTCGATTTCCGACAGTGGAGTTGATGGTCGGCCGCACCGGCTGTTGCTTACAAACGGACAAACGCTCGACGCGTCTGTTATCATGATGGCTGTTGGCCGCCGTCCGAACACGGAAGGCTTGGGGTGCGAAGCTGCGGGTGTCGAACTCGGTAACGGCGGAGAGATCAAGGTCGATGGGTTTTCTAGGACAAATGTGCCGAGCATTTGGGCGGTAGGGGACGTGACAGATCGCGTGCAGTTGACCCCGGTTGCCATCAGAGAAGGTCACGCCTTTGCGGATACCGAATTCAATAACAATCCGTGGTCAATGGATCATGACGACATACCGACTGCGGTGTTTACGCAGCCTGAAGTCGGAACTGTCGGATTGTCTGAAGAGGATGCCCGCGAAAAGTTTGGCGATGATGTAGATATCTACCGCGCTGTTTTCCGACCCATGAAGAACACCATATCGGGGAATGAAACCCGCGTGCTTATGAAGCTCGTTGTGCGGGCCTCAGATGATCGGATGCTTGGCGTACACATTGTTAGTCCGGATGCCGCCGAGATGATCCAGACGGCCGGTATCGCTGTGAAAATGGGAGCTACGAAAGCTGATTTCGACCGGACATGCGCTCTTCACCCTTCGACGGCTGAAGAACTCGTCACGATGCGGGAGAAAGCTTCCTAGCTTCTTCGTTGGGTCGCTAGTGTTTGGGCAAACACGTTAAGCGACCGCTTTTGCACCGATGAGTTCCTGCGTGGATTCAAAACCTTCGAAGTTAGGGTGGCCGAGATACATGCCCTTATTGTCTCCAACATTCCGGTGAGCGAGCCGGAAGGCCTCCGATTTTGTCCAAGCTTCGAAGTGTTTCCGCGATGACCAAATGGTATGCGACACGTAAAGCGTATGGTCGTCGTTAGCAGGGCCTTTGAGTAGACGAAACTCCACGAAACCTGGAACGTCTTCGAGATGGCTATCTCGAGTTCTCCATACGGTTTCGAACGCGTCCTCCTGTCCCGGCGTTATCTGGAACCGGTTCATTGCGATGAACATTGGTTGGCCTCCCTTGTCTTTTTCCCCCGATCTGATGCCGGTGGTTTGATCGCTAACTGCAGTTTACCGACAATTTTGTCATGGGGAACTATGCCCATGGCCTCAGATGAAACCGAGAACGAATTTAAGCCTTCAAGCCAGACACCATCTGGCCCAGTCGCTCTTATGTTTTTTACGATCCGCCCGTACACAGGATGCTCTACGAGCACCGTATCCCCTTGGCGGTAAACGGGGCGGCGGCGGAAAACACCATAGCTTCCGGTCGGAAAAGCCGGGGCCATGCTGTGTCCGTCAATGCGTGAAAGCCGCCACCCCAACATGTCGGGCTACTCGTTCAGAACCGGATAGACGACGGGAAGTTTGGGCGCGTAAGGGCACGTGCGGCGCACAGTCTCAACGCCCTTGGTCTTCCAGAACAGCTCAGCGAACTCATTCACAAGTTCAACGAGTGCGAGGGCGTCCTCACGATGGACATCCTGTTTGCACGCACTTGCCTTCATCATGATGGAGTGCACGAGCCCGTGGACGTGGGGGTGGTCTTCGAGAAGTTGGCCCTTGAAGTAGTCCCCCCATATGATGCGGACTTCGTGCTTCACTTTCTCCGCCTCTTCCTCTTTGCGAAACGCGCAGCGAGTTAGGAAGTTCGACAAGGCAACCGGATCGTCGGTGGAGCCAGCTTTCTCATGGGCGATGTCCATTAGGCGAACGACGGAGACGGCGGCGATAAGCGCGGGCCCTGTGTCGTAAATCCCGCAAGGGATATCGCAGTGCGCCGAGGCTTGGCCAATAAGACCGATCTTGTCGATCATTTTCAGGGTTGAGTGGATCATAGTTTCATCTCGTTTAATTGGTGGTGCCGTTAAGCGGAGGCGATGTTCGGTGCCGGCTAGCGCGTTTTGCGACGGGCGATCAAGCGGACGGCCACAAGGCCCACGATCCCCATCATCACGATCGCCAGCGGTGAACTCGTAATGAGTGACAACAGTCCTTCGTTTGTGGAGTACTCGTGGTGGCCGTATGCGGGCGCGGTGGCCAGTAGGGCCAGGGCAGGTAAGGCGGTTTGCTTCATTTCATGTCCTTTCATGCGTAATGGGTCGGCAGCTTGAGGCATATGTCCGTTGGCTTTCCCCAAGCAATTCTCCGTCGGTGTGTCTTGACGGGCAACGTCTGGTTGGCGTGAACAAGCCCATCTTGTTCTCGCCCTCGTCGGAATACTTAGCAGATGTTTGCGTCGCCTCAACTGGCAATCAGATTTTTGATTAAGGGATCGCGGATGCGCGAATCGAGCAGTTTGTCGGTTGCGATTCTACAAAACTGTTAGGATTCAATCGGATTGCGGTTGCGACGTATTCGCATTTGCGAAAGAAGAATTTTCATGTATGTTCTTTAAAAATGAGAACGACTCGCAGGTTTGATATCAACAGAAGCGAGCGTCGGAGTAGATGAACAGTCATTGCTAGGGAAAGGGCCGAGATCCGATGTGCATACCAATTGCGGACCAATCCATGCTTGGATGGTTACATGGGCAGCTGAGAGTGCTGGAGGCTTGGCGCGAAGAGCTGGTTAGACGAGGTGATGCGGACATCGCGGCGCTAGAGCGGCTGGACCGTCATCAGAAGTGGCTGAGTTCTGAAATTACGCGGCTTGAGGCAGAGGAGGCGCTCGTCGCCTAAATTCGTGACAACAGGTTTTGGGCGCGGCAGCGGGGTTTGGATCAAGCGTATGTTTCCTCCCTTTCTGCGATTGATCCTCGCCGCGCTCATTCAATCCCCGAGAGGCAGTAAACGTGGATGCAATAAAGTCAGTCGATCTTGACTTTCCCAACATTGGACTGGGCGGCGGTTTTGCGTTGTGGAGTTTTCGGATGTGCGCGTCCGGCGCAGCAAACTGCCCAATTTACTACGCGACGTTTCAGCACTTTTTTGGGTCCGACGGACTGGAGGGTCTACACAAGGTTCTCACATTCGTCAGTGACATGCGGGAGCATGGGCGGCGGCCAATTGATCTTGGTTCAGCCTCCTCACCGAATGTCAGTTCCGATGAATATTCAATTCTGGCGATGTATGCGGCGGCGCAGATGGGAGCGACCGAGACATGCTCAGAATGCTTGTCAGAATTGCTTTTCAATACTGTTTCGCCTGAACTCGTTCAACACGCGCAAGACGTCGGCGTGTTCTTGGCTCGACACGGTATGAACGTACGTGTCCCGTCTCCCGCAAGTCGTCAGGTCATTCCCAAGAGACCGACACTTTCCATTGTCGGCGGGACGGACTACGGCGATAGCATACCGAGTTTTTAGCTAGCTAAGTCATCCTCACTCGCTTTATCGTTCCGGAGAAATTCAGGGCTGGTGTGCCGTCTGCCGTGACGATTCCCCGAACGAAGATGAGCGACCCGCCCGCACGTAGTACTTCTCCGCGGGCTTCGACGTAATCGCCCACTTTGGGACCGGCGAGAAATTCTGACGTGAATGCGACGGTAAGGCCGTATGCGTTCTCGCCCATGTCTTCGTGGGCAATGCCGAACAATGCGAAGTCAGCGAAGGTCATCAAACAGCCGCCATGCATAACGCCGGCACCATTCATATGCTTGTGTTCCGCCCGGAAGGCCGCGACCGGACCTTTTTCGTCGACGCGGAAATAGAAAGGTCCTGCTTGTTCGTACTCGAACGGCTCCTCGGGCCAATTCTTCCAGCCAGCCCATTCACCGGATGTGACTTCAGTTGCTTTCATCTTCCCGAACTGCCCCACGCTTGGTCTTTCCGAGCGTCGGTTCTAAGGTGTGGTTTGCAAAATACAAGCTGACATAGGGGCAGCAGAGGGAGCGATTGATATGGCGTTCGATATCGAAGTCAGGGATCAGCTGATCGATACTGTGAAGCGTTTTGTTCGGGAGAAATGTGTGCCTGTGGAGGCGCAAGTTGCCGAAGAAGATGCAATGCCGGCTGGCATCGTTGAGGAGATGAAGCAGCTTGGCTTGTTTGGACTGGCCGTTCCCGAAGCGTATGGAGGTCTGGACCTCGATATGGAGACCGAATGCCTTGTTGCATTTGAGCTCGGCTGGACGTCGCCGGCGTTCCGGTCTGTCGCTGGAACCAATATTGGGATCGGTTCGCAGGCTCTCGTGCTTCACGGGACCGACGCCCAGAAAGAGAAATGGTTGCCGGGCATTGCTTCGGGCGAGCTGATAGCGAGTTTCGCATTGACCGAGCCTGAGGCCGGTTCAGATGCAGGCTCTGTCCGCACAAAGGCCGTGCACGATGGCGATCACTATGTGCTGACGGGGACGAAGCGGTACATCACCAACGCAAATACGGCAGATCTTTTCACCGTTATGGCGAGAACCGATGCGGATACGCCCGGAGCGAAAGGTGTGTCGGCGTTCATAGTGCCTCGGGAGCTGGAGGGTGTTTCTGTTGGCCCGCCAGAAAAGAAAATGGGTCAGCAGGGCGCGCATATTTGCGACGTGAATTTCGACGGTGCGCGGGTGCCGGTTGAGAATCGCGTGGCGGAAGAAGGGCAGGGATTCAAGGTTGCTATGTCTGTCCTCGACAAAGGCCGGCTACATATCTCAGCTGTTTGCACGGGTATGGCGGAGCGGTTGATTTCCGAGATGGTGAATTATTCGCTGGAACGAAAACAGTTCGGCAAGGCCATTATGGAGCATCAGCTTATTCAGGCGATGATTGCGGACAGTCAGGCCGATGCTTACGCGGCTAGATGCATGATCCTTGAAACAGCCCGACGCCGCGACGCTGGCGAGCCAGTTACGATGTATGCAAGTTCCACCAAGATGTTTGCTTCTGAAATGGTCGGTCGGGTAGCAGATCGGGCCGTGCAGGTTTTCGGTGGCGCGGGATATGTGGCTGACTACGGCATTGAGCGGTTTTATCGCGACGCGCGCATATTCCGGCTGTATGAAGGAACGACGCAAATTCAGCAGATCATTATCGCCCGCGAGCTGGCCAAAGCTGCAAAACGCGGAGAGCTTTGACCGGGGCCGCGGACGTCATGTTGCAGTCGATCTACGAAATCGAAGAGACCCAAAATGGCGGGCTTATAGCGATCATGCGCCGCCCATCCTCCGATTGGCTGCAGGACGATATTAAGGCGCTTGCTGAAGGCGGTATCACGCTCGTGGTTCGCCTGCTTACCGACACCGAGGTCATCGAGTTGGGCTTGGAGCGGGAAGAGGATGCATGCCGATCTAGCGGAATTGAATTCCGATCTTTCCAGATCGAGGACCGCGGCGTGCCGGAAAACGCCTTAGCTTTTGTGTCACTGATATGCGAACTTGGACAGATGGTTGAGGCCGGTGCGCGCGTCGCCGTACATTGCCGTGCAGGTATAGGTCGATCAGGCTTAAGCGCCGCCGCATTATTGATCAACCGGGGGACGACAAGCGATGAAGCGTTCGCGCGTGTTTCTGAAAGACGGCGTGTAACGGTGCCCGATACGGACGATCAGAGGCGCTGGATTGAGGCGCACGCGGAAGCTCTATCGCAGTGCTCCTAGGTTCTGACCTTCCGAGCAGATTAGCTAAAGCGGTGGCAAGCATCTCCGGAGAGACCGCTTCTGCCCCTGATATAGGCATCGTTCTTGGGTCGGGGCTGGGTGAATTGGCCAACGAGGTCGAGGGTGTATCTATTCCGTACGGAGATATTCCGGGATTTCCTGTCTCGACAGCCCCTGGCCACGAAGGGCGATTGCATATTGGCAAGTTAGCCGGCCGCAACGTCATGATTATGTCCGGCCGGGTCCATATGTATGAAGGCTATGATGCGGGAGACGTTGCTTTTCCTGTGCACGTCATGGCGTCGTTGGGTATCAGGACACTGATGATCACGAATGCAAGCGGCGGGTTAAACCCTGGCTACGCTGCGGGTGATTTCGTGCTTGTTGAAGACCATCTCAGTCTATCAGGGCTCGCCGGCGCCGACCCAACGCGCGGGGCGCACGATCCGTCAATGGGGGAAAGATTCACGAGTCTGAACGGTGCCTATGACCAATCCCTTCTATCCTTGTCGGTGGCATGCGCAGAGCAACTCGGATACATGGCTCATCGCGGCGTCTACGGATTTGTTGTGGGCCCGGCACTTGAGACACCAGCTGAGGTGAGGGCGCTTCGAGGTTTCGGTTGCGATGTCGTCGGGATGTCCACGGTGCCCGAAGTGATTGTTGCGCGGCAACGGAGACTGCGGGTCCTGGCCATCAGCGCAGTCTGCAACATGGCGGTCTCGGACATCAATGACCCATATGTTACCACCGCCACGGACGTGTTCGAAGCATTGACGAGTATCGCTCCGAAGCTCCACAATTTGATCAAAGTAATTATACCGAAACTGCCATAGGGAGCCGCCCAATGCCTGACACCGTCACTTCGACTGCTCAAGACCTCGGATTGTCAGCTGATCGGTTGGCCCGTCTTCCGCAGTTTTTTGAAAGTTATGTCGAGAACAAGAAGCTTCCGCACATGGCGTTGCTTATCAGTCGAGGTGGCGAGACTGCCCATATCTCGACACAGGGCGTGATGGATTGGGAGACCAATCGACCGATCTCCGTCGATACGATTTATCGAATTTACTCAATGACAAAGCCGATTTCGTCGGTGGCGGCAATGATGCTGTTCGAGGAGGGCAAGATCCGATTGGAGCACGAGGTGCATCGGTACTTGCCTGAATTTGCCGATGTTAAGGTTTGGGATGGCGGAACGGCGGAAGAACCCGTCCTGAAGGAACCCGGCCGTCCAATATTGGTGCGAGATTTATTCACGCATACTTCGGGGATCACTTACGGCTTCCTGATGCAGCACCCGGTTGATGCGATCTATCGGCGCGAGAAGATCGGGCAAGCGAGCGACACCATACGGGAGACTGCGCGCAAGATTGCCGCTGCACCACTGGTGTTCTCGCCTGGTGAGCGATGGAACTATGGTCACTCCATTGATGTTCTCGGGGCGATTATCGAAGAAGTCAGCGGGCAGAGCTTTGACGGTTTTCTACGAGAGCGAGTTCTGTCTCCACTCGGTATGGTGGACACCGATTTCTTTGTTCCTGAGAACAAGAGACACAGATTTCCTGCCTGCTATGCGAAGGACGCCGCAACTGGGAAAACTGTCCTCTACGATCCAGGCGGCGACAGCACGCAGCTATATGCCGGGCAACCTGTGCAGCTGAATCCCGGTGGGGGACTTGTCTCCACACTGAATGACTATCACCGGTTTGCACGGATGTTGCTGAACGGAGGATCCCTAGAGGGGCAACGTCTGCTCAGTCCCAAGACTCTCGAGTACATGACGGAGAATCATTTGCCGGACGGTCAGACGATTCTGAGCATGGGTGATAAGACTTTCTCGGAAGCACGGATGGAAGGCAACGGATTTGGTCTTCTCGGCTCTGTTATGGTCGATACGATCGAAGCCGCACAGCCGGGTTCTGTCGGGAGTTTCGCGTGGGGCGGTCTTGCGTCGACTTATTTCTGGGTCGATCCGCTTGAGGAATTGATTGGTATTCAGATGACCCAACTCATACCTTCTTCCTCGTATCCGATTCGGCCCCAGTTCCAGCAGCTCGCTTATGCTTCCATCGAGACATGACCCAAGGGTCCGCTGAGAGGCTGGAGAGCATCCGTCACGCGATAACTGATCTCGTCGCCGTGCGTGGTCCGGGCAAGACAATATGCCCGACTGAGGCAGCTAAAGCCGTGGACGCGGAGAATTGGCGCGACTTGCTGAAGGATGTTCGTGCTCAAGCCGTGGTCTTGGCGAAGTCGGGAGAGATAACGATTTATCGAAAAGGCCGAGCTGTTGATCCCGACGACTTTAAGGGAGTTTATCGCCTGGGTGTTCCCGGCAAAAAGCTACCGGGCAGCGACGGCACCCGTTGATCCACCGAGATCCAGTTGTAGCCAGTCGGTTGTGGGCAGGTCATAGACCATATCCATAACCTCGTACTGAATGCCGACAGGGCGGCGTGATGATGAATTCCAGAGTGCAACGATGCCTGTGTTTCTCTCCGGATCGAACAGGATCATGGCGCGATAACCGCGCACAGCTCCTCTATGTCCAATGACGCGATGTAGACCTGCATAGTCGTAAACGCGCCAGCCATATCCGTAGCTCGCATTCTTCAGTCGCCCCCGGTAGCGGCGGTTCTGCGATCTCTGCTCTCGTAACGTGCGCACGCGCGGCTGATGAAGGACATCCAGCAATTCCTGCGAAAGCACTTCTGGGTGAAGTCCCATTTGAGCCCGCATATACTCGGCGAGGTCACGAATGGAGGCGTTTACTCCGCCAGCAGCCGGTACGCGGTAGTAGGAGTCATTGAGGTCAGTGAGTTGCGGCCTGGCTTGATTACGGCGTTGTCGATATGGGCGTGCCCAGTTGCCCGTTTCCTTCAATCCCGCACGGTCAAGTGTCGCTGTTTCCATCCTCAGTGGCTGAAACAATCGCTGTAGCGCTACGGCGCGGTAGTCATAGCTGGTAACTTTCTGAACAATTTCAGAGATCACATCGAATGCGACGTTTTGGTACGTGTGACAATCGCCAATGGTACAAGTGGCCCTAAGCGCGCCAAGGCTCCGCCGAATATCTGCAGGGTTCCGCCCGTCTTCCAAACGAGTGTCATAGGCGTTTGGGACTATGCCCAAACGGTGAGCGAGAACATCGGATATCTTGGCCACCGTATGTCCGCCATTCGGTAGACGAAGAGACGTCCCATACTCGGACACACTGTCATCAAAGTTGAGCAGGCCTTCTACGCTCAATTGTCCTGCAACGCTCGCTGCGACACCTTTCGAGAGTGACGCCCAGCGGAAAACCGTGTCGGCGGTAACGGGTAGGCCGTCGATATGTGTTTCCCCGTAACCTTCCGCAAAGGTCAGCTCACCGTTTTCAACAACCGCAACGGCCAATCCGACAATATCGGGCTTTGTGGATACCGTTCTCAGGCGATTGTCCAGGCGCTCATAATCAATTGGCCCAGCGAATGCGTTGGAGCTGAAAAAGATCAGGGCAGTCGCAAATACGCTTAGAATACGGATCATGGTTTCGAGTAGAGATTAAATGACGAATAATACAGTCTTAGTTGAACCATATAGCCTGAATGGCAAATAAATCGGGCATTACAATTGCGTCAGCAGTTAACAGCGCCTGTATTTCGAAATGATTCGATTGACCGAGATGCGAAGGCTCCCTAGTTGGGGGCCATGCTGACAGAACTTCGTGCCTTGAACGGTTTGGCTGATATCGCGAGTGAGTATGACGCCATACTTTGCGATGTTTGGGGCGTTATCCATAATGGTCGCAGCGCATTCGATGCTGCGTGTGATGCGTTGGTGAATTATCGTTTGCGTGGTGGGCGGGTCGTTCTGCTGACCAATGCACCGGTGCCTAAAGAGCGTGTCTTGCGATATTTCGAGCCGCTTGGCGTACCGCGGGATGCGTATGATGATTGTGTGTCTTCCGGCGATGCAACGCGCGCCGTTCTCGATGAACATTCAGACAAAGCAATCTGGCGATTGGGCGCTGATGAGGGGTGGGAACATGATCGTTTCCTGTACGACGGTCTCGATCTGACCTTTTCCGACACTCCCGACGAGGCGCAGATGGGCCTGATCATCGGTCTGCGTGACCAAGAACATGATCACCCAGATCAATACACTGAGGAGCTTCAGGGCATCGCGCGCCTAAACCTGCCGCTCATTTGCGCAAACCCTGATATTCAGGTGCGCATTGGCGACAAATTACATTGGTGCGGGGGTGCGCTCGCACGAATCTACGAGGACGCTGGGGGACAGGTCATCTATCCAGGTAAGCCTCATCAAGCCATCTATGACCTCGCCCGCAGAAAGCTGGAAGCGGTCGGTTTATCAACCGGCGAAGCTCGTATCCTTGCGATAGGTGATGGACCTGCCACGGATATTAAAGGCGCGAATAACCAAGGGCTCGATGCCCTCTATGTTGGGACCGGTCTTGCTCAATATGATGACGCTGAGTTTCTTGCTGGTACTAGCCACCTTCTAAGCGAGCACGGCGTTACCGCGAAATACATTCAACAAGCACTTCGCTGGTAGAGCGCGTTGCGCTTGGTAGACAATACGGTTTATGTCGCGCGCTTGTCGGGAACAGAACAGGGGAGTGGTTCCTATGAGTCACCCAGATACGAAATACTACGAAGATCTGGAAGTTGGTCAGGCGCACGAGACCATCCACACCATCACTGAAGATGATATCGTCAAGTTCGCTGAGGTGTCCGGCGACTATAACCCGCTGCATATGGACGAGGAGTATGCCGCTAAGACGCAGTTCGGCCAGCGGATTGCTCATGGCGCACTAACCGCCAGTTACATCTCTGGCATACTGGGGAACAATCTGCCGGGACCGGGCGCTATATTTACCGGTCTCTCCATGAGGTTTCGGAGGCCCGTCTATATTGGAGACGAAGTGACCGTCCGAGCGGAGGTCGCGGAAAAGAATGATCGAGGAAACCGTATTACGCTGACTGTGTCATGTGTGGTCGCGGGAAAGCGGGTTATAACGGGTGAAGCTCAGGTGGTTGCGCCCAGCAGAGACGCTTAGAGCTTACTATTCATGACCGTCTACGCTGATTACAGAGATCTTCCTCAAGAGACGGCAAACATGGCGATTGCCCTCGGGAATTTTGATGGCATTCATGCTGGCCATCGGGCGGTTATTGATGCGGCGAAAGCCACCGGTCAAAGGCTTGGGGTGGCAACATTCGAGCCGCCCCCACGTAGTCTGTTTCGTCCTGAGGATCCTCCCTTCAGAATACTGACCCCGGAGCGTCGCAACGCAAACTTATTGAGCCTGGGCGTTAAGGCCGTTTTTGAGTTACCTTTTACGTCAGATATGGCGGCAATGACGGATGAGGAGTTCGCTCGAAACGTCCTACATGATGGCTTGAAGATCGCCCATGTCGCCGTAGGCTTTGACTTTCGTTTTGGGCGTGGACGTATGGGCGATGCACCCAGACTTGCATCTTTCGGACGCGCCATGGGCTTTGGCGTAACTATTGTTGAGAAAATCGAGTCGCTTGGCGACAAAGCGTCTTCTACGGCCATGCGCCAGGCGCTGAGAGCAGGTATGCCTGAAAAGGTCGCAGAACTGCTCGGCGATTATTGGACGGTCGACGGCATTGTAGAACACGGTGAAAAACGAGGCCGGACCATCGGGTTTCCGACAGCCAACATGCACCTCGGGGATCTGATACATCCACGCCACGGTATCTATGCCGTTCGCGCACGATTAGCTGGTGAAGACATCTGGCGAGACGGTGTGGCTAATTTTGGTCGGACACCGACCACGGGCATACGTGACCCGCTTCTCGAAACGGTCATCTTCGATTGGGACGGTGATCTCTACGGCAAGCGTCTTGAGGTCGCTTTCGTCGCTTTCCTCCGCCCCGAGCAGAAGTTTGATTCAATGGAATTGATGATCGAACAAATGCACCGGGATGTGGACGCAGCCAAAGCCGCGCTAGTGACAGCTTAACCCTTCGCTGCTAGAGGCCAGCCTATGTTGCGGATATTTTCCATTCGAATTAGCGGCCCGGCCGCGCTCTGAGCGATTTCGGCTCAGATGAGCGTTGCCGGGGACACGAGCATTTCACCCTGATAAACTGACCTCAAGATTCGAAAACGCGACAGATATGGCCGATACACACGATAAAGACCCTCAGCCCGTTGAGGGGCGGGATTACCGCGAAACGCTGTTTCTTCCCAAGACTGAATTTCCGATGCGCGGCGGCTTGCCTAAGGCCGAGCCGAACTGGATCAAGCGCTGGGACGAGATGAAGCTCTACGAGCAGATGCGCTCAGATGCCAAGGCCCGCGGAGCCGAGCCCTGGCTCCTTCACGATGGCCCGCCATATGCCAATGGCCACATTCACCTCGGCACGGCGATGAACAAGATCGTCAAGGACATCATCGTCCGCTCGCACCAGCAGCTCGGTTTCGACGCGTCGTATGTTCCGGGCTGGGACTGCCACGGTCTGCCAATCGAGTGGAAAGTGGAAGAAGAGTTCCGCTCCAAGGGACGGACAAAAGACGATGTGAGCCCGGGAGAGTTCCGCGCGCGCTGCCGGGAGTACGCGCAGGAGTGGGTGGATGTTCAGGCCAAGGAATTTCGTTCCCTCGGCGTCGAGGGGGAGTGGGACAATCCCTACCTCACCATGCGCCCGGAATCCGAGGCGAAGATCGTTTCCGAGTTCCTCGATATTGCCATGGGCGGCCGCCTGGTGCGCGGCGCGAAGCCTGTGATGTGGTCGCCGGTTGAGAAGACAGCGCTTGCCGAGGCCGAGGTAGAATATCACGACCGAAAAGTGCCGGTGATCTGGGTTAAATTTCCTGTGGTAGCCGCAAGCAATAAAACTGGATTTTCTGATCCACACGACCTCTTAGATCTAGACCCGTCGGTTGTCATTTGGACAACAACGCCATGGACCATCCCAGCGAACCAGGCGGTAAGCTACAACCCTCAGGTGTCCTATGGCATCTATGAGGTCGCTGGTGTCATGAGCGAAGAAGAACTTGGCTTTGCTCCTTATGCGAAGTCTGGCGAGAGATTAATTCTAGCCGACGCACTGGCCGAGGAAATTCAAGGCGCTGCGAAAATAACGTCATGGAAGCGATTGTCCGATGTTAACCCGCAGGGTATCGGAACCTTATCTCATCCGCTGCATGAGATGGATCCATTTTTCGAGCATGGTGTTCCTATGCTACCCGGTGAGCACGTTACGGCCGACGCAGGAACCGGCTTCGTCCACACAGCTCCGGCCCATGGTGAGGACGACTTTCTTGTATGGACAGAAAACGCTCGCATAAATCGATCCGCTGACGTCAACTACTCGTTCGATATCCGCCAAATCGTCGATGATTCTGGCTACTACACCGCTGAAGTTCCACGCTTTGCCGGGCTCGATATCGTGCGCACGTCCGGCAAGAAACGCGGGCAGGCGGGCAAAGCTAATGATGAGGTGATCAAGGCGCTGGCGGAGAGCGGCAATCTGCTCGCACGCGGTGTCACCGAGATCCGCGACGCGCACTCCTGGCGATCGAAAGCGCCGGTCATCCGGCGCGCAACACCGCAATGGTTCATCGCCATGGATACGCCGGGCAAGGACGGCAAGACCCTCCGCGAGCATGCGATGGCCGGGCTCGAGAAGACCGAGTTTTTCCCGCCAACTGGCCGCAACCGGCTTACCTCGATGGTCGCAGATCGGCCGGACTGGCTTGTCTCTCGCCAGCGCAATTGGGGCGTACCGCTGACCATCTTTGTCAATGAGCAGGGTGAGCCTCACACCGCAGCGCTTACCGAGGCCCAAGCCAATGCGATCAATACCCGTATCGTCGATGCTGTCTCCAAAGGCGGCCTAGAAGCCTGGTTCGATACAGATGATACAGTCTTCCTCGGTGATGATGGGGCAGGCCATGAGTGGACCAAAGTCACCGACGTGCTCGACGTCTGGTTCGACAGCGGCACAACCCACGCTTTCTGCATGCGCGACCGCGGCATCATCGATGAGGAGACCGGCCAGGTTGACCTCTATCTTGAAGGCTCCGACCAGCATCGTGGCTGGTTTCAGTCTTCGCTGCTCGAGTGCTGCGCCACGCGCGGCATGCCGCCTTATCGCGAAATCCTGACCCACGGCTTTATCGTCGATGCCGAGGGTAAGAAGATGTCGAAATCCCTTGGCAACACGGTCGAGCCCGAACAGATCCAGAAGCAATACGGGATCGAGATCCTGCGCATCTGGTCGGCATCCGGTGATTACACCGAAGACCTCCGGATATCGGACGAGATCATCAAAGGGACGGTCGAGACCTATCGCCGCCTGCGGAATACGCTTCGCTATTTGCTTGGTGCCTTGGACGGCTTCACCTGGAAAGAGGCTGTTCCGCGCGATGAGATGCCTGGCCTCGAACAATGGGTTCTGCACCGCTTAAAGGAGCTCGATACGCTCGTTCGTGATGCTTACCTGGTCTATGACTTCAAGAAGATCATGGCGGCGATAGTGAACTTCTGCGCCGTCGATCTCTCTGCGGTCTACTTCGATATCCGCAAGGACTCGCTCTACTGCGACGCACCGGATGAGCCTCGCCGCCGAGCGGCCCGTGCCGTCATGGACGAAGTGCTTGAGCGGCTCCTGGTCTGGCTCGCGCCAATCATGCCGTTTACGACGGAAGAGGCGTTTTTACAGAGCCGTTTTGCCGAAGGCGACAAGGCCAGTGTCCACCTCATGCTGTTCCCGGAAACGCCGGAGGAGTGGCTGGATGCCGACCTTGCGGCCCAATGGGAGAGGATCTTCGCCGTCCGCCGCGTCGTGACCGGTGCTCTGGAGATCGAACGACGCGAGAAACGCATCGGATCATCGCTTGAAGCGTCCCCACAGGTCTATTTCACAGATGAAGACCTGCTAGACCTCGTCGCATCGGAAACGCCAGCCGATCTCTTCATCACGTCAGATGTCGAGCTGATAGAGGGCGATGCGCCCGGTGGTGCCTTCACCCTTGATGACGTAGAGGGCATTGGTGTCGTCCCTCAAAAGGCGCAGGGCATCAAATGCGCTAGAAGTTGGAAATACTTCGATCCTGCGAGCGGCGATCCCGAGTTTCCTGATCTCACCCGCCGAGACGCTGCCGCCGTTCGCGCCTATGATGAGGCGAACGCATGAGCACGCTTCAGAGAGCCGTCACTGCTGGAATCATCATCCCGGTTATTCTGGTTTTTGATCAGATCACCAAATCGATGATCCTCGGCATTCCGGCGCTGAACGGGCTTAACTGCCTCGATCGAACAGAGCCGTGCGGTCAGCTCGACTTTTCTCCCATCTTTAATCTGTCGATGGTCTGGAACCGCGGTATGAGCTTTGGTGCGCTTCAGTCTGAAGGCATCATGCGATGGATACTTGTTGTCGTGACTGTCGCGATTGCTGCTGGATTTGCGGTCTGGATTTTCCGCGCGACAGGCAGGCTTCTTGTATTTGCGTTGTCGCTGATCGTGGCAGGGGCCATTGGTAATGTCATTGATCGCGTACGCTTCGGAGCTGTCGTTGATTTCATCGATGTGACATCCTGGCTTCCGATTTTTCCTTGGGTTTTCAACATTGCGGATTCAGCGATAACTGTTGGTGCTGTCTTGCTACTGACAGATCAGTTTATATTCTCTGCGAAAGACGATAAGATTTGAGCTAAGCGAGTAGCGTTCACACCCGTCATCTGACGAAAGCAGGTTTTGGGAATAGGCGAGGATAACTGCATGAAGAATATTCTGTCTCTAACCGTTTTGACGGCGGCTCTAGCTGTGACCACGGCCTGTTCTTCCGGCGGCAATGGTCGCCGCGCGGGGACACCTGATGAATTTCGAGTCGTAAAAAAAGCCCCCCTAACCGTGCCCCCGGAATATAGTTTGCGGCCACCGCAAGCGGGAACTGCGGTTCCGGCGGAAGTCGATCCAGCTCGCACGGAGCGCGCCTTTAGCTTTGGAGAACAGATCGGTCTCGATGCCAGCGAGTCAGAACGTATTCTGGTCGCAAGGGCAGGTGCGATTGCCGTTAATCCTATTGTTCGTGAGCAAGTGGACTACGAGGAAGCAGGGCTCTTACGCAAATCTCGAAGTGTTTCGGATAGTGTGACAACGTGGACTGGTTCAGAGGATGAACGAGCGCTGGCTGCGAGTGACAATGCGACGAGTGGCGAGGTTACAATCGAGCGCTCTAGTGGCTCGAGGATCAAGCTGCCCGGAACATAGTTGAGGCATCTTCGGAACCCGCTGCTCAAATGTAGCGACTTCGGGTTTTTCACCGACTCTGCTTACTTTACAGAAAGAGTGGCGGAGAACGGGTAGCAATAATGCCGGAGACATCCGAAAAGCAATTGGAAGAAGATGTTCCCGTTAGAGCGCTCGGAGCGTTCAAACTCGTCGAGCGGGCGTTACTCATTGCAACGGCGTTTATGACACTCGCCGCGGCTGGCATCGAGCTTGGTAACGTCATCATGATGCGCACAGTGACTTTGGCGGATATCCTGCTGATGTTTTTATATCTGGAAGTAATCGGCATGGTGGCTGCCTTTTATCGCGGTACGGGTGGCTCTCCCTTCATCTACCCAATTTTTATAGCAATTACGGCCCTGGCGCGATTGATTGTGCTTCAGGGTAAGGACATGGCTCCGGAAAATATCGTGTTTGAAGCTGGAGCGATCTTACTGTTGTCTGTCGCCGCGCTCGTTGTGCTTCAGGCTGGCCGGGATCAGAAATAAGGGGCATTTTCAGGGGAGCGGTGCCAATAAGCCCTGTCGTGACCTATATTTAGACCATGCCCGCTTCCACCCATACATCCCCCCAACCAGTCATCAGACGCCTACCTAGCGAGGCGATAAACCGGATCGCGGCAGGCGAGGTGATTGAGCGTCCGGCTGCCGCCGTAAAAGAGCTCGTCGAAAATGCGATTGACGCTGGAGCAAAGCGGATCGATGTCGAAATTGAAGCCGGTGGCCTGAAACGTATCCTGATTACTGATGATGGCTGCGGCATGACCAGCGACGATCTCGCAATAGCCCTCGAGCGCCACGCCACGTCAAAACTTGCAGCTGACAATGCTGGACATATCGACCTTCTGAATATCCACACGATGGGATTTCGAGGTGAAGCGTTGCCATCCATCGCGTCGGTATCGCGAATGAGCGTCGTTTCGAGGGGCCTGGACCATGATTCATCGGAAGTCTTTGTTGAGGCTGGGCGGGTTGAAGGTCCCAAACCCGCTGCATGGACTGGTGTCGGCACCACGGGCACAAGGATCGAGGTCAGAGATCTCTTTTACGCCACGCCGGCTCGTTTGAAGTTCATGAAATCTGAGCGGGCCGAGACCATGGCCGTGACCGATACCTGTCGCCGCCTCGCCATGGCGCGCGCTGACATCGGTTTCTCGCTCCAGAGCAATGGGCGCACCATCTTCCGCCACGCCGCCGAGACAGGCGATGAACAATCCGCGCAGCTCGCCCGCCTCGGTGCTATCATGGGGCGCGAGTTCCGCGAGAACGCCATTCCGATCGAAGCCGAGCGGGCAGGGGTTACCATTTCGGGCTTTGCCGGGCTCCCCACGCTCAATCGCGGCAACGCCCAGATGCAGTTCCTCTTCGTCAATGGGCGCCCCGTGAAAGACCGGATGCTGAACGGCGTTGTCCGGGCAGCCTACTCCGATTTCCTCGCGCGAGACCGCCACGCCATGGCCGCGCTCTTCGTCGATCTCGACCCGGAATTCGTCGACGTGAACGTCCATCCGGCGAAGACTGAAGTTCGGTTTCGTGACAGCGGCAATGTTCGCGGACTTCTGATTGGGGCGCTGCGCCACTCCCTTGCCGCCGCCGGCCACAGGGCCTCCACCACAGTGGCGAGCGATACGTTGAGCAAGCTGCAGCCGGAACCCGTTCAGGCGGACGTCTTCCGCCCCTCAACGTTGTGGGCCGAGCCCAAAGGCGCGCTGCGGCCATCAGTGACTTCGGGTGCCGACGTTGCAGAGATGGACGGATTTCGGGAAGCCGCCGAAGCCTATGCCGACGGCGCGCCTACCGCGCGCATCGAACCAGGACCCGCCCAGCTGCCGGATGCCGACTTCCCCCTCGGCGTTGCCCGGGCTCAACTCCACGAGAACTATATCGTCACCCAGACCGATGATGGCATTGTCATCGTAGATCAGCACGCGGCCCATGAGCGCCTCGTCTATGAAGATATGAAGCGCCAGATGGCGGCGGACGGCGTGAAGCGCCAGGCGCTCCTGATCCCGGAAGTCGTCGAGCTGACCGAAGATGAGGCCTCTCGGGTTGTCTCCCGCAACGAGGATCTGCTGGCTTTCGGTCTTGAAGTGGAGCCGTTCGGGGTAGGGGCCGTGTGCGTGCGGGCGACACCGGCGCTGTTTGGAGAGATGGATCTTAAAGGGCTCATCCAGGATCTCGCTGACGACTTCGCCGAATATGATGATGGCCTCGCCCTGTCCGAGAAGTTCGAGGAAGTGATGGGTAACATGGCCTGCCGGGGCAGTGTGCGTGCTGGTCGGCGTTTGAACGGAGAGGAGATGAATGCGCTCCTCCGCCAGATGGAAGCAACACCCCATTCGGGCCAGTGCAACCATGGCCGCCCGACCTATGTTGAGTTGAAGCTCGCCGATATTGAGCGATTGTTTGGGCGGCGGTGATTAGTCTTTGTTTTGTTCCCGGTCTCGCTAGCGCGAGCCCATGGAAGCCTCTACCGTGGCCTTTCTCACTAAAATCGATCCACCGGATCGATTTCCGGGCGTTCGAAAGTGCTCAAGGCTGCAGGCACGCTTGAGTGCCTCACAGGCCGTGACCTAGAGGTTGTACTTCTTGATGCCCCTGCCGGGGCCGGCGCGGAGACGGCGAGCCGCCCCGTTGACTTGAAAAATACGGTGTTCGGCGGATCCCGCCGTCTCCGCACGCCAGTTGGGGTTCAGCTGATCTGTCGCGGCCGTGGAGATATTACCTCAGCATGAGCCGTTATCATGCTAACGCACGCGCCTGACGTGGCGGATTGCGTCTCCCGTTGCCGTCACCGGCCCACTGGGCCTAGCGCCGCAATTCAGATCTGCCTGAGATCCTCCGGACACGTTGCTTCCGGAAGATCGGCCTGCCGCGGGGTGTCGTCCGTGCCCCAATCTTCCGCATGGAAATGTCAGGGGGAGGACCTTTGCGGGGCCCTCACTCGGTGGCGCACTGGTCGGGCATGACCTCATGCGCCGAGACGCGGACGGCGACCCTTATCGCTGGGCAGCCCATCTGGCACCCGCCGCGGCTAAGGTCGTTCCTAGGCCGGCCCCGATGCGACGAGATGGAAGGAGTATCGCACTGGGTTGGGAAGCGGGGATAGATTTTTAGAAAGTCAGATGTAACTTGGATTCATATCCGATCCGTGGGCCGCCAGCCATTCCAGTGTTTTGGCCGAATTTACTTCTGAGAGGTCGTAGATGTCGGTCATCAGACAGATTTTATCGTCTCTGAAGAACCATGATCCTTTGGCGGCGAACGTGATCGGTGGTTTGCCATTTAGTGTGTATGCGCCCTTGGCAAGACATGTGACCGCTTGATCGGCCCAGACATGTAGATCGACCGGTTCCCAGTGGCGGGTACTGAATTTTTGATCGAAGTTCGTAAGGGACTTCTGAAATCCTTCAATCACCTGATCGCGCCCGCGGAGCTCACAGGCAAACGGAGCTCCAGCGACGACGTAGACGACGTCTTCCGTTAAAAAGTTGCGAGCGGCTGTCCAATCGCGTGTTTCAAATGCGCGATCAAAGGCTTCAATCCACTGTTTCCATGTTTCAATCATCTGGTGTCTCCTTGTGACACGTAGACCTCTTCGCTACTAAGGTAATCATATCAATTACCTGTGGGTCGTAATTCGTGAACTTTGGAGAAGAGCTTGCCCAGTTGAGGCGTCAACGGCGGCTGTCGCAGCTTACTTTGGCTGGACTGTCGGGCGTTTCTCAGCGCCATATCAGTTTTCTGGAAGGCGGTCGGGCCAAGCCGGGACCTCAATCCGTCGGCAAACTCGCCGGGGCTCTTGAGCTTTCGTACGCTGAAGCGAATTCTCTATATTCAAGCGCTGGGCTTGCCGGCCCGCGTGCTGTGTTTGATTTCAGTGATGCTGAGTTTGAGCCAGCGAAGCGTGCGATCAATCAGTTATTGGAAAAACATGAACCGTATCCGGGCGTCGCAATGCTGCGCGGTGGCGATATCATTCAGGCGAATGAGAGTTTTACTGCGGCGCTCAATTGGGCGTTCGACGGGAAAACACCGTGGAGGTCAGGCGAGGCAGATAATCTGTTCGAGTTGACGCTGCATCCCTTGGGGTTGCCGAGGTTTATGATCAATCCTCAGGAGATCATTCCGCACACGCTGAGACGACTGCGAATGGCTGCAGCGGTGGACGATGGCGCAAAGCGGATTCTGAGCTGGGCTCGTGCGGCTCCGAAGCTACAGTCATATATGTGTGTATCAGAATGCGCTGTTGCGGCGACGTCCAGTGTTCTCATCGAGCGTTATCGAGTGCGCGGACAGCCGCTCAATCTCGTGTCGATGGTTGCAAGCTTCGGAAGCCCAGAAGACGTCACCGCTCAGTCGGTTCAGATTGAGTTGTTCTATCCCGATGATGAAGAGACGAGAGAGACGCTGTTGAGCATGCGCTGACCGGCGCGTCGCGGTTTCTGCGCCCGACCGTACAAGTTGTCGTCTATCTGACTTGCGAAACCGCGAAGCGGGGATAACGTCTGGCGGGGTACAAACAGAGAGCAATCAGAATGCAGAAAATTGGGTTTCGAGGTTTCGTTCTAGCGGCCGCTACGTTGGTAATGATCGGTGAGCCGTCGGTCGGGCAGGAGCGGGCGCGTGATCTCGGCGTTCCGTTTCCAGGGACGCCTGGCCCTCTCAATGCGATTACCGATGTGGACGGCGTGGAGGTGGGGCATACGACAATCATATCCGGCGAGGGAAAGCTCGTGCGAGGCGAGGGGCCAGTGCGTACGGGCGTCACGGCGGTTCATCCACGTGGCAAGTCATCCACGCGCCCTGTCTTTGGCGGCTGGTTCGCGCTCAACAATTCAGGAGAGATGACTGGCACAACATGGCTGCAGGAGCGTGGCCTGATCGATGGCCCGGTTCTCATAACAAATACCCATTCCGTGGGTGCGGTTCGGGATGCGGCTGTCGAGTGGATGGTGGATACGGGTTGGGCGGCAGACTGGCATGCGCCGGTTGTGGCCGAGACCTATGACGGCAGGCTGAACGACATCAATGGCTTCCATGTCACCCGGGAGCATGCGTTGGAGGCCATGCGCAATGCGAGCGACGGGCCCGTTGCTGAGGGAGCGGTCGGCGGCGGCACGGGCATGCTCTGCAATCGATTCAAGGGCGGTATCGGGACGTCGTCTCGCCTCGTTGAGTTCGGAGGTGAGACGTACACTCTTGGCGTTTTGGTTCAGTGCAATTACGGCGCACGAACCGCCCTGAAGCAGATTGCCAGTGTTCCGGTGGCGGAGCTGCATGGGCAACTTACACCGTGTTACACAGATCCGAGTATACGACCCGAGCGGGCGTCCGGGTTTCCAAACTGCGCATCGGTGACGGGTGAGGAAGAGGATGTTGGTCCGGATGGATCGATCATTGTTGTCGTTGCGACAGATGCACCGGTGTTGCCCCATCAGCTGAACCGAATTGCTAAACGTCCGAGTATTGCTCTCGGGCGGCTTGGTGCAGTCAGCAGCGATGGGTCCGGTGATATATTCGTCGCTTTCTCAACAGCGTTTGAATCAAGTCTCCGGGAAAACGACATCTCTAGTGGCATTTCGATGTTTCCGAATGATCACCTCACACCCCTGTTCGAAGCGACGGTGGAGGCGACAGAAGAGGCGATCGTCAATGCGATGGTCGCCGCAGAGACTATGGTCGGTGCGAACGGGCTAAAGGTCTTCGAACTTCCGGAGGAGACCCTGCGGGAGATTATGGCTAGCCGATGAAGAGTTTGATCTGCGTGTGCGCAGACGCCGCGCGTCCTGCTTGACACGTCATCCTCATTCCCCCATACGCCGCTGTTCCTTGCGGGAGCGTAGCTTCGGCGCATGACCGCGGGGCCTCTGTTATCAACCGGGCGGATCGAAAGACCACCGTCCACGTCAATGTTGTGAGGACAAAATGGCGAAGAAACTGCTGGGGCAGCTGAAGCTCCAGATACCGGCCGGTCAGGCCAATCCATCCCCACCTGTTGGTCCTGCGCTCGGTCAGCGCGGCATCAACATCATGGAATTCTGCAAAGCGTTCAATGCCAAGACCCAAGGCATGGAAGGCGGCGTGAAGGTGCCTGTGGTCATCGACTACTATCAGGACAAGTCCTTCACTTTCATCGTGAAGTCGCCTCCTGGATCTGTGTTGCTTCTAAAGGCTGCCAAGCTCAAGAAAGGTTCTCAGAAGCCTGGCTATGAAACTGCTGGTTCGGTGACCATGGCTCAGTGCCGTGAGATCGCGGAAGTCAAAATGAACGATCTGAACGCGAACGACCTCGATGCGGGCGCGAAGATCATTGCAGGTCAGGCCCGTTCAATGGGTCTGGAAGTGGTGGAGTAGGGACAATGGCAGCAGGAAAACGTTATCGTGCGGCGCGTGAAGCCGTTGATGCAGACAAGCAGTACTCGGTCGCTGAAGCTGTGAGCCTCGTAAAAGGCAACGCAAAAGCGAAGTTCGATGAGACAATCGAGATGGCCGTCAATCTTGGTGTTGACCCAAAATATGCCGACCAAATGGTGCGCGGCGTCGTGAACCTGCCGTCTGGCACGGGTAAGGACGTTCGTGTGGCTGTGTTTGCCCGGGATGCGAAAGCTGATGAGGCGAAAGAAGCTGGCGCAGACATCGTCGGTGCTGAAGACCTGATGGAACAGATTCAAGGCGGCTTTGCCGATTTTGATCGGGTTATCGCGACGCCGGATATGATGGCCGTTGTCGGTCGGCTTGGTAAAATTCTTGGGCCGCGAGGACTGATGCCGAACCCGAAGGTTGGTACGGTGACGCCGAATGTCGGTGAAGCTGTAAAGAGCTCAAAGGGTGGTGCCGTAGAGTTCCGCGTCGAGAAGGAAGGCATCGTTCACGCTGGCGTGGGCAAAGCTAGCTTCACTGAGGATGCGCTGCAGGCCAATGTTAATTCATTCATTGGCGCTCTCATGAAAGCAAAACCATCGGGTGCAAAAGGTACCTATGTGAAGAAAATTGCACTTTCTTCGACAATGGGCCCGGGCATCATAATTGATGCACAAGAGGCACTTGCAGAAGCATAGTAAAGGCGCTAGATAGCGCGGCTTGCGGGAGCATCTGAATTGATTCGGATGTCTCCCGTTTTCCTGTCCGAGACCATGGGTGTGTTCATTTGGGCGCATAATTCCCATGCAGACGGGGCAAGGTGAGACGGGCGCTGTAATTGTGCAGTTCCAGGCTGACCGACTGCCCTGGGCAGGCGCTGGAAGGGATGCTGTCCCGGAAGGCGGACACCAGGGCGTCTGGATGGTCCGGAAGCCTGTTTTGGAGAACCGTAATGGATAAAGCTGGAAAAGCGTTGGCATTGAAGGAACTCGAAGGTGTCTTCGAGGAAGCCGGATCTGTCGTCGTAACCCACTATACCGGTCTTAGCGTTGCGGAAATGAGCGGGTTGCGCACCAAACTCCGTGAGAGTGGTGGGCGGCTCAAAGTGGTCAAGAACCGGATCGCCAAAAAGGCCCTTTCGGGTAAAGGCGGCGATGCGGCGGCAGACCTGTTCACTGGTCAGGTGGCTATTGCCTATGCAGAAGATCCTGCGGCAGCGGCGAAAGCGACTACCGAGTTTGCCAAGGACAACGAGAAGCTGAAGCTTATCGGAGCCCTGATGGGCGACGAAGTGATGGACGCGGCGGGTGTTGATGTTCTCGCTAAAATGCCATCGCGCGAAGAGCTTATTGCGACAATCGCCGCAAGGCTGCTCGGTCAGGCAAGTCAGGTTACTCAGCGTCTCAGCGCGCCGGGTCAGCAGCTTGCTGGTGCGATTACAGCTATCGGAGAGCAGGCAAGCGCCTAAGGCCACACCCAACGCAACACCAAAATACTAACTCACCTTATACTGAAAGACAGACATCAAATGGCAGATATTGCAAAAATCGGTGACGAGCTTCTCGGCCTCACCATCCTTGAAGCCAAGGAGCTCAACGACTATCTCGAAGAGCGTGGCATTAAAGCGGCGGCCGCTGTGGCTGTAGCTGGTCCGGCAGCTGGTGGCGGCGGCGACGCTGGACCAGCAGAAGAAAAAACGGAATTCGACGTTATTCTGACATCAGGCGGCGAGAAGAAAATCGGCGTCATTAAGGTCGTCCGTGAAGTCGTTTCCGGTCTTGGCCTCAAAGAAGCCAAAGAACTGGTTGAAGGTGCGCCGAAGCCGATTAAAGAGGGCGTATCGAAGGACGAAGCTGAAGAGCTCAAGAAGAAGTTCGAAGAAGCCGGCGCAACGGTCGAGATCAAATAACGGTCTTGTCCCGCTGGCGACAGCGTAGAAGGGAAGGGCGGGTGCGCGGTCCTGCTCGGTTTCCCTTGTAAAAATAAAGCGCGGCGGCCTCTAACCGGGGGTCGCCGCGACCGCGCATCTAGGCGGCAAACATCTGCTGGTCATTCTGGCAGGCTTTAAACTGGGACACATTGATGGCTCTCTCGTTCACTGAAAAGAAACGTATCCGCAAATCTTTCGGGCGCATTGCAGAAGCGGTGGAAATGCCCAACCTGATCGAGGTCCAAAGAGCCTCTTATGAGCACTTCCTTCAGATGCATACGCCGAAAGACGAGCGTCCTTTGGACGAAGGGCTGGGCGGTGTGTTTCGCAGCGTGTTCCCGATCAAGGATTTCTCCGAACGGGCTGTGCTGGAGTATGTATCCTATGAATTCGAGCCGCCGAAGTTCGATGTGGAAGAATGCCAGCAGCGTGATCTGACCTATGCTGCGCCGTTGAAGGTACTGTTGCAGCTCATCGTTTTTGACGTTGATGAAGAGACCGGCGCGAAATCTGTTAAAGAGGTGAAGGAGCAAGAGGTCTATCTCGGCGATGTACCTCTGATGACCGACAAGGGGACGTTTATCATCAACGGGACCGAGCGGGTCATCGTTTCGCAGATGCACCGTTCACCAGGTGTGTTTTTCGACCACGACAAGGGCAAGACGCATTCGTCTGGAAAGCTCTTGTTCGCTGCGCGGATTATCCCCTATCGCGGATCCTGGCTCGACTTTGAGTTCGATGCGAAGGACATTCTTAATGTCCGGATCGACCGGAAGCGGAAGCTCCCAGCTACGACACTTCTTTATGCGCTCGGATATGACACCGACGATATTCTGGAGTCGTTCTATACGAAATCTGTCTACCGGCTCGACAAGAAGGGTTGGATTACAGGTTTCCGGCAAGCTGCCTGGAAGGGTGCTAAGCCCGATTTTGACCTGGTCGATGCGAAATCCAATAAAGTTGTTGCGCCAGCAGGCAAAAAGATCACCGTTCTCGGCGCGCGAAAAATCGCGGAGGGCAAGACCGATGAGTTGTTGCTTCCGTCGACCGCGCTCGAGGGCAAGTTCTTGGCGAGCGATGTCGTCAATATGGAAACAGGTGAGATCTACGGTGAAGCCTGTGACGAGCTGACCGAGGAACTGATCGCTGAACTCCGCGATCAGGGCATTGAATCGATTGAAGTTCTTGACATCGATGCGTCCGGTCGAGGCGTATGGCTGCGGAATACGCTGTTCGCAGATAAGAACGAGACCCGTTTCGAGGCGCTGTCGGATATTTACCGAGTGATGCGCCCTGGTGAGCCACCGACCCTTGAGGCCGCGGAAGGGCTGTTCAACCAGCTTTTCTTTGATTCCGAGCGTTATGACCTGTCGGCTGTCGGTCGGGTTAAGATGAATATGCGTCTTGCGGCCACGATCGATGAGTTCGAGCAGGCTGAAGATACAGAGCGTACGCTACGCAAGGACGATATTCTCTCTGTCATGAAGGTTATCCTCGACCTGAAAGATGGCCGGGGCGAAGTCGATGATATCGACAATCTCGGAAACCGCCGTGTGCGTTCCGTTGGCGAGCTGATGGAAAATAACTATCGCATCGGTCTTGTTCGCATGGAGCGGGCGATCAAAGAACGGATGTCCTCTGTCGATATCGACACCGTGATGCCGCACGATCTGATCAATGCGAAGCCCGTGGTCGCGTCTGTTCGTGAGTTCTTCGGATCGTCTCAGCTTTCGCAGTTTATGGACCAGACCAATCCGCTGTCCGAGATCACTCACAAGCGTCGCCTGTCAGCGCTGGGGCCGGGCGGTCTCACACGTGAGCGTGCCGGGTTCGAGGTGCGCGACGTGCACCCGACTCATTATGGCCGGATCTGTCCGATTGAAACGCCGGAGGGGCCGAATATCGGTCTGATCAACTCCCTCGCGACCCATGCCCGCATCAACAAGTATGGCTTTATTGAAAGCCCCTACCGGAAAGTAGAGAGCGGTAAGCTCGGTGAAGAGGTTGTCTACCTCTCAGCCATGGAAGAGACGCGGTATTCGATCGCGCAGGCGAACGCCACGGTCGATGGCAAGGGTTCGCTGGAGAACGAATTCGTCAACGCCCGTATCAACGGTGAAGCGACTTTGGTGCCGCGCGATGAAGTCCAGTATATGGACGTGTCGCCGAAGCAGGTTGTCTCTGTTGCGGCATCACTTATTCCGTTCCTCGAAAATGACGATGCGAACCGCGCTCTGATGGGCTCTAACATGCAACGTCAGGCCGTGCCGCTAGTGCGTTCTGAAGCGCCGCTCGTCGGTACGGGCATGGAGTCCGTTGTGGCGCGGGATAGCCGCGCCGCTGTGGTGGCAAAGCGTTCTGGTGTGGTTGAGCAAGTTGACGCTACGCGGATCGTTGTTCGCGCGACCGAAGAGGCCGACGTTGGCCGGTCTGGCGTCGACATCTATCGACTCGCCAAGTTCCGCCGGTCCAACCAGAATTCCTGCATTAACCAGCGTCCGATTGTTCAAGTGGGCGATATGGTGACGACTGGGGACATTATTGCTGACGGTCCATCGACCGATCTCGGTGAGTTGGCCCTTGGTCGGAATGTGCTCGTCGCGTTCATGCCATGGAATGGCTACAACTTTGAGGACTCGATCCTAATCTCTGAACGGATCGTGAAAGACGATGTCTTCACGTCTATCCACCTTGAAGAGTTTGAAATCGCTGCGCGCGATACGAAGCTTGGTCCTGAAGAGATCACGCGGGATATTCCGAACGTTGGTGAGGAAGCTCTCAGGAACCTCGACGAGGCCGGCATTGTGGCGGTCGGAGCCGAGGTCAAAGCCGGGGATATTCTGGTCGGTAAGGTGACACCGAAAGGTGAGAGCCCGATGACACCGGAGGAGAAGCTTCTCCGCGCGATCTTCGGTGAGAAAGCTTCTGATGTTCGGGATACGTCACTGCGCGTGCCTCCGGGCGATGCGGGCACGGTTGTTGAGGTTCGGGTGTTTAATCGCCACGGCATCGATAAAGACCAACGGGCCCTGCAGATCGAGCGGGAGCAAATCGAGCAGCTTCAGGAAGACAAGGAAGACGAGCAGTCTATTCTTGAGCGTAACACCTATACGCGCCTGAAAGAGCTTCTGATTGGCAAGGAAGCTGTGTCCGGTCCTGGCAATATTTCTGCTGGCAAGATCAAACTTGCTGATCTCGACGATGTGCCGCCGAACCAGCTTTGGCAGGTGGCGCTCAAAAACGAGAAAGTGCAGGGCGAGCTGGACGCGCTTCGGTCACAGTTCGATGCGTCCATTGCCGACCTTGAGGCTCGCTTCAACGACAAAGTGGAGAAGGTCCAGCGCGGCGATGATCTGCCTCCGGGCGTCATGAAAGTCGTGAAGGTTTTCCTAGCGGTGAAGCGGAAGCTGCAGCCCGGCGACAAGATGGCCGGACGTCACGGAAACAAGGGTGTGATCTCGAAGATCAATCCGGTTGAGGATATGCCATTCCTTGAGGACGGCACTGGTGTGGACATTGTGCTGAATCCGCTCGGGGTTCCATCCAGAATGAACGTTGGGCAGATCCTCGAAACCCATATGGGTTGGGCCTGCTCAGGTCTCGGTCGAATGATCGATAACGCCCTTGAGGAGTGGCATCAGGACAACGATGCAGGCAAACTACGGAAGGCTCTCGAAACTGTCTACGGCAAGGACGAGGTTGATCTTCCTGACTCAGATGAAGAAATCCTGGAACTTGCTGGCAATCTTAACAATGGTGTGCCGATTGCGACGCCGGTTTTCGACGGTGCGCGAGAAGCAGACATTGTTAAGCTGCTCGAGAGAGCAGGGCTCGACAGCTCCGGTCAGGTTACACTTTACGACGGTCGGACGGGTGAGGCCTTTAATCGCCCGGTTACCGTTGGTTATAAGTATCTCCTGAAACTCCATCACCTCGTAGATGAAAAGATCCACGCTCGTTCGACAGGGCCGTACTCCCTCGTTACCCAGCAGCCGCTCGGCGGTAAGGCCCAGTTTGGTGGTCAGCGCTTCGGTGAGATGGAAGTCTGGGCTCTTGAGGCCTACGGCGCTGCATACACGCTGCAGGAGATGCTCACTGTGAAGTCGGATGATACGGCAGGACGTGCCAAGGTCTACGAAGCGATCGTTCGTGGGGATGATACATTCGAGGCCGGTGTGCCGGAGAGTTTCAACGTGCTTGTGAAAGAAATGCGGTCACTTGGCCTCAACGTCGAATTGATCGAAGAAGAAAAACCGGAGGAGGCGGGGGCCTAAAACCAACAGCTCCCGACTACTCCTGTTAAACCCAGGGCGGCAATTTAATCCCCGACCGCCCAACGATGAAGAAAGTGGAACATCATGCGCCAGGATGTCACCAACATTTTCAACCCAAACGCCCCGGCTCCGAGCTTCGAGGCGATCAAAATCTCGATTGCCAGTCCGGAAAAGATCAGGTCGTGGTCGTCAGGTGAAATCAAGAAACCTGAGACGATCAACTACCGGACCTTCAAGCCTGAGCGGGACGGCTTGTTCTGCGCTCGGATCTTCGGACCGGTAAAGGATTATGAGTGCCTTTGCGGAAAATATAAGCGTATTAAGTATCGCGGGATCACCTGTGAGAAGTGCGGTGTTGAGGTCACGCTCGCACGCGTTCGTCGCGAGCGTATGGGCCATATCGAACTTGCGGCTCCGGTTGCTCATATCTGGTTCCTGAAATCGCTTCCGTCCCGGATTTCTGCTCTGCTCGACATGGCGCTGAAAGATGTCGAGCGCGTGCTGTACTTTGAAAGCTACGTGGTCATCGAGCCTGGTCTGACCGAGCTTGAGCCGAAACAGCTCCTCACCGAAGAGGAGTATATGGAAGCGCAGGATATGCATGGCGAAGACGCATTCAGCGCTATGATCGGTGCTGAAGCTATTCGTGAAATGCTGCGGGCGATCGACCTCGAAAGCGATGCTGAAATCCTTCGCACTGAAGTGAAAGAAGCGACTTCTGAGCTAAAGCTAAAGAAAGCTGCGAAGCGTCTTAAAGTCGTCGAAGCGTTCCTGGCTTCTGGTGCGAAGCCAGAGTGGATGATCATGACGATCGTTCCGGTTATCCCGCCGGATCTTCGTCCGCTGGTCCCGCTGGACGGTGGCCGTTTCGCGACGTCAGACCTCAACGACCTTTATCGCCGTGTGATCAACCGGAACAATCGTTTGAAGCGCCTTATGGAACTTCGCGCGCCGGACATTATTATCCGGAACGAGAAGCGGATGCTCCAAGAGTCCGTTGATGCTCTCTTCGACAATGGTCGTCGTGGCCGCGTTATTACGGGCACGAACAAGCGTCCTCTGAAATCACTTTCGGACATGCTGAAAGGTAAGCAGGGGCGTTTCCGTCAAAACCTTCTCGGAAAGCGTGTCGACTATTCCGGTCGTTCGGTCATCGTTGTTGGTCCAAACATGCGCCTGCACGAGTGCGGCCTGCCGAAGAAAATGGCCCTGGAGCTCTTCAAACCATTCATCTATGCGCGGCTCGACGCGAAAGGGCTTGCAGGCACGGTGAAGGCTGCGAAGAAGCTTGTTGAGAAAGAACGTCCTGAGGTTTGGGATATTCTCGAAGAGGTTATCCGCGAGCACCCGGTCATGTTGAACCGTGCGCCGACGCTTCACCGTCTTGGTATCCAGGCGTTTGAGCCAAAGCTGATTGAAGGTAAGGCCATCCAGCTTCACCCGCTCGTATGTGCAGCTTTCAATGCTGACTTTGACGGCGACCAGATGGCTGTTCATGTGCCGCTATCGCTGGAAGCCCAGCTTGAAGCGCGTGTGCTTATGATGTCGACGAACAACATCTTGTCGCCGGCAAATGGTCGTCCGATTATTGTGCCGTCGCAGGATATTGTCCTTGGGCTCTACTACCTCTCCCTCGACAAAGAAGGAGAGCAGGGCGAGGGGATGATGATCTCCGACGCCGCAGAGTTGGAACACGCTTTGAACTCAGGCACGCTCTCTCTGCACGCCAAGATCAAGGCGAAATATGAAACGGTAGATGAGGACAATAAGCCCATCGTTCAGGTGATCGATACGACGCCTGGTCGTTTGATGATCGCCGATTTGCTGCCGCGTGATGCTACGCTGTCAGCCGATATTGCTAATCAGCTGATGACGAAGAAAGCCATCGGCTCACTCATCGACGAGGTGTATCGGAACTGCGGTCAGAAGGCGACGGTGATCTTCTGTGACAGGCTAATGGCGCTTGGCTTCGGCGAAGCTTGTAAGGCCGGTATTTCCTTCGGCAAAGACGACATGGTGATCCCGGTCGCCAAGCAAAAACTTGTGGAGGATACGCGCCAGCAAGTGTCTGAGTATGAGCGCCAGTATGCAGATGGCCTGATCACTCGCGGTGAGAAATACAACAAGGTTGTCGATGCCTGGTCCACGTGTACGGACAAAGTCGCCGATGCCATGATGGACGCGGCTGGTGAGGCTCGCATCAACGAAGATACCGGCCGTCAGGAAGAGACCAACTCGGTCTTTATGATGGCGAACTCCGGTGCTCGGGGATCGAAGAACCAGATGAAGCAGCTTGCTGGTATGCGCGGGCTCATGGCTAAGCCGTCCGGTGAGATCATCGAGACACCTATTGTGTCGAACTTCAAGGAAGGGCTAACCGTCCTTGAATACTTCAACTCGACACACGGTGCGCGGAAGGGTCTTGCCGATACGGCTTTGAAGACCGCGAACTCTGGCTATCTCACGCGTCGCCTTGTCGACGTTGCCCAGGATTGCATCGTGAACGAGGAGGACTGCGGGACCGATAAGGGTATCACGCTGACACCTGTTATGGATGGTGCCGACGTTGTCGTGTCGCTCGGAGAGCGCGTACTTGGTCGCGTAACAGCCGAGAATGCGAACCGTCCAGGCACTGAGGAAGTTGTTATCCCTGCGGGTACCTACATTGATGAAGGTGTTGTTGCCTTGATCGACGAAGCTGGGCTCGACAAACTGAAGGTTCGCTCGCCTCTGGTTTGCGAAACTTCAAATGGCATTTGCGTACAGTGCTATGGACGAGACCTTGCCCGGGGCACCATGGTGAATATGGGCGAAGCGGTCGGTGTGATCGCCGCCCAGTCCATCGGTGAGCCGGGCACGCAGCTGACCATGCGAACGTTCCACATTGGTGGCACGGCGCAGGTTGCCGATCAGTCGCAAGTCGAATGTAACTTTGAAGGTAAGCTGAAGTTCACAGATGAGGCGATCGTTACCCGGAAAGACAAGACGCTTGTGGTGATTGGTCGCCACATGGAAGTGTCGGTCGTCGATGCTGACGGTCTTGTGCGTCAGTCATTCAAGCCAACCTATGGTACGCGGTTGTACTTCAAAGACGGTGCCAAGGTGAAACCTGGTGAGAAGCTTGCCGACTGGGATCCATTTGTCCAACCGATCGTCAGTGAGGTTTCGGGTACTGTAAAACTGATCGACGTCATCGATGGTGTAACCTGCCGTGAGGAGACCGATGAAACGACAGGTCTATCATCTCGGGTGCTGGTCGATTGGCGCTCGGCCTCGAAAGGCGCGGATGTGAAACCGGCCATTCAGGTCGTCGATAAGAAGGGTGAGCCGGTCAAGCTCTCCAATGGTGGTGAAGCCGTCTATCTTCTGTCGGTAGGTGCGATCCTTTCGGTTAATGACGGAGATACCGTCGGACCGGGTGACTCGCTGGCTCGGATCACCACTGGTGGTGCAAAGACCCGCGATATTACGGGTGGTCTGCCGCGGGTGGCCGAACTCTTCGAAGCGCGCCGTCCGAAAGATCACGCCATTATCGCTGAGATCGATGGTAAGGTGGTTTATGGGCGCGATTATAAGAATAAGCGCCGCGTCTCGATCGTTTCGGAAGTCGAGGGGCAGGATCCTGTCGATTACCTCGTTCCCAAGACGAAGCACCTTGCTGTTCAGGACGGTGATTTCATCAAGAAGGGTGAGTATCTGATGGACGGTAACCCCGCCCCGCAGGATATTCTCGCAATTCTTGGTGTAGAGGCACTCGCTGACTATCTCGTTGAAGAGATCCAGAAGGTTTATCGTCTCCAGGGCGTGCCGATCAATGACAAGCATATTGAGGTGATTGTTCGCCAAATGCTTCAGAAGATCGAGGTAAACAATTCTGGCGATACAAATCTGCTTCAAGGAGAGCAGGTCGACATTCTCGAGTTCGATGCGGCAAATGCTGCGGCCCGCAAACGGAAGAAGCAGGAAGCCACCGGCACACCTGTTCTGCTGGGCATCACGAAAGCGAGCTTGCAGACACGAAGCTTCATCTCCGCAGCGTCATTCCAGGAGACGACCCGCGTGCTGACCGAAGCCTCTCTGCAAGGCAAGGTCGATACGCTGGAAGGCTTGAAAGAGAATGTTATCGTTGGTCGTCTGATCCCGGCGGGAACGGGTGGTTCGATGCGTCGCTATCGTAAGATCGCAGGCGATCGCGATACGCGGCTGCGCAACGCCCGTGCGAAGGCTGCGGCGGCGGCTGAAGCAGAGGCTGCGGCAGCGCTCCCGGCACCCGAGCCGGATGCGGCTGAGTAGAGCCCAAAACACATGATGATTAAGCCCCCGTGGAGTCACTCCTCGGGGGCTTTTCGTTGGCTTAAACTCGTCCAAACTCGCTGCTTATGGATAAGGTAGATAAACACGAGTATATGATGCTGAAAACGCGACGTTCTGTTTTGATGATTATCCATCAAACTTACTGATCGGTGGCTCTTGACGAATAGAGGGCAGGGGACTACACCGCGCCCAAACTCAGCTTCGGCTGAAACAGTAATTATCGATAGTTAAGACATGCCGAGAGGCCGCAATGGTCGTCTCGGTTCTATGAGTTGAAGACTAGGCCCCGAATAAGCCAGAAGGGGCTAAACCAGATGAAAGGCCGGCAATGCCGACGATCAACCAGCTTATCCGGAAGCCTCGGCAGTCCAAGCCGTCGCGAAACAAGGTACCCGCCCTCAAGGCCTGTCCGCAACGTCGCGGCGTATGTACGCGCGTTTACACAACGACACCTAAGAAACCGAACTCAGCGCTGCGTAAAGTCGCCAAAGTACGTTTGACGTCTGGTTATGAAGTCGTGAGTTACATCCCGGGCGAAGGCCACAATCTCCAGGAACACTCTGTTGTTTTGATCCGTGGTGGTCGGGTGAAAGACCTTCCTGGTGTCCGCTATCATATCCTTCGCGGCGTCCTCGATACACAGGGCGTAAAAGACCGCAGACAACGCCGTTCGCATTACGGCGTTAAGAAACCAAAATAGAGAGAAGACCATGTCCCGTCGCCATCGCGCTGAGAAACGTCAGGTTTTGCCAGATCCGAAATTTAAGGATGTGGTCCTGTCAAAGTTCATGAACCAGATCATGGTCGACGGCAAAAAGTCTGTCGCGGAGCGTATCGTCTACGGTGCGCTTGATTTGGTAGAAGAGCGCGCGAAACGTGATCCTGTGGATGTTTTCAGGGATGCGCTCGAGTCTGTTTCACCAGCTGTGGAGGTGCGCTCCCGCCGGGTTGGTGGTGCAACCTATCAGGTCCCGGTTGAGGTCCGTCCTGAGCGTCGGCAAGCTCTCGCCATTCGGTGGCTCGCCGCAGCTGCGCGTGGACGCAATGAAAACACGATGCGTGAACGTCTGGCTGGTGAAGTGATGGATGCCAGCCAAGGTCGCGGTTCCGCAGTCAAGAAGCGTGAAGATACACACCGTATGGCGGAAGCGAATCGTGCTTTCTCCCATTATCGTTGGTAGCTGATACCCCCTCTAATTTCTTTCAACGAAGGTAAGTCAAATGGCCCGCGAATACCCGCTGGAGCGCTATCGTAATTTTGGCATCATGGCCCACATTGATGCCGGTAAAACGACAACTACTGAACGCATCCTTTACTACACAGGTAAGTCTCACAAGATCGGGGAAGTCCATGATGGCGCTGCCACAATGGACTGGATGGAGCAGGAACAAGAGCGCGGTATTACGATTACGTCTGCTGCGACGACCACGTTCTGGGAACGTACTGAGGATGGGCAGTCTGCTCAGACTGAGAAACACCGTTTCAACATTATCGACACGCCTGGGCACGTGGATTTCACAATTGAGGTCGAGCGTTCGCTTGCGGTGCTTGACGGTGCCGTTTGTGTGCTCGATGCGAATGCCGGTGTTGAGCCTCAGACCGAGACCGTTTGGCGACAGGCCGATCGGTACAAGGTTCCGCGTATCGTGTTCGTCAATAAAATGGACAAGATCGGCGCTGACTTCTTCAACTGCGTTGATATGATCAAGGACCGGACTGGCGCGCAACCGTTGCCGATCCAGTGTCCGATTGGTGCGGAGACAGAACTCGAAGGCCACGTTGATCTCATCACAATGAAAGAGTGGGTCTGGGCCGGTGAAGACCTTGGCGCGACCTGGGAACTCCGTGAGATCCGCGACGATTTGAAAGCGAAGTGCGAAGAGATGCGCGGCGAACTCGTCGAGCTTGCGGTTGAGCAGGACGAGGAGGCGATGGAAGCCTATCTCGAAGGCAATGAGCCGGACGAGGCAACGCTGATCAAGCTGATTCGAAAGGGTACGCTTGAGATGGCGTTTGTTCCTGTGCTTTGCGGATCTGCGTTCAAGAACAAAGGCGTGCAGCCAATGCTGAACGCCGTTATCGATTTCCTTCCGGGTCCTCTGGATGTTGAGGCCTATAAGGGCTTTGCGCCTGGTGATGAGACCGAGGAACGCAACATTGAACGCTCGGCTGATGATGCGCAGCCTTTCTCTGGCCTCGCGTTCAAGATCATGAACGACCCATTTGTTGGCTCGCTCACGTTTGTCCGGATTTATTCCGGTACGCTTACGAAGGGCGGCTCGATTGCCAACTCAACGAAGGGCAAGAAAGAGCGCGTCGGTCGGATGATGATGATGCACTCGAACGATCGTGAAGAGATCGAAGAAGCCTATGCAGGCGACATTATCGCGCTTGCCGGTCTGAAAGATACGACAACCGGGGACTCGCTTTGCGATTCCAACCAGCAAGTTGTGCTCGAAACAATGAACTTCCCGGATCCAGTTATAGAGATTGCGGTTGAACCAAAATCGAAAGCTGACCAGGAGAAAATGTCCGTTGGTCTGCAGCGTCTTGCGGCAGAAGATCCATCCTTCCGTGTCGAAACTGACCACGAGTCCGGGCAGACAATCATGAAAGGGATGGGCGAACTTCACCTCGATATCCTTGTTGACCGTCTGAAGCGTGAGTTCAAGGTTGAGGCGAATATCGGTCAGCCGATGGTGGCTTATCGTGAAGCGCTCGGCCGTGCGGCTCAGATTGATTACACCCACAAGAAGCAGTCTGGTGGGTCTGGGCAGTTTGCCCGCATCAAGGTCGATTTCGAGCCATTGGAGCCGGGTTCCGGTTTTGAGTTTGAGTCGAAGATTGTCGGTGGTGCGGTTCCGAAGGAATACATCCCGGGTGTTGAGAAGGGTTTCAACAGCGCAAAGGAAAACGGTCTTCTTGCTGGCTATCCAATGACCGACTTCCGGGCGACGCTGGTCGATGGTGCCTTCCACGATGTCGACTCGTCGGTTCTGGCGTTCGAGATCGCGGCTCGTGCAGCATTCCGTGAATTGAAAGAGCAGGGCGACCCACGCCTGATGGAGCCTATGATGAAGGTCGAGGTGATTACGCCTGAAGACTATATGGGTGACATCATTGGCGATCTGAATTCCCGTCGTGGACAGATCCAGGGCTCAGAGCCGCGTGGTAATGCAACGGCGATCAACGCGACTGTGCCGCTGGTGAATATGTTCGGGTATGTGTCGGACCTCAGGGGCATGTCGCAAGGGCGTGCTCAGTTCACCATGCAATTCGATCATTACGCTGAAGTGCCAAAAGGCGAAGCGAGCAAAATTATTCAGGAGCTGGCGGGTTAGTCTGCCGCCTAGAAAGACGATAGGAGGGCCCAATGGCCAAGGAAAAGTTTGAGCGGAACAAGCCGCATGTGAACATTGGCACGATCGGCCACGTTGACCACGGCAAGACGACTCTGACGGCTGCGATCACGATGACGCTTGCCGATGTGACGGGTGCCGAGAAGAAGTCCTATGAGGAGATCGACAGTGCGCCGGAAGAGAAGGCGCGCGGGATCACGATCAACACGGCCCACGTGGAGTATGAGACGGAGAACCGTCACTATGCCCACGTCGACTGCCCCGGCCACGCTGACTATGTGAAGA